>JAAEZQ010000001.1 GCA_018222805.1 Vibrionaceae bacterium
ATTAGATGGTGCCCCGGGCCGGACTTGAACCGGCACAGCGCGAACGCCGAGGGATTTTAAATCCCTTGTGTCTACCAATTCCACCACCAGGGCACGCAATTCTTTGCGATGCCGTTTAGTACGATAAACACCATCTTTGATAACGCTTCTGCGTTATCCTTTTAATTTGGAGCGACACACGAGGTTCGAACTCGTGACCTCAACCTTGGCAAGGTTGCGCTCTACCAACTGAGCTAGTGTCGCATGGCTCTTCAGGGCTTTGCCGTGAGAACGAGGCGTACTTTAACCGATTAAATTATCTGGTCAACAATAAATTTTATCTTTTTGATTTGAATGATTAAAAAGCGAGCCAGAGAGTATGATTGGCGTTCAATGCGAACATGAATTGCTCACTAGATTACTCGTTGTTTACATCATTATGCTTTAAACAAGCCGCATTGAAACACCGAATAAGTCACAGTACTGTACTGTTTCATCGCTTTTCGCACTGGTTGGTTGTTGTTATCGACAATCATTCATCTCCTATCCTTCCAGTGTTTCAACATTTATCTGTTCGCCATTATTTCTTAGTTGTATTTGAAAACACACGTAATAGATGATAGAGATACTGTTCACAAAAATATAACAACAACCTTATTTGGAATACTCCCTATTCCGGTTGGCTAGGTATCTCTATGACAGAAAATCAACAACAACTCTATCCTTCTTCTAAAGGGCTTCACGAGTTTACCCGTTTAGATGTATGGGGCGGGTTTACACAACTATTGCCCCTCTCCATGTTCGTGGTCATATTCGGTCTCGCGTTCGGTGTAGCCGCAGTACAAACTGGCTTAGACGCTTTCCCCACATTGCTGATGAGTGGACTCGTATTTGCGGGCGCTTCTCAATTTGCGACGCTGGAAATGTGGGGAGCCGAAGTCCCACTGATTCCAGTACTGATCACCGTATTCGCCATCAACGCACGTCACCTGCTCATGGGAGCAACACTTTACCCTTGGTTGCGCCAGTTGCCGCCAACCAAACGTTACGGTGTCATGTTGGTTGCGTCAGACGCGAACTGGGCAATGGCAATGAATGCATTTGCTAAAAAAGAACCCGGACTGGGCTTGCTGGTAGGAGGTGGTCTAGCGCTATGGGGCTTCTGGATTGTCGGTACGTGGATGGGCATCTACTTCGGTGGCGCGATCAAAGATCCGGTAAGCCTTGGTCTGGATATGGTGATGGGCTGCTTCTTACTGTCTATGGTTGTAGTTGGACCTAAAAACTTGCGTATATTTGCCATTTGGGGAGTTGCTGCTGGCTCTTCATTACTGGCTTACTGGTACCTACCTGAAAACAGCCACGTGGTGGTTGGCGCTATCGCGGGAGGAATACTTGGGGCATGTTGGAAGGAGAAAAAAGCATGAGTATAGAAACGAGTTTTGGCGGTACACTTGTTATCATCTTCGCCATGGGACTTGTAACACTGGCTACTCGCTGGGGTGGCGTATTTGTGATGTCATTTATTCCTATCAGTGAGCGCGTGCAACGCTTTATCACTGCCATGTCAGGCTCAGTATTAGTTGCGCTATTGGCACCACTTGCCGTTGAAGGTGACATCGGCGCACGCATGGCACTGCTTTCTACTGCCGTAGTGATGTTCATCGTTAAAAAGCCACTACCAGCTATCGCGGCTGGCATAATCGCCGCAGCTGCTGTACGGGCTATTTAGCGTAACCATACTTATTTCCTAAGCGTCCCAAACAAAAAGCCCCTCTACGATAACACGTGGAAGGGCTTAAGTTTTTATATGTGCTCGCTTAAACGCGTAATGGATTAGGCGCAGCAGTTACAGTTGCGCTTGTATTTATCCATCTTACCAATACCTGGGTTGAACGTGTTGGTAGGATCTAACTGATGATAAAACGTCTGCAACGAGTTTTCCGCTTCATACAAATGCCCCACGTTGTGCTCAGCTGGGTATTTCGCACCACGGCTATTTAGGTGTTCTAGCATTAGCTTCTTCATTAGCTTGGTATCAGTGCCCTTTTTAAACACATAATCCTGATGGAAGACATAACACATAAAGTGGCCATAGTAGAGCGACTGAACCAAGTTCTTACTCACCTCTTCTGGCAAAGTTTCCAGCCATTCCTCATCATTACGACGCAGCGCAATATCTAACGCGACAATATCTTCCACATCTTTACGATGAATCGTCTCATAACGAATCGCAGCACCTGCCGCCGCGAAACGGTGTAAGAACGCCTTTTTACCTTCGTCTGGTGTGCATTCGAAGAAATCACAATCGCTTTCAACAGCCCATACTTCTTTCAGATACTTTTGAGCTTCTGCTATACCGCCATCGCTCATTTTCAGTATCAAGTGATGTTCGTACTTATCACGATAATCCAGCATGCGTTCAGGTAAGTGTTGCGGGAACAGCTTACTTGCGTAATACAAAATTGAATCTGGCAGATATTTACTAACAAAAGGTACACGCTCTAAAAAGTTTTCTACTTTCGCTTTTAGAGCGAACATTTTAGGTAATCTGTCCGTGCCCAATTTGTCGATGGAAAGAAAAACATCCTTGCCGTACTTTTCTGCCATGTTGAAGATATCGCGATGTAGGTATTCGCCCATTTCTGGCAGGTTTTCGAACGTCGATAAAATATCTTTTCTTAGCTTCGTCAATTTTGCTGGATCATTGGTGCCAAGGTAAAAGACCTGTTCTTTGTCAGGCACTGGGTAACTGTCGACACGAACCGCAAACACACCAAGTTTACCTGCGCAACCACTGGCTTCGAATAGTCGGCGTTCATCGGCGTTAAAACGAGATGGAATATCAGAGCTAACATCACGAACACGCTCATCGTACTCTTTATCCGAAGCCATACGGTCATCATGAATGATCTTGGCGGGATCGAAGTTCCCTTCCTGCAAGTTTGTCAGGATTTCTTCCGGTGTTTCACCCAGTCCTTCAATACCAAGATGGTTAACAAGATTCAGATTACCCTGCTTATCTACCTGAGCATAAATGGCTAATTCAGTGTATGCCGGGCCGCGCTTAACTAACGCACCACCAGAGTTATTGGCAATACCACCCACCACAGTCGCACCTAACGAAGAGGAACCAATAATGGAGTGCGGCGCACGGTTAACGGCTTTAAGCGATTTTTCTAGTGAGTGTAAGCTAGCACCCGGCAGACAAACCGCCTGTTTACCACCATCGAGCAAGTGAATCTTCTTAATTTTTGTAATGTTGATAACGACGACATCTCGGTCGTAATCATTGCCACTTGGAGCAGAGCCTTCAGTAAGACCTGTCTTCGCCGCTTGCATGATGATGATGCAGTTAGCCTCGACACACTGTTTGATGATGTTCCACTGTTCTAATAATGTGTTAGGAAACACGACGGCAAGCGCTGTACCGCTACCAGAGCGAAAACCGGAACGGTAATACTTTGTTTTAACTTGATCGGTCAGGACGTTTTCTTCACCGACGATCGTTTTAAATTCTTCTATCAGCTGCTTTTGTTTCATATCCGTATCTCTAGTTATTTTGCTTCACTCGCTCAAGCTGGGTTGATTGAGTTTGGCTCACTATAAGCAGTCCATTTTCCTGCGTCTATCGATGTAATCTGAACTGTCAAAGCCTGATGACAAACAATTGCGACTAAGTCGATAATTTTCAATAGGTTAAGCATTACTCATGTAAAATTTAACGAAAGAAACAGATTGTTTCCCAAAAGAAACAATAACAAAACCAATCGTTAACATGTGTGCGCAGTATCAAGTTATTAGATTCGTGAATAACTTGGCTTCGACACGTAACTTGCTAAATAGGAAAGAAATTTAGATTATGTAAATGGAACATAAACACACCATTTAACTCGCAGGGAATGTTGCGTTTATGTTCCAAAATAGAGAAATTAGAAGCGATGGCTCTGGCTTTGAAAGCTGGCGTATAAGTGGTCAATAAAGATTTTAACCTTTTCTGGCTGCTGCCTTGTATAAGGATATACGGCGTAAATACCGAGACACTTTGCCGTTTCCTCTTTGAACAGTTGGATTAATCGGCCTTGTTTCAAATCTTCATAAACCAAAACGCGGGGAACGTAGATTAAGCCTTGCCCTAAAAGAGCGACATTTCTCAGAACCGACGAGTTATTAATACACAGATTGCCATCTACCGTCACTTGATAAACGTCTTCACCCTCTTTGAAAGCCCATTCCCGTGCGCCGGTTTCTTGGTAGGAATAAACCAGACAGTTGTGTTTTTCTAACTCAGTTGGCTGCTTGGGGATACCGTGTCTGGCAAGGTATTGTGGTGAGGCGCACACTATCCAATTCGCATCGACAAGCTTTCTGGCTATCAGACTAGAGTCTGGCAACACGCCCGTTCTTATCGCCAGATCAAAGCGCTCATTGACAATATCGACGAAACGATTATCGAGTTCCATATCGATCTTGATATCGGGATATTTGTTATTAAATTCAGCAATCACGCCTGGAAGAATCAACTCACCAGAAATGGTAGGAACCGTAATTTTTATGTTGCCGGATAAATCCTTACCTAGCCCAACAATTGACTCTTCCGCAGTCGCGACGGCCTGATATACCGCTTTTGCATGCTCAAAAAAATACTGACCCGCTTCACTCAGGGTTATTGTGCGTGTTGTGCGATAAAGCAATTGAACACCGAGATCTTGCTCGAGCTTAGCAATGCGTTTACTGACCACAGACTTGGTCAGTTCCATTTGCTTGGCCGCACCACTGAACGAGCCTTGTTCGACCAAATGATAAAAGATGATGTAATCGTCGGTATTTCTCATGCTGCTTCATTAAATCCTTTAGAAGAGCTTATTGTAGGTGGATTACGTTTAAGGTACCAAAAGTAGAGTCACACAAATACCATTCACCTAAACGGCAGATACAAAAAAACCAGCTTTCGCTGGCTTGATGTTGATGCTTTGAGCATCGAGATATCGCTATATGCCATATCTGAATAATTTGTTATGGAGGCGCCTCCCGGAGTCGAACCGAGGTCCACGGATTTGCAATCCGCTGCATAGCCACTCTGCCAAGGCGCCATCACATTAACGCGTTAAGAGGTCTCCCCCGCTGCGTTAGGTGCTACTTTACGGATTCAGAAAAGATAGTCAAACACAAATCTATCATTTTCCGTTTGTTTGCTTTGTTTTAAGTCAGTTAGGTGAAGATTCGATCAAAACTAACGGTGACTGACTCTTTTAAGCAGACGACCAACAACGTTAGGGTGATAAGACCAAACATGATCAAACATCGACATTAACGCCGGATTACCATATTTGGACAAACTAATCGCATGAAAACGGTTTTTCTTCGCTTTAAGCGCATTCACTTTCGCAAGCAACTCATCTTGCTGCTTTGGTGCAATGAAATCTGAAATCACGACCATATCGGCATTTTTGTATTTATCGCCACTCATCAGATCGATTGATTTAATCAACGTTGGTTCTAAGTCGGTGCCACCATGGAAACTATACGTTAGGAAATCGGCCGCTTCGCGCAAGCCATCTTGCTTAGTAAGCTCGTAGGTAATGTGCTCGGTAGAGAATATAATGACGTAACAGTCACGCTGTTCCGCCAATGCGATTTGCATTAGCGCGTACGCCATTGCCTTTGCACATTGCTCCGGAAATCCACTCATGGATCCGGAAGCATCCACACAGACAATAAACGGACCTTTTTCGATATCAACCGCTTTGTTATCAGGGCGGTGTGCTTTTACTTTTCGTAGCGTGCGGGATTTGCCCTGAGTTCGATAGTTCATTAAACGCTTGTCGACCAGATGCTTATAGAACACCACTTCAAGCTCTGGATAGGCCAAAAACATGGTTTCATTAGGGAGGAGTTTATTTAAGTCGTCACTTTCGTGAATACCAACAATATCATCGGTCGCTTCGTCACTCTTTTCCTCAACCATTTGCAGCTCTTCAGCAGGCGCTCGATTAAGATCTGGGTCATTCACCTGCCCCGCCATACGGCCAAGTTGCTCAGCGATCTCCTGCAATCCTTTATGCTTTTTCAGAAACTCAGCATGACGTTTCATTACCGTAAGGTCTGTCTTACTCAACTTGGCAGACGCCATATCCCATAGACGGCCAACACTTTCGGCATCACCAGACTCCGTCACTTTATCCATATTACGCATGGTTTCCATACGCTGATAAAGATCATTGAGCACTTTTTCTTTATTCGCTTCCAGTTCACTCACCTGAGCCTGTTTAATGGCATCCGCGAGACTTTGGTACCATTGGTCGCAAAAGTAATGCGGGAACATCGGGTTGTTGACCCCTTTGTTCTTCTCCATCATTCGGCGAGCTTGCATATAAAATGCAGAGTGCCATTCGAGCTTTTTAATTACATCTTCAATGCGATCAAAAAACTCATCTTCACTCCAGTGAATGACTTCCTGATACAAAGCAAGTTCTTGCTGAAATCGTTCCGTTTCACACACCTTAGTAATACGCTTCTTAACATTACCTCGCCATTTTAACAGATGGCCTTTAACCGAGGATTTTACCCCTCGGTTTTCTGCCATCATCATAACTTGAGAGCGCGCCATTAGGTCGTTTACTGCACTATCGATGATACCCGAGTCAGCTATCATCAATGCCAAGTTGAATCCATCTGCACCTAACATGAAGCCTCCTTACGAGAAAAACTGTTGTAAGTTCTTAAAGCGCTGAACAATTTTCTCGCTTTCTCCTTGGATAGACTCAAGTCGTTGGCTCACCTGTTGCAGACTCGACTCCATTAAACGCGGCAACTCCGGATCCACAAAGCTGTGCGGAAGTGCATCGTGAAAATTGGCTTTTACTTTGCGCATGTGATGTTCAGCTTCACTTAACTGGCTTACCGCTTTTTCGCTTTGATCAAGCCAAACTTGGTAGCGTTCCATGTCTAAGCCTTCTTGCGTCACTAAGCCGACAAGAATGCCTCGGTTAGCAATATCACGAATAACCAAGTTATTTTCTGCATCGACATCAAAACGCAAACGGCACATATTGGTGTTTTGGTTAACATAACCGTACACGTCACCATGTCCTTCTTTAATCACTCGGTCTAATTCGTCTTTCGGAACATACACCCAGCGGCTGTCGCCTTTTTCTGACTCAGAAACTGACATGTTGCTCTGCAGAATCACCAGTTTCACTAAGTTCACCGCTGCACCAACTTTGTAGCTCTTCGCTTTAGAAGTATCGAAGCCCATGGTTTCTTTACGCAAAATACCCGTTGCTGCTTCTGATGTCAGAGTCATGCGGTAGGTATCTTCAAGCTCGTGTTGGACGTCGATAAGTGACTCTCGGCAGTATTCGATTTCTTGTTCCACGTCTTGTTGATCGAAAGCGTGTTTGAGCGCAAACTCTTGGACGACGTCACGAACAACATCTCGTGATTCAGGACTGTTCCACAGACAATCTTGTAGAAGCAAAAGATCGAGCGGGTTTATCTCATCGCGACCATTAAAGAACGCGCTTGCTTTTAGCAACTTCACCGCCTTTTTCCAGCGGCGGTCAGAAACGTACATGTCAGTATTCGCGATATCACCAAACTCGGCTTCAATCTTGCTTTCTAACATAGTCTTGAGTTGGAACAGCTTTTCGAAGGCATTGTCTGTCAGAGACAATTTATCAAACTGTTGCTGCCACTGATGGTACTCTTCGTCAGTAATCGCCAGACCTTCTGGTATTTTTGCTTCCTGAGAAGTCCCCACGGTTAGCATTGACTTAAAATTCTGTTTATTCTGAATACGGTTCACAAACACGCGTACCAACATACGGTCATATAATGCGTCTAAACCACTGTCTTCATCTGGTAGTTCATTCGAAGCCGACACCAACAAACGCATTGGTACGCGCTCTATATCACTGCCATTTTTAAATGTTTTCTCGTTCACTACTGTAAGCAAGGTATTCAGAATTGCAGGGCCCGCTTTCCAGATCTCATCTAAGAAAACGACTTGTGCAGTCGGCAGGTAGCCTTTGGTCAAACGGACATAACGACCATTGTCTTTCAGCTCTTGAATGCTCAGAGGGCCAAACACCTCTTCGGGTGTCGAGAATCGGGTCATCAAATATTCAAAATAGCTGCTGTTATCAAACGCCTGAATCAAGCGCTTTGCAATCAAGCTTTTCGCTATACCTGGAGGTCCGAGAAGAAAAACACTTTCACCAGCGAGGGCTGCCAGAAGGCAAAGTTTAATGGTATGTTCACGTTCGTAAACCCCATCAGTCAACGCTTTCGCCAACTTATTGATACGCTCGGAAAGGAGTGCTTTATCGGCATTTGATGCAAAAGAGGGTTGTATCATGATAGCTCCAGTTGCTGAACTGATGATGTATATTCATTTTTATACATTTGTTATCACTTTGTTACAAGTGTAATTTAATCTAATCCCCCTTATAACAGATGCTTGCTTGCTACATCGCTCAGCAATCATAGTTTTCATTTATGAGACGCACATCACTATATGTGTGAAATACCTTTGTAACACCGGAATGACTTCAAGATGCAAATGTCAGAGCGTTGTCACTGGCACAAGTTAGAGAGAAATGACACAGAGGAGTATGCTGTGCTTCCCAAGTTATTCGGGTATAAACACACTTTTTCTTTTGTTTAACGATGATTGTCGTTAATGTTCATGCCAGCCTTAATAGTTTGGATTATCACTTCATGTCTAAAACCATTCATAAATGGAAGCAAATCGCACTGGTAGAAGAAGACGTTGAACTACCAACGGGTCAGGTAATTACGCACACCACCATTCATCACCCCGGTGCTGCAGTCATCTTGCCTATTACAGAGAACAATGAAATTGTACTTGTTAACCAATTTCGTCCTTCGCTCAACAAGTGGTTGCTTGAACTTCCGGCCGGAACGCGTGAAGGTTTTGAAGACCCACTGTCATGCGCGCAAAGAGAGCTTGAAGAAGAAACTGGTTTTAGCGCAGACAGATTTATTTCACTCGGTCAGGTCACGCCGTTAGCGGGCTTCTGTGATGAAATCCAATACTTGTTTATCGCACAAGGGCTAACTGAGACTCGCCGATACCAGTGCGATGAAGATGAAGTCATTGAAGTGGTGACGCTGTCACCAAAACTGCTAGAAGAAAAAATTATCGATGGCACGATTACCGATGCTAAAACTATCGCTTGCTTAAGCAAAGCTCGTCTTTGCGGACATATCTAGGAATGATGAGGAGACATTCATGGACTTTCGATCAGATACAGTAACTCAACCTACTAAAGCCATGCGCGAAGCCATGTTTACAGCGCCTGTTGGTGACGATGTATACGGTGATGATCCAACCGTTAATGAGTTGGAGCGATACGCTGCAGAATTGGCAGGCTTTGAGGCGGCTCTGTTTACCACATCCGGCACTCAAGCAAACTTGTTAGGTTTGATGGCGCACTGTGATCGCGGAGACGAATACCTATGCGGCCAACAAGCCCACAACTACAAATATGAAGCGGGTGGCGCTGCGGTACTGGGCTCCATTCAACCTCAACCTATCGAGAATAATCCAGACGGCACTTTACCTTTTGATAAACTCGCGGCGGCTATCAAACCAGACGATATGCATTTCGCTCGAACACGTCTACTGAGCCTTGAGAACACCATTAATGGCAAAGTTCTACCGCTTTCTTACCTTGCCGAAGCTCGTGAGTTTGTGAATAAACACAATCTCAAGTTACACCTTGACGGCGCGCGAGTGTTTAACGCGGCGGTAGCACTGGATGTGCCAGTTAAAGAAATCAGCCAGTATTTTGATTCAATGACCATTTGCCTTTCAAAAGGGCTCGCCGCACCTGTTGGTTCACTACTACTGGGAAGCAAAGAGTACATTGCGAAAGCGAGACGCCTAAGGAAGATGGTTGGTGGTGGTATGCGCCAAGCGGGTATCTTAGCGGCAGCCGGTAAACTTGCGATTACCGAGCAAGTGAAGCAGTTACAACAAGATCATATTAACGCAAAAACACTAGCACAAGGATTGGCAGAACTACCTGGGTTCTCTGTCAACCCCGACTTAGTTCAAACCAATATTGTGTTTGTTAAGTTAGAGCCTCAAGTGGATATCGCTAACATTGCTGAGAAACTGGAACAGCAAAACATCATTGTTACGCCAGGAAATCCTATCCGCTTTGTGACGCACAAAGACATTTCAGAACAGGATGTAGCTAGATTTTTATCTACCCTAAAGTCTCTTCTATGAAGTTGATTTCGATCATTGAGCTTCCCCATAGGGGAAGCTTTACTATATAGCGATTATTCGTGCCAAAAAGAGCTCGCTTATGTTCAAGTACCTGTTATTTATTCCTGTTGTCTTTTCTTCCGTCACTATGGCAAACCCTTTTGGTGACTCAGCCAAAGGAAAGATCAAGTCACCCAGTTGTGTCTATTGTCACGGTGCGACAGGCATCAGTGAAAATGAAGCCTACCCTAATCTTGCAGGTCAGGACGCTCAATATCTATTTAACGCGATGAAGGCCTATCAAAACAGCGACCGCCAAGGCCCCTTAGCAGAAATGATGGGGGGGCAATTAAAAATGCTAAATGATGACGATCTACGTGATGTTGCTGCATTTTACTCTGAACAGCTAACTCATTGATATTTAGATACTCTAAAAATACAGGTACAGAAAGTTAGCCTGCAAAATTCTACTGGCACTTTCCCCTACTACTCTTTACCCTTACGGTTATCTCTTTCATATAATAAAAGCCTAATTAGTGAGTAAGCATCAACACTGATGTTTTGGAGTAGTAAGTTTAATGGCAACACAATTTTCCGACGACGTAATTCAAAGGCATAAAGTAATACATACTTTAGATGTCGAAGATCTCCCATCCGGTGAACATAAGTTCTGGTTTCGTATTGCAACCAATGCGCTTTCGCAATGGCAGCATCTACCTGTACTCGTGTTTAAAGGTCAAAAACCAGGCAAAAAAGTGATGATTACCGCAGGTGTTCACGGCGACGAATACAATGGTGTTTTAGCAGCACAAAAAACGGCTAGAGAACTGGTTGGAAATGATCTTGCCGGCACAGTAACCATCGTACCCGGAATCAATCTGAGCGGTATGTTGAATAAAAGTCGCGACTTTTGTTCCCCTGACCCAGACGCCGCTCGCGCGAACCTAAACCGTTTCTTTCCAGGCAACGAGTTTGGTAACGAAGCCAATCGCTACCTGCATACGCTGTGGAACAGCCTACTAAAGCCAAACGCAGAATTAGCGATTGATTTACACACTCAAACCAGCGGTGCAGCCTACCCTCTTTATGTCTTCGCAGATTTTCGTATTGAAGACTCGTTAAAAATGGCACGCCATATTAACCCTGATGTCATTTTGGATGATCAAGGTGAAAGTGGCGTATTAGAAACGGCATGGAACAACGTGGGTGTACCTGCAATCACCGTTGAAGTCGGTACGGGTCGCTATACCGACCAACCCCTGATCAATCGTACAGTTAACGGAATCTTAAACATCCTTAAACAACACGGCGTTCTGTCTGGAGCTCCAGAAACAATTGAGTCCTGCATAGAGGGTACTGAAATAGTGAACGTAAGAGCGGAACTTGGCGGTTTTGTTCTGCCACAAGTCAGTATCTTAGAAACTGTGGAGCAAGGGCAACTAATTGCAATCCAATATGATGGATTTGGTGACGAATTGCAGCGCTACACCGCTCCGACTTCAGGAACGATAATTAGCCACAATGTCGAATCTATCCGAGCTGCGGGGTCGTTACTGGTGCGCCTGATTAAATAGCGTTAAACAGCCCTATAATATCCCCCTTTATAGGGGGATATTTTTATCTACTCTCTTAACTATTGTGTCTGCTCAACAAGAATTAGCTCGTCAACATCAAAGCCTTTTTCTCGGGCCACCTGTTTGAATCTTTCAAGGGTTACTAAATCCACTTTCGGCTTACGTGACAGCAACCAAAGGTAGTCACGGTTGAAGCCAGAAATAAAGGCATAGTTATAGTCGTCATCAAGCTCAAAGATGATATATGACGAATAAAACGGGCCAAAGAAAGAGACTTTTAAATGGCCAGTCGATGGCTCATCGACAAAATACGCTTTACCTTCCGCTTGCTTCCAACGTTGTTCTTCTTTTGAATAGCCACGGTTTATAACCGTCACACCACCGTCTTCGCGTAATTCATATTCTGCTGTCACATTGGACAACCCGCGTTCGAACGAGTGATCCAGCCTTGCGACTTCATACCATATTCCTAAATAAGATGTCAGCTCAAAGTTCTGGACAGGCTCAACCCCCTCCGGCTTGGCGGTACAACCAAGTAAAACGGTAACAGACAGCAATAACAGCGACTTTAGTGATTTCATTACAGGTTCTCAATATTATTTAGTGACTGATTTTACTTTATAAGATCCAATACGGATCACAAGTTCCTATTAGCTTATGCATAATCGCCTAACATCTTCGTACCGATGTATTTTTGTTATAAAAAGTAGGGGTCCTACAAACATTCCTACAAAATCAGTCATTTATTTCAAAAATTAACATTCAACCTATCGAAAGTTTGCACAACATAGACATTTCTCTTCTTTGGCGACTTTTATAATACGCCCCGATATAAATTGAGGTTATTGTTATGAAGTTTAAGACAATGTCAGCTTGTGCACTTTTGGTATTGCTTGTTGGTTGTCAACAAGACACTCCTGAAGACACGACAGAAATAACAGCCTCGGCAGACATATGCAATAGTCAGGGAAATATGCCAGGTGGGTGGAAAATGTTTAAGTCAACACCCGACGTTCAAAAGGCGATGGCTTTTGTTCTGACAGAAATGGATACACCTTCATCGTTCACACAAATTCTCAATGTTCATGCACAAATCGTCAGCGGCGTGAATTACGCGATTGAGTTTGAAATGGATGACGGAATGGTTTGGAACACGATTGTTTATCGCAACTTGGATGGTGACTACTCTATTACACAATCACCACAAGTAGGGAAATTCTGCGAACAGTGATTTCAAATCCTGAAAAAGCCCCTATTCGGGGCTTTTGCGATTTTTAAAACCACTAATTTTTAAGTGCGGCTGTAACAATAAGCTCTACTTTGAGCTCTGGACTGGCAAGTTTTGCTTCGCCACATGCACGGGCAGGCGCATAGCCCTCTTCAAACCACTGATCCCATACCCCATTCATTTCATCAAAGTCTTTCATATCTGCTAACCATACAATGGTCTGCAGTACGTGCTTACGGTCACTACCCGCTTCGATAAGCAGACTTTCTACTCTTTTCAGCGCTTCTTCAGTCTGTTCCGCAACGCTTGTGCCACGGACGCCAACTTGACCACATAGGTAAACAGTTTCATTGTGAATCACTACTTTGCTCATTCGCTGGTTAGTGTACTGTCTTTGGATGTCGCTCATTGTTCACTCCTTCACTCTTATATTTTTTCAAAAATGATTTTTTTGCTGGCGTTAAGCTCGCGAGCTCACCCAGTTTTAACGGTTTTATTGGGTTGCGAAGACGGTAGTATCCTACTTGTTCCATCGATAGTCCGACTTTGTCACTAATGATATGTGCTACTGTTGAGCCACAATATCTGCCTTGGCATGGTCCCATTCCACAACGGGTAAAGGTTTTAATTTGATTGATTCCATTTGCGCCATCGGCAGCATGCTGTCGAATTTGTCCAGCCGTGACCTCTTCACAGCGGCAAACAATGGTTTTATCAGATGGCACCAGAGCTTGTTTAGGCGGCGTATATAATGTGTCTAAAAACGGGCGCACAGCCAGTTCATGTTGGATTGACTTTTTAAGTGTTTCCAACTCACTGGTATAATGTTGACTATCCCCAGTAGATAGTGAGTTGAGCACCCTCACTGCAACCAGTTCTCCTTGAAGTTCAGCCACCAGCGCACCGCCAATACCACCGCTGTCTCCAGCAATGTAAACACCCTGACGAGAGCTCATATTGTTATCATCCAGCGCAGGCTTCCAACAGACTTGCAACTTGTCCCAGTAATGATCTAACCCCATTGCTCTGGTTAATTGCACGTTAGGAATCACACCAATATGCGCCAATACCGTTTCCGTCTCTAGCGAGATTGATTTTCCACCACATTGAAAATTGAGGCGTTTCACACTGCTGGAACCCTCAGCCTCAATGTCAGTTACACCCGTGTAACGCTTTATACCTGCTTTACGTAACTTGGCGAGCAGACCAAGTCCTTTAAGCAGGTACTTGCGCCCTTTCCAAGCATTTGAGGCATAACTGATGGCTTTCACATAGCTGTCCGATGTTTGTGTATCGACAATCGCCTTTGGTGGCGCACCAGCATCAATCATTTGCGCAGCTAAGAGATAAAGCAGCGGTCCGGTTCCTACCATAACTGCCTGATTAGGTACCAAACCTGATGTTTTCATCATGATCTGACACGCACCAGCTGTCATCACTCCAGGCAATGTCCAGCCATGAAACGGAAAAGAGCGTTCAATTGCACCAGTCGCAATAATGATCTGCTTAGCCACAGTCTTTTGTGCTTTTCCGTGTTGACTCCAATACACCGTATTGTCGTCATCAATACGCCACAATGTTGCCTGTGCTATATGTTTGATGGGAGCTTGGTTAAAGGCTTTGACGAGCGCTGCTCCACGAAGGTAATCAGGACCAAAAACATCACCGTTAGGATGGCCATTTTCTTGTACCGCTCGATAGATTTGACCGCCTGGACGTGGCTGTTCATCAATAACGGTGACGCTGGCACCTGCCTCAGCACAGCGCACAGCGGCTTTCATACCCGCCGGACCCGCACCAATCACGCACACATCTACCACATTTTTCATTTCGACTTGCATGATTTCTCCTGTCAAGTTCTTTGGCGGCTAATCATCATGCCGTCTTCAATCAAATTCATGCAGGCTTGAATATTCTGCTCACCGTTAACGACTACACGACATTCAAAACAGCTGCCCATCATGCAGAACGGTGCGCGTGGTGAGCATGATTGAGGAGTCTCGCGAGTGTGGTTCACATCCGCAGCTAAAAGTGCCACAGCTATCGTGTCACCTTCACAGGCAGAGTATTCTTTGCCTTCCCAGAAAAACCGAATCGTCTTAGGATGTATATCCGAGCTCAGTATTCGTTGAAACTTAGAATCTGTCTTCACTGAATAACTCCAAATTTGGTGCATCAGCCGTTTGCTCGAGCCAATGTGGTAGTAAATAAGAATGAACCGCTGCTAACGTAATGCCACTGTGGCAACTAATCAGGTAGGCTCCTGAGTTGGATTTAGATTGCTGGTAAATGGGCAAACCATCAGGCGAGATAATCCGGATGGCTCCCCAGCTACGAACCAATTTGGTTTGCGCCAAGAACGGGTACACCGCAATTGCACGTTCTGCAATGGCAGCAGTCATATCAAGTGTGTCACTGTCATCAAATCCCTCGTTCTCTTTAGAGTCGCCGATTTGAATGCCTCCCTCGTCGACCTGACGAATAATTCCTGAAGGTCTTTTCAAGATTGGAGGAAGTTTTTCAGTGATCAGCACCTGCCCTTTCTGGGGTGATATAGGTGCAACAAATCCGAGTTTCGGACCAAGTGTCGCTGCGCCCAATCCTGCAGAAAGGATGACTTTATCGCCTTGATACTGAGTACTATCTTCAAGTGTGACCTGAAATTTTCCGCTGCTGTCTTTGTTAACATCAGTTACGTTAACACCAGTGATCAAGTTCGCACCGAGATCCTGAATCGCTTTAGTGTATGCCTTGAGTAGCTTTAACGGATTAACGTGGCCATCTTCTGGGCCAAAGATCGCCCCAATCACATCCGGGCCGATATATGGATCTTCTTTAAGTAGTTGCTCTCTGTCCCAAACTTCATAAGGGTGGTCAGTACCTAACGCTTTTCTTAAAGCCTCATATTGGTTCGCTTTGGCTTTCATCTCTTTCTCACAGAAATGAAAATCGTATCCGCCCTGCTGTTTTAGGTTGAGGTCTTCGCCTGTCGCTTTTTCCAGCTCATCTGCCAACCCTCTCCACAAGTTAATAGAACGGCGGGTCCACGCTGCATAGTGCGGTGCATCTAACCCTTTACTGGAGAGCCACACCAAGCCAAAGTTTCCACGAGATGCCCGATGTGCGCAGTCTCCACCGTCCAAGACTGTAACTCTATGACCAGCTTTTAGTAACCCGTAAGCCACTGCGCAGCCCACGACACCGCCACCGACAACAATGTATTCCGGTTTCATAACATTCTCTTCAGACTGATAGTTTGGGGGCTGGCTCGCCCCCTTGAATTTGGGTTTCGCTTAGTTCAGCGCTTTGTCCAGGATTGGTTGACTCCAGTCAGAACCAATATCGCTAATGATTTGAGGCCAAACTGTCGCTCGGACTTTTTCCGCAGTCTTGCTCAATTGCTCCGGCGTCATTTCAATAATGGTTGCGCCTGCTTCAACCAGTTTTTGCTCATTGGCTTTTTGGTCGATTTGAGCGGCATCCCAACGACGAGATTCAAACTGTGCTGCTGCCGTCTTAAGTGCTTGCTGCTCATTGTCATCTAGATCGTCTAAGCGCTCTGAGTTAATCATCAAGTACCAGATTTCAAAGTGTGTATTCAAAGGAATGTAGGTTTTCGTCACATCGCGGAATGACGCGTAATATCCTTCAGCACCAGAACCGATCACACCGTCTACTACCCCTGTTTGTACTGCGGTGAACGCTTCAGAAAATGGAAGTGGTGAGCCAATGTAACCCACGTTATCGGCCAAAAGCTGGAAGCTCTTAATTGGTGGAACACGCAGTTTGATACCTTTCGCCGAATCCGGGTTCCCCGCTTCTACCGCAGCTCGGTTTAGCGAAATACCACCGAAATAAACTGGGTAAGCGGCAAGCAGTGTAATGTCTTGCTTTTTAAACAGCTCTTCCATCGCTTCACGAACTGGAGCACCATCACCATAGATATTCTTCGCTTCTTTCCAGTCATTTGCCAGAAACGGTAACAGACCAATCTGCATTCTTCTGTCTGTAGACGTTGAAGCAGGCTGCAATGCCATATCGATCGCACCTACAGAGATGCGCTCCTGAACTAGTGTGTAATCACCCAATGCGTTTGCTGCGTATATTCTAAGTTTTACATCACCATCTGTTGCGGCTTGCAAATCACTGCTTAACTGCTTGATATCGTAATCGACAACGGTACCTTGTGGACGAACGTGACTGATTTTTAGCGTTGTTGCCTGCGCTGGTACAGCGGCGAGTGACGCAGCGATTAACGACGCAATCACAGTGCATTTTTTAAGTGCTTTTGATGGTGCAAACTTACTTGTTTTTGTCATGGTAATTTCCTTTTAATAACCAAACACAGTAGGTAGGTACAGAGATAAATCTGACCAGAATGAAGTTAGGATCACGACTGGCAGGTAACCTAGCAAAATCAATAACATTGCAGGGCCAACAACCTCGGAAAACTTAACGTTACCGATACGAGCGCCTAGGTAAAGAATCGATGCGTACGGCGGTGTTACACCACCCATCGCGGTATTCACGCCCATAATGGCCGCAAATTGAATCGGACTGATGCCAATAGCAGTCATTAGCGGCAGTAGCAGTGGCGCGATGAGGATAATCGCGGTTAAGTCGTTAACCACCATGCCAACTAAAAAGAGCAATATATTGATGAAAATAAGGAGTAACGCTTTGTTGTCAGTGATGCCGAAGATAGCTTCAACAAGTTGCTGAGGGACATCTTCAACCACAAACATCTGGCTCAAAATCAGGCTGAATAGAATCATAAACATGATTGAGCCTACTGCCGTCGCCGACTCTTTTCCTGATTCAAGAAGCGTTTTCCAGCTCAACCCTTTGTAAATCATGAAACCAACGGGTACGGCATAGATAACCGCTACGGCTGCCGCCTCGGTCGGGGTCATAATGCCACCGTAAATACCACCTAATATAATCACCGGCATCAACAACGCTGGAATCGCATTAAAGGTTTTGCTTGAGGCCTGCTTAATGATCTCTGACACGGTTGGTTTATCGTCCAGAACCAACGGGAACTTACGCGCCATAAAAAGGTTAATAACAGCAAAGTTAAAGGTAACCAATAAGCCAGGGCCTAACGTTGCTAGGAAACACGCCAGGATAGATGTATCCGTCACCCAACCATAAACAATCATTGTCACACTAGGTGGAATCAATAGCCCCAAAATAGATGAGTTTGCAATAAGTGCCGTTGCGTATGCTCTCGGGTAGCCACGCTTCTCCATTTCAGGAATCAGCAAAGGCCCAATTGCAGCTACACCGGTCAAACCACTGCCCGAGATTGCACCGATGATCGCGCAACTTACGGAAGCCACAATGCCCAAGCCGCCTCTAATATGACCAACAAACACATTCACAAACCCGAGTAAACTGGCGGCAATTCCGCTTCTGCTCATGATAGTGCCAGCGAGAACAAACAGTGGAATCGCAAGCAAAACTGGATTCATTAATTGTCCTGCCCCCCACATCATATTTCCCTTCATCGACATATCACCGACAAAGCTCATCACCATTAATGCTCCGCCAAAACAGAACGGCAATGGCACGCCAAACGTTAGCAATACGACTAAAACGGACACTGCTAACAGAGCTACTTCAACCATAATTTAAACCTTACTCACTGTGTAGGATGGAGACTGTTTAAGTTGACGAACCAACTTAACGATATGTATTGCAATAAAGAGAGTGATGAGAATCAGTCCGATGAATACGGAAACCTCATGATAGAAAGTTGGAATATAAAGCGTTGGACTCTCTTTCCAGACACGCCATGCGTACTTTGCGTAATCCCATGCCCAGTAAGTTAACCAAGCTGAAATGACAAAACTGATCACTTCACTAATCAGAGCAAGGATGGTGTGCCCACGCTCCGTCTTTATGAATATTTCCAATACATTTGCACGGATTTGCGTATCTTCCCTAGAAGCATTCACCGCACCAAGCATATAGAGCCAAACAGTGGGGATTACCATAGACTCCTCTAGCCCCATAATAGGAACCTCAAAGACATATCGCGTGACCACCTGTATGAATTGCATCAAGGCAACAGATCCAATTAGGCAAGTCAGCAGATATCTAAATTTTTGCTCCACAGCACATTTCCCTTTTGTTGTATTTGTAAACTTATCGTTAATTTACTGGTGACATTCAATAAAAACAAATTTAAAATTTCTCTAAAGTCATAACTTTTTCTTATAGGGAAATATGAGCAATATTTCGATCAAACAACTAGAAACATTCCGTACTGTAATGCGCTCAGGATCAGTTACTGTGGCGGCAAAAACGCTTTGCCGAACACAGCCCGCGATCAGTGCCATGCTGGTGAGTCTTGAGAAAGAACTAGGGTTTGCTCTGTTTGAGCGACACAAGGGGAGATTGATACCAAACCCAGAGGCATATTTTTTACTGGAAGAGACAGATGCGATACTTGAGCGGCTATCGCGATCGACGCAGTTAATGGCGGAAGTGAAGAACCTCACTAGGGGTAAACTGCGTATTGCATGCATGCCCGCGGCCGCGCTCTTTTTTATGCCTCATTTGATTGCAGAATTTGTAAAAGACAGGCCGGAGGTGGAAGTGTCGATGATGATGCGCAGCTCGACAATGGTACAGGACTGGGTAGCATCCCAGCAGTACGATATTGGCTATTCAGAACTGCCGAAAGATCGCGACTCCTTTCATGTCGATCCAATTCATCTGGAAGGAGTCTGCGCTATCCATAAAGACCACCCTCTTGCTCAAAAAGAAACGATTATCCCAACCGATCTGGATAACTTCCCTCTAGCCGCGCTCTTTGGTCGTCACTCGGTGAGCGAACATGTCCGCATGCTGTTCGAGGAACATGGAGCTACATACCGTCCAAGGTTTGAGCTGCAAAACTACATCTCAGGGCTGGAATTTGTTGAGCAGAAACTGTGTGCCTGTATTTGTGACCCAATTAGTGCAGCCAGTTACAAACTTTACAAATCCGGACATGGCAATATTGTATTTAGGCCATTTGCACCCTCGGTGATATTTGATCACGCCATAATTACGCCAGCCCACAAACCCATGTCTCAGCTTGCCAAAGTGTTTGCTGAACATATACGTCAGGGCGTGGATAAATTCGTTTCAATGTAAAGAAGAGTAATACTCGTTTGAGTGGAAATGATTTGGACACACTCTTAGCTTTAAAGTACTAATCGGTTTCGGGGATCATGTTGATTAGCAGATGACTTAGTAGGTAACGTCTGTCGGTAGCGCTTATACGCGCTTGCAGGTATAAGTACATGGATTTCGTTTCTTGATGCTCTCCCAGTGTTTTCCAGATTGAATCAAGGTAAGCAGAGGTAATATTTTGCACTATGGGCAAAGGCTGATTCGCAAATACCAATGCAATAAGCTGAGCTATTTTCTCATTCACTTCTGAAAAGTTGTTGTCTATACGTTGCAACTCCGCGTTGAGAATCGTATCGGCGCGCGTTAACAACGATGCCGCCAATGCTCGCTTGCCTTTACGCTTACTTCTACTTGAATTGATGACCCTATCGTCTTGGTAACCATCGTCGCATGCTTCTAGTAATCCACGCAGTGACGCGAGTGTTGCAACAAGCGGACAACGCAGTGGCTCAAGCTTTTGCTCGGTTTGTTTTAACCAAAGTGCCACATCTAAAACATAACTCGGATCTTGCGCGAGATATTTATCACTGAGCTGCGGTAGCAACATTAGCCTTGCGATGATGGTTTCTTTTAGTACTGACTCCATAATCACTCCGGCATAAGCTTGCTTTTGGTTTGTCCATTTTCAATGCTGGTCGCCCACTCCAGCCCCTCTTCACGGATCGTGATGTTCAAGCGAATAGTATTGAGCGGAGTCGCGCTTTCTTTGACTTCGGAACTGACAACACTGGTCTTTAATGCGGGTGGGATAGATTGAGATTTTAACGCAATGGCAGAAATACGATGACGTAATTGCTTGCTCACGGATTCAAGCCTGTCAAAAGGAATCTCCTGCGTAGAGCTCGTCTTTTTGAGCGCTTTTTGAAATGCGTCATCAACTGCGCGCACGAGGCTCTCTTTAGTAATCCGAACGTCACCACTGCGTTGACGCTCGGCTACATTTTCGAGAGCGAGTTTCACCTCTTTGTCGAAGTTGTTTTGAAAGGTTTTAGTTCGGCTAAGTATGTCTTCGTCGTCTAGTGACTTGGTTAGCTGAGCCATCAACGCTTGGTGTAAAACACGCGGACTATCGAGCTCTGCGACTTTCGCAGGGATCTGTTTGTCGATGGTTAACGGCATATCAATGGTTAGCTCTGGCACCCGCACTCGCGGGAGACTCATTCCTTCAAGCAGAGGATGATCCTTATAATATTCGGCAACCGCTGCAGTTTCCTCATCGGCCAGCCTGCGCGCATGGACCAGACTGATCATCAACGCGCCTAAGACTTCACTTAACTCAGACATACAACCTCCCTATTCATTTTCGAACTAGTCATCGACTGTTTAAGCTGGTGACTCAACTTCAGTTATGGAGTTTTCAAGAATACCTAGCAACTTCTCCGTGCCTGCGGGTAATTCATCTTGAACTGCACGCACATTCACAGACATACTGTAAGTTCGTTCAATTTTCGATGAGCTAGATGTGGATTTCTTATACGAGTAACTCGCACTAAGCTTGGCCGATACAGGCCCCCAACCAGCTTTTACTGATAGTTTCGTATTAAGATCATGCGAGGATGATGTCGTTGATTGCTGCACCGAATTAATTTTGGCGTTAAATGCAATCGTTGTTTCTTCCACACGAATAAACGGAATAGGTAACATCGTTAAGATGGGAACGGTCAGGTCGAACTTTTTCGGTTCTGTTCCTGTGACTTCTCCTTGTTCATTCCTGACTTCAATAGCCTTCATATAACTGAAGGTGATCATGGTTGGTTCATTACTCTCAGCTTCAAAACCGACAGACTTGATAAAGTCTACGGATGTTTGTGCTGATTGAGCTTGTGCGCGAACCACTGCATTGAGTGGACCGCCTATCATAGATTCAAAATCTATGCTGGATAGTTCGTCGCCGATGGCCATAATTACGCTCCTTTTCAGGCGAAATATGAACCCGAATCTGACTACTTAATCGGGAGAGTTACGTGTTATGAAACACGTATAATATATAGCTTGAGATCCTGACCAGAACAACATTTTGACAGCAATTTATTTATATTTTTATCAATCTGACTGTTAAGTGCTTAAAATTCACCGCGAAAGATAAGCCGTACCACATTAACCAGTAGATGTTTTGTGAATAAGAAAACGCTTGAGAGGAATTGCGTTACTGCTGGCTAACTATCGCAGCAGCAACGCACACGTATATTGGATTATTATAGCGATTGATCAGCTAACGCCATTTGAGACTTAACCGCAACGGTTGAACCAACACGCGACGGCTCAACATCAATTCGCTGTGCCATCTGTTCTTTAAGCTCCGACACGTGAGAAATCACACCGATCATACGGCCCGTTTGCTGCAGGTCGACCAAGGTTTGAATTGCAAGATCCAAAGACTCAGGATCCAAGCTACCAAAGCCTTCATCAATGAACAGTGTATCTAAGCGAATACCACCGCTGTAGGACTGTACGACATCAGATAGACCAAGCGCTAAAGCCAGTGCAGCCATGAAAGACTCACCACCAGAAAGCGTAGCAACATCTCGCATTTTACCGGTGTAGCCATCTTCAACCACGAGATCAAGCCCACGACCTGCCGCTCCTTTAAACCCCTCTGTCTTACGAGCTAAAATGTAACGGCCTTTACTCATCAAGCTTAATCGCTGAGAAGATTGGATCAGAACATCATCTAAAAGCACACCGAGGACAAAACGATGCAAACTGATACGACTACCTGTTTTGCCACTCGCCACATCATAAAGCGTACCAAAGACTTTATATTCTGCTTCTAGCTTGCTGTTCTTTTCATGTAAGGCCGCAATATCACGGCGTACTTTTTCAATACGTTCGAAAATAGAACGCACAGAATCTAGCTTGTTTCGCGAATCGACGTAGAGCTGCTGCTGAGTGTTTAATCTGGCATTAATCGCTTCAAGATCAGGTTTTTTGAGATCTTTCAGCACTTGATTGAGGTCATGCAACGTTTGTTCTAGCTTGATTTGAAACTGCTTAAACTCGTCTATTTCTTTCTGCCAGGCTTCTAGCTCCTGTTCCGTCGCCTTATGCTGAAGATAACTTGCTTCATCATCAAAACGGCTTTCATCCAGCGCTTTTTGCCAGTTGGTTTGTGCGTCGTTGAGCTTTAATTCTGACTCCGCTAACCATTGCTTGTTAGTGGTGAGCTGACTTTCAATATCCGATTTGGCCAACATGGCTTGTTGAAGCTGCATTTGCGCACTTTCCAAACTATCATTAAGGTGCTTAATCTGCTCCTTGATTTGAGTAATTTCGTGCTTTACTGCTTCTACTGAACTGTATTTCGGGTCAAGATTTGCCAACAATTTATTTAGCTGACCTTGATTCGCCTTAACCGTAGAATCATTGGCAGCCATCTGATTTTTCAGATCGTTGATCTTTGTTTCTCCAACAATGCAGCGCTGGTTAAGCTGTTCAACGTCTTTCTCCAACTGGGCGATATCAATAGCAGTCAGTTGTTGTAACCTCTCATTTGCTAATTGAAGCTCAGTTTGAATCGTTACCACTTCAGTTTTCGCTTGCTCACCAAGCTCTTGTGAAAGCTCATCCAATTGTTTTTGATATTGCTGAGCGACAACATGATGCTGTTCCAGTTGGTTACTAAGCTGATTGTATGACGCTTGTGCATCTCGCTCCTGAGCACGAGCCGTTTGAACTTGCTCTTTTGTTACCTCTTCTTCGGTAAATTGTGCTGGATGCGGATGTTCACAACTGCCACAAACGGGACATGCCTCCCCTGTTCGCAACCTTTGAGCTAAAACCGCCGCTTGCGCGTTGTGCCATTTTAGCTCTAAACGATCAGCCGACTGCTGCGCCTTTACATACGTTAGATTCGCTTGCTCAACCTTTTGTTGCTTGTCAGCAGTTAAAGTGTCATGTTTCGAGTACTCTTGTTTCAAACTAACCAGTTTTTGGACATCTTGCAGAAGACGTTGCTTTTGCTTGATTTCAGCATCAATACTACTCACTAACGCAACATCAACACGGGCTTGCTCCAGAGTCTTTTGCCCCTGCTGCGCGTCTAAGGTCAGTTTTTCTTTTAAAGTGACGTATTGCTGTAGTTTTGCTTCGAATTGCTGTTTCTCTTGTAATCCATTTGCGATCTTGGTTTCCAAGTCCGCTTTTTCAATCAGCTTCTCTTTCATTCCTTCAAGATTAAACTGCAACTGCGTCAATTGAGGCACTGATTCAGCATTCTGCTTCGCAGTTTTCAACTCACCTTCTTTTCCCATCACCACGTTCTTGGCTTCAGTTAAGTGATGGCCCAGTGTGGCAATCTTATGAGTTAACTGTTGTGATTGCGCCTTGGTATTCTGTAAGGAGACGTACTGCAACTCAATTTTACTCGCGCTCTTCGCTCTGTCTAATTGCTCCTGGCGTACACCTATCGCTTCAGTGTTCTCTAGATGTAACTTTAGCGATAGCTCAGCTTGCTCTCGGCGAGTAAACTCTTCAGACAATGCCTGAGCTTTTTGTAACTCGGACTTAATGCTGTTTAGCTTTTCCAGACAAACTTGTTCACTCTTTTTCTCTTCTTCAAGCTGCGCTGAAAGGTTTTCTCTCTGCAGAGCCAACTCTTCTTCTGTACTTACTCCCGCAACTTGCAACGCACCTCGAATCTGGTTATCAAATTCATTCTTTGCTTTACTGATCGCACTTGCTTTGTCTTTCAGTGCGTACTCAATTTTCTTGTAAATGTCGGTCTGAAATAGTTGGCCGAAAATCTCCTCACGATCTTTGGAACTTGCCAGCAACAACTCGCGGAATTTACCCTGAGGCAGTACCATTACTTGGCGAAACTGCGTTTCTGTTAAGCCAATAATGTTAGTGATCTCGGTTTTAACCTGCGTGGTTTTACTGGTAATCAGTTTCTCGTTTTCACCTAGTTCATACAGTGATGCGATGTGCTTTCTCACCGTCATACCATCACCACGAGCCTTCGGCGCTTCTTGTTCTGGAGCACGAACAACGCGGTAAACCTTACTGTGCAGAGAAAATTCGAGCGCAACTTCGGTAGGTAAATCTATAGCTGCCAAATCACATCGCATCTGAATACCCTGACGCTCGTTACCTGTCGTTTCGCCATAAAGTGCGAAACAAATTGCATCGAGGATAGATGTTTTGCCCGAGCCTGTTGGGCCATTAATCAAAAATAAAGGATTACTACCAAGCTTTTCAAAATTGATGGTTTCCGTTTTTGCAAATGGACCAAAAGCTTGCATTGTGAGTTTAATAGGCTTCATCTTTGGTCCTTACTGCTGTGATAATTGCTTGATAATATCGTTGACGGCTTGTTCTTGTTCTTGAGATAACTGGCTGTCCTGCGCTTCAGTGAAGAAGTCACGGAACATATCCATTTCACTACGAGCGAGTTTGGCTTGCGCCATTTCCTGTTCAACACCAATCAACATGCCCGGTTTCTCCAGGTGTAAAACATTTGGGTAGACCGCACGTAGTTTTTCCATCGGGTTCAAAATAGCATGCTTATCCATCAGACGAACAAGCAAGTAGTCCTCATTCTTTGGATCCGTTTTCCCTTTCTCGATGATCTGCTCTAAATCACCTTCAATAATTCGCATCTCATGCGGGGCGACTAGCTCAATATGCTCAGCAGAACCAAACCCACTCTGATTGATTTCCACAAGTGTGAAACCTTTCTTTTGGTTCTGTTCACCAAAGCTGTATTTCATCAAAGAGCCTGAGTAACGAATGTACTCTTCTCCTTTCTTTTGCGGCTGATGCAAATGGCCAAGTGCAACATAGTCGAAATCCAGAAAGTGCTCATGACTGACGCGGTCAGACCCGCCTATAGAAAGCGGGCGCTCCGAGTCAGACTCAATGGCCCCATCAACAAAACAGTGGCTGATGAGCACCTTTTTTTGTTGTGGTTGAAACTGCTCCGTAATTTTTCCAACTAACAGCTTGTGTGCTGCATCGTGGGTAGAAACTGGTTCTTTGTATGCAAACCTTACCTGTTCAGGATCGTTATACGGCATACCATAAAGAGCGACCTCACCAGCTGACTTGGTCTTTACCACTACAGGCGAAAGCATGTCATCAAAGTTACTGATGATATGTAAACCCGAATTTTTCATCTGTTCAGAACCAAAGCCCAAGCGCTCCGCACCATCGTGATTACCAGAAATCAAAATCATCGGTGTTTTAAGTTCGGTACAAATTCGCTTTACCACTCGGTTGAGCAATTCTATGGCGACAGTAGGAGGTACAGAGCGGTCATACACATCCCCTGCGACCACGACTGCATCGACTGGATTATCTTCAATGTATTTGATCAATTGCTCGAGAACCGCTTGTTGATCATCTAATAATGAAACGTTGTGGAATTGTCGGCCAAGGTGCCAATCTGAGGTATGGATAAACTTCATTTGAATTCACTTTCTGCCATAAATATAAAGGCTGTCTGAACCTGAGCACAGGTTGCTTTGTTGTCCTGCTAGGATATCGTGACTTTGTAAGCTTTTCATGTTGTTTGTACTATTTAAGCGACAAGTGGCTAGCCATTGCGCCAACCCAAAAATATCCGATATAAAAATCCAGTCAGGTTAACTGACTGGCTATTAGGACTTTACTGTACCTTCTTTTATCCATTGACCCATTTGCTCAATAAACTCACCAGTTTGATCCCAGTAATCCATTACGATTAAGCCTTGCGAATAGACATCGTTGTTCCACATTCCACCGAAACCTAAACCTAAACCGATAAGTCTGCGGCGGATGCGACTGAATGAGTAGTTAGTCGAACAGTTCAATCACCAATTGGTTGTTTTTGATAACTAGATTAGGGTTTGCTGACTTCAGAAGAATGGATTGCACTTTATCACTTTCTAGCTTGTAAACCGGCTGATTTGATAGTGCGTAGCCGATCATCGAAACAGCCGGTTTAATTAGATTGCTAATTTCCGGTGTCAGCAAATTGCTTTTGTCTTCAAACTTCTCCAAACGAAGTGATTGCAGAAACACTTCACCCGTTTTTTGGTCGTATCTAGGAATCGCGCTAAATTCAAGGTCGAGATCTAAGCCTACCGTTCGTTGAGTTAAAAACTGTATATCCGCCGTTGTGTTAGCAAACACCGAAATACGATCATTGTCTACTCGGCCAATTTTAACCTCAAGGTCAGCTACAGACACTTGCGCATACATGACGTTTTCAACCCCAACAGATTGATTAATTGTCGCTTTGTCTTGGAGATATTGATTCATATCTCGCTCAGTGATGCGGTAGCTAGCACACCCGTTAAGCAGCAACGCAGCAGCAGATAAGGCAAAGATTTTTGCTTTTATTTTCGTCTTCAATGGTTAGCTCTTATTCATCCAATGTAATCCATTAAATTCTATACCCATGACCGAGATAGAAATAGTCTAAACCGACTTAATCAAGAGGATTTCACCAAATACTGACGGTGGTGTAACATAGTTGAAGTAAGAATCGTTTCGTTTCCTTAACTAAGAACTTCGGCGAATGAATCGTTCGCGTTTACGTGCACAAGTCACCATTATGGGGCGACCGATACCTCTCTTCGGCGAGACCTATTAATCCGGAATCCGTAAGGTGATCGAGTCGCTCTCAATTTTTACTTTCATAGCATTACAAAACTAAACCGCCATCTATCTTTAGCACCTGCCCAGTAATGAAGCTAGACTTGTCACTGGCCAAAAACTCGACGCCATTGGTAATATCTTCTGCGGTACCCATTCTGCCGAGCGGCGTTTTCTGTTTCATGAGTTCGAGGACTTTTGTTGGTAAATCGGCTGTCATCGGCGTTTCAATAAAACCTGGAGCAACACAATTAGCACGAACCTGAGCCCCTTTACGTGCAAACTCCTTTGCCCAGCCTTTCGTCATCGCGATCACGCCACCTTTGGTTGCTGCGTAGTTAGACTGTCCAATATTACCATCGGTCCCCACTACCGAAGACATGGTCACAATAGAGCCATAATTGTTTTCCATCATAATTGGTGCAACCGCTTGAGTCAGGTTAAAAACACCTTTGAGGTTAACATCGATCACGAAGTCCCAGTCTTGTTCCGTCATTTTTTCCAACAATGCATCACGGGTAACCCCGGCATTGTTCACTAAAACATCAATTTTTGAATGCGCTTCTCTGATGTTTTCAACTAAATTTTGAATCGCCTGTCTGTCACAGATATTAATGACGACTGGTTTAACATTTCCATGAGCGCTAAACGCACTTTGTAGACTTTGAGCGTTCACATCCAAGGCGTAAACACACTGTGCACCATTGTTGGCAAATCGTTCTGCAATGGCACGACCAATACCCTGTGCAGCGCCAGTGACGATGCAGACTTTGTTTTCAAACATATCCTAATCCTTTAGTAGAAATTAAATAGTTACCCAGCGTTTATAGCGTAAATTCGAATGATGGCTGAAAGATGGCATTTGGCATTACTTTCAGTGACGAACTAATGACAGGCATGAATTCCATCTGCTGTAGGATGTCTTTTTCTAAGTCCACACCAGGGGCGATTTCAATCAGCTCTAATCCAGAGTGAGACAGTTGGAACACAGCACGCTCAGTAATGTACATCACAGGTTTGTCGTTGCTTATCGCTTGGGCAGCGCTAAAGGTGATTTGCTCCACCTGCTTGATGAACTTTTTCTGCTACCAAAATCAATGGAACGATTGATAGTAATATGATGTTTATTGTAAGCCTGCGGTTGCTAACCAATCCCATTTTTCTAATCCGTTTTTATACGTAGTTTTACTGAATCTTCTTATCAAAAACTGCACTTAATACCGACACAATTTGCGCATTTTTGCTAATAGGGAGCATCCAATCTCCTTCCTAAACTAAAGCTCAATGTAACATTGCATTTACATCTTTCAATGCACTCTGTTCACATTTAGCAATATTAACAAGGAATACCCAAACAAGGAGATCTCCATGAATCTTAAGAAAGTTGCCATTGCTACTGCGTTAATGCTTACCGCTTCTGGTCTTTCTGTTAGTGCTCAGGCTGCTGATAAGAAGGTACTGCTAAAAACCCCTATTGCCTTTGGTAGCCACCTTCCGGCTTGCCTTATCGCTGGGTGATAAAAGCCGTGATCCCTTTAAGCTTTAGTCTGCTGTTGCTCTCAATGGTGACGAAACTATTACGCGATCTGGATACCTTAATCAAAGGAGACGATCATGGAAGCGAATGAATGGATTGTTATCGCCATGTTTGGCTCGTTCATCCTGCTGTTATTCACTGGTATTCCCGTAGCGTACGTGCTCGGTGGGATTGGCATCGTCTTCGCAGCAATCGGTTATTTTGCCGACCTTTATCTAGACACGTTTACCGGGCTCGATTACACCACCCTCGGTCTCGTTGTTAACCGTATTTATAAGGTGATGGATAACTGGATATTAGTTGCCCTGCCGATGTTTATCTTTATGGGCAACATGCTCGACAAGTCCGGCATTGCCGAAAAACTGATGACCTCGATGCAGGCGCTATTCGGTAAAGTGCACGGCGGCTTAGCCATTACCGTGATGGCGATTGGTATCATACTCGCCGCCTCTACAGGCATCATTGGTGCATCGGTTGTGCTGTTAACGGTGATGTCTCTGCCGAGCATGATGCGTCAGGGCTATCATCTTCCTCTGGCACTTGGAACGGTCGCATCAGCAGGTACATTAGGAATACTGCTTCCGCCATCCATCATGTTAGTGATTATGGCAGACCAACTCGGGTTATCGGTTGGCGACCTATTTATGGGCGCGATTATGCCGGGTCTGTTACTGGGTAGCTTATACATTATGTATATCCTTACCGTTGGTAAAATGACACCAAGCAAAGCGCCGATTCCAGAAAATGTAGAACCTGTTGATTGGAGCCTAATCTTACAAGTATTCAAGGATATCACACCGACAGTTATCCTAATTTTCTGTGTGTTAGGTTCAATTTTCGCAGGGATAGCGACACCGACAGAAGCTTCTGGTATTGGCGCTTTAGGTGCAACACTACTTGCTGCTTCTAATAAAAAGCTCAACTTAAAAGTTCTGAAAGAAGTTCTGCTCTCTTCCTATGGGACGACCGCCTACATATTCATGATCTTCTTGGGTGCATCCTGTTTTGCGTTGGTGCTGAGGGAGTTAGGCGGTGACGAACTGATTGAGTCATTCCTGAGTGGCTTGCCTTTCGGTCAATACGGCATTATCGCGTTTATTCTGTTAATCGTGTTCCTGCTTGGATTCTTCCTCGACTGGATAGAAATCACCCTTATCGCACTGCCGTTGTTAGCACCTGTGGTGGCAAGCTTAGGAATTGAGCTTGACGGTCATGGCGTGGTGGATAACCCAAGTCTGGTATGGTTTGTTATGCTCGTCGCAATGGCGCTGCAAACCAGCTTCCTTACACCACCAGTTGGCTTCGCTTTGTTCTACTTAAAAGGCGTTTGCCCTGAAGGGGTTTCCCTAAAGGATATCTATCGCGGGGTGATGCCGTTTATCGCTATCCAGTTAATCGCATTAATCTGTCTGGTCGTATGGCCACAATTGGTGTTGTGGTTCCCTAGTGTTGCATATGGTTAACCGAGCTAGCTGACAAGCGAATAAAAAGTGCTTAAAAATAAAGCCGCTAAAACAACTTAATGTTTTAGCGGCTTTTTATCGTTGTTTGAGTTTACTTTGTTATTGCTGAAGTTTTTCTTTCGCTTCAACAACTTTTGAAAAGTCCAAACCTAACTCTTCCACAGCTTCTTTAATTAACACAGGATTTTGCATCACTTGCGCCATCAATGCTTGAAGCTGCTCCTGAGGTAGACCCAACTGGCTGATAGTTGCCATTGCTGCAAGAGGGTTTTGCGTCAACGCCTGAAATAGCTCATTAACCTGAGCATCACTGATATTGTTCTCTTTCAGCATTGCAAGAATCGGGTTCATCAAATTACCTTTAATCACTAAGTAAAACAGACGCGTAGTTTAGCATCTGCTTGTGTCTGTTTATAGTCAGACTTACGCCATGTATAGTCCGATACGATACGTATCTCTATCGTTAGATGACGCTCCGCTTGTTTTCTGGTTGTTCTGCCAACTCGATACTTAACGCTTCTTTTTGTTTCAATTTTACGCCTTCCCAACTGCTGCCAGATTCGATAGCTGACACGCGTTGTTCATATTTCTTACAAGCCCTATCCAGAACTTTCTTAGGGTCAATGCCCTTCTCTCTTTGCAGCGCTTTTAAAACGTTCAGATAGTTCCAGAGCACGTCGCCAAGTTCATCTTCCAGATAACAGAGCCGACCTTCGGCTATTTCTTCACGTACCTCTTCCACTTCTTTACCAATTGCAACCAGATAGGTCTCGACACCTTTAAACCAGGTATTGGTCAGATCAAACTCTGACTTCCTCGTCGCGATTGAGAGTAATTCGTCGAACTCTTTCATATTCCCTCCATGGAATGTTTTTCAGGCGCAAGTACCAATATTAAACCACAATGTTTACCGTCTTTGACAGCTAGTACAGCCTCGGCATGCTGAACGGGTAGTTTTGTCCAGCAAACTTCGTTGCACTTTGCAGTACGCATTCTTGAGTGCTCGACGGGCTGAAAACCAATCATCGGGTTTGGTCAAAATTAAGTAGCCGTTAAATCGCTTTACTAATTCGGTGCGATTACTCTCGATAAATTGGCTGTCGAACTCGATCTCGAAATAATTCAACGCCTCTTCTATGCGAGAGAAGCTAGCGATTTTTTTTTGAATAGCATTTTGAGTCATAACTCTGCACTTGGGTTGGCCGTTCAACACAGTTTAATTGCTATTCAATACGCTTTCTTTGATTTCTAGATGGTTAACGTCCAAAACGGGTTTGAGTGCGTGGTGAGATCGCCTATGCCACTTATAAAAAAACAGACGGACATCATGTCCGCCTGATTTTATTGTGTGACAGTTGATAACAATATTCTCTTGTTTCGCTAGAGATCAAAGCGATCAGCATCCATCACTTTTGCCCAAGCGGCGATAAAATCATGAACGAATTTTTCCTGATTATCATCTTGCGCATACACTTCCGCATAAGAGCGCAAAATGGAGTTAGAACCGAAAACAAGGTCGATTCTGGTTGCCGTCCACTTCACTGCGCCCGATTTGCGATCGACGACTTCGTATTGATTCTCACCTTTCGGAACCCACTGGTATGCCATGTCGGTTAAGTTAATGAAGAAGTCATTAGACAAGGTGCCGACGCGGTCGGTAAATACGCCATCTGCGCTACCACCGTAGTTGGTGCCCATTACACGCATACCTCCGACAAGCACAGTCATTTCTGGTGCAGTCAGACCCATTAACTGAGTGCGATCTAACATCAATTCTTCTGGTTTAACGGCATAATCTTTCATCAACCAGTTTCGGTACCCATCTGCCAAAGGTTCAAGCACCTCAAAAGAATCGACGTCAGTCATCTCTTGAGTCGCATCACCACGGCCAGGTGAAAACGGAACCGTGACATTATAACCGGCTGCACGTGCGGCCAACTCAACACCAACGTTACCACCAAGAACGATGGCATCTGCGACACTACATCCTGATTCAGAAGCAATTTTCTCAAGAATCGGTAACACTTTACTCAAACGTTGTGGCTCGTTACCTTGCCAATCCTTTTGTGGGGCGAGGCGAACTCGAGCACCATTTGCACCACCACGACGGTCCGAACCTCGGAATGTACGTGCGCTATCCCAAGCCGTACTTACCAAGTCACCAATGCTTAAACCACTGGCTTCAATCTTGGTTTTGACCGAATCAACGTCATAACCAGTACTCCCTGCTGGTATTGGATCTTGCCATATCAAATCTTCAGCCGGTACATCTGGCCCTAAATAGCAAGATTTTGGTCCTAAATCACGGTGAGTAAGTTTGAACCAAGCACGAGCAAACGCATCTTCGAAAGCCGCTTGATCGTTTTGGAATCGCTCTGAAATTTTACGATATTCAGGGTCCATTTTCAGTGCCATATCCGCATCGGTCATGATTGGGTTGTATCGCTTCGAGCTATCTTCGACATCAACGGGCTTGTCTTGTTCGTCGATATTGACAGGTTCCCATTGATGAGCCCCCGCTGGGCTCATTTTCTGCTCCCAATCATACTTAAACAACAGGTGGAAATAACCATTATCCCACTGGGTTGGATTCGTGGTCCATGCACCTTCAAGGCCACTGGTCACTGCATCACGTCCGATACCACGCGTAGTGTGATTCATCCAACCAAGACCTTGTTCTTCAAGATCTGCAGCCTCTGGTTCCGGGCCAACATTTTCGGCATCACCGTTGCCGTGACATTTACCGACGGTATGACCACCAGCCGTAAGTGCAACAGTTTCTTCATCATTCATCGCCATACGCGAGAAAGTAACACGCATGTCTGCCGCGGTTTTTAATGGATCAGGATTGCCATCCACACCTTCAGGGTTAACGTAAATAAGGCCCATCATTACTGCCGCAAGTGGGTTTTCCAAGTCACGCTCACCTGAGTAACGCGTTCCTTCTCCACCACTCGGTGCGAGCCACTCTTTTTCCGAGCCCCAGTACGTGTCTTTTTCAGGATGCCAGATATCTTCACGGCCGAAACCAAAACCGAAGGTTTTGAAGCCCATCGATTCATAAGCCATGTTACCAGCCAGAAGAATCAGATCCGCCCAACTTAGTTTGTTACCGTATTTTCTTTTAATTGGCCAAAGGAGTCGTCTTGCTTTGTCGAGGTTAGCATTATCTGGCCACGAGTTGAGAGGTGCAAAACGTTGATTGCCAGTAGAACCACCGCCACGACCGTCTGCTATACGGTAGCTACCAGCAGCATGCCAAGCCATTCGAATCATCAGACCTCCGTAGTGCCCCCAGTCCGCAGGCCACCAATCTTGGCTGTCCGTCATTAAATCTTTCAAATCTTTTTTCAGCGCATCGACGTCTAACTTTTTCAATTCTTCTTTGTAATCGAAGTCGTTACCGTATGGATTTGTTTTGGAATCATGTTGATGCAGGATGTCTAAATTTAGCGCGTTTGGCCACCAATCCATCACTGACTTGTCTGTAGATGTTTGCCCACCATGCATCACCGGACATTTACCTACTGAACCGCCATTTTTGTCGCTCATAAAGTACTCCTTTGTTGGGTAACAGACGCCGCAAATACAAATGTTCTCACGCTCAAATGAATGGAAAGTATTCATTTATAACAGCGTAGTCTATACACTAGGTTGCGTTTGACTTTTTGAACAAGGTTTTTGATTGGGCAAAAACCTTAAATCACTACCAGTTATATACCCAGTTTTTCGTCAATCGATCATCCGCCGAGCTCAATAACTCCTGAGTATTTGATCCCTGATAAATACGACATATTTCTGTCCCACGTGGCTAAATCATTCATGTTGAATTTACCTAGGGCGTCGTGCCCACATGCTCTGGCCATTACCTGCATCAGCTCTACAGAAGCGTCAAAAAAGTTCTTCAATTGTCTGGATGATTTGTCTATATCAAGACGCTGTCTTAAATCCGCTTTTTGCGTGGCAATACCAGCTGGACAATTGTTGGTGTTACAAATTCGTGCCGCAACGCAACCAATAGATTGCATCGCACTATTTGCAATGGCTACGCCATCCGCCCCTAAAGCCAAGGCTTTAACAAAGTCCATTGGTACTCTCAATCCACCAGTCACAATCAGCGTGACATTGTCACCAATACCTTTTTCATCCAAGTATTTGCGAGCACGAGCTAAAGCAGGAATGGTTGGTACACTGATGTGATCGCGGAACATTGATGGTGCGGAACCCGTACCACCGCCACGACCGTCAAGAATGATGTAATCCGCACTTGCATCCAAAGCAAACTGAATATCTTGTTCAATATGATTCGCACTGAGCTTAAAGCCGATGGGTATTCCTCCACTGATATCACGGACTCTATCGGCAAACTTCCTGAAGTCACGAGCCGTATGTAGATCTTTAAATGTCGGAGGCGATATCGCAGGTTCTCCTTCAGGAATGCCACGTATTTCCGCTATTCTTCCTACGTTTTTACTGCCCGGCAGGTGTCCTCCTGTGCCCGTTTTAGCTCCTTGTCCGCCTTTGAAATGGAAAGCCTGAACACTATGCAACTTTGATTCTTCGTAGCCAAACTGCGCGCTAGCAAGTTCATACAAATACCGAGAGTTTTCAGCTTGCTCTTCAGGCAACATACCACCTTCGCCAGAACAAATCCCTGTCCCTGCTAATTGCGCTCCCTTAGCGAGCGCAATTTTTGCTTCTTCAGATAGCGCTCCAAAGCTCATGTCCGAAACTAATAAAGGAATCGCCAACTTGAGAGGCTTACGAGCGTTTGGCCCAACAATTAACTCGGTTGCTACTGGCACATCTTCCATTAGCGGTTGAGCCGCCATCTGGGCGACCATGATTTGTATCGCATCCCAATGGGGTAAAAGATGCCTTGGTACCCCCATTGCTACCATGGGGCCATGATTTCCGAGTTTAGATAGCCCTTCTCTGGCCAATTGGTGAATAAACTCCAACGTAGGTTCTTCTTGTGTCGAAGCCGCCGCTGGTTTACCACTTTTCTCTTTTTTCACTTCGGGTGCTTCGTGTCCTATCTGGTCCGCTGTAAATTGCTTATGGGTACCATCGCAAAACGGTGCGTTGGAGGTCTGTTTGCAGCGACATAAGTAAGCTTCTTCATCTTTTTCGGCGATAAAACTCATCGGCTTTAAGCCAGTTCCTGAATGTGAACCATCACAATAGGGTTGGCTTTTAGAACGCCCACAACGACAGAAGTAATACTCTTGACCTTCCACCAAGCTGACTTTGATCGGCTTGTTATCGGCGATAATTGGTTTACTCATGTTGCCTCCACTTCTGTTATTGCCTGTCGGTATCACAGGCTTTAACGTAAGCGTAGGACAGGTGCATATAAGCGTCATTGAACAAAGAGAAAATAAGCTATTACTTCACTTATCTCCTATACTTCTAGTGGTGTAATACACGTGGAGGCTTTATGACGATTGCAACCCGATTAGATCAATATCTGACTGATCACAATATTCACTTTCAAACAGTGAATCACAGCCACAGTCATAGCTCGCTTCAAAGTGGTGTATCAGCAGGTATACCTTTGATGAATTTGGCGAAAGGAGTGATCCTTGAAGATCATGAGGGTCATCATATGATGGCGGTATTACCGGCCAATAATAAAATCAGCTTGTCGAGATTAAACGATGAGTTCAACGCTTCTTTCCATTTGGTTAAAGAGAGCATGGTTTATCGACTTTTTACCGACTGTGAACATGGCGCAGTACCGCCAATTGGTAGCCCATATCACATGGCAACGGTATGCGATGAAAGATTAGCAAATCTGGATCATGTCTATCTAGAAGCGGGTGACCATGAAACATTGATCAAACTAGACAAAGAGTCGTTTAAAGCGTTGATGAACGACTGTAAATTCCTAAGGTTCAGTAGTGAGGTTCTACATTAATGCTCCCCCTAAACCTCGAAAAGGCTCTTAACGAATACACGTAAAGAGCCTTTCTTTTGACGACAGATTAAGGTTTGTTAACTTTCTGATACATGCTTATTGCGATAAACCCGCGTCGGACGACCTACCTTTCCATGCTCTAGAAATGCCACCAAGTCTCCCTGCTCTACCGCTTTGTCCAGATAGCGGCGAGCCGTACTTTTACTGATCGGCAATTGTTCAGATATGCTGGCGGCGGTATGTTCGATATGGATATGAGTGAACAGGTCTATAACCTGTCGATACATAAAAGGGTCAAGCCCTGCTAACTCAACTTGAGTTAGCTCTACCTTATTCGACTTACCGGAATGAAAGAGATCATCTAACTGCGATTGCCGAAAGATGTCTTGACTACTCATGTGATTTTTCACTTTTGCAAATCGCTGCAAGCTTTCTGTAAGGCGCGAATAATCCATTGGCTTGACCAAATAATCAAACGCGCCAAATCGGTGGGCTTTTTGAACGGTATCAGAATCATTTGCAGCCGTAACCAGAATGCATTCTGGCCTATGTTCATTACTGAGCCACTGATAGACCAGATCGACACCCAAACCGTCAGGAAGAAAGTTGTCTACAATGACTAAATCAGGACGAATTCGATCCACCAATTGGCGAGCGATCTGAACGCTACCCCCAATACCAACCACCTGATACTGTTCGACTTGTTCAATAAAGTAGTGATGCAGCTCAGCAATACTAGGATCATCTTCTACAATCACAACTTTTATCATGCCATCTCCTTTGAAAAATACACCGTGAATGCGGTTTCTAACTCGTCGCTATCAAGTTCCATATGGCCAAGTCCTTGCTCAACAATAGAACGTACGATGTGCATACCCACGCCATGTTCAGTTCTGCTTTGTTTGCTGGTAAAACCCAGCTCGCACAAGGTTTCAAGCCCACTTTCAATCATCGGCCCATTGTTTACTATTTGGATAGTGTACTCACACTCGGATTCTGAGATATGAATATCGACACGACCATCCTCTTTTCCTTTCACTGCGTCCAATGAGTTTTGTGCCAGGTTGCCTATTAACCCACACATTTGCTCTTCCGATAAACGCTTAGAGAGCCGACACAAATCACTTTGGCAATCAATGCTAAATGCAACGCCAAGCTCATTCGCTTTACTGGCTTTAGCCAAAATCAACGCAGATAATGCAGGCTGGTGAAGAAGAGCGTGTAATGAGTCCAGTTGTGACTGGCTGGCTTTAGCTTGCGATAAACAAACCGCTAATGCTTTTTCGTAGGCCCCCATCTGTAGCAAGCCTGAAATAGTCGAGAGTTTATTTTGATATTCGTGCCGAGTCACTCTCATGTTCTCCATATACTGGTTTACCTGACTTATTTTCTCCGAAAGTACGTGCATCTCATTTTGGTCGCGTAAACTAAACACTGCTCCATAAGATTCTCCGCTAGAGGTACGTAGCGTCACTCGGTTAACCACCAAGTTTTTGCCATTCACACGAATTAACCCATTGATGTAGTCTTCCCCATCTAGAGAAAAACAGGTCGGGTTATCCACACCATCGATGAATTCGTCACCATGCTCTTTGTTATAATTCAGCATCGAACGAGCCGAATCATTAATAAGGTATAAATGTCCTTCTGAGTTTATTGCCACCAATCCTTCATAAGTCGCCTCCAAAACCCCCTGATACGTTTTTAACGCCTGCCTAAGCTGCCAGGGTTCCATCTCCTGCATCTGTTTTCTTACATAGTGTGAGAACTTCCATGACAACCAAATACAGATGCAAACAGCTCCAAGTCCGAAAACAAACAAAGGTAACAGGCGTTCGCTGGTCCACAAATCCAATGTATCAATGAGGTATCCGACTTTGATCATTCCAATTACGCTGCCATCGTCAGAAAAGATTGGCGAAATATATCGAATAGAAGGGCCTAACGAACCGATACCGTACGATAGGTAAGACTCACCACTGTTTAATGCCCTTTCGATATCACCGCCAGTAACATGCAGGCCAATGCGTTCCTCGACGGGGTGTGCCAGCCTGATACCGTTTTTATCGCTAACGGTAATAAAGTCTGCATCACTCACCGCTTGAACTGCAGTAATAATCTCTGAAACAGATGAAGCTTTTCCAGAGGCAACAGCAGCAACGAGACTGGGTAACTGAGATAGCTGTTGCGATTGAACTTGAGCTCGTAAGCTGATTTGCTGTGTGAGGATTTCATCCAATTGATACGCACTGTAACTCCACCAGCTCAACATAACAAATAGCATCACACCACTGAGTAAAGCGGCCAGTTGTTTAGTGAAGGTGAAAGAGGTGAAAGACACGTCATAGTTCCTAAAGATAGCCTAGCCCAAAGCTTACCGTAAGTCTGAACGAATTATTTAGGAATACGCGATAAAATTTGACCGATATCCCAATGATAAATTTTATGATTTTTATTACTTTAATAAGTTTATTCTCAATGAGTTTGCAGCCCGAACCTGCCGGGACACCCAAGTTAAATAAGTGCCCAAACAACTTTCCCATGAAATTGATTTGTCTCAGTTTTCTTTACCATCCAGACCCTATCATTGACAAAAATTAACTTGGAGATGGATGTATGAATGATTCCAAAATAAAGATGCTCCTGCTGGTAGCGATAGGCTGTATGTTATGGTTTATCCCGACACCTGAAGGACTATCCGATCAAGCCTGGCAAATGATGGCTATTTTTGTCACGACCGTGCTGAGTTTGATTCTCGCGCCTTTACCTCTTGGTGCAATGGCCTTAACGGGCTTAACTGTAGCGACTTTACTTGGTGTACTGCCAATAAAGACCGCACTCACTGGCTTTGCTCACCCGACTATTTGGATGATCGCCGCTGCGTTTTTCATCTCCCGCGGCTTTATCACGACCGGGTTTGGACGACGTGTGGGTTACTGGTTTATCGCAAAATTAGGTCATAACTCACTTGGTCTTGCGTACGGCCTTGTTTTAACGGATTTGCTGTTTGCACCTGCGACGCCAAGTACGACAGCACGTTGTGGTGGCATCATCTCTCCTCTATTCCGCTCTGTTGCCAGCGCATACGACTCCGATCCTGCAAAAGGGACAGAAAACCGTATCGGAGCATTTTTGGTTCAGTGTATCTTCCAATGTAATGCGATCACGTGTGCTATGTTCCTGACTTCGATGGCAGGTAACCCTCTGGCCGCTAACTTTGCAAAAGAACAAGGAGTCGAGATCACATGGGCTGGTTGGGCAACCGCTGCGATCGTACCTGGCCTACTGTGTTTATTCCTTATTCCACTTGTTATGTACTTTGTGTTTCCGCCTGAGTTAAAGAAAACCCCTGAAATGCGCGAAATTGCTCGTCAGAAATTGGCTGAAATGGGTAAGATGTCACGCGATGAGGTCATGGTTGGTATCACTTTCGTCGGTATGGTATCACTTTGGGTTCTTGGTCCAACGTTAGGCATTCATTCAACGGTTACGGCGCTACTGGGTTTAGTATTCTTGCTGATGACACGCACCATTACCTGGGACGCGGTACTGGGTGAAAAAGAAGCCTGGCATACCATCACTTGGTTCGCCGTTCTGGTGATGATGGCGGCACAACTTAACAGCCTGGGCTTTATCGGCTGGTTCAGTCAGTCTATGAGCGAATCGCTGTCTGGATTTGGCTGGGTTACAACGGTTGTTGTACTGCTGCTGGTTTATTATTACAGTCACTACTTAATGGCAAGTGCAATGGCTCATATTAGCGCCATGTATTCTGCATTCCTGGCCATCGCTATTTCAGCGGGGGCACCACCTATGCTAGCTGCTATCATACTGGGTATTTTCAGTAATCTATACATGTCAACGACTCACTACTCTTCAGGCCCGGCTCCAATACTGTTTGGCGCAGGATTCCACAGCCTTCAAAGCTGGTGGAAAATCGGGTTCATCTTCTCTCTCATCGTTATCCCGGTATTTATTTTTGTGGGTGGCGCATGGTGGAAATTGCTTGGCCTTTGGTAAGCTTGGCGATTACCCCTTCGCAAACAAAAACCGCCTTTATTGGCGGTTTTTTGTTTGCTTACTTTATGTCAGAGGCAACTCATAGACTCCCAACCTCTGAGAACGATCCAGCCTATCGAGCTCATGGTCCAAATAGTGTTTCAATTTCGCCCCGGTACGCTCTGCAATTTTGATACTCGCTATATTCTCTTCCAAACAATGGAATTGGATCGATTGAGCATTTCCTTTCTTTTTGAGATAAAGGATGAGTACCGAAAGCGCCTGATCAATTAACTTATTACCTCTGCCATGCTCCGCAAGCCAATAAGCAATCTCGGTCACGGACGTCTCAGGATCGACCCCTTTCGAGCCTATCACGCCCGTAAAACGATCGTCGAAGTAAATCGCAAACCAATATGCATCTACAGCGTTGCTATTTACTCTCTGGGATATATAGTGACCCGCTTCTCTTCTGTTGGTCACAAAATCAGGCCAGGGTAAATAAGCCGTTAACCGTTCCCGATTCGCATTGACTGTTTCTAGCAGCTCTACACTATGTTTTGACGCTAACGGCTCGATCGATATTCTGTCAGATATCGTAAAGCGCTGTTGTAAATCATCGGCTTGAAGCATTATTTACCTTCAGTATTGTTCTATGAGAGTGAAAGGTGTCAGTTTGGACTTATCAGCGTAATACATCCACACATGCTCATAAAGTTTGTGTTGATTTGCAAAAGGCGCCAATTGTTTCGCTTCTTCTAATGTGCACCAGCGATATTCAGTATGCTCGTGGTTTAGAGTGACACCTTGATTGGGCTGGCAGAAAATAACAAAACACGGAATAACCATGATGCAGTTCTTTTGGGCTTCATAAAACTGCTCCAGATAATCTGCCGTGTGCAGTTCAACATCGTCAATTTGGGTTTCTTCTTTGAGCTCTCTCAAAATGGTTTGCCACCCTCGCTCCCCCTCTTCAACACCACCTGCTACATGACACCAATAACCACCTTTCACTCGTTTTAATAGCAACATTTTAATCATGCCATCGATCTCAGAAATGACGACACCTGACACGTGGGTAGATTGTATTGGAATCATGTTGTTTCCTTCTGTGTTAAGCAGATTTAGATCAAGTACATAACGTAATGTGTCGATGTTTCCCTATTGATGAGCACTGTGTATAGGCATCTGGTTGTAATGTCATTTTATCGGCAAATTTCATTTTATCTAGTGGCTTATTTTGACCACTGGGTATGTTAAAGTGAGATTTCACGCAACAATCGAGCATTCGTATGTCTAATTCTTTCAGCACTATGGTTCCCATTGGTGTGCGCTTTATGGTTCTTTCTGCCTTTGGTTTCGCACTGATGTCCGCGACGGTTAAACACGTCAGTTTATACGGTATCCCCGTTTTTGAGATCGTGGCGGCAAGGGCTCTAGTTTCCTTAGTGATTAGTTACTTAGATGTGAAACGTAAACGAATCTCAATCTGGGGAAATAACAAACCTTTATTGCTTATTCGTGGCGCTGTCGGTACCGTTGCGTTGGTCTGTGTTTACTACTCTGTCACTACGTTACCTTTGGCAGAAGCGACCATATTCCAATATATTCATCCGGCATTTACTGCCTTACTTGCGGTATTTTTCCTGAAAGAGCGAATTCAACTATCAACATTGATTTGTATCGCTTTATGTTTACTGGGTATCTATGTGATGGTGCGCCCCGAAACAGGGCTATCAGCCGACCACTCCCTGCCTCCATTTAGTGTCATGATGGCGCTATTTGGCGCATTTGGTAGCTCTATCGCGTATGTTATCGTCAGAAAACTAAGCCGGACAGAAGACAGTTCGGTCATTATTTTTTATTTCCCTCTTGTCGCCCTGCCAGCGTCGATAATATTGATGGGTGACAATTTTGTTGTGCCGGATCTCTATCTGACACTCATGTTGATTTTAGTCGGTGTCTTCACGCAAATTGGCCAACTTGGCATGACGAAAGCCATGCAGACTCAAGAAGCAGGCAAAGCCTCAGCCTACTCTTATATTCAAATTGTCTTCTCTGGCCTAATAGGGATTATCATCTTTGATGAGGTACCGTCAGTATGGACTTATGTTGGTGGTGGCTTAATCGTAACAGGTGCGATGATAAACGCGTTTGGTCGACACGTTCGATTGCCATTTGTGCGAAGAAGCGCGTAATAAATAGACCCAATCACCTCAAAGCCTTTGGCTTGAAGGCAAAAAAAAGCCAACCACAATTTCTGAGATTGGCGGTATGTATACGTGAACAAATTGCGTTCACTAACAACGTCAGTTGGCTAGGTGACCCTCGGCTTAGAAAGGGTCACCCTACTGAAGGCATAACCCATGCCATCTTTTGAATGCATAAAAACTGATTGATATTTAACCAACTTCACTAAAACGTAATCGATAGTGACCATTTGCTTAAGCATTTTATTGCAAACTGCAAAGCCAGCTTAGCATTTCGCAAGCTAAACGCGCCTATTGTTGAAACTATTATTAATAGATTATCGACTCTATGATGACGCCTTATCGCCAATTACCACAGTTTTCCGTATGGCAAATAAATCATATTCAAAACAACTAATGCTACGATGATTAAAAAGGTTACTTGCATCCCTTTAACCCTTCCTTTCAGGCTTTCTTGCAGAATACCTCGCGCATGAATAATACGGCCAATCACGAAGATGATTCCAGTGAGATGAATCCAAACCGGTTGAGCTCCGTTGAACTCTAATAGAACCATCAATATCAATGTAATGGGTATATATTCACTCGCATTGCTTTGAGCACTTCGTGCGATTTGAAGAGATTCAATCCCACCATCAGCGTAAGCAACCTTATTCACTCGTCTCTGTTTGATGACCTGGATTGCCAGCCAGATGAATAGTACAGCCAAAATACAAGCATAGAGAGCGGTGATCATATCCATTCCTTTTGGTTTATCGTTCTATCACTATAGTTAATTCACGACACAGCGTCAGACAACCTACAAGCTCAGCCCCTGAAAAATGGCCGTAAATCCGCTTAAAAAGCAGAGTATAAGCGCACCGATACGGATCTTTTCTTTCGGTAAGGATTGCGTGGTCTTCATCGCTAACCAGTAACCAAGCGCCGCGGCAGGTAACAGAGGAAGCGTTATCACCAAATGATTCAATGTGAAGAAACCAGCAGGTATCTGGACTATCAATGAAATGATAGAACTGAATACAAAGAATGCCGACAAGTTGCCACGTAACTGATTCGCTTCTTGATGTTGAAGCAAAAGTGCCATTGGTGGTCCCCCTATGGCGGAACTGGTACCAAATAGGCCAGAAAAGAAACCCGCAAACGTCATCCGTTTTGGTGTCGGTTCGATTCGAAATGGCAGAACACTTACTATTACGGCAAACAGTACTAAGATACCAATCCATAATGTCAGTACTTCCGTCGATACGAAGAACAGCATGACCCCACCAATAATAGATCCCGGAATCCGCCCTATCAATGCCATTTTCAAGCCTCCGATCTCAACACTGCTGCGGTGCTTCATTGCATTCATCAATGAAATAAATAAGGCGACTAAACAGATAGGTGCAGGAACATATTCTGGAAACCATATAATAAGTAGAGGTGCAGAAACAATCGCTAAGCCAAAACCAATCGCCGTTTGAACGTAGGACCCCAGAAAGATCAGCCCTAACGCTACGTAATTTATCGAATCGAATTCCATCGAGACCATTCTTATTTTTAATGAGACAACGAAAGCGTTACCAGATACCTTCTGTACATGGAGACGCTTAATCCTCTGTAGCATTCATTAAAGTAAATGAAAGTACAATGTATTTATACTCAAATGACGTCAAGATACAGGCGCTGAACGCGAACTGGTGATCACTAGCCTCTCCTTAGTCAACGAGTGATATGATGATGCCGTGACTTATATTCAGCAATACGACGAATAGAATGCACACACATTGCACTCAATGCTCGTACCTTGAGGCATTTAAAGCGGTAAAAATCACATCAATAGCAAATGAATAGTCTGTTCTTACCAGATACCTCGATAATCCCTGGCTTTACATGAAGCGAAATCTAACACGAGTGAATTTCGTTTTTTGAAAATGTCATTTTCCTTCAATTAGTCCGGAATTTTCCTACAATCCTATTCAATCCGATAAGGTTGTATCCGGACAAACAATTAACTTTAATAATTAAATGAGGTCCACTGTGAAAAACGTTCTTATTATTGATGCTCAACCGCTTTACAGTGAAGCACTTGCGACTCTTGTAAACAATGTAATGAATACTGCAGACGTAAAACAGTCGACAAGTGGCTCACAAGTCATGGACTTAGTTCGAAATCAACGGATTGATTTAATTATCTTAGACGTGGTCGTTGGCGATCGAGATGGTATGCGTTTAGCAAAAAATATTTTAGCGACCGGGTACCAAGGTAAGATTCTTTTTATCTCTTCAAAAGACTATTCGAGCCTATCAAAAGCAGCTTATGAGCTTGGCGCAAATGGCTTTTTGAACAAAAACGAGAGTAAACAAACCATTATGGACGCTATTGTGGGTGTTTCTCGTGGTTACTCGATATTTAAACTGAAACACACACAATCTTCAAACAATGTTGCTTTGTCAAAAAGGGAAGCAATGGTGTTCCATTACTTAGCTCAGGGCTATTCAAATAAACGAATTTCTGAGCAATTGTCACTGAGCGCAAAAACCATCAGTACTTATAAAACAAGAATTTTGAAAAAGTACCACGCGACCTCTTTGATAGAATTACTGCATACACTTCCGCAGTCAGAGAACACTCAGGTTTTCGGTTAAATCGCCATATATTTAGCAATTGCACCAGTTAAAAGCTGGTGCATGGCATCATAGCGATGACTTTGCTTCATCTGTAAAACGACTTTTGGCCAGCCATTTATATAATAGGATTCTGGAACCCGTATAAATCGATAACCATCTATTGGAGATTGAAATTCGTGCAATACCGTTGCAGCGCCCATCTCTTTTACAAGTTTGAGTACCGCACTTACGTTATCAAAGGTTGCGACCCTATTGATCGTCAAGCCTTTCTCCTCCATTCCACGTTTAACAATTTGTTCACGATCCTTCCAACCAACTAGCCCATGCATCACAAAAGGTAATTGAGCAGCATCCTTCAAAGTGGTAATGCCCGATTCTTCTGCAACTACCACAACCGCCGGTGCATAACCGACAAAGTGCTGGTAAATGGACTTTGGCAGCTCATCGTTAAAATAATGCAGTTGAACATCTACTTTGCCAAGTAGTATGTCTTCAACCGTATGCTCGTTATTGGTCGTTATCGTGATATGAGCTTTAGGAAACACCGACATTAATTCCATCGCAAGCAGGTGCCCAAAAGAGTACTGTGCGACTTGAGGTAACGAGATAGTGATGTCTTTTTCGTAATTTTCTGGCTGAAACTCCGAACGCAGCAAACATGTTTCCAATTGATCAAGCGCTTCAGTAATTTGCGGTAATTGGCGCACTAAATAGTCTGTTGGCTCAAAACGGTGAGGATGGCGAATAAATAACTCATCATTGAGCTGCTCTCGCAAACGGGCGAGATATTTACTGATCGATGCTTCGCTTTTCCCTAGTGCTTTAGCCACCGGTTTAAGCTGACGATGCTTTTCTAGCAAAACCAAAATTTTTAAGAGATTGAGATCGAGATCTTTATTCAAAACGAGACACCACTTACGTCGGATATTCTTTAGCAGAAAAAGTAAGGCAGCCAACTTTCTACAAATGGCGGCCCTAATATAAAAGACTAAAGTTCTCGTTTGGTCAAATTTATCAAATGGTTATGTCACCGTACTGTCTGTATTTTCTTAAACACACAATATAATAACTGCCCTGCTGTACTAATCTCGTCGCTTTTTCATCTCATACAGTTCTTCATCAGCGCGTATAATCACATCATCAAGCACTTCATGTGCTTCGCTGGTGGCTAATCCAGTACAGACGCTAATTTCAATATCAAGCGCTTTTAGACGATTGTCTTTTACAACACATTGTAATTTTTTATCAAGCTCGGACGCCTGGCTTCGACTGCAACTAGGCAGAATAGCCAAAAACTCATCTCCCCCAGTACGTACAAGATAATCGCTGTTTCTGAATACTTTCTTCATCGACTCAGCAATGATAGTGATAGCATCGTCACCAACATGATGCCCATAACGATCGTTAATCTTCTTAATGCGGTTGCCATCAATTGCCATCACGGAGTAAGGAGCTTCAGCTAAGCGATTTTTGAACGTGCTATCTTTAAACAACCTTCGATTATACAAACCCGTTAATTCATCTTTTGTCACATCAGTTAACGCGTTAGCAAGTTGCATCTTGTTCTGATTTGACTCGTGAACCTTGGTGAAGTACGCGAAAGCAACAATAAAAAAGATGACATACAGATAGCTATAATCAACCAGTAATTTGCTGAAAGGATATTGGTAAACGATCAGGTTATTGTTGTCTGCCATATAAGATTGGGTATAAGCAAAATGCGCCCATGGGTAACCAGGAAAGTAAATGATCAGCTGCTTATTACCATTGTTGGTTATCGACTCTACCGCTTTTCCTTCTTCGTAAAGCACAGTTAATTGCATCTGAGTAGAGAATTCCCCGACCAGTTTACCCTGATGATAGACCGGGCTCATGACGCTCAATGCGTGTTCACCTGTAGTTCGGCACTTAAACGGCTTGGAGAACAATACACGATCCGTTAATTGACCTTTCCAAGCATCTTTAACACAAGAAATATTCTCTTTACACACCTCTAAATCGAATACACTTTTATTATTTTCCAACCCTTCAACCGGATGCTCAACAATAAGTTTATTCCCCGTATAGGAACGAAAGTACAATGTTGAAGCTGTGTCTTTATAAAGATTCGATAAATATTCTTCCGCCTGATGGAACACTTTACGTGCTACTGCTTCAACGTAATTGAGCTTTTTACTAGAATCTGAAGAGTATATTGCATCTCGAAAGCTCAAGTTGGTTCCCAACTCTATCTCTTCAGTGCTGCTATTCTGATGCTGCTCAAGCTGAGATTCTGTCAGTAAGCCTAACAGAATCACTTGTTGCTTTATCTTAGATAACCGCTCGACATAAGAGTGGAACTGCTTGTTCTCATATGAGAATACTACCGCACCAATAGTGACGACCGAAGTAACAAACAGTAAGGTAGCTATGAAAAGTGACAAAGAGACATTTCTTAGATTCACGTTCATATTACGTCCTTTAGATCTCCCGCAATCCTTGTTAACTCAACAATATTGTCAACATTAAATTTATCTAACACACGACGCTTATAAGTGCTGACAGTTTTATCGCTGATAGATAATACTTCTGCGATATCGCGGTTCGATTTACCTTGTAGCAGATACTTCATTACCGAGCTCTCTCTGCTTGAAAGCCGTGGCGCCCCCCTTACTTCGCTAGACACCTGCTTAAACTTAAAGAATGAGTACCCTTTCGCCACCGCCTCTATGGCATCTTTAAGTATTTCATGGTTTTCAGATTTACATACATAACCATCCGCGCCCGAACGAAATGCCATTTGGCTGTACATTTGGCTAGTTTCAGCAGAGAAAAAGATGACTTTCCCTTCGTAACCATGCGACTTGATACGTTTATAGAAGTCGAAGCCGTCACAGTCGGATAAGTTAACATCTAATATTAGTAATTCGATATCGCATTCTTTTATCGCCGTCAGTGCAGATCTCGAAGAAGTGGCCGTAATCACTTCATTTGCAACACCTAACTCTTCAAGCAAGTATTTAATGGCAACACAAACGAGTGGATGATCGTCAAAGATTAAGCAGTTCAATTTATTCATATTTTTAGTTCAGTATGGTTATTGCTTCTAAGGGCATTGGTTTATTGATGTAAAAACCTTGGCAAAGGTCTATTCCATATTCACGCATGACTTTCATCGTCGCTTCATCCTCAACGCCTTCTGCGACGACATGAATATTTAAACTTTTCGCCAACGAACGAATGGCAATGACGATATTTCGTTTTTTGGGGTCACTTTCGATACCATGAACAAAAGAACGATCTATTTTGAGTTCGTTGAAAGGCAGTTGCGCGAGTTTTTCAAACGTTGAGGATCCAGTGCCGAAGTCATCAATAGATACCGTGACACCATTCATTCGTAACTTGAGTAAGTTTTTATAAATTGAAGCATTTGCCTGGAACGTATCGCGCTCGGTGATTTCTATAGTGATCTGTTCAGGCTCAATGTCGTTGTCATGGCACATTTGAAGAAATCGGCTGGAAAACTGAGTATCTTGTAGGTTTGCGTGATCAACATTAATAGATACTTTTTGCGTTAAGCCACGGTTTTTGATGTCGTAGATAACATTGCTAAATACCGCATCAAAAAGTGCTTTCGATAGACCACAACGCTCAACAATGTTCAAAAAGTGGCAAGGCGACAAGACACCATGTATTGGGTGATACCAGCGAGCCAGAGCCTCATAACCTAACACCTCTCCACTTTTCGTACCAACCAACGGCTGGTAGTAGTTTTTTACGCGCCCTTCATCTAACGCCCAAATAAACTCGTGGTCTTCAACTTCGATCGGTTGAATAAACGTCGCTTTCTTGTGTCTATCTTGTTGCATTTTGCCTACGATGTCAGCGACTTCAAGCTGGTCGTAAGGTTTCTGTAATTTACCGACCACCTCGAAACTAAAATCACTACACATAGCCTTGACCGCGGAAATAATTGTAAGATCCATGGCACTTACTATCACCACTTTGCCTTGGAAGTTGATCTGATCGAGCAACTCCATCATATCGACGCCATCTCTCCCTGGCATCATGATATCGCAAAATATCACATCAAATTGCGTGGTTTCTGCGTACATAATGGCTTCATCCACGCAGTTAAATGGGGCGACATAAGCGCCATGCTTGCGTAAGGCATGTGTCAGTAAAGTGGTTTGAAGAGGATGATCGTCGATCACCATCGCGTTAAATTTTCTGTTCATGTATTTCTGTCCAATGTTTCACATTCTCGATCTCCTGCTCGATATGTATGATGAGTTCCGCTGCATGTTTACCCAACTCAGTAGCACTGACCTTCTCCGCCTCAATGCACAGATCGGTTAACATTGAAATTCCTATCGCTCCTACTGCCCCTTTTATCCCATGAATTACACGTCTTTTATCTGCATCAGTGACTGCGCTCTTCAACTTGGCAACATCAGCGGCCATCGACTGACTAAACACTTGCGCAATTTCTTGGGCATCTTGTAAAGTAAACTTATCAATCCAGTTTATTGGTGGAACTTTTTCTTTATGTCCTAGAAAAGGAACCAAGATGGATTTCAATTTATCCAGGTCATACGGCTTATAAAGCACATTATCCATCCCCAGTTCGTTCGCTTTCTCACTTGCCAAGCGGGAGTCTTCAGCCGTAACCCCGATTATCGGGAGCGTTTCAAATATCTGTGAAGAACGCACGCGCTTAACCAACTCAAAACCGTCCATTTCTGGCATATGGAAGTCCGTTAGAAGTGCAGTGACCTGTTGATTTCGCTGCAGATACTCCCATGCTTCACGGCCGTTATCGACAATCACTGGCTCAATACCAAGCTCGCGCATCTGCATCAAAATGATGCGTTGGTTGATAGGGTTATCTTCTGCGATCAAAACCGTTCCCTCAATCCAAGAGATCGTTTCTTGCGCTATGTCTGTTGAAATCACGTTTTGATGGCTTTGGTCAAACAAACTTAATAAGGTGTCAGGGTACTGGATCTCACGTAATGACAGACAAATTGGCGTGATGTCATGCTGGCTAAACAGCACACCTGTACAGTGGCCCGCCCGATCTCGTTCAGGTAGTAGATTTACGGTGTTGTCTTCATTAGATGCTGTCATGTTCCGGGTTTCGCACCACTTACGGACACTCAATGGTAATGCGTCACTGTATGTCAGCTCTGGAAAGTATTCGCCGCTGAGTTCGCACAGCGTTACCGGGAGCTTGACTACCATTGTCGTGCCCAGGCCATATTGGGAATCAATCGCGAGCTCTCCGCCCATACATTGGATCAGGCGGTCGACTATACTGAGCCCTAAACCTGTTCCACCATATTTGCGAGTAATGGTGTCATCTGCCTGAACAAAAGGATCTAAAACACCTTTTAACTGGCTTTCTGTCATCCCGATACCAGTGTCTGCCACTTTTAAAATAAGTTGAGACTCATGCACAATGACGCTAATCGCGATTTCACCTTCAGAGGTAAATTTGACTGCGTTAGACAGTAAATTGGTGATGATCTGAATTAATCTCAACGAGTCAATTTCCACTAGGCGGTGGAGGAAAGGCTTCACAGTCACCTTATAGTCCAAACCTTTATCCAGCGCTTTAGGCTCAAAACTACGTAAAACATCACAGAGCGTTGAAAGCAAGTCTATTTTTACGGGTACAACGGTTAACTGTCCTGCCTCCAACTTGGAAAAATCCAGGACTTCGTCAACAAGCGTATTTAAATGATCTAGTGCATGCATCGCCTGAGAGGTAAGCTCTAAGTTAGATGAATCCTCTATTTGGCGCTGGAGTATGTCGAGAATACCGTGCGCTGCGGACAGGGGCGTTCTCAACTCATGGCTCATGGTTGCCAAAAAGTTTTCACGTGCACGCACAGCCGTTTGTGCCTTCTCTTGCGCATCAATGAGTGCTTGCTCTCGCTCTTTCTGATGCGTTATGTCTTGAATGACGGTGAGTACAAATTTTGTCTTACCGCTCGGCGATGAAATAGACTTACGCTCACGGTAAACATGATTAATACCTAATTTACAGCCTGATGACGCAACTTCTTCCGTAATTCGTTCCCCTTCAATAACTTTGATCAATTCATCTTCGTTATCCACAAGACGTATCCCTGTTGAAGAGCGTTGAAGACTACAACCTTCGCACTGGCCATGTTTGTGCTGCGCACAGTTACTCATCTCCAAGTGATTGTTCTCGTCATGGATAAATACCAGGCTATTGATTTCCTGAATAATCTCCATAAGCCACTGCTTTTCTTTTTCTTCGTTGTTGGCATTCAACTCAGCCAGATTCACTTTTAATTTCAAGTGTGCCAAAACAAAGTACGCCACAACTAACAACACAAAAAACGCAACCACTCCCGACACAACGATTCTTGTGATGTGTTCGTCGTCATAGCCATAGACCAAGTTAAAATTTCGGTGTGAACGAAGCAGCTTTTCTATCTCGTTTGAGTCAATCGTTTCGATAACACTATCGAGCATGTTTTTTAGCTGCGTATTATGGTTAGACACTGCAAACGCGATTGAGAATGTCAGTACGTCATGTTCATTAATGACTAAGTCATCAACCTGATCCTGTGTAATCAAACTGAGGACAATATCATCAGGGACGTAAGCGATATCCAACTTACCTGACTTCAGATCCATCAAAAGCTGCCTGGGATCATCGTAGCGAGAAAATCGATCATGCTGCCATGAATCTAAGTGCACTAACCCTTGCTTTTTTAAACTGATTAAAATGCCGAGCTTTGAATTGTAGGTCGCGTCCACATTTCGCTCTTCCGTTCGAATAGACACGAAGTTGTTTCGCATAAAAGGTTTAGTTACTAACCAGTCTGAAACTGGGGCTTCATCGACGTAAGCAACAGGGACAAGATCAGAGTTAAACGCGGTCAACCCACTGCTTAAGCTAGGGTTGGGCTTAACAAACTCAAATGATAAGCCTGTTCGAGATTGAACTAACTCAATGAAGTCCGGAAGAAAGCCATCTAGATGATCAGAGTGAGCGCTCCTAAATAAAAACGGATAGGCCTCTTCACTGCTGCTGTAAGTAATCTGGTGATCACTGCCTAACTGTTTGCGATACTCAGCTAACAACTTGTCGTTAATGTGGTATGGGTTTTGAGACGCAACAGAGCGAATATTTTTTCCACTCTTTTCCCAGTTCAGAATCTTATCGAACTGATTAATCAGTTTTTGATTATCATGCGAAGTAATAAAGCTCACCTCTTCATGATTCAGCCACTCTGGTATGTCTACCAATCCTTTGACGATATTGTGCTGATCGAGATACTGGTTGATCACAACATAAGTAGAAATTAGCGCGTTAGCTTTGCCGGAACGAACCTTATCAAAGGCCTCTGAACGGGTTCTCGCATAACTGATGTTGCCGACCCCCTGAGTTTTAAGGTTGTCACAATATGAACTGCCCTCAACACATACCCAATGGATGTCTTGATGGTCGCGTCGCTTAAAGTTGGCATCTTGGTACCAAACAGCAATGGTGCTGAAAAAGAAGGGCTGCGAAAACAGGAAGCGACTTTCTCTGTCACTTGTTTTACTGAATCCTACCGCGCCATCAATGATACCGTTCTCTACGTCGGCTAACAGAGGAGGAATATGCTTATAAGGACGAAGTTCAAGTTTGAGATTAAGCGCTTTTGAAATGTTGGTCAGGTAATCAAGGTTGATGTCATAAAAGGGACCAACACTGTCTAGCATTGAATCTGTAGAATTATGCTGAGTAATCACACCAACAACGACCGTTTCTTTTTGTTCTTTGCTAGTAATTACCGCTGATGCATCAAAAGAAACCGCGACACTAAAAAGCGTAACGAATAACAAGAATTTTTTTCTTATAATGCTGAACATAAAGACTTCCTCTAATTGGGAAGTCAGACTAATCTGAAGGACTCAAAAGTCAAATATCAAGCACCCATGAGGACAATCATAAGATACTGATATAATTAACTTATTTTAAATTCCGTAAGTGCATTCCTACAAACTCTTCCACCTTTGACTACATTCCATTTGCGTTCAACATCTCAGCAAATAATCTTAATTACAATGCACCCTATATTTTGAGCAAGATAAATAGCAAAAGCCTAAGCTTAAATATTAGACACTTGATACTGACTAAACGGTTTTGCTCCATCATCTTGGGTGCTCATTGGTATTACGTGATAAACTACACGATTAACAGCAGAATGAAGCTCAACTCTGCGGTACATTGGAAAGATACCTCGAATAGCCAGTATGCTGGCCTCATCAAATTGAGTAGCCGAATATTCAGGTTAGTAACCGTACCCGTTATGAGCAAAAGAATTTAAGGTAGTAACTCAAATGGTTAACAACTCAATCCAGTGGTTTCCTGGCCACATGCACAAAGCGCGTAAAGAGATCGAAGAAGCCATCCCACAGGTGGATGTGATCATCGAAGTACTGGATGCCCGTATTCCTTTTAGTAGCGAAAACCCTTTGATTTCTCAGATTCGTGGTGAAAAACCGGTCGTTAAGGTATTGAACAAACGCGATTTGGCTGACCCGGAACTGACTCAACTCTGGATTGATCATCTTGAGCAAGAACAGAATGTGAAAGCCATGGCTATCACAACTTCTGAACCTCAGGAAGTTCATAAAATTATGGAACTGTGCCGAAAACTTGCTCCTCACCGCGAAGAGATCGGAAAAAACATTCGTACCATGATCATGGGTATCCCAAATGTGGGGAAATCAACCATCATCAATACACTTGCAGGCCGTACGATCGCAGTAACGGGGAACCAGCCTGCGGTAACACGCCGTCAACAACGCATCAATCTTCAAAACGGCATTGTTTTATCTGATACTCCTGGAATTTTGTGGCCAAAAGTAGAAAACCCGCACAGTGGCTTTCGTCTTGCAGCGACAGGGGCAGTGAAAGACACAGCGATGGAATATGATGAAGTGGCATTTTACACCATCGAATACCTAGCAGCTCAATACCCTGAAAAACTTAAACAACGTTATCAAATCGATGAGCTTCCAGAATCTGATATCGAAATCATGGAAGAGATTGGTCGTCGCCGTGGCGCATTGCGAGCCGGTGGCCGTGTTGACCTACATAAAGTATCTGAGATTCTGCTTCATGAACTGCGTCAGGGTACATTAGGACAGATCACATTAGAGCGTCCCGAAATGATTACTCAAGAGCTTATCGAAGTGGAAATCGAAACCGCGCGTAAAGAAGAAGAGAAAGCTAAACGTAAAGAAGAACGACGTAAACGCTACTTGCGTAACAAACGTTAACCTGTTGCCCTTTAGTCGGACACCGAAAAGCTCAGTGCCATACTGAGCTTTTTTATACCAATACCAATCATTTAATTATCATCGCTATTATCTGTTTTGGTTGGTGATTATATAACTCACCAGCGATAAACAGTATGGTGTGGTATAAATAATAAATAACATTGCGCGTTAACAACATAAAGAGCAGCGTTTTGCTGCTCTTTATGTTTACAACTTCATATACAGTTGTGAAGGCTAGGAGTAGACAACGTGGTCTTCAATGCCGTTTACCAACGCTTGTGCACTCGGCCAACTGAACACTTTTTCCATCACTTCCGTGCCCCCCGGCGCGCGCCAAATACGCTCTTGGCACTCTCGGCCACCAATGTGGCGATAAAATTCGATTGCTGAAGTATTTTGCGAAACAACTTCCAAATATAAGCCACAATCTCTGAAGTATTGCTGCTGCCATTCAGCGGCGGCAAGTAACAGTTGTTTTCCGATACCACGGCTGCGAAATGCCTCGTCGACATGCAGCGCATCAATAAAAGTACCGCGCTCAAAATCATGGTTACCAAAGATGCAAACAAAACCAATTAAAAGACCACCCTCTTCTGCGAGTACGATATGTTGGTTGAAAGGAGGGTTGGTAAGACGGGTCTGCCAAATCAGCAATTTATCATCCAGAGCGTCTTTGTTTAAGTAACTGCTACTGAGGATACCTTGATAGTGACGTTTCCAACTCTCTGCATGCAGATGAGCGATACGTTCGTAGTCCTTATATTCCGCTAGTCGTAAATCCATTACGTGTTCCTATATTATTATATATTCTGCTCTTCTAAATAACTTCAGCACTTTCCACCAAAATAAGCCGCACTTACTGGTAGATTTCACATAACTTAAGCCAAAGCTCATTTTTTAATACTACTCATTATTTAATTAAAAGCAAAATATGCCGACAGATTTATTAGCTATATACTATAAGAATCATCACAATTGTGTAACTTCAGTTTGACTTACACGTGTACGCTGATAATCTAGCGTACAGTTGTTAGCTCAAAGTCAGGAAAACATTGTGACTCAAAACAAACCACCTCTTATCTGGTTGAATATATTAATATTTTCTACCAGCTTCGCACTTACCTTCATTGTTACTCCTTGGTATGCCTACCACTTTGGGTTAGGGTGGGAGCACTTGGTATGGGGCATCGTTGCGTTCAGTTTTACCAACTTGTCGATTACTGCGGGATATCATCGTCTTTGGAGCCATAAAACCTACGAAGCTCATCCTGCTTTACGTTTCGTATTTGCACTAGGCGGCGCATTTTCCCTACAAAACAGTGCATTACATTGGTCTTCCGATCACCGCGTCCACCACAAACACGTGGATAACAACGATAAAGACCCCTATTCTGCTAAACGTGGCTTCTGGTACTCTCATATGGGCTGGATGTTGCGTGATTACAACAAATCAAAAGAGAACGACTACACCAACTGTCGTGATCTTAAACGTGACAAGATTGTGGTGTGGCAACACGACTACTATGTTCTACTTGCGCTCGTAACAAATATCGGTTTTCCGGTTGCCTTAGGGCTCATTTATGGTGACGTATGGGGAATGCTACTGGTTGTGGGCGCAGTTCGCTTATTTATGAGCCACCACACGACCTTTTTTATCAATTCATTGGCTCATGTTTGGGGTAAACAGACGTTTACTGACAAAAATACAGCGCGTGATAATGGAGTTTTGGCCTTTTTTACGTTTGGTGAGGGCTACCATAATTTTCATCACATCTTTGAGAATGACTATCGCAACGGTGTTTACTGGTGGCATTACGACCCAACCAAGTGGTTGATCAAGTCTTGCTCTTGGTTTGGATTAACATCCAAATTACGCACGACCCCTACTTTCAGAATAGAAAAAGCCCGTGCTACCCAATTGTTGAAGAAAACCAGAGAGAAACTGGAATCGAGACCGAACACCCAGCCTATTCTCGACCAACTTCAGTGCGAGTTTGATTCTCTGGTTCATCATATGCAGGAATACTATGAGGTTCGAAAAGAGCTGATTAGTAAAAAGACAGCAGACGTAGTGAAGAAGTATGAATATTCCGTCTGTAAGTTGAAATATCAGCAGATAAAAGCAGAGTTTGAAAGACAACAACATAGCTGGAATATCATGGTTCGTCGATACGCGTAACCTTATCCCTACCACCACTTCAAAGCTCCGACTCATCGGGGCTTTTTTTCTTCAGACATTCATTAACTCAAAATCAGGTTACAACCATCCATTTTGATTACTTTCCGCCCACCTCCTGTGTTAATGCACCAGTTATCGACCAGTATTATATTTCATTAACACTTATATTAATTGGCATATATCACCTATACGACCATCTTTAAACAAAATAATACATCGCGTTTACTTATTAAAATATTATTTGTTTTAGATCATGCAAGTCCCAGATTCAACTCGTGCCACAGACAAGAATTCTGTACATTTCTTGTCATAATTTGAAACAATTTTATCCTTATTTTCAATACATCTGGAGACCCTTATGCTAGAGCTCTTAATTGGCTTAATAGTGACCATTACAGTGGGCTATTTCATTGTCAAAGGCTATAAAGCGGCCGGCGTGCTTTTAACCGCAGGTATTAGTTTGCTTCTCTTAACTGGCGTGTTAGGCCACCAAGTTTTACCATCAAGCATCACCTCAACCGGTAATATGGTATCGGACTCATTAGAATACGTTAAATATATGCTTCAGTACCGCGGTGGTGGCTTGGGCATGCAGATTATGTTGCTTTGTGGTTTTGCCTCTTATATGACACATATCGGCGCAAACAACGTCGTAGTAAAACAGTTCTCTAAACCGCTTTCAGTGATTAAGTCTCCTTATGTACTTTTAGTTGCGGCATACATCGTCGCCTGCTTAATGTCTTTAGCCGTAAGCTCGGCGACAGGTTTGGGTGTACTGTTAATGGCAACGTTATTCCCAATGATGGTTGCGATGGGTATCTCACGCCCGGCGGCAGTTGCAGTCTGTGCATCTCCAGCAGCAATCATTCTTTCTCCAACTTCAGGTGATGTTGTTATTGCCGCAGAAAAATCAGGACTTGCTCTTGACGTATTTGCAGTTCAAACCGTTTTACCCGTATCGATTTGTGCCATCATCGTCATGGCTGTGGCAGCCTTCTTCTGGAACAAATATCTGGATAAGAAAGAAAACACACCAATGGAAAAGATCGACGTATCAGAAATCAAAGCGGATGCACCCGCGTTTTACGCAGCACTGCCATTTTTGCCAATCATTGGTGTATTTCTCTTCAACGGCCGTACAGTTCCTGGATTAAGCCTAGATATCTACACTATCGTTGTTGCTTCCATTTTCCTCGGAGCTCTTATTCATTACGTCGTGAACAAATTTGATGGCAAAAAGTCTCTGGAAGATTTGGATTCTTGTTACGAAGGTATGGCTGACGCATTTAAAGGCGTGGTAATGCTGTTAGTTGCAGCTGGTGTATTTGCACAAGGTTTGATGTCTATTGGCGCAATTGATAACCTGCTTCACCTAGCAGATCAGGCTGGTGCTGGCGGCGTTGCTCTTATGCTGATTTTGACAGCGCTAACCGTTGCGGCAGCAATCGCTACAGGCTCTGGTAACGCACCATTCTATGCCTTCGTTGAACTCGCTCCTTCACTGGCAGCAAAAATGGGCCTAAACCCTGCATTCCTAATCATCCCAATGCTGCAAGCATCAAACTTAGGTCGTACCATATCTCCAGTTTCGGGCGTCGTAGTGGCAACATCAGGTATGGCCAAAATAAGTCCATTCGAGGTTGTTAAACGTACCTCTGTGCCTGTTTTAGCAGGGTTAGTAACCGTCATCATAGGAACAATGGTTCTGGTACCAATGAGTGCTTAATACGTTTACTAAAAATATCTAGTTTCAACAATGACAAAGGCCCGCTGTAAAGTCGGGTCTTTTTGTTTTCACCAGTGTTAGATCGCATCTTCTATCACCTCCTCTTCCTATCTTTCCAATCACTCTCATTGCTTATTGACATTGCTCAACACGTGACATATTTCGCGTATGTAGAACGGTATTAGCGTTAGAGTTTGCTTACTATCTCAACAGCTTATATAAGAAATGTCACTCACTCGAAATCTGGAACTGAATATGACTGCACTGATTGCCTTTATTGTTATCGTTCTACTAATCGCGGCGTATGCCATCAGCATCTACAACAAACTCGTGACTCTGCGAAACCGATTCAAAAACAGCTTCGCTCAAATCGAAGTTCAGCTCAAACGTCGATACGACCTGATTCCAAATTTAGTCAACACAGCAAAAGGCTATATGGAACATGAGAAAGAGACATTTGAACGTGTAATACAAGCTCGAAACCAAGCATTATCCGGCCTGAAGGCAGCCAGTGAAGCACCGGACAGTGCTTCTGCGATAAGCCAGCTTAGCCAAGCTGAAGGCATGTTACAAAACGCATTAGGTAAACTTAATGTTGTCGTTGAAGCTTACCCAGAGCTAAAAGCCAACGAGACGATGAGCCAACTCCAGGAAGAGTTAACCAGTACAGAAAACAAAGTCGCGTTTGCACGCCAAGCATTTAATGATGCGGTAACAAACTATAACATCTACAAGCAAACTTTCCCGCCCGTTATTTTTGCCAACATGTTTGGATTCCAGGACGGTAAATTGCTCGAATTTGCTGATAGCGAAGCCATCCAAGATGCGCCAAAGGTTGAATTTTAATGGATTTTTTCGGCCATCAAGATACAGCGCGTCAGCGAACTGGACTTTTAGTGATACTGTTTACATTGGCAGTTTTAGCGATCACCAGTCTTGTTAGCGTGACATCGATTGGTATCTATTTTGGAGTCACTGGTAAGTCTTTCGATACTCAAAGCGTCATAAACTACAGTCTGTTAAGTTTTGTTGGTGTCATCTTGGTTGTGTCTATTAGCTCATTGATTCGACTTACAGACCTTAGCTCAAATGGTGGGCGCGGAGTAGCAGAAAGTATTGGTGGCAAACTTATTTCTCCAGATACAGTAGATTCGAAGCACAGGCAATTACTTAATGTCGTTGAAGAGATGGCAATTGCGTCAGGCATACCAGTTCCTCCTGTCTACTTGATGACAGAAGAACGTGGAATTAACGCTTTCGCCGCAGGAATGAGCATCGATGATGCCGTCATTGGTGTTACACAAGGTGCCCTTGATAGCTTCAATCGCGATGAACTTCAGGGCGTCATCGCTCATGAATTTAGCCATATCCTGAATGGAGACATGCGCCTCAACACTCGACTGATAGGTGTCTTATTCGGTATCACTTGTATCGCTCATTTTGGGCACTTAGTATTGGACAGTTCACGCCATACAACTCGGGGACTTTCTCGTAGCTCTTCAGATTCCAGCAAAGGTTATGCCGTCATTCTACTGATCGCTATCGTCTGTCTGGTACTTGGATGGTTGGGTACGCTGTTTGGCTCTATGATAAAAGCTGCGATTTCGCGTCAGCGTGAGTTTTTAGCAGACGCGAGTGCAGTACAGTTTACTCGCAACGATCAGGGGATAGCTGGCGCACTCAAGAAAATAGGCAGCAGTTCTAACGGCTCAACATTGGACACCAAAGCAAGTGACGAAATGAGTCATATGATGTTTGGACAAAGTAAGCTCTCAGGTTTTTCTGGTTTGTTTGCGACTCACCCACCTCTTGATGAAAGAATTCGCCGCATTGAGCCGAGTTGGGATGGAAACTATTCGCACCGAACTAAAAATAAAACTGCCACTTTTGCTAGTGAACAAATAAGCGCATTTACGGAAAGCGCACCATTTACTGCCCACAAGCCAGATTCAACGTCAACGCTGTTCAATGATGCAGGTCAGCGCTTAATTGAACAACTACCTTCAGAACTTGTTGACCTTGCACGTGAGCCTTACAGTGCACGCTTCGTTACCTTCATCATCATCTTCGACGGCAGTGACATTCAACGAGAGATGATAAAATGTCACGTACCTCCTTCCTCTCAAACAAAACTGCTCCCTTGGCTCGATTACGATATACCGCTTCATCTTCGCTTTCCGCTGCTTGAATTAGCAATACCGGCACTCAAATTCCTCAGCGAAGGTCAGAGAAATCAACTTTGTGAGGTGCTGCGTGATCTTTCTCAAACTGATCATGATTACTCACTCGCAGAGTGGTGCGTAATCAACTTGGTTGAAAAACAATTACTTGTTTCCTTTGGCCATACGAAGCAGAAAAAGTCACTAAAACAGCTTAAAGAAAGTGTGTTTTGGTTGCTCAGGGAGCTAGCTTGGGTTAGCCACTCTCAACAGGATCATGCACAACACGCTTTCAACTCTGCGCTCACTTATTTGGGTTTTCCAGAGCATGATTTGGAAAAAGCGAATAACAACTGGAGTTTGAGTCGTGCTACGTTAGAGCTGCTACTGCAGTTAAAGCAGAGAGAACGGGAAATGTTTGTTAAGGCATGCAGACTCGCAATTGAATCTGATGGTGTAATTACTGTCGCTGAAGGAGAGCTATATCGCGTTGTGGCTTGCTTCCTTGAAGTACCAGAGCCGCCATTAACGCTCTCTAACTAGACACTTGTAGTGCGCAGACTACTTCTTTTTATTTAGTCTTTTATATAGAAAGCAAAACGCCAACGAATTATCGCTGGCGTTTTTTATAATTATCTTTTTACGCTACTTTAAAGCGCTCTGGAACTCGTGTAATGCTTTGGCGGTAACTAAACCACAGATACGTTACTGCAACAGAGAAATAGAAATAAGACAAAGCAAACACTATTGGCGAGGTAATCAGATCCGCAGACATACCCCACATAACACCCGTAACTGTGATTGCCAATTTTGATAGCATGCCACAAATCAACAAAAATAGCGCGAGTTGCGGGAAGCGAGAGCTACGAAAAGCGAAAAAGTAGCAGCTACCAACAGCCAAGGAAGCGATAGAAAGACCTAACATAAATGAATGGAAATGCTCTGCCGATGCCACACCTGCAGAAACAGAAGCGATAAGCATTAGGAACAGTTTCATAAGTTACCTCACAATAAATCGAAAAAAGCATCCCTTCATAAATGAAAACTCATTTTTCATTATATTCTGCTCATTTTGCATGCTATTACAAGCACATTTTTTGCTCACTTTGTGTACGACCTGCTGCATCAAACAGCCTTATTACAAAAGGTTAACAACTAACTTTTCATAAATCCTTTGTATCAAATACTTAGTCATAGAAGCGCTCATTTTAGGCGCTTTTGTCACAAAACATTAACACAGAAACATTCCGTAACTTTTATCTGAAAATGTGAACTAAATAGATAAGTTCAACACTTTCGCTCTATTTATCTGTACCACCCACGACCATTAACGATTTATTTACATATACGCCGTAAATGTAAACATGGTTTTATAGATTCAAATGATTTTTAAATCTAACATCAAAAAGAGATTCCAATCACATATTTATTGGTTATAATCCGCGCCAATTGCGTCAAATGTTGAAAAACGCAAACTTATTTTTATAAAAACCGTCTTTAAACCCACCACTCTCTAATGTTGGTGCAATAAGCCATTCCAAAGACTGTCTATCAGTGATTGGTTGTAGGCTCCTGCCAGAGAGTTAACCGAGAGATAAAATGAGTAAGATTGATAAAGCGATGCGCATCCTGCTAGCAGGTTTCTGCATCAACCTTTGTCTTGGCATCCTGTATGCTTGGAGTGTATTCAATAAGGCACTGGTAACTGAATCCGGCTGGACTGCTGCAGAAGCTTCTGCGCCGTACGCGACTGCAACCATCACTTTCTCTATCTGTCTCCTTGTTGCAGGCATCTTACAAGACCGTATGGGTCCACGTTTGATCCTTATTCTTGGTACAGTTCTAACAGGCTTGGGCATGATTGCATCTGGCTTTGTTGACACTCCACTTATGCTTAACATCACGTTTGGTGTGATCACAGGTGCTGGTATCGGTTTTGGTTACGCGTGTCTTTCTCCATCAGCGATGAAATGGTTCCACCCTTCGAAGAAAGGTATGGTTAACGGTCTAATTGCTGCAGGTTTCGGTCTCGCGGCTATTTACCTAGCGCCAGTGACTTCTGCGCTAATCGATAGCATGGGCATTCAAACCAGCTTTATGGTTCTTGGTGTTGGTATCCTTGCGATTGCAGTTCCACTTGCAGCAACGATTAATAACCCACCAGCAGATTACACGCCAGCTGAGCCTAAAGTAAAAGCAGGCCAAACGCCTAAAGCGCTTAAAAAGTCTGACGATTTAACCTGGAAAGCGATGTTGAAAACACCACAGTTCTACTCACTGTGGATCATGTACGCGTTCGCGGCTTCTGTTGGCCTTATGATCATCGGTAACATCACGACGATTGCAAGTGTTCAAGCTAACCTGCCAAACGCAGTTTACCTGGCTTCTATTCTTGCGGTATTCAACTCAGGCGGCCGTGTTGCAGCTGGTATGCTTGCAGACAAAATTGGCGGCGTTCGTACACTTCTACTTGCGTTCATTCTGCAAGGCGTCAACATGGCGTTGTTCGCAACGTTCGACTCAGAGTTTACTCTCATCATTGGTACCGCTATTGCGGCAGTAGGTTATGGCACACTTCTGGCTGTATTCCCTACCCTTACCGCAGAGTTCTACGGTCTGAAAAACTACGGTACAAACTATGGTGTGCTATACACAGCATGGGGTATTGGTGGTGCCATCGGTGCAGCAGTAGTTGGTTACTCAATGACTAACGGCGAAGGTTACACACTGGCTTACACAGTCTCTGCAGCAATGATGGCAGTATGTATCGTATTAGCGTTCATCACTAAGCCACTGACTGAAACGAAAGTTGCACAGCTCAAAAACGCATAATTGTGAATTGATTTGATGATGAAAAGGCTTAACCTATTGGTTAAGCCTTTTTGTTATCGGTAATAAAATCCTGTCGAATTATGCAAAAACCTGTCGAACTCGCACCAGATTACTATTTAGATAATTTCCTCAAGCTAACCCAACATGCTACGCATTGGTATAGCGACTTATTACTAGAGGAAGAGCATCATTGGCTCACAGCATTCACGCAACTGAGCAAACCATCACAATGTCTATTAGTGCGACTATACAGTCGTAAAGGGTGTTGGTTTCGCAGTGATAAACTCAATTATCAGGAAATATCGTCTATTCACGAAGCTCTGTCAGAGTTAAATCAATCTGAACTTATTGAGCTCTCCCCTACGCTTTCTCACCAAGAGTTAGCGGCTCACTTACTGACGAAGTCAGAAATCTCTGCGCTTTACCCTGACCTACCTAAGTCATTAAAAAAAGACAATCTCGTTGAGTGTTTGAGCAATACGGAGTTCGACCAGTTTGATTTACTGGAATTTACTATTATCCGACTGAATGCCGCTCATATGATTGATGTATTGCTGACGTTGTTCTTCGCCAATACTCACCAAGATTTAAGTCAATTCGTACTCGATGACCTTGGCTTGCATCAGTTCGAACGCTATCAATTAAGCAAAGAGCGTCGATTTTTCGATTCGCGAGAGCAAATTGATAGATTGATTGAACTCAGCCAGCTCTCTAATTTGTATTGGCAATTTGATCGGAAAGATAAGACCAACCTCGACCTGCTCATCGATGCAATGCCAGACCCCGTCAAGCATGACTACGTGGATAGAAAGCGTGAACACATGCTGAATGACATTGCCAGAGACTACGAGCGTATCAATGAATTTGAAATCGCGCTTGCACTTTTTGAACAAACCCATCTCCCGCCGAGTAGAGAACGCCGCGCGCGCATTTACGATAAACTGGAGCACGACACACTATTTAGTGACATTGTCACAAACATGGTAGAAACGCCTATCAACGCCTCCGAACTTGAAGTGGCACAAAAGCTAGAACAACGCGTAAAGCGCAAGCTTGGGCAAAAGGTACCAAGAGATCCAAAGCCAAAGTGCGATGAACTGCATCTTGAACTTGATTTATCACAACAACGTGTCGAACTTGTCACTAAAGAACACTTTGAACAATTGGGTTGGCAAGTATTTTATGCGGAGAATACGTTGCTCAATGCACTGTTTGGTTTAACCTTCTGGGACGCCATTTTTGCTCCCGTCGAAGGCGCTTTTATAAACGCGTATCAACATCGCCCACTTGATTTGTATCACAGTGGCTTTGCCTCTAAACGCGAACAGTTAATCACATCCGCGTTCAAGAACCTCGAAGCTGGTAATACAGGAACGTTAATAGAAAAATACGATGCCAAGTTTGGGATCAGCAACCCGTTCGTTAATTGGGGCGCGGTAAGTAAAGAGCTAATCGAACACGCACTCAGAACCATTCCGACTTCAATGTTGGTGGATCTATTAAACGTCCAACTCCGTGACCTCAAGCTCTACCGTAACGGTATGCCAGATTTAATTGCATTTAAGGGAGAGCAATTTGAATGGATCGAAGTGAAAGGTCCTGGCGATAAACTACAGGACAACCAATGGCGCTGGATTAAAGAGTTTAACCGTCTTAAGGTACCGTTTTCAGTCTGCTACGTGACCGCTAAAATAGACGCATAATTAGGATAATAAGAGATTTAGCCAGATGCTCCAACACAGGGGCAGTCACTCGGTAATACTAACTGAATGCTTTGAGGTAACACTTCAAAACGTATTTTACGCGAACTGTAAGGTTCTCCATCTAAATTGAGTGGAAGAGGGTTCGGAAAATCGATCTCCAACCAACTGGTGCGCGTATGTTTGACAAAATCACCGGTAATCCTTGGGTTATTGATCTCCTCGATCACTTTAGGCAAGTCTTGAGGTAAGAATGGGCAAACCAGCGTTAAATCCATTAATCCGTCATCAATCATAGCGTTGGGAGCTAATGACTGACCACCTCCAGCCAAACGGCCATTACAGAATGCACCGAGTAATATCCCGCCTTCGTAGCTTCCGTCATCTACGGTGATGGTACCATCATACGGTTTAAAGCCTAGAGCTTTTACGACCCCAGTCAGGGTATAAGCTCCCCCACCCAAAAAGTTCTTCAACTCGACAGGGGTTTCAGTGGTAATTTCGGCACCAAATCCTGCCGTAGCGACATTGATAAAATAACGGTCATTCGCTGTTACACAATCGACAGAAACGGGTTGCCCATTCACCGCCAAAGAAAGAGCGTCAGGAATAGAAACAGGTATACGGTTGGCAGTGGCAAAATCATTGGCGGTACCAAGTGGAATTATCGCAAGTTCAGGTCGCTGGTCTTCATCAATTTGGGCAATCGCCGAAACAACTTCATTGACGGTCCCATCGCCACCAGCAACAACAATACGTTTAACACCCTCTTTTACGGCTTCCTTAACTAAACGCATCATGTCTTGAGACTCCCAAGTCACACGAACCTGTACATCGACGCCTTGCTCTCGCGTCTCCATGATTGCGCTTCTTAACTCGGGTATACCAGCCTTTTTGCCATTTAGTATCGCTCGTATTGTTTTCATTGAAATCCGTCTCTGTGGCTTAATGGAGTTTCTTACTGCTCAGTACTTTCGAGAGTGTAGACAAAAACTCCATAATTATAACGGTCAAAGTGTTCTGATTGATAAATAACTAAGATTTACCTAAATACGGCGTTAAAAACGCACTCACTTCATCAGCGCAAACCCCGACTTCTACTTCAACACCAGCTTGCTCTAAGATAGCGATACCACGGCCGCTGTTGCGTGGATCTGGGTCGAGCATGGCAACGACAACCTTTTTTATCCCGGAATTTACTAACGTCACGGCACAGGCAGGCGTTCTTCCGACAAACGAACAAGGCTCAAGTGTCACATAAGCGGTGACCTGCTCTAACGTTCCCTTGTATCCATTCAACGCTTCCACTTCGGCATGATTTCCACCGATAGCCTGAGTGTAACCCTCGGAGACTATCTGATTATCTTTAACTAAAACACAGCCTACTGGCGGATTAGGTTGACACGCTGGTAGTGCGTTTCGCGAAATCTCCAACGCACGGCGCATATATTCTTGGCTCATAGAACATCTATTCTTTAATGAAAAACAAGGGGCTATAGTAGCGCTCAGCATTATTCAACACCATCTCTTTGCTTTAACTTATCCAATTGAGGTAAAGCCTTAGGTATACGAAGTTTGAGATGATTTTGCTTCGTTTGAATTTTCCGCCACATCGACTTGATCAGACTAGAACTGTGCTCTCCACTTTGCATTCGAGTTGAGCTTTTCTGCCATGAATCACTAGAGTCTGCATTACGCATCTCTAATTCAGAAGTATTCACTCGTAATTGTCGGTAAAGGACGGCTCTCGCCTCTCCCCAGCGATTTTCTTTGAGCAATCGATGCAAGCTAAGCCAAGGTGGAACTGGCCTTGAACGGTAATAGCGCTTGATGGCTAAAAATAAAACAATACCCAATACCAAGGTGGTAATGAGGCCTATAATCCAGACAAAATAAGCTTTAACGAACGACTTTAACGTATGTTTTGCTTGAAATGACTTCCCTTCAATCACGATGCTTTCTAGCCGCTGCGTTTCGCTGTTCCACCATTGGAACTCATAAGCAGGTAACGTGAGTTCACCGCCTTGCTGAATCACATATACGCTTTGTTCAGTTCGGGTAGATTGATAGTCTCCACGCGTTTGTGTATCGGTAAGCTGGTAAGGCTGCATGTAAGTTTGATAACGATCGTTTGACTCACCTTTTAGCAAGTCAGGTAATAATACCGATAAACTATCCTGTGCGGTTATTGTAATTTGTCGAGTGATAGCATCTCCCACTTTTAGCGGTTCAGAAGACGTTGCCCACTCTTGCTTTACGTCGACATGTGTCGCGGCAAACCACGGGGTATTATCGCTCAATAAGCCAGATGGCAGCGATGCTGAAAACCTAATTGGCTGAGTGTAAAGGGTTCCTGCGACGTTTTTTCCATCAGGCGCCGAAACCTGAACCCCCACCGCAATGGGAGGCACTACAAAATCACCCGATACCTGAGGATACAACGTCACCTCCCAACGTTGACGCGACCAAGTTTGTCCACCCTTTCTTTCAGTGAAGTTGGTTGCCAGTTGGTTACGCTGTTTCGCAATCACATGCGGGATTTCCACAGAGCCAATTCGCGTTCCGCCAGTAAACCAGCGCGGCGTCGCCACCTCTATAGTCAAAATGACTTGCTCGTTGACACTGAAGTTGGTGGGTGAGGTGCGATTCTCTTCATCAGTTGTTGCTTTACCAACCCAAGCTTTTATCTCCACATCATTATTGCGCTTTAAATCATTGATATCTTGCGCGAATACCAAACCGCTTGTACAGAAACTTGCCAACACTATGAAGATACAAGCCAGATAGCCGCTCATAACGCGTCGAAATAATGCCATCATTGCGTTATCCCCTCGTTATCATTACCAGTATCATCGGCAGTCCCACCCACTGGCGTCGAGTTTAGTTGAATTTGAAACTTCGCACGTAGAAAGTCCCTTGGATCAGACTCGACACGTTTTAGCCACTTATCAGCCATCTCTTGATTACCCAGTATGTCAGACGCACTCAGTGTCTCTTTGATCATCATTTCTTGCGAAGTTTGCTCATCCGCCCCTTCTGCCGTTTGAGGGTTATCACCAAGCTCAGTCGACATCTCTTGTTCCGTCCCTGCCTGACTTTCACTCATCTGATTGATTTCTTCAACAATGCCTCCGATGACGTTCAAGTTGTGCTCTACATCAGGGCGTAACGCTTGGCTCAGTGTTGGCTTGTTCGCCAATGATTGAAGCAGGTCTCGCGCTGCCAAGTATTCACGTTGACGTGCCAGTGCGCTCGCCGCGTTGTATAAACCAAAGTCTCTGACTTCTTCCAAGGGATCATTTTGCATTTCTAAAAACGCACTGTGGGCCAGTTCAAACTCACTGGCATAGTAATAAGCCGTCCCTTTGCGTAGAGGATCCGAGAAATGCTTTGCCGCATCCAAATATTCTTGTTTGTTAAACAACCGCTGTCCTTGTTGATCAGGTGTCAACCACAAGTCCCACCACCATTGGGCAGCTTTGTCGAACGTAGTCACTTTTTGTACAACTTGAGGTTCTTCGGCTTTTAGCGATACATTTTCAGCCATTACCTCGCTGGGCATCACCAAACTTCCAGATACCATTGCAATTAAACACCACTGAACTAACCAGCCCTTTCGGAACCAAATCAGCATAATCAGTGCAATAGGAAATAAAAGCGCATACCCCATGTCTTCCCATGGCATTGAAGACTCACCATTCAGCTGCATATTACGTTCTACATACCGACTCAACTGCTGGATGTCTGTGTTATCAACACTCACTTCAACAAGTCTTCCACTAGTTTTACTGGCAAGTGTTTGCAGCGAATCGAGATCGATCGGGTTATTACTGACAATATCCGGGTTGCCAGCTGCCAATATCAACAACTGATAGGGTTTATCGGCAAAATAATCTTCATACTTACTGATGGTGGCGGGATTGACGCCATCCGTCACTAATAGAACCGTAGAGCCGGCTAATTCTTGTAATTGCTGGTCAATCAGAGGTAATGCCTGCTCCGCGAGCTTGCCTTTAACGGGCATGATTTCAGGATCAATTGCCGCGAGGAATGGGTCAAAAACGGCGCTGTCTTGCGTGATCGGCATAGCAACGTGTGCGGTCCCCGCAAACACCACCAACCCCGTTTTACCACCTTTTCTTGCAGCGAGTAGATCACGAATTTTTTGTTTAGAGCGCTCTAAGCGGCTTGGCGGCAGATCTTTTTGCAACATAGAGTCACTATTATCCAAAACCACCAGCATCAACGCTTTATCCTCACCAAATGGTGACGCTTCTCGCTGCCAACTCGGTCCTGCACAAATCAAAATGGCGATGAATACATTGACCATCAGGAGTTTTAGTGGCAATTGTTTCCGCCAGCCATGCTCGCCTATCGTCAGTACCTCACGCAAATGATCGGGCAGGATGTCTTTCCAGCTTGGTTTGCTCTCCTCGTGCCAGCGCAGCCAAACCAGAAAAAACATCGGGATCAGAGCCAATAACCACTGAGGGCGAATGAAATGAAACTGAGTAAAAAATTGCGTTAAGCTGAGAGAATCAAACATCGCGTTCTCCTACCGATAGTTTCCTTGTTGCAAAGCGCGCTTTGGCTCTTCTTCTCAGTGTCGCAACACTGAACGCGAGCAAATGCATCAATACCACCAAAGCCATCAAGTAATGGTGTAAACTTTGTTTCGGCCGATATGTCGTGCTTTCATACAACTCTGGCTCAAGCTGGCTGATTTCTTCATAGGCCTTTGACAACTCATCTCGATTGAGCGCTTCAAATGCCTCGCCTCCTGATTCTGCCGCGATTCGCGTAATCGTGTCCATATCAAGCGCCGTTTCACCAATGGTTTGGGGATCGCCCATCGCAATGACATGCACGCGAACCCCCTTCGCTTTCGCCACTTTTGCCGCGTCTATCGGTTCAACAAAACTGCCAGTGTCGTTGCCATCGGTTAATACAATCGCAACTTTTTCACGCTCTGTAGCTTGCGTTAACTCACTGCGAGTCTTATCACTCTGCTCAAACACTTTAATCGCTAACCCAATCGCATCTCCAAGGTGCGTACTCTGCCCTGCCATAGCAACGTCAGTTTGATTTAGCAGTTCTAACCATACGCTTTGATCGGCGGTAAACGGTGTTTGCACAAATGCTGCGTCACCAAACAGCACCAAACCAAGTCGATCGCCTTTGCGTGACTGCACGAAATCTGCCAACACTTCTTTGGTGGCCTCCAATCGTGAGATTTTCTCACCCGTACGGGAGGTAAAATCAGCCTCAGCCATTGAGCCCGAAAGATCGACCACCACCATCACATCTCTGCCAAGGCTTTTACGAACTTGAGGCTCGCCCAAAACAGTGGGCTTCGCTATCGCGCAGACAACCAATACCCAAGATAGAATTAACGTCGCGCGCTGCCACCAACTTGGTGTTAGCTGGCTTGCACCTTCTGACGGAGTTTCACCAATGGCTTCAACCAGTTGGGTAAAGAAGGGTACTTTAATCGCTGTCTGCTTAGTACGGTAAGCAGGAACCAGATAATAGACCACGAGTGGCAAGGGCAAAATAATCAACCATAAAGGGTGCGCAAACTCAAAGCCAGAAAGCCCCATAAAAGAAAGAAGATCATTCATTTTAACCACCTTGCTTCAGCTCTGTTCTTGGCGTTGATATATTTGAGCTAGACGTATGCGAATGCTCTTTGACCCAAGAGTTTGCTTTCTCGATCAAAAGCACTCTCTGTTCATGCGTAAGCTCGATGTTGGGATTAACGATACTCTTGAGCCACAATGCGGAAACTTCATCACTGAAAGCTTGTTTTTTTGGTTCCAGCTCGTCAAGTTTACGGAGAAAAGCACCATCAAACAGTCTGGCATTACAACTGTCTATATGAATCAAAACAATTTTTAGAATCGAAAATAGCGTTTTCGGCATGTCACTGTCGCTTGGATTAATCTGGCTGATCATATCCAGTGCCTCTTTGCGATAGCGGTTAACCCACCATTTTCTTAGAAAGCGGTAAGCGATGTACGCTAAAGCCAGCACAAATACGGCAGCTAGAATTTTCCAACCAATAGTTTGAGGATACCAGCTGATACTGGGTGGTACGGTTACGTCATGAAGCTCACTCAGAATGTAAGAGCCAGGAGGCTTCGGAAGCTCACTCATTTACCGCCCTCCTACCAGTTTTTGGAACTCTTTGACATGCTCACCAGTCGTATCAAGCTCAATGTAGGGCAGATGCTTAATTGCCATCAGTTGTGCTAGCGATTGACGCTGCACGTCTGTTTTCGCTTCCAGTTTTGCGCTTGCGGCTTCCACTTTCGCTTTGCTATCCAAATTGAGCTGATATTGACCATCACCGACCACCCATTTTGATTGTGCCAAATCGTCAGGCAGTGTTTGTTCGAGCGGATCACTGACCATCACGGCAAGAATGTCATTGTGCTGTTGAAGCTGTTTCAAGTGGTCGAGATGCTGCTCTTCACAGTCACTCCAATCACTAATCAAAATCAGCGTAGCTTGCTTGAGCTTCATTCGTTTTATCAACTCAATCCATCGACTAAAGGTGACTTTTTCGGAATCGATCGAATCAACACTGAGAGATTGGTTTGCCCGCGATAAGTGTTTAAGCTGCGTTAAAAGATCGTGTTGCGAACGCTGTGGCTTTGAATGAAACAAGGCTTGATGGGAAGCAATGACAAACCCTACTCGGTCACCATCTTTTAATACTCGCCAACCACACATAGCCGCAACTTCCGCAGCAACCACGGACTTCATCACTTGTGTGGAAGCAAAAAACATCGCACTGCGTTGATCAACACAGACGATAACATTGCGGTCTTTTTCTTCGGTATAACTGCGCACATGAGGTTTACCCGTACGCATCGTCACCTTCCAATCGAGATTACGAATATCATCTCCTAATTGGTAATGACGTAACTCTTCAAAATTCAGTCCGCGACCGCGAAAAAGAGAGTTGTGTCTTCCAGACAACACACTGCCAGCTTTAAGGTGTGGGAGTAGACTAAAGGACTCTGCTTGTGCTTGTAGGCGTACGAGCCTTGCGTAATCGCAATATATTCGAGGGTCTATCCCCTCTGATTTAGGAGCAAGCGTCGGCTTTGCCATAATGCCACCACTTATCCGATTTCAACGTAATCGAGCAATTCCTCAACGACTCGTTGATGATCCACGCCATCCGCTAAGGCGTCGTAGGTCAGTGAGAAACGGTGCCCTAATACTGATGGGACCATAGCACGAACATCATCAGGTGTGACATGGTCACGTCCCTGAAGCCATGCGTAGGCACGAGCACACTTATCCAACGCAATTGAAGCGCGAGGACTTGAGCCAATTTCAATCCATTTAGATAATTGCGAGTCTGCATAGCGCTCAGGCTTACGAGTCGCCACCACCAACGCGACAATATAGTCTTCAACTAATTCAGAAACCGCGATATCGGGTAATTGGCGGCGCGCTTCTAAAACTAATTCGGGCTCAATGTGCTGTGGTGTCACCAGCTCAGAGCTCATTTCCGCACCAAGCTCTTCGCTGCGCACCAGACGAATAATCTCTCGTTCTGCGGCGTCTTCCGGATAGTCCACCGTGACCTTCATGATAAAGCGGTCCATCTGCGCTTCAGGCAGAGGGTAAGTCCCTTCCTGCTCGATCGGGTTTTGTGTCGCCAGAACCATAAACAACTCAGGCAATACATGCGTTTTATCACCTACTGTGATCGTGCCTTCAGCCATTGCCTCTAGCAACGCTGCCTGTACTTTGGCGGGAGCACGGTTGACCTCATCAGCAAGGACGATGCTGTTGAAAATTGGTCCAGGCTGAAAACGCAGCTGAGGCTTACCGTCTAATTCCTGATAAACCTCGGTTCCGGTCACGTCCGAAGGTAAAAGATCGGGCGTAAACTGAATGCGGCCAAAACTGGTGTTTAGAAGATTGGCTAGTGATTTTACCGAACGAGTCTTTGCAGTACCTGGTAAGCCTTCCAACAGAATATGACCGTTAGTCAATAAACCTATAACCAAAGCCTGCACCACATGACTTTGACCAATAACGCTTTGTTCGGTCTGTTCAATCAGTCTATTTATCGCTTGTTGCGCGTTGTTCATGGTTATCCCTTACTTAGAATTCTGTTGCTGCAATAGTTGAGATAAGCCCACCAGCATTGGAAGGGTATCATCAAAGAATCGGCGAATACCGGAGCAAAGGTAATTTAGACCTTCTTCACCATCTGGCGTCTTAATAAGACGATTTTTCGGGCATTCGCCCCAACAGTATTTAAGGTAAGGACATTTCTTACAGTAATCAGGCAATGAATCACGTTTTGCCATACCAAAGCTAAACTGGCGCGTCGAGAACGCCATTTCGTTCAACGAGTGTTCGTGAATATTTGAAAGTTTGTATTCGGGATAAACGTAATGGTCACAACTGTACACATCGCCGTTGTGCTCTATCGCTAACCCCTTTCCACAGAATTCAGAGGTAATACAAAGCTGTGCAGGCTTACCCATCACCTGAGCTACCGCAGTTTCAAACAGGTTCACCAACACGCGGCCTAAATCGTTGTTCACCCATTCGACAAACATTTCACTGAGGAACTTACCCCAATCATCAGGGTCCACAGACCAATCCGTAACTACAGACATTGGATGCCCAGGCTTGGCTAGCTCGCTCCCCATGACCGGGATCATTTGTTCGTTCCAAAACTGAGGCGCGGTAGTGTGAAAATCATTAGCTTCAACCACAGGCGCAAGCTGAATATAAGTCACACCCAGCTCTTGGGTAAGAAATCGATATATCTCCAACGGATACTTAACATTGTGGCGATTAACCGTCACTAGAGCATTAAATCGCACCCCATGCTGCTGAAGTTTTTCTACCGCCTTCATGACCAAATGAAAAGTCGGCTTACCGCTGCGGGTTTTGCGGTATTTATCGTGGAGCTCTTTCGGGCCATCTATCGATAAGCCTACTAAGAAGTTATTCTCCAGTAAAAACTCACACCATTCATCGTTAAGCAGAATACCGTTAGTTTGTAAGTCATTTTCAATACGAGTGCCGTTAGGTTTGTATTTCTTTTGCAGTTCAACCACTTTGCGGAAGTAATCTAATCCGAGTAACGTCGGTTCACCGCCTTGCCAAGAGAACACGACTTCTTCGCCATCTTGACTCTCAATATAACTCTTAACAAACGCTTCTAATGTTTCATCATCCATCTTGGGTTGTTTTGGTTGATGAAGCAGGTTTTCTTTGTGTAAGTAAAAGCAATATTGGCAGTCAATGTTGCATTTTGCGCCGCCGGGTTTAGCCATAACGTGAAAACGGCGTTCATTTCCCTGTTCGGATTTGAATGCCGTTTTCATTGGAACAATTGGCATAACCGTAGAATGACGTGGTGAAGTTTTGCTCATGCAGCCTCTCTTTTGATTTTGGCTATTTACTTTTCTTTTTTAAGTATGGCGCTCCTGAGAGCGCCATTTATATTTATTCTAGTCTTTGCTTAAGTGCAACGTTATTTAGGAACAAATGAAGCGGCTTCCATTCGAGGAGGAAAATCTTTAAACGTATCCTTCACCTCTTTCACTTTTTCAATTGCTGGCATAACTAAGAACGTACGTTCATACATCCAACGGTCGTAACCCATACCAGTGTCACCACGTTCGAATGGATCGATGCTTAGGTCATAGAATTGTGGAACACGGAGTTTAGTAAATGGTTTCTTCCAAATATCCAAACCTGTTTCGTTTTCTTGAATCAAGAAATGGAACTTGTACTTACCTTGACGTAGTGCAAGTAAATCACCGTCGTCACTCCAGTAAACAAACTCATTACGTGCAGATTTGTCTGATTTACCAGTAATGTAAGGCAGTTGGTTGTAACCATCGAGATGAACTTTGTAGTTCATATCACCAACTTTCTTACCCTTAAGCAACTCATCAGTCACTTTATCGTTACCTGCCGCGGCAACCAATGTCGGGAAGAAGTCTTCCAGTGACATCATACCGTTAAACGTCTTACCTGCTTCGATTTGCCCTGGCCACTTAATTAACATAGGGACACGGAAAGCACCTTCCCAACCGGTATTTTTCTCTGAACGGAATGGCGTCATACCCGCATCTGGCCACAAGTTGATCATTGGGCCATTGTCTGTGGTGTAAACGATGATAGTGTTGTCATCAACACCCAGCTCTTTGATCTTGTTGAGTAGGTGACCAATTTGATCGTCGTGCTGCTTCACACCATCTGCGTAGAAACCAGCGCCTGTTTTGCCCTGATATTCCTCTGGAACGTGAGTGAAGTTGTGCATACGCGTAGTGTTGAACCAAGTAAAGAATGGTTTATCCGCTTTTACTTGTTTCTCGATGAAACTTTCTGCTGCATCAAGGAATTCACCATCGACGGTTTCCATGCGTTTACGGGTCAGTGGACCAGTATCTTCAATCTTACCGTCAGCATAAGAGTGAATTACGCCACGAGGGCCAAATTTTTTCTTGAACTCTGGATCTTTAGGGTAATCGACATTCTCTGGCTCTTCTTCCGCATTTAAGTGGTAAAGGTTGCCGAAGAACTCATCAAAACCGTGGTTTGTTGGAAGGTGCTCATCTCGATCACCCAAGTGGTTTTTGCCAAACTGACCGGTTGCATAACCAAGCTCTTTAAGCATGGTTGCAATAGTTGGGTCCTCTTTAGAAATACCTTCAGGTGCGCCTGGCAGACCTACTTTAGATAAACCGGTACGTTTCGGCATCTGACCTGTGATAAACGCCGAACGACCTGCCGTTGAACTTTGCTGGGCATAGAAGTTAGTAAACTTCGCACCTTCTTGGGCAATCGAGTCAATGTTTGGGGTGTTGTAAGCCATCATACCTTGGTTGAAGGTACTAAGGTTCCAATAGCCTACATCGTCGCCGAAGATAACGAGAATGTTTGGTTTGTCTGCTGCGTATGCGGTTGCAGAAGCAGCACCTAGCGCTAAAGTACATGCGTTAAGTACGAGTTTTTTACTGCTCGTTTTGGTCGCATTTTTCATATTTTCTCCAAAAGTTCGCTGATGCATTCAAATGGCATTCGCATTCCAATACCATTACTGTTATAAGATAAAGCACTAATTTCAGACGATAAATACCGTCAAGATTAGTTAATCTATAAATTTAATTTATGAGTAGCGTTATGGACTTAAACCTTATCCAAACTTTTCTGGTCGTCGCCGAGTTCCAATCCTACACCAAGGCCGCAGAACAGCTTGGTCTGACACAACCGGCAGTAAGCGCAGCGATAAAACGTTTAGAACACGTCGTAGATAAGCAGTTATTCGTGAAAAAAGGCCGCGGAATTGCTCTTACTTCCACCGCACATCAATTGCTTCCTCAATTTCAGCAAGCGGTAAGTATCATTGACAGTGCAATATCTGATAAAAGCCATTTTGAAGTATGCTGCTCAGAAATTTTGCTACATAGCATGCCTCCTATCGAAAACGTGGTGTTTTATGAATCCCCACCTGAAAAATACCTTCTGTTTGAACTTATAAGGCAACAAAAAGTCGACTTAGCTATCGATACAGTCATAACAAAAGACTCTGCATTTGTTATTGAAGATGCATATTTCGAAGAAGCGGTCGTTATTTGCCGAGAAAACCACCCCAGAGTCCAAGGTATACTTTCAAAACAACAGTTTTATGAAGAGAGCCACTGTCTGTTTTCCGGAAAATGGGACAACGTGACTGGATTCGAGCAACTTGCCAAAGAAAAGATACAGGAACGAAAAGTCGATGTAGTGACATCCTCGCTTGCAGGTATGGCTCTCTATGTTGCCGACCGTGACTGCTTAGGCGTTGTATCTCAATCGTTTGCCAAGAAATGGAGTAAGTCGCTAAACCTGCAAGTGCTCCCTTGCCCTATTCCGATTCACGCAATCCCTTACAAGTTCGTCTATCACAAACGTGAAGTTGGCAACCCTACTCACCTTGCCCTGCGCCAAAAAATTAAAGAGCTGCTTGTCGCCGCACATGGCGAGTCGTTCACGCAGTAGAAACCGTTTAAATCGCCGATTTTAAGATTTTGTGAACTGATATAACTTCTCAAAGCCTTACATCGGCAACTATTACTATGCTTATGTGCGTATCGATTTATCAATAAATTCAGAATAAACTAACTTTAATGCAACGAGGTTTATAGTATACAAATTAACACCTTGCAACAGGCCCCATATGGAATGGCGACCGATTCGTATTTTTAGGACATTTTATCTTTCGTGGTTAGTTTTAGAATAGTTGTACCAAATGCCTTTCTGTAATCTTTGGTATTTCATCTCTTATTTTGCTTTAATTAATGTAAACTTCTTTAACCCAAGTAACTCCATGAATTTGCGATTTATTTTTTTACTATGCATCGTAAGTCTGTTTGCCGGCTGTGCTACTTATGCTGGTCTCAACTACGATTTACTTTTTGGCCCGCAACTGGTTCGAGAACGTACTGCAAGTGTTGAAACACAGCATGCAAACTTTTTCCAAAACGAAGTTAAGCCCATCGTGGATAATCGTTGCGTAGTTTGCCACGCGTGCTACGACGCTCCGTGCCAATTGAAGCTCTCCTCTGTTGAGGGGATTGATAGAGGCGCGACTAAAGCAAAGGTTTACGAAGGCACACGTCTCACCGCAGTCGCACCCACACGTCTTTTCGAAGATGCGGAAACGACCCAAGAGTGGCGTGATGCTGGCTTTCATCCGGTGTTAAACGAACGCGAACAGAGCATGGCTGCGAATTTAGATGCTGGCTTAATTGCACGACTCCTCGTACAAAAAGAGCGCCATTCTTTACCCGATCAAGTTCAGTTGGAAGGTTTTGATTTCTCGATAGATAGAGAACAGACGTGCCCGACAATCGAAGAGTATGAGAAGTACGAAAAAGATAACCCAACTTGGGGGATGCCTTTTGGCATGCCAAACCTGACAGACTCTGAATACCTTACCTTGATGACCTGGCTGGAAAACGGTGCTGTCATGAATAGCCACACGGCCATTAATAAACAGGAGCAAGCAGAGATTACTAAGTACGAGGCGCTGCTAAATCAGGATGATTTCAAGAACCAACTCATGGCGCGCTACATCTATGAGCACCTGTTCTTATCTCATTTGTACTTCTCTGAACTAAACGATAAACCGACACCTCGCTTTTTTTCGCTAGTCCGCTCCTCGACCCCTCCGGGACAGCCTGTAGAACGTATTTCGACTCGTCGACCATATGATGACCCTAACACTGAGCGTGTTTACTACCGAATCATTCCGGAGCAAGGCACTATTGTTGACAAAACACATATGCCCTATGCACTAAATCAGAAACGTATAGACAATTGGAAGAAGTGGTTCATTCTTCCTGAGTATGCGGTTAATGAACTGCCTAGTTATAAACCAAAAGTTGCCGCGAACCCGATGACCTCATTTACTGATCTTCCAGTGAAGTCTCGTTTTAAGTTCATGCTGGATAATGCACAAAATACAATCATGGCCTTCATCAAAGGTCCGGTTTGCCGCGGTCAGTTAGCACTCAACGTCATCAATGATCGTTTCTGGGTATTCTTCCTTGATCCCGATAAAAGCGACATTCCTGAAGTGAACGAGTTTTATCGCTCGCAAGCAGAAAACTTAAAACTACCAAGCGAGTTAGAAAGTAACACACTGCCTGTTGCTAACTGGGTGAAATACTCACGCCAGCAAGCTCGCTATCTTGAAGCTAAGTCTGACTTTGCTAACCAATGGTTCAAGCATGGCGAGCACCTGTCTTCTGACATTATCTGGGATGGCGATGGTACCAATTCAAACGCCGCTTTAACCGTTTTTCGCCATTTTGACAGTGCTTCTGTTGTACAAGGCTTAGTGGGAGACCAACCTAAAACAGTCTGGATCATGGATTATGCCCTACTTGAACGGATCCACTATCTGCTTGTAGCCGGGTTTGATGTCTACGGTAACTTCGGCCACCAACTGATTACACGTATGTTCATGGACTTTCTTCGTATGGAAGGTGAAAGTAACTTTATCTCATTGTTACCAGCAGATATGCGCCATCAGTTACAATCGAGCTGGTATCAGGACCAAAGCCCTCAACTATCGAATTTCTTATTGAGAAATGTTAAGCCCTTCAATCAACCGACGAGCATTGTCTACCAAACGGATGATCCGAAGTCTGAATTGCTTAATAAGATGAAAGAAGATCTAGCTCCAATTCTTCTTCCTCGATATGAGATAACGAATACGGCTCTCTCAGATGAGAATGAACAGCAAATAAAACGTATCGGTCTGGTACGTGGTGAAGGGCTAAAGTCGGTTCCTCAAATCACGATGCTGATGGTACGCAGCAAGACCGGCAAAGATGAGCTCTTCACGCTACTACATAATAATGCGCATACGAATATCTCCAGCTTGTTCGATGAAGAAAGCAATCGCAACTTCTCAGAAGATGATATGACCATCGTACATGGTGTAGTAGGAAGTTATCCCGCTGCGTTTTTTTCGATAGAAGAAGCACAAGTAAAAGATTTTGTCGATCAATTCAGCAAAATTCAAAACGAAGTAGATTACGTTAAGTTATTGGATCGTTTTGCGATTCGTCGTAGCTCAGAAAAGTTCTGGCCATTCAGCGATCGACTTCATCAGTGGCATCGTACAAATCAGCCGATCGAATTTGGATTACTTGACTATAATCGTTTTGAGAATCGATGATGATTTAAGGGGGTTCTCATGGGTATCCGAGATAACATTGCCGCTCTGGAACAACAAATTTACGTTGCCTGTTCAGAGGGAGACTACGATACGGTCAATATGCTTGAACATCAACTCGAATACTTGCGTGGCAAAGTGGATCATCCTTTTGACGATGACCCTTATGCTCTAGACACTCGGTTCGAGTGGGAAGATGACATGACCGAATAGGAAAACCTCCGGCAATGACCGGAGGTTTTTGTTCTCGACTGAGGTATTAATCAGCTATCAGTTCATCAAGTGCATTTATCGATACTGTTATTTGCTCAGTAAGCACACTTTGCTTTTGCTTGTATGTTTCGAGGGGGTCGGTAGCGCCTTCGATGCTCTGCAGCGTACTCATGAGCGCGGTTAAGCCTAAACTGCCTGAACTTCCTTTTAGCTTATGCGCTAAGGACTTCACTTTATTCGTGTCGCTTTTCTCTGCCGCTATCTCCAGTTGATTAAGAACATCCAGACTACTCGAACGGAACAAATCAACAATGTGCAGCATTTTTTCTCTGCCTAAAACGTTCATATCAGACAGCACGACTTCTGGTGAGATCAGGGTGGTTTCAATCTCTTTTGAAATCATGTTGTTTTTTTCTACAGTCTCAGCAACAGCCTCCGTGAAAACGGAGTCTATTGGTTGAGAAGAACCTTCTTTTTGTTTTAATAACAATGGCTTTCCGTCGAGTTGCTCTTGAATCAACGCTCCAAGGGCATCTTTGACCAATGGTTTAGGCAAATAGCCATCAAAACCAGCGGCTAAATACTTTTCAACCTCTTCTTCAAACACATGAGCAGAAACCGCAATGATTGGTGTTGGTGATAACACTTGTTGCTTAGGTTTACTCTTTTCAATCCGCTTTAAGCGCTGCATCAAGTCCACGCCATTGCAATCAGGTAAATTGATATCGACCAGAGCAATATCAATGTCCTGTTTTTCTACAATCTGTTCTGCCTGAAAGCCGTTTTCGGCTATCAATATTTCGTGTCCCATGTTTTGCAGAAAACCTTCCGCAACCACTCGGTTGACTTCGTTGTCTTCAACCAGCAACACTTTAGCTTTCACTTTACACTGCACAGTTAAGGTTGTACTGGCTTTCACTTGATTACTCTCTTCTAGTGGGATAGAGAACCAAAAACGACTGCCCTTTCCTTTTTTTGAATCAAACGCCAATGTGCCTTCCATCGCATCAATAATACGTTTGCTGATAGCAAGGCCAAGTCCCGTTCCACCAGTTTGATTGAGCCCACCTTCTGCCTGCGTAAAGGCATCAAACAGCGATGCTTGTTCCTTGTCCGCTATTCCAATACCAGTGTCGGAAATTTCGAACAGTACTTGCGTTTCGTCTTCGGGATTAAGGCTCACATAGATATCAATTTCACCTTGCTGGGTAAATTTAATAGCATTACCAACCAGATTACTCAACACCTGGCTGATACGTGTTACATCCCCTTTCCAAAACTGATTTACATCGCTTTCAATATAGTAAGAGAACAACAAGTTCTTCTCTTTTGCTCGACTTTCCATTAAGTGATAGGTGTCTTGTACCATTTGATGTAAGTCGAAATCTAAGTGACGTATTTCAAGGTAGCCAGCTTCAATTTTCGAGTAATCCAGCACGTCATTAATTATTGCAAGTAACGTATTACCACTGCGATTAATGATTTCAGCGTATCGCTTTTGTAGAGGGCTTAATCCGGAGTCGATGAGCAAACGTGCTGTTCCCAATACTCCATTTAATGGCGTACGTATTTCATGACTCATCGTAGAAAGGAAGGCTGACTTAGCCCGGTTCGCTTGTTCCGCTTGCTTGCGTGCTTTAGTGTGATTTAAGACCTCTTCATTCAGACGATAATTTGCTTGCTTTAACTGAGACGTGCGTTGTTCGACCAAGTCTTCAAGGTGCTCTTTATGCTCTTCAAGTTCTTTCTTCGCCTTCACCTCTCCTTCAGCGACAATTTTCAAGGCCTGCGCGGTATCTCTTGCGGTGATAATAGCCCGCCCCATATGTGCGAGTTCATCCTTCCCTTTTACTTCAAGTTCAACCGCTAAGTTCCCCTGTGACACCGACAGCAACGCCGCCGAGTATTCCGCAAGTCGTTTGACCACTGACACATAAACAACACGCCACACAATCAAAATCGCAACGATGAGGCCGACAATCGAAATAAGCGTTAACGACCATTGCGCAAATTTCAATGAACTGGTCATTTCACCAATCGCAACCGATGTGGCCTTGTTTGAGTCATCAACCAGTTTATTAACGGTCCCATTGAGCTCAGCAAACAGCTCCAGTGTTTTTTGCATCAGTAGTTGGGACTGCTCATTATTTTCATATTGATGCACGAGCATGGTAAACACGACGTGACGCTGACCAAGTTCTTTGAGGAGTTGTCCCATTCGTCTCGATAGGGTCGGATCTTCCACCGCTTGTACTCGGCGATTCATGATTCGAAGATTATTAGCGAAGTCCGCTTGCACCTGTTGGATACGATCTAGGTTAGTCAAAGTACGTGCTTCTTCAATCTGATTGAGAACCTGGAACGCAAGCAGATGGAACTCATGTAACCGTTCAGTCAGATCCAAATCGACTTCAACCAACGTATCTAATGCTTGGTACGCCTGTTCCTTTTGGTTTGTTTCCAACAGGCCATAAATATGGGTCACATTTGCAACGGCAACGGTACTGGTGTTTTGCACTTGGGTGCGGGTAAGTTGTTCCAGTTCTTCACTGAGCAATCGCATTTCTTCGACGCGAGTATCGATCTCTTTGGCTAGATAGAGCTTTCTCTCGACCGACACACCTAAGTCGCCGAGGTTATTGATTACTTCCTGAACATGGCTTTCAAGCGTATCTAGTAACTGGGAATCAAATGCATCTCTTCCAAGCTCTTTGATATGAGAAAGCAACACTTCTAACTGTTCGAATAGCTCACGCCCGGTGTCTTGACGCTCCTGCTCATTCTTTGCATTTGACAGCATCTGGACAGAAGAAATGATACGTGAGCTTAATTCAGATACCTGTCGAGCTTCGATCATCGCAGGGATCGCAGCATCAACCACATTCCTTTCTGTTTTCGACACCATCGAAAAGCCAGACATGCCTATTAATGCAGATAACATAATCAACATTGCCATCGCAATAAAAGAGAGCAAAAGCTTACGACCAATACTTGCGGTGGCTAGCAGCATATTTTAATGACCTTTCTATTCATGTGTGGAGAAATATATACTCAAATGAATTCAAGATGAAAGCTTCACAGCAACATCGATGAAGTAAATATCTGAAGGCGTTTTGGTTATAATACGTTATATTTTGCAATGTTTACTTAATCTAAGCCAACGAACTTCATCTATGGTTATCAATCAACGCTTGTTTCGCTCAATTATCAAACATTTTGTACTAATAGTGCCTCTGTTGGCATCATTACCTTCGTTTGCCAAAGAAAAAATTTGTGCGATTTACCCACATTTAAAAGATTCGTATTGGCTGTCTGTAAACTATGGCATGGTTACCGAAGCAAAAAATCAAGGTGTTAACCTTCGTGTACTGGAAGCTGGCGGATATCCGGTCAAAAATCGCCAAGAGCAACAGCTTAAAATTTGTAATCAATGGGGCGCCGACGCCATCATTTTAGGCACCGTTGATCCGTATGCTTACGAGCACAACTTAAATACCTTTGTAGATGATATACCTGTGTTTGCGACTGTAAATAAACTGGTTCTGGATCATGAGCAAAGTAAATTACTTAAAGGTGTGGTTGGAGTGGATTGGTACTGGATGGGCAATGAAGCAGGTAAGTATTTAGCAAACAGACATCCCAAAGGCTCTGGCATCACCAATATCGCATTGCTACTTGGTCCGCGCACTCGCGGAGGAACGAAACCCGTTACAGCAGGGTTTTACGACGCCATAAAGGAGAGCGACATCCATGTAGTCACTACATTATGGGCGGATAACGACAAAGAGTTACAACGTAACCTAGTGCAGAGTGTCATAGACATGAATGATATTGACTACGTCGTCGGTAGCGCGGTTGCGATAGAAGCTGCGATAAGTGAGCTGCGCAGTGCAGATAAAGTCAGAGACATTGGCTTGATTTCCGTCTATTTGAGTCACGGTGTTTATCGTGGCTTACTACGCAATAAGGTATTATTTGCAGCAACAGACAAAATGGTCGAGCAAGGTCGTCTTTCCGTAATACAGGCAACGCGTTACTTGCGCCACTTGCCGTATGAAAAATATGCGTCACCGGACATCATACCACTGACACCAACAGCACTTGATCAAGATACAATTCAGGAATCGTTATCCCCGTCCGAATATAGGCCAACATTCAGCGTAAAGCCTATTGATTGATCGATTAAAAAAGTGTTCTATTAAAGGATATACCTCAAATAACTTTATAATCTTGAATCGGAAATAACTTGATGCAAAATACGACTCGTACCATGCCTGCACACAAGCACGTGGCTTTAGTAGCCCACGATAACTGCAAACCCGAACTGCTTCGCTGGGTACAAGAGAACAAAGAAAAACTCCAGCGCCATTTCCTGTATGCGACAGGTACAACTGGTCATATGCTAAGCAAGGAAACAGGCTTAGCGATTAAAAATATGATCAGCGGCCCTATGGGTGGTGACCAACAGATTGGCGCCTTGATTTCGGAAGGTAAAATCGACGTACTCGTATTTTTCTGGGATCCATTAAATGCCGTACCACATGATCCAGATGTAAAAGCGCTTCTTCGTATCGCCAGTGTCTGGAACATTCCTGTTGCTACCAACCGTGCAACGGCTAAATTTCTTTTTAACTCTCCTCTTATCGAACAAGAAGTCGATATCGAAGTGCCAGACTACGAAGCTTATATAAACGAACGCACATAATCTGAGCTGCTCATTTTAGATAAAACAAAGGCGATACTTAGTATCGCCTTTGTTAGTTCAAGTTATGTCTATTCTATCGAGGCGTAATGACAGGATAATCCCCAGCAATCAGCTCCTGAATGAATGCGGACCCAGCACCTGTATGGGTGATCCAGACTTTTTCTTTCGCTCGGGTAATCGCAACATAAAATAATCGACGCTCTTCTGCATAAGGAAATTGATCGTTTGACTCAGTCAGCGCACCATCAATATGCACTTGCTTTTTCTTCGCAGGGAACTGACCTTCATCTACAGAAAGGATAATCACAAAGTCCGCTTCACGCCCTTTACTCGCGTGACATGTCATAAATCGAATATCAAGATTCGGGAATCGTCGTAGCCAGTCATCGTACAAATCTGGTTTGTGGTAATGGTTACGGCCGAGCAGCAACACCGATTTGGTTTGCTTTGCCTGTTGGTTTAACTGATCGAGGATTTTCTCAACTTGGTTGCTTGGCGCTGTATGGACACTTTTCTGCTTACGTTGCTTGTGACTATTCAGCACCTTAGGTAACTGTGCCGGGTTTTGTTGCACAAACGTATTCGCCACATTCCCGATCTGATTGTTGAAACGATAAGTGGTATCAAGATGATGAACCGTCGAGTGAGCAAATCTGTCTTTAAACCCTGTGATCAGATCAACATCAGCTCCCGCAAACTGGTAAATGGATTGCCAGTCATCCCCTACTGCGAACAACGTTGCACCCGGCTGTTTGTCACTAGAATCACACAGCGCTTCTATTAACGCTAAACGATCTGGAGAGATATCTTGATACTCGTCTACCATAACAAAGCGCCATGGAGAAACAAACTTGCCTTTTTTCACATAATCGGTCGCCCGGCTAATCATGGTCGGGAAATCAACCTGATTCGTCTCTTTGAGCATCTTTTGCCAGGCAGTAAAACACGGCCAACACAGTGCGAGTTCACTATTTAATCGAGTGTATTCTTGATGATCGACCAGTTGTTCCTGAACCTGCTTTTTGGTTAACCCCACTGCTGCCAGATGTGACAACTGCGAGTCTAGCCACGCAATCAGTTTAGGGTTTTCAGAATGACTGCCGAGCTCGTCATCCCCTTTCAAATAGGCAATCGGCCACTTGTCCAAGTGCTTTTGCCAACGTTTGAAGTTAGTCGGTGTCATCCAATGCTTTTTAAGCCAATCAATACACCACGCCGTACGTTGGTTATCGTCCAATGCAAGCGGGCTAATTTGCACGGATTGTGGCTCTACTTGATTCAGGATAAACAAACCTAATTGGTGGAAGGTGTTTACCCTAGCGCCCTCTGCTGCCATACCTACTTTATCAACTAAGCGTTCTTTCATCTCTCTCGCGGCATCACGACCAAAAGCAAGCATCAAGAGTTCTTCAGCTTGGGCCTGATGGCTTTGAAGTAAATAAGCGACACGCGCGGTAAGGACGCTGGTTTTACCTGAACCAGCACCAGCGAGCACTAGGTTGTGATCATCGTTGAGCAGTACGGCATATTGCTGCGATAGATTCAGTGGCGAAGACTCAATACGACTGAACAGAACCTCCCAATTTGGACGCTCACTTTCCAACCATTCACGGTTTCGCTCTTCTAACGTCTCTGAAGTATCGACAAGCCAAGGTTCAATTTCTGCCATACGGTTCGGCATTCGTAACTTTGCTTCCTCCAGACTCATTTTAATTTCCACGAGTTCTTGGTTTAAACGTTCTACCCAAGACTGAGCTTGCGAGTGCGACAGGTAAGCAGGGAGATGTTTTAACTTATAGAGCTCTTCTTCCCACACAGGAAGGTATTCGGCTAGCTTCTTACACTGATTGTTGTGCCAATCCTGATAATTACGTACAGCATCAAGCGCAAATTTTCTGCATTGTGGCCATGGTAACCCCTGAACTAACCAGCTCTGTTGCGTGCCACCTTGCTCATGAGAAAAGAATTGTAGCGAGCTCCAAAGCAACCCGCGCTTGACGCTGACTTTGCCATTCCACACCGTAAACGGAATATGTTCTTCACTGCCTATGGAACTTAATAAAACACTGCTTTCTTTTATTTCGACATGATAATACTCATTTTGAATAAAAAACTGTGCTTTGCTGGTGGCAGTAAGCTGCATGAAATGTGCGCCTTTTCAAGTGATAACTTTTCGATTTATATCATTTTAGAACATCAAATTGTAGCAATGACACGCACTGAAATAAGCATCTAGTTTACATTCTTAAATAAATTTCACATTACTGCTGATTTTGTGAACATTACTAACACTAATCAGCCTAAAATCATCGCTCTTGTGTAAAGAACTTACCAGCTCAGACAGTCAGTAAGATTGAGCTTTTATCTTGTCACGTCAATATCTAGGCTCTTTCTGATTATTTCATAAGCAAGCTATCTTTTTTCTTAAATTAAATCATAAAAACGCTATAGTGGGGTTGGTATGATATCCAAACAACCTCGAGATATACGGGTATAACTGCCCGTTTTTTATCGGAAATCTAAGGCGCATCGTGCAAGCAACTTCTAAATTTCGCCTCTATTGGGCTAACAAAACCGTTAACTACAGTATTCTTATCCTGATAACCTTATTAGGTGTTGTCATACCTGCCTGGTATTTCGGTCAAAATACATTGATTACGCCGCTAATATTGGGAATTATCGCCGCAGCTCTGGCGGAAAGCGATGATAGTTTTACCGGACGGATGAAAGCGCTAATCCTAACGTTTATCTGTTTTGCTGTTGCCGCATTTTCAATTGAAGTTCTGTTCAATACTCCATGGTTGTTTGCTATCGGGCTATTTATATCCACGTTCGGGTTCATCATGCTTGGTGCAATCGGCCCCAAATACGCCAGTATTGCGTTTGGGTCATTGCTTATCGCCATCTATACCATGCTTGGAGCCCATGAAAGCCCAAATCTATGGTTCCAGCCACTTCTGCTTTTAACAGGGGCGGCGTGGTATTACTTCATGTCGATGATATGGCAGATTTTTTGGCCGCTACAGCCCGTTCAACAAAACTTGGCGAACGTATTTTTCCAAATGGCGAACTACCTGGACGCTAAAGCGAAACTTTTCCATCCTGTGATTAACCTAGCACCGCAGCCTATGCGAATTGAAGCGGCACGCCTTAACGCAGCGACAGTTACGGCATTAAACGCTTGTAAAGCGACGCTGCTTAACCGCTCGAAACGTGGCCATATCGATGGTCCAAGTGACCGATTTTTAAATATCTACTTTATCGCCCAAGACATTCACGAACGCGTAAGTTCTAGTCATTATCGTTATCAAGATCTGGCTACTGAGTTTGAACGCTCGGATGTCTTATTTCGTTTTAAGTATCTGCTGGAATCCCAAGCGCGAGCATGCAGAGATATTGCTCAGGCTATTCAACTTGGCAACGAGTACACTCACACCAATGAATCGATTCTCGCGTTGGCTGAAGTTCAAAACTCTCTCAACTATCTCGAAGAACAAAAGCAGAGTCACTGGAAGCGATTATTAGGTCAACTTACTTATCTATTTAATAATTTAGCTACCGTCGAAAAACAGCTGAGTAATATTAATAACCCCGATGCGGATAGGCTTGAAGAAGATATGCTGGATGACACCAATCCACATACTTTAAAAGCCATGTGGCAGCGGATTTCCGCAAACCTCCACCAAGATTCGATGCTATTTCGCCATGCATTACGTATGTCGATTACATTAACGCTTGGTTATGGAATTATTCAGGCGTTTGATTTTGACCGTGGGTATTGGATCCTTTTAACGACGCTGTTTGTGTGTCAGCCCAACTACAGTGCAACGCGTCAGAAGCTAACTGCCCGAGTGATTGGGACGTTAGCTGGTCTATTAGTTGGCGTAATGCTGCTTACCGCGTTCCCTTCTCAAGAAAGCCAATTGGTGTTCGTTGTTGTCTCCGGAGTGATGTTTTTCGCCTTCAGAATGAACAATTATGGTTTTGCGACTGGCTTTATCACTCTGCTCGTATTGTTCCTTTTCAACCAGCTAGGAGAAGGCTACGCAGTTGTACTGCCTCGACTGGCCGATACAATTATTGGTTGTATGCTGGCGGTAGGAGCGGTCATGTTTATTCTTCCTGACTGGCAGTCTCGACGACTTCATAAAGTCATGTCAGATGCGATTGATGCAAACAAACAGTATCTCGGACAAATCATTGGTCAATACCGAGTCGGTAAAAAAGACAGCTTAAGTTATCGTATCGCACGCCGTCAGGCACACAATAATGATGCAACCTTGACCTCCGCTATCAGTACCATGCTTGCCGAGCCGGGAAAATACAGAACAGCAGTCGATGAGAGCTTCCGTTTTTTAACTCTCAATCACGCTATGCTGAACTATATCTCTGCACTAGGTGCGCATCGTACACGTATTGACGATAACTCAATTCATAAATTGGTGTTAGATGCACACCGTTGTATTCATCAACACTTGGATGTTCTGCATCAGCAGCTTCACCAGCACTGTGAAACATGTGATCTATCGGATATTGAAGACGCAGGTCTGGAACAACGTTTAAATGAATGGCGCGACGAAGATGACAGTTCTGCTCGGATGGTATTACAACAACTATACCTTATCTATCGCATGCTTCCGGAGTTACATTCGCTGGCAAGTAAGTTTGCCGTCCGCGTGAACTGATCGTCTTAACGACTTAGTATTCCCATTTTACATATTAGGGAAGTGAGCCAGCTTCCCTTCTTACTCCCTTATGACTTAAAGAGGCAGGCTTGAGATCGAATTATCTCGCTAGAAGAACCATACGCTCTCACATCATTTAGGTATGCATTCCTATATTTTTATGCACGTTCCTACATAGTCAAAATTCCGCCTAGCCTTTTCGTCACATTTTGACGCTTCATTTGACACACCTTGACAATATTCGGACAAAGAAAATTCGAGTGAGTTCTAATCTATATTTGTCCGAAATATTTTGTTGTGTGGCAACGGAAGCCAAGAATAGGTAATGAAGGATAAACCTGTGTACAACGAGGAATGCAATATGAACAAACAAAAATTTAACGAGCTAAAACAAAAACTTAGCGACTTAACCGACAGCCAGTTAAAATCACTTCAGGGTGAAATCAGAAAGACACTAGATAAAAAACGTTCCCCATTACTGTCGTCGGAAGAGCGTGAAATGATTTCACAACTGTTTTCTTAAGCTCATTGATCACTAAAAGCATTTGGTGATTCTACTCGCATTTTCAGCCTTCCAATAGCATGTAGAAAACAATGTGCTTAATGCTACATTCGTAGATCTAATTTCTAAACTTCGCTCTCCAACAAGATTACACCTCCAAAAATACTTAATTATTTGATGTATCCATCTCAACCAGTGAGCCATAACCCTTTCGGCGTTTCAATACTGTCGGTCATATCATAAACGCTCTTGTTTCAGGTAAAAGCAAGGGTTCCTAAAGCAACCAGCAAAGGTAATAAACCAAACAGAACACTATAGTAGCTAGTGCACTTAGATAGCTTGATCAGTAAAGGTGATGAGAAAAACGTAATCATAAGATATGGAGTAATGTAGAACGGTTGAAGAAATAACGCACAAAGCACGTGCGAAATAACATGCATTTCAGCACTCCAAGAACTGGGATTCGTTCTGCGAATTAATGCGAAAGAGAGTATTAGGCTAACAGCAAGATTGATCATAACGGCATAAATGTAAATAATTATCATTTATTATGATAGAGAACCATCCGAACATCTTCAAATACGTTTTAACTATCGATTTCATCGCCATAATCAACAAAACAAATGAGTGACGTTATAAATAATTTTCTTATTAAACGTTTGCGTAATCGCTAACCTTCACTTTCCCTCTTTTTGAGTCTTTTATCACGTTATGCACGTTGCTATAGTACGCCCAACATAAAGACCAATCGAGGCACGGAGCTTCCTCAATAATCTCAAGAAGAGAAGAATTGGTACCGACAAATTCGGCAGATTTAAAGAGGGTCAAAAAATGGAAATGAGTATGGTTGAGATTCTAGGCTACGCGGCTTCAATCATGGTGGCTATCTCGCTTACTATGAAAGACATCGTTAAACTTCGTATCCTTAACTTTATCGGTTGTGGTCTATTCACCGCTTACGGTCTTATGATTGATTCATGGCCAGTCGTGCTAACTAACGGCTTTATTGCATGTGTTAACGTGTACTTCCTAGCTAAAATGCATCAGCAAAAGAACAGCTTAGAGCCTGAAAAAGTACAGTAGAAAATCGCATTTTCAAAAGTCCGCCATGAGCGGACTTTTTCGTTTAAGCGAGTGGAACATCAACCTCAATATGCAATTATCCCCTTCCTCACAACCTCATTCTAATTGGCCTTCTTCTAACTTAATTTCTGTTTATAAGTTGATAGGTATATACTCGCGTTACGCGTTGTCTTGAATCAAAAGGTTAATTATGAATATTGGTGCCGTTGCTAAATTGACAGGCCTTTCCTCTAAATCTATCCGACTGTATGAAGATAAAGGGATTATTTCGCCACCAGCGCGCAGTGACTCCGGCTATAGGGAATATTCTTACAACCACATCCAAGAACTCAACCTAGTATCACGTGCGAAAAATGCTGGGTTCTCTCTGCAAGAGTGCAAAGAGTTTGTTCAACTCGCACACAACCCAAACCGAAAAAGCAGTGAAGTTAAAGCTCGAACCATGGGCAAACTGAAAGAAGTGGAAGAAAAAATAGCGCACCTTCTAGAGATGAAGCAACAGTTAGAAAGCTGGGTATCTTCATGTCCGGGAGATGCTGAGAGTCGTTGCCCTATCATGGACGAACTGACCAAATAGCTTCACCTACTTAAATAAAACTAAAGGAGGACATGAGCCCTCCTTTAAAAATACAAGCTTGTTGTTAGTTTCGGTTACGATTACGATTACGATTACGATTATTGAACAGGATATCTTTTCTTAAACGCCGATGCGGATGCAAACAATCCAGTAGCAGCAAAAGTAATAAAAATACCTAGCAAGTATGACAACTCTTCGTAAGCCAGAAGACCGTAACTACTAAATAAAAAGACAAAAAAGACGAGTGCTACATTAATACGATGGCACCATGGCCGTTTTACAGAATGCTGAGCGTATTTTCGAACTAAAACAAACCCCATCCAATCACCCCATTAATTACAATTTTATTATTATTCGTTGTAATCATAGGTACTTTTTTAACTTAAGAAAATATGCGTATTATTTTCCTGGTAAAAAATCACATTTATTTAAAAAAATGTCGCATAACGTACAAAATTAACCCGCACACATTAAAAGTTGATATACATCAAAGACATGATACTAAGATAGAAATCACTAACGATGCAGCTAAAGGAGTGCTTTCACACTCTTGCGCTCGACTAACGTCGGTTCTAATTGAACAACTTCTGATTCAGCTGCTTTGTCGTTTAGTCGTCGTACCAAGGTTTCAACAGCAGCCTGACCCAGTCTATATTTAGGCTGATGAATCGTAGTAAGAGACGGCGACATAAATTTAGCGATATGTATGTCATCATAACCAATAATAGAGAGCTCATCAGGGACCTTGACTCCAAGCTCGTTAGCGGCATTAATAACGCCCATGGCCATCATATCATTGGAGACGAAAATGGAAGTCGGTAATTCTCCCTTTTCGGACATCTTTTTGAATGCTTGATAACCACCTTCACATTCGAAATCCGATTCAATGATCCAGTTTGGATTAAAATCCAAACCTGCTTCAATCATGGCACGCTTGTAACCTTCATATCGCATTTGAGCTTGATGCTTAATCAAAGGACCAGTGATACAACCAACCTCTTTATGGCCGCAATCTATCAGATACTTCACGGCAAGGTATCCGCCACGTAACGAGTTGTCCTGAATCTTATCGCTGGTAAAAAGCATCGGGCCCCAGTCCATCACGACAACCGGAATATCAGGGTAACGCTCGAACACATCAATGCGCTCGCCTTCCAGCGCATCACACATCAGAATCAGTCCATCAACACGTTTTTGAAGAAGCGTGCTGATAGATTGGCGCATACGCTCATTATCCCCTTCAGTGTTACACAGGATGAGGCTATAGCCTTTTTGGTAACAACTGCGCTCGACACCTTTTACGACTTCACCGAAGAATGGGTTAGTTGATGTTGTCACCAACATACCAATAGTTTGCGTTCGATTAACCTTTAGACTGCGCGCTAACGCTGATGGAGCGTAATAATTAAGCTCTTTTGCTGCGTTATTAACACGTTCAGAGATCTCCTCGCTGACAAAGCGAGTTTTGTTGATAACATGGCTCACAGTAGAAGTGGAAACCCCTGCTAGTTTTGCGATGTCTTTCATCGTCGCCATGTTATTCACTCCTTATTTATTGGTTTTCAGCCAAAAATGCGTCCACCTCTTCACGAGTTGGGATAGACGTCTGTGCTCCAAAGCGCGTAACCGAAATTGCCGCCGCCGCATGCGCAAACTTAACTGCTGATTCTAAAGACAATCCTTCCAATAGACCAGTGACAAATGCCCCATTAAACGTATCGCCTGCCGCTGTGGTATCCGTCGCGTCTACTCGGAAACCCGTAATAATGTCACCACGACCATTCTGACTGAGCCAAACCCCTTTTGCGCCTAGGGTAATCATTACGATTTCAATCCCTTTCGCATGCAGTACGTTTGCCGCTTCTTGCGCACTATCGTTATCCGTCACAGTCACCCCCGTCAGCAGCTCTGCTTCGGTTTCGTTTGGAGTGATGACATCAATGCAAGCTAATAACTCATCAGATAACTCACGCGCTGGTGCCGGATTCAAAATAACATTCGTTTTTGCCTCTTTTGCTACACGTGCTGCTTTCTCAATAGCACATATCGGTGTCTCAAGTTGCATCAGCAAGTATTCTGCTCGGCGAATTCGCTCTAGATCCGGCTGAATCGCCTCAGCGGTAAGCTTGGCGTTCGCTTCCGCCGAAATACAAATACTGTTTTCGCCGCTGTCCGCGACCTGAATCATGGCGATACCAGTTGGGCAATTAGGTTGCATCTTCACTGCACTGATGTCGATACCATCCATTTTGAAGTTCTCGCGAATGTTGATACCGAATGAATCATCACCAACACAAGCAATAAAACCAATATCAGAATTCAGGCGTGCTGCGGCAACGGCTTGATTTGCTCCTTTACCGCCAGGAATAACTTGGTAGTTGCGACCATGAAGCGTCTCGCCTGGGCGAGGAAAAGAAGGCACTTGAAGAACATGGTCAGCGTTTACACTACCTAACACTACTAACTTATTCATACGGTTATCCTCGGTTCTGAATGAACCCTTTTTCAAACAATGTAATAGATGACTCTAACTTCTCTTTCTTTCTACCAATACCAGTAATTAAATTATCAGAAAACTGCGTAGGAAAAATCGCTTAGAGCAAGGAAGAATTTGCGACAACTAGTGGTCCTAATTACAAAAATTCTAACGAAGCTATCAGCGAGTTTAACCAGCAAGAATGGTGAGATAATTACTGGAGTTGGTATTACGAATTAGTCGCCTTAAAAAGTCAGAGGCATCCATTCTTGCTCTCCCCCCGTAACGACCTTTAAAAACGAAGGAGAGAGCTAAGAAGCTAGGATGATTTATCCAATAGCGTGATTATTTTGTGACCACCTTTAGAGGGACCGGGATGTAAGCTTCTACTTTGTCGCCTTTCAGTACTTTGTCTGCAGTTGCTACACCAAGCGCACCGATAAGGTCTGGTTGCTGGGCGATAGTTGCCGCAAGCTTGCCACGGTTTACCGCAGCGATGCCGTCTTCAGTACCATCAAAGCCTACGATAACTACATCTTTACCTGACGCTTGAACTGCACGAAGCGCACCCAGTGCCATTTCATCGTTTTGTGCAAAGACTGCTTGTACATCAGGGTTTGCTGCCAGCAAGTTTTCCATAACATTCAGACCTTTAGTACGGTCAAAGTCTGCTGGTTGGCTCGCGAGAAGTTCCATGCTGCTGCTTTTAACTGAAGTCATGAAACCTTCACCTCGTTCTCGTGCTGCCGATGTACCCGCAATACCTTCTAGTTGGATCACTTTCGCTTTCTCACCCACTTTCTCCATGATGTATTTACCAGCCATTTCACCGCCAATCACGTTATCTGAAGCAATGTGGCTAACAACATCACCACGGCTTGCACCACGGTCTAGTGTGAGTACAGGGATATTAGAACGGTTTGCCATGCGAATCGCATTAGATACGGCATCTGAATCTGTTGGGTTGATTAGAATCGCTTTAACACCTCGGATAGTCAGATCTTCGATGTTTGATAGCTCTTTACTCGGGTCATTTTGCGAATCAAGAACAATCAGGTCGTATCCCAGCTCTTTCGCTTTCGCTTCAGCACCGTCTTTCATCGTTACGAAGAACGGGTTGTTCAGAGTTGAAACTACAATCGCCATCGTATCTTGAGCTTGTGCAGCCACTGATACTGTTGAAGAAAGAAGTGCAGCAGAGATAAGAGTTGCGAGTTTTTTCATCGTTATAGTCCTTTGTGTAGGGTGAGCCAGCACACGTCGACTGGCTCAGTGTTATTCACATCGTTTGGATTGTTATGAATTACTTATTTTTGTTGTCTACCAGTACTGCTAGCAATATAACCACTGCTTTTGCAATCATTTGGTAGTAAGAGGAAACATCAAGCAGGTTCAGAGCGTTATTCAAGAAACCGATAATAAGCGCACCAATTAGTGTACCCATAATGCGGCCTTTACCACCCATCAAACTGGTACCACCCAGAACTACTGCTGCAATCGCATCTAGCTCGTAACCCATACCTGCGGTAGGTTGTGCCGAAGAAAGACGAGATGTCACTATGATGCCAGCAAGCGCCGCTAACATACCGCAGATGGCGTACACACCGATCTTCACTCGGTCAACGTTGATACCTGACAAGCGAGTAGCTGATTCATTACCACCAAGCGCATAAACGTAACGACCAAAACGGGTATGGTTAAGCAAGTACCATGCGGCAGCAAACACAATCACCATCAGCCATACAGGAACCGGAATACCTAGCGCATAACCCGTACCGAACCAGGCAAATGCATCTGCAGTATCTGTAAAACCAGTAGAAATTGGTCGGCCGTCAGTGTAGACCATTGTTACACCACGTAATAACGTCATGGTAACCAGTGTAGCGATGAAGGCTTGAACCTTGCCCTTAGCGATAATGATGCCGCTAATCGCACCAAGCGCAGCACCAGCAAGAAGAGCGGTAGGCACGGCAACAAACACGGGAACTTCCATTGCAATCAGGCTTGCAGCAAATGCTCCACATAACGCCAGTACTGAGCCTACACTTAAATCGATACCTGCGGTCAGGATGACAAGTGTCATACCTACAGCGATGATCGCATTAACCGAGGTTTGACGAAGAATGTTAAGAATGTTGTCTACTGTAAAGAAGTTCGGGTTCAAGAATGACACGACAACAATCAAAAATATGAGTGCAATCAGTGACTTTTGCTCAATCAGCCAGTCTTTAGTGAACAACTTTTTGCGGCTTGTTGCGTTCGGTTTGCTCATGGTATTAGTACTCATGCTGCTTCCTCATTGATCTTTTTGCCCACGGCACAGGCGAGTAGTGTTTCTTGATCGGCGTCTTTCGCATCGAATTCGCCAGTAATACGACCTTCATGCATAACGAGGATGCGGTCACTCATGCCCAGCACTTCTGGCATCTCAGAAGAAACCAAGATGATGCTCATGCCGTCGGCTTTGAATTTATTGATTAGCTGATAAATCTCTTTCTTGGCGCCAACATCAACACCGCGTGTTGGTTCGTCCAGAATCAGAACTTTAGGTTTGGTCATCAATCCTTTTGCGATAGCCACCTTCTGTTGGTTACCACCAGAAAGGTTGCCAATCATTTGGTCACGCGTAGGCGTTTTGATATTGAACAGTTTGATGAAGTCTTCTACCGCGATCACTTCATCACCGTGCTGAATTTGGACACCTTTCGTCAATTTGTCCAAAGAGCACAAAGACATGTTCTCTTTAACAGATAAGCCAAGAACTAAACCATCGCCTTTTCGGTCTTCAGAAATATAAGCGATACCGTTGGCTAAGCCATCTTGCGGGCTGACCGGGTTAATCGTTTTATCGTCCAAGTTGATGACACCATGTTCGCTCGGCAAAGCTCCGTAAATCACCTTCATCAATTCGGTACGACCCGCACCCATCAACCCTGAAATACCAAGGATTTCACCGCGCTTAAGCGTGAAGCTAACATCGTGAACGCCTGAGCCCGTTAAACCGATCACTTCAAGACACGTCTCACCATGTTTGACCGCAATACGAGGGTACTGCTCTTCAAGCTTACGGCCCACCATCATTTCGATAAGGCCATCTTCATCGGTATCAGAAACCTGACATTCACCAATAAACTTGCCATCACGAAGTACCGTAATATCGTCACAAATTTCGAAAATCTCTTTCAAACGGTGTGAGATATAAACAATGCCGCATCCTTGAGCACGAAGCTCATTGATCACTTTAAATAACGATTCGGTTTCGGTGTCCGTTAGTGCATCGGTTGGCTCGTCCATAATGATGACTTTAGATTCAAAAGAGAGCGCTTTGGCAATTTCCACCATCTGCTGCTCACCAAGACTTAAGTCACCAAGCAAGGTTTTTGAACTGTGTTTTACATTCAGGCGCTGTAGAAGCTTGTCCGCTTCATCGTACATTGTGCTCCACTGAATACGTCCCATCGCGCCAGTAAATTCGCGCCCTAAATAGATGTTCTCTGCAATCGTCAATTCTGGGATCAAATTCAACTCTTGGTGAATAATGCTGATACCAGCTTCTTGAGAATCTCTAGGTCCTTGAAACGCGGCTGGTTGTCCTTGGTACTGAATGCTTCCCGAGTCCATGTGATAAATGCCAGTTAGCACTTTCATTAATGTTGATTTACCAGCTCCATTTTCACCCATAAGCGCCATCACTCGCCCTGGGTAGACATTCAGGCTTGCCTTATCTAGTGCCTTAACGCCCGGAAAAGCCTTTTCAATTTCGCTCAGTTGTAGAATGGCTTGAGTCATAATCTGTCCTCACATTCTCTGGCTTAAAAAACCACGCCAGCTTGGAAGATAACATTCGCATATGGTGTGCATTCACCTGTGCGAATCACTGCTCTGCTTTGTTCGGTAAGAGCTTTAAACGCCTCATGCGATACATAACTGATTTCAATAGGCTTGCCTGTTCGCTTGCTTTCTTGATTTAATTCTTCGATCAGTGCTTCATGCAGCTCAGGGTTAACGTCGCAAAACTCTTCTGCAAGGATGGCCCCTTCAATCTGTGATTCAGACAACATCACTCGAACAGTATCAATAAAGCTTGGTACCCCATGAGTGAGCGCTAAGTCGATTCGTTGCACATGATCAGGAATTGGCAAGCCAGCATCACAAATGGTGATTTCATCGGTATGACCCAACGTCGCCACCAAGTAAGAAATATCTGAGTTTATAAGGGTACTTTTTTTCATCTCATAGACCTTTCGGTTACACGTTCATAAAACAATAAGCGTCTGCATTAGGATGTTTTTGTTATTTACAGAAAGCTCATCGAAACGTTTCGATTGAATAATAGTTCGAAGGGAAAATTTGAAAAGAGGTCTATTAATAAGGTGTGAGAATGATCTGCAATTGGAGCGACAACATACATAAAAAAGCAACTTGCGTCACAACTTACCCGTCGAAACGTTTCGATGGGTAAGCTTGTCGAACCTGAAATTTCTTTACACCGAGCTACTTGTTAATAACAAATATGCCCTCTTACTGATAAATACCCCAATTAAACCACCAGAAATCATATGCAACTTCACAATTCTCATATGGCCGACAGATTTTCAAGATCGGCAAACTCAAAATCTAGTTACACTTTATGTACATGCATCGTCCGTTAACTACCGAGTAGGTATGCAACGTTTGTAAGGACACAAACGGAATTGAAGAAACAGAATGAAATTAAGCAGCAGAGTAATTTTGCTTGTAACACCTGTGATCTTATTAGGTGCGGTGGTATCGAGTTACATTATCTACAGCATCCAAAAAGTCACACTCATCAAGCGGGAAGATAGCTATATTCAATTGCAAATGGAGAAACTTGCGGGACAATTCCGACAAGCTAATATTTTCCTTCATAGCTACGCTTATACGTTGGGTAAAAGTGACGTTCTAAAAGATTATTTAATTAATCACAATAACCCCTACCGTGAGCGAGTTTTGTTTAACCGCTTAGAAGAAACAGCTAATGTATTAAGCCACGGCTATCATGGCGATACCAACATGGCTATCCTCAGTGGCAATCAAAAACTACTCTATTACACAGAAAACCAATTTTTGGAATCCTCAGGCTCTATCGATCCCAAAGTGACGGAATACATCGCAGAAAGTTTTTCAAAACACGGCGATTATAGCCGTACAGGTTTTATTTATAACGCCAGTGGCCAAAGTATTCTGCTTCAATACGATTTAATCGATATGCGCACGGGAGAACACCCGTTAAGTTTTGATCCTAGCAATGTGTTTTTTGTTATTGTGACCGTCTCTCTGGAAGCATTTAGTGATATTAAACACGAGATCGAATTTGACACCCATAGCGTCATTACTTTTTCTGATAAGCCGATATATCTCGACGTTCCTCTTGCTCAAACGATAGAACTTCTACCCCATTTTTTTGCCATACTCTCGCCTGCAGAATATCTGATGTGGAATAAAATAGATAAAGTGTGGCTGGAACTGGCACTTTCATTTGGGATCGCTGCTGTTTGTACGATTACATTGATCGTTCTTGTTCTGTATCGAAATGTATTACGCCCTGTTTCTCGACTCGACAAACAACTACAAGAGATAGAAGCGAATAAACGAATTAATATTGAAAAGTTGGATACCAATGACGAGATTGGACGACTTTCTTCACGCTTCTTCGATATGTATGAAGAGCTCAACGTCATCTACAAGAAAACCAAGCGTCTGGCAGAGACGGATCAATTGACACAACTCGCCAACCGACATCGATTCCATGAACTGGTCACTCAAGAACTATCCTCCCCTTCTGACTATTTATGGGTCATTTATGTTGACTTGGATAACTTCAAATATGTAAACGACAAATATGGGCATGAGCTGGGGGATACACTATTAAAAGTGTTTTCAACCCACATCAAGAACGTGTGTCAAAAGTTTACTCATCAATATAATAGCCCTTGTTTTGGCGCGCGTCTTTCCGGTGATGAGTTCGCCATTTTGCTTAGCTCTAACGAGCACGTAAATAGCCTTCCAGATTTACTCGCGACTGAACTACTGAAACCTATAAATACTTTGAGCTATTCTTGGCCCAATACCTTCCCTGTAACCGCTAGTGTAGGCGTTGCGCGTTACCCAGAAGACGGGGCAGACATTACAAAGCTCTTATCTAATGCAGATGCCGCAATGTACCAAGCCAAACGTGCTGGTAAAAACCAATATGCCTACTATTCGGCCGACTTAAACATAGAGTCACAAAGACGAAGCCAAATTGAACGAGCTTTAAGAAAGACCGATGTAGAAAAAGAGTTCCGTTTGGTCTTTCAACCATACCTAAGCCGCTACAACAATGAAATTGAAGGCTTAGAAGTGCTTTTGCGTTGGGATGCAGAAGGTATAGGGGCAATCCCTCCTGCAGAGTTTATCCCTATCGCAGAGCAAACTGGTCTGTTCGATAAGGTTGACCGTTGGGTGTTCTCCACTGCAGCAGCACAATACCATCAACTGAGAGAGGTTTTTAATAAAGACATTATTCTATCAGTCAACCTATCCTCCGCAGAGTTAAACTCTATGGAGATGGCGGAGTATATCCACGCATACACAACTAAATACGATGTTGACCCTAAGTTTATTGAACTTGAGATCACAGAGACTTTCGCTTCAGATCAACGCGGTACAGCGCTGTTAGATGAACTTTCGAAACTCGGTTACCGACTTGCAATCGATGACTTTGGTTCGGGATATACGTCCCTTACCCAACTTGTCCAATACCCTGTACAAAAAATTAAGTTTGACCGTGAGTTTCTACTCACCCTAATGAGAACCAATAATGGACATGTGATCAAACCCATTATTGACCTGTGCCACGCCCAGAATAAAACCGTTACAGCGGAAGGTATTGAACACGATCTGATGCGCCAATGGTTGTCGGAATATCAATGCGACTTTATGCAAGGCTATTTTTTTGGTAAGCCAATGAGTATCGAGCAACTCAGAACATGGTGGGAAACCTCTAACCAAACGATTTTCAATCGACATAAGCATACTCAGCATTTTGCAGGGGGGCTTTCGAAAATAGCCAAATAGGCAATATTGAATTAATTTTGTTTTGTGCTTAGACCTTTAACATCACGTTTTTTTGATGAAACTGCAGGCATAAAGAATTCACATGCAAACCTTGTCGCTATTGTTGGCTGTTCCCAAGCACCACATATATCTTTATTGTTTGCCTTCTCTCGAGTAAATTGCCGACATTGTCCACATTTATTCATCATTTCATTCACCATCTAGCAAACCCTAATGTATTGACGATCGTTACTAAACATTTCTTTATGCTCTCCATTTGCCAGGAAAGTTGGCTAGGATAATTAGTTCATAAAAATCTAGCTGGAAAAGTAGCACAAGGAATAAATCGAAAACTTGATATTTCACAACGTTTATATTCATAACTTAATTTTTGAAATACACCTTTTAGTGTGAGTCAGCTTTCGTTGCTTAATTAAAAATAAATTTTTAATTAAATCTAATTTACTCAAATTTAAAATGAACTAAATATATCTTTCAATCGTCTAAACTCTCTCAACGCGATTCTATCAACCTCTGTTGCTACCGGAGAGCTATTAGCCGTATACCAATCAACAGATTCCGCTTCATAACACTCTAAATCCCCTTCCCACTCAGTAACGATATAATAATGGATTAGTTGTAATTCGATCGTGGGATGATAAAGAGAACACAGATATACAAATGATTTTGGAGTGACATTCAACTCTTCTTTGAGTTCTCTGAATAATGTTTGCTTCTGATCCTCACCTGAATCCATATGCCCTCCAGGAATAGCAATAACTCCAGGATCAGTTTCTTTATCTTTTGCTCGTGTTTCCAACAGTATTTGTGAGTCTTTTACTAATATAAAGGAAACGCATTCATGTACTATCATCCTAACCTCATGCTCATCGATGCTTTATTCCAATCTATACTGTGCAAGTGTTTTCACTCAAGATTTAACTGACGTTTTGTTACGACTCAGATCACAGAGTTAACTATTAATCAGCATGCAAATATTAAAAATAAACACTTTGAAATTTCAGGATTTTCTAAAAAAACAGCATTAATTATACATTGTTTTTTATTTGGAAAATTTCATAAGCGACGCTACTCACCATTTTATTAATTATCAATTTAAGTTATTATTAAATCTGAAGTTTCTCTTGGTTAAAGAAAAACTTATTAATATCAAAAGTTTAGCCTTATAAGCTAAAAATTAATAACACCCCAATCTGTAAGTGGTTAATGTTTAACACTTAATGTTGGGACAAGAATATAATTGATGTGCATGTAGTATTACTGAACGCATGAAGCATTCGGCAAATTTGTAACACCTAGAGTTTTATTTGAACAAAATGAAAAAATCATTTTTATTGTTGATATGGACGTTTTTCTCTGTTTCTCCTTTTGCTTTCGCCAAAAGTTCGGACGGCAATGCTCAAGTAGAGAATCAGATTTCTCAACAAGTTAGAAAAACATATAAAGACGCTAAACTAGAAGGCGTTATCGACTTTAAGCTATTTAACGACGCTTATTTAGCTTACGAGAAGACCAAAAAGAGAAAGAAGCCTGTACTTACCATCATTGACTACAGTAAGCCGTCCACGGACAAGCGATTTTATGTGGTTGATTTAAAGAGAAAGAAGCTGATCTACAACACCTATGTTTCACACGGCGTAAACAGTGGAAAGAAAACTGCGACGAAGTTTTCAAATATTGTGGATTCTAGGAAAACTTCTTTAGGTACTTTTTTAACTGATACGACCTATTACGGGTCTAATGGATACTCCCTCCGTTTAGATGGCCTAACTTCTGGCCTAAACGACAAGGCGCGTGAACGCTATATTGTCGTACACGGTGCCAAATACGCAAATCCTTCTTTTATAAAAAAGAACGGTTACTTAGGGCGTAGCTGGGGTTGCCCTGCTCTTCCAGAAAATCTGTCTCGAGAAATCATCGATACGATTAAAGGCGGCAGTGTCATCTACGCAAGCGCATAATAAACAAAAGGGGGCAATGCTCATTTGCCCCCTTTTGTTTACTTAAGGTCATCCTTTCTCCATCTCCACTACGGTTCACGCTTAGTGTCGCTAACCCATTCTCAGTATTGGCAGTTGTACGGTATTTTGAAACAATTCAAACGTAAAATTCTCGTCCGTCCGTAAGAAAGCCCTGTTCATCTATCTTTGCTGTCGCTAGTATACGCCGTCGTTCAGATACAGATTAAGGCTCAAAGCTTTGAGATGCGATACTCGCCGATAATGAATTAGTTTGCGGAATCGTCAACGAATAATTGATGTAGTAGGGTTATATCTAATTGGTAGGTTTTGGCTACTTGCTTTGTCTCTGCTCCCAGATTGTATGCTGTCTGCGTATGCGCATGAATATGACAATAACCCATCGAGCTGAGCACAAGAACGTTCAAGCAAGTGGACACGGCTGCGAATATTTGACAGAAGAAAAACAGAGAAAACAAGAAAACGTGTCTATAAGTGACATGGATACGCTTATATTTACCTGAATCCATTCGAGGCCCAAATTATGACCAGATTCGCAATTCCAACTATCTTTACTTTATTACTCACTGCATTCTCAAATGTCGTCCATGCAGACGTAAATCTTGAACAAATGAGCAACGAGGCACTATTGGAATGCGCTAATGTTTCGAACGTTCAGAGTGCAGTGCCAGAACATAGAGCTTCTTTTAGAAACTATTTAATGTCTGTGCGAAGTTATAGTTTTGGTAAACTTTCTTCCGCAGAGCTGGAATTTAAAGCGGCCAACAAAAACTCGACCGAAGTGCTGGAAGTATATCAGACCCAGTGTCAGGGGGTTGGTGAGCATCTCTATAGCATCGGATACTGAGTAGAGTTCACCTACTACCCCCAATCAGAAAAGGCGCAATGTATGCGCCTTTTTCGACACGAACACGGAAACCTCACTATTTAACGCCGTAGGGGAAGTTTTCAAACATCTTCGCTATTTCTTCTGCAATTAAACGTTCTCGTTTTTCACTGTCCATCGATGCCGTTAATTTAAGACTGGAGATCCCTTTCCAAACGACTTGGTTTGCTTTCATGTCAACTAATTCAACGACCAAATTACCGTATTTACGTTCTCTATATCGCTCCGGGCTGGAAGTAACAACGCCAAATCGATTCCACCCGTAGCCAAAGCTAATATTTGATCCAGAAGAGACAAACTCCGTGTTCTGGACAATATCATGATGGACATAAATGTCTCCATCGCTAGGAACTTTTGCAAGTCCATTTACCTCTAGTTGAGAGCGAATACTCTGTTCAATACGCCTTGCGTCGATGCTGGTTGGCGCACCACCTTGCTCTCCGAAGTCGAATGTTTTGTACGATGAAAAGTCAGCCTGCTTGTCGACATCCGTTGTTACTGTTGTGCATGCGGCCATAAACAGCGCCAATGCTCCTATCTTCAGCCCTTTCCACATTGTTATTCTCCTCTGATTTGTTGACACTATAAGCGCTGTCCTCTTCGAGGTCACTTATACGGCTGAAAATAAGAATGATTCACTTATCTACAGTAACTTGAATGACCCAGAGCATTTTACATGCCCGTAAAACGAGGTACTTTCAGTCAATTGCTCATCTCGAAATAAAATCGGTAGATACAATTGAGTCTTAACTATGAGTGGCAAGAGTTCAATATAGGGCGACTTTTTTGCAGAGCCGTGGGTAATTTAGTGCTTATCCTATTCATCGTATTCTCAACCAGCGTAAGAATTGAGTGCCTTTACACCATCTTGGGTGATTTTTACGCAGTCGACAAACAATTGAAGAGAAAAGACTTTTCTTTTCGAATTAATGTGGCATATTAGATGAGTCCTTTCGATGCGCGGGCATCGTATAATGGCTATTACCTCAGCCTTCCAAGCTGATGATGCGGGTTCGATTCCCGCTGCCCGCTCCAAGTCTCCTTATTCAAACCTTTGCAATCTCTTGTATACATTCTCGACAAACCATTTTGGTTCTCTATGCAATTGGTATCATTTTAGCCACTTCAAACGAGCTGTATTTATAATACCGAAAATCAATATGCTCGGTACCGTTGAACCGTCTTAAAAATACCACTCTTATGACAAGAACAGCGTCCTGCTTATGACAGTTAAGTTCGACAGAATAGTAATACTAATGCCTGTAATTTAATAATCAGAAAATTGCACTGTAAGAATGGCTAAGATGAAGGAAATTTTCTTCATTAACCATCTGTTATAATTAAAAAAACCACAACACCCCACCCTGCAATTAATGTACTCCTCTCTAGCACGAACCACAATTTGCCAGTATTTGCCCTATCGAAGAGGCGATTATTGATCGCACCAATCCGCCTTTAAACCCTTTGGGTGACTTGAGTCCACAACAGTACAGGCGCTCTATGTAATAGTTTTTAGTGCACGATGGAAAATGCAATCGATACCGTTGACCAATTGTCCACTCTTATTTGAGTAGATGCGCTGTGTTGCCACTTTACCCCGGATTGGAGAAAAACCGCTTTGTCTAAGTGATTCAATCCCTTTATTTTGGGGAAAACTTAGCCAGTCTAGGAGCTAAACAAGTCACGATACGTTGCGAATAGAAAAACACGATCAGCTACGTCTATTGTTATTTCAGCGCCTGAATAACTCCCGCAAGTTTGCAGTGGAAATGGTAATCGTCATATTAGGTGGCTGTATGGGAAGCCGGCACCTCTGGCATGACTTTAGCCTACCCGAACGGGCGCTACTAACGCATTTATTTTCTGACTACTTCCCCACATTATGCGCAGCAAATGTAAACAATATTCACTTTAAGCGTTTTCTCTACCGCCGGTTATGCAAAAGCGGTAGTGATTATGTGTGCCATTCGCCAAGCTGTGAAGTCAGTTCAAGCCATAGTGAGCGTTTCTAGACTGTGTCGTGACATCACTCAATTTTGTTCAAATATCAGGCCATTACTGTAGAGCTTGTAAGTTAACCGTTTTGAGCGTTCAGAGACGTACAATTCCCCCTCTGAAAAAAATAAACGAAAATAATCCTTTACATGTGGAAACTAAAAGACAATAATGGCGTCGCTCTGTTGTTCAGAGTTATTAAATGAGACATCACGTAGTAAAAGTAAAACCCTTAGAATTCCCCTGTTGTTATCCTCAGTGTTTCCCTTAGCTTCAAAGATACATTAAATAATTCAAGCTACTAGCGCATTCAAATAATTAATTTTTTCAATTTATATAAGGGACATATTATGTCTAATAAAACAACTGGTTCTGTAAAATGGTTCAACGAAACTAAAGGTTTTGGTTTCCTAACTCAAGACAACGGCGGCGCTGACGTATTCGTTCACTTCCGTGCTATCGCTTCTGACGGTTTCAAAACGCTTCAAGAAGGTCAAAAAGTGACTTTCGAAGTAGAGCAAGGCCAAAAAGGTCTTCAAGCTGCTAACGTTGTAGTAGCATAAGATTTAAAGTTGGGGCTGGCTGTACACTACAGCCAGCCCCAATTATCTTTGGCTTATCAATACCCTGCATACCTTCCAAAACATACCACCTGTCTTTATCTCATTACCTTCTTCTATTGACTTCGCTGTATAGAAAACATTCTTATTCTCTTAAGCTTTAAATTTTTATAATTACATCTAATATCCCTAACTATATAAATAGAGATAGTACTTACGATGATATTGAATTTTTGATCTATACCAATCTGGATAAGTAAATGGTCAGATTATTTCGGGAATTGGTACTATTTTAAACACTAGCCCACTTAGGTACAGAACATGACTGATGAAGAAAGAATTGAACTTCAAAAAAACAACCCTCTCCATGGCCTTAAACTGGAGACAATGATTACAGAGCTGGTGGATTTTTATGGTTGGGATATTTTAGATGCAGCAATGCGTTTTAATTGTTTTCACATAAAACCCTCAGTCGCGAGTAGTGTGAAGTATTTAAAGAAAACGGATTGGGCCAGAGAGAAGCTAGAGAACTTTTATTTATACCGTTTTAAGCGTATGCCACGAGCATCGAGTGAAGAGTTCGATTTGCCACCGCGTGCACGTACATTTCCACACGGACTTAAGCCTAAAGAGCCAATGGAACTTACGGTTGAGTCGATCTTAAAGTCACAAGCTAAAGCCGCTTCAGCGCACAAAGAACGCTCATCACGAAACCGCTCCAAACGATAGTACCTACTCAATTCGCGACCATCTAGAACAGACAAACACGAAACCAGCTAAGTTATCTAAAGAGCAAAAAGTGGAGGAGTTAGAACCTCCCCCACTTTGTACCTATTTAAGCAAGAAATATCGACTATTCTCTTACTCCCATACAAGACCTTCAGGTAAACCAGGAAGTGCCCAGTCATGAATCAATTGAATATCAACTTAGGCTCGCTAGTCGTGCTGAAAATCCCATAAAGAACATTCCAAGCAACCCGTTACCTAACTTTTCTAACACCTTATTATCTTTGAATAACTGGGTTAATGATGAACCGAGAAAGATCAGAGTGCTCAAGTAAATGATACTGAAGACTTCTAGAATAAACGCTAGGATTAGGTATGAAACCCACGTGTGTTCATACGTATAATCAATAAATTGGATAAAGAATGAGACATAAAACAGGATCGCTTTTGGATTGGTCAAACTCAAAATCAGCGACTTAGCAAACACATTTTCTCGCTTTTTCGGTCGAACCACGACTGACTCATCACCATTCTCTTTACTCATCAATTGATGGATGATTTTAACCCCTAAATACAGCAAATATGCGGCACCCAAGTAGCGAATAATCGTGAACAGAACCGGAGACGCTTGAATTAATGAAGCGACACCAAGGTAAGAGAGCAAAATTAAAACCGCGTCACCAATAAGCACGCCTGAAGCCGCTTTGTAACCCGACTTAACACCCAAAGATGAGCTAGATTTCAACACATAAAGAGAGTTTGGACCCGGAGCGAGGATTATCATGGTTAACCCTACTAAATACGTCCATATATTAATTACGCCAAACATCTCCAACATGACGAACAACCTTTTTTACAAAAATCACCTAACGAATTTACGAGATATAACTGAAACAAATAGCAAAGTCTATCTCAGGCCAAAGAATTACGTCGAAAATATATAAACCACCATTCATAACAGACATCTCATCCATGTTAGAAATTAATTAAAGATGTTATAGCGCGTTATCAAAAACCTAGCCTCCCCCTCATTTACCGATAACTCTCGGGCGTGGTAGGAATACCAATAGACCCGAAAATAAGTTAAAGGACGAATGAACATCATACAAAATCACTAACCTCTGCTGTCTCACCAGCGTTGCTATCCACTTAAGCTTTTAACTTCAAATTTAAATCCAGTGACCTATCTGACATTTTTCTTAGTTTGCAAACCAGAAAAACTGCGGCACTCAGAGTGAGTTGAAATGATAGTTATGTGGGTAGGTTCGATACTATTGACATGTGTATCAGTCAGTTGAATACAACCATAACTTTCATAGGCTTTACCTTGAACAGTAACGGTATTGCCAACTTCGCTACCATCAATATCGCCACTGACGAAGATTGTGTCAGAAGTATCTTTAGCTTAGTTGCTCCAGTCACCTATACCGTGCTCGCTGTACGGCAGATACGGCGTAACTGTAAGTGGCAATTTGGAAAAAGTATTTTGAAGTTAATGGGTTTAGAAACATTACCTGCAAAGTTTCAAACTCATTTATCTGCAAGTAACCTCAAATCTTAGCCATTTTTATGAACTCACGAACACACTTGGTGCTAAGATGTTTCTTTTCTGTTAACTTGCGCAAGAGAACGCAACAATAATTTTGCAACACTTTGAGCAATGAATAATCATGCTGGTCAACAGCATGACTCATTCCAGAATAAGTCCGCTTGTAAATACGCTAGACACGCTCACGTGCTTTGTCAGTACCATCATCAATTTGAATCATACTCGAATAGAATTATGCACACTCGAACCAATACTCCTTTTGGCGTGACTCTCAATATCATCGGGTCAGCCCTCTTCGCTATCATGTTCGCTTACACGTCTTTACTTGGTGAACTTGATGGAGAAGAAATATATGGATGGCGTATTTTCATCACTATCCCACTTTTAACGGTTTTTATTCTAGCAAACGGGAACTGGCATCAAGTCGTGGCTATCTTTGAGCGAATGTTACAATTTGACTTAACGTTCATTTTGACTCGGTTCATCGCGTCTTTTTTGATTGGAATTCAGTTATGGCTGTTTTTGTGGGCGCCTATGAACGACTACGGACTTGCCGTGTCGCTTGGCTACTTTATTATGCCCATCACTTTAGTTCTGGTTGGACGTATAGCATTTAACGATCAAATGTCTCGTTTTCAGAAGCTGGCATGTTTTTTCGCCGTACTTGGCATTCTAAACCAAATGGTTATATCTCAGACGTTAGCCTGGCCTACACTGGTCGTTTGCTTAGGTTACCCAATCTATTTTTGGCTAAGACAAAAAACCGGTACAAACAACATTGGTGGTGTCTGGTTTGACATGATGCTCAGCCTGCCAGTAAGTCTCTACTTTATCTTTGAAAGTGGGCACATTCTTCAACAACTCAACGTAAATTCTGATCTCCTTTGGTTAGTGCTGGGGTTGGGGTTAATCAGTACATTAGCGCTGGCATTTCAATCTCTCTCAGCACCCCACCTAAACTTGAGCCTGTTTGGTCTGCTCGTCTATGTTGAACCCGTCCTTCTGGTTGTGGTTGCTATTTTGCTGGGCGAGAGCATCACAGCGAAAGAGTGGCCAACGTATATTGCAATTTGGCTGGCTGTTTTTGTGCTGATGGTTGAGGGGTACTTAAGTTTGAAGAAAACGAAGTTTTAGAAAGCGATTTTGCAAATCTCGTTGGAGAGTTACTTACCCACTTAGCGATATTCGAATCACTAGCAATCGCGTCGTATAAGAAATTGACTTCAAATACTTTATTCGTATTTTGCTTGGCTATTTTGTTTTCACGGTTATCTGTGAAACTGGAGCATCCGGCTCATCAGGGTGCAAAATAGCCCGCTCTTGTTTCTGCTTTTCATGCAGCGCTTCGATAAGTTGACGGTCTAATTTCGCAAAGTAGAGGTCTTCTTCCGCTTTGCCTTTTAGCCGAAGTTTTTCTGTAAAATCCATAAGTAGCCACCTCATCATCATCATGACTATGTATTAAAAGTATAGGTGCTGACCTCCAACTCAAGAGCTATTTTTAAATTCTTCATAAGTTCAGGGACAACTGATCCGCACCATCAGTTTTAAACACCGAGTTAAGTGAGTTGGTATAAGAACAAGAAAAGGGTAACGGAAAGACGAATGTTACCCTTGGTATTATAGTTGGGGAGAGATTTTGACTAGTTACCCAGTAGAACATGCAGAGAAGAATCATCGTCAACACTCTGGTTGAACAACTCACTCAACGCTTGGATTTCATGTGAGCTTGGCTCATCTTTCGTCAGCTTATACAAAGAGGCAACTTTCTTCTCCACAACCGTTATCATCCCTTTTATTAATTGATCATCTCTAGAAATCTGCTTATCTACAGATTGAGTATTTGTTAAAAGTGACTCAATTTTTTCCTGGAGGTCAGTAATCTCCATCGGTGTGCGTATTCGATACAAGTATCCACCCTCCACTTTTTGTCTGGCGACATACCCCACTTTATCGAAAGCAATAGACTCTCTCACCAACACAGTGGCACTGGTTTGAAAGTCATAGTGCTTAATGTCAACGGGGGTATATTTGAATTCTGGTTGACCTGATAAGTAATCCGTACGAGCATCTACCAGAGCACAAGGCTTACTTAAAGGACCGGTAATTTCATTCCAGTGAATAGGGACAAAAAGTTCACCAGGCCTCATCGAGTCACTAATCATTGCCTTAACGATGCACTCACCGTGTGAATTGAACACAGCGACCATCTCACCCTCAGAAATGTCATATTGCATCGCCGTTTTGGGGTGCATCAATACGTACGGTTCACTGGCATGCTCTGCCAAACGAGTCGATAACCCGGTTCGCGTCATCGTATGCCAATGATCTCGACTTCTTCCGGTGTTCAGCACTAACGGGAAAACTTTGGTTGTTGTTGCTTGCGGTGGTACATGTTTTACCGCAACAAAGTTGGCGCGATGGTTCTCTGTAAAATAACGACAGTCTGTAAACATTCTCTGATGAACAATCTCGAGTTGTTTCTGCTCTACAGGCCACTGCTGTGGAGAGAGCGAGTTATACTCCGAGTCCGTTATTTCAGTAAGACCAGCCAAATTCAGGTCTCTTTGCTTGGCCTTTTCATTACCGTGGCCAAGGTTACCTACTGTTGTCAGTTGGGCATACTCTCTGAATATTTCTCCCTCATGTAAGTAATCAAACGCGTCTTTAAAGCCGATTCTTTGTGCGACTTGAGAAATAATCCACCAATCCGGCTTTGCCAGGCCCGGACTGGCCAGAAGTCGGCGCTGACGAGAGATACGACGTTCAGAGTTTGTCACGGTACCTGATTTTTCGCTCCAGCCTTGCGCCGGTAATAGAATGTCAGCGTAAGCTGTTGTCGCTGTCTGCTCAATACAATCTGAAACCACCACCAAAGGACAGTTTTCCAATGCTTGCTTAATTTTATCACTGTCAGGAAGACTGACTATCGGGTTTGTTGCCATGATCCAAACGGCTTTAATCTCACCGCGATGAATGGCATCAAACATATCTATGGCTTTTAATCCTGGTTTCTTCGCTAATGTGTCGGTTTGCCAGAAGGCTTGAAGGTTCTCAACATCATCAGGACAATTAAACTCCATGTGTGCGGTAAGCGTGTTCGCCAGAGCACCGACTTCCCGGCCTCCCATGGCATTGGGCTGTCCTGTCACAGAAAATGGGCCAGAACCTTCTTTACCAATCTTTCCTGTCGCTAAGTGACAATTAATAATGCTGTTTACTTTGTCGGAACCCTGCGAGGATTGATTCACCCCTTGGGAATATATCGTGATAACTTTTTCTGTTTGAGCAAAGTATTCATAGAATTGCTGAAGCGTTGCCATATCAATGCCAGTTACCTCACTCACATCTGCATCATTTAATGCTGATTGGTAGGCATCACTAAAACCATTTGTCGATGAACCAATAAACGAATGATCCACAACATTATGTTCACCAAGATGCACCAATAAACCATTAAAAAGCGCAACATCGGAACCCGGATTAATCGCTAAGTGAAGGTCTGCAATTTCACAGGATTCATTTCGACGTGGATCGATGACGATAACTTTAAGATTAGGGTTTGTTTGCTTAGCGGCTCTTAAGCGCTGAAATAGTACAGGGTGACACCAGGCCAGATTGGAACCGACCAAGATAACCAAGTCAGTTTTCTCAAGATCATCATAGCAGACCGGGACCGTATCCATCCCGAAAGCACGCTTGTGTCCGACTACGGTGGATGCCATGCATAAGCGCGAGTTACTATCTATATTCGCGGTTCCGAGAAAGCCTTTTATCAGTTTGTTCGCAACATAGTAGTCTTCTGTTAGGAGCTGACCCGAAACATAAAATGCGACAGAATCAGGACCATATTTTTCGATCGTATCAGCGAAACCTTTAGCTACGCGAGATAGCGCCACGTCCCACCCTGTTTCACACCAATCACCAGCTTCTGATCTAAGTTTTGGAGTCAGTAAGCGGCCTTCATGGATGACGGTGTCACCCAAAGCAATACCTTTAGTACATAACTTTCCGTAATTCGAGGGGTGCTCCTTATCACCACGTACTTCTAGTAGCCCGCTAGACATAGGTCTGGCTTCAATACCACACCCGACGCCGCAATAAGCACATGTTGATTTAATCCATCCTTCGCTCATACCCACTAGTCTCCAAATTTCCTTTTAAGAACCTAGGAGCAAAATCCATTCCAAATACCATTATTTTATTATCTTCCATTTTTTATTGTTTTATTTCATTACTTTAATCAAAAACATAACCCCAAAGTGGTAGATTAATATCCTCCCTAAAACTACCACCTTTTGTGTATATTTACCTATTTTGATGCAACCTTGACCATAAAATACCTGCGTCTACCACTTTTGGTATTACTCCCGCTTCCCTATGCAATCCACACAACATGAACAAATAAACATTTAACTAATTGTATTTAAGGTATTTTATTTATTTTTAACAAAAATAAATCATGATGGCACCCATCTTGCTCTGTGAGATACAACTAGCAAAATCACATTCGAGGCAATGATGATGAATACAGAACATTCAGTTATTGGAAACGTATCACTGGTAGGTGCTGGTCCTGGCGATCCAGACCTACTTACCGTTAAAGCAATAAAAGCCATTGAGCGTGCCGATGTCATCGTATACGACAACTTAGTCAGTGAAGATGTGCGTGCTCTGTTTCCTGTTCATTGCAAGCTCGTCTATGTCGGGAAAGCGAAAGGCTGCCATAGCTATAAGCAAGAAGAGATAAACCAACTGATTGCTAATTTTGCTTTGGATGCAAAAAATGTATGCCGTGTTAAAGGTGGCGACTCATTCGTTTTTGGACGTGGTGGAGAAGAAATGCTCTTCCTCACTAAATTAGGAATTAATGTCCGTGTTGTTCCAGGCATTACTGCTGCATCCGGATGCTCCACATACTCCAATATCCCACTGACTCATCGTGGCTTAGCTCAGGGTTGCACCTTTATCACCGCACATGCCGATAAGAAGCTTGAGATCAACTGGAATGCATTGGCCCAGCTCAACCAAACTCTGGTCATTTATATGGGCTTGACCAAGGCACCACTCATACAGGAGCAGTTAATCAGTTCAGGTATGAACTCAGATAAACCCGTGGCAATTATTGAAAACGGTTGTACGCCAGAGCAAAGAACGATCGTTGGTCAGCTATCGGAACTCTCCGAATTGATATCGCGTCACTCAATAAAGTCTCCAGCATTAATCGTAATCGGTGACGTTGTCTCTGTGGCGAACCAAATGGACTGGTTACAGCAGCTTAATAACAAAAATACGGAAGCACTTTCCGAGTCACGTTTACTCAAAAGCGCCTAATCACGCGGTTATGGAAAGTCAGGATTCAGAATTACTAAGGGAAATTAGATTATGAGCAAGCAAAAAATCATTGTGGTCGGTAACGGAATGGTTGGCCATAAGTTTATTGATACACTAATCCAGTCTGAGCAAGACAACGTTGAAGTCGTAACTTTTTCTGAAGAGCCTCGCCTAGCTTACGACCGTGTTCAACTGACTTCTTACTTTACTGGTAATAGCGCCGAAGACCTTGCGTTAACAAGCGAAGGTTATTATCAGTCAAACGGTATTAAATATCTACTGAATGAAAAAGTAAGCAACGTTAACCCGGACGCTAAAGAGATCGTTACCTCTTCAGGTCGTGTTGAGAGCTACGACAAATTGGTTCTCGCGACTGGATCGTACCCATTTGTCCCACCAATTCCTGGCAATGAAAAAGAATTCTGCCATGTCTACAGAACCATCGAAGATCTAGACGAGATAGAACGCTCAAGTAAAGTGAGCAAAGTTGGCGTGGTGATTGGTGGCGGGCTTTTGGGCCTAGAGGCAGCCAATGCGATCAAAAACCTAGGACTAGAAACTCATGTTGTCGAGTTTGCACCTCGCCTAATGGCGGTTCAGCTCGATCAAGATGGTGGTGATTTACTTCGCCGTAAGATTGAAGCACTGGGTGTTACCGTCCATACAGAGAAGGCAACCTCAGAAATCATCGATGGACATGAATGCCGCTACAGAATGAACTTCGCCGACGGCACTCATATTGATACAGACATGATCGTCTTTTCAGCAGGCATACGCCCACAAGATGAGCTTGCTCGTAATAGCACGATAGAGATTGGAGAGCGTGGCGGTATAGTCATCAACAATCACTGCCAAACCAACTATGAAGATATCTATGCTATTGGTGAGTGCGCATTATGGGAGCAACGTATCTTCGGATTAGTAGCACCAGGCTACCAAATGGCGAAAGTTGCGGCTCAACACATCCTTAATTCAGAGCAGGCGGCGCAATTTACTGGCGCCGATATGAGCACCAAACTGAAATTAATGGGTGTTGATGTTGCGAGTATTGGCGAAGTTCATGGTCAAACGGCTGGTGCGTTGTCTTACACCTACAAAGATGAGATTGAACAAGTATATAAACGACTAATCGTCTCTAAAGATAAAAAGAAAATTGTCGGTGCGGTATTAGTGGGTGATGCAGATGCCTATGGCAACCTATTACAAATTCGCCAAAATGATCTTCCGTTACCTGAAAATCCATCCGTATTAATCCTACCTAACGTGGCTGAAGATGAATCAACTGGGCTCGGCATTGAAGCATTGCCTGACAGCGCGGTCATCTGCTCGTGCTTCGATGTCACGAAAGGTTCAATTAAACAAGCCGTAGCCTCTGGCTGTACCACAATGGCTGCATTAAAAGAAACCACTAATGCATCAACAGGTTGTGGCGGCTGTAGCGCTCTGACAAAACAAGTACTCGACAGTGAATTAGAAAAACTTGGCGTTGAAGTGAATAACGATATTTGCCAGCACTTTGCGTATTCGCGTCAGGAACTCAGTGATCTTATCCGTGTAAACAAAATCAGAACGTTCGATGAGTTGTTGAAAAAACACGGTAAAGGGCTGGGCTGTGAAGTCTGTAAGCCTACTGCAGGTTCTATCTTAGCGTCCTACTGGAATGATTACATCTTGCAGGATGAGCATATCGAGCTTCAGGATACGAATGATATCTATCTAGGTAACATGCAGAAAGATGGTACCTATTCTGTTGTACCACGAGTCGCTGGGGGCGAAATCACACCAGAAAAACTTATCGTTATTGGCGAAGTCGCTCGTGATTTCGACCTCTATACCAAAGTCACTGGAGGACAACGAATTGACCTGTTTGGCGCTCAACTCAATGATCTTCCAGCAATTTGGCAGCGCCTAGTTGATGCAGGCTTTGAGACTGGTCATGCCTACGGTAAATCGGTTCGTACCGTTAAGTCCTGCGTGGGTAGTACCTGGTGTCGCTACGGCGTAGGAAATAGCGTGGGTTTCGCTATCGATTTAGAAAATCGTTACAAAGGCCTTCGCTCCCCTCACAAGCTTAAGTTTGCCGTATCAGGTTGCACTCGTGAATGTGCAGAAGCCCAATCAAAAGATATTGGTGTGATAGCGACAGACAAAGGGTGGAACCTATACGTGTGTGGTAACGGCGGTATGCGCCCACGTCATGCTGACCTTCTCGCTACGGATTTAGATGACGAAACTCTTATTAAATATGTCGACCGAGTGCTTATGTTCTATATCCGCACAGCAGACAAACTGCAACGAACTTCCGTCTGGCTCGAGAACCTAGAGGGCGGCCTTGATTACCTCAAAGAAGTGGTTATTGAAGACAAACTAGGGCTAGCCGAAGAACTGGAAAGCTCCATGAAAGAGAGCCTGGCAAATTACCAGTGTGAATGGAAGACCACATTGGAATCCCCTGAAAAACTGCGTCGATTCAGCCACTTTATCAACAGTCCTGATCGCGATGAATCACTTCAGTTCGTCAAAGTAAGAGAACAGAAGTTCCCGAAAAACACAGCAGAAGAGCTTGCTATCGAAGTGGTCGAAGTTAACTGATACCAATCTGGATATTTAATTTTAGGAGAATCGACATGAGTAACTGGATATCAATCTGTGAATCAACGGCAATCGCACCCAACACTGGTGTCTGCGCAAAAGTAGATGAAAAACAAATCGCGGTGTTTTTTAGCCAGCGCACCAACTCTTTACACGCCATTTCTAACTATGACCCTATTGGTAAAGCCAACATTTTATCGAGAGGAATTGTTGGCTGCATAGACGAAACATTGTGCGTGGCATCGCCGTTATACAAGCAACATTTTTGTCTGGAAACAGGTCAATGCATTGAAAATCCAGAATATAGTCTGCCAATTTATGAAGTAAGAAATAACAACGGCATCATCGAGATAAGACAGTAACGAACAGTATCAGTAGAAGCACCACGTCATTGCCTTAATAGGAATAGGGCAATGACGCTGAGAAAACTTTTAAAAGGAAAAATGAACATGGAAAGCTCTAAATTTACACTCCTTTCCTTTACAGGAAAAATGAAGATTCTCCACTTAAGTTGGATGGCATTTTTTATTACTTTCGTTGTCTGGTTCAATTTTGCACCAATGCTACAAATGGTGAAAGAAACACTTGGCCTATCAACTCAGGAAATCAAAACCCTTTTAATTTTAAACGTTGCGCTAACCATACCAGCTCGCGTACTTATCGGAATGTTTACCGACCGCTTTGGACCTCGCATTGTCTATTCAGCTTTGCTGGCCGTCTGCTCTATCCCATGTTTTATGTTCGCCTTCGCAGATTCCTTTGTTCAGGCAGCTATAGCTCGTTTCCTACTTGGCTTTATCGGTGCAGGCTTTGTTATCGGTATTCGTTTGGTGTCTGAATGGTTTCCACATAATCAACTTGGTACCGCAGAGGGTATTTACGGTGGCTGGGGTAACTTCGGTTCTGCCGCAGCAGCATTTACACTACCAACTCTAGCAATAGTCTTTGGTGGCGAAGACGGATGGCGCTACGCTACCGCTCTAACTGGAGTGATGAGCCTTCTTTTCTCGGTTATTTTTTACAAAAACGTGTCAGATACACCAAAAGGAGCCACCTACTTCCGACCAAAACACTTGTCAGCGATGGAAGTGACATCAAAAGGTGATTTCTTTTTCCTACTGGCGATGAAAGTTCCGATGTACGCCGTTCTCGCACTGCTTACGTGGAAGTTGTCCCCAAGCAATATCAACATGCTAGACCAATGGATGGTAAACGCTATTTACGCTGGACTCGTCGTGCTTTACATTATCGACGCTAATCAGGTTTGGAAAGTCAACAAAACGATTTTTCAAGAGCCAGTGGAGCCTATTCATCAGTACAAATTCAAACAAGTTGCGGTTCTTAATGTTCTGTACTTTGCAACGTTTGGCTCTGAATTAGCTGTGATCTCAATGTTGCCACTCTTCTTTTCAGAAACATTCGAATTGTCACCCGTTGTCGCAGGTATGGTAGCTTCGGCTTACGCCTTCATGAACCTGATGTCTCGTCCTGGCGGTGGTTTAATTTCAGATAAGTTTGGTCGTAAACTGACACTGCTAATCCTAACTGCTGGTCTTGCTGTGGGTTACTTCCTGATGGGACAGGTAAACGAAAGTTGGCCGGTATGGTTAGCTGTTGCTGCAGCAATGGCATGCTCATTCTTTGTTCAAGCTGGCGAAGGAGCCGTGTTTGCGACCGTTCCTCTTATCAAGCGCCGAATGACTGGACAGATTGCAGGGATGACTGGTGCGTACGGTAATGTTGGTGCCGTAACTTATCTAACCATTTTATCGTTTGTCTCTTACCAAACGTTCTTTTTCGTAATCGCAGCTACGGCGGTCGTTGGCTTTGCTGCTCTCATGTTTATGGAAGAACCATCAGGTAAAATTGCAGAAGTGAATGAAGACGGCAGTGTGACACTTATTGATGTATCTAACTAATATTTATATAAATAAGATTTATCGGGAGATATTGAGCTTTACTAACTTATAGTCCTTATGTTGGTGTCGTTTCAATATCGTTCAAAAGCTCGACCATCAATGGTTGAGCTTTTGTTCTTGTTCCTTTTTATTCTGGGAAATGTGGTAAGGAAGACATAAATGTCAGCTCAAGAAAAACAACATATCGAATTTTCTGGGTGCTCTTTAACCGGTAAAAGAGCAGAAAACCAAGACGCCTTTATCGTCAAGTACCCAACAACTCGCGACGAATTAGCTTACAAAGGGGTTGTGGCTTGTATCGCTGACGGTGTGAGTTGCAGTAACCAGGCTCAACAAGCAAGCCAGACTGCTACCACTCAATTTGTTACGGACTACTATGCCACTCCGTCAAGTTGGAGCATTAAGCGCTCAGCTAGTGAATTACTCACCAGTTTAAATAGTTGGCTTTATAATCGGGGCAAAGATCACCTTTACCATAATGGTATGGTGACGACTTTCAGTACCATTGTGATTAAATCCAATACCTGCCATATCTTTCACGTTGGTGATAGCAGAGTTTATCTCTATCGAGATAACAACCTCACCCTTCTCACCCGCGACCATCAGCGCACTAATTTCGGCCACCAGAGTTATCTGACTCGAGCCCTGGGCATGGATGAAAAAGTTGAAATCGATTTTCAGACATTAACACTCTTAGAAAACGATAAACTAATTTTAACCACGGACGGTGTACATGAGACCTTAACGCACGAGGAAATCAAACGTCGAGTTAGCAGCATTGACTATTGCGACGAGCTAGCTCAAGACTTATGTGACGCAGCATTATTGAAAGGAAGCACTGACAATACAAGCTGTATCGTATTAAAAGTAAATGAATTACCAAGCTTTAACTTGATTGAGCATCAAGCAGCCTTACTCGCTAACAACATCCCACCAGCATTAGAAAAAGGTCAAAACCTCGATCACTATGAAATACTAAAAAACATCTACGATGGGTCTCGCAGTCACGTGTATCTCGCTTTAGATAAACAAAGAGGTGGTAATGTCATTATTAAAGCACCGTCACTGAATTACAGTGATGACCCTGAGACGCTAAAGCGGTTTGCCAATGAATATTGGATAGCGACTCAATTAGACAGCCTCCGCGTTATGAAAATGTTCCCAAGACCAAGACATTCAAAATTTATCTATCAGGTTTGCGAATACATTGAAGGAATAACTTTGCGTCAATGGATGCATGATCACCCAAACCCACCACTCGAAATAGTGCGTGAAATATTGGATGGAATCGTAAAAGCAGTGCGGGTTTTCCAGCGTGCAGATATGGTTCACCGAGATCTTAAACCCGAAAACATTATGATCAGGAGAAATCAGGAAGTAAAAATCATCGACTTTGGCGCGGTTGAAGTTAAAGGCCTTAGTGAAATGCAAACGGAAGAAAGCGCAACCTTCCCTCTTGGCTCTGTTAATTATACAGCTCCGGAGTACATTAATACTGGGCAGGCGAGTACACTCTCTGATCTGTTTTCTATCGGGATTATCGGATACGAAATGCTCACTGGGCACCTCCCGTATAAAGAGCATTCTCAGCAAACATTACAGCAGGCTAGGCATGTCAAATGGCAATATCATACAATTAAAGAGTATCGCGAGGATATCCCGCTTTGGGTTGACCTTGTATTTAAAAAAGCAACCTCAGAACTCCCCCACAACCGTTATCAGGCCCTCGGGGATTTCGTCGCAGACCTTTTCACTCCAAATACCCAATTATTAAACAGTGTAAGCAACAAACCTCTACTGAAACGTAACCCTATTTTATTTTGGAAGTCCTTTGCTTTGCTCGCTTGTTCTATCGCGGTCATTGAAGGGTTAGTTTTACTACGTTTTATACCCAATTAGGCGCTAAACATAAGGGCAATTTTTTCCAGAGCAAAAATAATAGTAGATTTAGTCGCTCTAAATCATGATGATCAAGTAATAGCACATGGAAGCGTTAAAGGAGTTAACGGTGAGAGCAGAAGAAGCAACGATAATGTTGGTCGACGACCATCCACTATTTCGCAGTGGGTTGCGACAACTGATTGCCTCAGAAGAAGGCTTGCGAGTGATCTGCGAATATAACAACGGAACGGATGCAGTTGAAGGTGCGGTTCTACACGATCCGGACCTAATTATCCTTGATCTAAATATGCAAGGAATAGATGGCCTAGAAACCGTCCGTCAAATGAGAGATAAAGGCGTCACTTCCCGTGTTGTCATGCTAACCGTTTCTGACAATGAAGATGATGTTCTCAATGCCATATCAAGCGGTGCTGATGGTTACCTGTTAAAAGATATGGAGCCGGAAGACATAGTATCTAATATAAAACAAGCCGTATTGGGGCAACTTGCATTGTCTGACCGACTGACCAAAGTACTTCTGCAATCGAGCAATAAGCCAAAAAAACACGCTCAAGAAAGCCCACTAAAAACACTCACCAATCGAGAACTTGAGATACTATCGCTCATATCCAAAGGCATGAGTAATAAACTCATCGCTCATGAGCTAAAAATCACAGACTCGACGGTAAAAGTCCATGTTAAAAATCTTTTAAAGAAATTGAATGTGAGCTCTCGCTTAGAAGCCGCCGTCTGGATGATCGACAATCAATAGTCAAAATCAAGCATGATATGTAAACCCGGCTCGATAACCAATTTATACCGTCCTGAATTAAGCGTGATTCACTTAACCTAAGCCGAAAAAGACTTATGCAATACGGTACAATATTTTGTCTTCCCTCATTTTTGAAACGAGTTCTCGAGCCTGCTCTTCATATTCATCCACCGTATTAGAATCAGTAAAGCTGTCTGTGTCGCTCTCATTACAACCAGTCCAAAGTGTGAGCGAGTTTCTATTCTACTGAGTTGTGGAGTCTGTTGGTGGAGAAAACAAACATGTCCAGCGTTGGCGCAAAGTTAATGCTGGCTGACTAACGTCTCTGAACAAATCTTTCCACTCCGCAAAGGTAACCTTTATTGGGTTAAAGCTGTTCACTGGTTTAGATATTCCATAACGCACCGTTTCGACTTCTGGTTCAAACGAGCCAAATAAACGATCCCAGATTATCAACACGCCGGCGTAGTTTTTATCTATGTATTGTCGATTGACTCCATGATGGACACGGTGGTGTGAAGGGGTGTTAAATACCCATTCTAGTGGCCCAAGAGACCGTATCGATTGGGTATGGACAAAGAATTGTAATCCCAAATTCAGCAATACGGCGAAAATCACCCATTTCGGCTCAAAACCAATCATCACCAAAGGCAACCAAAATAGCCACATGCCAGCAATCGGGTACATTAAACTTTGACGAAATGCAGTACTAAAATTCATCCTTTCAGAACTATGGTGAACAACGTGAGCAGCCCACATCCAGCGAGTGCGATGGCTCGCTCGGTGAAACCAATAATAGAAGAAATCTTGTAGCAGCAGGAGCATTAAGAATGTAGAGATACTCATGTCGATGTTAAACAAGCGCCAGCCAAAACACCATAAATACAACTGAGCAATAAAAAATCCAGTAAGAATATCGGTGGCTTGATGTAATCCTGCCAGTACGAAGTTACATACCACTTCGGGTAAGTGATATTTAGCACTCTCAGGTAAACGACCGCTGCGCTGACCTAGCCAGTATTCTGCTAGCATGCAGAGTAAAAATATTGGAGCCAGAATCATAAGCAGCAGTTCCGGACGCTCCATTAACATTGTCCAATCCATCTCTTAGCTACCATTTTGCATAGTGATCTTCCGTTAAGCCGACGACACTGTTTAACACGTGCTTCTTGCCATGCCCATCAATGATTAGACCATTAAAATGTCCCATATATTGACGAAAGTTACTTTTCAGAAACCAAAAATTTTTCTTTTCAGAGCGAAGATTTAAAGGCGTGAAGACTAAATCGACTTTGCCATCTTGAGAAGTAATTCTCCAAGGGTCATAAGGCTTTTCACGCGAGAAGTGAAACTGTACCGGCGTCATCAAATGGCGGTCACCATTTATCCATAGAGCATTTTCAGAGTAGCCCGTTTCATTCACTCCCGCAGCTAAATTCAGCCCTAAACACTCATTACCATCAAAGTGATTAATGCTTGCCCAACGCCAACTGGTCTCCCTTCTCATATACCCTGCCGAGAAATCATACCCTGCCGAGACTTTGCTTAGGTCTTGCTCTTGACCAAAAATAAACAGGTTGCCAGTCACAGCCAACCCATTGTGCTTTTGCGTATACGTCCAGCCAGAATACCCCGTTGGTGTGCACAACATTAACGGATCGCTCTGAGGTTCGGGGTGTAAGCTTATTGCCGCATTGACAGGCCCACTGACAAAATGGACGTGCCAAATGCCCTCTTGGATGGAAAAATGGGTGGAGTTATCCGCCAGCGTCGCAGTACTCGACCAACTCGATGGCTCAGTTTGATAACCGAAATTAAAAGGCTTGAGCCATTGCTGCTCAATAAGCTCGTTGTTTTTAATATCAAAAAGATAACAAAATCCTGAGGCTAAATAACGAATATCAGCAATCGCAATACCAATCAGGTAGTCAGGCGTCACTATAGAAACAAACTGAAATTGTTTATAGTCGAAATACTTACGCAGTTTCGACGCAGGACGATCCATCTCATTCCGATATTGGAAGCGCTCGAGCTGTAACGTTCTGGGAATAGCGTCAAGATGGCCGAATGTCGGTATGCCGTCCGTTGTAATAAACGTTTCCATTGGGGTGCGGCGATTCATGTCTCAATATTGTCTGGTGAACATGAATAAATAATAACATTAACTTAACAAATGACGTTTGCGCTGTCGCACAACAACGTCATTTGCTTGCCCTAAAGAAACACGCTTACCTTATTAAGAAAGTGACACGACTAAGTTTGATGAATTGTTAAATGGACAAGGCTCAGAGCCAACTCACCGTACTCGGTTACTCAAGAATATTTGTCACAACTTCAGTTTTCACAGAGTTAGCAATAAAGCAATTTTCATGTGCCATATGATGCATTTTTTCTAACTGTGCATACGTAGGCTGTTTGTCACCTGAGAATACTATTCTAGGGTTCAGCAGCACACGGGAAACCCACTCTTTCCCGTTGTCCTCTTTTGTCAGTTCACCTTCAGCTGCATCCACATAAGAGTCAACGATATAACGTCGTTTGGCAGCTATCGATAAAAAAACCAACATATGACAGCTTGAGAGTGCCGCAACAAACGCTTCTTCCGGATCTACGTTTTCTTCGATTGATAAAGGAAGAGGAACAACATGAGGGGAAGGAGATGCTGGCACTTGTAGGCCGCCATCAAACGACCATGTGTGCGCCCGGCTGTATTGATTGTCGCTAAAAGCTTCGCTTGCTTTACGTTGCCACTCGATTAAGGCGGTGTGCTTGCTCATACTAACTTCCTATCCGTTTTTGAATCACTTGTCATTGATACGAAAAATGACAAGTGATTTATCAAAGCGTCACATCGTTCAAATTAGTTAAAAAATGACAAAAGTCGGTAAAACCAAGTGATCTCACCATAGGCAATCAAGTCATAGATAGTAAAGAAAATCACACAGATAATGGCTAACTTGACTAAGCGGTAAACAATAAACATCACAAGTTCCTTTGTTTTTTAGACAGTTTACTATCACCTTCACGATTTAGAAACTCAGTTGAATATCTATGTCATGTGCAACGGTATAACGGTATGGATTGATACAACAATACCCCGACGGTATTACACCATTTCAATTTTCACAAATTGAACTTACATCAAAAAAACATAGCATTAGATGCAATACACTTTCATAAAATTTATACCTATACCATTTTTTAATGCAAACGTTTCGCTTATCTAACTTAAACCTTCGCTATAAGACTGCTTTATACTTCTCACTTGGTTTGCTTGGAATGGTACTAAGTTGTCTGGTTATAAGTCGCTATTTTTTCCTTTATAGCGTCAATCAATTAGAAAACATGGAAATTGACCATGCCAACCAGCAAGCGCTAGCAGTGATTGATTTGATGGTTTCGCAACAGGCTGCTAACTCTTATGACTGGGCATATTGGGATGAAACTTACGACCTTTTTCTCGATGAGCGCGACATAGCGGGTTATACCGAACGAAACCTCTACGAAGAGACGCTCAACTCGTTAAATCTGGACATGATGTCGTTTGTCACACTAGCAGGCCAAGAGTTGATCTCTCTGACTAGAGAGAGTTCACCCGAAAAATCTTCGGCTTTATCAGCTAAAGTTGTACATCATCCGCTCATTCAAGATTATATAGCATCGATGAAACATAAACCTGATGCTCATCGCACCCATCTCTCAGGACTATTGAAGATCGATCAAACCATCTGGGGGCTCAGTTTAACGCCAGTCAGAAACAGTTCGAGTAACCGCGCTTCAAATGGCTGGATGTTGTGGGGAAGAAATTTATCGACGCGCTTTCCCGGTGATTATGCTTCTATCCTATCCGCTCAAAACTCGCTAGCTCCCCTATTATCTCTACAGCCTGCAAGTAACCTCAGCCGAGATATAGACAAATCTACAATTGCTATTACCAAATCTTCCCTGCTGAATGACCTGGGAGGCTCTCCTATTGCATGGGTAGAGACCGAAATGAAACGTGAGTACTACTCTAAGGGCAATGCTCTGTTTCTCTACTTATTCGCTACTGTTGGTATTGTGGCATCAATCATAGCGACAGCAACGTATGTCACTTTCAAAAAGAAAGTGGCTATTCGATTTAATCACTTCGCTGACAACATGCACAAAATCGCATCAGAATATAAGCTTGAAGGTGTTCAGTCTATTACCACAGATGAACTGGAACTGGCTTCTAAATTAGTACAGAAGCTTTCTGACAATACGTCCATAGCGCGATTGCAGTTAAAAGATTCAATGCATAACTTTCGCGCGTTATATAACAGCTCTTCGCTAGGAATGCTTTTCGTGATAGAGCATGAAATTGTCGACGCCAACCCTCGTGCTTTAGAAATGCTCAATCATCAAAAGTCCGAACTGATTAGTCGCCCGATCAATACCCTTTATTCATTTGATAGCGGCGAATCACGACTCGAAGAAATGTTAATTGAGTTAGAAAACGGCAGAACCCTGTTCGAAGCACAGATACTTGATGCCCATGGCGATACTATTGATTGTCTGATTGAGGCAGCGCTGATTCAACACGACGGACAGAGTGCGCTCATGTTGCTAATTCAGGATATTCGGGAAACCAAACAGCAAGCAGAAATGATCCAAAAGTTGACCGATTTTGACCCTGTCTCCGGGTTCTGTAATCGCCCATCGATCATGGAAGCACTTGATAAACTGGTAGACACACAACCTAATCGCTTTTCATTCATTTTGCTTAAAAGTAAGCAGCTAAAGCAACTTGCTGAAGTATACGGGCATCATATATTCGACGAAGCCGTTCAGCACATTTCCAAGTTGCTGCGTGAAGCATTGGGTCTATATAAAATAGGTCGTATCAGTGAACATGAATTTATTATTATTATCCCTGATGAGACAAACCATCAGGATGTGATTGAATCCACAAATCACTTGTTAAAGCAGCTCTCATATAAAACTGTATTTTCTGACATTACCGTATCTCTTAACAGCAAAGCGGTGATGATGGATCCCAAAATCACCCACCAGCCAATTGAACATCTTCTGATGGCTGCACGCCACTCAGCGCAGTCATTAAGCGGACACCAGATTCGTGAGGTATTCGTTACCGGTGAAGCGCTATCTGAGCAAGCAGAAACCTTAAAGATCATTAACCGTGACTTAGAAGCCGCAATACAGAAAAGCGAAATCATGCCCTACTTTCAACCAATCGTTGATGCCAAAACAGAAGAAGTGATCGGTTTTGAGGCTCTTGCGCGCTGGCAACATCCAGAGCTCGGCATAGTTTCACCCACTATTTTCATTCCCGTGGCTGAGCAAGGAAAACTGATTATTGAACTCGGAGAGTCCATCCTCAAACAATCTTGCGAGTTTATTGGTCCACTCAATCAAGTGCGTATCGCTAAAGGATTACCGCAACTCTCGGTTCACATTAACTTAAGTGCCCACCATTTTTATCACTCAACATTAATTTCCTACCTCACAACGTTGATTAAAGAATATCAGGTTTCCGCAGGAAACCTGATACTTGAAATTACTGAAAGTATGTTGATGGGAAGTGAGACGGAATCCATTAACTGTATCAATGAGATTAAACGTCTGGGCGTTCAACTCGCATTGGATGATTTTGGTACCGGTTATTCCTCATTCAGCAGCATCTGCAACTTTCCGTTGGATATTGTCAAATTGGATAAATCCTATATTGATGAGATTGAATGCAATGATCGCGCAAAAACACTTGTACGTAACATCGTAAGTATGTCTCAAGAGTTAGGGTTAACAATCGTTGCGGAAGGTGTAGAAACAGCAAGTCAGGTGCGTAAGCTAAAAGTCTGGAACATCAATAATTTACAAGGTTTTTATTTTTATAAGCCAATGAAAAAAGAGGAAGTATTGGAAAAGTTCTCCGGCAAACAGAACCATTAGCTTAAGTGAGGTAGGCAATCATCCCTTGGCTTTTACCTGCCAACACTCCTCCACAGCCTTCAAAATCGATTCCCCTCTCCTGATCTGACAAACCAAAGTAATCTAACTCCGCATGCAGTGATTACTTGCGTATACTTAAAATAAGTCCCTGTCACTGTACAAGGAGGACTGTATGAAACGAATATGGATATGGCTCTTACCGCTGATCATGTTTGCCAGTCAGACTATGGCGAACACGGTATGGATCGTCCCGGTAAATGGTGCCATTGGTCCCGCCATCAGCGACTACCTTTCCAGAGAAATAGAGCAAGCTCAACAGGAAAATGTCAGCTTAGTCATTTTAAAAATGGACACTCCGGGTGGTCTCGATAGCGCCATGAGAGACATCATCCATGCTATCACTACTTCATCTATCCCTGTTGCAACTTGGGTTGGTCCCTCAGGTTCCAGAGCGGCCAGTGCAGGCACATACATTCTTCTCGCCAGTCACGTCGCAGCAATGGCAGAGGCAACAAACCTTGGCGCAGCTACCCCTGTTGCGTTAGGTGGTGGTGCTCCGGGGGCTCCTTCCCCTGGCGAAGAGAAAAATGAGAGTTCCGGAGACACACAAAACGACTCTGACGAAAGCTCCGAAAAAGTTCCTGCCAAAACAACAATGGAGAAAAAAGTCATTAATGACGCTAAAGCCTACATTAAAGGGTTAGCCAAACTACATGACCGTAATGCTGAATGGGCAGAGAAAGCGGTGAGTGAAGCTGCGAGTCTGGATGCACAAGAAGCTCTGAAGCTCAATGTCATTGATTATATTGCCAATTCACCAGAAGAACTGGTTCAGGTGATTAACGGAACAACCGTTAAAATAAACAATCAGCCCGTGACATTATCATTGGACAATCCTGTATGGGTGGAAAGAGTGCCCGATTGGCGCGCGGAAATGTTAGCCGTCATTACCAATCCTAATGTTGCTTACATTCTTATCCTTATTGGTATCTATGGTCTACTTTTAGAGTTCTATAACCCAGGAATTGGCTTACCCGGCGTATTGGGCGGCATCTGCTTGCTGTTAGCTATGTACGCACTCCAAATGATGCCCGTTAACTACGCAGGCTTAGGTCTGTTACTACTCGGTATTGCACTAATGATTGCCGAAGCGTTTAGTCCAAGTTTCGGTGTTTTGGGCTTGGGCGGTGTGGCTGCATTCATTCTCGGTTCGATATTCCTTATGGACAGTGACTTGCCGGGCTTTCAAGTCGCACTGCCTTTAATATTTGGTCTTTCCATTTTTTCAGTTGCGCTGATCATTCTGACAGTCGGCATGCTAGTTAGAATACGCCACAGACGGGTCACTACTGGTCTTGAAACCTATCCCGGTAAACAAGCAATTGTAAGCGATGATTTCATTGAAGGCGAAGGGCGTGTGCAAATGGACGGGGCATTCTGGCAAGCCAAAACAGAAGAAAACCAAGGACTCAAACAAGGCGATCAAGTTACCGTTGTCAATATTAAAGGGCTAACCTTAACGGTGAAACCCAGTGACCGCCCTAACCAATAGGAGGCGAATATGTTGCTCTACACTGTTTCTGTGATCCTAGTTCTGTTGATCGCACTAGCGACACAAATTTTTAAAGTTCTGCGTGAGTACGAACGCGGTGTGATCTACTTCTTGGGTCGATTTCAAGAGGTAAAAGGCCCTGGCCTGATCATCTTGATTCCGTTTATCCAACAAATGGTACGCGTGGACTTACGAACCATTGTTCTGGATGTTCCAACGCAAGATCTTATTACCAAAGACAACGTGTCTGTTCGCGTTAACGCAGTGGTTTACTTCCGTGTGGTTGACCCGCAAATGGCCATCAACAACATTGAAAGCTACAACGAAGCAACCAGTCAGTTGGCACAAACCACTCTGCGTTCAGTATTAGGTCAACATGAGTTAGATGAACTTCTATCTGAGCGAGAAAGGTTAAATAAAGACTTACAAGCCATACTTGATCAACAAACTGATGACTGGGGCATTAAAATAGCCACCGTTGAAGTCAAGCATGTCGATTTGAATGAAAGTATGGTTCGAGCACTTGCTCGTCAAGCAGAGGCCGAGCGTAATCGTCGCGCGAAAGTCATTCACGCCACCGGTGAATTAGAGGCGTCTAAAAAGTTAAAAGAAGCGGCTCAAATGTTGAATCATGCACCAAATGCGTTGCAGTTGCGCTATATGCAAACATTAACTGAAATCACCACAGATAAAACGTCGACGATTGTTTTCCCGATGCCAATTAATTTAGTTGAAGCGGTACAAGATATTGCTAATGCAGTTAACCAGGACAAAGAAAAGAAAGAGCAATAAGTATAATCACTTGCAATTAATTTCAGTTCGATAGACAAGAGCCGCAGCGTGACTGCGGCTCTTCTTTATTGCTGCATTCTACAAGCTGGAATTATCAAGCTACTTGTTCAGAACGAAAGTTTCCAAGTAGTGCATCATACAACTCGTTGTCACTCAATACGCCTACCAGCTTGTTATCTTCCACCATCAATAGTGGCTGATTACTGCGCTGTTTAAGCTCTATCGCTTCACGCATGCTGATATCCGGGCTTACCTGAACCAGAGAGTTTTCATTCACATCTTCAAGGTTTGACGATTCACTCACCCAATGAATCAATGATTTATTAGCATCGGCTAAGCTCAAACCTTTAGGCTCTTGTGTTACCCAAATATTTTTATCTGGGCAGATAAGAACACGTTCCTCTTCACGAACCAGAGTGTCACTAGATTGCATCAAAGAGCGGCCTTTGAGTACGTTTAGTGGGTTAGTATGAGCGACAAAGTCTGCTACATAATCATTCTCTGGAGTAAGGATGATCTGCTCTGGCTTGCCGTGCTGAATCAACTTACCCGACTCCATAATGGCAATGTTGTTACCAATTTTAAGTGCTTCATCCAGATCGTGACTTACGAACAGAATCGTCTTGTTCAGCTTCTCTTGCAGAAGAATCAGTTCATCTTGTAGCTGAGCACGAATTAATGGGTCGAGTGCCGAAAACGGTTCATCCATCAATAAAATGTCGGTGTCCATCGAAAAGGCGCGAGCCAAGCCAACACGCTGCTGCATACCGCCAGAAAGCTCATGAGGAAACTTGTTTTCCCACTCTGACAAGCCCACCATTTCAAGTTGTTCGCGCGCTTTTTCACGACGCTCAGCTTTGCCAATGCCTTGCATCTCCAATCCAAACGCAACGTTATCTAAGACCGATAACCATGGCATCAAAGCAAACTTCTGGAACACCATAGAGACTCGGTGTGTACGCAAGTGTCGCAATGTCTGCTCTTCACAGTTTGCTAGCTCTACCATGTTATCGCCATCTTTGATTTTCAAAGAACCACGAGAGATATCGTTCAAACCGTTCACAGTACGAAGCAAACTGGACTTACCTGATCCCGATAAGCCCATTAGCACACAGATTTCGCCTTGTTTAACACTCAACGACACGTTATCTACGCCAACGACTTGACCAGTTTCATCGATAATTTCTTGTCGCGACTTACCTTGGTCTAGTAAAGCCAGCGCTTGCGCTTGTTGCTGACCAAATACCACATCAAGGTTTTCAATAGTAATTGCGTCCATGATTACGCCTCCTTCTGGTTTGGTGCTTTACACAAACGATCAAGAATGATTGCAACAAGAACAATCGCTAAACCTGCTTCAAAACCTTGTGAAATGTTTACGGTGTTTAGTGCACGTACAACGGGCTTGCCTAAGCCATCAGCACCCACTAACGCAGCGATAACCACCATCGAAAGAGACAGCATGATACATTGCGTCACACCCGCCATAATACTTGGTAACGCCGCAGGTAACTCCACCTTAAACAGTAGCTTCATGCGACTTGCACCAAATGCTTTACCCGCTTCCAATAACTCTTCTGGCACTTTAATGATGCCTAGGTAAGTCAATCGAATTGGCGCCGCAATAGCGAAGATAATCGTCGAGATGAGTCCCGGTACAATACCTAAACCAAATAGAACAAGGGTTGGGATCAGGTATACAAACGTTGGTACGGTTTGCATTAAGTCTAAAATCGGTCTGAGTAATGTGTATAGCCAAGGGCGATGTGCAGCCATAATTCCCAGAGGCACACCAATTAATACGGAAATCGTTGTCGCTGCGAAGACAAGGACAAAGGTTTCCAGCATCTCTTGCCAATAACCAAGGTTAAGAATCGCTAATAAAGCAAGCACGATAAATACAACAAGAGGAATACTACGATGTAAGAACCAAGCAATTGCCGCCGTCATAATGATAGGTGCAGCAGGCGGCATCCATTTAAAAATGTCCACCACAAACATAATGATGGTCTCAAGTGTAATAGAGATAGTATCAAAGAAACCAGACGCATTGATGGTTAACCAATCCACGCCCGTTTCCATCCACTGTCCCAGTGGTAGTTTGTTGTCTGTAATAATATTCACAATAAACCCTTTGTGTTAATGAAGTGGGCATCACAGCCCACCCGATAAGACCGAATTAAGCGTTTGACTTTAAGTACGCAGAAATCGCTGTTTGTGCATCTTGGCCATCGACCGTTTTCACATCTTTCAGCCACGCTTCGATTTGATCTTGATTTGCGTTTAACCACGCTTGGGCCGCTTTCGATGGCTTTTGCTTCTGGTTAAGAATCGCTTCCATTAACTCGTTTTCCATTTCCAGGCTGAACTCTAGGTTCTTCACTAACTGACCGACATTTGGACACTCAGAAAGGTAGTTTTGACGTACGTTTGTATAGACGTTAGCACCGCCGTAATTTGGACCGAAGAAGTCATCACCACCCGCTAAGTATTCCATTTCAACGTTGTTGTTCATCGGGTGCGGTGCCCAACCAAGGTATACAATCCACTGGTTGCGTCGTACTGCGCGAGATACTTGTGACACCATGCCCGCTTCACTGGACTCAACTAAGCTGAAGTCTTTCAGACCAAACGCATCGCCATCGATCATTGATTGGATTAGACGGTTACCATCGTTACCCGGTTCGATACCGTAGATGCGACCTTTAAATTTATCCGCATGTTTGATTAGATCTGCAAAGTTGGTGACACCTGCATCATATACATATTTTGGTACTGCTAGCGTGTACTTAGCACCTACAAGGTTAGCTTTTACGGTTTCGACGGTGCCAGCATCACTGTATTTTGCAATATCCCCTTTCATTGTTGGCATCCAGTTGCCTAGGAAAATATCGATGTCGCCATTTGCCATTGACGAATAGGTTACTGGTACAGAAAGCAGATCCGTTTTGGTCTTGTACCCTAACCCTTTTAGTATTTCTGAAGTAACGGCGGTTGTTGCTGTAATGTCTGTCCAACCTACATCAGCAAATCGAACGGTTTCACACTGATTTGCGTAAGCACCGGTTGCTAAGGTACTTAACGCGATAGTTGATACAATTTTCGTCATCTTAGACATGTTTAGTTCCTTGTAATGATTACTGACTATTTGTTGATTATTTGAATTATGAGATTGAATCTAAATTTCTTTTTGGTGGATGCATTCGTTGCATCTCTTGCCAGTTCGGTGCAATCCAAACCGGAGTATTGTTTGATTTTTGTAATGCGTTACCTAGGATCATATCCGCAGCGCGTTCGGCAACCATGATGGTTGGCGCATTCAAGTTGCCGTTCGGAATGGTTGGGAAAATGGATGAATCTACAACACGTAATCCTTGGATACCACGCACCTGACACTGCTCATCGAGTACAGCTAATGGATCATTGTCCGCACCCATTTTGCAACTACACGATGGATGGTAAGCGCTCTCTACATTTTGCTTTACCCACTCGTCAATCTGCTCGTCAGTAGTAACATCCAAGCGAGGCTGGATTTCATCACCACGGAATTCATCCATCGCAGGCTGGTTCAAAATTTCACGAGTCAGACGAATGCAATCACGCCAGTCCTGCTTATCTTGCTCTGTAGAGATGTAGTTGAACTCGATCTTTGGTTTATCATTTGGATTCGATGAAACCACTTCTACTGAGCCTCGGCTTTCTGGCTTATTAGGGCCAACGTGTACCTGGAATCCATGACCATCAAAGGCAGCCTGACCGTCATAACGCATCGCAGCTGGTAAGAAGTGGTATTGAATATTCGGCCACTTCAAGCCTTCGCGAGAACGAATAAACGCGCACGATTCAAAATGGTTCGTCGCACCGAGACCTTTGCGGGTAAGAATCCACTCGGTACCAATTAACCCTTTGCTGACCAAACCTAACTTACTGTTAAGTGTGATTGGCTGTTTACAGTGATATTGGAAGTAAACCTCCAGATGGTCTTGCAGGTTTTTACCCACGCCTTCCAACTGGTGCTTCACCTCGATACCCGCTTTTTCCAATACATCTTGAGGGCCAATACCGGAAAGTTGCAGTAGTTGTACCGAACCAATTGAACCCGCACTAGAAATCACTTCATTGTTTGCAAAACACTGCTTAACTGAACCTGATTGCTCGAATTCAACGCCTACCGCTTTCTTGTCTTCAAGTAAAACTCGGTGGACAGTGACTCGCTTTATTAGCGTGAAGTTCTTACGCCTTTTAGCACGGCTTAAGTACGCATTAGATGTTGAAGCGCGAACGCCTTTATCAACGGTCATGTGCATTGGACCGAAGCCCTCTTGCTGGTAACCGTTGTAATCATCCGTTTCTGGGTATCCAGCATCTTTACCAGCTTGGATAAAGGCTTCGTATAGTGGGTTAAGCTTCATGTCATTACCGTTGCAGGTACCAACAGGGCCGTTATCGCCACGATATTCATCCGCGCCACCAACCCAAGATTCCGCTTTACGGAAGTAAGGCAAACACGCTTGGTAGTTCCAACCTTTTGCACCCTCTTCTTCCCACTGGTCGAAATCACAAGCGTGACCACGCACGTAAACCATGCCGTTAATCGAGGAGCTACCGCCAAGAACTTTACCGCGAGGACAGTGCAGTTGGCGTCCATCAAGGCCGTCTTCTTCTACCGTCTCGAATTGCCAAGCGTATTTTTCCGTATTCATCGGGTAAGAAAGCGCTGTCGGCATTTGGATAAAAATGCTCTTATCCGTGCCACCTGCTTCTAGTAATAAGACAGAGTGCTGACCGCTTTCACTCAAGCGATCCGCTAAAACACAGCCGGCCGAACCCGCACCGACGATAATATAATCGTAGTGTTGTTGCATTTTGATTCTCCTGGAGGTTTAAGCGTAAGGGCTTTCGAAGTCGCTCAGTTGAACCAGTACACTCTTAGTTTGCGTGTAATGCTTCAGGGTTTCGACGCCATTTTCACGGCCAATGCCCGATTGTTTGTATCCACCTACGGGCATTTCTGCAGGGGAATCACCCCATGCATTCACCCAGCAGATACCGGCTTGAATTTTATGAATCACGCGATGAGCGCGAGATAGGTTCTGTGTGAAGACACCCGCAGCCAGACCGTACTCCGTGTCGTTGGCACGTTCGATAACCTCAGCTTCATCGCTAAACTTCAGCACTGACATAACAGGACCAAAGATCTCTTGCTGTACGTGGCCCATGTTATCGTCACAATCAACAAATACCGTTGGAGCGACGAAGTTACCGCTTTCCAAGCCGTTATCCGTTACCTTGTAACCGCCAGTCAGTAGCGTTGCGCCACTGGCCTTAGCGTCTTCAATCGCAGACAACACTTTGCGTTCATGTTCTTTAGAAATCAGAGCACCGATCTGGGTGTTTTCATCAAGAGGATCTCCGACAACCAATAGTTCAGTACGAGTTTTCAGCTGCGCTACGAACTCATCAAAAATGGCTTCGTGAACAAATACGCGGGTACCGTTGGTGCATACTTCACCCTGAGTGTAAAAGTTCGCAACCATGGCTGCTGATACGGCATCGTTTAGTTTTGCATCATCAAACACGATCAGTGGTGACTTACCACCCAGTTCCATGGTGACTTGCTTGAGTGTTTTCGCACTGTCACCCATGACAGTTTTGCCCGTACCACACTCGCCAGTGAACGAGACTTTTGCAATATCAGGATGTGCCGTCAGCATCTGACCAACACGGTAATCACCCTGAACAACGTTAAATACACCATCAGGCATACCTGCTTCTGAGTATATTTCCGCGAGCTTTAACGCTGTTAGCGGCGTTTCTTCTGATGGTTTGAAAATCATTGCATTGCCAGCAGCCAATGCTGGTGCGGATTTCCACATCGCGATTTGAATTGGGTAGTTCCAAGCACCGATACCCGCACAGATCCCCAGTGGCTCACGGCGTGTGTAGAAAAACTGGTTTTCATTAAGTGGCTGTTGTTCACCCTGTAAACTAGGCGCTAAACCCGCATAGTATTCCAGTACATCTGCACCTGTCGTGATATCAACCGCGATCGCTTCTTGGATTGGTTTTCCTGTATCTGCCACTTCCAAAGCCGCCAGTTCATCATTACGTTCACGCAAGATCGCTACTGCTTTGTTAAGAATACGACTACGCTCGATTGCCGTCATTGCTGACCATACTTCAAAGCCGCGTTTTGCAGATTCGATAGCCGCTTCCATATCGCTTTGATTTGCTTGTTTAACATTGGCCAATGGCTCACCATTCGCCGGATTGTATGTGGTGAAATGCTCGTCAGAGCTTCCGATATACATTGCACCATCAATGTAGTGTGTTTTCATTTCCATTTTGAAGACCTGTGGCTTTTATATTTTATGAGAGTAAAACGTTAGCTGCTTTTCGAGATAATCGTTGATGATGACTCTGGCTTTTTCAGCATCGATACCTTGCGGGTTGAGCGTTCCGCGTAGCCATATTCCATCAATCAGTGACGCAATCCCGTGAGCAACCAATTCCGCTTGCTCTGCACTTAATAGCGCTTTTAATTCTCTTCTTAGATGGGACAAAAGACGTCGTTCGTTGACGCGTTGCAGACGCTTAAGCTGTTCGTCATGCATCGAGTAAGACCAGAAGGCTAGCCACGTTTTGGCGACTTTATTTTCAGCCTGAAAGCCGACAAAGTTACCGTCAATAATCGCATTGATACGTTGATGATGAGCATCAGCAGGCAGCTCACGAAGCTTTTTCGTGATCGTGAATGAAAGCTGGCGAAGGATCTCGCGCATCGTTTCTTCCAATAACCCGTGCTTACCACCAAAGTAATGATTGATGATACCCGTTGATACGCCAGCTTCTTTGCTGATCAACGAGATACTCGCTGCATGTAAGCCCACCCTATCAATCACTGACATTGTCGCTTTCACCAGCTGTGGCTTCCTGATTTCAGGCATTCCCACCTTCGGCATTTCGTCCCCTTTCATTTTTAATTGAACGGTTAGTTAAATATAAAATGCACGAAAATTAGTTCGATCTCAAACTATTTTTTGTAAATTCTTCACGAGAATGTTGGAAGTTTGTGCCTTGAGACACAAAGGTGATGTGTTAGTAATGACGAATTTAAAGGAGCTCAATAGCGTCAAAATACATTTTTTTGCCCTTAATATCAGCAATTTACAATGGAATTATTGTTGTTGTTTTATTTTGTAATTTTTGGGTAGACTAATTTTTTAATTTTTCAATACAAAAATATTACATCGTGCACTAATGAATAAAGCGTGATAACGTTGCTTGCACAAACATTGAACACGACCGCCAGTAACATTTTAATAACATTGCAAATTTCATTTGCACAAATTATATACGCCTCTATCTATGATGTTGCATATCTTTTACTGAGAATGAAAAAGTGTGATCAAGTCACAATTTTTGGAAAAGTGATTAAAAAGGTGTCGATAGACGGCTGGAAGCAAAATGGACTTGGAGCAAAGAGGCACTAAAAAGAAAACACTAGCTGAATTCTAGCTGAATTAATGACGTGAACATCAATATAGAAGTGTTCATGAAGGCTAACAACACAGCAACCATCGTTAGCCTTGTGATTGAGCTTACATTCGCATACCACCATCAACTTCCAATACTCTTCCGGTTACGAACTCATTAGTTAATACATATTTGACTGTTGCAGAGATTTCATTAGCGAGGCCCAAGCGCCCAACTGGAATCATTCTGATTAATCGCTCCATGGCTTCTGGTTTAATCTGATCCGTCATCGCCGTTTTGATAACGCCCGGCGCGATCGCAACAGAACGAATACCAAATCGTCCTAATTCCTTCGCCCATACCGTCGCCATGGCCGCAACCGCGGCTTTGGAGGCAGAGTAGTTGGTTTGACCAATATTCCCAGCACGAGCCACACTGGATATATTAATAAGCACGCCTTTACTGTCAGTGTTGAGCATGACTTTGCTAGCTTCACGTCCGCATAAAAAAGTACCCGTGACATTTACATCCATAACCGACTGGAACTGCTCGAGAGACATCGGGGTGACCTGACCGTCTTTCACTTTAATGAACATACCATCACGCATAATACCAGCGTTGTTAATCAAGCCATTGAGTTGCTTAAAGTCTGCTTCAATTTGCTCAAAGGCAGCGCAAACCTGTTGTTCATCTGTCACGTTCGTCACATAACTTCGGGCGCTTACCCCCAAAGACTCACACTCTGCCTGTGTCTCTCTCAATTGTTCTAAATTGAGATCGATAAGCGCGAGATTCACGCCACTTTCAGCCAAAGAAAGTGCCATCTGTTTGCCAAGCCCCTGCCCAGCACCTGTAATCGCAACAACCTTATTTGCTAACTCCATAAACGCTCCTTAGGCCTGATTTTGCTTTTGGTAGAACTCAAACAAACTAGAGAAATCTTTTTGTCCATTGCCCTGACCATTATGAAAATTAAACAGGTTGCGAGCTAAACTGCCCATCGGCGTCGAGGTTTGGCTAGCAACTGCCGCTTCCATAGCAAGGCCGAGGTCTTTCGCCATAAGCTGACTCATGAAACCACCCTGATAGCCATTACTCGCAGGCGCATTTTCCATCACGCCCGGACATGGGTTGTAAAGCTCTAACGCCCAGTTACGACCTGAGCTTTGCAACATAATGTCGGACAGCACTTTAGGGTCAAGCCCATTCTCTATGCCCAAGTTCAGCGCTTCACAAGTACCACTCATAAGAATACCCAGCATCATGTTGTTGCAGATTTTAGCCACCTGACCAGCACCAGCATCACCGGCATGGAAAATGTTTTTGCCCATATGGTCAAGCACCACTTTCGCTTGAACAAAATTCTCTTGTGAGCCGCCAACGATAAAAGTCAGCGTGCCTGCGGCTGCACCAGCAACCCCACCTGACACTGGCGCATCGACAAAGCTAACGCCTAGCTGCTGTGCCTTTTCGCCAACCAGACGAGCGGTCGCCGGATCAATAGTGGATGAGTCAATCAGTAATGTTCCAGATTCAACGCTTTCTAAAATGCCATCCTGACCAAGATAGACACTTTTTACATGCTGACTAGCGGGTAACATTGTGACAACCACACCCGCACCTTGAACGACTTGCTGAACAGAATCTGCACTCGAAGCGCCAAGTGCGGTAAGTTCCGCAACGGCGTTCGGATTCAAATCAAAAACTTCAACTTTCAAACCTGCGTTGACGAGATTCTTAGCCATGGGTGCACCCATATTGCCAAGACCAATAAATGCTATTTTATCCATGTTCTGTCTCTTCCTTTCCTTGTCGCTATACCGTCTAACTATTCCGTTAAACTAAAGTTCAGCTGTCGCCAATTGCGTTTCTGTAAGTGGGTAATCAACTGAATCAATCGGTGCAAAAAAGCGTTGCAACTCCTGCGGAGTGACATCAACGACACACTTGTGTATCCATGTTGGCTGGTTGGTTTTATCAATGATGAGCGCGCGAACCCCTTCCCTAAAATCACCTTCTAAACCACAACGCAACGTGAGGTTAAACTCCATATCAAAACAAGCATCCAAAGGCAGTCCTTGATACTGAGTCAATTGTTGGTAAGTAAGATTTAATGAAAGAGGGCTGCCATAACTGAGCGCTTTCTGCGCGTTAACAAACCATTTATCATCCACATCTGCACTACTAATGGCTTTGATAATCGTTGTTAAATCACCGTTACAAATCTGCTCTATAAGATCAGCATGAGGTAGCATCAAGCCCACACCCGGCTCTTTGACTTCTAGCGTGCGAAGTAGTGTCGCAATCTTCTCGTTGATGTCTGTTTCACTTTTCCAATGAATACTGGAGAGTTGAGAGAAGAAGCTTCCCTTACTATCAGGATGTGTAATCCATTGGCTCAACCCTAATGCTTTCATGTCGGTCGCATTGATCTGACAGGCAGTTAAACCAAGAAACAGCGCGTAGTGTTTTGGCAACTGATTCAAAAAGTAGGTCGCGCCTACGTCAGGATAAAGGCCAATCTTGATTTCTGGCATCGCAAAGCGAGTGTTCGTCTCCGCCACACGATGACTTGCGCCCATAAACAGACCGACACCGCCACCCATCAGGTAGCCATGCCCCCAAGCGATGATTGGTTTTGAGTAAGTATGAATCAGATGATCGCAGCGGTATTCTAGATCGAAGAACGTTTCCATAGCTGAAAACGCAGCGTCGAAATCTTGCTCTTTATTTTCTAGCGCTCGATAAATTGCTTGGATATCACCGCCAGCACAGAATGCTTTTTCGCCCTTCGCATGCAAACACACCGCAACGATGTTGTCATCGCTTTGCCACTCAAGCAGTTGATTATAAAGCTGCTCGATCATCACATAACTCAGTGCGTTGAGCGCTGCCGGATTATCTAACTCCAGCATACCGATGACAGAACCATCGCCACACTCAAGCTTGGACACGTTTACTTTGCTGGTCATATTTACTTTGATTGCCATGGCGACTCCTTAGCTATTGGTCCAGTTTGGCTTACGCTTTTGCAAGAAGGCGTTCACACCCTCTGTCTGATCTTGTGTATTGAAAAGCTGTAAAAACAGTTCACGTTCCAATACCAACCCTGCTGCATGAGTCTGGCTGCGTCGATTTTGGATGAGTGTTTTGCAAGCAGATACAGACTTAGGCGATTGACCCGCGACACGCTGTGCCAGTTCCATCGCTGTTTCCACCGCTTGACCTTTGTCTACCACTTCTTCGACCAAACCAATTTTCTCTGCTCGCTCAGCCGTCACACGCTCACCACACAGGATCATGCGCTTCGCCCATCCTTCGCCAACTAACGCAGTGAGATTTTGCGTTCCTCCGGCACAAGGTAACAAGCCAACCGACGCTTCTGGTAACGCCATTTGTACTTGCTCTTCAGCGATACGAATGTCGCACGCCATCGCAACTTCCAAACCACCGCCCATTGCATAGCCATTGATCGCCGCGATAGAAACCCCATCAAACGCTGATAAGGCTTCAAACGCTTCACCAAATGCGAACGCCATATCTGTCGCTTGCGATTTGTCACCCGATGCGAAATTATTAAGGTCCGCACCAGCAGAGAAGAACTTCTCCCCTTCACCCGTTAGTACCAAAGCGTAAATAGAACGATCATTGCTAAGTTCAATCGTTAATTCTTTGAGTTGATTGAGAGAGTCCAATGTCCAGGTATTCGCAGGCGGATTACTAATAGTGATCTTGGCGATATGCGCTTCACGCTCTAATTTGATTTGTGCTGTCATAATCTTTCAATCCCTTTTTATTCTTTTAGGTAAGGCGCTATCTCGCTGACTAAACCAGCTCAACACCTTCTGTGAGTAGACGTCTTGAGATGATCAGACGCATGATTTCGTTGGTACCTTCAAGAATTTGGTGCACACGAACGTCTCTGAAGTGACGCTCGACTGGATATTCTTTGATGTAGCCATAACCGCCATGAATTTGCAGTGCCTCGTCACAAACTTTAAAACCCACATCCGTTGCAAAGCGTTTCGCCATGGCGCAGTACGCACTTTTTTCCGCGTGTTGAGCATCGAGTTTTGCGGCAGCAAGTCTCACCATTTGACGCGCAGCAACCAGTTCTGTTGCCATATCGGCCAGTTTGAACTGCAATGCCTGGAATTGTGCGAGTGAACGTCCAAACTGTTTACGTTCTGTCATGTACTGTTTTGCTTCATTCAGAGCTTGTTGCGCTGTACCAACAGAACACGTGGCGATGTTAATACGGCCCCCATCAAGACCGAGCATGGCGAACTTAAAGCCTTCCCCCTCTCCACCCAACAGATACTCAGCCGGAATTCGGACGTTTTCGAAGGTGATCATGCGAGTTGGTTGACAGTTCCAGCCCATTTTCGCTTCTTTCTTACCGTAACTGATGCCTTCGCTGTCAGCTGGTACAATAAAAGCAGACACCCCACCCGCGCCTTCGCCACAAGAACGCGCCATGACTACCAAGACGTCAGTATCACCTGCACCAGAGATAAACACTTTTGCGCCATTCAAAACAAACTCATCGCCATCACGCACTGCGCTGGTCGTCAGAGATGCCGCGTCAGAACCCGCATTTGGCTCAGTGAGACAGTAAGAAGCGAGCTTTTCACCCGTTATCAATTCACCACTAAATTGTTGAGCAACTTCCGGTTTGGCAAAGCTGGTGATCATCCAGGTCGCCATATTATGGATAGTCATAAACGCTGTGGTTGCGGTACAACCCATCGCCAATTGTTCAAAAATAATCGCAGCATCCAAACGGGAAAGCCCCAAACCACCGTGCTCTGGCGGCGTATAGATACTCAAGAAACCCAGTTCACCAGCCTGGCGAAGTACATCTTTAGGGAAGTGTTGTTTTTCATCCCACTCAGCGGCGTGCGGTGCAAGCATCTGTTCTGCGAACTGTTTCGCTGCGTCTGCGAATGCGATTTGATCTTCGTTTAATTCAAAATCCATCTTGAAGTCCTAAGGTCTAATTCATTGCATTTGAATCTAGGCCAAGCTCCATTAAGCTTGGCCATATGTTGTTAACGAGGTATTTAGTTAAGCTGAATGGTCATGTTCGGGCCGCTTGGAATGTCATCTTCAAACCAACGCGCGGTGACAGTTTTCGTTTCGGTGTAGAAGCGAACCGCTTGTTTGCCATAAGCATGCAGATCGCCGTAGAAACTGCCTTTCCAGCCCGTAAATGAGAAGAATGGTAATGGCACAGGAATCGGCACGTTGATACCCACGTTACCCACTTCGATATTGTGCTGATACTTTCTCGCGGCCGCGCCATTCGCCGTGAAAATAGACGTACCGTTACCAAAGCGGTTCGCATTAATCAGCTCGATAGCTTCATCCAAGTCATCCACTTCCATGGTCAGTAGCACTGGGCCGAAAATTTCTTCCTGATAAATCGACATGTCTGTCGTCACGTTGGTAAAGAGTGTTGGGCCGACCCAGTTACCGTCAGGGAAACCAGCCACTTGGCAATCTGTTCCGTCAAGGACACAGTTAGCGCCAGACGCTTTGCCTTCATTAATCAGATTCACCACACGCTGTTTCGCTTGCGGGCTAATCAGCGGGCCATAACCTGCGGTTTCATCATCCCACGCACCTGGTTGAACTTGAGCTAACGCCTCTTTAAGCTCTGGAATCCACTCTTTGGTTTCGCCAACAAATACCGCGACCGAAATCGCCATACAGCGCTGACCTGCGGCACCGACTGATGCACCAACCAGGTTATTAATTACCTGCTGTTTGTTTGCATCTGGCATAATGACCATGTGGTTTTTCGCACCTGCAAACGACTGAACGCGTTTTAGGTTATCAGTACCGGTTTTGTAGATGTACTCGCCGACTGGCACAGAACCGACAAAAGAGATCGCGCGGACGACTGGATCGGTAAGAATGCGGTCGACTTGTTCTTTGGTGCCGTGGACGATTTGCAACACGCCTTTTGGTGCACCTGCTTGTTCAAACAGCTCAGCCAGTTTCATTGCCGTTAATGGCACTTGCTCCGAAGGTTTCAAAATGAAGGTGTTACCGCAAGCAATCGCCATTGGGAACATCCATAGTGGGATCATCGCTGGGAAGTTAAAAGGCGTGATGCCAGCACAAACACCGAGTGGTTGAATGTAAGAGTAACCATCAATATTGGTTGCGACATTCTCAACCGTTTCACCCATCATTGAGCTACAAATATTTGCTGCTTGTTCAACGACTTCAATCCCGCGCCAAACGTCACCTTTTGCATCCGCCAGGGTTTTACCAGTCTCGCTCGAAAGCAATATTGCCAACTCGTCATGCTGCTCTTTTAGTAGATGTTGGTAGCGCAGCATCAATCTTGCACGCTCCGGCGCAGCAACTTCTTTCCAACGTTTAAACGTCTCTGTTGCACTGGCGATCGCCGCATTCATTTCCGACTCCGTAGCACAAGGTACTTGTGCAATCACTTCATTGGTTGCCGGGTTAGTTACATCTAGCCATTGTTTTGAGTCGGAGATGGCGAATTCACCACCGATATACTGCTTTACTTGTTCTGTCATGATGACATCCTTGTATTTTTCAGCTTGTTACTGACTATTTTTGTATAAGTTCGCCACAGACTTGCGCCGCGGACAGAGGAATGTTGTTAAGAATGATTTAGCAGATCTCAACCGCGATTGCGGTTGCCTCACCACCACCAATACAAAGTGATGCAACGCCACGTTTACCGCCAGTCTGTTTAAGCGCATGAATCAAGGTCACGAGGATTCGGTTACCACTCGCGCCAATTGGATGACCTAACGCACAAGCACCACCGCGCGGGTTAACGTTACTCTCGTCCAGTTCGAGCACTTTCACTGCGTACTGAGTCACGACGGCAAAAGCTTCATTAATTTCCCAAAGGTCAACGTCCGATTTGTCCCAGCCTGTTTTTTCCAGCAGTTTTTCAATCGCGAAGACGGGGGCGATGGTAAACTCTTCTGGCAGCCTCGCATGTGTGCTGTAAGCGACGATTTTTGCAAGGGGTTGTAAGTTCTCTTGACGACCAAACTCGCTATCGACCAATACCATTGCCGAGGCACCGTCAGAAATTGAGCTTGAGTTCGCCGCTGTAACGCCGCCATCTTTAGCAAACGCAGGACGTAAAGTTGGAATTTTCGCGACGTCGAGTTTGCTAGGTTGCTCATCGTCTATAACCAAGGTATCGCCGCGTCGGGTTTTCACATGGACAGGGACGATCTCTTCTTTGAACAAACCTTGTTCAATCGCTTGCTGCGCGCGAGTTACCGATTGCTGCGCCCAAGTATCCATACTTTCGCGGTTGAACTGATACTTTTGCGCCGTTTGTTCAGCAAAGACACCCATCAACTCACCTTGATAGGCATCCTGTAAACCGTCATAAAACATGTGATCGAGTACTTGCTCGTGGCCTAAACGAAAACCTTCGCGTGCTTTCTTTAATAGATAAGGAGACGAAGACATGTTCTCCATGCCACCCGCAATAACAGCGTGCGCATTGCCAGATTGAATAAGATCATGAGCAAGCATCACTGTCTTCATGCCCGACCCGCACACTTTGTTCAGCGTCGTACAACCAATCGATTGTGGCATGTCGGCTTTTAAACTCGCCTGCCTCGCAGGAGCCTGCCCCACACCAGCTGGTAGTACACAACCCATCAGTACTTCATCTATTTTGTCTGAATCCAACTGACTTTCTGCTAATGCGCCCTGAATCGCTGTCGCCCCTAGCTCAGTGACATCGGTTGAAGCTAGTGCACCTTGAAAAGCTCCGATAGGCGTTCGTTTAGCGGCAACAATCCATGTTTCATTTTTCATTTCATTAACCTTTTGTTGACGTTTACGTCATAACTATACTAACATTTACGTTAACGTCAAGTTTGAGGTTATTGTTTGTTCGAGTGAATCGTCAGTTTCGGGTAAACGTCAGTAATATCAAGGCTCAAGAGTGTTCACTAGTTATTTACTTTAACGTTAACGAATTGTATATTCGGATGATTGTTATACGAAAGTCGTAAGGTTAAAGAATGAATACATTTAAGATCAGTGAGCTCGCGAAGGAGTTCGATATTACCACCCGAAGCATTCGCTTTTACGAAGATTTAGGTCTCCTAACTCCGGAACGTAAAGGCAATACACGAATCTACAATGGTCGCGATCGAATTCGACTAAAACTGATTTTGCGAGGTAAGCGATTAGGCTTTTCTCTTGCAGATATCAAAGAGTTATTTGAACTCTACGATACCGATCAAAGTACTGAGCAGTTGAACTATATGATTCGGTTGATCGAAGAGAAGAAGGCAGCATTGCAACAGCAGGCGAATGACATTCAAGCGGTAATGATGGAGTTAAATGCTGCGCAGTTGCGATGCCAAAATACACTGAGATCCATGAAAGGCGAAAAAGTCACCTGACACCTCAACACTGGGATGTAGGTGACGTAAAGGCAAGGACACGCAATGAAATCTACCTACTCTTCCCTAAACTTTGTTTATGACGAAAATACCGATTTGCTTCGCGAGCAAATCAATAGTTTTGCTGCAAGAGAAATTGCGCCTTTAGCGCAATCTATCGACCAATCTAACGACTTTCCAAACCATCTTTGGTCCAAATTAGGTGAAATGGGTCTTTTAGGTGTGACCACCAGCGAAGAGTTTGGTGGTGCAAACATGGGCTACCTCGCCCACGTGATTGCTATGGAAGAGATCAGCCGGGCATCTGCCTCGGTTGCTTTAAGCTACGGTGCTCACTCCAACCTTTGTGTTAACCAAATCCACCGCAACGGGACACAAGCACAAAAAGACAAATATCTGCCTAAACTCATCTCCGGTGAGCATATTGGAGCCCTTGCCATGAGCGAACCTGGCGCAGGTTCCGATGTGGTATCTATGCAGCTTAAAGCGGAACGTAAAGGCGATATTTTCCTGCTAAATGGCAACAAAATGTGGATCACTAACGGTCCTGATGCACACACCTATGTTGTCTACGCCAAAACAGAGCCAAGCCTCCATTCCAAGGGCATCACGGCCTTTATTGTAGAACGTGGATACCCTGGATTCACTCAAGCGCAAAAGCTCGACAAATTAGGTATGCGCGGTTCGAACACTTGTGAGTTGGTGTTCCAAAACTGCGAAGTCCCTGCAGAAAACATTCTGGGTGAAGAAAACCAAGGCGTGAAAGTGCTGATGAGCGGTTTGGACTACGAACGCGTTGTCCTTGCTGGCGGTCCTCTTGGCATCATGCAAGCGTGTATGGATATCGTTGTGCCGTATATCCACGACCGCAAACAGTTTGGCAAATCCATCGGTGAGTTTCAGCTTGTTCAAGCAAAAGTCGCGGACATGTACACGCAAATGAATGCCGCTAAGGCCTATGTTTACGCCGTTGCAGCTGCTTGTGATCGCGGTGAAACCACACGTAAAGATTCTGCTGGTGCGATTCTCTACAGCGCAGAGCTGGCAACCAAAATGGCTTTGGATGCGATACAGCTACTTGGCGGAAACGGCTACATAAATGAGTTTGATACCGGCCGCCTGCTTCGTGATGCCAAGCTGTATGAAATCGGTGCGGGCACTTCTGAAATTCGACGCATGCTTATTGGTCGCGAATTGTTTAACGAAAGCGCCTAGTCATCATTCAATCTCAGGCGTACTGACTCAACACATTTCATTAATCAACCTAAATTGGTGACAGGCAATCTACGTCTGTCACTCCGAATGGAGATCGGCTATTTATGGCTTGTTTGACGACCAATATTAATACCCATTCAGAGCAGTATCAGGAAAACTACCGCTCTATGGCGTCACTTGTGGATCAACTTTATACCGTGACCGCGCAAATAGAGGACGGTGGCGGCGAAAAAGCGCGAGAACATCAGCAGAAGAAAGGCAAGCTCCCTGCTCGAGAGCGCATTCTGGCCCTACTCGATCCAGGTTCGTCCTTTTTAGAAATCGGTCAGTTTGCTGGCTGGGATGTGTACCCTGATTACGTTCCATGTGCAGGAGTGGTTGCGGGTGTGGGTGTGATAGATGGCACAGAATGTATGATCGTAGCCAACGATGTGACAGTAAAAGGCGGCAGTTACTACCCGCTTACGGTTAAAAAGCACTTAAGAGCACAGGAGATTGCAGAAAAATGCCAACTGCCGTGTGTTTATCTGGTCGACTCTGGTGGCGCTAACCTACCCCGCCAGGATGAAGTATTCCCAGACAAAGACCACTTCGGTCGTATTTTCTACAATCAAGCCCGTATGTCGGCCAAAGGCATCCCACAAATTGCTGTGGTCATGGGGCTGTGTACCGCTGGCGGCGCTTATGTTCCCGCCATGTGCGACGTATCCATCATCGTAAAAGAGCAAGGTACTATCTTCTTAGCGGGTCCACCTCTTGTAAAAGCGGCAACAGGCGAAGAAGTGAGTGCTGAAGATCTTGGTGGTGCCGATGTTCACTGCCGTACGTCTGGCGTAGCCGACTATTACGCAGAAAACGACCACCATGCATTAGAGCTAGCAAGACAGGCTGTTTCACAAATCAACCACTTAAAGCCGATTCAACTTAAGCAAAAAGCACCACAAGAGCCACGTTTCTCCGCTCAGGAGCTTTACGGCATCGTCGGTACCGATCTTAAAAAACCGTTTGATGTAAAAGAAGTCATTGCACGAATTGTTGATGATTCACAATTTGATGAATTTAAAGCCTTGTTCGGTGAAACCTTAGTCTGTGGCTTTGCTCATATCCACGGGATGCCCATTGGTATCGTTGCCAATAACGGCATTCTATTTTCCGAGTCAGCACAAAAAGGCGCCCATTTTATTGAGCTGTGTGCCCAACGCAAAATTCCACTTCTCTTTTTGCAGAACATTACAGGCTTTATGGTCGGTCAAAAATACGAAGCAGAAGGCATCGCCAAGCATGGCGCAAAAATGGTGACCGCTGTTGCGTGTGCAGACGTACCTAAATTTACCGTTGTTATTGGTGGCTCGTATGGTGCAGGTAACTACGGCATGTGCGGCCGAGCCTATGACCCAACCATGATGTGGATGTGGCCAAATGCGCGTATTTCCGTCATGGGTGGCGAGCAAGCGGCTGGCGTAATGGCGCAAGTGACCCGCGATATTAAAACTCGCAAAGGTGAAAGTTGGAGTACAGAGGAAGAAGAAGCTTTCAAGCGTCCAATTGCTGAGCAATATCAGACGCAAAGCCATGCTTATTACGCCAGTGCTCGTCTGTGGGACGACGGTATTATTGATCCTGCTAAGACCCGAGATGTTGTCGGTATTGCTTTATCTGCTGCACTTAATGCACCAATACCAGACAGCAAGTTTGGCATCTTCCGTATGTAGTCGGATGCAAGGCAAACCTTAACTCCTCGCTATCCATCAATGACTAGTAAAGTGCTGTTTAGCGAGTATTGGAATATCAGACAGAAATGTCAGACAAAGGAAGTCACATGACCGGACTACTGCTTGAAAAAGACAGCAATGGCGTTGCCTGGTTGAGCCTAAATCGACCAGAAAAACACAATGCATTTAATGATGAGTTAATCGCCTCACTGATTGAAACTCTTGAACAACTCGAAAAGGATGATTCTCTCCGTGCTCTTGTGTTAACTGCACAGGGAAAACACTTTTCTGCGGGTGCAGATCTTGGCTGGATGCAGTCAATGGCAACCAAAACCGAAAGTGAAAATCTGCAAGATGCACAGCAACTAGCAAAACTTTTGCATACGTTGGATACCTTTAGCAAACCAACCATTGCTATGGTGCATGGCGCAGCATTTGGTGGCGCACTAGGGCTTATCTGCTGCTGCGATATTGCCATCGGCACACCTGAAAGTCGCTTCTGTTTGAGTGAAGTGAAACTCGGCTTACTGCCTGCCACAATTGGCCCCTACGTAATCCGAGCGATTGGCCAACGCCAAAGCCGACGCTATTTTTTAACCGCGGAACTGATTGAATCAGAGACCGCGCTGTCGATGAACATTCTTCATCAAATCGATCCCCAGCCAAAAGAGGCGGTCAATCGTATTGTTGATCACCTGCTTAATAATGGACCGCTGGCTATGCAGGCAGCAAAAGCACTTTGTTTACGTTGTGACAACCAACCTATCGATCGCTCATTAATTGAATACACCAGCCAAGCGATTGCCGCCGCTCGTGTGTCCAGTGAAGGACAAGAAGGGCTGACTGCTTTTTTCGAAAAGCGTGCCGCTAACTGGAGGAATCATGTTTAAAAGAATACTGATTGCAAATCGTGGTGAGATTGCGTGCCGAATCATGAAAACCGCAAAAAGCATGGCTATCGAGACGGTTGCCATCTATTCCGAAGCGGATCGCAGCAGCTTACATGTTAAACAGGCTGACTTTGCCGAATTTATCGGCCCAGCTCCGGCCAGTGAATCTTATCTGGATATTGATGCCGTCATCAGTGCTGCTAAGAAATGGCAAGCCGATGCGATCCATCCAGGCTATGGCTTTCTTTCCGAGAACCCGAAACTGGCTAAAGCGTGCAGTGAAAATGGCATTGTGTTTATTGGCCCTTCCACCAACGCGATTGAGGCAATGGGTTCTAAATCTCAAGCCAAAGCAATCATGTCTGATGCGAACGTGCCGCTGGTTCCGGGCTACCACGGTACGGACAACAGCGTAGAGCATTTACTGGCAGAAGCGGAAAAAATCGGTTACCCCGTGATGCTCAAAGCGACCCAAGGTGGTGGCGGTAAAGGCATGCGAGTAGTCAACAGTGCAGCCGAGATGCCGTTAGCCATTGATGGTGCGCAGCGTGAAGCTCTTTCAAGCTTTGGCGATAAACAGCTTCTGATCGAAAAATGCATTTTGCAACCACGCCACGTGGAAGTGCAGGTATTCGCAGATCAACATGGTAACTGCGTCTATCTTTCTGATCGTGACTGCTCTATTCAGCGCCGTCACCAAAAAGTCGTCGAAGAAGCACCCGCGCCGGGGCTGAGTGATGAACTACGTCAACAAATGGGTGAAGCCGCCGTTCAGGCCGCTCAAGCGATTGACTACGTTGGTGCAGGAACGGTTGAGTTTTTACTGGATAGCCGCGGTCAGTTCTATTTCATGGAGATGAATACTCGCCTGCAAGTTGAGCACCCAGTCACTGAGTTGATAACCGGCGTTGATTTGGTTGAATGGCAATTCAAAGTTGCGGCTGGCGAACGTTTACCTATCTCGCAATCGGAAATCACGCATAACGGTCACTCAATCGAGCTGAGAATTTACGCAGAAGACGCAGACAATGACTTTATGCCATCAACTGGACTCATTGATTATTTGCAAGAGCCCATGTCAGACAGCAACGTCCGCTTAGCGTGTGTGCGCGTTGATAGTGGTGTTACACAAGGCGATACCATCAGCGAGTACTACGATCCGATGATCAGTAAACTGATCGTCTGGGGTCAAACGCGCGATATTGCACTAAAACAGCTTAAACAGGCTTTAACGCAGTATCACGTGCGTGGTGTCACAACTAACATTGGTTATTTACACAGCATTATTTCGCAGCCTGCCTTTGCTGATATTGAGCTTGATACTGGATTCCTCGTCAAGCATCAACAAGCCATTAACGAGCAGCAAAACGTGTCTGATTCGATCTGGCTAACATTGGCCGCCATTGCGCGCTGGAACAATCTCACCTCGACGTCTGGTGATTCAGCATTACCATCGCCTACCAAGCAAGGTTTTAGGCTGTCGGTTGAAAACGTTTATCGATTTAACTTCACGGATGCAACGGCTAACCATCAAGTACGCATGCACCACTCAGGTCAGGGATCTGGTTCCCAGCATCCTGACTACTTCACGATCCAATGTGGTGATCAAGTTCATCAGGTCAGTCTGCTTGAAAAAGGTAACCTGTTCATCGTTGATATCGACGACGTACGTTACACCTTTAATGCACTCAACGATGAGCAAAAAAACACGCTGTTTTATCTTGGTCAGCAACGCACATTCGAACACCAACCAAGCTTTGAATCGCCAAAAGGCAAAGAGGATGAGCTAAGCCCAACCGCGCCACTTAACGGTGTAATCTCTGCGGTCATGGTGAATAAAGGCGACGAAGTGGCGGCTGGCGATCCACTATTAGTTCTAGAAGCGATGAAAATGGAATACACCATCACTGCTCCTGTTGCAGCCACCGTTGATGAAATTTTTTATCAGCTCGGAAACCAAGTACAACATGGTTCGATATTGCTGCATTTGGTTTCGTCGCCAGAGAATGTCTGTGTCGATAAGGAGCGCGAGTATGCTACCAGCGAAGGTTAATATCGTCGAAGTTGGCGCTCGCGACGGCCTGCAAAATGAAACGGCAGTGACGTTGGTTGATAAAGTCCGCTTGATCGATCAATTGAGCCTCAGCGGGTTAAAACACATCGAAGCAGGTTCTTTCGTCTCGCCGAAATGGGTACCACAAATGGCCGATTCTGAGCAGGTATTCGCGGGGATAACTCAGCAACCAGGCGTGATTTACAGTGCCCTCACACCAAACTTAGCAGGAGTGGAACGAGCACTGGAAAGTGGCGTAAAGCAAATTGCGGTATTTGGCTCCGCTTCTGAAGCGTTCAGCCAGAAGAACATCAACTGCAGTATTGCCGAAAGCCTCTCTCGCTTTGAACCCGTTATCGAGCTCGCAAAGCAACACAACATACCTGTGCGCGGATATTTGTCTTGCACCATGGTTTGCCCCTACGAGGGAGAAATCAAGCCAGAGCAAACCACCGCGGTAGCGAATACGCTGTTTGATATGGGATGTTATGAAATTTCACTCGGTGATACAGTCGGTAAAGCAACCCCGAATCGCGTTATTGCAATGCTTGATTCGCTGTTAACGCAGTTACCAAATGATGCGCTCGCAGTACATTTTCATGACACTTACGGGCAGGCATTGGCCAACATCTACCAAGCCTTATTAATGGGAATCAACACCATCGATAGCGCCGTTGCAGGTCTAGGAGGCTGCCCTTACGCAAAAGGAGCGAGTGGCAATGTCGCAACAGAGGACGTGCTTTATCTGTGTGATCAACTTGGTATTGAAACGGGCGTCGATCTCAACGCTGTCAATGAAGCGGGTTGGCAAATTTGCCGCGCATTAGGTAAACCACCAGCCTCAAAAGTGGCACTTGCACTTGGCGATCCTAGAAGCCTTTAACCGAGATGCCTTAAAGTGACTATGCAGTAACTCAGAGTAATCTGGCGCTGGAAACCAGCCAACCTGAGTTACTGCATCATAGTCAGTCTAATCATAAATCTACCAATCACCCGACCCAACAACTCCAAAGCTGCTGGCATTAAATCCCCGGAGTATTAGTTGCTCCAGCATTTAGAGCAAGACCAATCTCTCTATCGTGATCTTAAAGATCAGTACTTACGTGCTTTGATTGGGCATTTTTAACACTAAGAACAAGAAAGATTGTTGAGCCACACCCACCTCACTATGCCACACCATGAATATTTTTCATGTGCCACATTAAGCAAAAGCGTTTTAATTAACGTCGCACCAAGGGTATAAAAAACACTCTATCTATAAATCATAATAATATTGAATTTGAATCTCTACTCGATTTTTTGTCACTAACAACAGAAATAACGTCAGAAAAATAAATTTAGAAAGTACAGAGATAGCTAGGAATAAGTTCAGGTTTACCTTAGGTATAGGATGTCAGCTCAAAATGAATAAAGAATTTACATTTACGATTAATAGCATTTGCTTTGATGAAAATTATCAGCCTTCTGATAACACACGTATCACAACAAACTTTGCCAACTTGGCAAGAGGTGAGAGTCGCCAAGAGAACTTACGCAACACCTTAAAGATGATTAACAATCGATTTAACGCCTTAGCGAGCTGGGATAATCCCGCTGGCGATCGTTATTCAGTCGAACTGGAAATTATTTCTGTTGATATAGATATAGATATAGAAGGCAGTGGTCAAACCTTCCCTTCAATTGAAATATTGAAAACGAATTTTGTTGATCATAAAACTAACGAACGCATTGAAGGCATTGTAGGCAATAACTTTTCTTCTTATGTACGAGATTATGATTTTAGCGTATTACTTTTGGATCATAATAAGAAACAAGCTCAGTTTAGTATTCCAGATAACTTTGGTGATCTGCATGGTAAGATCTTCAAGTACTTTGTGAATTCAGAAGTTTATAAAAACAATTTTAAGAAGTTACCTGTTATCTGCTTGAGTGTTTCGGACAACAAAGTCTATCAGCGCACAGAGAATCTACATCCTGTTCTAGGTTTTGAGTACCAGCCAAATGAATCTTCTTTGACTGAGCAATACTTCAAAAAAATGGGATTGCAGGTTCGCTACTTCATGCCGCCAAACAGTGTCGCACCTTTAGCTTTCTATTTTTTTGGTGATTTACTCAATGATTACACCAATCTTGAGCTTATTAGTACGATTAGCACGATGGAAACCTTCCAGAAAATATATCGTCCTGAGATTTATAATGCTAACTCGACGGCAGGAAAACGCTATCAACCAAATTTAAAAAACCTCGATCACTCATTGACTCAAATTGTTTATGACCGAGAAGAGCGCAGCCAGTTAGCTATTGAACAAGGAAAGTTTACTGAAGAAAACTTCATCAAACCATATAAAACGATTCTTGAGAATTGGTCTGCTAATTACGCTTTATAATCAACCAAAATAGATAACAGCCTTTATTATGAAAAAATTATTACCTACTTCAACGTCAGGCAGTTTACCTAAACCTTCTTGGCTTGCTCAACCTGAAACGCTTTGGTCACCTTGGAAATTGCAAGGTGATGAACTCACTGCGGGCAAACAGGATGCGCTACGTATTTCATTGCAAGAACAACAATTCTCAAATATTGACATTGTTAGCGATGGTGAACAAACGCGACAACATTTTGTGACGACGTTTATTGAGCATCTAAGCGGCGTTGATTTTAAGAATCGCAAAACGGTGAAAATTCGTGATCGCTATGACGCAAGCGTTCCAACCGTAGTAGGCCCTGTTTCTCGCCAAAAACCAGTTTTTGTAGAAGATGCTAAGTTCTTGCGTCAACAGACCGACAAACCTATCAAATGGGCACTGCCTGGTCCCATGACTATGATAGATACGTTGTACGATGATCATTATAAAAGTCGTGAAAAACTGGCTTGGGAATTTGCCAAAATACTCAACCAAGAAGCCAAAGAGCTTGAAGCTGCGGGTGTGGACATCATCCAATTTGATGAGCCTGCGTTTAATGTGTTCTTTGACGAGGTCAACGACTGGGGCATCGCAGCATTAGAAAGAGCTATTGAAGGCCTGAAATGTGAAACGGTTGTGCACATTTGCTACGGTTATGGCATCAAAGCCAATACCGACTGGAAAAAAACGTTGGGTTCTGAGTGGCGACAATACGAAGAAGTCTTTCCAAAGCTGCAAAAATCTAATATCGATATCATCTCATTAGAATGTCACAACTCTCGAGTTCCTATCGAGTTACTCGGACTTCTTCGCGGTAAAAAAGTGATGGTGGGGGCAATTGATGTCGCGACCGATACGATTGAGACACCAGAGGAAGTCGCCAATACGCTGCGCAAAGCACTTGAGTTTGTGGATGCCGATAAACTCTACCCTTGTACCAACTGTGGTATGGCGCCGTTGTCTCGACAAGTAGCAAGAGGCAAGCTAAATGCCTTAAGTGCCGGAGCAGACATTGTTCGAAGAGAACTCTTGGCCTAACACACTTCAAGCTAAAGCGAGGGTTACCTTGTTTGAACTGAATGGGTTCTGAACCCATAGTCAAACTGGTAACCCTTTACAAAGCGTGATTGTCCATCTCTTGCCTTTATACCGTAGGTATAGGCAAGCAGGTAGAAATCTGAATAATCTATGATGGTGGCCTAAACTAACGGGCTCTTATCAGCGAAAGATCGTTTGATACTCTCCCGTGTTTTTATTGATCACATGCTGCTCTCTCACTTGCTCGGTGCCCTTTTCATTAATGTCATCGACCCAGTAACCATCATAACTATTAACGCAAGTGATTGATTCACCACTGTTCCACGAGTCATGTACCGACACGTTATCAACCCTCATACCGTGCCCTTTAAGGATATCGGCGTATTTTGCCCCAAAATCTAAACAAAACTTTATGCGTTTATCTATGACGGCTTGACGTTTAGCCGCTTGTTTTTGTTCTCTTTTCTCACGCTCTAAATTTTGGCGCCTTTGTTGTTCTAGTACCACTTTCTTGGTCAGGCTATCCAAAATCACAGTCTTGTTGTTACTACTAAACTTTTGGTGTAGATAAATCTCTGAGCTCTCATCATAGGCAATGGCATAACCAGTATCAGTAACACCGGCAACGCTACAGGTCAGAACACCATCTTGAAAATCTTCAGCAACAACTGGCAATTGGTTTAAGACGAGCGATGACACTGACATTGATGGTTGGAACTCTTTATCTTGATTGACGACTAACCTACCGAGCTCTTCACACTTTTCTACGTGCACATCCGATAAAACAGGATTACTGGTAGATGTCGTAACACACCCTGCTAGGCTAATTAACACAGCCAAGGAGATAATTTTTTTCATATACAGTCTTTTACTCAGCGCTACTCGCACAAATATTGAAGCTCGAAGGTATTACATCAGTCTTTACCGAAGATGTATAGTTTGCTTTCCCGTTTCGCACACGGTATTCATTCAAGTCAGATAAGCAATCGATTATCAGTGACGGAGAATAGGTATGCATCCGGGTGTGTAATATTACCTTCTTTGTCCGATGCAATTTTACCTTCTTTGATAATCGTCGCTGTCATCTTATCAACATAGTGACAACTTAGGGAGTATTGAACGCCATTTTTTAACTCAAACAACCATTTAACACATAAAATGGCCAATTACGCTATTCAATGAAACGAAAGGCGTTTCCGATACTACTACAATAGTCGCAAGCCCTACTCATCATTTGATCATTAAGTGCAAGAAAATGGTTACGAGAAATGACATACATTACAGCAGGAAAAGCCGAGTTGCAGGATGGTTAATTCGGTATCGTCATAATGGCAAAAAGCCATGGTGATACACCATGGCTCTGATTTAGATTGGATTTAGGCGACAATATTATCCCCATACGCCTTCTGTTGGCTCAACCACACTCTCATGGTAGTTGAGAGCTGGTGTTCTGTCTTCGGATAAAAGCAGCGGCCCATCAATATCTACCCATCGAGCTTGTTGGGCGAGAAGCAGCGCCGGAGCCATGGCAAGAGAAGTACCAATCATGCAGCCGACCATCACTTCGAAGCCCATATCCTGCGCATCTTTAAGCAGAGCTAGTGCTTCTGTCATGCCACCCGTTTTATCCAGTTTAATATTCACTGCCTGATAACGTCCTTTCAGAGCAGCTAACGAGGAACGATCAATACAAGATTCATCAGCCGTAATCGGCAATAGCGGAGTGATCGTTTCCAGTAAGTGCTCTTCTTCGAACGACAACGGCTGTTCAACCATTTCGACGCCGAGATCAGCTAATACTGGCAAATACTCACACAGCTGTGCAAAACTCCAACCGGTGTTGGCGTCAATCACCAAACGCGTATTGGGAGCCGCCTCACGTACCGCACGAACGCGTTCTAAGTCACCGTCACGACCGAGTTTTAGCTTCAGAATTGGGCGATGCTTTTGCGCCGCCGCAGCTTTCCCCATGTTCTCAGCACTAGCAAGTGATAGAGTGAATACCGTTGTTACTGGCTGAGGTGCGTCACTAAAGCCTGCCATTTGCCAAGCTGATTGCTGTTTTAGCTTGGCTTCCAGTTCAAATAAAGCACAGTCAACTGCATTGCGCGGCGCTGCAGAAGGCAACAACTCGCCAAGCTCTTCACGGCTGATACCTGATTCAACAGCTTGAATAACAGACTCAACATCCGCCAATACATCGTAAGGGTAGTCTGGCTCGAAGACGTTCATCCGTTCGCACTCTCCACGCCCTACCAATCCATCTTGTTCAATCTCAACCACGACCACTTCACCGTGCAGCATGGGATCCATGCGTGAAATAACAAATGGCTCATGCAGTGGCCACCTTTCAACGCGCACGCTCATTTTACGCATAACAAACCTCTTCAATGCCATCGACAATTTTCTCCACGCCAGTACGGACAGGGTCGACAACAGGTACACCAAACTGTTTCTCAATACGTGCGATTTCAGCTAATGCCTCTTCTTCGCTCAAATTCACCGTGTTCAGTGCGATACCGCCCAGACGAATATTCGGGTTTGTCACGCGTCCCATCGTAAGGTTAATGTCGATGACGGTTTGTAGATCAGGCACGCTGAACCCTTCCATTTCATCCATTTGCGTACGTCCAGCTTCGTGACAAACGATGATCACATCGGCTTGAGCACCATGCAGCAGACCCAAGCTTACACCCGCATAAGCTGGATGCAGAAGTGAGCCCTGCCCTTCGATAATGTCCCAATGTTCCGGTTCGTTATCTGGAGAGAGTGTTTCAACCATGCCAGAAATGAAGTCAGAAACCACGGCATCCACAGGCACACCACTGCCTTCAATGAGAATACCGGTTTGGCCAGTGGCGCGGAACGTTGCCGGAATGCCACGTTTTGCCATCTCATGATGAATCGCCAGAGTAGTAAACATTTTACCCACACAACAGTCGGTACCAACGCTTAGAAGACGTTTACCACTACGAGGAAGCCCCGTACCACAAACCATCGGTCCTTGCGGCACTCGAACATCCAGCAGTTTTTGACCCGTGCGTTCTGCCGCCGCAACCAGCTCGGGAATGTCGTTTAGACGCATGTGCAAACCACTTGCTACGTCCATACCGGATTCCATGGCTTCAATTAAGATGTCAATCCAAGCCATCGGCAACGTACCACCTACCGGTGCGAGGCCAAGAATAAAGGTTTTAGCTCCACAAGCAGCCGCTTCACGTGGTGACATTTCTGCGATACCAAGATCTGCCTTCGCACCCGGTAGTCGGTATTGTGCCAAACATTTCTCTGGTCGCCAGTGAGCCACACCTTTGGCTACTTTCGCCATCAGAAGATCATTTGCATCGCCCAGAAACACCAAATAAGGCGTTTTCAATTCAATCTTGTTCATTGTGTTGATCCTTTTTTAAAGTCAAACGAGCCCACAAGAGTCTTTGCTCCTGTTGCCATCAGGTTGTGGTAGGGTTGATAAATCAGGTCGTAGCGACAGTCGCTGGTTGAGTGCCCGGCGTTCGCTGGATCTGATGACGATAGAGATAGCGTTCTGCCTGGCGCCAGGCCAGTACAAATAACGTTGCGATAACCAGATACATCGCTGCCGCCAAAAAGTACGTCGAAATATCGAAAGTCTGAGAAAATGCGCGTCGGGTTTGTCCCATCAAATCCATCACGGTAATCACACTTGCAACCGCGCCTCCTTTGAGCATTAAAATGCATTCGTTACCCAAAGCAGGAAAAGCAATGCGATACGCAAGTGGCATAACAATGCGTCTGTACAACAGGCTATTGTTCATCCCCATTGATTTGGCCGCTTCTATCTCACCTGCGTCTACAGACTGAATTGCACCGCGTAATATCTCGGTCTGATAGGCCAGCGAGTTAAGGGTAAACACCAACAGTGCACAGTTGACTGGATCACGGAAGAAACCCCACATCCCCATTTCCATTAATAAAGGACGAAACTGACCAGAGCCGTAATAAAGCAGAAACAGCTGAGCAATCAGTGGCGTTCCGCGAAAGAAAGAGATAAATAATTGTGCTGGCCAGCGATATATACGCGCTGACTGAATACGCAACAGTGACATAGGCAACGCCAACAGTGCCGCTATCGAAACCGAAATAAAGGTGATTTTAAGAGTCATCCATGTCCCATCGAGCAACATCGGAGCCACCTTAGCGATAAAATCTGTCATAGCTTTCTCCTTAGCGACTCACTCGAATGCCACGCTTTGAGTGTTGCTCCATTGCTGCCAATAATCTTTCGCAACATAAGCACACAGCCCAATAGGCAAGACAAACGGTCAGATAGAACAAAAATGGTTTTTTAGTTGCACCTACAGCGATATTTGCCGCACGCATCAAATCGTCTAGTGCAATGACTGACACTAAAGCGGTATCTTTGAGTAAGTTAATCCAGAGATTACCTAGCCCAGGTAAAGCTAAGCGCAGCAACTGTGGGCGCTCAATTAGCCAGAAAATTTGTAATCTGGACAGCGCGAGCGCGTATCCGGCCTCACGCAGACCTTTATCCATCGCCTTCCATGCGCCACGCAAGACCTCTGCTGCGTAGCCGCTGAAGACTAGACCAAGGGCGATCACGCCTGCACCAAATGGATTGAGCTCAAAAAAGCCGTTACTCGGGTCAATCCATTTCAGCGTTTTGTTAATCAGCAGACCAACGCCATGATAAATGATAAACAGTGTGAGCAACTCAGGGAGCCCGCGTAGCACCGTGGTATAAACGTTGGCAAACCAACGGTGGCTTTTGCTCGTGCTTATCGATAGTGCCGCCACGCCTGTTCCCAGGAATAACCCAACAGGTAAGGCACACAGCGCTAACCCAAGGGTTACCGCCAAACCTTTAAGCAGCTCGTCCCCCCAGCCAGTGTCACCCAGACTCAGATACATCAGATAATCCATTGCGTCGCTCTCTTTATGATTGACTACTCAGTGGCGACATTAGCCGCCACGAAACTAACTTATTTCAGAGTCAGTAAGTTAATCGAGAAGAACTCGTCGTTGATTTTCTGGTAGGTACCACTTTTGATGATGCTCGCTAACGCCTGATCTAAACGCTGGCGAAGTTCCTGATCCTCTTTGCGAAATGCAATACCTACGCCATCACCAACGTATTGACGATCGGTGATCAGATTGCCGACTTTCTCACAACACGCGCCATCTTCTGAGTTAAGCCAATCTGTCATTGGCATGATGTCACCTGCCTGCGCGTCAATACGGCCACTGACCAGGTCAAGGTTTACCGCATCCTGCGTAGGGTATAAGCGGACTTCAGAATCTGGGTATTTCGCTAACAGATACTCAGCCTGTGTCGTAGAGCCTTGTGCTCCAATGATCATGCCTTTCATCGCCTCTGGAGATACATCTTTAATACCAGACTGTTTATCGACAACAAACGTCATCGCAGACGCCTGATACGGCGCGCTGAATGCCACTTGCTCTTTGCGCTCATCGGTAATGAACATGGAAGCCAGAATCATGTCGTACTTGCCAGCCAAAAGCGCTGGAATAATGCCGTCCCAATCCTGAGCAACAAACTCACATTCGACTTTCATCTCGGTACAGAGTGCTTTACCGATTTCGATATCGAACCCAGCTAGCTGGCCATCGGCAGTGTAGTAGTTAAACGGAGGATATGCGCCCTCTGTACCAATTTTGATTGTTTCTGCGTTAACGCCCGCTGAAGCAGCGACGGCCACGGAGGTAGCAAGCAAAGCACCTAAAAACTTCCCTTTTGACATCATGGATTCCCTTCTACTTTTGTTATCGTTTCATTCCAGATTCTCGCTTGCTAAGAAGACATTTCCCTTCTACTTCAGCAAACGGTCACAAAGACAATACTGAGTATGTGAAAAAAGTAGTTAAAAGCCATAATGATGAATTAGTATGATATACATAGCCTATGGCTATGGGTGTTCATTCAAGTAACCATTCAAGGAAAGAAACACATGCTCAACCCTAAAGACCGCCTTTTACGGAATCTGGACTGGAACTTACTGTATACATTTTTAACCATTGTTAACGAAGGTGGTATCAGTGCTGCTGCGCGCAAGCTGTCGCTCAGCCAACCCAGCGTAAGTAACGCATTGAAGAGACTCGAAGAACATGTAGATAAGCGACTTATCCTACGAAAAAAAGGCGTATTTTCTCTTACGTTGCATGGGATGCGGGTTTACGAATATGCATCATCGGTGAGCCGTATCATCGGCAACATGGCCGATCAATTTGTTGATCAAGCCGATAATATTCAAGGCGAGTTAACGATTGAAATTGCCAGTCACCTGCAATGCCCTGCATTCGATGCCACACTGGTGAACTATCATGCTCTGTACCCGAACGTCATCTTTAACGTCAACACCCACCCAAGCGCAGATATTGTTAGTCACGTTGCAGACGGTTTATTACACATAGGGTTAAGCAACAAAAAAATAGCCAAAACCGGTATTCGCTGTGACTTTCTTGGCTATGAGCAGATGGGCTTTTATTGCGGACGCGCGCACCCTTGCTTTGGACGCGAAAACTTAACCCTAGATGAAATTAAAGGCTTACCCTACATCTCTTTTGAAAGTGACCAACCCGGAGAAGGACTAGACGCTATTGCTCACTTTCGCGAACAACAGCAGTTTTGGGGTAAGTTAGTTGCCGTTTCGTCTAATGTAGAGGAAGTTCGCCGCATGATCATGGCGGGTATTGGCTTCGGCGCACTCACAGTTGAAAGTGCCAAACCGTACGTTGCGCAAGGGCTACTGTGGCCTCTCCCTCCTTATGAATCACTACCCGTGACTGAGATGTATCTGGTAACACCTGAAACGGTCTCACTAAGCGATATTGAAGTGCAGTTTGTTAAACTACTCAAGCAACAAACTCAGGAGTTAGTGCGCGATACACTCAATGCGATTCAGAGTGCCCACTACCAGCCCAGTGGGGAATAAACCAAATTTACTCGTTGGACAAAGATTCGAGAATTAGAGCTGCCCGGCCAACGCAAGTGTCATCTCTTTTGCTGAGATTTCTTGGCACCCTTGCGTATTTTGACCGCACCATAACGGAGTGAAGTCATCAATTCCCATGGTCTCAGCTTGTTTTCGTAGTACCGTCATTTCAATCGAAGCAAATGGGAACTCAGGCACAGACGCACTCATGTAACCCAGCTCTCTCATCGCGCGATTCACAATGCCACGCGCTGGTTTACCAGAAAAGATATTCGTTAATGCCGTATGTGGTGATTTCGCTTCTTTCAAAGTTTGTCTATGAAGTGCCGATGTTTGAGCTTCTTGACATAATAAATAAGCCGTTCCGACTTGCACTGCTGTTGCTCCTCGTTGCAAACAAGAATGTACTGAGCGGCTGTCAGCGATACCGCCCGCGGCTATCACGGGGATATTAACTCGATTTACAATTTGAGGAAGAAGCGCCACCAACCCCATTTGAGTCGAGATATCTTTGGACAAGAACATTCCTCGGTGACCACCAGCTTCTATTCCTTGCGCAATAATGCCATCCACTCCGTGAGACTCTAACCAAAGAGCTTCCTCCACAGTCGTCGCAGACGAAACGATCTTTGTTCCCCAGCGTTTGACTCGCTGCAACAAATCATTATCGGGTAGTCCAAAGTGAAAACTAATGAATTCTGGTGAAAATGGTTCAATCGCATCGGCTATTTCATGGCTGAATGGTACTCTGTTAACCCCACCAGATGAAACGTCCATACCTAATCCGAGTTCATCAAAGTACGGCTTCAACGTATTTTGCCAAATGGCTTGGCGCTGTTTATTGAAAGGAAAGGCCTCATGGCAGAAGAAGTTCAGGTTAAATGGCTTATTGGTTGCCGCTTTTATCAACTTAATTTCACCGACGAGTTGCTCAGTACTCAACATGCCACAAGGTAAGGATCCTAGCCCGCCAGCTTCACTCACAGCAATTGCCAGATTACTCCCTTGAACACCAGCCATCGGCGACTGAATAATGCAAAGTTCGGTACCTAATAATTCCTTGTAGCTTCTGTTCATTGTTTCCCTACTTCCCTGTAGTGCAGAAAATTCTTGTACGTCCGTCTTCAATACAAACTCGATGCATCAAAAACGTGCCGTGTGTTTCAAACCGTTTATCAATGTTTAATTAGTTCACTGATAGCGACTGAATTCATTAATACCGTGCTCTAAAGGCTACCGACAACATTTTGGATAATTTCCCTGCCTAAGTCAGTCAGCGACCAAGTAAACGCGCAGATATTCAGAGCTACTGCAATCCAAAGAATAAACTTGAAAGGTTGCTTTTGGGACTTATGGCGTAGCTGAAATTGAGCCAACAATGCTCCTGGCCAACCACCTGCTAGTGAAAGCAAATGCAGAGTTTTTTCAGGTGTTCTCCAGTTTCCATTCTGAGCGGCCTGTTTATCCCAAGCGAACATCAGATAGGTAAATACGCTAAGAGCCAAATACAAAGGTATTAGTAATAACACACCATCAAAAACTACAACTGACGAAAACGCCGCTACCAAGAAAGTAAAACTAAATAAGACAGTTACAGGAAAACTGTCCACACCTTGAATCACTACATTCTCTGCATTAAAACGACCTTTACTGTCTTTACTGACTTCAAACGTAACCATGTCATTTAATTTTGGACGACGCCTCGATTTATTAACTGAAGACACATGCATGAAAACATTTCGTTCACCATTTGAAGCAGAGATAAAGCCGTAACCTTTAGAATCATTCCATTCTACAATTTGACCTTTCATCATAATTCCTAATTCTTGAGTAGCGGTTATCAGATAGCGCTTTAATCACGAAAGCAAAGCACATTTTATTGCTCACATAATGCAACCTTTTGCGCACCCATACAATCGACTAGTCTCTTAGAGCTCCAAGATTTGAGAGATCAGATTGTAATTACATGAAACAGCAAGGTAAGTTAGGACTGGCTAACCATCCTGAGAAATTTTAATTTCACCATCAATATGCACATCACGTTGAGGAAACGCGATTTCAATACCTTTCTGTTCAAAGGCCTCATAAATTTCAAAACGAATTGTACTTGAAACCGCTCTGATCCCTCTTTCAACCGTTGAGTGGATCCAAAAATACGACTCGAAGATTAATGCGTTGTCACCAAAGTCCTGAAAAAATATCTCAGGCGCTGGCGTACCAAGTACTTCCACTTGCTTAGACGTCACTTCTTTCATTAGCGACGCGACTAGTTTTACGTCGCTACCGTAAGCAACACCCACAACTACGGTGCCTCTTACCAACCGGTCGCAAAGCGTCCAGTTAATAACAACGTTTTCAATCAACTGACTGTTTGGTATTAACATGTGGACGCCATCAGTACGTCTGATCCGCGTTGAACGGGTATTAATTTGCTCGACCGTCCCTTTTGCCCCCTCTACTTCCAAAAAATCACCAATCCTAATCGGCTTTTCACCAATCAAAATCCAGCCACTAATAAAGTTATTAATGATGTTTTGAGCACCAAAACCGAAGCCAATCGCGACAGCACCGGATAAGAATGCGAATGCGGTTATAGGCACATTAATCAACGAAAGTGTGGTGAGAAAAATAATCCCGAGAGCAATGACAAACAGTATCCGTTTTACAAGATGAATAATGTTGGGGTCTTTCCCTGCTGAGGCCATTCGGGACGTGACCGCTTTAATTAATATTTTGGATAGCCACAGACTCACTAGTATCCAGGTAGGCACCATCAATATTGCCCACAAAGTGATGGGTTGCTCGTTAAAGGTAAATAATGTTGTTTCTAGAAAGGAAATGAATTTATCGAACATAAGCGCTCACTTTTATCTTATTGTTTTTGATGAATACAACACGTGTTCATTAAATTGTAATCCACTTAACGATGAGTGTAGGTTTTATGAATCTCCTCCTAATCGATGTAGAACCAATGAATTCGGAAAAGCAATGAGGTGTTCTACAACTGTCCTTATTTCCCACAAATATTGTTAAGGCTATCAATCGTCGACTACTTTTACTGATGTAAAACTTATTTAGGACGACATTTTGTAGAGCTCGGTGATACGACCTACTGGACGAGAAGTGGATTAGAAGTTCTTGGGCGTTAACCGATAAAGGAACGCATCATGAGTGAGAACGAGAAAAACAAACCGCAAGGGATCTATAAATATTATGAAAAGAACCCTGAATCTGCGGATGAGAAAGTCTTTGGACGAATCAGCCATCCTGACAGGCGAGGCTTTTTAAAAGGCGCAGGCTTAGCAACGATGGCGGCCGTGCTTGGAGGAGCGATTCCCTTCCATCGTAATATGCCCGCAGGGATTATCCCAGCGGCGTTTGCTGAAGGGCTCGATGACGTAATGATTGAAGGTAAAGATGGTCTGACTGTGCTTAACGACAGACCAATGAATGCGGAAACGCCACCTCACCTTCTCAACGACGACATTACCCCTACTCGTCGGCATTTTATACGAAATAACGGTATTCCCCCATCAGAAGTCAATACTGACGCTTGGAGCTTAACCATAGATGGTTTGGTGGATAAACCCATGACGCTTACGATTGCCGATCTGAAGAAAAACTTCGATGTGATTGAGCAACAATTGGTGGTGGAATGTGGCGGTAATGGCCGGGCATTCTTTGATCCTAAAGCGTCAGGCAATCAATGGACTTATGGTGCGGTTGCCTGTTCAAGCTGGACGGGAGTGAGGCTAGCCGATGTTCTCAAAGCTGCCGGAGTCAAAGACGGTGCGGTTTATACGGCTCATTACGGTGCAGATAAACACCTTTCTGGTCAGGAAGGTAAATTACCAATTTCTCGCGGCGTACCTATTGCAAAAGCCATGGGTGCTGAAAACCTTATCGCTTTCGAACAAAACGGTGAACCACTTCATCCAATGAATGGTGCGCCTCTACGTTTGGTTGTTCCGGGTTGGCCTGGTTCATGCTCGCAAAAGTGGCTGACACGAATTCAAATCCGCGATCAAGTGCATGACGGTCCGAAAATGACGGGAACATCCTATCGCGTACCGAACCGACCAGTGGCTCCCGGCGAAGAAGTCGCAAAAGAGGATTTTGAAATTATTGAACGGATGCCTGTTAAATCTCTCATCACTTCGCCACAAACCAACTCACAAGTTGATGGAAACGAAGTTGCGGTGCGGGGACATGCGTGGTCTGGCGATCGCAAAGTGACAAAAGTACAGCTTTCCATTGATTTTGGAGCAACGTGGATGGATGCCGATCTCGCCGACCCAGCAAACGAAGGTGCGTGGCAGACCTTTAACGCTAAAGTGAAATTTCCTCAACCTGGCTACTACGAAGTTTGGGCAAAAGCGACAGATGATCAAAACGTTAGCCAACCTTTTGCCATCGCTTGGAATCCAAAAGGATACCTAAACAACACCTTCCATCGCGTTGCTTTGGTCGTTAAGGGGTAGTCGACGTGAAGAGTCATAGCACTAGAGAGCGGGTCTTCCCGCTCTCTCTATTACTAATAAGCCTTGTTAGTGGACTTGCCGCTGCAAACACTGAGTTAATTGCTGCTGGCGAAGAACAAGCAATGGTATGTAAAGCCTGTCACCAGTTCGAACCCAATGGCGTCACTGTGGTTGGTCCGCCTTTGTGGGGATTGGCGGAACGTTCTATTGCCAGTTTTGCGGGCTTCAACTACAGCGAGGGAATTAAAAAACATAAAGGCAATTGGGACGCTGAAAAACTTGATGCATTTTTAGCATCACCTAATGAGTTTGCACCGGGGACCAATATGGTGTTTCCGGGTGTTAAAGGCCCAGGGGCTCGCGCCGCAATCATCGCATGGCTTGCCATTAAAAACCCTTCTCCTCCTGATTGGATCACCCCTTCGTCTGGCATAAAGGTCAAGTCGGCGGGAGATGGGATCTTAACACCGGGAGAGAACATGGAACTGGTTGCGGCAATATGCTCTGCTTGTCATTCTTTACATATGGTCGCCCAGCAAGGTTTAAACAGAAAGCGTTGGGATAAAATGCTCGACTGGATGATAGAAGAGCAAGGTATGGAGGAACTAGATGACGATGTTCGGGAAGCCGTACTTGATTATTTATCAAAGTATTATGGTCAGTAGCGAAATGCCTGACTCTTGGACGTCAACAACTCGCTACTTTTTCTGCCACACCATCCAGTACTCTTTGCCTTTGAACACATCAACGCTGTCATTTACTGGGGCGGATTCTATTAGAGAAAACGACTTATCTAACCGTCTTTCCAACTCGCCGCTACGTAAACAAAATGGAGGAAAGCACGAACGGTACTCATCATCTATGACAAAGTAACCAACCAGCAGACCATTGCTCGGTAATAACCGTTGAATCATGGAAAAGTAATCGTCCCACTTCTCTTTTGGTAACGCGGCTAAAAATGCGCGTTCATAAATCACGTCAAACGGCTCAGAGAATTCCGAGCTAAACACGTCCCCCAGCCTGACTTTATCTTTATGCCTGCCAAGCTTTGATTGAGCCATTTTCACGGCTTCTTCACTGTAGTCCATCGCGACAACATCATGTCCATGCTCAATAAAGTGCGCGACTTCGTAAGCTGCGCCACAGCCGGGAATAAAGACAGATTGAATATCATCGGAGGTACGGCTTAGATAACTTTTTAGTTCTTCGGGAGCTTGATTTCGATCCCACGGCATTGTGCCTTTGACAAACAAATCATCCCAGAACTCCACATCGATACTTGGTGAGCCTGTCGTTTTCATAGCACTTCCTTTAAAGCGGTATTGTTTAACTTAAAAAGGGATACGCGACTTATCTCGGTATCCCTTTTCTCCTAGCCTTACGCTTTTATATCTAACGTTGCTAATTGCGTAAATCGTTAATCAGAGGTTGCTCGGCGCTGTTCGGTACAAACTGAACTTTGCCCTTTAGCTTAGTAACAGACTGTAAGGTTGCTTGAATATCATCGGCAGAAACGTGATCTTCTTGGCAACAGAATGTAATGGTATCGCTGAAACCGTCACGCTCAATTTTTAACGATCCGGTAATTTCATGGCGACGACACACTTCCTGTATCTGGTGCGGATAGACGAATAAGCCTTTAACTTTGACTGCCGAATCGGCACGCCCCATCCAGCCTTTTATGCGCATATTAGTACGTGGAGAGTCTGAGTCTTTTTCAATATACGCAGATAAATCACCCGTCGCGTAGCGAATGAGAGGGAACTTTTCATCCAGAGACGTCACCACCACCTCACCGATTTCACCTGATTTAACAGGGATACCATCAGGATCAACGATTTCGACAATGATATCTTCCGCAATCACTAAGCCTTGTTCGCCAGAAACCTGATAAGCAATTAACCCAAGTTCTGCACTTGCGTACGCTTGAGACACACCAATGCCTTTATCTGCAAACGCCTGTTGCATGTCTGCTGTGACCGCCTCGCCAGAAACCAGAGCTTTCGTGATGCTAGGAAGCTGACCATATTGCTCTTGGTACTTCGCTAGCAACGTAAGCAAGTATGATGGAGTGCCCGTGTAGCCACTCGGCTGAAGCTGTTTGATGGCTTCAAGTTGTGCTTCGGTGTTCCCTACCCCAGCCGGAAATACCGCGCAACCACAAGCTCTTGCTCCGCCATCCATGATAAAGCCACCTGGAGAGAAGTGATATGAGAGCGTGTTATGGACTAAGTCACCGCTGCGAAATCCTGCAGCGTGAAACGCTCGCCCCATACGCCAGAAGTCCAACTCATCCGTTTGCGCTTCATACAAAGGCCCTGGAGATTGAAACACACGTGCCATCTGACCAATGCCAACGCTGTTTAAACCACCAAACGGCGGCCTAAGTTGCTGCTGCCTTGGAAGATTAAACTTGCGTGTAATCGGAAACTGGGTAAGCCCCTCACGGCTGTTCGCCACAGATGAATCGATATCCGCGAACATTTTGGCATAGTGCTCGCTGTGCGCTTTTGCGTGTTCAATCAGGGTTGGTAAACGTTTAAACAGCGATTCTTCTCTTTCTGTTGGCGGCAGAGACTCTTTTGCATCGAATAGTTCGTTCATCACAACTCCTTACAACCAACGCTTACGACGTTTGTAAGACTTAAGGTTTTTAAAGCTCTTGCGCTCTTCATCACCGCCACCGAGATAGAACTCTTTCACGTCTTCGTTATTAAGTAGTTCATGTTTACTACCATCGAGCACGATTTTTCCTGATTCCATGATGTAACCGTAATCGGCAGCATGAAGTGCAAAGTTCGCATTCTGCTCCACCAACAACATGGTGATACCCTGATCTTTATTGATCTTCTCAATGATGCTGAACACTTCTTTCACCAACAGTGGCGACAGGCCCATAGAAGGTTCATCAAGTAAGATCATTTTCGGGCGAGCCATGAGTGCGCGACCAATTGCGAGCATTTGCTGCTCACCACCCGATAAATAGCCAGCGAGACCCGTGCGTTCTTTCAGTCGAGGGAAGTAGTCGAACACCATTTCGATGTCTTTCTCTACCTCGTTGTCGTTGCGGGTAAAAGCGCCTAAGCGAAGGTTCTCAATCACCGTCATGTCTTCGACAATTCGACGTCCTTCCATGACCTGGAAAATGCCAGAACGGACAATTTCTTCCGGGCTCTTGTTGTCGATACGCTCGCCCATGAAGTTGATTTCCCCACGGGTTACTTCACCATCTTCGGTCTTCAACAATCCAGAAATCGCTTTTAGTGTGGTCGATTTCCCTGCGCCGTTTGCGCCTAATAACGTCACGATCTGACCTTTTGGAACTTCAAGGCTCACGCCTCTTAGAACCAAGATTACTTCATCGTAGACCACTTCGATGTTGTTTACCGAGAGCAGGATTTCTGCTGGTTCGATATTCGTTGCTAATTCACTCATCAAGCCACTCCTTGTGCAGGTGAGAGTTGCCTCTCACCTATCCTATTCTTAGTAATCGTTATGCCTATTAAGTAGCAGATTAGTAACCTAACCAATCATCACGACGTGACAATGTAACCTGAGACACTTTCTTAATGTCTACCGAACCACCTTGGTTATTACCCATAAACACGTTTACAGTTGTGGTGCCACGGTGATCTTCTGGTTGCCAGTTAGCAGGAATACACACACCCTCTAGCCCTTTCGGTACCCAGTTTTTGTGAACGTACATGCCTTTCTTGATGTTATCACCAGTAATCCCGCCGTTGTCTTTCGCCCATTCCATCGCTTCTTTCATGTAGAACGCAGAACAAACACCACGGATATAGTGGTGAGTTCGGAACTCTCCCGGCTCAGACTCGGAAACCTTAGAAATTTCTTCAACCAGTTTCATTCCTTCGGTATCGTCACCCCAGAATGCGGTCATACCTGGAAAAACGTAGTCTTTCAGACCGTCACCCGCCGCTTCGATGACAGGCTTATCACCACCCCAGATGTTGGCCATATACTGGAAGTCAGTGCCGACCGTGTTACACGATTTCACCAGAGAAATAACCGAACCGCCTAGGTTAGCGATATAGCCATAGTTGGTGCCAGATTCTTTAAGCGACAAACATTGTGCTTTGAAATCACCCGGTTTGAGCGACACAACCACTGGGTTTTGCACTTCAAAGCCCAGCTCTTTAGCGTACTCTGCACATGCTTCTTTCGGAGCATTCGGGAACGGGTGGTTATCACCGATGTGAGTAAATTTAGGTGCAGTGGTGTTGCCCTTCGATTCCCAGTCTTCTTTCGCCCATTTCACCAATGCACGACAAGCATCTGAGTAAGAAGCGCCATAGAAGAAGTTATACGGAGCGGGCTTGGCTGTTTTCGGGTTCTTACCCGTTGGGTCCGTTAAGTGGCCCGAATAAGAAGCCGAAAATACCGGTACTTTGTCCTTGGTGACAAAAGAGATTAACGCTTCAGTATCCGCCGTACCCCAACCTTGCATCGCCACCATATTTTTACGAGCGACCCAACGTTTGTAGTTAGAAATCGCAACCGGTACTTTGTATGCCATATCAACCGTTTCAAATTCTAATTCGGTACCATTAATGCCGCCATTCTGGTTGATCCATTGCAATGCGTCTCGCACACCTGAACCATAAGGCTTGCTCACATAAGCAGTAGGGCCAGAGAAGTCCACCAGATGTCCGACAAATACGGAATCTTTTGCCCAAGATGCGGTAGTAAACAGTGCCGAAGATAGCACCAACGTTGTCGCTAAATGTCCTTTGTTCATAACTCGTTGTCCTTGTTATTGAGGTATATTCCACTTAAGTACACGTTAATAAGAGAACGGATAGTGTTTCCAATATGCTCGAATCTGTTGCCAGCGGTGTGACAATCCTTGCGGTTCGAAAATCAGGAACAGCATGATGACCAGACCAATTGCCATTTCTTTAAAGTAAGCCAGCCCATCTATAAAAGAGGTGTTATCGCTAAACGCAGCCAAACCCGTTACACCAAACTCTAAAACTTCAGGCAGCAATACGATAAATATCGTACCCATTAATGTGCCTTTTACAGACCCCAGACCACCGATGATGATCATCGCTAGGAACTGAATAGACATCATAATGGTGAAGCCTTCTGCGGATACAAAGCCTAAGTAATGTCCGTAAAGTGCACCGCCGATGCCTGCATAGAAAGCACACACACCGAAAGAGAGCAGACGATACTTGGTCAGGTTGATACCCATGATTTCTGCAGATAAGTAGTGATCTCGTACTGAGACAAACGCACGCCCGTCACGCGAACGGATGAGGTTCGATGCCCACATATACATAAAGATCAGCGCAAACAGTGCAACATAGAAGAAGCTTTCATCGGTTGAGAACTCGAACCCAAACAGATTAATAGGGTTTGCGCTTGCACCGTATGAACCACCACTGAACCATTCCGCTCGAGCAAAGAAATCTTCTAAGATGAACTGCGCCGCTAAAGTGGCGATAGCAAGGTACAACCCTTTGATTCGTGCAGCTGGCAGACCAAAGATCATCCCGACAATCATGGTCAGGTAACCCGCTAACGGAATGGCAAGCACCACTGGAATGTTGTACTGGTTATTCAGCCATGCCGATGCAAATGCGCCAAAGCCAAAAAACGCACCGTGGCCTAACGAAATTTGCCCGGTAAAGCCAACCAGAATGTTCAAACCCAGTGCTGCGATACCCAGGTAGGCAATCTGAATAAATAGGTTTAGGAAGTAAATATCCAGCACCAACGGCGCTGCCAGCATGGCGATAACACCCGCTATCGCTAGTCTTCTAATGGTTTTGGTTTCAAAAATCGGCGTATCACTTTTGTATGTGGTTCGAAAATCCCCACATGGGCGCATGCTAAGTTGAGCCATGTTATTTCTCCTTAAATACGCTCAATATCTTTGGTACCAAACAGGCCGTATGGCTTGAAGGCAAGAATGATTAACAGCACATAGAAAGGTGCGATGTTGTAAAGGTTACCCACTTGCAGGTATTGGCTATCAAAGAACTCAGCTAAGTTCTCCAGCACCCCGATGGTGATACCACCAACGATTGCACCGACCACGGAGTCCAAGCCACCTAAAATAACCGCAGGGAACACTTTGATACCGATGATGGATAGCGCGTCTGATACGCCATTTACAATCCCGATAACAATCCCTGCTGTCGCGGATACCATCGCCGAAATAGCCCAACTGATGGCGAACACTTTCTTAATGGAAATGCCAAGACTCTGGGCTACTTGCTGGTTAAACGCTGTCGCTCGCATCGCCAAACCCATTTTGCTGAATTTGAAGAACCAGTAAAATGCCCCCATGATGATCATCGAGAAGATCAAACTAAGAATGTAGGCAAACTCCACGTTGAGACCGCCAATGTTAACCACGTTGGTCTCAAACACTTGTGGGTAAGACACAGCCGATACGCCAAAGATCCATTTCATCAGTGCCTGGAAGAACATCGACAAACCGATCGTCACCATAATTACCGAGATGATAGGCTCACCAATTAAGGGTCTGAGCACAATGGTTTGGACAGCGATACCAAACACCATCATAAAGGCGAGTGTCAGTAAGAAACCGATGAAGAACGGCAATTGCAGATGAACCAGCGCTGCCCAGCACACCCATGCGCCGATCAGTAGAAACTCACCCTGTGCGAAATTCACCACCTGAGTAGATTTGTAAATCAATACAAAGCACATGGCGACCACGCCATACAACATGCCGACGATCACGCCATTAATGACGAGTTGCAGTAATAAATCCGTATTCACTATGCGATCCTCCGTTGTTCGCTATCCACCAGTGTCAGCTCATGTTGAATAAGCGTTTCAATCACCAGTGACGTTTGAATGCGTGTCTTAGTCCCATCCTGATAAGTAATCACCGTATCGACATCGACATTTGGCGCTGCACTGTAAATGGTTTCGATGATGTCACCGTATTTCTCCGCAACCACACCACGACGAACTTTACGTGTACGGGTTAGCTCGCCATCATCAGCATCCAGCTCTTTGTAGAGAAGAATGAATTTGCTGATTTTCTGCGCGTCCGGTAGCGACTCGTTCACTTTAAGTACTTCTTCGCGAATCGCTTTGTACACTTCAGGTTGCGCTGAAAGGTTGGTGTAGTTGGTGAACGCAATACCCTTTTGTTCCGCCCACTTGGCGACGATCGCATAACGAATACAAATGATTGCAGAGAGCCAAGGTCTGTCTTTGCCCACTACAACCGCTTCCGCGATAAATGGTGAGAACTTAAGTTTGTTTTCAATAAATTGTGGCGAGTAACGATCACCATGGCTGGTTTCCGACATATCTTTTAATCGATCAATAACCACTAAGTGACCGGAGTCTTTAAAGTAGCCCGCATCGCCAGTGTGCATCCAACCATCTTGCACATCTTCGTCATAAGCCGCTTGGTTATTGAGGTAGCCGGTAAACATGCCTGTGCTTTTCGCAATGATCTCACCCACCCCATTGCTATCTGGATTGATGACTTTCACTTCCGCATTATCAAACGCGACGCCTACTGAGTCGTAGTCCACGTCATCTGCTTTGTGCACGGTGTAAGCCCCACACATTTCGGTCTGGCCATAAAGCTGTTTGAGTGGTACACCAATCGCTTGCAGGTAACGGAAAGTATCTGGCCCCATCGCGGCACCACCGGTTGCCGCAGACGTCAGATTCGAGAAACCTAAACGGTCGCGCAGTGCCCTAAGCAGAATCCATTCCGCTAACTTGGAGCGTTTCCCCTGATCCAAGGCTTGATTCGCCAACTTCATGCCGAGTTTGTACATTTTCTGCTTAAACGGTGTAGAGTCCATCATTCGAGCAGACACGTCTGCAACAATGTTTTCCCATACACGCGGAGCCAATAAAACGAAGTTTGGGCCAATCTCGCGTAAGTCCGCCATCATGGTTTCTTGCTCTTCGACAAAGTTGACGATTTGACGGGAAATCAACGCCTGACCAACCACATATACCTGCTCCATGATCCAAGGAAGAGGCAGTACCGAAACGTAGTTATCACCTGGAGAACGTGGGTCGGCACGCAGATATGCCGCACAGTGATCCAAAAACGTGCCGCTGTGAAGCTGCGCAAGTTTCGGTTTAGAAGTCGTACCCGAAGTAGTACAAAGAATCGAAAGATCGCTGCCTTTGGTTGCCGCAACCATATTCAGATATTTATCTGGATTGGCTTTGTCGATCAACTGACCTTTTTTGTATGCTTTTTCGACATCGATAAGTCTTGGATCATCGTACTTACGCATTCCGCGCGGATCACAATAAATGATGAATTCAACGCTTGGGATCTCATCGCCGAGTTCAAGCAGCTTGTCACATTGCTCTTCATCTTCTGCAATCACCACTTTCGCATTGGCGTAGTTGATTAAATACGCCACTTCCTCATGCATCGAGTCTTGATAGATGCCCAGCGAGTAACCTTTGATCGCATGAGCGGCGAGTTCGCCCCACACCCATTCAGGTCGGTTGTCGCCTAAAAGACCCACAACGTCTTGCTCACCAACACCTAAATCTTGCAGTGCAAGCGCCATCCACTTGACTCGGTCTTCATAGTCCTGCCAAGTAAATTCTCGCCAAATACCAAATTCCTTCTCGCGCATTGCGACCTGATCTGGCCAGTGCTTGGCGTTGTGCTGCAACACTTTTGGAAAGGTATCTAAGCTGGTTATATCTGCCCAATCATTATGTTGCTGTGCCATTATGCACTCTCCTCTAATGTCGGTAGCTCTTCACCTAAATAAGCTTGTTTCACGTGTGGGTTCGCCATGACTTCTTCTGGCTCACCCATCGCAATATGTTTACCAAAGTCCAAAACTAAAACTCGGTTGGAGATGTCCATGACCACGCCCATATCGTGTTCGATCATGATGATGGTAATGTCTAACTCTTCGTTGAGATCCATGATGTAACGTGCCATGTCTTCCTTTTCTTCAAGGTTCATACCAGCCATCGGTTCATCAAGCAGGAGGAGTTTTGGTTTTAAAGCAATTGCGCGCGCAAGCTCTACACGCTTACGTAACCCATAAGAAAGCGTGCCGGCGGTGGCTTTACGGATGTGTTGGATTTCTAAGAAGTCGATGACGTCTTCAACGTACTTGCGGTGTGCCATCTCTTCTTTTTGTGCATTAGAAAACCAGTAAAGCGGGCCTGTCACGAAATTGTTTTTCAACAGGTGGTGGCGGCCAACCATGATGTTGTCGAGTACAGACATATGCGAAAAGAGCGCTAAGTTCTGGAACGTTCGACCCAGACCTAACTCAGCTCGTTGACTCGGTGTACGCTTGGTGACGTCATTTCCGGCAAACACTACGGATCCTTTATTCGGCGTGTATCGCCCTGAAATGCAGTTGAGCATTGATGTTTTACCAGCACCGTTGGGACCAATGATTGAAAAGATTTCCTTTTCGTTCACATGGAAGCTCACATCGGTTAAAGCTTTAACCCCACCAAAGGCCAATGAAATATCGTTTACCTGCAAAAGAGGTGTTTCCGATACCATAGTTGATCTCCCTTTCTTTTTGAGTGCATTCCGTGAAGCACTATTTCCATATCCAGCCTGACGTTGATACTGGCAACTGCTTATACACCTATGCATCAACTCATTTATTCAGTTTACGTAAACGTCAAGTTAAAATCAGGATAGTGCCTAGAAGTTGAAGTTGCAATCCAGTTCATCGATTAAGATTTGAACCAACGCAAACTTTAGGTAAATAAATTGTTAACAAAATTCATTCTCGGACGTTTACATATTCGGGTAATTAGGACCACCGCCACCCTCTGGAGGTGTCCAGGTAATGTTTTGACTTGGGTCCTTTATGTCGCACGTTTTACAGTGGATACAGTTCGCCGCATTAATTTGTAATTCAGCTTGCTCTTCACCTTGTACAAGCTCATACACGCCAGCAGGACAATAGCGTTGCGCAGGTTCGGCATAAAGCGCTAGGTTCTGTTCAATTGGAATGCGTTGACTGGCAAGTCGGAGGTGGCATGGCTGATCTTCTTCGTGGAAGATATTGGATAAATAGACTGAAGAGAGGCGATCAAAACTCAATACGCCATCAGGTTTTGGATACTCTATCTCATGGCTCTTTTCTGCCAATAGTAACGACTCATGATCAGGGTTATCACAGCGTACATTCCACTTCGCTTTGCCTTTTAACACATTGTGTTCCAACATCGCTAATCCGCCCCCAAACCAAGCGCCAAAGCGATGGATACCACTTGAAAAGTTGCGCGCCTGATACAGTTCTTCATACAGCCAAGATTGTTTGAAGTGTTTGTGGTAATCAGCAGTAACCGACTGATTTGATATCGCTTCAAATACCGCTTCGGCAGCAAGCATACCCGATTTCATTGCAGTATGAGTGCCTTTGATTTTGGCACCGTTGAGCGTTCCTGCATCGCAGCCAATCAGTAATCCACCTGCAAATTGTTGAGTAGGAAGAGAGTGGAACCCACCTTTCGCGATCGCTCTCGCGCCATAGCTGATGCGCTTACCATTTTTAAGGTACTGCTCAATCATCGGGTGATGTTTGAACCGCTGGAATTCGTCAAACGGGCTGAGATGAGGATTGGTATAATTGAGGTCAACGATCAAGCCGACTGCGACTTGGTTACCCTCCAGGTGATAGAGATAGCTTCCCCCTGTTGCCTCGCTCGCAAGTGGCCAACCTAAACCATGAACAACTAAACCTTGCTGATGCTGTTCAGCTGGAACTTCCCATAACTCTTTAAAGCCTATCGCATAGTGTTGAGGCGTTTTACCATCAGCTAGATTAAATTTATTAATCAGTTGCTTACCGATATGTCCTCGGGCACCTTCGGCAAACAGAGTAAATTTAGCACGAAGCTCGATACCCGGCTCAAAATTGGCTTTCTGCTCGCCATTTTTATCCAACCCCATATCGCCAGTGAGCACGCCACAAACACGGTTTTGCTCGTCAAAGATAGCCTGACTAGCACTGAAACCTGGGTAGATTTCAACCCCTAGGTTTTCCGCTTCATTCGCCATCCAACGGCATAAGTTGCCCAAGCTTATTATGTAGTTACCTTCGTTGTGTAACGTATTGGGCACCGCCCATGTTGGCAGCTCATGACCATTGAGGTCGTTACTCAGATAGTAGGTTTTATCTTGATTTACTTTGGTATGAAGTGGAGCACCTTTTGTTTCCCAATCTGGAAACAGCTCCTCCAGACTGCGCGTTTCAAACACCGCGCCAGAGAGAATGTGCGCCCCGACTTCCGAACCTTTCTCTACAACACAAACTGAGATTTCTTGGTCTTTTTCCATTGCCAACTGTTTTATGTGGCAGGCAGCAGACAAGCCTGCAGGTCCCGCGCCAACAATCAGAACATCAAACTCCATGCAGTCTCTTTCCATGGTTGTATTCCCTTCTTCTTTTTGCATGTTGCCAACTTGTTAAACAACAATATATTTAAAGTTGACGCAAACGTAAAGGTAAATTAACATCAATTTATAGCGTCATCATACCAATCACGGTAAATCAGTGGTCAGAAATAGCGTAGGGAAAATGCTTGAGAACAAGGCGGAGATTTTCGATAAGTAGTTACTCTACAATCAAAATTGACAACGCAGTTATCGAGTGTTTTAACAAGCTAGAATGACCGATGATTTACTACGATTGGTAACACAGTCTTCACTGTAAAAAGGAATCTAACGTGAAAATACTAGTGCCAATTAAAAGGGTCATTGATCCTTACATTAAGGTCCGTGTTAAGTCGGACAACAGCGATGTTGAAACCAATAACGTCAAGATGACTATCAACCCTTTCTGTGAAATCGCCGTCGAAGAAGCAGTACGACTTAAAGAGCAAGGGATTGCAGAAGAAGTCATCGTTGTGAGTGCTGGTGGCACACAATGTCAGGAACAATTACGTACCGCCTTAGCGCTAGGCGCGGATCGAGCCATTCATATTGAAACTGAAGACAAGATTGAGCCGCTAATCGTATCGAAACTGCTAAAAGCGATCGTAGAGCAAGAACAAGCTCAACTGGTGATCACCGGTAAACAGTCCATCGATACCGACAACAACCAAGTTGCACAAATGTTGGCAGCTCTACTTGATTGGCCTCAGGCGACCTTCGCTTCTAAAGTGAAGATTGAAGATCAAAACGTTCAGGTGGTGAGAGAAGTTGATGGTGGTTTGATGACGGTTGCAATGAGCTTGCCAGCGGTGATCAGCACTGATTTGCGCTTAAATGAGCCCCGCTTTGCATCATTGCCAAACATCATGAAAGCCAAACGCAAACCTCTAGACACAATCACACCAGAGAGCTTGGGCGTTGAGATTGTATTTAGCCAGACCATCACCGAAGTCACACCACCAGCGCAACGAAAAGCAGGCATCAAAGTAGAGTCTGTCTCGGAACTTATCGATAAGCTACGTAACGAAGCGAAGGTGATTTCATGAAGAATCTAATTATTGCAGAACATAACAACCAACAACTGCATTCAGATACGCTGAAAGTTGTGAATGCTGCGAGTCAGTTGAGTCAAGACAACACGCTACTCGTGGTTGGTTATCAGTGTGAAGACGTCGCCCAACAGGCAAGCCGAGTTGATGGTATTGCTAAAGTGATTTGCATTGACGACGAATCGCTGGTGCACCAGTTCGCTGAAAATATCGCGCCAGTAGTGACAAATCTTGCCAAAGATTTCGACGCAATCTGGGCAAGTTCATCATCAAAAGGTAAAGATCTTGCACCACGCATCGCAGCTAAATGCGGGGTTGGGCAAATCTCTGACATCGTTCAAGTGGTTGATGATAAGACGTTTATTCGCCCAATCTATGCTGGTAACGCCTTCGCCAAAGTGACTTCAAACGACCCGTTGCGAGTGGTAACCGTCCGTGCTTCTGCCTTTGATTCAGTGGCGTGTAATAACCAAGTTGACATTGAACATCAGCAAACCTCGGTTCAAACTCCAATCGTTGAGTTGATTGCTATCGACAAGACCGTTTCAGAGCGACCTGAACTCACTGCCGCAGAAATCGTGATCTCTGGTGGTCGTGGCGTGGGTAGCAAAGAGAACTTTGAATTGATTGAAAAAGTCGCTGATAAGCTCGGTGCAGCAATTGGTGCTTCTCGCGCTGCGGTCGATGCAGGATTTGTTGCTAACGACTTGCAAGTGGGTCAAACCGGTAAAATCGTGGCGCCTAAACTTTATATTGCAGTTGGGATCTCCGGTGCAATCCAGCACCTTGCAGGCATGAAAGAGTCAAAAGTGATTGTCGCCATCAACAAAGATCCAGACTCCCCTATCTTTGAAGTCGCTGATTACGGTTTAGTCGGCGATCTGTTTGAGATACTACCTCAGCTTGTAGAACAATTGTAAATTGCTAAATTAGGGGCGAGCATGATGATGCTCGCCCTTTTTGATCCACTTTTAAACTCAATGTCGCGACTTTAAACTAAAATCCACGACTTACATTCTGAGGTTCATGCGCCAGCGGCTTGTTGTAATTTGGGTACCGACAGTAGCCATTGACGTATTTCACGCCTCGCATTCATTATCACTGGCCTGAATTGGTTTCATTAACACAAAGCGAATCGTCAGTAAATTTTGGCCTGTTCTATTATGTATGACAGTAAAGAAAGCTTACTAGAAGAACAAAGTAGCGTTGGGCAAGGAGACGCAGTGCATAATTTATGAGACGCGCGCTCAGTGCCCTAAGAGTTTAATCATAAGCCAGTGGCGTCTAAGCCTTGTTGGCACTGAATAAATGGACCAAATCTAACCTCATTTGATAGATTCTCAACCTTAAAGCTAGGTGTCATTTCATATTGCAATTGATACGTCCACAAATAATCAAACCCGACCTGCTTGACTTCATTTCTATCTAGCAAAATCACTACTTGACTGATTTTAGCTAGACGTATCGCCATATAACATAAACCGCATGGCTCTCCAGAAGCGAATAAGGTTGAGCCTGTAAGAGCGGTACGTCCTAACTTATCACAAGCAGCTCTAATCGCTTGAATTTCAGCATGAGCAGTACAATCATTTAACTCATTAACTTGATTTACCCCTTCACCTATACAGTCACCATGTTGGTTAACAATGACACATGAAAAAGGTAGTCCACCCTTGTCTACTTGTTGCTGAGCTAGCGCTATTGTTTGTTTAGAAAAATACATAATTTGGTTTGTGTCTAACATGTTTTAAGCCTCAACTTTTCGGCCAATACAGAAACGATTTCATCGGCTTTAGACTCAGCCATTTGCAATGATTTTTCATGTCTATGATCGGCAAACTCTTGATACTCTGACGCTATCTCGTAAATATCTGTTACACCTAAGTACTTACTCAAAGTACGTAAATGCGGCACCAAATGACTGGATGCTTCGTTTATTCCGCCTTTTTCAAAACCAAACTCGCCACTTGAAGTAATAATCACTAATGTCTTGTCGGACAGTATAGGAGCCAAAGGCTTATCACCACGCGCTAAATCAAAATCAAAGGTTTTGTTTATACGTATGACTTGATCAAACCAAGCCTTTAACTGTGCTGGCATTCCGTAATTATACATTGGTGACGAAATGACGATGATGTTAGCTTTTTCCACCTCAGCAATAAGTTCATCTGACTGCGTCAAAATCTGCTGTTGCTGAGAGGTTCTTTTCGATTCTGGGGTAAATACCGCGCCTATCCAATCTTGAGTAATAAACTGAGGCGCAGTTACACCGACATCACGATAAATATACTCATCTATAGTAGATTCTTCTTTAAACTGTGAAATAAACTTTTTTGCTAGCTTTTTAGAAATGGAGTCGTGTTCGGGGTTTGCATTCGAAACCGCTCTAACACTCGAATCTACATGTAAAATAACACTCATTTTGGGCACCTCGGCTTGTTTAATTTGACTGCTATTTTTCTAATTCATGGGACAAATCACAAACGAGTAAAAAACATTTACAGATGAGTAAAATTCATCTAATTTTTGCTTTCATTGTTTAAAGAGAAGAAATCATGCAAGTTTCTTTGTCCGCGCTCAAGGCGTTCGAGTCAGCGGCCAGACTGGGTAGTTTTAAGGCAGCCGCCGCTGAATTATCCATTTCGCCAACAGCAGTTTCTCATCACATTAATAAACTTGAGCAGCGACTAAGCGTTACCTTATTCGTGCGTACAACAAGAAAAGTGATACTCACTGAACTTGGTAAAGAACTAGCAGCCGCTACCAGCCAAGGCTTTCAAACTATCGAAACTGCAATCGAAAAAGTTGCTGCGAAAGATAAACAAATTAATGTCGCAACCACGTCGTCATTTGCCGCTTTGGTTCTAATTCCCGCTCTTCAAGAATTTTATACGCTATATCCTGCGAGCAACGTGAATATCACAAGCGGTGAAAGCATTGAAGCAAACAACTTCACCTTACCCATTCGACTCGGTGAAATTGACAAACAATCAAGCACTGATGTAATCAAACTCGAACAATTTAATCTATTTTGTACAGCTCACACTGCGGCACAATTTAGCCAGACAGAGCAAATTACTATTTACACCACCGATTGGAAAAATAGCACCTTGCCAAGTGTGCCACTGCAAGCATGGCTAAAACTCAACGGCCTACAAAACAAGAAAATTAATGTTAGACAATTCGATCAAGAGTTATTTGGTATTCAACAAGCTTTACTAGAAAATGCCTATGTATTCTGTTCAAGAACGCTCACGCAAGGCTATGTAAAAGCAGGCGTGTTAACCGAAATGAACACCCAAGCCATCAGTTCTCAGCTCTGTTACTACATAGCGAATAAAGAAAAACACCTTTCTCGACATAATTTTATGTTCATAGAATGGTTAGAAAAGTTACTTAAGGAGTGGTAAGACCCTGCAATCGAGGCAAAGCCTACTCAGCTGGGATCAACTTTACTATTGGATGGAACTTTTGTTTTAGTCGCTACTAGAGTAAATCGTGCGGAGGCAGTTCGCTTTTAACTGCCTGTCGGGTTAAGTCTGAACCGTTAAGGAAAGGTGTCAGATCAGATACTAAAATATTCAAGATTTGGTGCAGGACTAGTCTGCCAGGGAGGGGGGTTATATATATTATTCGCTTTAAAAAAGAATCAGCATTGCGATTCTTTTTATAATTAGAACAAGGGACCTAACATAGTTAAATTGGTTATTGTTTTTCAGCACCGAACAATGACAAATTAAGCTCAAGACGCTCGCCTAACCAGTATGCGTGCAGCGTATGATCTTCCAAATCATTTCCCGTATCAGCATGTATCAGAACCGATAAGCCATTCCTTTTTTGCTCTAACCAAGGCACCAGTTCATCAAACTCATTCGAGGTGAATTTGATCTGGCAGCTCCATTTAGGATGCGGACCAACCAGTTTTTCATGGACTCGTCCCACTTTGACACAAAACCTCTCCCCGGCTTCTCGGCATAATGCTGTCGCAAACGCCAATGTTTGGTGATCAAAATAGACATGGGCATGATAAGCCCGATGAGAGTTTACAGGTCGTTTAATTTCGATCATGTTTTACTTCCATACCGTAGTGACTAAGGATTTATAAATATTAAGTTATCTATCTGATAGTGTAGGCTATCTTAACCTTCTTCAAAGATGAAGTTGAACTTTGCCATTTATACCTTAGTTTGATGTTGTTCAAGTAAACTTCTTTTCGAAAGATGGGCTATCACGACCAAAGCGCTCGACTAAATAATGAACTCGCGCAACAAGCTCTAAAAACCACCTCAAAGCTTAATAGCAGCGGTGACCCCGGAGCTTTGCTTAACCTGAACTTTTATCTTTTGCCCTAAACTTCCTCGTTTTATTAAGTATAAAAATCACTTAACCATTGGAGCAAAAGGGAGATGCTTCTAAGCATCGTTATTTAATTTTATGTTTAATGGAATGTTAGTTTGCGCAACTAGAATAATACAACGTTAACCATCTTAACTTTGTACTCTTACTCTAATATTATTTTAAATTAATGATGACAAACTCATTAATTATGAGTTAGAAATATATTTATATAACCAAAATAAAACAACATGTTAAAAGAGATAATTAAAAGTGAATAAATTTACATTTAAGGTTGCCGGGGCGTTGGGGTCTATTATCGTCCTCATTATTTCATTGTTAATATTTTTAGACTTTAATGCTTTTCATGATGAAAGCATTAAGCAGCATAAAGATATTTTACGTTCAAAAAATGAATCGATCGAAATTGCCATTTCTGAAAAAATTGAAAGCTATCGTAAAGTCCTATCCTCATTCGATATAGGACCAGAGGATACCCAAGATATTCTGTCTGACTATGCACTCATTCAAACTCAAACTCTTGACAGGAACTTAAAAGACATTAGTGAAGGCGTATACCTTTTCCGTCGAGATGGTGTTATCTATGATCTTGAAGGTAAGTCATTTGACTTTAATGTAAAGCAATTAGATCGAAGCTACTGGAAAGCGATCTTTAATCAAAATGAACAGTTTTATTTGTCTCCTCCATTTATTTCTGCTCGAACAGGAAAAGAAGTCATCGCCGTCGCATATAAGTTAAACAACAATACGGCGTCTCTCGCGACCATAAACGTAGAATCTGTGTTAAGTAAATTAACTCAACGTGATGACATGTTCCTTTATTCTCACGATGGAACGATCTTAATTGCGCCATATAAAGAGCTGCTCGGAAAAAACATTTACACAGAAAGACCCCTTTACAAAGAGTTTAGCCAAACATCACCAGAACTTTCCTATACGGCAGAAATAAACAATCGTGATGTAGAGTTTACTGCGTTCTGGGGAAAGATTGAGGCCACACAATGGGAGTACGCCACGTTTATTAAAAACGAAATCATTGAGGAGTCAGCGCATGAACAATTGAAAAAATCGATGCTAATTGGTGTATTCAGTCTGATCATATCTATTAGCCTTGTTCTACTTATATTAAAAAGATTAGTACTCATTCCGGTTGGCGGCATTCCAAATGAAATAGCAAACTTTATGGAGACAATGGCAGCGGGCAACTTGACTCAGGAGCTGCACACCACGGGGAAAGAAACGGGTATCTACCTTTCTCTAGTCAACTTGTCGAATAAGCTTTCAACACTAATCCGAAACTCTCATTCTATTTCTGAAAATGTCGCGTCATCTTCTACTCAATTGAGTAACATTATGAATACAACGCGTGCTAACTCTCAACTTGAACTGGAGCAAGCAGAACAGATTTCAACAGCGATTAATGAATTGTCTTCAACTTCAAATGAAGTAAGTAATAAAGCGGTGATGGCAGAAGATGCAGCCAGAACAGCGCAAGATAGCGTGCAACGTGGTAAGAAAACCCTCGAGCAGAACATCACGCTTACAGGCGATATTAACGATTCTGTTAACGAGAGCGCAAAAATCATTGGAGAACTTCGTCAATACGCAATGGAAATTGGCTCCGTGATCGAAGTCATTAATGGCATTTCAGAACAAACCAACTTGTTGGCGTTGAATGCCGCAATCGAAGCTGCCCGTGCAGGAGAACAAGGCCGGGGCTTTGCTGTGGTGGCGGATGAAGTTCGAAACCTTGCTTCAAAAACACAAAAGTCAACGATCAGCATTCAGGAAATCATTGAAAAGCTTCAACAGCAATCTGAAAAAGCAACCTGTAACATGGCAAAGAACGTCGATTTAATCGAAGAATCTGTCATTCTGGCTGACGGTGTGAAGTCAGCATTTGAATCTATTTCTACTGCTGTTGAATCCATATCAGAAATTAATACGCTTGTTGCTACGGCGTCGCAACAACAGTACTGCGTTACTGAAGAGATCTCACAAAGTACGACTCATACTTATGATTTAGTGAAGAAAAATGTTGTTGCTGTTGAAGAAACCCTTCAGGCGGCACATGCTTTATCAACAATGGCATCCGATCAGAAAAACGAGCTTTCTTACTTTACCGTTTAAATATGAAATAAACCGCACTCTGTTTTAGACAGTGCTGTAGATTAAACCAACCCAATGGGAGAACACTTCTCCCATTGGACTAGATATGCCTTCTCTTATCCAAATCCAATGAGCTAAACCTAACTAAGTCACTAAGTCACTAAGTAGCTTATTGTCCATAAGAACCCAAACACTGTCGTTATCTTACTTACTGAGTTGTAGACACTGGCTCCACTTTTCCTCTAAACCAACGCTGACCAAATACGTTGATTATCAGCCCAATAGCAATTATCACTACTCCTGCTATTTGGTAGAGGCTCAGGTTCTCGTCCAGTAATATCCAGGCACTGAGCAAACCAAATACTGGCACCAGTAATGACAAAGGGGCAACTAAAGCGGTGGGATAACGACTAAGCAGATAGCTCCAGCCTCCGTAGCCAACAATGGTCGCCAAAAGTGACAGGTAAACAATCGAAAACATATTGTGCCATTGCATATTTAACAAAGAGCTCTTGATAACCTCTGGTCCCTCTATCGAAAAAGAGGCGATGGCAAAGGCGAGTGTTGGAACTAGCGCGCTCCATACGATCAGTGACATAGTCGGCACGCTGTAATTTTGCATGATCACTTTATTAGTAATATTGCCAAGCGCCCAACAAGTCGCAGCACCTAAAATTAATATCAAGGTGACACCGGTAAGCGACGCGGCTCCATCATGTTGCGCCGCCGCAAGTAAGTAAACACCACAACCTGCGGTTACAACCGCGATAACATTGTGGCGCTGCACCGTCTCTCTTAGTAGCAGTATTCCAAATCCCAGTGTTATAAACGCCTGAGCTTGTAAGAGTAATGAGGCTAGTCCAGCCGCCAAACCAACATTCAACGCCCAGAAAAGTAAGGCAAACTGACCAAAGCTAATTGTCAAACCGTAAGCAACAAGCCATTTTAAAGGCAGTTTGGGGCGAGGAATAAATAGCAACGCAGGAAACGCGACCAGAGCAAAACGCAGTCCTGCCAGCAGCAGAGGTGGCATACCTTGCAAACCAACTTTGATGACCACAAAATTGACGCCCCACACCAGGACTATAGTGAGAGCTAGTAATCGATCACGTAATGACATTATGCTTCCTTTCAGGCGTCCACCGTATCATGTAATAAGGATAGTTACCCAAAGCGGCTTACCGATTACCTCTCGGGGGATGAATTGGATATAGAATCGAGCTTCCAGACTGCCTGAAACAGCGGGTCAAAACAAGAGTTGCATATGCTTTGTTCATCCAAGATAAAAAAGAGCCCGAGATAGTCTCTTTTAACGATACGCTAAACACAATCAATAATGGAACACTTTATGGCATGAGAGTGGTTGTCTTTATATATTTTGTTCCACTGGTAAATAGTCACCATTCCAATCGGGCATTTCGTGATTTTATCTTATCTGAATTCAATAAGGACTAACTGTTATGAAAGGCAGAGTTTTATTTGCAGCACAGATCTTCCGCCTTACTAACGCCAAATACAACCGCAGTTTATTTTTAATAATCTAACATTGCCTAACTTTGTATCTTTTTTGACTAAGCTTTAAATATCAACATACTAATTGAATCTAGAGGTCAGGATGAGAAAGCAGCTACAAGTTGTGGTAACTGGTGGCCCTGGTGGTGGTAAAACCACTGCATTGGATTTATTTCGCAGAGAGCTGAGAGAGCAGATCGTTGTCGTTCCTGAAGCTGCTACTTTGCTTTTCTCCGGTGGCGTCGCCCGCTCAGAAAATGAACAAAGTAGTAAGATGGTACAAAAGACCATTTTCCAACTGCAAAAAAACCTCGAAGAGATCTATAAGATACAACATCCAGATAGATTGTTAGTCTGTGATCGTGGTTCGCTTGATGGCCTCGCATACTGGCCTAACTCAGAGAGTGATTTCTTTAAGCAAGTAAATTCGACATTCGAGAAGGAGCTTGAACGATATGATGCCGTGATATTTTTTGAGTCTGCTGCAGTATCTGGGCAAGACATCAGCAGCAACAACCCAACCAGATATGAGTCCCTGGACCAAGCGGCTAAATTGGACAGAAAACTACAACGAATATGGTCTAAGCATCCCAATTTTTACTTTGTGGGCAGCTCGGAGTCTTTTGTTAGAAAGATCATGTTTGGAATCATGACATTAGAAAATGTGATTAACCGCTACCCTACTCACGCTCTGCAAAGACAAAAATAGAACGAGCGGCTACAACTATGCGTCAGAGATCACGGCCGTTGTGAAGCGATGAAGAACGATGTCTTCATTCCAGTAGGTTTCTGGCCACCCTCCTTTGCGCTTTAATGCACGAACGAACTGCTCAGAAGTTGGCAAGACTTCCCAGACAGAAGGTAGAAACACAGCACGGTGCCACTCATCCTCTAATAACAGCCCATCAATACCGGGACGCAATGCTGCCAGTAAGGTAGCTTCACCATGATTTTTAATAGGCACAAGGTCTGATAAGACGGAAATATCAACATTCAACCCAGCACGGTCATTCGGTGTAAGAGGCGGAAATCGCGAATCCTGAAAGCCGCTGGAATACGCATTTTTGCAGACGTTAAGCCACAGAGGTTCATTCGTTTGTAAAGAGCCAATGCAGCCACGCAATTTCCCGTGATGCTGTAACGTAACAAAACTCGCTGCTGGTTCGAGTAACTCCTTATAGTCTGGCTCTGGCGGCAGTTGCAATCCATTCCCTCTGAGAGCTTCATCAAGAACCTGCCATACCATTTCTAAAAGGCACGTTTTAGCCTCCTGACTTAATTCAAAACAAGATGAAGCTGGCATAACCGACGACTCCTTCGGATGGCTCCGGGGCGCGATGTTCATGATGAGCCATCACATCTCCTGAGTTGGTGTAATTCACACACTTGATCTCCCAGCGTTGCTCCTTAGCGAACGCGAGCAAACCATTGATCGCATTGCAGCCACAAGCTCGCTCTGGATGAAGATTGCTGACAAACGACAAAACACGCTGAATGGTATCGGCATCAATCTCATTGGCTTCACTGTAAGAATGGTAATGACTGAGATCACTGCTTACCACAATCAGAGTGTTGGGCGTTTTTGTGACTGCTTCTAATATGCGCTTAACGTATCCTTGCAAGTCGCGTCCCACGACTATCGGTAAAAGCGTAAAATCATCAAGACAATATTGTAGAAAAGGAAGCTGCACCTCTAACGAGTGTTCCCAATGGTGAGCTTGATCTGACGTGGTGACCAGATCTTGTGACAGCAGATCATCTACACCTTCACGATCAATCATCACCTCTCCCGTTGGAGTTAGAAAAACATCACTATCCGGAACTGCACACCCCTCTAATGCGACATGATGGCTTGGCCCGAGCAACACAACACGAGCGTACTTATCCGTGTTATTACATAGGAGGCGATAAGCCTTGGCAGCCACTTCACCGGAATAAAAGTAGCCCGCATGGGGCACAATCAACGCCTTTGGAGCCTCAGTCAAAAGTGCTTGCTCGGAAAAATAACTGTCGAGCTGGCTTGTGAGTTCATTTGCTGCTGCGGGATAAAATCTTCCGGCCACCGCGGCTTCCCGGTATTTCATAGCATTCCTACTCGTATGTCATCAACTATACTTCTAGTGTAGGTCATTCGAGGACGAATTCACTATGCAAACCTCCCCTCCTGATTATTTCCCAACCCGCTACTGGCACAAGCTTTCAGATGGTCGCGTGTGCTGCGATGTATGTCCACGCAAATGCACACTTCGAGAAGGTAAGCGTGGGGCCTGTTTTGTACGTATGCATAGGCAGGGAGAAATCGTTCTGACCAGTTACGGGCGTTCATCAGGATTCTGCATCGATCCCATAGAGAAAAAACCGCTCAACCACTTCTATCCGGGTTCAAGTGTTCTGAGCTTTGGTACTGCCGGATGTAACCTCAGTTGCCAGTTCTGTCAGAATTGGGATATCAGTAAGTCGCGTGAATTTGATACCTTGTGTGACACCGCAATGCCAGAAGAGTTAGCACAAACAGCATTAAAATATGGTTGTAAAAGCCTGGCGTTTACTTACAACGATCCAGTTGTATTTATGGAGTACGCGATAGATGCTGCCATAGCAGCTCGTGCACTTGGTTTGAAAAGCGTTGCGGTTAGCGCAGGTTATATCTGTGAAGAACCGAGAGAAGAGTTCTACTGTCATATGGATGCCGCAAATATCGACTTGAAAGGCTTCACTGAGCATTTCTATCACAAGATATGTCACGGTCACCTGCAACCTGTTCTCGATACCTTGCTGTATCTGAAAAATGAAACCGACGTGTGGTTCGAAATCACCACTCTTCTCATTCCTGGTGAAAATGATAGTGACGCAGAGCTCAACGCCATGTGCCAATGGATCTTTGAACATCTGGGACCAGATATTCCACTGCATTTCAGTGCGTTCCATCCAGACTTCAAAATGCTAGATAAGGGCAGAACGCCACTGAGTACCTTATTGCGAGCCCGCGATATCGCTATCTCGCACGGCCTAAATTTTGTCTATTGCGGCAACGTACATGATCCAGACTCCGATGCCACCTATTGTCCTTCTTGCGGTAAACCGATCATTGAAAGGGATTGGTATCAACTTGGGGAATACCATTTAAATGACACTGGCCACTGTACTCACTGCGGCTACAAAGTACCGGGACGATTTGCGGGTCCAAGAGAAAACTTTGGTCCTCGACGCATCCCCGTCGCGATTCATCGGCTTTGACTTGTAGGTACGCCAGCTACGAGGCGATAAATTCAACTTTGTAGCCATTTACACTCTCTCTAACGAGTATGCATGTAACACAGATAAACAGATCAGTTTTAGTAGATCTAGGATTACGCTAGCTCTCTTTCACCCAGCAATTATTCTCGATAAAAGTTAGCTCCTCTTCGTATCCAGAGCTTAGAAGCGGAAAACGTTTATAAGTTTTTGGATCCAAGCTGTTTAGTTCGATATGAAAACCCGGCGCCTGACGGTCTCGTTTCCATTGATTGCGAAACAGCAACTTAAAAAATTTGACGATATATGTCGCCATCGTTTGCTTGTCGATGAAATCAAATTCTTCAGTCATCACATCAAAAATATCTCTTGGAGACATACCTGCTTCTAACGTCAGAAAGACCATGCGATCAAGTACCTCATAGGGCATCAAATCATCTTCATCACTTTGTTCTTCGGGACGCAGCTCTGCCGTCGGGCGTTGATTATTAATATAGGAAAGTGCCTCTAGCTTCATGACGTGATTACCTGTGCAATAGAACCCTTTCTGCTCTAGCCACACAAGTAACTTCAGAATTCGGCTTTTAGTAACGCCGGAAATAGGCGCAAGCACACCTGAAGAGTCTCCATCCATTGTGCAGTAACCTACCGCCCCTTCCGACATATTACTCGTCGTCAGCAGCAGTTTATTTTCCAGATTAGCAATAAACCAGATACTCGGTGAGCGCACTCGTGCTTGAATATTTTGTAGCGCGATATCGTGATCATCCCAATTGAGCCCTAGTTTCATTGCTTTTGATATCATCGACTCGTAGTTCTTAACTATCTGGCTAATGCTAAGGTTTAGAAATTTCGCCCCGAATGATTCCGCGACTTTTTGAGCAGCGATACGAGTAACTGAACCACTGTTCGCACTGGCCTGATACGCGGTGGTTAGCATGTTAGCCATTATTGCCGACGCCGTATCCCTGACTAATTGCTCTAGCTTGTCTGTGGCCCCCGCCTGTTTGAATTTACGTATTTGATCTTCGGTCAAAAATTGACACAGATGAACAGGCAATAAACACTCGGTACTTTCCTCTGTTTTGGAGATCAACTCCCACAGCTCCAGGATAACGGCTGTGTAAACAGCACTTGCTACTAATGCAGAATCCGCGCCTCCGCTAAGAGAGAGCGCGTAGCCGCCAGTATGTGTCTTTCTAAGCCAATCACGCAAACCTATTGCAATCGCCCGCAGAGCTTCTTCATGTTCTAGGTGTTCACTCTCTTCCCAAGGTTGATTTAACGGCAGCACACGTAACTTGGGGAAACTTGGGGATTCACCGAGTGTAACTTTGACGATTGCCTCTGAATCAAAGTCATGCTCCTCATAATAGCGTTGACTGCTATTAATTTGACCTATTCGACTGCGTGATAAATCGACATCTGCTGTAACGACCTCCACATCGCTCATATGAAACCGTTCGCCTTTAGCAACCAAGCTGCCATCAACCGCAATCATCACACCTGCATCATAAATAGCCCGCCCAGATTCACAACCAGATAGGTTGGAATACACATAACATGCTGAATATACGCGGCTCGACTCTTCCACCAGTCGCTTACGAGTCAGTGATTTGCCAATCGCAAAGTGACTCGCGCTTGGGTTCGCAATGACTTCTACACCTTGATTGAAGAAGCGTTCCGAAGTTCGGTCGGCAACCCAGGCATCCTCGCAGATTTCAAAGCCTACTTTGACACCGTTAACGCTGTAAACCAGATTACCAACACGCACAGGTGGTGTCCCCTCTTTGAGTATCACCGTCGCGTGTTTACCTCGAGTCCATGGCGTAAACCAACGTTGCTCATAATGAAGACCATTCGCGGCTAAATTACGCTTTAGAGAAATACCTTGAATGCCCTTACGCGTAAGCAGTGCAACACCATTGTAAACACGGTTGTTGATCAGAACAGGTAGTCCAACCGACACCGCCATACTCATAGGGATCGACTCAATGAGAACAGAAACACTTTTAAGTGCTCGCTCAGAGACATGAGGACTATGGAAAAAGTCTTCACAACCATAACCAGAAATCGACAGTTCGGGCGTAATGAGAAGCTTCGCGCCTTGTTTATACGCAGCTTGAATGGCTTTCTTAATATTCGCCAGGTTACCACTCCAATCCATTGGTGTTTGGTTTAGAGAGCATGAGCTAATACGCAGTTTCTTCACAATACTTCCTTCCCTAGACTTCTGGGCTTAAGTCAATATTCAGTAAGTATTAGTGATTAAAGTAAAAATGATCAAACGTAGCCTTAGTTTACTGAAGCTGAAAAACAAACCGTTTTTATTTTTTGCTGAGCGTTACTTGTGTTTGAGATAACATCGATAAATTACTTAATCTTGCGACATTTTCCGCAAGGTTTTCCAAGTTGATATCAGCTTCCTCTAACGCTTCTGGTAGGCTCATCGCACGTGAAACGCATACAAACACCGCATCAATGCCACACTCGTAAACTGCTTGATAGTTTTCCCCTGTGCACCCTGCAAGCGCAATGACTGGAAGATCAAATTGCTTCGCTACTTTCGCGACGCCCATCGGAGTTTTGCCATGTATAGTTTGTTGGTCGATTCTCCCTTCACCAGTGAAAACGATATCAGCATCCGAGACATGTTCTGATAGCTTGACTGTATCTAAAACTATCTCTATACCAGGTTTCATACTTGAGGATAGAAAGCCCATTAATGCTGCCCCCATTCCGCCAGCAGCACCAGCACCTTTTTCCGTCAAAACATGTCTTCCCATGACTTGTTCCGTTAGCTCTCCAAATTTTTTCAAAGCGCCATCTAATAGTTCTATATCTTCTTTAGTAGCACCTTTTTGTGGCCCGAATACTTTAGACGCCCCCTCTTCTCCGCACAAAGGGTTGTCCACGTCGCATGCCACCAAAAAGTCACACTCTGCTAAGCGTGCATCAAGAGTAGAGTGATCGATGGATACTAACTCAACCAATCCAGCGCCATCAGGTGTAATTTCCTCACCGGCTTGATTTAAAAACCTCACACCCAGTGCGGCGAGCATACCAATGCCCCCATCATTCGTTGCACTGCCACCTAATCCAATGATAAAACGCTGAATACCTTTATCTAGTGCATCAAGAATCAGTTGACCTGTGCCAAAGCTACTAGTCCTTTTAGGATCTCGTAGTTCTTGTGGAACAAGATGCAAACCGCTTGCTTCAGCCATTTCGATCACAGCGGTTTCACGATCTCCAAGAATACCGTAATGAGCGTTTATTTCAGTACCTAGCGGTCCTTTCACTGAGACAACAACTAGTTCACCTTGAGTTGCATCAATTAACGCTTGAACAGTCCCTTCTCCACCATCGGCTACTGGTATAGTGACGAATTCGGCATCTTTCCAGACGCGCTTTAACCCTCTTTTAATCGCATCGCTGACTTGCTTAGCGGTCAAGCTCTCTTTAAATGAATCTGGGGCAATCACCACTTTCATTTTATTCTCCTGAAACAATAGTCTTTTAAACTATACAAAGGTAATAAAGAAACCCATATTGAAATTTCCAATATGGGTTTCTGGATTTATTGCTTATTTTTTATGTTAAGCAATCGACTCTACTGAGTTTGTTTTACTACTTTTGATTTTTACCGCAATAATAACGGCTGCAAGTACAGCGATTGGTACTAGTGGGTCGATGAAGGTACCACCTTTACCAAACACTAAGTTTAGTACCATGATGATTGACGCACCGATCGCCCATGCAATCGTTGACGATACAGTCCAAATCTTCAATTGATCTGTAAGCTCAGTAATACCTAGCGTACGGTTGATGATGTGGAAGTAAGAGTCATTTAGGTGAGAGAAGCCAACAGGGCCTACCGCACAAGCTAGTGCAACAAATACTGGATCTAGACCTAACGTCTCTACTAGAGGTAAAGTCATTGTAGCCGCAACCATCATAGACGCTGTTGCTGAACCTTGAATCAGGCGAAGCATTGATGCGATTGCCAATGGTACTAGTAGTGGTGGAATACCGCTATTAGCAATAGCTTCGGCAACCTGAGGACCAGCACCTGATGCTTTTAGTACTGCACCCATTGCGCCGCCACAACCTGTTACTACAAGGATTAAGCCTGTTGTAGATAACGCATCATCCATTGAACCAACCATATCTTTACGCTCAATCTTACGAGTCAGGCCATAAAGCGCCATCAGCACACCTAGACCAACCGCAACCACAGGGTTACCCAGTAAAGAAAGAACCGTGTGTAGAGCTGAATCACCTTTGCCAACTAACGTGTTGATTAGGATAAGTGCGATAGGGATCAGAATAGGACCGAAAGATAAGAAGTTACCTGGTAGTTCTTTGTCGTCTGTCGCTTTTACTTTCTCTAGGTTTGCCCAATCTGCCTGGTTCGTGATCCAAGTTTCACCGTTTGGTACGCGGTAGTATTCATTACCTACACGGCGGATGTAGATCATCGATAGCAGCATCATAGGGATTGATACCATCAGACCCCAAAGCATGTACTCCCCAAGATCTACGCCAAGAATACCAGCAACAGCCACTGGGCCAGGTGTTGGTGGTACAAGTGCGTGCGTGATCAGTAGACCTAGAGCAAGAGTGACACCTAAACCAACGGCTGATTTACCTGTGTCACGTGAAATTGCGCGAACGAGAGAGTGTAAAATGATGTACGCAGAATCACAAAATACAGGGATTGCCACGAGTACGCCGGTAAAACCAAGCGCAAGATCCTCACGACCTTTACCACAGATCTTCACGAAGGTTTTCGCCATGCGAACCGCAGCGCCAGAGCGCTCAAAACACGCCCCCATGATCACGCCAAATGCGATGATTAGGCCGATACCACCTAGAACGCCGCCGAAGCCAGCTTTGATCGCGTTAATTAGGTCAGTTGGGGCCATTCCAGCAAACAATCCCATGATGATGCTGGCAATAACCATTGCAAGTGCTACTGGGATACGCGTTTTTACGATCATCCCCATCATGGCAATGATGCCAATCACAATTCCTATCAATGCTCCGTCCATTTTTGTTTCCTTTGTCTCGTATTCTGTAGGGGTTGTGCTCGTGGGCTCTTAAGTGATACTCACAGCACATATTGTTATTTGTACTATTTAAACTTGTTGATTAAATTGACTTTATGTTTCCATCTGGCTTTGTTGAGCAAAGCGCTTTTTAATCATCTTCAGTTATAGGTAAGGCTTGACCCAGTAGAGCCCTTCCTCTGTGGTGTTTCTTGGATTGTATTCACAACCAATCCACCCTTGGTAACCTGAGTCATCCAATACATTGAACAGGTGTGGGTAATTCAACTCTCCTTCCGAAGGTTCGTGCCTTTCCGGTACAGAAGCGATTTGAATATGCCCCGTATAGGTCGCAACCTCACGAATAAGGGTGCTCAAATCACCGTCCATAATTTGCGCGTGGTAAAGATCCAGTTGCAGCTTCACATTTGGCCGATTGATCTGCTTAATTAACTCCACAGCGTCACGCTGATGAGCGATGAAGTAGTTGGGAACATCGCGGCTATTTAATGGCTCGAGCATAAGTTCAATGCCGTGCTCAACAAACTTGTCTGCTGCGTAGCGAATATTGGCGATGAACGTTTCTACGTGCTGCTCACGAGTAAATCGCTCATCTACAATGCCTGACATCGCATGCACCTTTTTACAATTCAGCTTGTTCGCATACATCAGCGCTGTTTCTACGCTGGCTTTAAAGTCATCTTCACGACCAGGGATAGCAGCAAAGCCTTTTTCTCCAGCGTCCCAGTTACCTGGAGGCATATTGAAGAGTGCTTGTTCGAGTCCAAATTGCTGCATTTTATCTGCCAATTCCTGCGGTTCATATGCGTATGGAAAAAGGTATTCCACTGCTTTAAAACCCGCGCGATGTGCTTTCTCAAATCGCTCCATAAACGGAACTTCTGTAAATAACAAAGTGAGATTTGCTGCAAATTTAGCCATTATTTACCTCTCCCTTTTAGGTCTTGGACCTCTGCATCCGTTAGGTAACGAACCTTTTTGTCTTTAAGAATGAATGCCAATTTCGCTGTTTCTTCGAGCTCTTCTGCATTATCCACCGCATCTTCAAAATCAGTACCGGTCACGACCGGGCCATGATTCGCCAGTAAGAATGCTCGGTAATCGCTTGCTCGTTGTGACAGTTCCTCTGCAATTTTGGGGTCGCCAGGACGCAGGTAAGGGATAACGGGTAGCTCTCCGATACGCATCACATAATATGGAGTAAACGCTTTTATCGCGTTGTCACGATCCACCCCTTCCAGACAAGATAGCGCGGTTAAGTAAGTTGAGTGCAGGTGCACAATCGCGTTGCACTCAGAGTTGTTGCGGTAAATTGCCAGATGGAAAGCCACTTCTTTTGAAGGCTTCTTACCTGAGATGTGATTACCATCGATATCCACTACTGATAACTCTTCTGCCACAAGGCGACCAAACGAAGAGCCTGTCGGTGTTGCTAGGAAGTGACCATTTGGTAATTTTATCGAAAGGTTGCCCGCACCACCGGTGGCATAGCCGCGCTCAAACATAGAACGCGCCAGTGTTACCATTTGTTCCCGAAGCTGTTGCTCCGTCTTCGAATTGTTGCTCATTCGTACCTCACTCATGCAAAGAAGGACTGTGCTTTAGCGAAAAAGTTTTCGTCGCCAAAGTTGCCAGATTTAAGTGCCAGTGAAAGCTCACCTTCTACCGACTTAACCCAAGGCACGCCGGGAGCGATTTGAGGGCCAATATGGAAGCCTTTCACTTTCAGACTTTGAGTTACGACACCAGAGGTTTCCCCTCCCGCAACAATAAAGTTCTTCACACCATTTGCTTGAAGCTTAATGGCTAACTTACTGAAGAACTGTTCCACAGCATGGCTTGAGGCTTGAGCGCCGTATTTCGATTGAATCTCTTTTAGCGTGCTCGCATCTGCCGTTGCGTAGACTAACGGAGCAAGCTCGCTTTCGATGTTTGTCATTACCCAATCAAATACGACATCCGAGTAGTCCTCATTTGTCAGGCACGTCTCAACATCAATAGCAAAGTGGGGGGCTTGCTGCTTGTAAACCGAAACTTGTTGATTGGTCATCACTGAGCATGAACCAGAAAATACGACCGTTGGCGCTTTCACTGGTTTACCTGCTTGTTGGGCGCCGCTCTGATCTTCGAGCTGTTCAGTCCAGTTTTTAGCAAGCCCCGCAGCCAGACCTGAACCACCGGTAACGAGTTTTAGCGATTTAGCGGCTTGCCCAAGCGTAACCAGATGTTGGGCGTTGAACGCATCAACTACAGCATAACGATGACCTTGCTCTTTGAGTTCAGTAAAACGCTGAGTGACGGCTTGCGCACCTTGTTCAATCTTTTGGAAGTTAACCAAGCCGGTTGTACCTTTTGATTGAGCATTCATCATGCGGATCAAGCTTGAATCGGTCATCGGTGTCACTGGATGATTGCGCATTCCTGAGTCACTTAGCAGCTCCTCGAACACAAACAGATGACCGTTGTAGACCGTACGACCATTGACCGGAAGAGCAGGACAAACGATCGTGAAGTCTTCACCAAGTTCAGCAAGTAAAGCATCAGTAACAGGGCCAATATTGCCTTCCGATGTGCTGTCAAACGTTGAACAGTACTTGAAGTAGAACTGCTGACAGCCTTGTTCTTGCAGCCACTGAAGTGCAGCGACGGAGTCTTTGATTGCTTCATCCACCGGGCATGAGCGAGATTTCAGACTGATCACAACCGCATCTGCGTTTACGTCAATCTCTGTCGTTGGGATTCCGTTTAATTGCACAGTTCGCATGCCGTTTTCAACCAGAAAACCTGCAATATCGGTTGCGCCTGTAAAGTCATCCGCGATAACGCCTAATAACATATTTACTTCTCCACTTTAGAGGGCTTACTTTTCTGCGCCAGGCAACGTGATGCCATCAAAGATTTTAATCACCGCGCTGTCATCTTCTTGACCAAAGCCTTTGTTGCTGGCACTCACAAACATGTTCAATGCCGCGCTTGAAAGTGGTAACGGGAACTTAAGGTCTTTCGCTGTATCTGACACAAGGTTGAGGTCTTTCACAAAGATGTCGACCATAGATTTTGGTGTGTAATCGCCATCGACCACATGCTTCATGCGGTTCTCAAACATCCAAGAATTACCCGCAGCGTTTGTCACTACATCGTACATAAGGTCAAGAGGGATGTTCGCACGAGCCGCGAGTGCCATTGCTTCTGCGCCCGCAGCAATGTGAACACCAGCTAAAAGCTGATGAATGATCTTCACTGTCGCACCCAGACCAATTGCTTCACCAATGTTGTACACTTTGGCTGCGGTTGCAGTGAGTACTGGATCAAGCGTATCAAACGTACTTTGAGCACCAGATGCCATGATGGTCATTTCACCCGCTTCAGCTTTCACAGCACCACCAGATACAGGTGCGTCCAGCATGACTAGGTTGTGCTCAGCAAGTTTTGCTTCTATTTGCTTAGCATCTTCTGCAGAAATGGTTGCTGACACCATGACTGGCGTGTTTGGTTTTAATGCAGCTGCAAGACCTGTCTTAAACAAAACTGTATTTACTTGTTGTGCATTTACGACAAGGACCAGAACAGAATCCAGCTTATCGGCAAACTCCACCGCATTGGTTGAAACAGCTTTTGCGCCAAACTCTGCTAACTCTTCAAGAGCTTGAGGATTCAAATCAAAACCATAAACATCAAGACCTGCACGCACACAAGATTTTGCTGCGCCCATACCCATTGATCCTAAACCGATCACACCGACAGATTGAACTTCACTCATAGTAACAATGCCTTCTTGGTAAATATTGAACTGAATTTTGTTAATTCTTGTTTATTGGTTGTGATTATATGTGAAGATTAACATCCGGACTCCGCTTCAAGTCACACTTTTAACAATTATTAACATTAGACTGATATTTTACTCGTTATAAGTGTAGTAACACCGTTGTTTTGAGTGAGTTCACATCCTTAACACTGTGAACGCAACATATGTTCACAGATATTCACAAACTAGAGAAAGATTGTTAGGATACTGAAAAACAAGAACATGAAGTGAAATAATGATTCCAGCAGAACGTCAAAGAACAATTTTGTCCCTTTTGTCACACCAAGAAGTCCTCAGCATCTCTGATTTAACAGAGCATCTTGGTGTATCACATATGACGATTCGTCGTGATATTGTGAAGCTAGAGTCTTCGGGAAAAGTGATTTCCGTATCTGGGGGGGTTCAGCTTGCACAGGTCCTGCATAGTGAACTTTCACACGATGCGAAAGTAGAACAACAGGCTGATGAAAAAACTCACATTGCTCATATTGCCGCAACGTTAATCGATAAAGATGCCACTGTATATTTGGATGCAGGCACAACGGCGTTAAGCATTGCCCACCAAATTGTCGACCGAGATGATCTGTTGGTCATCACCAATGACTTTTCGATAGCGGCTTACCTAATGACTCATAGTCAATGTGAGTTATACCATACAGGTGGCAAGGTTGACCGTGAAAACCAATCGAGTATTGGTGGAAAGGTTGCAGAGTTCCTCGCGGGGATGAACATTGATATCGCCTTTATCTCTTCTTCTTCTTGGAGTTTAAAAGGACTATCTACCCCCAATGAGGGAAAAGTATGGGTAAAAAAAGCCATTGTCAAAGCCGCTCAAACAAACTATCTAATTTCGGACTCTACCAAATACGGTCGTGTAGGCAGCTTTCACGCTCTAGATATAGAGAAGTTTGATGGAATCATCACTGACCAAAACTTAGCTCAAGTCGTTAAAGTAGAACTTATTGAGAAAGGTCTGACTGTCCTTGATAAGTTACACTCCACCAGCTGATTAAGGCGATCTCTATGACGCAGAAAGCAGCGCAAACCCCGCCTTTTAAATCAGTAATTTTTGTTCGTAGGTAATGGCATCTTAGGATAAGAACCTTTGAAATTCTTATCCTATTGTTTTTGTTCCAAGGCAAATAAAAATATCATTAGATGGCGATTCTTCCCTCATGCTTGTTGCAGGAGATGGAAAAGCTTTGTCTAAATCTAGAACATCTTCATCTGTCAGTACGATTTTCACACAATCCAAATTCTCTTGCGTACGTGCAATCGAGCGGGATTCAGGTCAAATTATTTTGTATTCCTCACCAAACTGGTTCAGCTAGCGCCCCAATAAAGACAAAATATAATCAATAAATCAGTAATCTATCTAAGAACAGAACGATTTTCCAAGCTGGCATACTTCTGGCTTGTTCACTTTGCTTTTAATGGTTTTCGGTTGTTACATACACTACTCTATTGACAAGGGCTTACGAAGATAAGTCAAAAACCATGGGTATTAAACATATTCAATGGAGTGACTTATGAACCACAAATCGAACGTTCTATACTTAAAGAATACTGAACCATTTTCTTCTGACTCTATGCCGAAAACGATGGCGATACGTGCGAGCTTGCTCCACTTTCTCGAAGATCCCGCCAAGGTCATCAATCTCAAACACGCTTTTCAATATTTTGAAGACGCTCTTTTAGTCATTGAAGATGGTCTCATCAAAGACATGAAAGCGTTCAGCGATTCAGATGTAACCCAATATGACGACATCGTGGATTATCGCGGCAAGCTTATCATTCCCGGCTTTATTGATACGCACATTCACTACCCTCAGACAGAGATGATTGCATCGTATGGTAAACAGCTCCTTGAGTGGCTAGAGAATTACACTTTCCCAACTGAGAAACAGTTTGAAGACAAAGTACATGCTAAGGTGATATCCCGATTCTTTATCAATGAGCTGCTAAAAAACGGCACCACCAGCGCTTTAGTGTTTGGCACGGTGCATCCACAATCCATCGATGCTCTGTTTGAAGAAGCGCTTGAGAAGAACATGCGTATTATTGCGGGTAAAGTCATGATGGATCGCAACGCGCCGGACTATTTACTCGACACGCCAGAGTCCAGTTACAAGGACAGCAAAGCACTGATTCAAAAATGGCACAACCACAAACGGCTTCAATACGCCATTACCCCAAGGTTTGCTCCTACCTCATCGCGTGAGCAATTGAGGGCTGCTGGCAAACTCAAAGCAGAGTTTCCCGATGTGTACGTTCAAACACACCTCTCTGAAAGCAAGAATGAAGTTGAATGGGTTAAGTCTCTTTTCCCCGAACACGAGGACTACTTTTCTGTCTACCAGCACTATGGATTGACTGGCGATCGTTCTGTCTTTGCCCATGCGATTCATCTCACTGATAGAGAGTGGGATGCTTTTGAGCACACCGATTCTGTCATCGCGTTCTGCCCTACCTCAAATCTGTTTCTTGGTAGTGGACTGTTCGACTTAGAAAAAGCACAACAAAACAATGTACGCGTGGGATTAGGTACTGACGTGGGGGCGGGTACCACTTATAGTCAGTTCCAGACGTTAAATGAAGCCTATAAAGTCATGCAGTTACAAGATAAAAAACTGTCAGTATTTAAAGGCTTGTATCTTGCTACACTTGGTGGGGCACGATCACTCAGTATCGATGACAAAGTCGGTAACTTTGAAATAGGTAAAGAAGCCGATTTTGTCGTCTTAAACTGGGCTTCAACCGACTTGCAAACACTGCGACAGCTACATGCGAAAAGTCTAGAAGATAAGCTGTTCGCTCTGATGATTTTAGGGGATGAGCGAAACGTGGACGCAACTTACGTCGACGGTAAGTTGGCCTATTCTTCCACCGATCACTTAGTAACTTCCTTAACGTAAAGCGAAATCCCCCAAACATCTGATGGGGGATTTTCTCACTCGGCTTCCTTGATGCGGATAGAAGTCTGCAGCTCTCTGTTTACGTTCAGTGTAAAAATATCTGGGCGAGAGTAATGCCCGGCAACATCGAAAGAGCGTCTAGCAGCAGCGACTTTGTCAGTATCAACGTCACAATACAGAATCCCTTCCTCTTCATGTAGTGGGGCAACTAATATTTCACCGCCGGGAGCAATGATGGTGGAATCCCCACCATTAACCCACTCATCTTTATCAGGATAGAGGGTTTCTTTTTCAGGAAAGTCATCTGGCAAATCACTGGCTCTCAAAAGGTTACCACTGCCGACAACATAGCACCTGCCTTCTCGAGCAATATGGCGTAGGCTTTCAGTCCAGTCCGAACCACTGTCATAAGTAGGCGCAATGTAGATTTCGACGCCTTGTGCGTAAAGAGCATAACGTGCCAACGGCATGTAATTCTCCCAGCAAAGTAATGCACCGATCCTTCCAACAGGCGTGTCTATTACTCTCAATCCGGTAGCATCACCAAATCCCCACACCATTCTCTCGGGGTTGGTAGGCATCAGTTTCCGATGCACATTGATTAAATTACCCTCATGGCAAACCGTGATATAAGTATTGTATAGCGTTGTTCGGCTGATACTGGAGTCTCGCTCATTAATGCCACATACGACCGTAACATTATGGCGTTTCGCAGCTTCGTAAATCGGATCCAAGTCCGTTGAGCTTAAATCAACAGCATTACTCATTAAACGTTGATACAGGATATCTGTTGTTCCCCAGTCTTTGCCTGGTCGTAAACGCCACAACCAGACAGGATAGCCAGGAACAAAGGCTTCGGTAAATACCACTAGCTCTGCGCCATTGTTGGCAGCAGATTGAATACTTTCAACCGCCAGCGCGATACTCTGCTGCTTATCTAAAAATCCAGACGCACGTTGAACCACAGCTAACTTTTTCATGACATCACCTCCCTTTGAAACTCAGCTCTTATTCAATTAACGAGCAAACTTTTTTGATGTGCAATATCAGTGTAGGTGTGCAAAAATTAAAACGTTATCCCCTAAAAATGCCCATTAACTGTGTAAAAATGCACACAAGGACGGTTTATATGAACTGGGATGATCTAAAGATATTTTTGGCGGTCGCTCGCCGTGGTTCTGTCAGTGGTGCAGGCGCTGATCTTGGGGTACAACACTCCACCGTTTCAAGGCGTCTGCGAGCAATGGAAGAAAAGCTCGGCGTACGTTTGGTCGAGCGTATTCAGGGAGGCTATGGACTGACGCTCGCGGGTGAGAAGCTCAGAACTACAGCGGAGAGTGTAGAACGAGAAGTACTCAATGCTGAAGATATGTTGTTAGGCCAAGATAAACTTCTAAAAGGCACTCTACGAGTCACTATTGTGCACCACATCGCATACGCTTTTTTCCTCCCTATCTTTGCTCGCTTTCATCAAACGTATCCAGACATCGATCTGGAAATACAATCTTCGAATACTTACTTGAGTATGCCACACCGCGCGACTGACGTTGCACTGCGAGTCACCAATAATCCTGCGGAAGTACTGATTGGGAAGAAGTTAATCACTTTTGCGTCAGCGATATACGGCAGTAAACCCTATTTAGAGCATTTAAAGAAAACGGGCGATAAGCCGAATTGGATTGGAACTGAGTGTTGTGATTTTCACCGAGCCTGGACTAAAGAGGTTTGCCCAGAAGGAAAACACAACTTCACCATTGACGATACAGGATTAGCACATATGGCCATAAAACAAGGAGTTGGACTCTCTTTCCTGCCTTGCTTTATCGGTGATTTTGATGATGATTTGGCCCGCTACGAAGAAAAGTTTTCTGCTTTCTATGGTCTGGATTTGTGGATGTTACTCCACGAAGACCTAAGACATACTGAGCGCGTACGAGCGTTTCGAAATTTCGTCATTGAGGAAGTTGAAAAGCAACGCGACATACTAGAAGGTCGTTTGAAATAAATTTAATCCCGCACTATTTCATAATGGCGTAACGCTATCGTTGTCGTAAGCTAAAAAGATCTTTCTGGAACCAGACTCAAGATCAGCCTCTACCGCTTGCCAATAAGATTCGACTTCTTTCTCATCAATCGGAGTTAAAAATCCAACCGAGGCACCACTTTCTATACAATCAATTAGAAGCTCATGCAATTGAGCAACCACATCAGAGATTGAACTGACTTCTTTTATTTCCAATTAACTTTCCTTGTTTAGACGAGCATGCTCAGTTCACTTAATAAACCGAGCTGCCAACTTGTACTAACTGTCTTTAATACTGTCCTGATACTTTAACGCGCATGCCTTGCAAATACATGCCTTCCTTCGCTTTTCTTCCGGAACTTGGGAAAGAAGCCCTTCGGGAAACTTAATCGATGGGTCATTACACCAACACGATTTAGTGATGTCTTTATCACCTAAATTGACACATGAATTCGGCAGCCCACACAAAGGACAAGCAAGCGGGTCTGGCGTGACAGATTTGATTTTCAAACAATGCCCTTTTATTTTATGCCTTACTCGCTGCAAACCAGCTATTGGGTACTTTGACCGCGGTAACCTGGCTAGTACAACAGAGAACATCGCCAGAATAGAGTTTGCAGTTTATTGTCATCTTATTTCCTTTGATTTCTTCTACGATAGCCACTAACTCGACATCTTTATCAATAGGTACTGGCTTGAGGTAGTTAACTTCTAACTTTCCTGTCGCGTACCATACCGCTTCACCTGAACCAATTTCTCGTCCCTCTAACTGATAGCCTTTGGCAATTGCTGTGCAAATACAATGACAATCAATAACAGTGGAAATGATCCCACCATTGAGGAACTGTGTCGGTCCTGCACAGTGATGAGAAGACGGAAAAAATGTACAAGCGGATTTATTTTCCCCAACCCAATGGCTCTTAATTTGCAAGCCAGATGGATTAGATGGGCCACAACCAAAACAGTGGTTATTTGGTATCTGATCTTGAAACGCTTTTCCTTGCTGCATGCTTCCTCCTGAAACCTATTATTATCAATTATCGAGTTGCTGACTAATTTTGCACTAAGCATGGCACTTTCATTTATATTGAACAAGCGTAGAGCCAAGAATTCAAAGACTTATCAGAAAAGCCGCACATCAGCTTTGCAGTATCTAAGGGAATAGCTATCGTCTGCCGATACTCTTTAATAAGTGGCCTCCCTAAAGAGCATCAGCCGTTTTTATCGTCAAGGTTTCATTAAATTGATTGTCTAGCAGCTTATATACAATCTTGCCCTCACCACTTATCCAGCTCAATACAGCCTCGTCGGGAATCAATAACGGCATGCGGTGATGAAATTCACCGCATTGTTCATTTGGCTCAGCTGTTAATGTGACAAGGTCTTTGCCATCATTCAAAGCGATGCCTGCCATATACAAAACATCACTCTCGCCAAGACTGAACAGATACTTAACCTTTTTTCCGTTTTCTTCTCGCCATTCATACCAACCCGAGCACGGGACGATGACTCGGTTGAACTCGAATGCGTGAGCAAATGTTGCCTTAACCGCGACTGTTTCAGCTTTGGCGTTAATAATGAGGTGATTCGCCCAGTCGGGTTGTATTCCCCAAGGTAAGTCGAGCTGTTTTAGTTCGCCGTGTAAAGATCCCACGGTAGATACAATCTGAGTCGGTTTAAGATCTTTGTTGGTCTCCGCTTTAAAACGGATTCCGAGTTGCTCGGAAACAATTCGACAAAGCGGTTCATTAATGACATTTAATCTGCCACACATATCACACTCCTAACAAACACCTATGTGACACAAATTATAGTTACTTTCTGACTCAGCACTTTTTCATACATGAACATCACCGAAACTCAGGCGTTAAACCTAAAATACAGATATTAAACATGAGACCTATCAGTCTGCTAGATCCTACAAATTTGTATTTCAGCCCGAATATTCCCTCGAATTAAAGCCACAGAATTTCAAAAATTGAATAGCCTGATTAAATTAGCGCTTTACGACACACGAATTCCAAATCACTCACTACTACACCACCCGACTCTCTTTAGTGTTCCTACATTGAGACTGTTAACGTTTTAATGACATAAGCGAACAAACATCAGGCTACGCTTCACGGCTATCCTTAACGCGTAACATAAATAAAGATGCCTTCTAACACTCCATCTCCACTATTGAAAACACTCTGGTTCCGTCGTCTGATTCAAGTACTCTTCGCTGGAGGTGTATTAATCCTTTTAGCGATTATTTACTTCGGAGTGCAGTTCAACAACCTGGTCGCGAGCAAGTTTGAGGGCCAAATGTGGCAACTGCCTAATGTTGTGTATGCGCGTCATTTGGTGTTAAGCCCTGCTATGCACGTTACCCAGAAAGAAGTGCTCAGTGAGTTGGAGCAGCTCAACTACCGTAAAGTCGCACAACCAACAAAGAGTGGTGAATATAGTGTCTCTGGTCAGACAGTAAGGCTGATTCGTCGACCGTTCGTCTTTCCCGAGGGTGAGCAACCTGCTCTGCAGGCAAGCATTCGATTTAGTGGTAAACGCGTTGTTAAGATCACTGATGAAACATCAGGGTATGATCTTGGCGTGTTGCAGATTGAGCCGCAAATTTTAGGTATGCTTGATGGCGATGATACTGAAAAGCGCTTATATGTACCTAAAGATGACATGCCTGATACATTAGTCGCTGCGTTACTTGCTACAGAGGATCGTGATTTTTATCAGCATGATGGTGTATCCCCAGTCGCTATTGCCCGCGCTTTCGCAGCAAACGTCACTGCGGGTCGTAATGTTCAAGGTGGAAGTACCTTAACCCAACAGCTAGCGAAGAACTTATTTTTAACTCGCGAACGCAGTTTTGTTCGCAAGCTTAAAGAGGCTTACTTAGCGGTGATCATGGATTATCGCTACAGCAAAGATCAGTTACTCGATGCTTACCTAAACCAAGTCTATTTAGGTCAAAGCGGTCAAAATGCCATTCACGGCTTTGCTTTAGCATCACGACATTATTTTGGTCGTCCATTGTCGGAGCTGAGCCTTGACCAGCAAGCTTTACTTGTCGGCTTAGTAAAAGGCCCGTCTTACTACAACCCTTGGCGTTACGCTGAACGAGCAAAAGCTCGCCGTGACTTAGTGCTAAAAATGATGGTCGACACCGGAGATCTGGAAGCGAGTGATTACGAACGCGCGATTCAGAAACCATTGTCACTGGGTGTCCAGGGTAAAGGAAATACGACTGAGCCTCCTTACTTTGATTACATAAAGCTATCACTGAAAGAGAATGGCATCGACTACAACAGTGGTCGCGGTTTGCGTCTTTTCACGACCTTCGAGCCTAAAGTGCAACGTCAGGCAGAAGCTGCGGTCTACAACGTTATGCCAAACTTAGAAAAGAAAGCAGGTCAATCTTTAGAAACCGCAATGATCGTTGCCGATAAACGAAGCGGTGCAATCCGCGCGATGATTGGTAGCCGACAGCCGAATTTCCATGGCTTTAATCGAGCGATAAATGCCGAGCGTCAGATCGGTTCTCTGATAAAACCTGCTGTTTATGTCACGGCATTAGCACAGCCAGATCACTACGCTTTGGGAACGAATCTAGCGGATAAACCCATCACTATCCAAACGCAAAATAATGAGAAGTGGTCACCACGAAACTACGATCGCCAGTATCGTGGTCAGGTAAGTCTCTACCAAGCTCTTGCTCACTCATACAATGTTCCAACCGTAAACCTCGGTATGACTATTGGGTTAGACAAGGTAACCAACACCTTAGTGTCATTGGGTGTCAAGGAGACTCAAGTCCCTCAAGTACCATCGATGTTACTGGGGTCATTAGCCCTTTCACCTCTGAATGTCACTCAGATGTATCAGGCGTTGGGAAATCAAGGTAAAAAAAATAACTTGTTCGCACTCAGTGCGGTGCTTGATGAACATGGACAAGAACTTTATCGTCGTAACGCTCAGCAAGAAAAAGTGTTAGAACCTGAGGCTGCTTGGCTGATTGAATATGCAATGGAACAAGTCGTCGAACAAGGGACCGCTCGTTACTTAAATCAGATAGTGCCTCGCAGTGCCCATCTTGCAGGTAAAACCGGCACTTCCAATCAAGGTCGCGATAGCTGGTATGTCGGGCTTGATAACCGAGATGTCGTCACTATTTGGGTAGGGCGTGACGATAATAATCCGGTCGCCCTAACAGGCTCGAGTGGCCCGTTACGTATCTATGGTGATTATCTTAAAAAAGCTGGCTACCAATCCATAGAACAAACCAAGCCTGAGCAGATTGGGCTGGCCAACTACAGCCCAGACACCCGAGGTGGATTAAGAGAAAGCTGTTTTGGCGAAGTCAGTTTACCGGTTTGGGATGAAACCGGAAAAGCGGGCTCAAATTGTTTGCAGCCTTTGGAAGATGGCCTAAAGGAAATTGGTCGCGGGTTAGCAGAAGCACCAAAGCAGATCGGTGGGTTCTTCAAAAGCTTGTTTGATTAGACAGGGGAGAGTAATCGCTTTCCGCTCCCCCAAAAAATTAGCTCTACTATTTAGGCAAACTCCGGTTAAACTGATTTAATATAACTAGGAAAAACTGGAGTAAACCATGTTGATTACCTTTCGCTGTAAAAGCCATGCCAATATCACCATGTTCGGCGATATTGGCCTTAATATGATAAAAATGATGGGCCACAGCGGCACAGTCCCTGGAGCCATCCTTGCTCAAGATCTACCCGAAGCACTAGCGAAGTTAACCGCTTCGTTAACCAAAGCAGCAGAAGAAGAGAAAAAAGCAGCCCAAGAAGCAGACGATGATGACGAACAATCTGAATCAGTCGTGTCGATAGGTCATAGAGCGATGCCGCTTGTTGAATTACTCAAATCTGCCATTGATGATCAATGTGACGTGATGTGGGACAGTCAGTAAATACGTCCTAGGATTTTGTCAAAAATCACTAAAGAAGCATTAAGAACTGTGATCTTAATCTTCTCTTAAATGCTTTTCTCTTCGTTATAAGCAAAAGTGATTGTAGCCTCTATTTCAATCGCCAGAATGTATATTACACTCTATTTCGTTCTCACCATAAACCTCATGGAAACGTCACGTGGACATCAAACGTCTTCAGTACTTTGTAGCTTTGGCTAAAAATGGCAACTTTACCAAAACAGCCGACCAACTGGATATTGCCCAGTCGGCTCTCAGTGTTAGCATGCAGAAGTTAGAGAAAGAAATCGGTCTTAAGTTGATCAATCGAAGCAGCAGACAAATTCAACTTACCTCTGATGGCATGAGGTTCCTGTTCCATGCTCGGAGGATTTTGGAAGATGTCGAACTCGCTCAGATTGAAATGGATGAGCTGAAAGGGCTCGAACGCGGAAAAATCGATTTTGGTGTTTCTGCGATGCTTGGGTCTTATTTTTTCCCTGAAGCACTGTCTGCCTTTAACCAAGCTTATCCCAACATTCGCATTCATATACAGGAACACGGCACAGCAACACTAGAAAAAATGCTACTAGAAGGTGCTTTAGACTTGGCATTTGTCCGTACAGATAAACCCATCGAACAACTGAGATATGTCTCTTTGTGTCCCGAAGAAATCGTCGCCTGCGTTAATGAGAGTCACCCATTTGCCCAATTATCAAGTGTGACTCTGGAACAGTTCTGCGAGCAACCCCTGATTCTGTTTCGGGAAGGATATTTGCTGCGTGAAGCCGTTAGTCGTTACTGCCGAAAGAACAGCTTAAAACCAGATATACGCTTTGAAACCAACCTGATAGAACTCGTGAAAGCCTTAGTGAAGGAAGAGGCTGGAGTCAGTACATGCCTAAGACGAATAGTGCAGGAAAATGAGCCGCTGGTTTGCGTACCATTTAATCCCGCGCTTAAAGTTGAATTTGGCATTGGCTGGAAAAGCAGCCACTACCTGTCTAATGCATCGCGTGCGTTTTTGAAGTTTATGGAAGAGTGGTATCAACCAAAAAGAATCAAATAGCGTGCTATAAAAATGCCCCTAGCCGTCCGAAACGGCTGAGGGCAATAAGTACAGAAATGTCGCTAATCAGCACTGGTTTTTAGTGGTGTAAGCACTTTCAGTTGGTTCAAAACTGCAACCACAAGAATGCCCACTGTGGCCGCTATATTGATCACATCACTATCGCCAAATGCCAACACCAGCGCACTGATAAGTAGTATTCCTCTTGCCACCTTAGATAGAGGATTAAACAACCTACCTTCAATACCGCCAGCAAAAGCGATGATCAATGCGAATGTGTAGATTACCGATAAAGCAAATGGGAACAGAGAGAACTCCTTAAACCAGATAAGATTGCCATGCGCCATCATAATTGGAATTAAGAAGAACCCTTGCGCCAACTTCATCGCCTGAATCGCAGATTTCATTGGCGACGCATTTGCAATACCAGCCCCCGCAAACGCTGCCAGAGCGATCGGCGGAGTGATATTTGAGGTCTGCGACAGCCAAAAAACGATCATGTGCGCTGCAAGTAGGCTGACGCCTAAATCGGTCAATGCTGGTACAGCCATCACCGACAATACGATATACGCAGCAGTAACAGGTAGCCCCATTCCCAGAACCAAAGCAGCCAACGCCACCAGTCCCAGAACCGACCACAACTGTCCACCAGACATAGCTAATAGGAACTGAGTGAACTGCAGGCCAATCCCGGTTTGTCCAATCACACCAACGATAATGCCAGCACAAGCACAAGCTACAGAGATAGGCAGAGCCATCAGTGCCCCTTCCTTCATTCCCTGTAAGATCAGCTTCAAGGAAACTCGCGTCGATTTACGTACCATAGCAGCAGCAAGAATAGCGCCACACCCTGCAATTCCGACCAGAACGGGTGAGTAACTCAACATCAATAGCACCGTTATAAAGACTAATGGCGCTAAGAAATGCCAGCCTCGGACTAGAACGATTTTGATGCTCTCTATTTGCGCCATCCCTTTTAAGCCGAGCTTGCAGGCCATCAAATGGATATAAAGCAACGTTGAAAGAAAGTAGAGAATGGCAGGAACAATCGAAACTAGAAGGATCTCTGAATAAGCGATACCAGTAAATTGTGCCATCACAAAAGCTCCGGCCCCCATCACTGGCGGCATGATTTGCCCACCGGTTGACGCCGCAGCTTCAATGCCAGCCGCCTGCTCTGGTCGGTAACCTAGCTTTTTCATCATCGGAATGGTCAACGAACCAGTCGTGACAGTATTTGCTATAGCAGAGCCAGAAATCGACCCCAGTGCAGCAGAGGCTATCACGCTGGCTTTTGCCGGACCACCTCGATACTTCCCGGCCAGAGCGAAAGCACAGTCGATAAAAAATTGACCCGCTCCAGTGACCTGAAGAAAGGCACCGAATAGTACGAAGGTAAACACCACTCCAGCAGCTATTCCCAGTGGAGCTCCATATACACCGTTAGTAGAGAAAATATGAAAACGGATCATCTCTTCAATAGAAAAGCTCTTACTCGCAATGGCATCCGGTAAGTGTGAACCAAACATTGCATAAAGAATAAATACTATTGCCAACCAAGACATCACAGCACCGACAGTGCGTCGAGTTGCCTCAAGCAACATTGCGATCACGACTACGCCAGCGAATGTATCAGTCAACTGAAGACCATCCATCAGAAAGCTCATATCATCGTAATCGAATACACTAATGCGCCACGTTGCCCAGATAGTGAGTACCATGCAACACAGATCTATCATTCTCCCAAGCAGGTATATTAACGTTGTTCTGTTTAAAGAGAATGTTGGCTTAACCAAAAATACCAATACCAGCACCCAGCTGATATGAATGGGGCGAAAAGTAGGCGCAGCTAACGACGCTGTAATGCCTTGCCAAATCTGAAATGCAGATAATGACACAGCAAAAATGGCAGCGACGGCAATCAGACGCTCGGTAACCAAAAGGTTCCAGTTTCTATTGTCTTTCATTCACTGACCTGCCCTACTGCGCTTGCTTACTCTGCTGCTCTTGAAGATACTTTTGGGCACCTGGATGCAAAGACACCGCGCTTAGCTGGTTCATATTTTCCACTGTAGTGAATTTTGCAACACTGAGTGAATTTCGTAATGCTGACGCGTTTTCAAAAATTAAGCGGGTCATGTTATAAGCCAGGTCTTCATCAAGTCGCTTGTTGACGACCAACACATTCCAAACAGCTGGTGCTGTAAAGCTTTCTACACCGTTATACACGCCCTGCTCTACCTGCACTGACTGATACGCAGGAAGCGCATCTATAATAGATTTCATGTCTTCAGCGGAGAAGTTCAGCACGCGGATATCTCGGGTCAGAGCCAGTTCAGTGATCGCACCCAGTCCAGTACCCCCCACGAAAACACCAGCATCAATCTGGCCATTCGCGAGGGCCTCCGAAGTTGCAGAAAAGTTGAGTGATTGGACATTCATACTGTCTTCATCAAGGCCCAACGTAGAAAGAATACTTCTGGCGCTAACTCTGGTACCCGATCCTGGCGCACCCAGAGACACCGTTTTGCCTTTTAAATCTCTCAGTGAATAAATATCCGAATCCGCACGCACGACAAACTGTACAACATTTGGATAAAGTGCTGTCAGTACCGCAACATCAAGTGCACGTGAAAAAGGCTTGCTTCCATCTTGAGCCTGAATGACGACGTCACCCATCGCTAGTCCTACCAATTGCTTATCCTGAACCACTTTGATGGTGTTCTCTACTGAAGCCGCTGTCACTTCAACCCGCATATTAAAATCAGGCAAGTTATCACTCCAGATTTTTGCCAGAACACCACCATACGGGTAATAAGTTCCACTTTGGCTACCTGTGCCTATGGTGTAATTTTCTGCCTGGGCTCCACCCACAACACTTAACATGGAAAGTAACAGCAGCTTTTTAATTGTTTTTTTCATAATGTCCTCACGTTATTGATCTTATAAACACTCCATGTCGGCTTTTACACACCATTAACAACACTGACAAACCTGAATCCTGGCTTTTGAGATATTAATGAATAAAAGTTGCTGCAAAAAAGATGAAAAATGGCACTTTCAATACTAATAAGTGATGACCATCATCTCTTTTATTAATAAAAATGAACGCAAGCCGCATTTTCAGCTGACTAGACATGCCAACTATCTATTTTATAGATTGAAAGTATACCTCCCATATATTGAACATATAGGACCAACACTGTTAACCTTTTTGCAACAGGAAATACCCACGGATAAACAGGGTGCTCCCAATTAGGCCGCTCAACACCAAGTGGTAAACAAGCAACATCTACCACTAAGAATCACAAGCTGAACAGGGACATCTTTTGCTGAAATAAAAGGAATAACCATGACACTAAGCATCAAAGACAGCGTAAATTCAGAACTACAAGGCATCACCGTTAACCCACATCCGGTAAATGGCCGTTTGCAGGTGATAACTCTTGGAAAGGACTTATTAGAGAAGTTTAATGATCTGACTTGTGAGTGGGATCTTCAAGCCATTGAGTACAAGCCATTTCTTCGCTTTGCTGTAGCGGAAGCACTGGATAAAGCATCCGACTATCAACTCGGTAAGCTGCTTGTTCAGATTATGGATGATCGTAATCAAGGCGCATTTCTTCTCGAAGCTTGTGATGAAGTACGAGCAGAATATGAAGACACCGAGATCCAACGTCGTTACTTCGTCAAACTCTCTACGGCAATTTCGCACATGATTGGTCTGCCAAACTTTGATGCCATGTACGGTAAATATTATGCTCGTTTTACTGTACGTAACGTTGACGACAGTGACAGCTACCTACGTCAAGCTCACCGTCGTATGGAAATGCACAACGACGGTACCTACGTCGATGAACGTACAGACTTCGTATTGATGATGAAAATGGAAGAGAGCAATATGCAAGGCGGAGATTCGCTGTTACTGCATCTCGATGACTGGAAAGACTTAGACAAATTCTATAATCATCCAATGGCGAAGCAGAATATCACTTGGGGCGCGCCACCAAGCAAAAATACCGGTTATGACATTGAGCATCCTGTTTTTTTTGAAGAAGATGCTGAGGGTAAACCACACTTCCTGTTCATTGACCAATTTGCTAAACCTAAAAATCGACGTGAAGGTTTGTATCTGTATGAAATTGGTGAATCTCTTGAAAGTGATCCGAACTGTTTCAATGTTCGTGTCAACGTCGGTTCTATGCTGGTTGTCCACAACCACCGTTGGCTACACGGACGAGATAAGTTTGTGCCGCATCCAGATCTAAGCCGTGAATTGCTCCGCCAGAGAGGTTCATTTTCGCGCTAAATGTTACTGAACCAGGGATCGGTCTGGTGCAACCAAACTACATAACAATAATTAGCCCGTGTGCCCTAACGCGGGCACTACTATTTTGGAGATTTTAATGGAAAAGCCGTATGACTATGTAATTCTAGGAGGCGGGATTGTCGGTATATCAACAGCATGGCAGCTGAAACAACGCTACCCTACCGCTAGCATTTTGGTGCTGGAAAAAGAATCAGAAGTATCCATGCATCAGACCGGACATAACAGTGGTGTTATTCATGCAGGTGTTTACTACCAACCAGGCAGCCTGAAAGCCCAATTCTGTCGAGAAGGGGTTGAAAAGACGATCAGTTTTTGTGAAAAACATGATATTCCTTACGAGCAATGCGGCAAATTGTTAGTTTCAACAAACCAGACAGAGTATCAGCGAATGCAAGCACTGTATGAACGCTGTGCTCAAAACGGGATTGAAGCGGAATTACTTGATGAAGCCGAGCTCCGAAAACGAGAGCCAAATATTACCGGCAACGGTGCTATTTACGTCAGATCTACCGCCATCGTTAACTATCGTCTGGTCACTAAGAAAATGGCTGAAGAGTTTGAAGTCTGTGGAGGTGAACTGAAACTGGGCACAGAAGTTCAGAATATTGAAGAAACCGCAGACAACATTATTCTGCAATGTCGAAATGGAAATACTTCCCATACCTACCACACCCGATTTCTCATCAGTTGCGCTGGACTAATGGCCGATCGTATAACCCGAATGCTCAATATAGACACGGATTTTCAAATCATCCCTTATCGCGGGGAGTACTACCGCTTGCCAGAAAAATACAATCAGATCGTCAACCACCTCATATACCCAATTCCAGATCCAGACTTACCGTTTCTCGGTGTGCATCTGACACGAATGATTGATGGCAGCGTGACTGTTGGCCCTAATGCCGTACAAGGATGGAAACGAGAAGGATATGGAAAGTTCAATGTATCCCTGCGTGATATCAAAGATATGGTAGCTTTCGCTGGTTTCTGGAAAGTGAGCTTTAAGCACTTAAAAACGGGTTTAGCAGAAACGTGGAATTCTTGGTGGAAACCAGGTTACCTGAAAATGGTCCAGAAATATTGTCCAATGCTAGAAGTCAGCGATCTCCAGCCTTATCCCGCTGGCATCCGTGCTCAGGCTGTCCTTAAAGATGGCTCTTTAGTACACGACTTCCTATTTGCTGAGAGTCCGCGCTCACTGCATGTCTGTAACGCTCCGTCGCCAGCGGCAACTTCAGCTATTCCAATCGGCAACTACATCTGCGATAAAGTTGCTGAAAAAACGACGTCCACTCTCTCGGACGCCGCATAGAAGAAAACTCACCCGTTACCGATTGGTAGCGGGTACGATCTTCAACAACTGACACTTATACCTAATCGCAATGCACTTGCGTTACCCGCCGTTCGGCAATAACAACTAGTCAGAACTCACTGCTGTTTCACTTAGCCTGCTATGCAGGTAATCCACCAGCATTTTTAACTGACGGGGAATGAATCTGGACTGAGGATACTGAGCCACTATCTTTCCCTGATAGCTCCCCTTTACTTCCCACTCTGGGAATAGCGCTACAACGGCTCCTGATTGTATCAACGTATCAATGGAAAACTCAGGGAAAATCGAAATTCCCATTCCTCTTAAAACGGCATCTTTACGGATTTCTGTATGATTGACGGCGAATCGTCCGTCGATATGAACGGAACGACTTACACCTTGTTGCCCAAAGACCCATTTCCTGTCGACAGGGCTTTCACCCAGGCGTATACATTGATGCGCCGACAACTCTTCAGGGCTTCTAGGGTAACCAAATTTTTCTAGATAGCCCGTGCTAGCACAGATAAGTAATCGGTTCGTCCCTAACTCTTTGGCAACTAAGCCTTCGACTGGTTTGTCGGTAATATGTATCACCATATCGACTTCATGCCCGATAGGGTCGATAAAGTGATCTTCAACGACAAAATGTACAGAGACGTTTGGATATTCTTGCAAGAAGTCCAGAATTAACGGCGAAAGCACTTGGCTAGACAAAGCTCTGGGTGCGGCTATTCTAATTTCACCAGCGACCTCGCTTTGAGATGAAAAGGCCGCATCAGCCGCTAATCTCGCAGATTTCAGCATATCCACACATAAACCGTGAACTTCTTCTCCCGCAATGCTCAACCGCATATTTCGGGTCGTTCGTTCAAGGAGCTTTTGGCATAAAGCACTCTCCAACTTAGAAATGGAGCGACTCACAGATGAAGGCGCAACACCGAGTTTTTCTGCCGCTTTTGAAAAGCTCCCTTCTTCGATAACGACAACAAAAACGGCCATTTCCGGCAACAAAGCGATGAGCTTATTTGTGTTCACAGCGCAAAAGTCCTTTCCAAATACATCCATTGTTTCATACAACGTACTAGTGGATATTGATTGAGTCAATTCATAGACGGTTTATAAGGAAAAGATGTGTCTAGCTTAGCGATAAGAAAAAGTCTTTCATTGTTCAGTATCCCCGAATTGCTGCTCCTGTTAGTGGCTATTGTTTGGGGGACCAGTTATGGCCTAACCAAGAGTGCGATCGCCTATACAACGGTCTCCATTTTTATTGCGATTCGCTTTGGCTGGACGTTTTTACTCCTACTACCGGTGATGATCAGGGACTTTGTTCATGGTAAAAACAGAGATTGGCCAGTCGCACTGCCTACTGGTGTCATTCTTGCTGCGATCTTCTTCTTCGAAGTCTATGGTGTCAGCCAGACAACCGCATCTAACGCTGCGTTTCTTATCAGCCTGAATGTCATATTTACTCTGCTTTTGGAAACCTTAATAGGAAGAAGAAAACCAAATCGAGCACTTATGTGGCTGTCTTTGTTTAGCACAATTGGTGTAGTCATGCTGACCAATAAACAAGGGTTAAGCATGACTTTTAATCTAGGGGATATCTACATTTTATGTGCGGCGGCATTGAGGGCGGTTATGGTCATCGTGACTAAAAATTTGACTCATGGAAAGGTCATAACGAATACCACTCTAACGTGTATTCAGTCACTCATCGTTGCACTTAGTGCCAGCTTAATCAGTATTGTATCTCATGAACCCACTCATCCCCTCCTCCCGCAAGCACTGGAATTTTGGCTCACAACTTCTTTTCTGGTTCTGTTTTGTACTTTGTTTGCTTTCTATGCGCAAAATTATGCCGTTCGGAAAATTTCTCCAACCAAAGCGTCACTGCTAATGGGTAGTGAACCTCTGTTTGGTGCGATTTTCTCCATACTATGGCTGAATGAAGAGTTAACCAGCGTTCAATGGTTAGGCGCGGCTATCCTTCTCTGTACGGTACTGAGTGCTTCTTTGAGTAAAGCATGCTCGGAGTATCAGGTCACTAACTCAACACCAAGCAAAATATAATAACCACGCTGCTTAAGTCAGCATTAACCAAAGACGCGTAACTAAAAGACACCCACCGGGTCATCGCCGTCGCGCAAAGTCATCAGAATTACAACGTATTTAAATCGTCGATATCAAGACCAAATGTAGAGCGGCAGTTCAAACCCATCACTTGAAATTAGGCGGATGTTGGGCAACAGGGCATTCCATGTAGCCCAATTAAGTGCGAAACGAAACATGGAAAATACCCTGTAATCTGTACATATTGTTGGCGTATTTAATTACTTCAATAATCAGGCTTGATATTCTGAAAATTAATGGAAAGAGTACATCAAATCCTTTTCCAGCTCCCATTTTGATTGATAACCATAGTGCCTCCAGAGAAACTCTCGAGGAATATGATATCCGTATGCCATTTCTTTTATCCAGAATTTGCGGTTTGCCGCAAACAGTTGTTGAAGTTTTTTTGAAATTACCATAATGAAATGCCCTTACGTTGGTTGGATAACGACATTTTAGTAGCTGGTGATTTCTAGCAGGAATACAATTAGTTCAACTATAAATACTTTTCGCTTAAACTTTGTTATTGTTCTTGAAGTAAATGATTCATAACTACTTTTTGAATATATTATGAAACGTAAATTAGAACGTGTTCCACAGAGAATAGGTGCTTCTTGGCGCTACATTAAAATTGTTGAACCTCACAAGAGTTACGACTGGCATTGCCACCAGGAATATGAAATTGCGATTCACCGCAATTTTTTAGGTAGTTGTTTTGTTGGAAATTATAATAGTGAGATACAGAACAACCATATGATTCTTATTGGCCCCGGGTTACCTCACGCCATCTATTCAGATTCAGTGATTAACAACTCTCAGTGCGAAACGCATGTTATATGGTTTCAAAAATCATGGATCGAATTACTGATTCACCATTGCCAAGAGCTGACCCCATTAAGGGAGATTCTGCAAAAGGCTAACCAAGGTTTACAGTTTTCCGCACAGACTGGCGAACAGGTTGTCAAATTGCTTTCGGATGTTCCTGAGCTTCCTCCCCAAAATCAATTTGCAATTTTAATTGAAATATTTTGCCTACTGATCGCTGATAATAATACAGTGCGATTAATAAACCCGACCATCAATGCATCAAACAAAGAGCAAAAACGAGTCGATGATAAGATTGAAAGCGCAGAAGCTTACTTATTAACTCATTTTAACGAGAATATTTCACTCAACGATCTTGCTAACCATTTATTCTTGAGCGAGAGCAGTGTACGAAGACTGTTTTCGCAGCACTTTAACGAGAGCTTTAGCCAAAGACTAAAGAAAATTCGCTTAAATATAGCTTGTGACATGCTCGCTTACACGGATTTTCCCATCCGCGTAATACTAGAAAAAGTAGGATACATTAATCAAGCGAACTTCAATCGTCAGTTTAAAATCTATAAGCACGTTACGCCAAAAGAATATCGATTAGCCATGAAGCGTTACCAAAAGTCTAGTAAATAAAATTTGAATTAATTATTTATAAACCGGATTAAAAAATCCTAAACTTATTTTATAGATAATAAAAAACTCTTTTTTGAGTGAAGAAACCAGTCAAGCTTAGTGAAAGGGCTAACCACCAATAATCTTGAAGCGAATGTAAATAATCGCAGTCTAAAGGTGAAATTATTTAAAGCTTTAGAGGTTATATAATTAGCGATACAACCTGACTAGCCAACGAAACAACTTAAACTGGCTAGGCAGATAAAACATATACTCCGGATGCCATTGAACACCTCGGATAGGCTGAGATTGTGTGCTTTCGATTGCTTGAACAAAGCCATCCAGATCTCGTCCTACAACACGTAAGCCATCTCCTACATCTTTAATGGCTTGATGGTGTAGGCTATTTACCCTCAACTTAGGTTTGCCACACAAAGCAAACAGATCTGACTCTCTATCGACAAAGACTTGCTTGGTTGGTAACAAGCCCGGACGATTATAAGTCCGCTTACGTAACGTCGATATATCCGAATACAAGTTACCACCGTGTACAACATTCACCAGCTGTGACCCGCGACAAATACCCAAAATAGGGACATGATTTTTTAATGCCCACTTTATCCAGTGTATCTCTAGCTTATCGCGCTCAGGATCAAATTCGTCCCGCTCACTAGCTTCACCGCCATAGTGTTCAGGGTCAATATCATCACCACCGCCAATGATTAGACCATCGAGTGGTTCCCCGGACCATTGGTGTTTAACGCTGATTCTCTCAGGTTTTGCTCCTGCAAGTGTGAGCGCTAGTTTTGTACACCACCACGAAGGTGACCAACTTCGATGATTGCCCGTTACCCCAATTCTCGGTTTTTTATCCACTGATTGACTTCCTTAACCCAATCATTACGTTTTACACCGATCAGCGGCAGAGACATTTCTTTAAAACGACCAGATAAAAAGTCTAGTGCCTCAGTATCGGCAGCTAAAGCCTCCACTAGATACCATATATTCCATGACGTCGCGAAGCTCCAGTTTGTATTTTCAATCAAGCAATCAGGTAGGCGGTAATGAAATGTCGGCCTTTGATTTACTTTACTATCCTTCACTACTCTATTAACTTTTTCTTCATCAATAAAGGCAAATAATGGGAGCATATCTAACGCTCGGTTCCGGCTCGGATTATGAGTAAGATAGTCATCGATCAATACACTTCTATCCTGATAAGTTTTGTTCAGCAGAAGCTCTACATATTCTTCGGAATATAATTGGATATACGGGCTAATTTTTCGAGTTAGATTAACGTCATGAGCCTCATTAAGCCACCATTGTAATAGCCCAAAAGATTGCAAATAACGATGGATAGTATGAACATCAAGCGATGGAAGTTCAGGGTTAATATGAACGCCGAAAGCGGCAACGGCTGAGTCATCAGTGCCCTTCGCGCCAGCTTTGCGCAGAACGGGAATGAACTCATCCAATTTTTCCAGCTTATCTAAGGGGATTGGTGGAGACACGACTTCCAACGGCACTACCGAAGATGCGAGTTGATGTAAGAAATCCACCCACTCATGTCCGTCATCTTTGACTTTCGCATCCAGCGCCGTGTTTTTAAGAAACTCCCAGTCTAATTCAACCTTAAACTTCCCGTATTCAGGTGTGTGCAACACGTATTCAACTGTAGACTTTTGCTCTAGCTCACCACCAAAAACACGTTGCAGTATTTGCGTCACATTCCCTATGGTTAAGCCGGTAAACTCGATCTCAAACCCAACACGGCGAACTTCTTTAGCTTCTGTCGTCGTTAAAGGCGGAGTTTTAAATACCATTATTGCCTCCACTTATGATGATTACAGATTCGAAAATCGGTTATTCAACAGTACTATTCGTAACATAGAAGTCTATATAAAAAAACATCAAGTTTTTTCTATCTACCTAAGACTAGCCTATTTATCTGTGTTACTAGTAACCTCCTCTACGCTTGCTGTATTCAGTACACACCCACGTAGGAGGTGTAGGAGCTCCGCTCCATCAGTCTTGGACACCGAGTTAAGTGAGTGCAATAACTAACGAGGCGAACCATGATAAACAAGTCAAAATGTATTACCCATTCTCCTGAATTTAAAACAGAGTCAACGTAACTCGATAATCCAAACAGACACAGGCCATAGAATACAAAAACGCCCGATGTAGTCCATCAGGCGTTTTAGTTAAATAGAGTTAACCCTTATTAGGACGGATAAGCTGTTGTTCAAACAAACATAAGCTGATGTTTTTGTCACAACAATATTTAAGGACCCAAAGTGTAGTAAGATACTTTGTTACAAGAAAATAGTTCCATCTCTTTCCCTTGGTGGTTAACGTAATAACAAATTCGCTTGGGAATTAAGATACGACAAAACCGCTTGGTGATCACACGTGCTGATGAAGAAGCTGGCAAAGATATGGACAAAACCTTGTTAGATAATTTCCTAAATTAAGGGCAAATTAATAACTAAATATGGTGTCGCTTAGCTCTAATTTCAGTTTCGATTGTACAGTTCAGCGTGTGCTAATCATCGTTTGATTATACATCTCATATTTACCCTCCCTGAATTTACTCATAAAAATGCAGCTAGCAATGTAAGGAAGTACTGAAAACATTCTACTTGGAAGCTCTACTAACAAGCTTATTTGGACATAACCAGGCCTTCTATCCTTTGACCCAAATACAGTCCGTATTCGCAACTACATCTCCTTCACGAGAAGCTCTGACACGAGAATCTATGTGACAGGCTTTGAGCGCTCTCACGGAACCAATACAAGGTTTGAGCAATAATGCGATCCTTTGCTTCGAGACCAAACCACTTTTATGCTGCCTCAAGACAACATCATCACGCCCTTTCTATGCAAAAAACTTGGGCACAATCACCTAAGAATTGCTGGCGAATATTGGCACATTGAAAAGCTGGTTGCCTTGCAATGTATGATGTTGCAAGAGGCTCCAAATCTGCGTGAAGGTCTGCTGTGGTGGAGCAAAAGTGTTTCGCTGTTCGACCGTCGCCTATACATTGTTTTCCAACACAATGACAACCTGATTCAGATGCAACTAGAGTGCAGAGCTACAGAGATGCCAAGCTGGGCAGAATCGGTTTATGACTTGCTGCTGATGCAGTTGGAACGGCTAGGTTTGAGTGAATCTGTGCGCATTCAGCTTCACAACCATGACCTTTACTCAGCTCAATTCGAACTAGAAGAATACACCTACTCGAATCAGAACTCGGTCGTGTTCAACTTGGTTAAGCATGTTTATTTGCTGCTTTCTCACCAACCAATTGAGCAACCAGAATTGTTGAGCGTGCTTAATGCTCTGTTCGTCAAAGATAGCAATTACGCACTGAAATTAGACCAAGCCGCGCTGCAACTGGGCGTATCCAAGCGCACCTTGCAACGTCGCCTGCAAGAAAAACAAATGAGTTATTCGCAATGCGTCGACTTCGCCAAGAAAAAGCACGCGCTAGCCCTACTTGCAGACACTCAACTCACGACACAGCAAATCGCTTATCAGCTGGGTTATGATGAGCCTTCCAACTTTCATCGAACCTTTCGCCGCTGGTTTCCATTTTCGCCAATGCAATATCGCCAACAGTGCTTGGATAACCGCACTCATCTCAATAACCAACCAATCCGCTTGTACTGCGCTAAAGCGAATACTCTAGCCGATAACGACGTTGACCAACCCGTCGGTAAAATCTGGATGGAAGTGGATAACATTGCGTTTGAAAAAGTGGTCTCAGTTGAGTGTCGAGACCGTGATGGCGCGTGGCGCCACTATCCTGCCTTCTTTGAGCGCTTCTTGAATAATGGTACCGAACTATGGGCGACGACAGAGCTTCCTGTCGCTCACCCGCTTACGTTTAGACTGTGTTATGAAGTCGATGGTGAGCGCTACATTGATAACAACCACCAGCGTGATTATGTGGTTTCTAAAGGGCTATTAATTGGTGCAACAGAATACATTGTCCCGACAAGGCAACTGATCCAACTCGGCACTCAGTACACGTTGTTTGTGGAACTCGCGTGTCGATTAAAAGACGTGGCGAAGATCAATTGCTATGTAGGTGACAAGCCAACTCCACACGCAATGAGCCTGACTCAGAATGCAGAAGATTACACATGCTGGGCGCTTCAACTGTCCCTCACTCAAACGGCTAAACAGTGTCGATTCCTACTCTATGATCATTCTGGTAATGAATTAGCTAAAGACCATTACCCGATTCAATATCCCATTGTGCAACCACTCAGTTAAATATGTAGCACAGTTCACATACAGCACTTCGTGACATCATATCACGTCTCTTTTGGCGTGATATGACACTCTCAATTTCAAACCTTTGCTTTATCGTTTCCGCATTGCTGCATAACGGAGACAAAAACCGTGTTTGAAACCTTACCTAAACCTATGAATAAAATAAAAATACTATCTTTAGCGATCGCCCTAGCTCTTTCTGGCTGTGGTAGCGACGAAACCACGCCTACAGATACAGGAAGCCACGTGACATCTCCTGATTGGCAAGACCAGATCATTTACTTCTTGATGATCGACCGTTTTAATGACGGCGATAACACTCTTAACGATCAAGGTCAGAATGAGTACGATCCCACCTCAGATAAGAAATTCAGTGGTGGTGACCTTGTTGGTGTCAGCGACAAACTGGGCTACATCGAAGACCTAGGCGCTACCTCTATCTGGATTACACCGCCAGTGGCAAACCAATGGTGGGATGCAGAACAAAACTACGGCGGCTACCACGGCTACTGGGCGCGTGATTTCCAAAAAGTGGAAGAGCACTTTGGTGACATGGAAAGCTACCAAGCGTTAGTGCGAGAAGTGCACGCTCGTAACATGTACTTGATCCAAGACATCGTGACCAACCACGTTGGTAATTTCTTCACTTACGATGACCCATACAATTACGATCCTAGCCTACCTTGCCAAGGTTTCCGCTTGATTGAAAATGCTCTGCCAGCGGGGCAAGAACTGCCTTACCCGCTCAACATGAACGAGTGTAAAGAAGATGGCACGGGCATTTACCACTGGACGCCAAGCATCACCGACCACAACGATCCCGTACAAGAAAAAACCTGGCAACTGTCGGATCTGGATGACCTTAATACGTCCGATACTGAAGTACGCGCTTATCTAAAAGAGAGCTACCGTAAATGGATCCGAGAAGTAGGCGTTGACGGTTTCCGTATCGATACCGTGAAGTTTGTTGAGCACGATTTCTGGAACGACTTCCTGCACGCCGACGATGGTGTGATGACTCAAGCGGTTGATACCGGTCGTGACAACTTCCTCACTTTTGGTGAAGTATTCGAAACGTCTACGCCGTACAACACCGAAGGTGAAGAGAAAATGCTGACTTACATCGGTGAAAGTGGCTCACCAGAGCAATTAACCTCGGTGTTGAACTTCCCATTGCAAGCAACCATGACGCGCGTGTTTGCAGCAGGACAACCCACCGATTACTTACGCTTCCGTCTTGAAAAAATGATGGCGATGTTCCCGAATCCATACATCATGCCGAACTTCATTGATAACCACGATATGCCGCGTTTTCTATCGCAGGGCAGTGTCAACGATATGAAGCAAGCGCTGATCACAATGATGGCGGTACCGGGCATCCCTGTGATTTACCAAGGTACTGAACAGGCAATGTCAGCAGCCCGCGATGCGATGTTTGCAGGCGGTTACCGTGAAGACGGAGACTACGTAGACTCATTCGACCAAAACAGCGAGATGTACTTGTTCATCCAAGAGCTTGCTAAGTTGCGCACTGAGAACAAAGTCATGACACGCGGCGAAATGAAAGTGATTGGCAGCGATAAAGCCGGCGCAGGTGTGTTCGCCTTTACCCGAACGTTGGATAACGACGAAGTCTTAGTGGTAATGAACACATCGAACTCCCCGATGTTGATGAACCAACTCGATGTAGAGCAAGCAGGCGGCACCGTCTTCCAACAGCAAATCATGTCGAACTGGGCTGACGCTCCAGAACAGTTAATCGCAGATGAAAATGGTCACGTAACCCTTGAGTTACCAGCCAAGTCTGCGGTGATTTATTCGAAGACAAATGACACACAATCGGTAGATACCCCAGATCTCAACATCCAACTGGCGCAGGATTGGGAAGGACAAACCATTACTGATGACATCGTGATTGCTGGTACTGCTAACGCAAACGAGAAATTAAACCTTGTCGTCGACGGTAATCTGGAAACAGCACAAGCTATTACCGTAGGTGCTGACGGTCAATTTAGCGTGACTTTATCTACACGTCACTTTGTGATTGGCGAACAGCAACACCGCTTCGCGATTTACTCAACTGAGAAAAAAGCGGGCATTGAAGATGTGAACTTTGTGTCGGACTTAAGTTGGTCAAACACGCCAGACGACACTATTGATGACGCAGGCGATGCGCAAGACGGCACGGGCGGTCCTAACGGTAACTACTCGCTACCAACAGATCCAACGTTCGACAAAGACAACAGCCAACTCGCAATCAACAAAGCAGAGGTATTTACCGTCGGCAGTAACGTGCGCTTGACCTTCACCATGGACAAGATCAGCGATACTTGGTTGCCGCCAAACGGCTTTGACCACGTTGGTTTCACCATCTTCATTGATTTACCGGAAGAAGCGGCAACCAACCGAACGGAACTGCCTAAGATCAACGCTTCTATGCCAAGCGGAACATGGAGTCGCAACGCTGTGGTCTTCGGCTGGCAAAGCTCGATCTACAACACTCAGGGGGCCAACGCGACAACATGGGGCGAAGCGGTAACACCAGCACCAATGGTCACCGTAGACAAAGCCAATAACACCATTTCGATGGATTTTGCTAGTGACGCGCTGGGTCGACCTGATTCACTCAATGGCATTCGATTCTATGTGACGACTTGGGACTTGGATGGACTGTCTGCCACTTACCGTCCACTAGAACAAGACAAAGGTCCTTGGAACTTTTCTGGCGGCGCATCGGATGAGAGTAAGATTTGGGATGACTTACCAATCATAACCTTGTCTGAATAATCACTGATATCGTTATAAGCACGAAAAAGCCGCTTAATCTTGAATTGAGCGGTTTTCGCTAAAAAGGTTTACTTGGTAACTCGTTTAGGGGCACTTCTGAGTTAAGAAGTGCCAACTGTGAAAGTTCTGGACAAGAATGAGCTTAACAATAACTCTCTTAGGTTAGTTGGGAATAAATAATGCGCATTCTTTTGCTAACCATAAAAAATCATGCTCGATTTGTAACAACCACCTACATCTATAAGACGGTTGTTACAGACAATTATTATTTTTCCATAAACTGAAAAATGATTGCGAAATCCTGATCCCAGACAATTCTTGAAAGTTTAAGCATATGTTATTCCTGTCATGCTAACGAGAGATGGTAATTACGTCATGGATGCATAAAGAATAAGATGAACAATCCATTCCATGAATTGCTCATCAATTTTATGACCTAAAGTAAGCCATTATTTATCTGGCGTAACTATCAATATCAGATATTAGTTTGCTGTCTTTCCAGATCAATACCATCTCGTGTTTCACTGTGACTGTGTGTTTCGTCATTAGTATTTTGCAGCTGAGCGATGGAAAAACCAGTCAACGCAAAGATGATGGAGATCATGGGAACCACAAAGTTAAGAATTGCATAGGGAGCATACTCAACGGCACCAACCCCAAGAGTCGCCAGGATAAAGACGCCGCAGGTATTCCAGGGAATAAACACGGAGGTCAGGGTACCGCCATCTTCCAGTGCCCTGGACAGATTCTTAGAGTGCAGCCCCTTTTCCCGATAGGTACTGGCAAACATTCTGGCGGGTACAACGACGGAGATATACTGCTCCGAACAGCTTGCGTTGGTCAGAAAGCAGGAAGAAATGGTGGTCGGGATCAGGCTTTTTGCCGACTTGGATGATCTGATTATTTTTTCAACAATAGATTTCAGCATACCAGTGTTTTCCAGTATTCCTCCCAGAGTCATGGCGACAATGGTCATGGAAACCGTATACATCATGGACTCCAAGCCGCCCCGATTGAACAGGCCGTCGACCATGTCGTTACCAGTTTCAATGCTGAAGCCGACTTGTAGTGCTTTCACCGCTTCTGCCACAGAGCCACCCTGAATGAAGATCTGACTCAGAAAACCTAGCAAAATACCCGCGAATAAGGCTGGCAGGGCTGGTACCTTCCGAGTGACCAGAAAAATCACGAAGACTGGGATCAGCAATAGCCAGGGAGAAATAACAAAGTTGTCCTGCAATATGGCCATGGTGGTGCTGATTTGTTCAAACTCGGCGTCGCTGGCAGATAAGCTCTGGCCCAAATACCAGTATACAGTTAGGGCAATCAACAGCCCGGGTACGGTGGTATATAACATATGTTTAATATGCTCAAAAAGATCGGTGCCGGTTAGTCCCGCGGCCAGGTTGGTGGTATCGGACAAGGGAGACATCTTGTCCCCAAAATAGGCACCGGATATCACGGCACCGGCAACCATGGGGGCGGGGATCCCCATACTGATACCAATGCCCATACCAGCAACACCAATGGTGCCCATGGTGGACCACGAACTACCGATGGCAATAGACACTACGGCACAGATAAGAGTAATGGAAACAAGAAACAAAGATGGGGACAGTATTTGCAACCCGTAGTAAATCATGCTTGCGACAACGCCACCACCAATCCAAGCACCTATCGCAACACCAACCAGCAGGATGATTACGACGGCGGGAAGAGCCAGTTTGATGCCGCTGTAAATGCTATCTTCTATGTGCTGCCACTTATAACCATGCATCCAGGCGACCAGCGCTGCGGTCACTGTGCCAAATACAAGAGGTATATGTGGACTACCTTCAAATATGACAATAGTTACCAGCATGGCCCCGACCATCAGGATGATCGGCAAAATTGCCATGGTGAAGGGTATTTTTGGAGTATCGTTGTTCATAATCCCTCATACTCTTAATTATTGAGTAGAAATTTCACAAAGAATTGAATTGAATTGTGAAAATAGTTAAATCAATGTAAAAAAAAGGATTATTACATAACATTTAATAACTATCTTGGTGTACGCTAAAAAAAAGTAGCGTCGATATTATTTTTTCCTTGAAGTGTGACTGGTCTTTAAATTTTATTAATTAGACGGACATGCCTGGTAAGGACGGGCATATCCACTTGCTCAAAAACGCTGGTCGTTTCCTTTCTATTATCTCAATATTGACCATATTGAAACTGAGATCGAGTCACTAAACATCAAAAGGATGCCAAAAGCTGAGCTTTCTATCGGTTACACTATCGGCTTAGCTAACAACAAAGAATATATCGGTCAAGTAAGCAAACTTAATCCTAAACGCGCAGTGATTCTTGTTGAAAACACGGCGTATATCGTCCTTTACTCAATGCTTTTCCCTGTAATAGCTTCCGAAGCTACAGAGCACAGCCAAGTGGCTGCATACGCCCCCTGTTAACCCCACATAACCACCATAATCACAGCATATCGAGGGTGATCTCACCAAAACGATAAACTTTGCCACCAAATTGATCAGCAAAGTACGTTGCATCTTTCTGCTTACTAAAACTTGCCAGTGTTGAACCCATAGATCCTTTTTGAGACGAACCGATGACGTACCAGGCCTCTCGGCCATCGACAAAGTATTCATCTTCAGGTTTTTGCCATGGAGTTTTGCTCATGTCATGAACATAAACTTCTTTTATTTGACGCTGATTGTCTGGTTGTAAAATGTAGTTGAATAGGTCTTTGGTAGAACAGAACTTTTGCATAGATTGAGTCGATTTATTGTAACCTTCTCCCTTTGGCCCAGGAAAACGACTGATGAGCATGCCACACAGGTGGCATTCATCTGATTGTTCAATGCTGACTGCTCGATGAACCATAGCATTCTGTTCAGCTTGCGGATCGCTGCAGGCTGTTATAACAACAGAAAGTAGTATTATGTTGAGGTATTTCAATTTGGTTAAGTATTGAATGAGTAGTTTATGCATCAGAGCTCCTAAATTTGGTGTTTTGAACGGCAGCAATTTATAGTTTTTGATGTCGAAACAATATCGAAGCGAGTCCTAAAGGCGCCAAGACCCAAGCGACCATAATCATAATGAGAGTCGTTGCAGATTGACTTTGGTTGATAGCAATCGCCAGTACGCCATCGATGTCACCAGTGTTTAAATTTGTCAGGTTGATGAGACGGAACAAATCGGTTGGGTTAAATAGCATTACCTGAATCAGGAAGGTTTGACTTAGCCCCTCTTCGACACCAATTAATACTGCCAATAATGCCAGATCAAAAACCAGCACGAATAAGAACCATACCAACAGAGCAATCCCTGCGGCTTTAGACTTTTCACTGACCGATAAGCTGATTACATAAGCCAGAGCGATAAAGCTCCAGCCTAGAAGCATGGCTGAAAAGATAAACAAACTAAATGCAGGTAGTACGTCAGTACTGCCCGTAACGAAGGCCATTAGTACACCAGCACTACCAAAGCCTAACAGCGTCGACAAACCAATAATTGTCGCCTGACCGAAAAACTTTCCGGCCAGAAGTTGGTGGTGGCTCAAAGGATAGGTCATGAGTAGCAATAGAGTTCCAGATTCCCGCTCACCAATAAAACTGTCGTAGCTCAGTAGTAACGCAATAAGAGGAATTAAAAATACCGCAAGGCTGGATAAACTGGCTATCGTGCTGGAAAGAGAGACTACATTTAACTGGCCGGATGCGGCTGAGCCATAATAGCTAAGCCCGATAGCCAGCACAGCGAAAATAAAAGTAATAGATAAAAACCAACGATTACGTAAACCATCCTGAAATTCTTTTAATGCAACGATCATTACGGGTGGCATCATGATGTTATCTCCGGCGAGCTAAGTATGCACTCAGTTGGGTTTAAACCAGTGTCATGCTGAGTGGTTGTCTTGTCTTGTTTTAGATAGTACTGATAGAGTTGTGTTAGGCTGGCTGACTCAACGTTGATATCGGTTAGTTCATTACAACTCAACAGTTGACGTATAACCTCTAACTTTTGCTTTTCAGGTACCTGCAACTGATCTGTACCTGTCTGCCATTGAACTAATCTCGAGTCGTTTTCTATAAGTCGGGAAAGGTGCGGAACATTGATGGTTGCCGGAAGATTCGCCTGCTTGCGCAAATGATCTAAGCTTCCAATGGCTTTCTGCTGACCTTTCGCCAGAATTAAGGCTCTGTCTATGTGTTGTTCGACGCCGGGTAGAACATGAGAACAAAGAATCACACTGGCACCATTAGCTTTTAGCTGGTCAACGCGCTGATAGAAGTCTTGAGTAGCGATAGGGTCCAGTCCAACGGTGGGTTCGTCTAATAGTAATAGCTTAGGGTTGCCCAAGAAGGCCTGTGCAAGACCCAGACGTTGCCGCATCCCTTTCGAATACTGTTTTACTTGTCTGTTTTGAGCATGAGTCAAACCGACCTGCTCTAATAATTCATATACTTCTTGCTTGGCAACTCGTTTGAGCCGGGCAAAGTAGGTAAGCACTTCTAGTCCTGTCAGTTGTTCGTAAAAACTGACGTTTTCCGGCAGGTAACCAATTTTTCGACGGCTTAGCCATGCTTGTTGTGATAGAGGGTCTACGCCAAAAACACGTGCCTGTCCACTACTGGCCGGGGTTACTCCTAAGATGATTTTCATCATAGTGGTTTTACCTGCACCGTTGTGACCAAACAGCCCGAGCACCTCTCCCGGATTTAAAGTCAGGTTTATAGTATGCAGCGCAGTAAGCTGTTGGTATTTTTTGCTTGTCTCACTCAATGTAAGAATGGGCGTTTCGGCTGTCATAGGGTTACTCTGATGTCGGATGATTTAAGGAGCATTAGGGATGCTCAGTTTGTAAGTTATTGAACTCCTTGCTGGAGTGAGCTATTGGTGCGAGCAAAGGAAAGCTGTCTTTTACGCCAGCAGGCTTAAGGACCGGAAACTGCTTTTGGATCCAGCGCAGCATTAATAAAGCAGGGCTATCTAACAGTATTTTTGCTTCCGGATATTTCCAAATGAGCTTGTCTATTCCGTCATTAGGCTCAAAAGGGGTATCACCCCGCTGGTCGTGGTTGAGATCCCATCCTAAATAATTGCTCCAGTAGTTACCGGTCCCATCCTTGCTCCACTCTTGTTCTCGATTAACAACATATTTGATTTGCACTGGGTTGTTGATAAAGCTGTTGCCATACACCTGAACGTTTTCCGAACCTGCGGTAAGGTGAATGCCAATTTCTGCCGTTTCAATGGTGTTATAGCTGATGGTGTTGTAACCGGAGTTGTAGATGAATAGCCCTTTCCCGTCGCGACCGTTAACTTTGTGCTCCGGCTTAGTCCAGACATGCTTGATCTGATTGTGACTTATTGTTGAATACGTGATGAAATTCATCAAAATACCATAGTCTTCACTATCACGACTGATGTTATTGGTGACGGTTAACTGGCGAGAACTCATTAAGGCGTAGCCTGCTCTGGTTTGATAGGCGAGATTGCCTTCGACCCGGTTGCTGTGGGAATACATATAGTGAATACCATAACGAAGGTTGTGCATGGTATTATTGAGCAATTCATTGTTCTGACTGGCGATAATATAAAGTCCGTCACGGGTATTGCTGACATTATTCCCTTCTACTGTGACATTCTTTACCTGGGATAACTGAATTCCGTTGCCTCTGTCAGCGGAACGTAACTGTGGGTTACCAATAATCGTATTGTTGATGACCTCAATATTTTGACCACCTTGTAGCCATATCCCAAAGCCGTCTCCCTGTAAGTGGTTATCCTTAATAACCAGATGATTAGCGCTTTTATCTGCATAGATAGCAGCGTTTTCTTCGGTTAAGTTGTGCCCCCAGTTACCAATTTTTACACCAATAATTTGAATATTATCACTTTTTAATAACAGCCCATGTCCTTTGCCGTTAGCATTGAGAACTGCTCGTGATGAACCTTGTAACGTAATGCCATGGCGAATGATAAAATTACCATTGTACTCTCCATCGGAGAGGATAATCTGATCGCCATTAACCGCGGTGTCTAATATCCGTTGTAAATCATCGTCTTCTGTTACCTTAATTGTTGCCGCAAAAGCGTTACCCTGCAGGGATAATAGTATGACTAATGCAATGAAACGATAGAGCATCACTGTCCTCTTCGGCTTATATCAGGTTTAATTACGATGCAGGAATGAAACGCTATCGACTGGCGATAGCGTTTCTGACGATTATGCCTCAACCAGCATACGCCCGCGCATTTCCATATGTAGCGCGTGACAGAACCAGTTACAGTAGTACCATTGTACGCCTGGTTTATCAGCAATAAAGGTGACTGACGCTGTAGCTTGCGGACCGATTTCCATTTGAACACCATGGTTTGTCATACAGAAACCATGTGTGACATCTTCGACCATATCCAGGTTAGTCACAACAACGGTCACCTCGTCACCAAGTTTTACTTTGAACTCTGTCATGCCAAAGTTAGGAGCGATTGAGGTCATGTAAACACGGACTTTATTACCTTCACGGATAACTTTGTTCTGTGTCATGACATCAACACCATCTTTTTCTGCCATTGCCACAGTTTCTGCAAACAGCGGATCATCACGTGTCCACAGTTTTTGTGGTTTAACGATACTGCGGTGGACGATCATGCAGTCATGAGGTTCGGCATAGGTTGGACCATCATGTACTAACTTCATTTCTTCGCCGGAAATATCGATAAGCTGATCATTTTCCGGGCGTAGCGGGCCGACAGGAAGGAAGCGGTCTTTGGAAAACTTACACAGCGAAACGAGCCATTTTCCGTCAGCATCGCGGGTTTCACCTTGTGAGGTATGGTTATGCCCAGGTTGATAGTGTACGTCCAGTTTTTGGCGCAGATAATTTACCTTTTCACCATTATATGCCTTGATGGCGTCTTCAACGTTCCATTTGGCAATCTGGCTGTCAAGGAACAGGGTTGTGTATGCATTCCCCCGGTTATCAAATGCTGTGTGCAGTGGCCCAAGGCCTAATTCTGGTTCTGCAACGATGGTATCCCGAGGCTGAATGCTATCATTGAAAAGGTCATCGAGTTTATCGATAGCAATAACAGATACCGTGGGAGATAGTTTGCCATTGGCAACAAAGTATTTTCCGTCAGAAGAGGTATTTAAACCGTGAGGGGATTTAGGAACCGGAATGTAACGAGTGAGATCTGAGCCTTTGCGACCGTCAAGTACCGGTACGTTGTTGCCATTGTAGGTTTTATAGTTGCCTGCTTTTAACGCTTGTTCACATCGTGCTAAGTTAAAGACCACAACATGGTCACGTTCTGCGGTAATCATCTCTGCTAAGTTCATGCCCATTTCGGAGTTATAGCAGGTTGACGCAAAATACTTGCCGTCATAATCAGCATCAGTGTTGTCGAGGTTTCCATCGACCATTACCTGGAATGCTACTTCCATTTTTTCCGCGTCGATAACATTGAAGAGTGAACGATAAGTACTCACGTCTTCCAGATTAGACTTCCCGTCATTATTCATCGGGATCTCAAACTCACCGTTACAGACGACATACTTAGTTTCAGGTACTTTTTGTACCCGTAATCCATGAATTGCCTGCACGTTTGGTACGGTGAGCATTTTGTCTGTTTTCATTACGTTACATCGAATACGTGCAACTCGGGTGTTGGCTTTATCGTTGATAAATACATACTTACCGTTATATCGGCCGTCAGTCATGCTCATATGCGGGTGGTGTGAGTCACCAGTTAGTAAGTGAGCGCTATCACCTTTGATACGCTTACTTTCGTTGGTAATTCCCCAACCAGTCGCACTGTCGACATTAAATACAGGGATACGCATTAATTCACGCATGGACGGAAGACCAAGAATACGAACTTCTCCGGAATGGCCACCACTCCAAAAACCGTAATACTCGTCCATATCACCTGGGTGTACAACAGCAGAGTTACTCACTTCCTGTGCTTTTGCCTGTGCCATTGAAGCAAACATAGCGGCAGACATAGGAGCAACAGCAGCACCTAAACCAATAGCTGCACTCTTACCAAAAAATTTACGCCGTGATTCATCCACTGGCGCATCACTATCGATTTGTGTTGGTAGTTCGTTATTCTTGGGGTCACTCATTATTATGTCTCCGTTTGCTAAGTTAGTGCTTCTTTACATTCAGTTTCCATGTAGTTAAAGCTTATAGAGTACTTTTGTGTTGCACTTAGGGTGTTTCCGTTATTGGAATATCCAGGCTGGAATCTCGACGTTTTTTTCGAGCCAGCTTTTTAAGCGGTGGACATTTATCCGCGTTGTAGTAAGTGATTTGGCAATCTAAGCAATAATGACATTCGCGCATGTTTATCTGCCCATTCGGATGAATGGCTTGGATCTCACACTCTTTGGCACATGTTTTACAGGGTTGACCACACTCTGAACGACGTTTTAGCCAGTTGAACTGGCGTATGTTACTGGATACAGACAGAGCGGCACCCAATGGACATAGGTAACGGCAGAAAGTTTTTCGTTGAAACAGGTTAGCGAGTAGTAACAGCCCGGCCCAAAAAATAAATGGCCATTCACGATCAAACTTGAGTAAAAATGTTGTTTTAAATGGCTCAATTTCGGCAAATTTTTCAGCTAATGCCAGCGAATCGAGTGATAGGCCAAATAAGCCCAGTAGGATAAGATACTTGATAGCCCACAAACGTTCATGAACGGCGAACGGTAATTCATATTGCGGAACTTTAAGATAGCGGGCGGCGACATTGATTAGCTCTTGTAATGCACCAAACGGACATAGCCAGCCGCAATACACGGCGCGCCCCCATAATAATAGAATGACTGCAGTGGCGCTCCAGAGCGTAAAGATAATCGGGTCAAGCAGGAATAGATCCCATGAGAAGTCCTTCATCAATGCCTGAAGGAAGGTGAATACGTTGACAATTGAAAGCTGACCGCCCCATGACCAACCGATAAATACGACTGTAACAATCAAAAATGCATGACGCAGGTTATGCATAAATTTTGGGTGACGGACCAATATGTCCTGAAAAAAAAGAACTAAAAGTAAAACCAGCAATAACGCAGATAGGATATAGACCTCCACGTTTCGTTCCTGCCAAGCTTGTTCGACAAGTGATAGCTCAGGTTCGGGATAAATGGCTGGCGGTGTATCAACGTAACGATCCGGTATATCGTATTCAGCTTGGAAGCTGGAAAAAATACTATCGATTGGGCCGATCTGCCGGCGCACTAATAGTTCAAGTTGCCAGTCAGCGCCGGGATCAAATTCGTGATGTGTCTGAATACGAAAGACCGACATCTCTTTAAATTGAGGTGCGCCTGCAATAGCAAGGTCGGTGATTCGGTGATGGTCAAGATCCCGAAACTCGATCTCATTATCATTCTGCAAGACCTGGATTCGGTCAAAAATGCCGCCGCGAACGTACCCGGAACCTTTAAATGAGTAACCGTTCCCCAACACTACCAGCATATGTTCATTGGGTTTAAGTGTTGACATCAGCCAGTCGTAGTCTTTTTCACTGAACAGGTTTCGCCCGATCGTAGGTACATCGGCCAATGCATAATATATTTCCGCGAACATCTCTTGTTCTTTTCCGGGAGGAGCATTGTCCACGTTTTCAGCTTCGGTACCGTCAAAAGCTTTATCTACATTATCGCGATTGAGGAATAACCTACGAATCGACCCGTCTCCTGTGAGTTGTTGCCAGGTAGCGGTTTCAAATAGGTCATCAATAATAGTCGACGGCGGTTGGATAACGCCCCGCTCCGCTTCAATGATGCCAAGTGTTTTCGCCACCTCATTTGCAGATTTGGTAAGAGCCGCGTTCATGACTTTTACGGTTACCGTCGCACCAGATAAACCGTCAATGGCCACATATTCAGAGGATTTACTATTACCGACTTTTATTTTGTCGTTGACTGATAACCCAAGGTATTGTTCAGCAAAAGCGGCAAGCTTGCTTTCCGGAATGCCAGCAAGAATGATGGGTTCGTGGTGTTCGATAATTTGTGCGTTGAGGTATTTTCCTTGCGGGTCTATTACAACCAGCATGTTAACTGGTTCGCCTGAATAAGCAGGGATTGGCTCGATATCATTGGTTTCAAAAGCATAGCCGACAAGGTTTTCCTGCTGATAAACCTCCCAAACAGGAGGGTGCGTTTGTTTTTCGCTGATACGGGTTGCAGCAGGGAAAGCGTTGTTTAATAAAACGAAAGGGTCTTTGGCCGGGCTGACAAACAGAGCATAAGCGGGAGACAGAGCTAGCCAACTTAGAAGGGTAACAAAAACAAATGCTTTGACGATTTTGTTTAGTCGTGTGAACCAATGCATCCTGCGTTCCTTGCTTAATTTGTTTGTTGCTCATTCATTTTAAAGCCGGGTCTGGCTCGAATGAATTGGCACCACAAAAGTCAAAACACTTAACTCATGGATAGAAATAACTGAGTTTGTAAATACCCACTTAACATGGACTTATTCTCGGCAACGTACTACGAGGGCAATGCAAGTGATCTCACATAGGTTTGTAGTGACTTTCTGACTTTTGAACTGGCGTATAGATGTCCGGTTGAGAGCCTTAATCCATGGAGTCACCAACGGTCTTAAGGCTGCCAGTTAGACTATTTGAGGCTCGCATAGTATGCCGCGACGTTAGCGATATCTTCATCACTCAGCATTGCCGCCTGAGGTTGCATGATCGCAGCTTGACCGCCACTACGCTCTTTATTCTTGTAGGCTTTCAATGAGCTGACCAGATACTGCTCATTTTGTCCTTTTAAGTTGGGGTAAATAGGCATGATTGCCATACCATTAGCACCATGACAAGCAGCGCATGTAGCGGATTTCGCTTTACCTGCTTCGATATCACCACCAGCAAAAACCGGAGATGTGAAAGCAGTTAGACCAACCAGTACTCCCAGAAAGACGTTTTTCATTGTTCTGCCTCTATTTGTTGTTGTACCAATCGTAGTCAATAAACATTCATTCTAGCTGGCTAAAACACTGGTTAACTTCAATTCAAAATGAAAAGTGTTTTCGAAAAATTTGTTTTGCTATCAAGTGTTTTCTCTGTGCTACTTTGAGCAACTATTTACTTTGATTGGATGATTTAGCACCATATTTTGTTCTTCGATTTTTCCACATTAATTGTCAGTGTATTGCTAGAATTCTCACACTTTTAGTTACTGAATTTAAAAATAACCATTTGGTGGTAGCTGGCCGATTTTTAGTTATTAGAGTTTAAATAACAGTCATCTTTTACAAGTTTCGTACAAATACGAGTAGTTAACTGCGGTAAGTATGATAAAACACTTGAACTGGCACCTCGTGTTTTTTCAGCAGAGATATGGCTTTTTCATTTTATCAAAAGCGTCACTGTTCCCTCTGCATCGGTCGTGAATCTCAGCATTGGGTCCATCTATACCAATGCAAACCTAGTTAACATTGGTGGACTGCCGCCGCTATCCTAATCAAATTAGGGCAAAAAAAGAGCCGCTATATGCGGCTCTTAATTATTCGGATTTTCCGATATTCAGTCGACTTACTCTTTACCGAATACGTTGTTCTCTTGCTCTTGTACGCGGATGAAAGTTGTGCGCTTGGTTAGCTCTTTAAGCTTTGATGCGCCTACATATGTACAGGTTGAACGTACACCACCAAGGATGTCTTGGATAGTGCCGTGAACGCTGCCACGGTATGGCAATAGTACGGTTTTTCCTTCAGCTGCGCGGTACTTAGCCACTCCACCTGAGTGCTTGTCCATAGCCGACTGAGAAGACATGCCGTAGAATTTCATGAAGGTTTTGCCATCTTTCTCGATAACTTCACCGCCTGACTCTTCGTGACCAGCCAACATACCACCAAGCATAACGAAGTCTGCTCCGCCACCGAATGCTTTAGAAACGTCACCAGCACATGAACAACCGCCATCACCAATGATCATACCGCCCAGACCGTGCGCCGCATCACCACATTCGATGATTGCAGAAAGCTGCGGGTAACCAACACCTGTTTTAACGCGTGTCGTGCATACAGAGCCTGGGCCAATACCCACTTTTACAATATCTGCACCAGCAAGAATTAGCTCTTCACACATGTCGCCAGTGACCACGTTACCAGCAGAGATAACTTTGTCTGGGAATTCTGCGCGTACGCGTTCTACATACTCGACTAAGTGCTCTGAGTAACCATTCGCGATATCAACACAGATGAAGATAAACTCATCAGAAAGCGCCATGATGTCTTTGGTTTTTTGGAAGTCTGCATCAGACGTACCCGTAGACACCATCACGTTATTGAGCGTTGCTTTGTCTGCTGATTTCGCAAACTCCGCCCAATCTTCTACTGTGTAGTGCTTGTGCACTGCTGTCATTACACCATGCTCAGCTAACGCGGTAGCCATTTCAAAGCTACCAACCGAGTCCATGTTCGCTGCAATTACAGGCACACCAGACCATTGACGACCACTATGCTTGAATGTAAAATCGCGGGTTAAATTTACTTGAGAACGGCTTTTAAGGGTAGATCGTTTCGGGCGAAACAGTACATCTTTGAAACCTAACTTAAGTTCTTGTTCGATACGCATTGTGTAATTCCTTGATTCATATGTCTATGTGTCATCTCAGAGTGCGTAGTAAAACCGTTGGCAGACGGGTTCACTGTTCTTCGGACACAAAAAAACCGGAGCGTTGGCAGACGCTCCGGTTTTCAGCATTATAGGCTGTGATTTATTTCCTACAAGTCTGATATTTGAGATTTTTTTGTGTTACCATCTTGAAAATCGCATATCAAAAACACCTCCAAAATCATCAAGCCTTCTTCTTATTTAATAAATTCAATAGGTTAAGATTAAACATAGCTTAAACGTTTACGCAAACCTTTGCGTGGTGATGTTCAGATTCACACGTTTCATATCTCAATTACGTAAAATACCGTTCAAACAATGCTCTCTTACCCTACTAGAGACGGTGATATTTTCACTAAATTAACCCCTATTTTCATGGATTCATGGCAAAACGAAGCGTCTCTACGACATCACTGGCTAGCAACCCTCGCTCTCCATATTGATCCGCATTGATATCAGCCGCATGGCTATGAATCATCACGCCTAACCTGGCAGCAATAGAGATTGGTATACCTTTCGCTAACAATGCACCAATGACGCCAGAGAGTACATCTCCCATACCTCCGCTTGCCATCCCTGGATTACCAGCCAAACATACATACATCCGTATGCCATCATAAATGAGCGTACCCGCTCCTTTCAGCACCACCACGCCACCAAAACGTTCGTGCAACTGTCTAGCGGCTGAATATCGGTCACGTTCAACATCTTGCGTGGTAACATTTAACAAACGCGCGGCTTCTCCCGGATGTGGTGTCATAACACGTTGGTTGTCACACACTAGCGTTCCATCATAACGCTGACTGAGCATCGCCAATATATTCAACCCGTCGGCATCGACGACTTTCGGTTTATGCGGCTGTGACAAATATTGATACGCTTGATATGCCCACTCATCATCGCCAAATCCAGGGCCAAAAACTAACGCATCAGCCCATCTAATTCGCTTAGTCAGTTCATTTTCGGTATCCCGCAATTCATCAGCCGTGATGCTTTGGCTCATCACTTCTGGGCAGGCTATTTGTAGTGGTATCAGGCTATCAGGGTGTGTTATTGCTGCTGTCAATCCAGAACCACTGCGTACCGCTGCCGAAGCGCAGAAACGAATAGCACCCGACATACCTAGATTGCCACCGACACAAAGCAATTTACCATTATCGCCTTTATGAGCCGTTGGTTTTAGGGGAGGTAATAGTCGTGGGATAACTTTATGATCGATACCTAATGCGCTCTCTTGTTCTATTGAATCGAACTCCACGTTAACGCCCAAGCCACAAAAATGCAGTTCGCCAACATGATCTCTCGCCTGAGCCGTAACTAAACCTTGTTTGACACCAATAAAAGTAACGGTGTGGTTTGCATAAATCGCATCTCCCAACACAGAGCCAGTGTTAGCACATAAACCAGAGGGAATGTCGACCGCGATGACCGGGCAACGAATTTGGTTAATTTGTTCTATATACCGTCGGTATTCTTTTCTCACTTCACCGCTTAAACCTGTCCCCAGTATTGCGTCAATAATGACGTCTGCTTCAAGTAACGCCGTGTTCCAGTCATCCCAACTACTATTTTGGCCATCAACAGTTTGCCAATCTTCATAAGCACAAAGAGCATCGCCAGCAAGAGAGGTCACATCACCAAGCTGGAATACATTCACATTGAGCTGGGCTTGCTTAGCGAGAGAAGCAAAGATATAGCCATCTCCGCCGTTATTTCCCTTCCCACAGACCACTAGGACACTCTTTGCTCTGGGGTAAAGGTGGAGAAAGCGCTCATAAACAGCCATCCCAGCTCTTTGCATCAAGCTATACATTGAAACGCCGGCCATCTGAGCGGCGATCACTTCACCATTTTTAACCTGTTCTGCTGTGTAAAGTTTTAAAGCAAGATTAAAGTCCATAACCACATTCTTCGTAACCAGCACACAAAATAAGTATACAAAAAAGGCACCCATTGTGGATGCCTAATACAATTATTGATGTCGCAAGGGCGCTCTAAGGCACACCGTGACCTTTAGATGCAACCCAAACGCGATACCACTGTTCACGAGTCAACTCGATGTCTAATGCATCAACAGCCGTTTGAACACGCTCAATCTTACCAGAACCAATAATCGGGATTGGCTTGGAAGGCAGACGACGTACCCAAGCATAAATCACCTGATCAATACTGGCCGCACCAACTTCCTCTCGAATAGTTTCTAGCTCATTACGTACACGGACCGCCTGCTCGCTGTCGCCGCTAAAAATAGAGCCGCCACCTAAGCAAGACCAAGCCATTGGACGAGTACGCAGCATTTGCATCTGATCGAGCGTACCATCGTGCGCAACGTCAAAGTTAAGTGGATTAATTTCCACTTGGTTTGTCACGAGTGGTTTACTCAGACGAGACTGCAGCAGTTCAAACTGGCGTGGAGTAAAGTTTGAAACACCAAAATGCTTCACTTTACCCACTTTATGCAGTTCCGAAAACGCTTCTGCGACTTCGTCGGCGTCCATCAACACGTCAGGGCGATGAATAAGCAGAACGTCTATTTCATCTACGTTTAAACGCTCAAGCGAGTTGTTCACGGACTGGTAAATATGTGCTGAACTCGTGTCGTAATGGTTGATTTTACGATCTGGGGTTTTATCACCACATAAGTTAATATCACACTTGGTTACGATCTGAATTTGATCACGAACGCTTTTATCCAGCGTTAACGCTTCGCCAAACAGTGATTCACACTCGTAATTTCCATAAATGTCAGCGTGGTCAACCGTCGTAATACCTAACTCAACATGTTGCTTAAGGAAGGTTAAGCGCTCTTGAGCTGTCATTCCCCAATCCACAGCACGCCAATAGCCTTGTACCAGTTCAGAAAATTCTGGGCCACTTGGTGCAGTCACAACTTTTGCAACCATTGGTTCTCTCCTTTATTTAATCTGCTTTCATCCTAGTCTTGTTTTCGCGCTGTCTCAACGGGTAAACTTTCGCAATTCGAACTGGAGTACGAAATATGTCTTTTGCCCAACGATTATCTACTTTAATTGGCGAAGAAAGCATCAGCGGTTTTGCTCGACGCGTTGATGTCTCAGAAGCATTGATTCGAAAATATTTAAAAGGTAGTGAACCTAGCTTACTAAAAGCGAATCAAATTGCGATGCGAGCGAACTGCTCTCTTGAATGGTTGGCAACGGGTTGCGGGTACCTTTATCGCCGCGCGGAAGTTGTGGATATGGAGGCGTATAAAATCGCTTTCCAATTCGTGATGAATGAAACATTGCCAGAAGATAAACAAGAGCTACATCGCAAACTCATCGCGGGTTACCAGTATCTTCGCTCACACAAAAAAGCGGATGGCTTTTTAGATGAGTCGGCAATGGCAACGTTTCTGTCTTTACATAACGAGTCTAAAAGCGCGTAACCCGGAGTGTGATCATTTCACCGTCACTAATCAGCGACACTTCCAAACTCGGAGAGGTCGCTTTAAACTCACTGGCTCTTACCCACCGTATAGTTCTGCTGGCTTCTGGTGGGTAACGATTCATCATTAAGATGACTTCTTTATCGACGTCTTGGGCAGGTTTCTGGTCAAGTGAGCTAAGCACATTATATTCTTCCTTATCAAACTGGACACTTCTCATCACAAGGCCATCTTTCCTTAAATTTAAGATCAAGTCGTTCCAGTTCTGCCATTGGAATTCAGCCACAAAAGCAAAATCAGCAGTTTCTTGACGTAAAATAACTTCACCATAAAGATGTTGGTAGTAGTAGTTGAACTCGTCTAAACAAAACGTATCAACAGAAGGTTCTGAATCGCTCCATTCGGTATCACATCGATACCAAAGCCCATCTCTTTGTATTGTGCTTTTTAACTGGTTTAAAGGTTGCCCGGACAAAGTGCTTTGCCACCAGTTCTCATCCAGCGCCAATGAGGAATGTGAAAACAGAACACTACAAGCAGAAAGTAGTACAAGGAATAAGGAACGCATCTGGTTATTTCAAGGCAGTAACAGTTGGCGAAACATTAGCGTGGAATGGAAATTTATCAAGTGAAGAGTAGCGACTGAACTCAAATTATTCATAAAGACAAACATTAAGACGGCGCACATTTGAAGTGCGCCTCTACCTCGTTACTCAATCGTGAGTGTGCGAATCGGGAAGTCTCTAGGTGCATCCCAAACTAAAAACGAGGAATTACCGTAGGGTTTGAATCCATCCAAATTGTGAGTAAAACGTCACATCCCTCCTTCTGAAGCAGTCATGTTGCTTTACATTTAAAGCATGGTTCAATTTTCTCAGAAAACAAGTTTTACCCGTAAAAAAACAACGTTGAATATGAGAACAATGGCACAATATTCGTAAATTCTATGGAAGCAATATCTTTTAACTCACCAATAGTGGAAAGCTAAATTGCAACTTTGCCCATAAGGTCTAGCCCCCTCCGGGCGTATAATTTTCTCCGTCCCTCAAATAGAAACAGGAGAAACCATTAATGACCAAGCGAGAGAGAATAGTGAAGTCTGTGTTAGCGCACGTCCCGAAAGATGCGATTAACCAGTTTATCTCTCGAGGGTCAACGCCAGTCTCTGTTTTATTAATGGCCGCGATCGTAGGTATACTCGCGGGCATTGTAGGGACTTACTTTGAACATGCTGTTCACTTTGTTTCAGAAACTCGTACCGAGTGGTTAAAAGGTGAGATAGGTAGCATGCTTCCACTATGGCTTGCTGCTGTACTGATTAGTGCTTTTTTGGCTTTTGTCGGCTACTTCCTTGTTCACCGTTTTGCTCCAGAAGCCGCAGGCTCAGGTATTCCCGAAATAGAAGGGGCCATGGATAACATTCGCCCGGTACGGTGGTGGCGTGTCCTACCCGTTAAGTTTTTTGGTGGTATGGGTGCCCTTGGCTCGGGTATGGTTCTTGGTCGTGAAGGCCCTACTGTACAAATGGGTGGCGCAGTTGGTCGTATGGTCACCGACATATTCCGCTTAAAAGATGATGATACACGCCACTCTCTGCTTGCTTCTGGCGCTGCAGGTGGGTTAGCAGCAGCATTTAATGCGCCATTAGCTGGCATCATGTTTGTCGTTGAGGAGATGCGACCTCAATTTCGCTATTCGTTAATTTCCATTCGTGCGGTGATCATCTCTGCCATCATGGCCAACATTGTGTTTCGCGCTATTAATGGCCAAGATGCCGTGATTACGATGCCTCAGTATCAGCCACCAGCCCTGCAATCACTTTGGCTGTTCCTACTATTAGGGGCTCTATTTGGTGTATTCGGCGTTATCTTCAATAAACTCATCACGATCGCTCAAGATAGCTTTGTCGCTATCCACAAAAACGATCGTAAACGTTACCTTATTACGGGATCTATTCTAGGTGGTGTCTTTGGCTTGCTGCTCTTATACGTCCCGCAATTGACGGGTGGCGGCATCGCGCTAATCCCCGATGTAACGAATGGAAACTACTCAATCACACTATTAGTTTTGTTGTTCGTCGGCCGTGTGGTAACAACATTACTTTGTTTCGGCTCCGGTGCTCCGGGAGGCATTTTCGCTCCAATGCTCGCTCTGGGAACTTTATTTGGCTATGCGTTTGGTGCGAGTGCCGAAGTGATACTACCTAACCTTACTATTGAACCAGGGATGTTTGCTATCGCAGGCATGGGGGCTTTATTTGCTGCAACAGTGCGCGCTCCAATAACAGGTATTCTGCTTGTTATCGAGATGACCAATAACTACTACCTAATTTTACCGCTGATCATTACCTGTCTGGGTGCAGTCATTATTGCGCAGTTACTTGGCGGTCAACCGATATACAGTCAGTTACTTCGTCGTACGCTTAAAAATGACAAGCTACGTCAGCAAGATCTACCTGAAAATCAAGCTTCCTAAGCAATTACTCGCCTCTACGCTCCAAATGATCTTTTAATCAAAAGGGTAATTTGGAGCAGTTAACCCTCTACTTTTACATCTTTTCCCAAATAATCGATACCAAACTCACAAAGTTGCTATTCTTTGATCGTTACTTGGTGCCTTTATGAGTAACTGCCCATAAAACTTGTTAGTATTCGCGCCTGATAGAGCAATTGTTCCATGACTTTAACTTACTTGATATCACTACCAGTAATTCAATTATTAGAATAATGCTGGAATTGGTATTTTACCTATCCAGATAAATAGGCGTTAAAGACAGTTAGTCAGGCAAAACGTTTTCATAAAGCCAGGTTGGCATTATCGTTTCATTAGATCAGAATCGTTTCGGAGTAGATTTGAACTGGAGAAGACTTGTACAGTTTTATAGTGTCCCGCCCTCTCAGGCAGCGTTGGCATTGGGTATTATTGGTTTAGGTCAAGCCTGGGCGCTTTACGTACCAGATATCGGTGAACCAATTCGTCCATTTCTCTCGTCACTTGGTGCGTTATTACTTACCCCAGTTCTGATCAAGTATGCGACCAATCCTCGCTTGTTCATCGTCGATATTCGTAATCCATTAAGCGGCAGTTTAATGGCGCCGATGAGTATGGCACTCTTGATCCTGACTGATTACTTGGCATCAGTTTCACCTATTATTGCTTACCCATTGTGGTTTTTGGCGCTTTTGCTTCATTTTTCTATGATGGTGCTCTTTTTCGGCTTTCAACTGACTAACTTTAAAATGTCGAACATTGTTCCGAGCTGGTTCCTATATCCTGTAGGAATCATCAGTAGCTCATTGGCTGGTTCTCAGTTTGGACATAACGTGTTCTCAGAAACCGTTGCCCTTATGTGCATCGGCATTTATTTCTTTATGCTGCCTTTAGTTTTATACCGCTTGGTTTTCTTTGGATCCCTACCCAGAAAGGCACGGCCTACTCTTGCGATTATGGCCGCTCCTGTGAACTTGTCACTGGCAGCCTATTTGGTAAATTTCCCCGAGCCAGACCCTATCCTCACTGGGGCTTTAGCAGGTATCGCCATCACAATGACATTGCTGATTTACCTTTGTTATTTCCGACTACTGCGATTGAAGTTCCAGCCATCCATAGCAGCGGTGACTTTTCCTTCCGTCATCAGTGCCATTGCCATGCACCGATTAACCACATTTTTCGCAGAATCACACCCACATTGGAACTGGCTACATGACTTTGGTTTCTTGGAGCTGAGTATCGCTACAGTATTGGTGGTTTGGGTATCAGCAGGATATGTGAAAATGTACTGGCCAGAAATCGTCCGCTCTCGTTCTAAACAAGCATAAAAAAAGGATGGCATCCGCCATCCTTTTTTCGTCAATTCGATTTATCGTAAACCGTGTAGAAACTCGGCACGAGTAGCAGGGTTTGTTTTGAAGATACCACCCAATGCTGTCGTCGTCGTTTCACTGGTTGCGTCCATTACACCACGCGATTTCACGCAATAGTGTACCGCATCAAGAGTTACCGCAACATCATCAGATTCCAGCAAAGCTTGCAGAGCAACTAGAATCTGCTGTGTCATACGTTCCTGAACCTGTGGACGCTGAGCAAAAAATCGTACGATTCGGTTTATCTTCGACAGACCGATAATTTTACCACGAGGAATATACGCTACAGCGGCTTTACCATCTATCGTTACAAGGTGATGCTCACAAGTACTGGTCACCGTGATGTCTTTCACACGAACCATTTCACTCACGTTCATCTTGTTTTCGATAACAGTGATTTTTGGGAAATTAGAATAATCCAGACCAGAGAAAATTTCGTCCACATACATTTTTGCAATGCGGTGCGGTGTTTCTTCTAGGCTATCATCGGTAAGGTCAAGCTGAAGTAGGCCTAAGATCTCACGCATATGGTATTCGATCTTTTCCTTTTTCTCCTCACGGCTCACGTTATTAGGACGCATTGGCGTTTCTAATCCACGTTGCTCTAGCGCTTCTTTTACTAACTTCGCTGACTCGCTAAGACCTGACATTACACTTCCTCTTTTATAACTACCGCTCACGGAGTGACTCACATTTGCCGTTTTTCTTCCGCTAGCGTTTCAGTAACTCAGTTAAATGTTTATATCGCCAAGGCACATAACAGGAATACACTGAGCTGTTTTCTCATGCTCCGCGAGGACTTTTTACCCCTTTTGGATGGGTGACAAGGATACTAGGATTTTTGAATAATTACACCCATATTTTATCAGTGGGCATTGTTACTTTATGGTAGAGTTGCCACATAACATTAAGAACATAGGATTACCTCAATGGGCTGCTGTGACGCACCTGGCTTGATGCCAATTGAAGAAGCGATGGAAAAGATGCTATCGCGAATCAAACCAATCCAAACGACTCTGTCTCTGCCACTCGCTGAAGCATTGGGTTATGTACTTGCCGAAGACATCTTATCTCCAATTCACGTACCTCCGTTCGACAACTCAGCGATGGATGGTTATGCAATCCGCATTCAAGATCTGCAAGCGTCATCAACATTGCCTTTAGCTGGAAAATCATTTGCAGGTCAGCCTTTTGAAGGCGAATGGCCACAAGGCACGTGTGTACGTATCATGACAGGTGCCCCTATTCCACAAGGCTGCGATGCCGTCATCATGCAAGAAAACACAGAAGTAACGGACTCTGGCATCCAGTTTAACCAAACCGATGTAAAGCCTCAAAACAACATCCGTCCTACTGGCGACGACATCCAGCAAGGTGATATCGTACTCGCTAAAGGCGCGCGCCTGACACCCCGTGATATACCGATGATCGCCTCTTTAGGTGTGAGTCATGTGACTGTCGTCCGTAAACCAAAAGTGGCCTTTTTCTCTACCGGTGACGAGCTAAAACCATTAGGTGAGCCACTGGAAGCAGGTCAAATCTATGACAGTAACCGCTACGGTATTAAACCTTTGATCGAAAATTTTGGTTGCGAACCAATAGACCTAGGCATCGTCCCTGATTGCCCAGAGACCCTTAAAGCGACATTTGAACAAGCACAAACGCTGGCTGATGTCGTTGTCACTTCGGGTGGCGTCAGTGTAGGTGAAGCCGATTACACCAAAGATATTCTCGAAGAGCTTGGCGAAATCGGCTTCTGGAAACTGGCGATTAAACCGGGTAAACCCTTTGCTTTTGGAAAACTTTCGACAGCATGGTTCTGCGGTCTTCCAGGCAACCCAGTTTCTGCAATGATGACGATGTATGTATTGGTCCAACCCATGCTGGCAAAATTAGCCGGCCACACAGAGTGGAAAGAGCCATTATCCATACCTGCGATCACTAAGACGGCTTTCAAGAAAGCACCAGGACGTGCGGATTACCAGCGTGGAATCTATTCTCTAGAAGACGGTAAGTTCGTTGTTGAAACAACAGGAAACCAAAGTTCCGGTGCTTTCCGCTCAATGAGTTTAGCCAATTGCTTTGTTGTTCTGGAGCGAGAACGTGGCCGAGTCGAAATCGGTGAGACCGTGAACATTCAACTGTTCAACTCAACACTTTACTAGGATTGCACTGTGGATATTCTTTCTGATCAAGAAATGCTGCGCTACAACCGCCAGATCATTCTGCGTCAGTTTGATTTTGATGGGCAAGAAGCACTTAAGCAAAGCTCTGTCCTGATACTCGGCGCAGGTGGGTTGGGTTGCGCATCAAGCCAGTACCTTGCGACTGCTGGTGTTGGTAAGCTGACATTAGTTGACGATGACATCGTCGAGCTTTCTAACCTTCAGCGTCAAGTGCTGCATCACGATGCCGATATCGGCCGTAACAAGGTTGATTCCGCCCGAGATGCGTTACAAGAGCTTAACCCTCACATCGTTGTTGAGGCCATTGCCAAGCGTCTTGATGATGCAGAAATGCAAACCCTGATTGAACAACATACGCTTGTTGTGGATGCATCAGATAACGTAGAGACGCGTAACCAGCTTAACCGTCTGTGCTTCGCAACTAAAACGCCTTTAATCTCCGGCGCTGCTATCCGGATGGAAGGTCAGGTAAGCGTATTCACGTATGATGATCCAGCACAACCTTGCTACCAGTGCTTAAGTGCCTTGTTTGGCAGTGATGCTTTAAGCTGTGTGGAGGCTGGGGTAATGGCACCAGTTGTTGGTATTGTCGGCGCAGTACAAGCGATGGAAGCGATTAAAGTGATCGCCAATTATGGTCGGCCAATAAAAGGCAAAATACTCATACTTGACGCGCTAAGCATGTCCTGGCGAGAGATGAATTTAATGAAAATGCCATCCTGCCCAGTTTGTAATTAGCCTGAAAATACTTAAAAGCTCAACCTATCGTTGAGCTTTTTGCTATGTGACGGAAGCGATTTTAACGTAAAGCTCTATCCAACTTTGAACAGACATTTATTTTCATGTAAAACAGTAAGATTACTCAGGTTTGAACATACGGAACTCAATCTTGGACAATCCCCAAAAATACATTTTGGTTTTAATCAGCTTGATCGCGGTTTTACTCCTGCTCTGGTTAAGCGCTCCAAACACGCAGAGAACCGTGACGGCAACCGTAATAAGTAACACGCTAACGCAATCTTTGGATGGTCAGCGTCGCTACCTGACTATCGATTCACCCGAGACTGGCCAACAACGCGTTTCTGTCCCAACATCAGTATTATGCCCTGTTGGTTCGACCGTAACATTAAGCCAAACCACAGAAACAACAATCGAACAGTCATTCTCATTTGTTCGTTGCGATTAGTATATCCCCAGGTTATATGGGTATTAATAATAAGGATTTAACGATGCAATCATTGATTGACGCGAAGGAATTAAGTGCCCTATTAGGCCAATCCAATGTGAAAATATTGGACGCAAGCATAAGCTTCCAAATCCCTTCAGAGGGAAAGAAAATCACCGACAAATGGATTCCTGGTTCACTGCGTTTTGACTATGACAATGACTTTTGTCTTCCGGACTCGCCACTTCCTCATATGATGCCGACCGAAGATGGATTTAATGCCAGTGCACAGCAACTTGGCCTTAACAAAGATGATCTTATTGTCGTCTACGACAACTCTGGAACGCTCGCTTCGCCTCGAGCGTGGTGGATGTTCAAAGCGATGGGACATGATAATGTAAAAGTCCTCAATGGTGGGTTACCAGCTTGGATTGCCAAAGGCTTACCTGTCGTCGATTCACTCTCAGCACCTACTGAACTAGGTACATTTACCGGGACTTTGTTAGATGAGGCGTTCTTAGACGCACAAACCGTACTTGAACACTCAAATAATCGAAGCGCCAATATCATTGATGCACGTTCTAAAGCCCGCTTTTTAGGCGAAGTTCCCGAGCCACGAGCAGGCCTTCGTAGCGGCCACATTCCAACCTCGATCTGTTTACCATTTCAGGAGCTGATGACTGATGGCCACATCAAACCAGTTTCGGAATTAGAGCAAGTGTTCAGTTCACTCACCATACAGGACGACAAACGTCTCATTTTCAGCTGTGGGTCAGGAGTGACCGCCTGTATTTTGTTGTTAGCTGCGCATCAATTGGGCTTACGCAATGTGTCTGTATACGATGGTTCGTGGACGGAATGGGGCGCAAGAGAAGAACTGCCGATCGCCTAATCTATGTGGTCTGCGCATTGGGTTATTAGCTCGAATAGCACACTAGAGTTCAGAACGAAGCCTAAGCATGGAAGCTAGCTGTTGATAACAGCAATTTTATTCAAGCTTTGTAGTACAGGCATCACAGGCGAAGCCATTTTACTTTGGTCATTTGTTTTAGCGGTACTGGCGTTTGGTGCGCCAACGAGTTATTCCATCGTTGGTTCATTGTTGGGTAAGAAAATTGAAAATCCGAAGTATTTGAGGGTGTCTAACTATTTAATGGCGGCGCTGCTGGTTTATGTTTCACTCGCGATCGGTTATGAACACGTACTTTTACCATTAATGGCATATTGACTTTGAATGGCATGAAAACCTTAATCCACTATTAGCAGATTTTACGCAACAAACGCGAGCGATTATTGACGCAGATTTGCCGATAAAAAGCGGCTTCTCCGATCAAGAGCAACAGCGACGCTACTGAAGAGTAGAAGGGTTTGCTCAAGAGCCTTGCGGCGGCACTCATTTAAAACGCACCTCGGAAGTGGGCAAAATAACGCTAAAGCGTCAGAACATTGGCAAAGGCAAAGAACGGGTTGAAATCACCGTGGTGGTATCAGAATAGTCATCCCGTACTCGGAGGCTATTTGAGCTCCTGAGTACGGAAAAGTCTTAACGCAGAATGCTCAGTCTCGTTTTGTTAGATTTGCTTGAGCGTCGTGCATTTGCTCATCAAGGTTTAAAACCGTCAATGCGTTACTTACGCTGGTAGCTATTACATCGATCGCGCCCGTTCTCAGAGCACCTAACAAAGCCAGTGGCTTACTGTTTTCCGCCGCGATGGCAATCACTTCTGACACTGAACGAAACTCATCGATTCCTAGGCCGATAATTCGGTCACTCATCACCGTCTTGGCTGACTCGCCATTGATGTCAAAGAAGTCGTATCCCGCAAAGTCGCCTACCACGCCTTGCATCATGCGCGATTGAACCACTTCTTCTGCGGTAAACCAGCCCAAGTCGACCATGTAACTGTTTTCACTCATATCACCAATACCGACTAACGCCACATCGGCTTTACGCGCAAGGTCTAAAGTCTGTTTGACGGTAGCATTTTGCATAAAGGCGAGCTTTTGTTCGCGGTTTTCGGCGTACGCTGGTGCATACAAGGTTTCTGAAGTGCCACCGTAACTTTTTGCGAACTGGCGACAAATATGGTCAGCGTTGAACATCCCTCCCCGCGGGTGAATACCGCCGATACCACAAACAAACTTCACGTCCTTTTGTGGAATGACACCAACGTGATGCGCGACTGCAGAAACATTACGCCCCTGACCTACCGTTACCACCGTACCGTTTTGCAGCGTGCTCGCCATGTATTTCGATACTAACCCCGCAACTTGCAGTCGCTGTTGCTCTTCACTCGGTTGGTCTAACGCAACGAGTGCGCGCTTTACACCAAAACGCTCGATAAGGCGCTGTTCTATCTTAGCACTGAATACCGGATGGTATTTCACCGTGATCTCAACGATGCCTTCGTCTCTTGCTTGTTTTAGCATGCGTCCCACTTTCGCTCGTGAAACCGCAAACTTCTTCGAAATCTCTTCCTGTGTCGCGCCGTCTTGGTAATAAGCGACCGATATTTCGGTTAATAGATCGGTGCTCTCGTCAGACACATCATTAGTGGATTTACTCATGGTCAACCTAACTTATGTTGTTCGCGCCCCTAAAAACGGGGCAAATACTCAACGCCGTTACAAGCGCTCATGTGCGTAGCATATGTCACCCTGATGCAAAACATCAACATTTGCTCATCACAAAAACAAATTCTCACATGTAAATTTAATGCTTAGTGTCACTCTTAAAGCCATACGCTATCTAGGCAAACGTTTATTTATGAAAACTTGGGGCGACAATGAAAAAATTAGTTGATGAATGTCACTTTACCCCAAGATCAACAATTGACTTTCGGCGCAGATAAGATAATTATGAACCCATCATTTACTCAACGTTCGAGCAAATGTTCACAACAAATGCTCAAACGGTGAAAAGTTAAAAGCTGGCTGATAGAACAAACTTGTACTTCTATTATCTGGCACGCTTGCAAATGCACTCTTCATGCTTGCAGCAAAGTATGAGCCCCATGAAATAGGATGATCGTAATGAGCAACAAATTAGAGCAACTTCGTAAACTAACGACTGTAGTCGCTGACACTGGTGAAATTGACGCAATTAAAAAGTACCAACCAGAAGACGCAACCACTAACCCATCTCTGATTCTGAAAGCCGCTCAAATCGCTGAGTACGCACCTCTTATCGACGCTTCAATCGAGTATGCTAAAGCACAGAGCGACGACAAAGCTCAACAAGTTCAAGATACTTGTGACATGCTTGCAGTAAACATCGGTAAAGAAATCCTAAAAACTATCCCTGGCCGTATCTCTACTGAAGTTGACGCACGTCTTTCTTACGATATGGAAGGCAGCGTAGCGAAAGCTCGTCAGCTAGTTAAAATGTACAACGATGCTGGTATCTCTAACGACCGCATCCTAATCAAATTGGCTTCTACTTGGGAAGGTATCCGCGCTGCTGAAATCCTAGAGAAAGAAGGCATCAACTGTAACCTAACGCTTCTATTCTCATTCGCTCAGGCTCGTGCTTGTGCTGAAGCTGGCGTATTCCTAATCTCTCCGTTCGTTGGTCGTATCATGGACTGGTACAAAGCAAAAGAAGGCCGTGACTTCGAAGCTCAAGAAGATCCAGGCGTACTATCTGTATCTAAGATCTACAACTACTACAAAGAATACGGCTACAAAACAGTCGTTATGGGCGCAAGCTTCCGTAACATCGGTGAAATCCTAGAGTTAGCTGGTTGTGACCGTCTAACCATCGCTCCAGCTCTACTTGCTGAGCTAGAAGCTGCTGAAGGTGAAGTGGTTGAGAAGCTGGTTGACTCTAACGGCACAAAAGAGCGCCCAGCGCCAATGACTCACGCTGAGTTCCTATGGGATCACAACCAAGACCCAATGGCGGTTGAGAAGCTTGCTGAAGGTATCCGCAACTTCGCGATTGACCAAGGCAAACTTGAAGACATGATCGCAGCTAAGCTGTAAGACACAGAATCAAAAAGGGGAACGTTTGCGTTCCCCTTCTAACATCCTTTCTAAGAAACAATCTATTAATCGGTAATTATTATGGATCGTAAACATTTAGCTAATGCAATCCGTGCGCTAAGCATGGACGGTGTACAACAAGCAAACTCTGGCCACCCTGGTGCACCTATGGGTATGGCTGATATCGCTGAAGTTCTTTGGCGCTCTCACCTAAACCACAACCCATCTAACCCAGAGTGGGCTGACCGCGACCGTTTCGTACTATCAAACGGCCACGGCTCTATGCTGATTTACTCTCTACTGCACCTTGCAGGTTACGAGCTATCAATCGACGATCTGAAAAACTTCCGTCAACTGCATTCTAAAACTCCAGGTCACCCTGAGTACGGTTACGCACCTGGTATCGAGACAACAACAGGTCCTCTAGGCCAAGGTATCACTAACGCCGTTGGTATGGCGATGGCTGAAAAAGCACTGGCTGCTCAGTTCAACAAAGAAGGCCACGACATCGTTGACCACTTCACTTATGCATTCATGGGTGACGGCTGTCTGATGGAAGGTATCTCGCACGAGGCATGTTCTCTGGCGGGTACGCTAGGTCTTGGTAAACTGATCGCGTTCTGGGATGACAACGGTATCTCTATCGACGGTCACGTTGAAGGCTGGTTCTCTGACGATACGCCTAAGCGTTTTGAAGCGTACGGCTGGCACGTTATTCCTGCGGTAGACGGTCACGATCCTGAAGCGATTAACGCTGCAATTATCGCTGCTAAAGCGGACCCTCGCCCTACGCTGATCTGTACTAAAACTATCATCGGTTTCGGTTCTCCTAACAAGTCTGGTTCTCACGACTGTCACGGTGCGCCACTAGGTGCAGAAGAAATCGCAGCAACACGTAAAGAACTAGGTTGGGAGCACGGTCCTTTTGAAATTCCGCAAGATGTCTACGCGCAGTGGGACGCGAAAGAAGCAGGCGCAGCTAAGGAAGCAGCGTGGAACGAGAAACTTGCAGCTTATGAAGCAGCATATCCAGAGCTTGCAGCAGAATTTAAACGCCGCGTAAACGGTGAACTTCCAGCGCAATGGGAAGAGAAAGCAAGCCAAATCATTGCCGATCTTCAAGCGAATCCAGCAAACATCGCATCACGTAAAGCATCGCAAAACGCACTAGAAGCGTTTGGTGCACTTCTACCTGAGTTCATGGGCGGCTCTGCTGACCTTGCGCCTTCGAACCTAACCATGTGGTCTGGTTCTAAGTCTCTTGAAGCGAACGACTTCTCAGGTAACTACATCCACTACGGTGTACGTGAATTCGGTATGACGGCTATCATGAACGGTATCGCACTACACGGTGGTTTTGTTCCTTACGGCGCAACCTTCCTAATGTTCATGGAATACGCTCGTAATGCAATGCGCATGGCGGCTCTGATGAAAGTTCAGAACATCCAGGTTTACACGCACGACTCTATCGGTCTTGGCGAAGATGGCCCAACTCACCAACCAGTTGAGCAAATGGCATCTCTACGTCTGACACCAAACATGAGCACATGGCGTCCATGTGACCAGGTTGAATCAGCAGTAGCGTGGAAACTGGCGATTGAACGTAAAGACGCGCCAACTGCGCTTATCTTCTCTCGTCAAAACCTAGCACAACAAGAGCGTACAGCAGAGCAAGTAGCAGACATCGCGAAAGGTGCTTACATCCTGAAAGATTGCGAAGGCAAGCCAGAGCTTATCCTTATCGCAACAGGTTCAGAAGTTGAGCTAGCGGTTGAAGCAGCAGCGCAGCTAACTGCAGAAGGTAAGAAAGTACGCGTTGTTTCAATGCCATCAACGGATGCATTCGACAAGCAAGACGCAGCTTACCGTGAAGCAGTACTGCCATCAGACGTAACCGCACGTATCGCTATCGAAGCGGGCATCGCAGACTTCTGGTACAAGTATGTAGGCTTTGGCGGCAAGATCATCGGTATGACTACGTTCGGTGAATCTGCACCTGCGGGCGAACTGTTCAAGATGTTTGGCTTTACTATAGAGAACGTAGTGAACACTGCAAAAGAACTACTAGCTTAATCGCAATGGAAAGCTATTCAGCTTTCTAGAACTGCGGAATAAAAAACGACAAAGCCCCGCCTTTCATTGGCGGGGCTTTTTTATATCTGAAAGCAAAGTATAAGAATTACAAAACTCGCTAAAAAAACTATATGTGTGATCTAGGCACGCCACATTTGGCCAATATCAGCTGAGATCAGATTCTTTTAAATTGATAACTATCACATTTAACACCGCGTCAATACTCTCATAAAGATCTCAATCACATTTACACAAATAAACAATATTCACAAAAATGAGCCATCCATCAAATTAATGCTATTGACTTGTAGCTTTACAAAAAACTGTATATTTACTACACACTAAAAATGAGACATCGAACATTAAATACAGCTTGACTTGGAATTATTTGAGACATTAATCACAAACCGCTCGCTATTCCCAATCTAAATTAGCTTGCTGATAATGAACCTACCAACAACGTATCTAACAGGAAATAACCATGCTGTATGACCTTATCGACCACGACCTAATTGATGTCATTGATCACAGCGATTATCAATGGGAAGAGGCTGTTAACGTAACGACTCGATACCTTGAAGATAAAGGATATGTAACAGCTAACTACGCCCAGGCAATTATTCAGTCCACATTAGATAATGGACCATATTACGTCCTTTGTCCTGGAATTGCTATGCCTCATGCTCGCCCTGAGGCAGGTGTTTTAAAAACTGGCTTGGGAATTCACATTTTCCCAAATGCGGTCGATTTTGGTTCAGACATGGGGCCTGCCAACGTGCTGCTTACCCTAGCAGCAAAAGATTCAGACACACATATTGAGGTAATTCAATCTCTTAGTGAAATGCTCGTTGATGAAGCCAATATCACTAAACTTGCTGCAGCATCTTCTAAAGAAGATGTCCTTAACATTATAAAAGCGTACTAAATCAATAAGACGTACTGACAAGAGGGAACACGACGTGACTACAAATGCAAGAGCTAAAGTGCAAGCCTTCGGGGGGCATCTGACCGCCATGGTTTTGCCAAATATCGGCGCCTTCATCGCGTGGGGCTTTATTACTGCACTATTTATCCCAACAGGCTGGACACCCAATGCCTACTTTGGCGAACTGGTAGGCCCAATGATTACCTACCTACTACCACTGCTGATTGGTTACACCGGTGGCCAAATCGTTGGTGATAAGCGAGGTGCTGTAGCAGGTGCGATTGGTACTATGGGTGTTATCGCAGGTGCAGAAATACCTATGTTTGTTGGTGCGATGATCATGGGCCCTCTGAGTGGCTGGGTGATTGTTCAAATCGACAAAAAACTTGAACACAAGATCCCTTCTGGGTTCGAGATGGTGGTCAATAACTTCTCGCTTGGTATCTTTGGCATGATCATGTGTTTGTTCGCTTACGCCATCGTCGGTCCAGCGGTAACGGCAGCAAACCTTTTTGTTAAGTCTGGAATTGAAGCGCTTGTCGCTACAGGCTTTCTCCCTCTCTTAGCCATTATCAATGAACCTGCGAAAGTGCTGTTTTTGAACAACGCTATTGACCAAGGTATTTACTACCCACTAGGTCTACAAGCTGCGGCTGAAACAGGTAAGTCGATCTTCTTCATGGTTGCATCAAACCCAGGTCCAGGTTTAGGTATGCTTTTGGCTTACGCCAAATTCGGCCAAGGCCTAAGCAAGCGTTCGGCACCTAGTGCAATTATCATTCATTTCTTTGGTGGTATTCACGAGCTGTACTTCCCGTACGTACTGATGAAACCAATCATGATTGTAGCGATGATCGCAGGTGCAGCGACTGGTATCGCAACCTTTAACTTACTTGACGGTGGTCTTGTTGCTGGCCCGAGTCCAGGTTCAATCTTCTCTTACCTAGCTCTGACACCAAAAGGTAGCTTTATCGCAACGATTGCCGGTGTGGCATCAGCGACTGTCGTATCCTTCCTGGTTTCTAGTGCGATTCTGAAAGTCAGTAAGAAAGAAGACTCAGAGGGCGAGTTTGAAAAATCTGTAACTGACATGAAAGACATGAAAGCAGAAGGCGCTATCAACACAGCACCTGCAAATTCAGCAGCAGCATCAAATAAAATCAAGTTTGTCGCATTTGCCTGTGATGCAGGTATGGGATCTAGCGCAATGGGTGCTTCCACATTCAGAAAGAAACTGACGGATGCTGGATATGATGTTGAAGTGAAAAACTTCGCCATAGAAAAAGTGCCATCACACGCAGACATTGTTGTGACTCACGAAAGTCTAGAGAGCCGAGCTATCAGCGCAACAGGATTACCGGTCATTACCATTAAGAACTTCCTACATGACCCAGCGCTAGACAACCTTATCAATAAGATTAGTCAACAAGCTTAAACATTGAAATCAGGAGCCATTCGTGGCTCCATATTTGGAGAGATTTTTATGGTTCAGACAACTGCAGCCGTTATTTGTGGTGAAAAAGACGTTCGATTAAGAACCTTTGACCTACCGACAATTTCCGATGATGAGTTACTGGTAAAAAACATTTCGAACAGTATCTGTCTATCCACTTACAAAGCCGCGCTACTGGGAAGCAAACACAAACGCGTACCAGAAAATATTCACGAAGTGCCTGTAATGACTGGCCACGAGTATGCTGGTGTCATCGTCGAAGTTGGTGCAAACCTTAAAGGGCAGTTCGAGCCAGGCCAGCCCTTCGTTTTACAACCAGCGATGGGGCTCCCATCTGGCTATTCAGCAGGCTACAGCTACGAAACGTTTGGTGGTAACGCGACTTACTCTATTATTCCAAAAATCGCGATCGATCTTGGCTGCGTATTACCATACAACGGCTCTTACTTCGCTAACGCATCTCTGGCCGAACCAATGTCATGCATTATTGGAGCTTACCACGCGAGTTACCACACCACTCCTTACGTCTATGAACACCAAATGGGCATCAAAGAAGGTGGCGCTCTGGCCCTGCTTGCTTGTGCTGGTCCTATGGGCATTGGTGCCATCGACTATGCGATAAACGGCCCTGTAAAGCCGCACCGAGTTGTTGTAACTGATATTGACGAAGACCGCCTAGCTCGCGCAGAAAGCCTGATTCCGGTTTCCAAAGCTAAAGAGAACGGTATTGAGCTAATCTACGTTAATACTGCGAAGGTTGAAGACCCAGTTCAGCACTTAAAATCACTGAATGGCGGCCAAGGCTATGATGATGTGATGGTTTATGCAGCCGTTAGCCAAGTTCTAGAGCAAGCGGATGACCTACTTGGCAATGACGGTTGCTTAAACTTTTTCGCAGGGCCAACTGATAAACAGTTCAAAGTGCCGTTTAACTTTTACAATGTCCACTATGAATCAACGCATATTGTTGGCACGTCAGGTGGTTCTACTGGTGACATGGTTGAATCTATTGAGCTTTCTGAAACCAATAAAATCAATCCATCATTCATGATCACTCATGTAGGCGGTCTGCAAGCTGCACCTCATACGATTCTAAACCAATTGGACATCCCGGGTGGCAAAAAGCTGATTTATCCACATATCGACTTACCGTTGACGGCGATCGATAACTTCTTATCCCTGGCAAACGAAGACCCATTCTTTGTTGAATTAGATGCCATATTGGAAGCGAATAATTACGTGTGGAACGAACACGCAGAAAAAGCGTTACTCGAGTTTTACGATGTCAACCTTTCTATTTAGGCAAAATGGCCAGTGTGGTAGCCTTGAGCTGCCACACTCAAAAAAGGTAAATCGACATTTGGTCCAAAAAAAAGAACTAGTTGACGCACTTGATCAATGCGAGACAGCCACTTGCTTTCTCCAAGTCGCGAACAAACTGATAAACATAAAGCTCAAAGAATTGTTGCCCAAAGTATTCGTCCAGGATGCCTTCGTTATGCAGTATGCCGTAGAGCCTTTGATTCAAGAAGATGGACCACTTGTCTCGACAGACGTGGTATCAAAATTAATCTTCGCGATGGGGAAAATTTCCGTAGAAACCTACGCAGATATTGGTCTATATGACCAAATGCTCGACTACGCACTGCAGCAATCGGCCAAGCTGGGTTTTGACGATGATATGGTTTATGAGTTCATCACCAATCAGTCAACCATTTCTAAAGATCAAGATAGCTTCTACCTGGATTCAATTAATCAACTTAAGTTTTCGTCTTTCGAATCGTTTTCACAGATGCGTTATGAATCGTTGATAAAAACAGTGTTAAAGCTGTCCTGTGAGATGCTTGTCGAAAAGATTGAAAAAGAAATTTTAGAATAAGGCTTCTGCAATGAAAGTAACCTTGAATGTGAGTGGCTTTGAAAACGAAGCAACGTTTCCCAATAAGAATGTCGCACAAATTCACAAACCGTTAGTTGAGAAATTCACCCGTTTATTCCATGAAAAACAAGAACGTACCATTATCTTCCTATGTGCTCCCCCTGGTAGCGGCAAATCTACCTTAGCAGCTTTCTGGGAACATTTATCGCAACAAAGCCCTGACCTAGAACCCTTACAGGTTTTGCCCTTTGATGGGTTTCATTACCCGAATGAAATTCTAGATAACAACTTTATCGAACGTGATGGCAAGCAAATTAGCCTACGCAGTATTAAAGGTTCTTTCGAGACCTTTAATTTGAGCGAGTTAATTAGAAAGCTCAAACAACTGAAAACTCAGAACCCAAACTGGCCCTATTACGACCGTAACTTACATGATCCCGTCGACGATGTTATTGCTGTAACTAAAAACATTGTGGTTGTTGAAGGCAACTGGTTACTGCTCAATGAGCCGGTGTGGAGCGGCCTGCATGAATTGGCCGATTTTACCATCTTCATCGACACTGACCCGACGTTTTTGGAAGACAGGCTCGTCCAACGCAAAGTTCGAGGCGGTGTAACTGAGGAAGATGCGAAGGCATTCTATCAAAGCTCAGATTCCGTCAATGTCGAACAGGTATTAAAAAGCTCAGTCCCAGCAGATTTGACTCTCTATATGAATCGAGATGGTTCTTTTGAAATTAATTAGCTCCTAGGGAGGCCATGATGGAAATAGTCGTCGATAGCCACACGCATACCATAGCAAGCGGACATGCCTACAGCACCATTATTGAAAATGCGCGCGAGTCTCAGAACAAGGGGCTAAAACTTCTTTGTACCACGGATCATGCTCCTGAAATGCCCGGAGCCCCCCACTACTGGCACTTCAACAATCAAAGAATTTTGCCCCGCTTTCTTCACGATGTTGGCATTCTTAGAGGTGTTGAGGCAAACACCTTGAACAAAGAAGGTGACCTCGATCTGCCTCCTTCGTCTTACCAACACTTAGATTGGGTTATTGCCAGCTTTCATGAGCCGGTTTTCAAACCCTCAACACCTGAAGTTCATACTCAAGCTCTCAAGAATGTCATTAAAAATGGCAAGGTAGACGCGCTCGGGCACTTGGGTAACCCCAATTACCCATTTGATATAGAGTCGGTTTTAGAGTGTGCAAAAAAACACAGTGTTGCGATTGAAATCAATAACACCTCGCTGACTGGTAAGAGCCGTAAAGGCAGTGATAAGCGATGCTCTGATATTGTCGCCATTGGTAAGGAGATCGGAGTTTACTTTACTACAGGCTCAGACGCGCACTTCTGTGAAGAAATCGCCCACTTAGATCTCGTAAAAGCGCTTCTTGCTAAGCATGGTGTGGCTGAAGAGCAAGTGATCACAAGTTCAACGTCACGCTTTTTGAACTTCTTGCTCTTACGTGGAAAGCCGAAAATTGACGAATTTCATGAACTTTACTAGAGAGAATAAAGATGACGACTATCATGAACGGTATCGCGATACACGGAGGTTTTGTTCCTTCGTAACCGCACGTATCGCTATCGAAGCGGGCATCGCAGACTTCTGGTCCAAGTACGTAGGCTTTGGCGGCAAGATCATCGGTATGACTACCTTCGGTGAATCTGCGCCAGCGGGCGAACTGTTCAAGATGTTCGGCTTCACTACTGAAAACGTAGTGAACACAGCGAAAGAACGACTAGCTTAGTCATCGATTAGTTTTCAAGTAATTGCTTTAAAAACAGAGCCCCACTAATGCAGTGGGGCTTTTTATCATCTAAATTGCGTATTGTATAAATAACGGAATTTTTTACGAAGATTTATCTTCAAATCGAAGTGCTAGTTGATAGAAATCTTTGACCTGCTCTTTTAGCTGAAGGCTGTTTTGTTCGACAGAATGAGTCGCGGCTAAATTCTGTTCTGCAGTGGATGCGATTGACTGAATATGCAAATTCACATCACTCGCCAGTTTTAGCTGATTATCCGCTGTCCGTGCCACATCGACCATTAAACCACTCATGGTTTGCATCATCTGTTCAACTTCCGAAAGGCGTACTGTACTCTGTTCTGCCACTTCAGAACACGCATCTGTCTGCTCTTTATTCGTCAGAATGTCTTGCTGCCAACTCTGTATGGTCGACAACATGGTAGAAATGGACGCCTGGATTTGCTCTGTCGCATTGGAGGTACGACCGGAAAGCGCTCTCACTTCATCCGCGACCACAGCAAAGCCACGACCCTGCTCACCAGCCCTTGCAGCTTCGATAGCTGCATTCAACGCCAGCAAATTCGTTTGATCAGCGATTCCACCAATTTCTTCCATCAATTGACTCACTTTCTGTGCCTGACCACTCAATTTATACGTCGTTTCAGTAGCTTGCTCAGCCTGTAGACTCAACTGAGTCAAATTACTGTGGGTCTGAACGATGGTTTCTTTTGCCATCAAACATGATTTAAGCGTGTCATCAATAAGTAGATGTGCATCATTTGTTGTGGAAGAAGCCGAGTTTGCAGAGCTCTCAACCTCTTGCATGGCATCACGGACTCGATGGATATCTATGTTTTGTTGATTTAGCGCATCATGTACTTCTGCCGTTGTCTGACTGAGATCTTCTGCGCATTCTTGTAACGGTAATGCTGAGTCTGTCATACGCCCTAGTACAGTTCGTATTCGAGCTGACAGCATTTTGATATGGAAGTCCGCAATAGAGAACGCGCTATCACCCGAGTAAATGAGCCTGCTTACACTGTCATATTGCTTATGTAATTTTTTTAGTTGTTGGGGAGTATCAATCAGCTCTTGGCGAAATAACAGGGCTAACACACCAGCAGGTAAAGCACTCGCTAACCACGCTAAAGGACCTTCAGCAGACAATGCATAAGCGGCGGCTGGCGCCGTTAAAGCACCAAGCAAAATTGCATAACGTAGTGTTTCGTTAATTTTTAAAGACCAAGTGCGACCAGACTTTTCCGCCGCTTTCATACTTTTATAAGCTTTCGCTGCAATATCAACCCATTCACGTTTCGGCTTAACACGTACGGACTGGTAACCTACGACCTGATTCTGCTCATATATTGGTGTTACATAAGCATCAACCCAATAATATCCACCGGATTTGGTGCTGTTTTTTACCATGCCACGCCACGCCTTGCCTTGCTTAAGACGAGCCCACATGTCACCAAATGCCCCTTTCGGCATATCATTATGACGAACAATGTTATGATTTTGGCCGACCAACTCTTTGTTTGTATATTCTGCCACTCGACAAAATGCCTCGTTGCAGTAAGTGATAACACCTTTCAGATTCGTAGTTGAGACTAGTTCCTCAAACTCTCCGACGAGAGTCTCTTGACCTTTGTGATTTGAATTGACTGACATAGACAATGCTTCTCATATTTATAGTTATCGCTCAGTAATAATTTGTTGAGCTATTACGAAGTAATTGATTCTCGACCCTCTCAGGGTGACCCTTTAACGGCAAGTCCGCACTTTTCTTAAGAGTAAATACAGGGGAATTTACACAATTGCTTACAATAAAAGGGTATGCAAGCCTTTAGCGGAACGCAGACGCTAAGTAGTTATTACGGGTAATAGTCTAACCACATGCTTGCTCAGGTTAGTAGTATGTCAGCGAGAAATAAAAAAGAGCCAGAGGCATCGGCCTCTGGCTCCATATATAATTAAGACGTGTTATTTATTGCGACGTGCTTTCACTGCATCTGCAAGTTGACGTAACACAACTTCAGTATCTTCCCAGCCGATACATGCATCTGTGATTGACTGACCATAAGTTGCAGCCTTGCCATCAACAAGATCTTGGCGGCCTTCAACCAGATGAGACTCGATCATCACACCAAAAATAGCATCTTCTCCACCAGCAATCTGCTCTGAGACGTCGTCTGACACTAGCATTTGGCGTTTGAACTGCTTCGAGCTGTTAGCATGACTGAAATCAACCATGACTTTCTTTGGTAAACCTGCTGCTTCTAGCTCATCTTTAATTTGCGTGACATGAGCCGCACTGTAATTTGGCTCCTTACCGCCACGCAGAATAATGTGACAATCTGGGTTGCCTGCGGTTTCAACAATCGCGGAGTGACCGTATTTCGTTACAGATAAGAAGTGGTGAGACGCACTTGCCGAACGAATAGCGTCAGTTGCAATCTTGATATTTCCATCTGTGCCGTTTTTAAAACCTACCGGGCAAGATAAACCCGATGCTAATTCACGGTGTACCTGTGACTCTGTCGTGCGCGCACCTATTGCGCCCCAACTAATAAGATCAGCAACGTATTGAGGAGTGATCATATCTAGGAACTCACTGGCTGTTGGTAATCCCATATCAGTGAGGTCGAGCAGCAGTTTACGTCCAATACGCAAACCATCGTTCAGTTTGTACGTGTCATTTAAGTACGGGTCGTTAATAAGCCCCTTCCAACCTACGGTAGTACGTGGCTTTTCAAAGTAGACTCGCATCACGACTTCTAACTGGTCACCAAGCTCGTCACGCAGTACTTTTAGCTTTCTACCATATTCAACAGCAGCTTCCGGATCATGGATCGAACACGGACCCACGATAACAAGCAGCCTGTCGTCTTTTCCTTCCAAGATGTTATGAATAGCATTACGACAATCAAAAGTAGTTGAAGCAGCGGTTTCAGTGGTTGGAAATTTCTCTAAAACTGCGACAGGTGGCAGCAGTTCTTTTACTCTATTTATTCTTACATCATCAGTTTGAAACATTACTTCTACATCCAGGTTGTTGTTACTGACCCACCTTCTTGCCAACTAGAAGCATTGCAATATTGTTCATAAAGCAAGCAGCAACAAGGGCTATGGTTCATTTTCTCTTTCGATGTAAGTAACTTATCGGCTTAGCCGTAGACTTTCAATCACTTTTTGCAAATAAATGCAAACAAATATCCAGTAATAATCAATGAACAGTGCGTAAAATATTATTTACGATAAAAGTTCAAAATTATCAGATATTTTCTCATACACCTTAAATTCTTTACTACAATGTAAGAAATATCAGAAGTTTGTGGGGTATTGAATACAGAAAAGTTTATCTAGTTCTAATATTTTGTTGCTTGATATGAAATGAATTAACTATTAAACTAATTTCTTATAATCACTAGTTTTTTCTTAAATCTTGATAACTCGACGTATAAATTAATATGCAATCAATACAAGGAAACATTATGAATAAAGTAGCAATTGCAGTAGCAGCGGTGGTAGCTGGTGGTAGCGCTCTTTTAAACACTGCTCAAGCTGAAATGTATATCGGGGGCAAAGTGGGCATGAGTACACTCGATGATGCTTGCTATCTAAACAGCCCTTGTGATGATGATGCATTCGCGGCCGGAATGCACGTTGGCTATGGCTTTAATGAATATTTTGATCTTGAATACGGTGTGGACTTCTTAGGTAACTACGAAGCTAACTTCAAGACAGCTGCAGGCGCCGATACTATTGATGGCGACCTATGGGCGATGACTCTTGCACCTAAACTGAACCTACCTCTCTCCGACTCTTTCAACTTGTTTGCTAAGATCGGTGGTGCTTACATGATGTCTGGTGACGAAAAAGATTTCGTTCCAACAGGCTCTCTAGGTGCTGAGTACGCTCTAAACCGAAACCTAAGCCTACGCGCTGAGTATCAACGTTACCAAGATATGTCTGATGACGTATGGAACGATATGGATGCGAACTTCTTCTCTGTTGGTGTTAACTACACATTCGCAGCTGCTCCTGTAGTAGCGGCCGTTGTTGAGCCAGAGCCAGAGCCAGAACCAGTAGCGGTAATGAAGACTCACAAAGAACAGTACGGTTCAGGTACGTTTGAGTTTGATAGTTCAAAACTTACACCTACTGCGACTGAGCGTCTCGACAATTTCGTTGACCACTTGAACGAGTACCCTCAAGCTAACGTAGAGATTACAGGTTTCACAGATAGCTCAGGTCCAGCAGCGTACAACCAAAAACTGTCTGAGCGTCGTGCTCAAGCGGTAGCTGATTACCTAACAGCAGCTGGTATTGATGCAAGTCGTCTGACTGTAACTGGCATGGGTGAAGAAAACCCTGTTGCTGACAACAGCACTAAAGAAGGTCGCGCGCAAAACCGTCGTGTTGAAGTTGTGGTTCCTGAATTCGAGTACGAAGTAATCGAAATGGTTCAACCATAAACTCATTGATATCAATACATTGATCGACAAAGGGGTGCGTTCGCACCCCTTTCTAATAGCGAATACAGCACATAAAAACTGCCTACCAGCTAACGGGCTGATTCATTTACGGCTTAGCGAAGAAAACGAGATCATCACCTACCACCATGACGCAATCCATGCCTGCCGCATGTGCTGCTCGCTTGCCCAATTCCGTATCTTCAAAAACCAGACAATCTGACGCCTTTATGCCTAGTTGTTCTGCAGCCATAAGAAATGTGTCTGGGAACGGCTTATGATTTTCAACATCGCTCGCGGTAACGACAGCGTCAAGTTTGTCTAACAATCCCGCGTGACTGAGTAAGCGCATCGCACTGTCGCGTTGACTTCCCGTCCCTACTGCGATTTTTTTTAAACCGAGATACTCTTCTAACACTACGTTAGTACTAGGAATCACATCACCATGCAATTCCATTGCAGCGAAGGTTTCCATCTTAAACCGCGCAACTTGTTTAGGGTCGAGCGATAGCCCGTGTTTGTTATTTAACTCAATAACAATCTTAAAGCTCGGCATGCCTCCTAAACTGTGGAACCAATCCTGACAAAATGAAAAATCGAATCGGTCGGCTGTCGCTTGCCAAGCAGCAAGGTGGGCAGGCATGGTATCAATCAAGGTACCATCCATATCGAAGATAAATCCCTCATATGGTCTGAAATCAATCGCACTCATGTCTTTTCTTCTATTCTTACATCTGTAATGTTAATTTATCAGCTCTTTTAATCGTCCCTATCGGCATTCTCTTATCATGCTCAAAATTTCGAACTCCGTCACACTTCAAGAATGGGAAATCCAGTTATCCCCAATAAGAGCTCAAGGAAATGGTGGGCAGAACGTTAATAAAGTAGCGACTGCAATACATTTGCGGTTTGATATACATCACTCAACTTTACCGGAGTTTTACAAAGAGCGATTACTCGCGCTTTCGGACAGCCGTATCACAAAAGATGGCGTGATTATTATTAAAGCACAACAGTTTCGCACGCAGGAACAAAATAAAGAAGACGCACTAAATCGGCTGCAAGAGCTGATTGCATCTGCTGCTATACAAAAGAAGAAGCGCATTAATACTAAACCAACCCGCGCTTCACAACGTCGTCGGCTTGATAGTAAAAACAAGCTGGGCGTTAAAAAGCAACAACGCAAGAAAGTGATGTATTAAAAACAGCGCTTAGTACGAAAAGCGTATTCGGTCTACGAGAACCACCTAGGTTTGATATTTTGAGAGAATATTGAACTTTCGACATAAACCAAATCATTAATCTTTTGATATTTATTACAAAGTAGACGCACGAGTAGACAGCAGTATCAAACAAAAGCGGATAACAGAGTAAAAAATTTCATCTTCGTCTAACTGACAGCTTAATGCCGCCCGACCATTTATTCAGGAAAAAGCAACATGACTATTCGTCAAAAACTCTACTTCCTCGGAGCTATCGCCATTTTAGGCATTGTGACCCTTTTGGGCACCTCATCTCATTTTGCCAACCAGAGTAATGAGCTCAACATTGCCCTTAAACACGTGGGCGATTTGGAAATTCGCCTATTAAGTTTGCGCCGTAATGAGAAAGACTTTTTGCTTCGTAGTGATTTCAAGTATTTAGAAAAGTTTAATGACAATGTCGACTTATTTCTTCACATCGAAGAAGAACTCGCTGGCATTCTTACTCACTATGAACTCCCGTCGAGTAATCAGTTACGAAAGGATTTACTGGCTTACCAGCAAGGCTTTCAGGCACTGGTGTCTGCCTCCCAGCAGTATGGCCTTAACAGCGAAAGCGGAATTTTGGCTCGATACGAACCGCTGTTGCTTAATGCGAAGAAAGTTGCCGACCATCAGCAGCTACTGTCACTTATCCATTTTGATAACGCGATAAAATCAGGGGAATTCGATCCTAACTCACTGAAGGGTATTTACGCACCTGAACTGATAAAAGTTGCTGAGCAGGTTGCCAACCAAAAGCAAATCATTGGTATTGCCTACAACAAGGGCTTACTTGGTAAGACCCGCTCTATGTCTCATGCGGTAGAGGCTCAGTTCGATACTTTCTCGTCAATGATTGATAAGACGGCAACTCAGCGCGAACAGAGCATGGTAACCATTAAACAGGCCATCACGGCTTTAGTGCTAATTTTTCTATTTGTACTCATTTGGCAAATATCTCGTTCAATCAACGTTCGCGTAAGTAGCCTAATGACGACGATAAAAAACATCAGTGAGAGCAATAATATATCACTACGCTCCGATCTGGCGGGTAAAGATGAACTCTTTGATATCAGCCATCACCTTAATGATCTGTTGGAAAAGCTCGAGCGTTTAATTCAAAACACGCAAGAGAAGTCAATGCAATTGACTGCAAGCACCGACAATATGCACCGTGAGCTTGAAGGCGTTATGGAGCAATTTCACACTCAAACCGATCATACAGCCTCTATGGCGACGGCCGTTCAGCAGATGGTAGCAACCATCAGTGAAATATCTGAAAGTACGTCTGTTGCCGTGGAAGGAGTCCATCAAGCTGCAAACAATGCAGAGCAAGGCCGCACAGTTGTCGAAACCACTGTGACTAATATTGGCCAGCTAACTGATATTTTATCTAGCAGCCAGCAATCTATCCGCTCTTTAAATCAGCATGTCGATAAAATTGGTGGTGCGGTGAATATCATTCAGGAAATCGCGGAACAAACCAACTTACTCGCGCTCAACGCGGCAATCGAAGCTGCGCGTGCTGGTGAGCAAGGTCGCGGATTCGCAGTGGTTGCTGATGAAGTTCGAGCATTGGCCAGTCGTACTCATCAATCTACGGAAGAAATCACTCGAGTGGTCACTGATATTCAAGCTCAAATGTCAGCGGTCGTGTCCGATATTGATCAGTGTAATGATCAAGGGCAACAAACTCTGAGCTCATCTGAGCAATTAGACGCTAGCCTGCAAAAAATCATCACGGACATGCATACGATTCAGGGTAATTCAGAGCGTATTGCCTCTGCGATTGAGGAGCAAGGTATTGTGATGAATCAAGTCAGCGACTCCATCAAAGATCTGAATGTGATCTCGGAAAACAACATGCAATCGGCAAAGGATTGCTTGCAGGAAGTGGATTCCGTTTCTGCTCAAGCTCATGATATGGATAGTGCTGTGGCTGAATTTAAAACTCGCGTTGCCTAGTCCCTTGAGTTAATTCTAAATAAAAAGCCCGAAGTGCATGACGCTTCGGGCTTTTTCATCTAAAGGTCGGTTACTACCATTTGATCATCACTACTCATCATCGAGAGGGACAAGTTTAGTATTGCCGCCGTGCACTTTCTCACGCTGTTTCTGCACCAGAGCATAGAAACCCGGGATCAGGAATGTACCCGCCAGAAGCACACATAGCAGCCCCCCAATAAGGGAAATGCCCAAAGAGTTCTGACTGACATGCCCAGCACCTGCTGCAAAAATCAAAGGGAAAATACCCAAAATAAATGACCAGGACGTCATGTTTACCGCTCTGAAACGCAACGTCCCCCCCTTCACTGCCGCACTGTCGATGTCCGCATCTTTCTCTTCGCGTTCTTGCTTAGCAAACTCCACAATCAAGATGGCGTTCTTTGCGGCTAACGCAATGAGCAGAACGAGACCTATCTGAGCGTACAAGTTCAACGGCGTTCCAGTTAGATTCAGTGCAAGGAAAGAACCGAGTGTTGCAACTGGCACGACGAGAATAATCGCGAGCGGGATACTCCAACTTTCATACTGTGCCACCATGAACAGATAAATGAAGATCAGTGCCAATGCAAAGGCATAAATCGCCTGATTGCCAGCAAGCACTTCCTGATAAGCCATGCCCGTCCACTCATAAGTGTAACCTTGCGGTAGAACCTCTGCCGCCACACGTTCCATCGCTGCAATTGCATCACCACTTGAATAACCCGGTGCTGGTTGTCCTTGAATAATCGCACTGCGGTACATGTTGTATCGCCATGCAACATCAGGCTCAAACACCTGCTCGTAACTGACCAATGTGCTTAGCGGAACCATATCTCCGCCAGCCGTACGGACGTGGAAGCGTTCTAAATCCTGCATGCTACTGCGATGCTGGCTGTCCGCTTGCATAGTCACACGGAAGTTCTTACCAAACATGGTGAAGTCATTAACATACAAACTACCTAAGTTGCCTTGCAGTGTCTGGAAGATTGAAGACAATGAAATACCGAGTTGCTGTGACTTTTCACGGTCAATATCAACATAGTAATGCGGCACGTTTGCACGGAATGTACTGAACGTATAAGCAATTTCCGGTGCTTGGTTTGCCGCCTGAATCATCTCCCCCATGACCATGGACAAATCTGTACGGCTACGTCCCAAGGTATCTTCCAGCACAAATTCAAAGCCTGACGCCGCCCCCATACCCGGAACCGCAGGTGGACCCATAGCAAACACCACAGCCTGTGGTAATTTCATCGCGGCAAGGCCGTTGATACGGTTAGCAATAGTATTCGCCGAATGGTCCCCTTCTAAGGAATTTCGCGTCTCCCAGTCATGCAATTTAATGAACATAGAGGCACCGTTTGAAGCGGCCGCTCCTGTCATAAAGGAGTAGCCATTTGCTACCGTCACCCCATCAACACCAGGTTCCTGCTCTACCATTTGCATCAACGCGCTCGTGACCTCTTCAGTACGAGACAATGAAGCAGAATCTGGCAGTTGAACATTCACCAGCAAGATCCCTTTATCTTCCTGAGGAACAAAAGCTGTGGATGTCGTCTTAGCAAAGAAAGAGACTGCCGCAACCGCAACAATGAAGAAGGTCACAAGCAACAGTGACTTCTTGACCAAGAAGCCCGCAACCTGACCATAGCCTTTGGTCACATGCTCTAAACCACGGTTGAATGCCTGGAACCAACTTGCGGTATTGCCACCACCTTGCTTAAGCACCAATGAACACAACGCCGGAGAGAGCGTTAATGCGTTGATCGATGAAATCACTACCGAGATACAGATAGTCAGTGCGAACTGACGATACATAATGCCAGTGATACCCGGAAGCATGGCAACTGGTAGGAAAACCGCTAGAAGTACCAAGGTTGAGGTAACGATCGGCCCAGTCACCTCCTTCATTGCAAGCAAGGTAGCTTTGCGCGGTGAAATGGTTGGATCCTTAGACATAGTTGTATCAACGTTTTCGATAACCAAGATAGCGTCATCCACCACGATACCGATCGCAAGAATCAAACCAAACAGAGTAACGGTATTAATCGTAAAACCTGTCACTTGCATGATGGCGAACGTACCAATCAGCGAGACAGGAATGGCAACCACCGGAATTAGCGTGGCGCGCGCACTGCCTAAGAACAGATACGTAACCGCAATAACGAGTAAAATGGCTTCGATCAGAGTTTTGACAACCCCTTTGATAGACTCCGCAACGAAAACTGTCGTATCGTAACTGGTCTCGTAGGCCATGCCTTCAGGGAAATCTTTACTTAAACGATCGAGTAGCTCCATTACCGCTTTGCCACTTTCCAATGCGTTTGCATCGGACTGAAGAGACAACGCAACAATAGACGCATCTTGACCGCGGAACTGACCGTTACCATCGTAGAACTTTTTACCCAGTTCCACACGAGCGATATCTTTTAAGTAGACGGATGAACCATTCGAATTGGCGCGAAGTACTACATTCTCGAATTCGCTAACGCTCTCCAAACGACCTTTAGTCACCAGATTAAACTGAACTTCCTGAGGGTTATTGTAAGGTGCTGCGCCTACCCGACCAGCCGCAACCTGAACGTTTTGCTCCGCCAGCGCTGCATATACGTCCGATGTAGTCAGCTTCAAGTTGGCCATCTTTTCAGGGTCCAACCAAACACGCATTGCGTACTCACCGCCACCAATAACATTAACTTCACTGATCCCTTTCGCACGAGCAAGCTGATCTTTTACATTGAGGTTGATGTAGTTGATTAGGAACTGGTCATCATACTTGCCGTCCGGAGAATAGAAGTTCAGCACCATCAATAGGTCTGGTGAACGTTTTTTAACCGTTACACCCACCATTCGAACTTCTTGAGGTAACTTCGACTCAATCTGTGACACACGGTTCTGAACGTTAACTTGAGCCATATCGGGATCAGTTCCGACATCGAAGGTGACGTTCAAACTGTAAGAGCCATCGTTAGCACTTTTAGAAGACATATAAATCATATCTTCTACACCGTTAACGGATGTTTCTATCGGGTCGGCTATCGCTTGTTCGACAACTTCAGCACTTGCCCCTGTGTAATACGCTGAAACGCTGACTGAAGGTGGACTTATTTGTGGGTACTCCGCAACGGGCAGGATCGCTAAAGAGATGGCACCTGCCAACGTCAAAATGATCGAAATAACCAGCGCGAACTTAGGTCTTTGTATAAAGAAACGACTTAACATTCTTCCTCCTACTGTTCAGTTTCAGTTGGAGTTTGAATACTGACTTCGATGCCGTTACGTACTCGCTGCAGTCCCTGGGTAATAACAGAATCATTCTGCTCTAAACCTTTGCGAATAATGATCCCTTGCTCTACTTGTGCCCCCAACTCGACGTTACGACGTTCTGCAATATTGCCTTCAGTGGTGACCATAACAAAGTCGCCTTCCAGATCGGTCTGCACTGCTCTACGCGGCACGACAATGACATCTTTTGCATTCTTGTCACGTAAGTTCACTTTGATGTGCTGGCCCGGTAGCAGCTTATGGTCAGGATTCGTCACGATAGCTCGCATCGCAATCGTACCTGTCCTGGTATCAATACGGTTACCTAAGAAATCGAGTTGTCCTAAGTGCTCGAAGAATTCTCCGTTTTCCAACTCTAGCTGTACTTCTACACTGCTGGATTCCGCCGAACCATCGCCTTTCACTCTATCCATGCCCATAGCCAGGCGCTCGCGTTCACTGACACTGAATGATGTATGAACGGGATCTAAGCTCACCAATGTGGTCAAAACCCCTGATGATGGAGAAACCAAATCACCAGTACTTACTTTGGTATCACTAATGCGACCGCTAAATGGGGCGCGAATCTGTGTATAAGAGAGGTTCACTTCCGCTAACTTCAACTGCGCGTTCGCGGCTTCAAGTTCCGCTCTTGCACCTAAAAGCGCCGCAGTCAGGGCGTCAAACTCAGATTGGGAAATACTGCCGCGAGGAAGCAAGTTTTTTCCGCGTTGATGGTCTAATTCCGCTTTCTTGAGTGCAGCTTTCGCCTGAGCTAAGGTTGCTTTCGCACTTGCTACCTGAGCCTCAAAAGAAGAAGGCTCAATAGAATAAAGTAGCTGACCTTTTTCTACCATTTGTCCTTCTTCAAAATGACGTGCTTTCAAATAGCCAGAAATTTGAGCACTAATATTGGTATCTTCTACAGCTTCAATACGGCCAATGTACGACTTGCTTGGTTGGTAGTCGATAACGTTGACATCCTGTGTCACAACGAGAGGAGTCTGACTCCCTCTCTGGGTATTATTCACTTCTTCGCATCCTGCAAGGATAGTTGTAGCCGCTATTAGTGCGACAAGTGTTTTCTTTTGCATGTATTTACCATTTTTATGGAACAGGATATTATTAAATAACCCTTCAACCTTACCGTCTGTAAAGTGCGAATTCTCCTACATAAACTATGCAAATCGTTTCTAATTGTAATCAAATGAAACCAAGTAAAATTAACGTTATGCAATGGAAATTTTTTTATGATCTTTATTTATCCCGCAACATAAAAAACCACCAATCATCAGTGCTGTCTATGTCTGTTCATCTTGCCCCTCTCGAGCGCATCTAAACGCATGTTCAGATACCAATTAACCGAAAAGCTGGCTGTTCACACCCAGAAGACCAATGAAAATGGGCACTTAAGCGTTAATAATGGTTTTTTGACTATTTTTTTAAACAAAATGAGTTATCATTTCGATATTTCAAAGCCTTCGAACGAGAGGATGTACATGATTTCTAAATGGGCGAAACGTTTTTACCAAATGGCCGAATTGGTGGCATCTTGGAGTAAAGATCCATCCACGCAAGTTGGTGCGGTAATTACTAAGCAAAACCGTATCGTTTCTGTAGGCTTTAACGGCTATCCACACGGGGTTTCCGACAGCGTGGATACCGATGAGCGAGAACTTAAATACTTAAAGACACTGCATGCAGAAGAAAACGCCATTCTGTTTTCTAAGCGTGATTTAGACGGCTGTGATATTTGGGTCACCCATTTTCCGTGTCCTAACTGTGCGGCCAAAATTATTCAGACTGGCATCTCACGCGTACACTGCCCAGAGCAATCAGAAGATTTTCTGTCTCGCTGGGGGGATAAAATTCAGGTCAGCCAGGATATGTTCGATCAAGCTGGCGTAGAAGTGGACTGGCTACCGTTAGAAGACATCGAAATTGAAGGTACAGACGTTCGTTAATCTTCATTTCAAACAACACAAAAAAACAGCCCAGACTATATCTGGGCTGTTTTTATTTGTTCGCCATAGTGTTTAGAACTACTGGTATTTCTTCGCAGTCAGCTCGGCAATTTTGGCGATTACCACCACCGATTTTTCCATCATTTCGATTGAAACGAATTCATGAATACCATGAAAGTTAAACCCACCAGTGAAGATATTCGGGCATGGTAAACCCATAAATGATAAACGAGCGCCATCGGTTCCGCCTCGTATTGGTTTAATCAACGGCTCGACATCGCACGCTTCCATCGCTTGCTTTGCAAGGTCGATAATATGAGGATAAGGCTCGACCATCTCACGCATGTTGTAGTAATTGTCTGTGATTTTGATTTCTACACAGCCATGTTTCAGTCCGGCGTTCATCTCATCCACTAACTTGCGCATAAATACTTTACGACTTTCTAAACCTTCTCGGTCAAAATCACGAATAATATAGCCTAACTCACTATGAGCAATGCCAAGACTGCCTGATTTAAGATGGTAAAAGCCTTCATAACCTTCTGTGGTTTCGGGAGTTTGATCTTCTGGCATCTGAGCCTGAAACTTGGCCGCCATGTTCATCGCGTTGACCATTTTCCCTTTTGCCGTACCCGGGTGAACACTGACACCATGGAAAATTACATCAGCGCTTGCGGCATTGAAGTTTTCATATTCCAGTTCACCTTGAGGACCACCATCTACTGTGTATGCCCATTGCGCACCAAACTTTTCAACATCGAATTTATCCGCACCTCGACCGATCTCTTCATCGGGCGTGAATCCGATGCAGATATCACCGTGCGGAATGTCAGGGTTTTCAATCAGCATCGCAACTGCCGATAATATCTCTGCGATGCCTGCTTTATTATCTGCGCCTAAAAGGGTCTTACCATTTGTCGTGATCAGGTTGTGACCATGAAGCTGATGCAAATCAGGGTATTGAACTGGTGATAACACTTCGTCACCAAGCCCCAGCGCAATGTCCCCCCCCTGATAGTCTTCCACAAACTGAGGTGAAACATTTTTGCCGGAAGCATCTGGAGCCGTATCCATATGCGCGATAAAACCGATAGCTGGCACATCGTAATTCACATTAGATGGTAATCTCGCCATCAAGTAACCATTGTCTGTTAAGATGACATCACTTAAGCCGAGGTCAATCATTTCCTGTCTTAAATGTTGTGCAAAAACGAGCTGACCCGGACTGCTTGGGCAGGTCGTCACTTTGGGGTTTGATTTGGTATTGAACGTGACGTAGCGAAGAAATCTTTCAACTAAATGCTTCATAATTATTCTCATTACTCTAGGCTTCTTTGCATGTTACGCCCAACGTAGAATAAGAACTTGCTTTGAATCATTTTCTAATTAAAAACAGTGCTAATCATACAGTTCAATCCAGAAGCTCTTGCGCTAATTCACGCCACTCTGCAACTTTACCGTGAAAATGGTTCCACTGCTTTTCCGTCATGGACCTAGAGAGTGAAAGGGTAAGCTGGTCCACCAGCGCTACATTGTGCTCCATATTTTGAGATAATTGGTCACTATAAAAACTTTCTGGCTCAAACATTAATTGCATGAACACTTTTTGATAAATAACACTGTTGGATTTATTGTCGAACATATATTCGAGCTCTTGATATATTGATGCTCGATAATTACGCCATAAAGGACTATTGAGAATAACTTGATTAGAAAATTGCGTCACATACCGTTGTTGATCATTATTAAGTTCCCCTATCCACTCGGTCACCCACTCTTCCGTCTTATCAAAAACAATCTTTCTGACTTCCTTTTCTGTCTTATCAGCATATTTAGCATTTCTCTTGTTATAATCCTTTTGTACGTTGAGTAAAAACTCATGTTGCTGCTGCGGCGTTAATAACAAGCTCAATGAGAACAATTCTGGCGCAACCTTACTAACAATACGGTAATAGTGTTCACGGAATCTATCTCGGCTTTGCTGTAAGTAATTTAACGTAATATCTTCCTCTGTCATGGTTTCCATTTCCTTTAAATGGTCGACATAACGAGGTAGCTCTTCTTTCTTATGCCACTCTGCTAAGAATGACAACCGTTCTTCTAGCAAATTCTCTTGCTCTTGGTTGAGAGTGACATAATCGTCCAGATATTCCAGGACGAACCAATCCAAATTGTTATAGAAGAACCTTTTGGTACAGCCAACCAGGACAAAAATGGAAATCAATATAAGGCTGTACCGAAGCACTTTTTTATATGCACCATATAATTTAATCACTTACTTGATTCCCTTTTCTTTCGATTAAGCTCTATAATCAGTGGTATCACTTAATATTGCGGCAAACTTACCTCGATGTGACAAATATTTGTTGTCACCCTAATAGAATATAGAGTTTGAAAATAACTTTTTGATCATTACTATCCGCAAAAAGTGAATTTGAGCGTATTGGTTGGCTAAAAACAAATCGAATAGCGCTCCCTAAAACGGCATATAATTTGCTTGAATAATTCTAGGATAGTTTATGGAGGCTAAGTATGGCTGCCGTTGAGCAACTTGATAACTGTGTAGAATATGAAATTTTATATTTTGAGCAGGGAAGAATGTTCCGCATGATGGTAGACGCCGAGAGCAAAGACTCGGCTTATCAGTTTTATTTAGGGTGTGGGAAGCATATTAGCGACTTGTACTCTATTCGCCCAGATTATTGAAATACCACCTCTATTGTAAGTAGAGGTGGATTTTTAGTGCTACTTGCTATCGCCAAAACGTTCTAAATAAAGAACGGTAGCTGCTGTGCGGGACGGAACTCTCAATTTTTTTAGCAAACTTTTCATGTGTACTTTTACTGTCGACTCTGATATGAAAAGGCGATCAGCAATTTGTTTATTTCGAAACCCTTTCGCTACTTCTTTTAGTATTTGGCTTTCACGCTCGGTCAACGCAGCAAATACATCTTCTTGATCCCCACGCTCGCTGAGATATTTTGTCACTTCCTGACTGTATGTTTTGTCACCACTACGAGCCTGCTTCAACAACTCAACTAGCTCATCTGGCTCGGTATCTTTTAGCAAGTACCCATCGGCACCAGTGCGAACAATTGCATCAATATCCGCTGGGCTATCCGATACCGTCAGAATAACAATGCGCGCTTCACACCCGTCAGCTCGTAAAGCTTTTAGGGTATCTAAGCCAGACATTCCCTTCATATTGAGATCGAGAAGCACTAAATCCAGTTCCAATTCATGCGCTTTAGCAACAGCGTCCGCACCGTTACTCGCTTCTGCAACAATTTCAAACTCTGGCTCGAAACTTAAAAGCTGTTGGATACCACGTCGCATTAGTGGATGGTCATCCACCAGCATTACTTTACACGCTGTCAATGTTTACTTCCTTACTATGTTGGAATTCAAGTGTTACGGTACAACCATTGTTTTTCGACGCGACCACATGAAGGTCAGCATGCAGCCTTGTTGCTCTCTCCTGCATGATACTCATACCGTAATGATTAATTTTTTGGTCTTGATGATCAAAGCCTAACCCGTCATCTTCTATTGTTACTGTGATCTTCCCGTCACAATCGAGGCACTGAATAACAATATTATCCGCTTGCGCATGCTTCATCGCGTTAAGGGTTGCTTCCCTGATCAACTGCAGTAAATGCACCTGTTGATGCGCATCTAACTCTGTTGAAGAAAGACGGTTATTTAGAGATATCTTAGCGGCCGTTTGTTCATTCAATGTCGCTACCATTTCTTGCAACGCCTGTCCGAAACTGCCCTCTTTTATTGTTAAGCGGAAGGTTGTGAGTAGCTCCCTCAACTGAGTATACGCAGCCGATAATCCCGTATCCAGCTCAGCAATTACCTGATTAGCTTGTGATATCGCCTTTTCATCCGGTAAATTTTTCACGCTTCTCTTAAGCAAAGCGACTTGAATTTTCAGGTAAGAAAGCGCCTGAGCCAATGAATCATGCAATTCTCGCGCAATGGTGGCCCGCTCTTCCATTAACAAAATTTGCTCCGCTTGACGCTGGGCTCGATTGTAATACACAGCACGGGAAATAATTTGTACAAAGTTATCTATTAAGGAGTCATTCGGACAAGGTAGCCCCGCCTTCCAATACAGATACCCCAAGTGCTCACCATCAAGTATAAGCGTCTCTGCATGGCAGGCTTCATCACAGTCATTACAACACTCTTCTCCTTCAGTGAGGATCCAATTTGGCTCGCCAAGCTGTTCTATCTCCAGTTTGACCGCCTTAATGCCTTCCAGGCTAGCAAGATGCTGTAAAATCGCTTGAAAGTTATCCTGGCTAATTCGTGAAGCAGTCAGCTCTTTTGAAGAATCATATAACACTTCAAGCGATTGATTAGCTTGTTGTAACTTGCGCGTCTTTTCGTCCACGGCTTTTTCTAACCCACGGTAGAGTTTCCCAAGATCAGTTGCCATACGATTAAAGGTACGCGTCAATATGCCCATTTCATTGTTGCTTGGTGCTTCAAGCGCAATATTGAAAGAGCGATTTTGTATCTGCTCACTCGCAACGACCAAAGAGCGCAGTGGCTTAACCACTTCGCGTCGCACAAAGAGAACTACGAATATACTGGCACAGAGAATCCCGCCGAGACCAAGACCACCGATCCACGCCAGGTTGATCAACTTTTGTTCTGAAAAGCTTTGCAGCTTAAATACAAATGCATCTATCTGCTGAACGAACCCAGCAACTAACATTTGGTAGTCACTCGGGTCCTTCCTTTTTAGAACAACTTTTAGTTCATGCCATCGAGAAATTAAACCGTAATAGTCTTGGATAATGTCTTCAGGGACCGACCAACTTTGCAACGCTTTCATCGACGGTGAATAAATGGAACGCTCAAATGCTTCGATATGTGCTGAGTAATCAACGGACTTGATCTGAATGTCATTAGCCAAACGATAACTCTGCATACGCATGGACCCTGCAACATTAACCGCTTCAGCATCGTTGAGGCTAGACGCCAGCGTGAAAATAGCAAAGCCAGTTGTTGCAATCGATAGCAACAAAATGATCAGCATTGCAGAAGCAATCGTCCCAGTTACTGACTTTTTCACATTTTTAAACAACCTGAGTTCCTCACTTTGTTGTCCGATTGGCTTGTACAGTGAGCCCATGACGTTTCAGACTCATCAATATGTGATCACCCGCGACGGAATTTATTGATCTAAAACAACAATGCCCCCCAATTAACCCCTTGGAGGTATTTATACGAATATGTCAAAAACTACAATTTCGTGAGCGTTAATGACAGTTTATTAATGAAAATTCTGGACTAAGCTTACCTGAGTACAAAAATTTAAGTTGAACATCCATGTTGAGGTGGCTAAGTGGTAGACCTTTCAAGAAGAAGACTGTTTGCGAGAAAAACGCATTCTAATGATGCGGTACGCCTACCTTGGTTAGCGCAGCCTGAACACTTTACCGACGGTTGTACACGCTGCGGAAAGTGCATTGATGTCTGCGAAACCAAAATTATAACCAAAAGTGACGGCGGATTCCCATCGGTCAATTTTACTATCGATGAATGTACGTTTTGTTATCAATGCGCAGATGCCTGTCCAGAGCCACTATTTTTAGCAAAAACAGAGCAACCTTGGCAGGCAAAAGCGGAAATAAATGACCGCTGTTTAGCTAAAAGCAATGTTGAATGCCGAAGCTGCGGGGATATGTGCGACCCAATGGCCATTCAGTTCAAATTAGAACTGGGGAAAGTAGCACAACCAATTTTAAACCTTGATGAATGTAACGGTTGTGGCGCATGTGTTTCAGTGTGTCCAACTGCATCCATCAATGTGAGCAATATAAATATAACTGCCTGAACTGTGTATAGAAAGGCAACAACTGAGAGATCTATATGTCACTAAATGAAGTGCATATTTCAAGTTTGGTAGTACACGTACTGCCTGAGCATCTGGATGAGATTAAAGCCCAGATCAAAGCATATGAAAATGCAGAGATCTACGGCGACAGTCCAGAGGGCAAGATCGTTGTGGTGCTTGAAACCGAAAACCAAGGCTTCATCACCGATACTATCGATGCGATTAATAATTTACCGAATGTCTTAAGTACAGTCCTAGTTTACCACCAAATTGAGACTGAGCTTGAACAAGCTGATGACCAAGACACTGGAACACAACATTCCCAAATCGAGGGTGAAGTATGAAAATGACAAGACGTGCGTTTGTGAAAGCAAACGCGGCTGCATCAGCTGCTGCTGTCGCAGGTATTACACTACCAGCCTCTGCCGCTAACCTGATTGCAAGCTCTGATCAAAGCAAAATTACTTGGGACAAAGCGCCTTGTCGTTTTTGTGGTACAGGCTGTTCTGTTCTTGTTGGCACGCAAAACGGCAAAGTAGTGGCCACGCAAGGTGATCCAGAAGCACCAGTGAACAAAGGCTTGAACTGCATCAAAGGTTACTTCCTTTCTAAAATCATGTACGGGCAAGACCGTCTGACTCAGCCATTACTTCGTATGAAAGATGGCAAATACCATAAAGATGGCGACTTTACTCCGGTATCTTGGGATGCTGCCTTCGATATTATGGCAGAGAAATGGAAAGCATCTTTAGAGAAAAAGGGACCAACGAGTATCGGTATGTTTGGTTCTGGTCAATGGACCGTAATGGAAGGCTACGCTGCGGCAAAAATGATGAAAGCAGGCTTCCGTTCGAATAACATTGACCCGAACGCACGTCACTGTATGGCCTCTGCAGTTGTCGGCTTCATGCGCGCGTTTGGTATTGATGAGCCAATGGGCTGTTATGATGACTTCGAGAACGCCGATGCATTTGTGCTTTGGGGTTCTAACATGGCCGAGATGCACCCTGTACTCTGGACACGTATCACTGACCGTCGTCTGAGTCACCCTCACGTGAAAGTAAACGTACTTTCTACCTACTACCACCGTTCATTTGAGTTGGCTGACCAGGGTTACATTTTTAATCCTCAGTCTGACCTTGCGATCGCAAACTTTATTGCGAACTACATCATCGAAAATGATGCGGTAAACTGGGACTTCGTCAACAAGCACACTAACTTTACACAGGCTGATACTGATATCGGCTACGGCTTACGTGATGAAGACCCATTACAAAAAGCGGCAAAGAATCCAAACTCAGGCAAACTTACTTCTATCTCTTTTGAAGAGTATAAAAAATCTGTCGCTCCTTACACAGTTGAGAAAGCGTCAGAAATTTCTGGTGTTGAGAAAGAGAAACTGATCGAGCTTGCTAAACAATACGCTGATCCAAATACCAAAGTCATGTCACTTTGGACCATGGGTATGAACCAACATACTCGCGGTGTATGGATGAACAACCTGGTTTACAACATCCACCTACTAACGGGTAAAATCGCGACTCCGGGGAACAGTCCATTCTCATTAACTGGCCAACCATCAGCTTGTGGTACAGCACGTGAAGTAGGTACCTTTGCTCACCGTCTGCCAGCGGACATGGTTGTAGCAAACCCTAAACACCGTGAGATCGCAGAGAAAATCTGGAAATTGCCTGAAGGTACGATTCCGCCAAAACCTGGCTTTCACGCTGTACTCCAAGATCGCATGCTGAACGATGGTGTGTTGAACTGTTACTGGGTTCAATGTAACAACAACATGCAAGCAGGTCCGAACATTAACACAGAGCGTCTTCCTGGTTACCGTAACCCGGAAAACTTCATCGTGGTATCTGATCCATACCCAACCGCGACGGCACAAGCGGCTGACTTGGTTCTTCCTACCGCAATGTGGATTGAGAAAGAAGGCGCTTACGGTAACGCAGAACGCCGTACTCAGGCCTGGTATCAACAAGTTGGTACTGTGGGTGAAGCGAAATCGGATCTATGGCAGGTCATGGAATTCGCGAAACGCTTCAAAATGGAAGAAGTGTGGCCTGAAGAGTTACTTGCAAAAGCGCCAGAGTATCGCGGCAAAACCATGTATGACATGCTGTTTAAAAACGGTCAGGTCGACAAGTTCCCTGTCGAAGAGGCTCGTGAACTGAACGACGATTCACATCACTTCGGCTACTACGTTCAAAAAGGTTTGTTCGAAGAGTATGCTACATTTGGTCGCGGTCATGGTCACGACTTAGCACCATACGATGTTTACCACACTGTACGCGGCTTACGCTGGCCAGTTGTTGATGGCAAGGAAACACAATGGCGCTTTAAAGAAGGCTCAGATCCATACGCGAAAGCAGGCTCAGGTTGGGACTTCTATGGTAACGCGGATGGTAAAGCGAAGATCATCTCTGCACCATACGAAGCGCCACCAGAAATGCCGGACTCAGAATACGACTTATGGCTATGTACTGGCCGTGTTCTTGAACACTGGCATACTGGCACCATGACTCGTCGTGTTCCTGAGCTTTACAAAGCGGTTCCAGACGCAGTGTGTTACATGCACCCGGATGACGCGAAAGCACGTAATGTTCGTCGCGGAGAAGAAATACTCATCGCCAATAAACGTGGTGAAGTCCGTGCTCGTGTAGAAACTCGAGGTCGTAACCGTCCGCCAAAAGGCTTGGTCTTTGTACCATTCTTTGATGCTCGTATTTTGATTAACAAGTTAATCCTGGATGCGACTGACCCACTGTCAAAACAGACAGACTTTAAAAAGTGTCCAGTCAAAATCACCAAGATCGCTTAATGCTTCAGATATCGAATAATACGGCCGCCCAAGCGGCGGCCTGAAAAAGAATTTAAGCCATAAAGGCGGAGAAGAAATGATGAAAAAATTACTTGTCGCACTTCTATCAGTAGGTGCTTTAGTGACAGGCATTGCACAAGCTGAGTTAAACAACCCTGGAGGCACTGGCGGGTTAGAGTCTTTGCGCGGCATGTCTCAACTAGAAGATACTCGCGCTGCTGATGAGTTCAAAGATTACCCTAAGGATCAAATAGTTGAAGACAGCTATGTTTATCAGCCACCGTTGATTCCACATAGTATCCGTAACTATGAGGTCTCTTTGAACGCGAATAAATGCCTTGCCTGCCATAGCTGGAAGAATGCGAAAGAGTCAGGCGCTACAAAAATCAGCGTAACCCACTATGTTAACCGCCAAGACGCTGTACTGGCTGATGTCTCTCCTCGTCGCTTCTTCTGTTTGCAATGTCACGTTCCGCAAACTGATGCGAAGCCACTAGTGGAAAATGAATTCCAATCCGTAGATTCACTTCAGTAATTGAAACGCGAGTGCTAAGAGGTTACTTATGAAAATACTTAAAGCGTTTTGGAATAGACTGAAGAGCCCGAGCAAAGCTGCCGCTGGCGTGGTTTTATTCCTAGGTTTTGCTGGTGGTCTGCTGTTTTGGGGCGCATTTAACACAGGGATGGAAGCGACGAATACCGAAGAGTTCTGTTCTGGCTGTCACGCGCCAATCGTGGCTGAAATCAGAGAAACAATCCACTACTCAAACCGTTCAGGGGTACGCGCTATCTGTTCAGATTGTCACGTTCCTCATGAATGGACGGATAAGATCGTACGTAAGGTGCAGGCTTCCAAAGAGTTGTTTGCTCACTATGTGCTTCGTACCATTGATACGCCGGAGAAATTCCAGGAACGTCGCGGGCATTTGGCAGAGCGTGAGTGGGCTCGTATGAAGAAAAACGACTCTTTAGAGTGCCGTAACTGCCACGAGTTCGACTATATGGACTATTCACAACAAGGCTCTCGTGCTTCTGCTCAACACTCAACAGCGTTAGCTTCAGGCGATAAAACCTGTGTCGATTGTCATAAAGGTATCGCACATAAATTACCTGATATGCACGGCGTAGAAGGCTGGCAATAAGGAGAACTGACCATGAGTACACTAGAATCTGTGATTTGGCACATCCTTGGATACAGCGCAATGCCGGTAATCATTTTGTCTGGTTTTGTCGGCGTCGCTGCCGTTTCTCTGTGGGTTTTGTCGCTAGGTAAAGATAAGAACCTGTAATCCAAGAACGTAATGCATGGGTACCCAAACTTGCCAACGTTTGAATACTTTGTCCATGCACTGACTACTACAAAGCGCTGAGCAGATACTCAGCGCTTTTTCGTTTTTAGACATTAAAAAAAGCGACCACGAGGGTCGCTAAGAGTATCGCCAAATTTTAATACTAAAGGAAACGATGACCGTTTAAGCTTATTTCACAGGCAATACCTGTTTAACGTAAGTACCTGGCGCTTCATCAATCACGGGATTGTTTTCAGAGCCGATAGAGAATGGTTCAACTTGTTCTTCTGGATTGAACTGAAGTAACCATTCGTTCCAGTGTGTCCACCAGGATCCATCTTTACGCTCTGCATTGCTAAGCCATTCCTCAGCAGAGTCTTCTAGCGTATCGTTTAACCAATAGCCATATTTGCCCTTAGACGGAGGATTAACAATACCCGCGATGTGCCCCGACTCGCCTAGTACAAACGTCTTGTTGCCGCCAGTGTTCAGAGCGCCACGATATGTACCTTGCCAAAGCGCAATATGGTCTTCCTTGGTCGATACAAAGTAGCTCGGGATTTTAATCTTATTCAGATCTATCCAGACGCCACCGATTTTCACGCCTTTATCTTGTATCAGTTTGTTTTCCAGATAGAGCTCTCGAAGCAGGAAGTTGTGCGCTGCAGCGCTGACGTTGGTACTGTCGCTGTTCCAGTACAACAAGTCGAAATTCACAGGACTATTACCTTTTAAGTAGTTGTCCACGTAGTAGTTCCAGTACAAGCTGTTTTCACGCAACAAGCTGAAAGTCACACTTAAAGAGCGGCCATCCATATAACCTTTCGCGTTGTTCTGCGCTTCGATTGCACTGATGATCACATCATTGATATAAGCGCCAACTTCTCCCGGCTGAGAAAAATCGAGAAGCGTAGTAAAGAACGTCGCAGATTTAATGCGTTTTTTCATTCTCTTAGCAGCATAGTACGCAACAGTACTTGCAAGAACCGTCCCGCCAATACAGTACCCAACCGCATTGATCTGCTCTTGACCAGTAATGTCTTCAATCGCAGATACGGCTTTCACCACACCTTCTGTTACATAGTCACCAAACTCAACTTCGGCTTGCTCTTTGCCAGGATTACGCCAGGAAATCATAAATACACTATGTCCTTGCTCTAGCAGCCAACGAACCATCGAGTTCTTCTCGGTGAGATCTAAGATGTAATACTTATTGATGAATGGCGGCACAATAAGTAGCGGCGTCGCGTTGACTTTCTCCGTCACCGGACGGTATTGGATCAGCTCAAACAGTTCGTTTTTGAAAACCACGTCACCCGCTGTGGTTGCGACATCTTCACCTACACGGAAAGCATTGTTATTGGTCATACGGATTTTCAAAATGTCCGCGCTCGACTCTACGTCTTCTTTAAACTGTTCTAAACCTGCTAATAGGTTTTGACCGTTTTGCTCAAGGGTTAGTTTTAAAAGCTCTGGATTGGTTGCAATGAAGTTAGATGGGGAGAGGGCATTAATTGCTTGGCGGGAAAAGAAAATAATTCGCTCTTTCGCCTTCTCATCTAAGCCCTCTAATGACTCGATGGTATCCAAGTACGTTTTGCTAAATAGTAGATAAGATTGCTTGATGAAACTGTACATCGCCTCATTTTGCCAATCCTCATGAGAAAAACGTTTATCGCCTCTATCCGCTTCTATTGTTTGCGTCTGGTTGCCTGCCAGAACAACGTTCTGCCAGATTTGCAACTGCTGCTCCCACCACTCGGCTTGCAGTTTAAGAATCGCAGCTGGTTGATTGGCAGCTTGTTCAAACAGTTTGGCAGTGTCCTCAAAGTTCACTTCTTGCATAGCCTTGTTCAAAGGAGAATTCACGACTGCCTTGTTGACTTCGAAATCATGCCACCATTGTTGATTGGTTTCCTGAAGCTTTACAAGATAGTCCGAAAAGAAGTGTTGAAACATAGTCTTACTCCTATATTCGGAAAAAACAACGCCGCCCAAATCTAGGGTCTGTTGACCTTTTGAGCTGATTTTTGCAGCGGTTTGTGGGTTCTTTATACAAGGCAGAGGCTTTGAAATGTAGTTTACCTACTTGATAAGCCGATAACGCAGTAGAAAGGAGCCACAAACGCTGCCCGATGGGTTCGGCTAAAAGCGTTTTACTCTTTGTTGAGAGGTATTTTGCTTAGAGTGACTAAGCTACAAACCTCTCGCCGCGATTAAAACGCTTTTATCTCGAACAAAAACCAACCACGAAAGATTAACAGACCCTATGGCGGCGAGAATCGGACAAATTACGCTGGAGTAACAGTCTTAAGATTTTCCGAAGTCATTTTCTCAACGTCTTCTTTGAATTCTTTTGCGATAGCTTGCAGCTTGTTGCTGTCATCCATCATTTGTTGAGAAAGCTTAGTCATTACGCTTAGCTGCTGGCTATTGAATGCAGTCAGAGAAGTCACGTCTTTGATTTCTGACGCAGCTTTCATTTGCGTAATACCCATTTCACTGTACGTACGCATCGCGTTTAGTTGAAGCTCAGTCAGCACTTCAACGTTTTTAGTCACAAGCTTGTTGAACTTCATGTAAGGTTCTAGTGTTTTCTCTGTTTGATCGCTGAATGTTTTGAAAAAATCAGTGTACATGGTGTATCTCCTAGATAAATGAATATAAATGTCCGTTTAAAAAATTACTTAATTGCTTTTAGAATGACAGCTGTCCCCATACCGCCACCCACACACAGTGAAGCCACACCGTATTGGGCGTCCTGCTTATGAAGTTCGTGAACTAAAGTGACCAGAATTCGGTTGCCAGATGCACCAAGTGGGTGACCTAACGCAATCGCACCGCCATTGAAGTTTGCTTTATCTTGAATCGTATTGACCGGAACTTGGTTTGTTTCTGCCAACTGATGAATCACCCCAAGAGCCTGAGCTGCAAAGGCTTCATTCAACTCATATACATCAATATCCTGAATATTGATCTCTGCTTTCGCTAGCGCTTTATTCACCGATTCAACTGGCCCGAGCCCCATGATCTTCGGATCGATACCTGACTGCGCATAACTCACAATCTCAGCCAGAGGTGTCAAGCCATGCACTTGAACTGCGCTTTCTGATGCCACGATGATCGCACTCGCACCATCGTTGATACCTGACGCGTTACCCGCGGTCACCGTACCTTCGCGGTCAAATGCAGGGCGCAGCTTGCTCAAACCTTCGAGTGTTGCATTTGCCTTTGGATATTCGTCTGTATCAAACAGAATCTTTTCACGGCGCTGCATTACTTCAACCGGTACAATTTCATCTTTGAATTTACCCGCTTCAATCGCAGCGACTGCTTTTTGTTGGCTGGCTAAGGCATAGGCGTCTTGCTGCTCTCGGGTAATACCCACTTCCTTCGCCACGTTTTCCGCGGTCACGCCCATATGGTACTGATTAAAGATATCCGTTAGCCCGTCCGTAATGAGCAGATCTTTCATTTCCATGTTGCCCATCTTGTTACCATCGCGGACGCTACTTGGTACCGTGAAAGGGATTTGAGACATCACCTCAACACCAGCAGCAACCACTACTTGCGCATCGCCGTTACGAATGTGAGCTACAGCATCCATCACGGTTTTCATGCCGCTACCACACACCATATTGACGCCATACGCTGGCACAGACTCTGGTATACCCGCGAATAATGCCGCTTGGCGACCCACGCCCATCCCCTGGCCTGCGCTAACAACATTACCAACAATTACTTCATCGATCTTATCGCCACTCAGTTTTGCAGCTTCGAGAGCACCTTTAATAGCGACTGCCGCTAAGTTGCCCGCCGACGTATTTTTTAAACTTCCACCGAATGCGCCAATTGGTGTACGCTTTGCTGCTACGATATAAACTTTTTCCATCATCTCTATCCTTAGTGCATGTAAAGGCCGCCGTTCACCGACAGTGTTTCGCCAGTGATATATGCGCCTGCATCACTCACTAAGAAGCTAACAGATGCTGCAATCTCTTCTGGTGTCGCTAAACGCTTCATTGGAATTTGATTAGTAATCGACTCCAACACTTCAGGTTTCATTTGCTCTACCATTGGCGTTCCGGTGTACCCCGGAGCAATCACGTTGACGGTAACGCCTGAGCGTGCACCTTCGAAAGCCAACGCTTTAGAAAAGCCAATCATCCCAGCTTTCGCAGCACTGTAATTCGCTTGACCAAACTGACCTTTGAGCCCATTAACCGATGAGATATTGATGATACGTCCGCCACCTTTTTCACACATTGCCGCGAAAATTGGCTGAGTAACGTTGAACAAACTATTGAGGTTGGTATTGATCACGTCGTTCCAAGCTTCTGCAGTCATCTTCTTGAAGACGCCATCACGAGTGATACCTGCGTTGTTGACCACAACATCAAGCGTCCCCTCTTCTTGAAGCAAAAGTGCTAGCTTTTCTGCACATTGAGCTGTGTCGGTAACATCTAACTCCAAAAGGCGAACCTGATCTTTGGTGAAGCCTTTGCTGTTAAACCATTCCAACGCACACTCATAGTTGCCAGTGCTGTAAGTAGCGATAACTCGAAAGCCATCGTTCACTAATTGAGAGGAAATTGCGGAACCAATTCCGCCTTTTGACCCAGTGATCAAAGCGACTTTATTCATTGACGACTCCATTCTTTATTGAGAATAAAAACAAATCTACTAATTAAAAATCCGAAGTGTTTAATAATCCATTCGGCAGCAATCCGTTAGTGCCTTTTGTTTTAATTTAATCCATAAGTATTACATTTCAAATAATACTATAGTCTATTTTCGTATTATTGATTTAGATCCCACAAACAATGAAAAGTTAAACAAATGATAAATAATTGTTAAATAAAAAACAAGGCGTTGTTTTTGAATGAAATTAAAGATTAAGACAGGTCATATCAAAACACTCAAAATCATATCAATCAATCACTTAACACAACAAAAGGCGATTACACTCTTTAGTGAAATAAGATCATATTTAATATTACCGATAATTTTATAAATAAAAAATAGAGTATTGATTCAAAATTAATCATGATTAAATTAATGTAAACGTTTACTGCGTTTAAAACAGAATGTTCGAATTATTAATCACACTTGAACATAAACTGTAAAAGATAATTATTGGGATCAATAATAATTCGCTCTGAGCTGGTGCAAGCGCACTAATATGACGCAGTGATTAAACTATTGTGTATTTTAATTTAATATATCTAATTAAGTTCAATAATATAAATATAAAAGTGATTAAAAGTTAGTAGTAGCATCTACAACGACTTTGCACTATCTTTGTGAGTCTTCCTTTTATTAGACAATCGATAACACCTATGAATATGACATTGCTTAGTATGTTCATCCCTACCTTCTTTTTTGTTTCCATTACGCCAGGGATGTGTATGACACTTGCACTCACGTTAGGAATGAGTGTCGGGTATCGACGCGCGTTATGGATGATGATGGGTGAGCTGGCTGGGGTTGCCCTTGTTTCGATCTCAGCAGTGCTGGGCATAGCGGCAATTATGCTTAATTATCCGTGGTTATTTATCGTACTTAAATTTCTCGGTGGCGCCTATTTGCTATACCTAGGCATTGAAATGTGGCGATCCCGAGGCAAACTTGCCATCAATCTAGAGACAGCATCCGCCTTGCCTCAAGGCAACTGGAACTTAGTCATTCAAGGTTTCGTAACTGCGATTGCGAACCCAAAAGGCTGGGCTTTTATGATTTCTCTACTCCCACCATTTATTGATCAAAATGCGGCTCTTGCGCCTCAATTGGCCGTGTTAATTTCGATCATTCTGATGTTTGAATTCCTCTGTATGTCCCTCTACGCAACCGGAGGGAAAGGGTTAAAACGTGTACTTGGGCATTCAAAAAATGTCCGTCTGATGAACCGCGTAGCGGGCACTTTGATGATGGGTGTAGGCGTTTGGCTATTAATGAGTTAATGGTAAAGAGGTGATTTCTGATAGAACTCTAAAAGCTTTCCCATATAGCTATTTCAACCAAAACAATCTTATTTCCATCCCGATGACATTAAAAAACGCCACTCTAAATGAGTGGCATTTTTCGCTTACCTGCAAGCACAAATATACATTAAGGCGCAGTATCAACCTCTACTGGTAAATAATGCTTTGACTCCAGTTTCAATCGCTCTGGTAAAACGGTACCAATTGAAATAGACGACCACGTACCGGACAATACCCCAATAAACATGGCGGTAGAAAACCCAGCCAACGCGGCACCGCCCATGATCCACAATGCCCCGACCGTGATTAATGTCGTTCCTGATGTCACCATGGTACGAGAAAATGTTGCAATAACAGCTTGATCATTGATCTCTTCCGTTTTCCAGGTCTGTTTCGCGATTAGTAACTCTCGAATTCGGTCAGCGATGATGATCGAATCATTGAGAGAGTAACCAAGAATCGCCAAAATTGCGGCAAAAACGGTTAGGTTAAACTCCATCTGGGTAATAGCGAAGAAACCGAGTACAAGCACCACATCGTGTGCGAGGGCGAACAATGATCCGCTGGCTAAACGCCATTCAAAACGGAAACATAAGTAAGCCAAGATGGTCAATACCGAAACGAGCAGCGCCAGACCACCTTGCTCAAACAGATCCTGACCAACTTGCGCCCCTACGATACTGTTACTGACCACATCGACTTGATGCGAAATCGGCTTTAATACATCCGCAACACTTGCTAGCTCTTGTCCTTGTTCTGGTGCTGAATAGCGAATAACCCAGCGACCTTCTTCGCCAGAACGAGTCACTGATGTCGATTCACCCAACTCGGGCTGCAACGCACTCAGCACATCTTGATTGGTTAACTGCTTGTCGATTTTAACTTCAGTCACCATGCCACCGGTAAAGTCGAGGCCTAGGTTTAACCCTCTCATTCCTAAAGCGGCTATCGCAATCACAGTTAAAATTAATGAAACCAAGGTAGTAAAGTAGCGAATTTTACGAATATGTTGCTGTAATATTTTGACCATGATTAAACTCTCACATCACGACGGGCATCGCGGCCCCAAATTAAGTTGATCATTGCTCGAGACGCAAATACGCCAGTAAACATACTGGTTAACAGACCCAAACCTAGCGTTAACGCAAAGCCTTGTATCGGACCGTTACCAATGGCGTACAAAATCACAGCGGTAATCATGGTGGTAATATTGGCATCAAGGATGGTGGCAAATGCGCTGTCAAAACCGAGATCGATAGCCTGCGCAAAGCTTCGGCCTTCGCGCATTTTGTCTTTGATTCGTTCAAAAATAATCACGTTGGTATCTACAGCCATGCCGACTGTAAGCACTAAACCAGCGATACCCGGTAGAGTAAGAACTGCGCCCGGTAACAGAGCGATCAGCCCCAACAAACAAAGCATATTGGCACACAAAGCCACATTAGCGACCCAACCTAAACGGCGGTACCAAAGCGCCATAAACGCTAGCGTTAGACCTAAACCTAAAGCCAGTGCTGCAAAGCCATTTTGGATATTCTCAGCACCAAGAGAGGCACCGATTGTACGCTCTTCAACAATTGTGACCGGTGCGGTCAGAGAGCCAGCTCGCAGTAAAAGTGCCAGTTGCTGTGCTTCATCCATGCTTCCCGCGCCGGTAATACGGAACTGGCTGCCAAGCTGAGATTGAATCGTCGCAACACTGATGACACGCTCGTTACGCTCAGTAACACCGCGTTCATTCGTCTTGTATTCACGGTAAACCGTCGCCATAGGTTTACCAATATGTGTGGCAGAAAAGTCACTCATTTTCTTACCACCAGCGTGGTCGAGCGAGATGTTTACCTCTGACATGCCCATTTTGTCGACGCCAGCACGGGCATTAACAATATGCTCACCCGTAAGTACCGGACGCTTGCTCAGTGTCACTGTGCGGCCATCATTGTCCTTGAGAACTAAATCTTGACTGCTTTGCGCTTTACTTGCGTCTTTCACTTCATAGAAAGCCAGACTGGCCGTTGCACCAATCACATTTTTCGCTTGTGCTGGGTCTTGCACACCAGGCAGCTCAATATGAATGCTCTCTTTGCCCTGACGCTGAACGAGCGCCTCCGTGATACCCAGCTCTTCAATTCGACCACGCATGATCTTCAGGTTCTGCAGTAATGTGGTTGACTGGAATTCCTGAATATTTTGTTCACTAGGCTCCAGAACGAAGCCTCTCACTGAGCTTTTTGCTACCCATCCTGGGTAATTTTGCTGCAAGAATAGGTTTACCTCAGCGAGTGCCTTTTCACTCTCGCAGTTTACAGCAATACGATTACCACTTTCAGCGCGAACCTGAACACCACGTACACGTTGCTCACGCAGGTCAGCTTTGATCTCGTCTATCAGTGCATATCTTTGCTCTTCGAATGCTTTATTCACATCAACATTCAATAGAAATTGCACTCCCCCCCGAAGATCGAGGCCCAGTTTAATGGGGTTAAAGCCCATCTCACTTAACCATTCTGGCGCGACAGAGACATACGAGAAGCTGATTGTGTCATCTTTATCCAACTGTTTATTGAGCAGAGCACGAGCTTTAGTTTGAGTGTCTTCGCTGCCAAAAACGATGGTTGTTTTGCCATCCTTTTCGATGATTCTGTCGGTGGAAATATGGTTCGTTTTGAACAATTGATTGAGTTGTACCAGTGACATTTCACTCTGGTTTTGTTCAGAAAAAGTCACTTGGATCGATGGCTGCTCGCCAAACCAGGTCGGAATGGCACTCAGCGTCAGAATAATGATTGTCGCGATAAGCACGACATATTTCCAAGCAGAATAGTGGTTTAGTAATTTTCTACTTTTCGCTGGTCTTGGTGTTTTCTTCATATAAACATCATCCCTTCACCATTCGGTGAAGATTTTACTTTGATAGAGTCAAGACACGACAACCTACACCCAGAACAGGTTCCGGGGTACAGAATGCTCAGAACATTAACCTGTTCTGATGAATACCGTCGTGTTGAGATTGCACATATTGTGCAGAGTGATGGTGTTTAAGCAGAAAACTGGCTATTGAGGGCAACATACATAGCATTGGTTTCTTTCCAACCAGAAATACGGTAGTCGCTTGTGAAGTGATTAAAAACGGACTGGTTTTGACGCCAGTTGATATTGATTAGGCTGTAACTATAACCGACATCAGCATAGAAAGGCGCATTGAGGTCGCCAACAAACTCGATATCTTCATCATCAAGCCCCTCTCTTATATGAGAGAGCCAGCGCTGCGAATTAAATATCGCCGATGAATCTGAGTTGGCATGACCTTCAGACACAGGCGCTCGCGTGGACTCTTCTGAAGCATCAGAAAAATCAGCGTCTGAAATTGGTGATGTGCTTGCCTCTACAAAGGGTTGCAGTTTACTAAAATACGGTAAGTGAGCTTTCTGATCAGCTTGGGCAGCTGAAACATGCACTGGTAACAATACCATTGCAAGCAACAGAAAAAGTAGTTTTTTCATATAAATCAGAAGCATGAAAACTCACAAAATGAAAGACAAGCCGAGTTTACTCACCCGGTCTGATGATATTATGCCTATCGATTAGGGTTAACAACTAAAAAGATCTAAATCTCGGATTCCGACTTTGCCATCACTCAAGCACCTTGCATTTATCGATAGAATATTTCCTCACTATCGACATCCAGATAGATTTTATTCTCTTGTTCCAAACCACCGCAGTATATGAAGTAGACATTACGCTCCTTATAAGTGACAGAACGAACCCATCCTCCAAGTTCTTTGAAATCTTCCGGTTCACACGCATTATCGTCCAATAACAGTTGTGTCTTGTTGCGGAATATTTCTAGATTTTCTTTTAAATCGTCTGACTTTTGTAAGTACCCATCGAGTACCTCTAAGCGCTCTTGTTCTTTGATCACTGGCTCAGCATCAGAAAGACCTTTAGCATCTAACCATTCCGCGGTTTCCTCCCCTCCTTCTTTATAAACGAGATAATCGGAAATACGATACCAACCATTAGATTTTTCTAAAACGGCGACTTTTTCTCCTTTGTAGATCGTATCGACGACTAAAGCGTTGTGGTTAGGTTTGTTGTATACACTAATCTGACGCTCAATAACGTAATACTCGGTAATTTCAGGCGGTACGGCTTCCAAATCCATTATCGGTTTTGGCGTTTCTTCTCGCACTTGAGGTTTAGGAGAAGGCGCTTCTGTTGCTTGTTTTGGCTGATCCTTTTGCATAAAGAAGAAATAGTAACCAGCGATGGCGCCCCCCAGCAGCAGAACAACAGCAATAGCGATAAGCGCTTTCTTCATATGTTTTCCCTTCTATTTTGGGAAAATATCCCAAAAGATACTTGATTATACTTCGCCAGCAATAAACTATAGTTAAAAGAGTCGCTTAACTAACGTGAATAATAATGATAAACAAGCTTAAATGGATACTGATGCTTTTTGCCTTCCCATCGGTATGCTATTCAAATGTACCATGCAATCCATCCTCATGGGAGGATAACCTTAATGAATTCAACAGACTAGAGTCTAAGTATAATAAACATGTTAAAGTCTTCAACGCACTTCTGATTGAACATAAACAGCGCCCACTATTATCAAAGGAATTTTCTCCTGACGAGCTTGCGTTGCTTTGGCGTGTAAAACAGCGTAGAGATATGCTCCAGACCCAATTAGAAGCTTCTATAAAATATCGTCAAGAGTTAACTCAAAAAGCCAGTGAAATAACCAGACTCAGTACACAATCTAAGTGGTCAGCCAATGGTTGGGGAAAATTAGCTCAAAGTTGTAAAATGTCGGACAATATGTCAAACCACATTACCGCAGACTGGTATCACAGTAATGCGAATCAACTTGCTGAAGACTTTACTAAATTATCCTCACTTTATCTTGGATTAGCCGCAGTCTACGATAGAGAAGCAACCGAATTAACATCTGCGCAACACAAAATAAACACCAATTCAGCCAAACACTAATCTGGCATACCATTTTGGATCATTTGCATTCAATCCTGATAGATTAAAGAGACATAGGTCACAATAATTCTTTACTTGTGGCCAATAATTGGTTACTTTAGCCGTTAATAAAGTTTAACAAATAGTCACAACTGGCTGGGGATGATGCTACAAAAATGGTTATCAATCGATTAAGTAACAGGCAAGACCCGAATACTACTAAAGCCAAGTTTTTGTCAGTAGTTAGGCACGTAAAACAATTTGGTTCAATCAGTGATCTGGACCTTTGTAAAATCTTCGGAGAAACAATTTGGAGCGATGGGAGGGAATACCATTCAGCTGCTTTCTCATTTAAAGTTGATAGACGGACCGGCAATTGTGAAATATCACAATACAAAAACAGCCAATAAGGCATAAAGAATTCTAAAGCGAAGTCAGCAAACGGACTTCGCTTTTTTGATCAAGCATAAACCGGCAGACTTCCATTACCTTTTACTTCTCTTATCGCTAAATGGGTATGAATGTCTTTCACGTTCTCCAGCCTCTGTAATTTTCTAGTGAAGTTTTCGTAGCCAGCAAGATCCTTACTGACAACTTCCAGCAAGTAATCGTATGCGCCCGAAACAACGTGGCAAGAGATTACCTCGTCCATTTCAACGATGGAATATTCAAACTCATCAATCGAAGATGCTTGGTGATTATTCAAACTGACTTCGACAAAAACCGTCATCGCGATGCCAACGTTGCTGCGGGATAATATCGCCCGGTAACCATTAATAACACCTTCTTGCTCAAGACGCTTTATTCGCCTTGCACATGGAGAAGACGACAGCCCGACTCGATCGGCGAGATCAGCAGTCGTCAGTGTGGCGTCTTTTTGAATCAGGTTCAGGAGTTGCCTGTCTATTTTATCCATTTCTCTTTACCTGCCACATTTCATCAATATGTAAACTTTATACGCGTTTTTTCACCAACATTGAAATAAATAACGTCATTAATTGCCACCACTGAGCGTCATTTTTATTCGACAATGAACATGTCGATAACAAATTGGATACATTAAGCATGATTCTGGGATACGCAGCAATATCAGTGACCTTACTTCTCTGGTCTGGTTTTTTCATTTCTCTCAAAGCAGGCGCGATCTCAGTACTTCAACCAGCCGATATCGCATTGGTTAGATTTTTGATTCCAGGCGTGGTCTTGTTACCTTTCGTCCTAAAGTACAGGAAAGCTATAAGCGCCATTCCCAATAAATACTTAGCCGGTGTTGTTGTGGGTAGTGGCCTGCCTTACTTACTGCTCGTCGGTAGCGCCATGCACCTCGCTCCGGTCTCTCATGCCAGCGCACTGATCCCAGGCACATTACCGCTATTTGTCTCTGCCATCGCTGTTATTTTTTATCAACAAGCATTGAGCCAACACCGGTTATTTGGCCTTACGACGGTATTATTGGGTATTTTTGTCTTCTTGTTTTCCAACGCAGGTACTGATTACAACTGGTCACAACTACAAGGGCATCTATTATTTCTTACTGGCAGTTTAATGTGGGCAGTCTTTACCATTAGTGCGCGTGTCGCCAACCTGAACGCTCATGTGTGTGCTGGTTTTGTGGCGATTGCTTCACTGGCGCTGCTCATAGTCGCAGTTGGTTTCGGCTGGGCAGAAAGCTATTTAGCCAGCACGCCAATGAAGTACTGGCCATGGAAAGAACTATTCGGGCATGCCCTGCTTCAAGGGGTCGGAGCAGGCTTAATCGCCTCATATACTTTTATATACGCTATCCGAATCATTGGTGCGGAAGCCAGTGCTGCCTTTGGCTCTTTGACTCCCGTGATTGCGACACTGCTAGCGATCCCAATCTTTGGCGAGCAACCTGATACACTGACCTGGCTGGCCCTGATGTTTGTAACGTGTGGCAGTATTATCGCGAGCCAGATATTTATGAAAAGTGACCTAAGCCAATCTTATCGCCCGCCAGTGCATCGTTAGGGGGCGTATACCTTATGAGCGGATTTTTGTAACGACTGGTTTGGCATTTGTGCAGATGGCGCGATTCGACAAGTGGTCATTCTATAATCAAACTTTTATAGTGACGGGGTAGAGCAGCGCTCGATTAGATTAAAAAGCTCAAATAAGCAGTTATTTACTTAAAGTATATTGCCTGAGCAAATGGTGTTCTGATAGCCTCCCAAATAATAAGGAATTAGAATACTTGATGATATGCCAGCAACACATACGAAAAATGAACTGAGTCATTTCTTGAAACCGGGAACTAAGTTGTCCATTGAGCTGGAGTTTGGTCCGCAGAAGAGCAGCTCATACTCGACAACTTATTTAGGCTTTAAGGAAAACGCCTACCTGATCATTGATATTCCAACGAGACTACTAGAAGATCATGCAATCAGAAGGCTCAATAATGCTGACGTCGTTATTCGCGGCGTGTCAGACACAGAGCTGGGGCACGTGATCGCGTTCAAATCCAGCGTGTTAATACACATTGTTCACCCTTCCCCTCTTTTATTCGTCCGAATACCCACTACGTTTGCCACAAAACCAGTTCGCGAATTTGAACGATACAAAATGAAAATGGACTGTGCTATTGACCATGATGGTAATCGTTACACCGGCAGCCTGATTGACTTTTCATTAGCCGGGATCGGCATTTCGACCTTAATTGAACCGGAATTTCAAGTGGGTGATAGCGTCACGATTACTTCAGCACTCAATGCGTATGTTGGCAACGATAATCAATGCTTAATAGCGAACATCAAAAAGTTAACAAAAAGCTGGATCATTGGAATTAAGTTTGAGAAACCAATCGCTATGACTGACCAACTGAAAGTAGCGTTGCTGGAACAGTATTTTCTGTCCAGCAACCAACGTTTAACACTAAAAGCAAATTGAACGGCTATTGTTCGCCAAAGCGAGTCGCTTCAAAGCTATTGAGGAATCGATGGACCAGATAGGTCACTAGTAGCGTTGCAACAATGGCAAACAGGATACTGCTCACTCGATAAAGCGCGCTAAAGATCAAATCACCACCTGGGCTTAAGTATTGTCCAAATAAAATGCCTAACGTGGTAAGTCCACCAAAGCCCGCTCCAGATCCACTGGATTCTTTAACGTGCATATAGCTGAAAATCATTGCGCCAATCCAAAGCAGAGGTACGACGAATAGCAAGGTACCTGACCAGTCATAAAGCATTAGCTGGCTTGTAATACCGAACGTAACCCCCAGTAACGTGCCCATCGCTCTTTTACGTGCATAGCCGAGGGCACCATTCCAGTGCATCGGAAACAACAACAATATCGTAGTCGCCTGAGCCGATAAAGAGTCACTTAAGTCGAAAACCTGGAAAACCAAAAACGACATAGTTGCAATGCTCGCACCCATCAACGCTTCATGACGCATGCGATGGCTTTTCTTCGGCTCAGAGGGGATGACCGGAGGCTGGCGAGGCTCTACATCTGGGATCAGAGACGTCACTAAGTATGCTATAACGACAGAGAGAACATTCGCTTCCAGATTACTGAAGATCAAATCATTTAGATCCGTACTCACATAACTGGAAAAGTGCAGCATGATACTAAGGTTCATTACACTACTTGCGCCAAACAGGAACAAACTTCCTTTGGACATACAGGCAAATTTATACAGGAATAAACAAAAAGCAATCATAGTCATCATGAATGGATGACCACCAAACAGTCCTGCCAGAATACTAACCTCAAGGCCACAGACTACGGCGGCAAAGATCATCTGTCTAGCCGCATGCAAGCTCATCACAGGTATCATGCCAAGCAGCAGCATAGGCATTACAGTGTAAAATACACCGTAGTTCCAGCCGAAAAGTTTACAAACGGTGAAGCCTATCGTCGCGCCAGTGGCGATTCGAAGGCACTGTCGGAGATCATTCTCTGACATGGGGTGGTCCCATAACTTCATACCACCTCCTGATTAATAGATGTAATGCAAGGCACTCAAGAAATGAATCTGTAGGTTACTAAACCATCCAGAGACTATATTCTCAGGTAAAAGTTGGACTGTCGCACGCGCTCCGGCTGGGAACAAATGTTGTTTTTGATCGTCGATCTCTAAATGCAAACGCATACGCTGTGCATCCCTAACCCAACGGTCAGTCTCAGTAGGTGTAGCAAGTCGACCATCAGCATCAAACTGACCAGAACTTACGCCAGCGTCAATACTTGTGATTCGAGCTTCAAAAACTTCTCCCGGCAAACTATCAAATGCCACCAATGCACGGCTGTTACGATTAAAGTGGCGCAAGCTCTTTTCACGGAAATCAGCAATAATGTCAACGTCATCTGATACCAATGCAACCAGAGGACTTGCAGCAGAAGCATAAGCACCAGCTTCCAGTTGAAGATTTGCGACCACTCCATCATGTTCAGCAATGACTCTTGTGTAAGACAGATTCAGCTCAGCTTGCTTGAGTTGATTCTGCGCAACGCGAACGCTGACATTATCTTCACCCATATCACCACGACTTACTTCAAGTTCCTTAAGACGAGCGCGGGCAGCCAATAAGTTTGCTTTTCCAGCAGTTGCGCTACTCTGTGCATCATCAAGTTGCTGTTGAGAGGTACCGTTGCGGTGAAACAGCTTATTCAAACGCGCCGCTTCCCTCACCTTTTGCTCTGCAACAATCTTGCTTGCTTCCACATCTGCTTTAGCCGCTGCGATTGAAGCATCCAGCTGGTCATTATTTTGAATCACCTGATCCAGATTGAGCCGAGCGCGCTCAACCGCCAGTTGGTACGGCTGTGGATCGATCTGAAACAGCACATCACCCTTATGGACTTCCTGATTGTTTGTCACATAAATTTCTGTGATTTGCCCACTAACACGTGGAGCCACTTTGGTTACCACGCGAGTTGCCATTGCTTGGGGAGTAAGGGGCATTGCCAAGTCAGCAATTAGAAAATAAGCAAAGACAAGGACAAACGCTACGCATGAATATTTAATCCAGCGCGCGAATTTTTGGTCTGGAGTCATAGGATTTAACTTCTCTTTATTAGGTTTTCTAACTTATTCGCTAAGTGTATCGAGTGCATTACGAGCAATTTGTTCTAGGATTAATCCCATGGTTTTCAGCTCGTCATCATTGATGTCAGACAGTAATTTTCTGCGAACCTCAAAGATTCGGCTCTCTAGTTGAGTAATAAGAGCTTTACCTTCATCCGTCAGACTGACGATACGAGCCCGCTTGTCATATTCGCAACAACGTCGTATTACCAGAGACTGCTCTTCAAGTAATTTTAAGGTTCGCATCAACGACGACAGTTCAATCTCTAGTACTTCCGCGAGATGCTTCTGACTGACGTTGTCCCCCATACGATGCAACTTCCATAAGGCAGTCCAGCGCGGATACGTCAGGTTCAGTGGCTCAAGCTCTCGGTCTGCGACCATTTTCCATAAACGTGAGACACGAGATAACTTCTCCGCAACGGAAAGCTCTCTCAAAATGTCGATGTCTTGAATCATTACAAACACTCATTTACTTAGCATGCTAAGTAATATAAATTGGTTAGCATGCTAAGTAAATAGCTTTGTGACAAAAATCACATTAAGTTTAAGGTAAGAGATTTTGTGACAGAGGGCTCTTGGGTAATAAAAAGGCACAACTTTCGTTGTGCCTGATGTGCGGTGATATCTTTATTATGCCCAGTCGACTGCGAATCTCTGTTTATAATCCAAAAGCGCATCGTGGAATGCGCTCTCTTTAATCGGTTTTAGTAAGATGTAGTTCGCTCCCGCTTCCATAAACGCATCACCGGTTTCTTTAGCGGTATCAGCCGTGCAAGCATAAATAGGCGTGCCTATTTTCAAATTTCGGCGAATCTCTTTTGTGGTTTCTATACCACCGAGATGCGGAAGTTGGTTATCCATTAAGATCAAATCATAGGTCTGGTGTTTTAACCGCTCGATGGCCTCAAGCCCGTCTTTTGCCCATTCAACCTGTATTTTATATTTATTACAAAAGGCTTTTAAAATAAACGCATTGGTATGATTGTCTTCAACAAGCAGGACCTTTAACGTTTCATTGAACATATCCTCAGGATTGATATGTTGGTTAGGTTTATTTTCACTCGAAAGACGCTCACGATCTCTCACAGGCAACGTCACAACAAATGTCGTTCCAACCCCTTTTTGACTGTAGACTTGAACATTACCGTCTAACATATCGACCAAACTTTTGACTATTGTCAGTCCTAAACCACTACCACCATATTCACGAGTTGTCGTTTCCTCTTCTTGCACAAACGGCTCAAACATTTGCTCGAGTTTATTCGGGTCAATACCAATACCCGTGTCGGAAACTTCAACCACGAGCACGCTGTTCTCAGCCCCTTCAAACTGGTCTAGTACCGCGCTTAGCCGCACACTTCCTGATGGAGTAAACTTGACAGCATTACTAAGTAGGTTAAACATAATTTGGTTGAGGCGAACCTGATCCGTAAAGAGTGCCACTTTAGGATCCAACTGGTTTTCAATTACCAGTTCCACGCCTTTACTTTCACAAATCGGACGATAAATATTCTCTAAAGTACGAACGGTATCAGTAAAGGAAAACGAGTGTTTTTGAATATTGAATTTCCCTTGCTCGATTTTTGAGAAGTCTAAAATATCATTCAAAACAGCAAGTAAGTGCTCACCACTATGGCGGAGCACATCTATCTGATTACTCTGCTCTTGCGATTCAACAGAGCCTTTCAATAACTGAGCAACACCTAAAATTCCATTTATCGGCGTTCTAATTTCGTGACTCATCTTAGCTAGGAAATCAGCGCGAGCTTGAGCGGATTTTTCTGCTTCTTTTCTGGCGACATTACTTTGCTTTTCAGCTTCGATAAGGGTAGTGATGTCTTGCCCTTGAACAATGATGCCACTGAGATCGCCATCAACAAGAATAGGCGATAGGTTCCAGCGATACACTTTTTCGCCAATCGGCACATTCACCCCAGTTAACGTCGCACCTTGCGATGCCATGCGTAGATGCGGAAGTAATTTTTCTTTAAAGCTTTTAAAGACGGGAGGCATTGCCTTAAAGTCATTTTCGAGCACCAGCTCTTTTCTCGCCGCCGGGTTTATTTGTATCAGTATCCCAGCTTCAGACCACACCATGATCGGCGATAAAGCAAAGTTAAACAGGTCCCGAAATGAACGCTTTTGCGCTTCAAGCTCTTCAAACGTGTTTTCTAGCGTAGTACCAATATCATCGAATTCTTCGATATCTGACCCACCAAAACGCTCAAAGCCGTTTTCTTCACGAGCAGAACGCGTATAAGACATCAATGAGTCAAGTTGTTCTGCGACCTTATTCTCGATCCACTCTTTAGTCAGTAAGGCAATTAAGATCATCCCGATAACCGAAGCCATCATTGCCAAAAGGTGTTGAACCTGCAGGGTAACCACACTTTGGTTGTCCTGAACCGTCAGCAAAGACAAATCGGTATGCGCCGCGTTCACTTCAATTGGTGTCTTAATGATCAATAACTTATCGAGTTTCTCCCGAGACTCTTTGCGTTTCAGAACATCAAATATTTTATAAGACTCATCGCCAGCTAATGAATTGGCTAAAGGTAGGTTGTTGGATATAAGTACAACATTATCGACGTTACCTTCCTTCTTTAGTCTTTCCATCAAGCCAAAATTATTATCCAGAACGACTACATTGTAGGAGTAGCCCATCACTTCGCCCGTTTTGGGTTCAAGTACGGGGACTCTTCTGACCAGCAGGTGACGTGCACCCATCGGGGTCAGCGAAGTGATGTAGTACCAGTTATTGGTGAATGTGACGCTACTGGCAACAGTATCGAGTATTGAGTCGTTAATGCCATAGAAATGGGCATTGCCATCATCCCAGATAATTCCTTGATGATTAGTGAGGAAGCGAATTTCAGGCGAGTGTGAAGGATCACTCTGATCAATGCTGAGGAAAAAGAAATTTAAGGCTTCTTCATCACGCTTACTGTAAAACTCGAGCACCACATCGCTTTTAGAATTGCTGTCGTGGTGGATTTGAATCGCAGCGAAATGACTGTCGAAGATGTTCAGAATCAGGGCTGATGTTTGTTGCTTTGTCCTGTCGACTTCTTGCCAAATAATCTGTTTGGAGAAGTAATAACTCTGAACGAATATGCCAAAAATTATCGGAGCAAGAACGAGAATAATAATTTTAGTAATGAGCGTCGACAAAGAGCGACGCTTTCTGGTTGATGTATTTGTCATCAATTATCTGAGTATCTAAATGCGCGTTTTCTTAATGCTTCTATTCTGTCGGGAGAATCAGATGCCGTGACTACTTCATAGTCGCCAGAATATACAGTTGGTACTGATTTCCCTTCCAGATCCCACTTGATGGCTTCTGCCATTGCAATACCGGTATCGTCATTCATACGCATTACGGTTATATCTAACTCTCCGTTTAAAATAGCGTCTAGCTCCGCTGAGCCCCCTCCCCAACCATTAATCATAATATCATCACGCCCGAGTTCCGCTAGCGCTTCAACGGCACCAAGTGCGACGTCTGTTGAGCAAGCATAAATAAAATCGACATCTGGGTACTTGCCCAGACTGGCTTTTGCCGCTTCATATCCTGACTGCTTTGTCGCTTTGGTGTAGTAAGCAGATTGTAGTTCAAAGTTGCTGTCACGGTTTACTTGGTTAATAAATGTATTCCCTCTTACGTCACTAATATACCCTTCTGAAAAGTAGAGCACACTATAGTGACTGTTTTTTGGGAAGCGCTTACTGAACTCTTTCGCTAGTTTTCGGCTGCCTTCTGCATGGTCAAAACCAACGTAGAGAAATGGCTGGTGATTATTCCAATCCCTTACTGGTGTTGTAATGTTTTGTAAGATCAGCTTGGTTTTCTTTGAATCCAATACATGCTCGATAAACTTACGATGCCTGGTGGTATCGAGAGTGAAGATTAGATAGTCAGAATTGCTTCTCAATGCCTCCATTAGAGAGAGGCTTTGCTGTTTGATATCGGCATTTGGGCGAGTGAATACTTGATTGAGCTGATAATTAATATTCAGCTTATCTAACCGCTTTTCAAATGCATCAATATTTCTGATCCAGTAATCCGAAATTTGCTGGCCCGGATAAACGACAGAAATCTTCAGTTTACGCTTTTTCTCCATTGAAATCGGAGTTGGGTTTTCTCTAACAGCCTCAGCCAGCTCTTTGGTTAGCTGTTTTTGCCCAGGGAATTCGTTTAGGAACTCTTGATATTCCCAATATCCATTCAGGACTTGAGAAGCATGTGATGCTGGGGCAATACCAGTCATAAAAATAAGGGAGAATATTAACTCTTTTTTCATCTGTTGCTCTTTTAGTTTTTTATCGAGTCTCATTCACTCTATTTATTATCTAACCGAGTCATCCGTTACTTGGGCGTGTTGGACTATTGTAATCTACCTTCCACTGAGTATTGGTTTCAATAGTATTTTCTTTGTTCTGTATTATGCGTCAGATGAATCTTACATAACAAACGAATATTGCACGACATTTCAGCACACTATAAAGCGCATTTTAGATAAAAAGAAACCGCCTTCAAAAATTCGGCGGCTTATCATCAATCAGTGTAGTACGTTTTCTGGACTATTTATCGATATCTAAAGACGGACGGTCAATATCAAGCTTTGGTTTTCATCCAAGGCAATTGAGGCTTTAGACTCGACTAATAACTCTTTGTTCTTTTTCGCTAGTTGTTTAATAAAGTACTCAGCTTTCATCGCAATGCTCTTCGAGTCAAAGCTCATTGTCCATTCCAGTACTAGTGGGCCTTTACCTTTCAGTGCCTTGGCACCTTTGCCATTCTGATGCTGTTTAAATCGACGTTCAATATCGTTGGTTACGCCGCAATAGAGTGCATTACGGTTATTTCGTATCAGATAAACACTCCAAACTTGTTCCACACTTTCACTCATCAAAGCAGAGATTCTACCTGAGCTTTCAAAGCGTCCAGTTCCTCTCTAAGCATGGCCACTTCTTGCTCAAGCTGACTCACCCGATCTGAGCTCGGTGACATTGACACCGTTGACTCGATTGCGGACACATCCACTTCACCGCAGAATAAATGCATATAGCGAGATTCACGCTTGCCAGCCTCACGCGGAAGTTTGACGACTAATGGCCCTTTCTCTTCGCTCGCCAAATGCTCAAGTACGTTTTCCACCTCTTTAACGTCGCGGAAAGTCGTTAGGCGATTAGTTCGAGTGCGAATTTCACCTGGCGTCTGAGCACCACGTAACAGCATGCAACAGACAATGCCTTTTTCTTGCTCAGTGAGTTTCAGATCACCAAACTCTGTGTTGCAAAAACGGTGCTGATACTTGCTCACTCGGCTATTAAAAGCACTTTCGTCACTGACAAGTCGACGTTCAATCAGTGCATCTACCGCATCTAATACTTCAGACTCAGACAACGACATGACTGGCTCACGATTACTTTTTTGATTACATGCGTTGGTAAGTGCATTCAGACTAAGGGGATAAAGATCGGGAGTCGTCACTTCTTTCTCGATCAGGCAACCAATTACTCGTGCTTCTATTGCCGTTAGCTCAACTTTCATAATGCATTCCTTATTATTTTTTGCATTTGAATTTTATACTCAAGTCATTTCAAACTGCCAGATTGAAACCTGAACAGTTTTGAATTTACTTGAATATAAGGTAGTCAGGCTAAAGCATAGCCTAAGACCTGACCCCTTTGGTAAATCGGGTTAGGTCTTAGTGCTCGGACAGAATAGGTACTTTTCTCATATTACCGTCTTCATCAATCATCATTATTTTCGAACGATTGAGTTCAACCTCTGTAATTTCGAATTGATTACGCGCATTGATGTATGCTGTTTTTAACTTCTCAGCCAAAGAGCTCGTGACTTGTTCACTATCTTGACTGTCGACTTGCTCCGCAGTGTTACGAGAGTCCATATCAAGTGTCATCATTTTGTATTTAATGACGCTGATAATATAGTGAAGGTTCAATCATGACAACGCATCGATGCACTCTAACCCAGAGTCAAACACATATTTATCCATACTGCGTCGAAAAAGACCGTTGTGCTCAATGAATTTTTTGAACAATTGAGTATATAAATCGTAACGGATGAGTCGTTTCAACAACCAAATCACCTTTGCTCGAAGGTAACCTAAATAAGGCTGAGCCTGATATGAACCAGCGATGGTTTTCTGTTGCGAGGCACGGACCATAATGATTGGTCGAGAAGTGTTCAACTCATCGTCGTGATTGATCTAAAGACTGTTATGCTACGAGATGTTGTGCTTTAATCGAGAAAGATATTCACAAATTAGGAAAGGGAACTATGAGTAGCGTATTTGAAATCGTTAGCCAAGCTCGTCGTAAAAACAAACTAAAACGAGAGCTTCTTGATAACGAGAAAAAAGTTCGTGATAACCGCAAACGTGTAGACCTGCTAGACAACCTTCTAGACTACATCAAGCCAGAGATGACTCACGACGATATCTTAGCGATCATCAAAAACATGAAAGCAGATTACGAAGATCGTGTTGATGACCACATCATCAAGAGCGCAGAAATTTCTAAAGCTCGTCGTGACATCAGCCGTCGTATTCGTGAACTGACAGAAGAAGACAAGCAAACTAGCGGCAAGAAATAAACGCCAAGAATTCGGTTATAATTTGAACCCCGAGTAAGACAACTTGCTCGGGGTTTGTTTTTGTCTCCGATCAGAGTGATGTGTACAATTACATCAACATATCCCCCTAACCTACTAACTGAATAAGCTTTCTATGTCATCAACTACGCTCACCCCGCAACCAACACTAGCCAAACAATTGTTCTCTATGACGTGGCCCATGCTCTTTGGTGTCCTGTCTCTGATGAGTTTTCAACTGGTGGACAGTGCGTTTATCGGCCAACTGGGTGTCTTACCGTTGGCGGTGCAGGGCTTCACGCTCCCACTGCAAATGGTAGTGATCGGTATTCAGGTAGGCTTAGGTATCGCAACAACCGCCGTGATTTCTAAAGCGCTCGGCGCAAATGAAACCCGCTATGCCAGACAATTGGGTGGCTTAGTCCTCATGATAGGCTCGGTCGGGGTCGCGATAATCAGTGTGTTAATTTGGTTGCTTCGCCACCCGATATTATCCATGCTCAGCGCGCCGGATAACATCATGCCCATCATCGATAGTTACTGGCCTTGGTGGTTACTGAGCTCTTGGACCGGAGCCCTTCTCTACTTTTACTACAGCATCTGCCGAGCCCACGGCAATACCATGTTGCCAGGCACCATGATGATGATCACCAGCGGTGTGAACCTTATTCTCGACCCGATCTTCATTTTCACCCTCGACCTCGGCATTAATGGTGCTGCGCTCGCAACCATTGCGGCTTTCAGTTTGGGTATTTTAGTCGTGGCTCCACGGGTGAAAAAGAATCATTGGGCTACATCACAATGGCAAGACTTAAACGTAATAAAGAGTATCCGGTCGATCGGCAACATAATGGGACCCGCGATGATAAGCCAATTGTTGCCTCCTTTATCTTCGATGCTGGCAACTAAGCTGCTGGCTGGCTTTGGTACTGCTGCCGTAGCGGCATGGGCTTTAGGTTCGCGTTATGAGTTTTTCGCTATTGTTTCTGTACTCGCGTTAACCATGTCTCTGCCACCAATGGTTGGGCGGTTACTTGGTGCAAAGAATTACATTGATATTCAATCTCTCGTCAGTATTGCGGTTAAGTTTATTCTAAGCTTCCAACTCTTAATCGCTGTTATTACCTTTACCGTCGCGAATCCTCTGGCACTATTAATGACCAGTGATATTCAGGTAGAGCAGGTGTTAGAGATGCATTTGGTGATCGTCCCTATCAGCTTAGGCTCTCTGGGTGTATGTATGCTTATGGTTTCTGTTTGTAATGCATTAGGTAAGTCATACACGGCTCTTACCGTCTCGGCATTACGCCTGTTCGTATTTTTCCTACCGTGTTTGTGGGTTGGTTCTCAGCTTGGGGGAATCAAAGGTCTTCTACTTGGTGCTTGTATCGGTAATATCTGTGCGGGTATCGCAGCTTATCTCACCTATCGTCGCACCATCGCATCACTGTCTAAAATGACTAAAGCAAGTTAAGCCGATCAATCGAGTAACTCACTCATTGCTGAAAGTAAGCCCTCCACTTGCGAGGGCTTCATTCTTTAATTCAGATGCCGTCTATCGCATCAAACCGTTTCGTCCACCGGAAAAACAACACCAGTTTGTCTTCTGACTTCCGTCAAGACTTTCGCAACCGTCAACGAACGTTGCTTAGTATTTTCATCAATCACACCTAATTTAAGCTGCTTGGCAAAGGCTTTTGCTTCATAAACCATGTGGTTTTCATTTTGTGGCAATGTCAGTACCTCTTTGTCTTTACCGCGAAGAATGCGTTCGACACCCCGCCCGGTGGATATCATGTCAACTAACACGCTACCCTGTTCACCCTGAAATTCACTGGGGATCAACGAGTCACTCACTTTTGAATGCAGTAAATTCACGTTAAAGCCATCGTAGGCAAGCGTCACACTACCACACCCATCCACACCAGATGGCAAGACAAACGCGCTGGCCTGAACCTGATTAGGCTCGCCAAATAACTCAATTGCAGAACCCAGACAGTAATAGCCGATGTCCATAATTGAACCATTGGAAAAATCCGGATTGAACGTATTCGGGTTCTCTCCGTTTAAATACTTTTGATATCTCGACGAGTATTGGCAGTAGCTGATCGTAGCGTGTCTTAACGGTGCTATGGTCGGCAGGCTTTCTTTCAATACCTCAAAATTTGGCGTGTAAGGCGACATGAATGCCTCAAAAAGCACGACATTATTTTCTTCGGCGCACTTAAACATCTCTTTTGCAAGTGCGTAATTTGAGGCCATCGGTTTTTCACAGATCACATGCTTGCCAGCTTTTAGCATTTGCAACGCTTGAGGTGCATGAAGTGAATTTGGACTAGCAATGTAGACAGCATCAATATCGGAATCTTTCCCTAAAGCGTCTAAACTGTCGTAAAAAGTCTCAGCATGGTATGGCGCGCCAAATGAACAAGCCTTGTCAATATCTCTCGAATAAACAGCTTTAAGGCTAAATTCCCCCGTTTGTATCGCTGCTTCAACAAATTGTTGAGATATCCAGTTCGTCCCAATAATCGCGAGATTAAACATGTCATTTCCTTCTAATTTTGATTATAAACGCCAAGTGACTTCAGCCTATCTAACCAATTTAAACAAGGTTTACTTGACTAGACAACGCCTAACAGCGAAAGAATGCCAGCGCTGCGTGTTCCACAATTTATGACTCAACATCAGTGACGGCGTCACTTAAGGTAAAGTGTTTAGCACTGTTAATCGTCGTTTTATTGATAAGCCTCAACAATCTCAACCCGCAGGACTGGTAATTTTAGGCCGTTACAATACTCGCTAATCCGAGTGATAATTCAGAATTTGCTCTTCTCGCGAACAATAAACCTAAAGCTTTAAAGGTTAATGAACATTTTTAGAGCTATAAATCTCAGTTCATATTGTGATTTGATGCAAATTTTTGATATTAAATCTCAAGCTCAATGCCACATTTCAGCCCATACATTAGTCTTAGTTAACAAAACACATAATTAAGACTTTTATGTTTACCTCTAGAGTTGCGTTATCGATTCATATCACACATTAATGTAATGTTTAGAGTTTATTTCAAATAGAATCCTTGAGAATAAACATTATCATCGCAAAATAAGTTTGCATTTTTAAAAATGTCAACACCTTAAATACGACGCCTTAGTCACATTAATCCTCCATGCAAAAGCCATATAACAGTGATTTCCACTGGATTTATTTTTCCTAGCAGAATAAGCCCTTCAACCGTAGAATCCGCCCCATAATTATTACAACCCGATTACATTACCACCAGACTCCTACGCTCTACCGTAGAGGTAACAGCGGTGAGTATGGTTAGCCCCCAAAACGTGAAAGGTCCAATACAACAATGAGTCCAGAGAAATATCTCCAAGACTGGCAAACTAGCCAAACGATTGCTGAATCTATCTCCCCTCTAATCGGCAAACTGTATCGTGAAAAAGGAATCGAAGTGGTTCTGTTCGGTAAGACGCTTATCAACGCCACAACTATCGACATTCTCAAAACTCACCGCGTAGCAAGACGATACACTGGAAACCCTCTTTCTCTAGAGCAAACAATGCCTATCATTGAAGCACTATGCGAAATGAGCATTTCGTCTAGCCGCGTTGATATTGGCCAATTGGCAACTAAGTATTGGAATGAGCACGAAGATACTTCTTCACTTAATGATTTCCTACAAACAGCACTTCAAGGTGCTCGTGATGCAGATTCTTCTCTGAAAGCTCGCGATGTGGTTCTTTACGGTTTTGGTCGCATCGGGCGTCTACTAACACGTCTTCTTATCGAGAAGAGCGGTCCTGGTTACCCACTAAGACTTCGTGCAATCGTTGTACGTGGTGGTAAAAAAGGCGACTTAGAGAAACGTGCTAGCTTACTACGTCGTGACTCGGTACATGGCCAATTCAATGGTAGCATCATCATTGACGAAGAGCGTAAGGCACTGATAGTGAATGGCAACTTCATTCAAATCATCTACGCAAACAACCCAAGCGATGTTGACTACACCACTTACGGCATTAACAACGCACTTGTTGTAGACAATACAGGCGTTTGGCGTGATGCAGAAGGTCTGAGCCAACACTTAGCATGTAACGGCGCAGAAAAAGTACTTCTGACCGCACCTGGTAAAGGCGATATCAAAAACGTTGTATTTGGTGTAAATGAATCTGTGATTCAAGAGGAAGACACCATCATCTCAGCTGCAAGCTGTACAACAAACGCGATTACACCAGTACTGAAAGCGTTGAACGATAAGTACGGTGTACTTTCAGGCCACATCGAAACGGTTCACTCATACACTAACGACCAAAACCTGATCGATAACTTCCACTCAGGCGATCGTCGCGGACGTAGTGCATCTCTGAACATGGTTCTAACTTCAACTGGCGCAGCAAAAGCAGTAGCAAAAGCACTGCCTGAACTGGCTGGAAAACTAACAGGTAACGCGATTCGCGTTCCTACGCCGAACGTTTCAATGGCGGTCGCAAACCTAAACCTAGGTGAAGACGTGGATCGTGATTCACTGAACGACTACCTACGTGAAATAGCTCTAAATTCTGAGCTATCAGCACAGATTGATTACACAGACTCAACTGAAATTGTTTCAACAGACTTAGTTGGTTCACGTCATCCTGGCGTAGTTGATGGTCAAGCGACTATCGCACAAGACAAGCGTTGTGTACTGTACATTTGGTACGACAACGAATTCGGTTACAGCTGCCAAGTTGTGCACTGTATGGAACAAATGATGGGCGTTCGTTACCAAACATTCCCTCGATAGGTGAACATTGCTCCACAACGTTAACCACATGGTGTAGCGAACTATACCTCAACATTTGTTCTTAATAATAAGCGCGAAAGCGCACTACTAATCTTAACTCCCCCTTTATACGCCTGAGTTCACCCTCAGGCGTTTTTTATTTAGACGATTTAACTTTCTTCAGGCTTTGACATTCCTCAGACATAGTACCTTCCATTGTTCATGTTTCGTTCATATTCAGAGCGGTAATCTGAATGCATAGACGAATAAAGAGGTCAAATTTATGAATCGGATCATCATTACAGCACTGGCACTGATTACTGGCTTTTTTGCTTTAGTATTTAGCCTGATCATGGCGATCCCATTGACTATCGCGGCACTGATAACTGGTAAACGCATTGAGAAGCGCGTCAAGCACATGCAAAAAGAAATGAAGGAAGAGTATGAGTTCAATACTGGAAAAGAAGACGCGATAGAAGGCGAGTTTGAAGAAGTGCGCCGATAAAAGAATTAAAGTGTTTCTCAACCCCCTCGTCCCCAAAAGCTAATAAAGCTCCTGAGAAACTCCTTGCTTACACCCAGCCTTGAACAAGCTGGGTGCTTTTTTGCGCTCTGAAAACCAAATTTATATCGTTACGACAACGCGCAGAGCCAACAACATAAGAACAACGCCAGACAAGCGATCAATCAAAACCGCTTTTGAGCGAATACGATCGACCACTCTCGAACTGGATAATACGATAGTAATGAACGTGTACCACAAACCGTCAACCACAAATGGCGTCGCAACAATAATCATTTGATTACTCAGATCATTACCCAAGGCAACGAACTGGCTAAATAAGGCGATAAAGAACAGTGCAATTTTAGGACTGAGAATAGAGATAAAAAAGCCTTCTCTTGCTGACTGACCAACGGTCGTTTCCTGTCCAGACTCCAGCTTAGCAGCGACACCGCCTTTCGAACGCAGAGCATTAAACCCCAAATAGGCTAGGTACGCCGCCCCCGCCAAGCTGATCGCTTTAAACAGTAGCGGACTTTGCTGCAAAACCACTGCCAGGCCGATCAAAGTAATAAATGCATATATCCCTATACCAAATGCGTGTGCCCACGCTGTCGCCAATCCATTGAGACGACCACCAGCCAAAGCGTGTTTAGCGACAATGGCTAAACTGGGTCCTGGTGACATAGCGCCTAATAAACATACGGTAAAAAGTGATAGCCAAATTGTTAGTGTCATAGAAACCTCTCCTTATTTGCTAACAATCTATCAAGTGAAGGGATATAAATAGAAATCAAAGTTATTCATAAAAGCCATGATTTAAAATCATAACTTAATGAATGGAGTATTCCGATAGCTTCATCACTGTACGAATTTGCTCTCTAACCCAGCGATGCGCAGGATCGGTGTCGTATTTGGGGTGCCACATCAACCAATATTGATGTGTCTGAGTCTCAATGGGCAGTGGCTTATTTATTAAATTCCAGTGCTTAGCAAGGTTCAGAGCAATGTGTTCTGGTACAACCATAAGATGATCACTCGTCACCAGCCTGTTTACCGCTGCCGAGAAGAATGGCACTTTGAAGGCAATATGACGCTGCAGACCCATCTCTTTTAATGCAAGGTCGGTACTGGAGTCCTTATCACCACCTCCGGTTACCTGAATATGCGAATAACTGACGAGTTGCTTGGCAGTGATACTTTTACACTTAGCCAGTGGATGTGAGCCTTTCATTAGACAAACCGAATTATCAGCGCCGATGTTGATGCTCGATACACCTTCTGGTTTGGCTGGATACATAGAAGAAGCGATATGTATGCCAAGTTCATGCAGTTTGTCTAGGAAATCTGGCTGCCAAAGCCGATAAGCCATATCAAGTTGCGGTGCAAGTTCACTAAGGTGTGAAGCGATATCTGGAAGAACATATTGTGCGACGTAATCACTGGACGCAATCACGAGCTCTCCCTGCCAGTCTTGAGGCTCAAATGGTTTGTCATCCAAAAGGTGATCAAACTCCGCGAGTAACGCATCCAGTTTTTCTTTTAGCGCTAATGCTCGCGGGGTAGCAATCAGTTGATTACCCTGACGAATAAGAAGAGGGTCACCACATAACTCTCGGAGTTGTGCCAACTGACGACTCACCGCAGACTGCGTGATGTGCAGCCGCTCGGCAGTACGGCTTACATGACACTCTTCCAACAGTACATGTAAGGATCTCAGCAGATTTAAATTGATGTGGTTTAACATTCTTTATCCATTTGAATGGTATTTAATGACCAGTTTTTCCAATTACTTTACGAACTTATTACCAGTGGTATTAAAAAACTCGGTTAGCACGGTATGTGTCATGAGATGGCGAAGCTCAGGAAAGCGTTGAATTTGGTCTCTGACCTCGTTCAGGCGGTTCATGTTGGGTACCTCGACAAAGACCATCATATCGGTTTCTCCGCTAATGGCATGACACCATTTGACCCCATCAATCTTGTACAACTCATTCGCGTAAGATTCGCAGTAGTACGTTGAAGTGGAGGTATCGAACTTCAGAGCAAAGTAGGCACAAATAGAATCCCCTTCACTTGAAGCGATTTCTGCATGATAACCCAAGATAACTTTGTCATTTTCGAGCTTACGAATTCGAGCTGTCACTGCTGACCGAGAGAGGTTCACTTTTTCTGCGATTTCAGTGACTGACAGCCGAGCATTGTGCCGGAGGATATCAATGATCTTGTGATCAAACTTGTCCATAAACTTACCGCTTCTTCCTTATTTTCTTCATTTTATAATGATTTTAAATGCATAAGAAACCAACATTTTGTTGGAATTGTTTGAAACAACCGTCATATTGGCGGTGCAGTAACGCATTTTGTATTTCAGAACTCCTTTATTCTTAGACTTCACTTAGTTCGACACCGTCAGAGACAAGCATGGAACAGCTCAAAAAAGACATTTCACTCCTATCCGGAATCGCCCAACTTTCCACCACATTGATGGGAACGGGTCTGTTTATGATACCTGCGATTGCGGCAGGTATTGCAGGTCACTTTTCACTCTGGGCATGGATACTGCTGTTTATTGCGATCTGTCCTATTGCTTTGACTTTTGCCCAACTAGGTAAACGGTATCCCAACGCTGGCGGCACCGCATTTTTCGTCCGAAAAGCGTTTAACGCCAAACTGGAAAGTAGCGTTGCCTGGCTTTTTGTTAGCGTCATTCCCGTTGGCGTACCCGCAGCTATCGCTCTGGCGGCTGGATTTCTTCAACAGCTGTTACCAGGTCCAATAAACAACAATTTGTTTGCACAAGTACTCACGGTGCTACTTCTTGTCTTTGTGAATTTGTTAGGTACGAAATCCTCAGGTCGCTTACAAACCGTTATTGCTTTGAGCGTGTTCGCACTGGTCGGTGCGTTTCTATGGAAAGGAGAAATCAGCAGTGCTGATCTAACCATGCCTGCCGTCACAACAGACTCGATTTGGCCGATTACGGCTGCGCTTGCTGTTATGTTCTGGTGCTTTGTAGGTATAGAAGCATTTGCGCACATGGGTGAAGAGTTTAAGAACCCACAACGCGACTTTCCTATCGCGATCATTGTCGGGTGCTTCGTCGCAGGAGCGACCTATTGGGCGTGTTCAGTAGTGATATTAAAATTTGGTGCTTATGGAACACCGCAGTTTGATAATGCATCTATCCCTTGGCTAAGCGCACAACTGCTCGGAGACAGTGCCAAATGGATCATCAGTGTGATCGGATTTTCTGCTTGTTTTGCCAGTGTGAATTTATACACGCAAAGCTTGTCCCGAATGGTGTGGAGCCAAGCTCGTGAGCATCGCCCTAGCAGTCGACTGGCAAAAATTTCCCGACGAGGCGTCCCTTCCTCTGCGACATTGCTGGTTGGCTTCGTCCTATTAGTGTCCTGTGTGGCAGGTACACTCTCTCAACTTGATTTAGAGTTTTTCCTTAAACTCGCTAACAGCATTTTTGTATTGGTTTATCTACTCGCTATGTTGGCAGCATATAAACTTCTTAAAGGCGTTGGTAGGACAATGGCAGGAGTATCTTTACTCCTTTGTACAGGCGTATTTATCTGCTTAGGTTGGTCTATGTTGTACGCACTCACGATTTTTGTCATGCTCTCATTACCATGGAAGCAACTAAGACCAAAACGCGGCTCAAAAGTGATTGAATAAAGCCTTAAAACAGCTCAGATAAGCGTTGTAGGAGAGGACCAATATCTTTTAAAGCTACGTAACCATAACCGAGCAAGACACCATTTCAGTCACGATATTGGTAACTTGGGTGTTCATATTCACTTAGTGGACGTAATACGATGCCGCCGTTGGCCCTCTCAAAGCGAACCAAAACCTGCACGGCGACATCGCTGCGCCGGATTACAGCAGTGCTTGTTCAAGTCGTTGGCATAGAGATGAAACCGCGAACTAGCAATGAGCATATTGTTAATATAAACAGAGCCCCCTCGACCGCTGGCACTACCAGCGGTTTTGTTTTCAAATGTATCCAATCGTACAGTTTTCCCGTATAACAAAAGGTTAAAAGCTAAAGGCGCTATTCATTAGAGGTTTGGGTATAGCTAACGGGAGGCTCTCAATGTCAGACAAGGAAAAAAACTTACCTACACATCGCATCTCCAGATTCGGTAAATTTGCTTCTCTTGCCACAAGAGTAGCCGGAAATGCGCTTGCTGAAGGCACCAAGCAACTCGCGAAGGGCAACAAACCTAAAGCGAAAGACCTCCTGTTGACTCCTCAAAACATCACCAGGCTGACCGATCAGCTTGCTCATTTGCGCGGTGCGGCGATGAAACTCGGACAAATGTTGTCGATGGATGCGGGAGATATCCTCGAGCCTGAATTAGCAGACATCCTCGCAAGGCTCCGATCTAAAGCCGACCCGATGCCAGCCAAGCAGTTAAACGGCGTCATGGAAAACGCGCTCGGTCCGAATTGGAAATCAGAATTTCTGGCGTTCAACTTTAAGCCTATTGCCAGCGCTTCCATAGGACAAGTGCATCAGGCATACAGTGATGCGGGCGACAAGCTTGCGGTGAAAGTCCAATACCCCGGCATTCGTAAAAGTATCAACAGTGACGTCGACAACGTTGGCACGCTGCTTAGAGTTGTGGGTCTGATACCTGAGTCCGTGGACTATAAAGGACTACTAGAGGAAGCGAAAAAACAACTTCACGATGAAGCTGATTATGAGCGTGAAGCGCAATTTGCGATGCGTTATTTCGATGCTTTAAAAGAAAATCCTTGTTTTATCGTACCAAAAGTTCACTTAGAGAGCTCTTCACAATCGGTATTAGCCATGGAATATATCGAAGGGATCCCAGTGGATACCATTGTAAACTCAGACCAAAATACCCGTGATACCGTCATGCACAATCTGCTCGAACTGCTTTTCCGCGAGCTATTTGAGTTCAAAATGGTTCAGACCGATCCAAACTTTGCCAACTATTTATACCTTGAACAAACCAAGCAGATTGGTCTGTTAGATTTTGGTGCTACCCGCGAATACAGTGAACGATTCAGTTCTGGTTATCGTCAGGCGTTCTCCGCGGTTATTAACCATGACGAACAAAGCCTGAACGAAGCCCTAGAGAAGATTGGCTTTTTCAGCCAAGACATCCTGCAAGAACAGCGAAAGGCAATTTGGGAGCTGGTCAAGATGGCATGCGAACCCATGTTAGTTGATCAAGACTATGACTTTAAAGCCAGTGGCCTTGCTCAGAGGTTACGTGACGCAGGTAAGATACTTAGCTTAGAGCAGGATTACTGGCACACGCCACCAGCAGATGCCATTTTCCTTCATCGAAAAATCGCCGGTATGTATCTACTTGCGGCGCGAATTGACGCTAAAGTGAACATTCGTAAATTAGTACAGCCGTATCTCAATATCAAAGTCGAGTAGCCTATTGTTTTTCTGTTACTTTCGCGTACTTTAGCTTAAGTATGTTTGGGCTCGAACTTTTAGCGCGATTCTTCGCTATTGTTATTGGTATAGGTTCGAACACTATCTCTATTCTTTAAACGAACAAATTATCGGGGTGCTCGGTGAGCAAGTTTCAAGATCTCTCCATTCTCATACAACAAATTGGGCAAGCTGAAGAAGCGGATCAAGTTGCAACACTCAATGCGTCAATCGAAGAGGGTTTAGATCCCGGTTCCGTCGCTTTAATCCTAGAAGCCTTCACCATCAATGATCGTGTTCGGTTATGGAGAGCATTACCGCTAGAATTGCATATTGATGTGCTGACTGAAATGCGTGCTGACGTTCGCTTTTCGATCATCAACGCACTATCAGAAGTCGAACTTAAACTCACGCTCGCCAAGCTAGACAACCTTTCTCTGATCGAGTGGGCAGACTCTCTGCCAGAAGAAATCATTAATGAAGCACTGGCATTAATCGAGAAAGACGAGTTAGAGCTTTACGATCAAGCCAATGCTTATGAAGATGAAGAGATTGGCCGTTGGGCAGATCGAAAAATCGTTACCTTACCTTTTAACATTACGGTTGGTACAGCCAAGCAACTGATGGATCGTTACAGCTACGACATGCCCCAGCAGGTCTATTTGATTAACCGCAATAAACAGTTTCGTGGCACTGTTAACTATTTCGAAATTTTGCGTAGTGACTCCGATGTACGCTTGAAAAGCCTTTCGGTAGAAGCGGTTACTGTCCTCGATAGTAAAATGTCTCTACCTGAAGCTGTTGAAGCTCTGGAGCACAGTACCCTTTCCGCTTTACCAGTAACCGATGCCGACCAAACGTTAATCGGCGAAGTTGACTGGCAATTTGCACTGAGTACTCAGCGTGAAATCTACGAAGCTCGATTGATGGCGGGTACCGGTATGAACGAAGGGGATGACTTATTTGCCCCGGTCATTAAAAGCTCTCAAAAGCGTGGCGTATGGTTAGGGATTAACTTAATGACTGCCATATTAGCCTCCGTCACTATTGGTCTTTTTGAAGACGTGATTGCCCAAGTGGTTGCTCTGGCGGTATTAATGCCAATAGTGGCATCAATGGGTGGCATCGCAGGTAGCCAGACGCTTACGCTAATGGTTCGGGCGATGGCACTGAATCAGATCACGCCCGGAAACCGCTTTAAGCTACTAAAAAACGAGTTAGGTATTGGCTCACTGAACGGTATTGCGTGGGCAGTAATCATTGGCGCTCTGGCAGGATTGTGGTTCCAATCAGCGATTCTTGGCGGAACCATTGCTCTGGCTATCGTAGTCAATATCATCACCGCTGCTCTGTTTGGTGTGTTAATTCCAATAATCTTGGACAAGTTAGAATTAGACCCAGCGCTCGCGGGTTCAGTGATTTTGACAACCGTGACAGACGTTGTTGGTTTTTTCGCCTTTTTAGGAACCGCTAGCCTCGTATTGTTGTAGGTAAATAGTACTAATTTATTAATCAATCATTAGCATAGTAAGGAAAAATTGCATATCGCAGTTGCAAATTGCGAATATTATCGAAGTTTAGGCAACGTCACTCACAGAAACCACGCTTTTTAGTGACTTTAAAAGTTGGCACGCTAGATGCATTGTTTAAAGTGACCCTTCTTAAGCCGAGGGTCACCTAGCCAACTGACGTTGTTAGTGAACTCAACTTTGTTCATATATATAAGCCAATCGCACTGTTTGCGGTTGGCTCTTTTTTTATCTGTCTTCTCTAAATCTAATTGCCTTATGATTTCACCGTTTCATACAGTTATGAAGCAGGCAAAGTTACTTTTTCGTTATTGGTCATAAGTCTCATTAACTTCATTGCGTTTGGAAATTCATCACTGTGTTGGGCATAATTTCCTCATCCCCAAGTATGAAGTATTAGCCATGACCTCATTAAGCCAAGCTGAACCCCTATTCTTAGAATTCATGCAGCAAGAGATGCAAATCGATGCTGCTCACGATCTCAGCCACGTAAAACGTGTCGCCAAAACGGCTAAAAAGCTCGCTGAGCAAGAGGGTGCTCAATTGGAAGTCGTATTGCCAGCTGCCTACTTGCATGACTGCTTTACTTACCCAAAAGATCATCCTAACCGTAAGCAAAGCTCCGCGATTGCGGCTAAAAAGGCCATCGCATTTTTGGAAAGTATCGACTACCCACGTCATTTCCACGACGACATTGCTCACGCGATAGAAGCACACAGTTTCAGCGCTAACATTCGTCCCAACACACTCGAAGCCAAGATCGTGCAGGATGCTGATCGTCTAGATGCTCTAGGTGCGATCGGCGTGACGCGCTGTATTCAGGTTAGTACTCAGTTCGATGCCAAGCTGTACGATCACCAAGACATGTTTGCTGAAGAACGTGCCCTGGATGACCAACAATTTACGCTTGATCATTTTCAGACCAAGTTATTTAAAATTGTCGATACGATGAATACCCACTCTGCCAGACAGGAAGCCAAAAGGCGCAAAGCATTTATGCAAAGCTATTTAGGCCAGTTACGCGAAGAGGTCGCAGAGTAAATGTCAGAAAGTTATGCCCTGATCAAAGAGCTGAAACGTCAATTAAAGCTCTCTGGTTTGCACTATGTAGACGTTGCACAGCATTTAGAGTTAAGCGAAGGAAGCGTAAAAAGACTGCTTGCTGAAGGGCATCACATTAGTCTCGAGCGTCTTGAGCGTATCTGCCAACTGATTGGGTTAGACATGGCCGAGCTGTTTAAGCTCGCGGCTTCACACAATAAAGGACTGGAATCACTCACTCTGGAGCAAGAAAAGCAACTCGTTGAAGATAAAGCATTACTGCTGGTTGCTATATGTGTTGTGAATGGCTATCAATTTGAGCAAATCATTGAACAATATACATTCAGTGAGCCAGAGCTAGTACAGAAGCTTGCCCTACTCGATCGGCTTGAGATTATCGACTTACTTCCTGGCAACAAAATACGTTTACGTATTTCCCCGACGTTTAACTGGCAAATAGGTGGTCCGATCCAGCGCTTCTTTCAACAACAAGTTCAAGAAGCCTTTTTCAAAAGTTACTTTTCCGCCGAGGGCGAGAAGCTGGCAATGGCAACTGGGTTAATGAGTATACCGACCAACAAAAAACTTCAGCAGAAGCTACAAAAAGTGATCGATGAGTTTTATCTGGCTTGTCAGAGTGACAATTCATTAGAGATGAATGAAAAGCACGGTACCTCTCTAGTTATCGCTATGCGTCGCTGGACGTTTCCTCTATTTAAACCCTGGGAACGCACTCCGAATCAATAGTAATAAAATTGGTAACCTTAGTTAGTGGGGTTACGTAAATAGCAACTTAAGGTAACACAATACGTTACTACACCTAAATCACTGGCTTATCTGTAGGGAATACATAAAGTGCATCCATCTAATTTAACAATGTGCATATGGAGCCAGCATGTTTTTCTCTAAACGCTTTTTCCCATTTTTCGTCACACAATGCCTTGGGGCATTGAATGACAACGTTTATAAAAATGTTCTTTTATTAATGGTCACCTACAGTCTGATAGATTCATTACCTGTCTCAGTGAGTCTGTTTGTCAATCTCGCTGCTGGTCTGTTTATCTTACCCTTCTTTTTATTTTCGGCGCATGCTGGTGCTGTCGCGGATAATATGGATAAAGCCAAGTTGATACGCCGCCTAAAGCTTATCGAATTGCTGATCATGATCTGTGCTGCCACCGCCATCATGACCGAAAATGCACTCTTGATGTTAGTGTTGTTATTTTTAACCGGAACACAATCCGCCTACTTCGGTCCGGTGAAATACGCTTTACTGCCTCAAGCCTTAAAAGCCAATGAACTTGTCAAAGGCAATGCTTGGGTTGAAATGGGGACTTTTTTATCCATTCTGATTGGCACGTTAACGGCAGGACTTTTACTCGCGATTCCCAACGGTACATTTATCGCCTCGTGCCTTGTTTTATTCCTTTCGATAATGGGGTTCATTAGTAGTGTGAATATTCCCGCTTTGCCAAGTCACTCCAATCAAAAAGTAAAATTCGAGCCAATTTCTGGCCTCAAAAAGACCCTAAACGTCGCTCAAAAACAGCGTGGGGTATGGATGTCGATTCTGGCGATAAGTTGGTTTTGGTTTATGGGTGCGACCTATCTTACACAATTTCCAAACTTCGCTCGCGAGCACCTCTTTGCTGATAGTACCGTCGTTTCTTTGTTACTGGCGCTATTTTCGATTGGCATCGCCATGGGATCTTGGTTGTGCGAAAAGCTATCTTTTGATCATGTTGAGCTTGGCATTCTGCCATTCGGAATTCTGGGGTTAACTTTGTTTGGCCTCGATTTATTATGGGCAGTACCGTCATACAGCCAACTTCCGACCCAATACTACGGTGTAGAAAGTTTCATTTCAGAGCCTAAACACTTTCGAGTAATGATTGATTTATTTTTTGTCGGAGTCAGTGGTGGAGTATTTATCGTGCCACTTTACTCATTCATTCAGTCTCGCTCTAACGAAGGCGAATGTGCACGTTCCATCGCCGCGAACAACATTATGAATGCCCTATTCATGGTCGTGTCTGCATTGGTATCGATATTTGTGCTCAGTGTGTTAGAGCTCTCTGTTGTTGAGCTGTTCGCTATCATGGCGGTTGGGAATTTCTTGGTTGCTATATATGTATATCGCCAAGTTCCTGAATTTACCCAGCGCTTTATCAGCTATTTACTTAGCCATTGTATGTACCGAGTTTCCGTGGAGGGGCGCAAGTATATCCCAGAAAAAGGAGCGGCATTGATCGTCGCCAATCATGTCAGTTATGTTGATGCGCTTATTCTGATGGGAACCTCTAGTCGCCCTGTACGTTTTGTTATGGATAAATCCATCAGTGAGATACCTGTCCTTAAATATGTGTTTCGCCACGCAGGCGTTATTCCCATTTGCTCTCCTCGTAAGTGTGCAGAAACCTACAAGCAAGCCTTTGCACAAATCGAGCAAGCATTAAATAACCAAGAGGTGGTCTGTATCTTCCCTGAAGGTCGGCTGACTTCAAATGGTGAACTCGGTGAGTTTAGACCTGGTGTGGAAACAATCCTCCAGCATACTCCGGTGCCAGTGATACCAATGGCGTTGAAAGGCCTGTGGGGTTCATTTTTCAGCCATAAAGGCGGACACGCACTGACCAAACGACCAAGACGTTTTTGGTCCAAAATTGAAGTCATAATTGGTCAAGTAATCAACCCTGATCGTTTAGATCGCCATAGGTTACAGCAAGAAATTCAGGAATTGCTGATAAATCAGAAGTAGTGACACCTAATTTAGAGTAGGATACCTAAAGCATAGTGTTCTTGCAGAGTCCTAACTCTAGGCAGTCAATATGCAGAGTCGTCATTGGAGATATTATGAAAATCATCATATTACATGGTCTTTATATGCATGGGCTGGTGATGCAGCCTCTTAGCCAAAAACTGCGTAAATTGGGTTACGAGACTCAAGTGCTGAGTTACAACACCGTATCGATTAATGAAGATGCACTGTTTAATTCTATAGACCATGCACTCAATCCACTGACGACCAATGTACTGGTTGGGCATAGCTTAGGTGGCTTGATGATTAAGCGTTATTTGGCAAATAGAAAACCAACCACCAGCTTGATTTCTCACGTTATCGCCATTGGATCACCTCTAAAAGGAGCGTCGATCGTTTCCCGAATCCAAGACCTTGGCTTGGGCGCACTTTTGGGCAACTCGCCTCATCACGGTTTAAACAAACACGACGACGTCTGGGACTTTCCTCAGAAACTTGGAAGTATCGCAGGTACACTCCCTGTCGGGGCTCGTTCTTTGCTTATTCGCGATGATAATACAATGTCTGACGGCACCGTGACCGTAGACGAAACCCGCTTAGAAGGGATGCAAGATCATATTGAGGCCAAACAGACGCATACCAGCCTAATCTACAATACCTTCGTTCCTGAGCAGATTGATCACTTTATTCGCACCGACTTTTTTCGTCGGTAGCACATTTTTATGCAATAAAAACGTAATCTGCTTCCCAAGGTATTGGTAAATCAGTACTATCTCGTTGTCAGTCTTAGTTAAAACAATAGACTTGGCATAATTTTAATTGTTCTCAGGGCGGGGCGAAATTCCCCACCGGCGGTATACTCTTTTGAGTGAGCCCGCGAGCGCTCGATTCGTCGAGGTCAGCAGATCTGGTGAGATGCCAGAGCCGACGGTTATAGTCCGGATGAAAGAGAATAAGAATACACCAGTATGCTCACTCAATACGTTGAGAAGAACTGGTGCACTTCTTTTTGATCGCATTTTACAGCGAGCTCTCATACCGCCCTGATTCTGGTCATATTTAGGAGTTAACCATGAATCAGTCATCGCTACTTGCCGAATTCGGCGACCCAATTACTCGTGTTGAAAACGCACTTACCGCACTGCAGGAAGGCCGAGGTGTACTTTTACTTGATGATGAAGACCGTGAAAATGAAGGCGACATCATCTACTCAGTAGAACACCTGACTAACGAACAAATGGCACTTATGATCCGTGAGTGCAGTGGTATCGTGTGCCTGTGCCTGACCGACGCTCAAGCAGACAAGCTAGAGCTGCCACCAATGGTTGTGGACAACAACAGCGCAAACCAAACCGCATTTACCGTTTCTATTGAAGCGAAAGTAGGCGTAACGACAGGTGTCTCTGCGGCAGACCGTGTTACCACAATCAAAACGGCGGCAAATCCACACGCGAAGCCTGAAGATCTTGCACGTCCTGGCCACGTCTTTCCTTTGCGCGCTCGCCCAGGTGGCGTAATGACTCGCCGCGGGCATACCGAAGGCACGATTGATCTAATGCAAATGGCAGGGCTACAGCCTGCAGGCGTATTGTGCGAAGTGACCAATCCGGATGGCACGATGGCGAAAACACCAGAGCTAGTTGCATTTGGACGTCTTCACAACATGCCGGTTCTCACAATTGAAGATATGGTCGCATACCGTCTTCAGTTCGACTTGAAGTTGGCATAACACGCTTCCTCATGTTTGTTTTCGAGCCGCGCAGTTGCGCGGCTTTTTTGATCCGTTTCTCCGACAAGTAACTACGCTTACTAATATGATCGAAAAATAATTGTAGGACAGCAATCATGACGACCACACGTTCTACCATGTTGCGGCTGGGCTATTTAGGACTTATTCCATTCTTATTTAGTTTGCTACTCATTATTACTGATGCCACTTTATTTAATTTAAGTGGCCATGAATTCTTTATTGCCTACAGTGCGGTGATCTTAAGCTTCTTGTCTGGTGTGTTATGGGGTAACGGCATCGACCATTACTACCACCGCTTAAGTCGCAATATTTTGGTTCTTAGTAACCTGTTTGTTTTACTCGCCTGGGGCGCGCTGCTACAAGGACACACTCATTACATTATGGCCACCCTACTTTTAGCCGCAGGTTACATTGCCGTTTGGTACTCTGAAAAGCTGATTCGGAAGGTAGAGAAGGAGATTGACCCAAAAGGTTATCAAGGAATGCGTGGAACACTCACCTGCGGAGTGCTTCTGATGCATGGCATCGTGCTGTTTGCTTGACGGTAAGAAAAAGAAATGGCGACTCAATTGTCGCCATTTTTTGTGAGTTTTTTATGTTTAAAGAGTCAATAAGTAGTTAACTAGCTCGTTAGCAGGATTGCTACCAAGCTAGTCAATCTCATTATCAATCTACAGTTAAAGATGAGCATACAAACATCTTCACAATTAGGATGATTTTCATCATACAGAAACGTCCTATTCATAAAAGCGTGGAGGTACATTCGCGGCTCATCCACATGATTATTTTCCTTTTTTACCGTCGTATGGCTGATAAAACTTGAATTCAGTATTAATCCTTAGTAATAGTTAGAATAGTTTTTGTACAAACAAGGAAAGATTAATGCTTAAAAAAAGATTTTTTAAAACCAAAGATGAAGTCGAAGTCACCTTTGAGCTTGATAAAGAACAGCGTGAGTCGGTAAAAATTGCGGGAGACTTTAACAACTGGCAGCCGGAACCAATGAAATTGGTTAAAAGCAGCGGCCAGTTTAAGTTTAAAACTCGCTTACCAAAGCAACAAAACATTCAATTCCGATACCTGCTGAATGAAGCTGAATGGGAAAACGACCCTCAAGCTGATGCCTATGTTCCGAATGGTTTTGGCAGTGATAACAGCGTCGTTTGCACCAGTGAGCAGCTCGCTTAACGTTAACGCCAATCTATTCTTTTAATTTTCTAGATGGGTATCAATCATCATTTTTCAGGCGCACTTGTTGCGCCTTTTTTATTTAAAACTCAATAGTCACTGGTTCTCGCCGCACAAGATAATACTCGCCCATCTCAATCCTGTTCCTTGATATTCACAAATGTTTCACGCGCAACCCATTAACCTCGTCACTAGCTTGGTGCCCCTCGAAACCAACCATGCATTTATCAATAACCAGTATTGGAACTCTATTTTGAAACCAGGAAAAACAGGCATTCGCCGAGTCATGGACGCGACCGGTTATTCATTTCAAGGATTGAAAGCGGCTTGGCTCAATGAAGCAGCGTTTAGACAAGAATTACTCCTTTCAGCAATTCTCTCTATCAGCGCATTCTTCTTACCCGTCACAACATTAGAAAGAGTGCTGATGATCGGCAGCTTATTTTTGGTCCTAATCGTCGAATTAATTAATTCCTCCATAGAAGCGGCGGTCGATCGTGTCGGTGATGACTGGCATGAATTGAGTGGTCGCGCCAAAGATATAGGCTCTGCCGCTGTGTTTGTTTCGCTACTACTCGCCCTTTTTATCTGGGCGTCATTTTTGCTTTAGTTTTTCGTAAGGCAGTTATTTGTGAAGACCGTTGATTTACATAGAAAAGGGCTCTCTTACGTTGCCTTTTCTTTTTTGTTAGCATTTTATTTTGCGCTTGTCGTCAATATTCCCATTTATAAAGAACTCTTTGGGATTTTCTCTCGCCTCGATAACGTTAAAGTTGGGTTTGTCATTACCATCCCAATTTTCTTTATCGCTGCACTCAATTTCCTGTTTAACTTGTTCAGTTGGCCATGGATAGGAAAGCCGTTTTTTATCCTACTGCTCATTCTATCGAGCATGGTGAGCTATACCAGCTACAACTATGGCACATTGTTCGACTCCGGCATGATCGCCAATATTATTGAAACAGATACCAGCGAAGCCAGCTCTTACTTCAGTGCTTATTCCGCTCTGTGGGTGCTATTAATGGGTATCGTCCCAGCACTGATTGTGGCCAACGCCAAGTTGCGTCCACTAAGTGGCCAATGTTTGCGTGTTTCAATCACCAAGTTAGTTTCAATGATCGCCTCTCTTGCTGTTATTGCAGCTATCGCGGCGTTGTACTATCAAGACTATGCATCAGTAGGGAGAAACAACAGCTATCTGAAAAAGATGATTATCCCAACTCAGTTCGTCTACAGTGCAGCCAGATACGTGAAGAAAAATCACCTCACAGTACCAGAGCCTTATCGCGAGATTGGTACAGAGGCCAAACAATCAGAAACAGCCTTAAAACAAGCACAGAAAAAGCCAACGCTATTAGTCTTTGTTGTCGGTGAAACCGCTCGCTCGCAGAACTACCAACTTAATGGATATAAGCGCAAAACTAACCCATACACCAGTAAGCTAGGTGTAATTTCGTTTCAGGACTTTGCTTCATGCGGCACAGCAACTGCGGTATCGCTTCCATGTATGTTTTCTCAACTGACTCATCATAACTTCGATCGCAGCAAAGCAGACAATCAAGATAACGTGTTAGATATTATGCAACGTGCAGGCATAGACCTAATGTGGAAAGAGAATGACGGTGGAGATAAACACGTCGCACACAAGATCAAAAAGGTCGCGGTAGACAGAACGAAAACGGACCAATGGTGTAATGGTACTACTTGCTACGATATGGCTCTTCTTGACAACTTTGATCAAGAGATCGAGGACATGAAAGGGAATCGAGTCTTCACTATGCACCTTATTGGGAGCCATGGCCCGACATACTTTCAACGTTATCCGAAAGACAAAGCGTTCTTCCAACCGGATTGTCCGCGTGCCGATATAGAAAACTGCAGTGTCGAACAAATAGTCAATAGCTATGACAACACCATCCGATATACAGACTATGTACTAAAAAAAACCATCGATAGACTCACAACATTGGAAGATAAATACAACACAGCTTTGGTTTACCTCTCTGACCATGGTGAATCTCTGGGCGAAAACGGAATGTTCCTGCATGGCATGCCTTATAGTCTCGCACCAGACACCCAAAAACGAGTGCCTTTCATGATGTGGATGTCACCAAGCTTTAAGCAGGTAAAACAGATTGATACAGATTGTTTGACCCAAGAAGCACAAATTAAGGGCAAGTACTCTCAAGATAATGTCTTCCACTCATTGTTAGGTATCATGGATGTTCAAACCAACGCTTACGACGGTAATCTAGACATATTCAAAACATGTCGCACCCCGAATGCCTAAGTAATTAATGCTTAGTAATTAAACTAAAACGTTAAGCCTGACCACAAATTGTGAGTCAGGCTTTTTTATGACATAGCACTCCAGAAAATTAACTCTCACCCTTGCTATACTCGGCTGCTAGTCACATAAAAGAGAAGAACCCAGATGAAAATTGGTATCATCGGCTTAGGAGATATTGCGCAAAAAGCTTACCTTCCGGTTATCACTCAGATCCCCAATATTGATTTGGTTTTTTGTACCAGAAATACCAGAACTCTGAGCGCTCTGGCTCAACAGTACCGAATCGCAGAAACCTGTCAGGACTATCAGCAGCTTATGAACTTCGGCGTCGATGCCGTCATGATACACGCCGCTACTAGCGTCCACTTTCAAATCGCTGAATACTTTTTAAAGCAAGGTATTCCAACCTTTGTAGATAAACCTCTGGCTGACAACGCCGCAGAGGTCGAAAAGCTGTATGATATTTCCGCTCAGACTACTCAGCCTCTTTATGTTGGCTTCAATCGCCGCCATATACCGCTCTACAATCAACACATGCACGGAGTACAACGGGGAGAACTCACTGGATTGAAGTCGCTTCGCTGGGAAAAGAATCGACATAACTTGCCGGGTGGCGTTCGTACTTTTATTTTTGATGATTTCATTCATCCGTTAGACAGTATCAACATTTTGGCCAAAGCCAACCTGCACGACGTTTACGTCACACATCAATTTGATGGAGCTCAATTGGCCAGACTAGATGTACAATGGCAACATGGTGAGACACTTCTGCACGCTTCTATGAATCGCCATTTTGGCATCACAACCGAACGAGTACAGGCTTGTTACGCTAACCGAGCCGTCGAGTTCGACTCATTTGTCGAGGGCAAACTTTGGCACGAAAACCAAGAGCAAAAATTAAGCTTAAAAGATTGGACGCCAATGCTGACCAGTAAAGGCTTTCATGCCATGCTATTAGACTGGTTTGCCGTCATAGAAAACGGAAAGCTGGATAATGCGGTTGCCGAACGCAATATAGCCAGCCACCAATTTGCTGAAGCCATTTGCCAACAAATTGAGAAAACCGTTTTACGTTAAACACCGTCAATATGGTATCCACGTTCATTTGCTACACTAAGCATAGTGTGCGTGGATATTCTTCTCGCCTTACAACTAGTTACTTCCAAACCTCAGCTCAGATTAATGTTATTCATACTCTGTTAAGATTCCTGTGACATACTTATAATCAAGTCCAAATTGGATTCAATGACGTCACTTTACATCGGTGGCATGAACTCGATTTAAAATCGACGATTAGAAATAGGAAATAGAATGAGAACTCTTGGCAACATCATCTGGTTTGTGTTGGGTGGCGTGTTTATGGGACTGCTATGGTGGTTTTTCGGCATCCTGGCCTTTATCAGCATTATCGGTATCCCGTGGGGACGCGCCTGTTTCGTCATGGGTAACTTTTCATTTTTCCCATTCGGAAAAGAAGCCATTTCACGTGATGAACTGACCAACGAGATGGACATAGGCACCAGTCCACTTGGCGTTATTGGCAACATAGTGTGGTTTGTGTTTGCAGGTATCTGGCTGGCAATCGGTCATGTCATTTCCGCTGTTGCGTGCTTCGTTACCATTATCGGTATTCCGTTTGCACTTCAGCACCTGAAACTGGCGGTTATTTCCCTTGCGCCTATTGGTAAAACTGTCGTATCGAAAGAAGAAGCTGCGATGGCACGCTTCAATATTAATCGATAAAACTTGCCATCCTCTGGGAGATGACTCTCAGAGGGTAACCCCGGTCAAAAGTAAGCCGATGATTGCTATAGCGTACTCGATTATGGTTGATTGTATGTTCATAGCGTCGCCTAATATTGTAAATTAATACCTAGACCACTACTGACTTTGTGTTTTTTATTATACAAATCAAAGACATCTAACAATGTTACTATTCACGAAACGGTTGTTAAATGTCGAGTCTAACCTATGGTTTTGCCGCCTACCTTCCCTGTTTATTTTCTGCAAGCCGAACTATAAGCATAGTCAAGATCCACCTAGATCGCGGAGATTCTGGTATCAATAACGAGATTTACTGTGTTAGTTTCGATTAAAGTCAGCGAAGAGAAGGACTTAAAAAGCAAATTTTGAACAGGGAATCGACAAAAACAATGGCTCAAACCATCAACAGAAGAGTTACTCGCGGGCCGGATAAACCAAAGCAGAGGCCAATGAGCATTCTGCTTTATGGATAAATAGGCAGTTAGACAGGTTAGAACTCGCGGTTCATTCTTTCCAGACATGTGAGAAAAATGGCTTGTTGTTCGGGCTCGATGTGTCGGGTCAAGTCACGAACTAAATCCAGATGCAACTGATTATGGTGTCGATGGATAACCTCACCTTCTGGCGTCAATTTAACCACAATAGCACGACGATCTTCGGGATGTGGGCAACGTTCAATCAAATTTGCATTGACTAGTTTATCAACCTGAACGGTTAAAGTTCCTGTTGTGATACCTAGCTTTTCCGCCAGCTCTTTCATGCGTAAAGCACCATGCCCACCAAGTACTTCAATAGTGTGGACCTGAGCCAGTGAGTAGCCCGTTTCTTTGACAACTGACTGCTCCCACGATGACATTTTATCGTAGAACTCGGTCAAGGTTTGATTCAATCTTTCTAATTCGCTCATCGTTTAGTCATTTTGCACTTCGAGAGTAAGGTGATGAATTTTATCAAACTTACTCAACATTTGTTTAAATTCACCAAGTGATTTATCACTCAGATTCTTTATCGCGATAGCCGCTGAATAATGGTGTCCACTCACTTTCCACACATGAAGATCCACAACATCAGCATAAGGGGCTAACTCGGCACGAATATCTTGTCGATATTGCTCATCAATACTTTCATCTAATAAAACCGGAGCAGTTTGCCGAATTAAACCAAGTGTCCATTTACCAATAACCAGAGCACCGACGATACCCATAATCGCATCTAACCAAACCCAACCATAAAACTTACCGATGATGAGTGCGACAATCGCAAGCAGCGACGTTAGCGTGTCCGCAAGAACATGGAAATACGCCGCCGCTAAGTTATGATCATGATGATGTTCATGATGGTTACCATGATGATCATGTCCGTGATGGTGGTAATCCTTTAACAGCAACATACTCGCCAAGTTCACCACCAAACCAATGACTGCTACCACTATCGCTTCGTTAAACCTAATCGTTTCTGGGTTGAATAACCGATGTACAGACTCGGCCATCATCATCAATGCTACGATGCCAAGTGCTATTGCGCTAGTGAACCCGCCTAATACACTGACTTTACCGGTACCAAAAGAAAATCGTGTACTGTTCGCGTGCTGCTTAGCGTAACGATAGGCAAACAAAGTGATACAAAATGCCGCGGCATGGGTACCCATATGCCATCCATCAGCCAGTAACGCCATAGAGCCAAACAACGTACCAGCACTAATCTCTACTATCATAGTGATCAGCGTAAGAAGAAGTACGTAAAACGTTCGTCTTTCACCTTTATGATTATGTGACACAAAGTCGTGTGAATGCTGAGAGGCTGTCATTGCGTGACCTTTCATCCTGAATGCTCATTAGTTTGATAATCAAAGTACTTGATATAAATTTAGTTTGACTATCAAACATTGTCAACGGGTAACATAAACTGTTGCCTGGTTATGCTTTGGTTATATCCCTCCTTGCGTTAAGCTAGTGGTCATCCAATCTGACCCAAACGTGATGGAAAATACCGATGGAACAAGTAGGTACTCGCGCATTGATTGTGGAAGGAGGCGCTATGCGGGGCGTCTTTTCTTGCGGCATACTCGACCACTTTTTAGAACAAAACTTCTCGCCATTTGACAGCTTTTGGGGAGCGTCAGCTGGCGCAAGTAACTTAGCGGCCTACCTAGCAAACATGCCGGGAAGAAACCTGAAAATCTATCTCGATTACAGTCTTCGTAAAGAATTTATTAACCCGAGTCGCCTGGTTCTTGGCGGTAATATGATGGATCTCGATTGGATGTGGAAGCTCACAATCGAAGAGCTTGGCATCGACAAAGCTGTTCTGGCTGCAGACCAACGACCTTTCTTCTTAGGCGTCACTCGTCAGGACACGGGTAAAGCAGAATATCTGACTCCCAACGTGGATACTCTGGCAGAAACGATGAAAGCCAGTAGTGCACTACCTATCCTTTATCGTAACGGCGTATTACTCAATGGAACACGATATGTTGATGGTGGCGTCTCTGATGCGATTCCAATTGCAGAAGCGATTAAACGAGGTGCAACCAAAATCATGGTATTGCGCAGTCGTCCCGCAAGCTACCGAAAATCAAAATCAAAGTTTGGCGCTGCAACCAAACGTATGTTGAAAGATACACCTGCATTGATTGAGCCGATGCTAACTCGTGACATTCGCTACAATCAAGCCCTATCACTTATTGAGAATCCACCAGAAGGCATAGAGATTATTCAGGTTTGTCCACCCGAAACCTTTAAACTGAAGCGCTTGAGCCGTGCTCCGGAACCATTACGTGCAGCGTATGAGCTCGGTTTAGAGGCAGGGAAAGAAGCCATTATGCGCTGGGAGAGGATTTAAGGTTGTCGGTTTTGTAAAGAAAAAAGCCACACCCTAAGGCGTGGCTAATGCAAATTCGATGGCAGTGGATTATCGTATTTGCTTTTCAGTAAGCCCAACAATCAGGCTCAAATTATCTTATTCTCGTTCCCCGGCTGAGCGCCAAAAGACTAATAAGTTTCAAACATTCCCGCATTGTAGTCTTGAATCGCTTGTTCGATTTCTTCAATGCTGTTCATCACAAAGGGACCATAGTGAACCACTGGCTCGTTAATCGGCTCACCAATGAAAAGCAATACACCGCTTGCGTCATTCGCCTTCAACTCAACCCACTCCCCTTGAGACAAAAGCGCCATTTCACCTTGTTTGATCACTCGCTGTTGAGTCTCAATGTTGCCTTGATAGACATAAACCATCATGTTGTGGTTCTGCTCGGTGACAAGCTGGAGCGTTGCGCCTGCATGTGGTCGCCAATCAGCAACCGTTGCATCAACACCCGTTTTCGTCAGCGGACCTACTGTACGGTTTCCATTTATGTTCAGTTCCCCAGCGATGATACGAACCAGACCGACGTCTTTGCTTTCTACTTCCGTGATTGTTTCAGGCTGAAAGTCATGGTACTGAGCTGGCAGCATTTTATTTTTTGCTGGCTGATTAATCCAAATCTGAAAACCATGTAGCTCGCCATCTTGCATAATTGGCATTTCACTATGAATAACACCACGACCCGCGGCCATCCACTGAGCACCACCCGAACGAAGTTCACCAACATTATTCATGTGGTCACGATGCTGAAAGTGCCCTTTCAACATGTAAGTCAGGGTTTCGATGCCACGATGTGGGTGTGGAGGGAAACCACCGATATAGTCAGCGCGGTTATCAGATTTCAACTCATCTACCATCAAAAATGGTGAAAAACTGGCATTATTGAATCCAGCAACTCGGCGGATTTTAACGCCATCGCCATCAGCAGTAGGCTGGGAAGGAATTAACTGGCGGACTTCTCTTGTCTTACTCATCACCTTTCTCCTCAAAAGCCTTGCTCACTTTTCTCTATTAAGTTCGCATTACTTAGCTATCGGTATGCTGTTATTGTAGTTTGAAGAAAAATAATCATGACCACATGCAATTGAGCTATTTGTTCAATTTTTTCGAATAACAACATGCTCTCTACAGGCTTCCGTGCTGAAATGATAGAGGTAAACTCCCTTACACCCACTATTAGAGCATTAGCCAATACCAACCGAAAATAAATGTGGCTATTTTCTAAACTCGGTGTATAGTGGGCGTTGGCTCTTAAAGAAGAGCTGTTAATGCAACATTTAGTTTAAGTTCCCTCTCAGTAAAATCTTGAATCACCCATTCAGACACCTGCGTACAACTTCCTCTTGATTGAACATTCAATAGCTTAAAAAAGATCCACAAAATCATTCGTAATTAAAATGTTTATTTCAAAGGTATTTTTATGTCTAAAGTAACTGGTTCAGTAAAATGGTTTAACGAAACTAAAGGTTTCGGTTTCCTATCTCAAGATAACGGTGGCCAAGATGTATTCGTACATTTCAACGCTATTGTTTCTGACGGTTTCAAAACTTTGACTGAAGGTCAGAAAGTAAGCTTTAACGTAGAGCAAGGTAACAAAGGTCCTCAAGCGACTGAAGTTACTCCTCTATAAGACTGCTTTTCTTGGTGTAGCATATTCATGCTGCACCAAACTTCTCCCCTTTTCAAACATCCCATTTTAATTTTTAGCCTATTAATGGCTTAGCTTAGTGCTGTCTAAAATAAATTTGGCAGTGCGATTTTATATTTTATTAATAAAAGGAAAGTAATATGTCCTCTAGAAGAACTAGCCGTCAAAAGCATTGGTATCAACTACTGAACAAAGACAAAACGGTAAAGAAACAGGAGAATAAATGTTAGAAATTGAGTTTAATTTAAAACAACCACAAACCACTTGGAATGCCAGAATACATCAACTTAACAGCGATATATTAATGCGACATGTATTACCAAAACTTCAAGCCAGCAGTGTTTTTATTGACTTTCAATATGATGAAAAAGATGGTGAAGGTACAATTCTGTGTGATGAAGGTTCAAAGATAGGAAGTTTTATTGTCAAATAAGACATTTTTCAGGCATTGATAGTATTCATCTTCAAGTTGGAGGCCTTTTTATGGCTAAGAAAAGTAACAAACAATTAGAAAAAGAAAAGAAAGAATCTGAGCAAAATAATGCAGCGATTAAGCAAAAAACTCGACGCCGTATTGAAGACATTATGGAACAAAGAGAGTTTGATAAATTATTTGATCTCTAAAAGAGTGACATCACCTTCTTTTTTTCATGTTAAGTGTAAGGTAACGCCACCTGCCTTTCACTCACATGAACAGTGCTTCTTCCATCCAAACCCACTCCTATGCAGCCTCTTCTACTGGCCCCCCTTCAATTACTTCACTCGTTCAGTGACACCAATAATCTCCTAGTCAAATTGATAATTTTGCGTATAATCGCAACCGTTTGCTTCGTATAACCCCAATGATATGGTTTGGGGGTCTCTACCAGCTCCCACAAAGTGCTGATTACGAAGAGTTGAGATCACGATGTATCTTACTCTTTGTAATAGCGTTCGACTTATTTCTATCAATACCTATTCTTAGAGTAACTGCATCCACAATACACAAAAGGTGGAATATGAACGCATTTATTCAAGGTCTTCCAAAAGTAGAGTTACACTTACATATCGAAGGTTCACTTGAGCCAGAGTTGCTGTTCAAGCTTGCTAAACGCAACGGCATTGAAATCCCGTACTCGACCCCTAGTGAATTACGCGAAGCATACCAGTTCGAAGATTTACAGTCTTTCCTCGACCTTTACTACCAAGGCGCTAATGCTTTACGTACAGAGCAAGATTTTTATGATCTGACCTGGGAGTATTTAGAACGCTGCAAAGCAGATAACGTCATTCATACGGAAATCTTTTTTGATCCTCAAACTCATACCGATCGCGGCATTGATTTTGATACGGTGATTAATGGCATTAGTCGCGCTTTAAAAGATGGTCAGGAACAACTTGGTATTACTTCTCAAATCATTGCCTGCTTCCTTCGTCATCTATCAGAAGAGCGCGCCATCGAAACGCTCCAGTCTATCCTCAAACATCGCGAAAAAATTATTGGTGTCGGCTTAGACTCGTCTGAAAAAGGACACCCACCAGCAAAATTTGAGCGCGTGTTCCAACAAGCGAAAGCGGCGGGTCTATTAACGGTGGCTCATGCAGGTGAAGAAGGTCCGGCACAGAATATCTCTGATGCAATTGAAATGCTGGAAGTCAGTCGCGTCGATCATGGCGTTCGCTGCGTTGAGGATAAAGCGTTGGTTGCCTCGCTTATCGATAGCAAAATGCCTCTTACGGTCTGCCCACTTTCGAATATTAAACTGTGTGTCTTTGATGACATGAAGCACCACAACATTGTCGATCTTCTTCGACAAGGCGTTGCAGTCACCATCAACTCTGATGATCCTGCTTACTTTGGTGGCTACATGACCGAAAATTTCCTAGCCGTAAGTCAGGCACATCCCATGAGCAATGATGAGATCGCGCAGTTTACTTTCAATGCCATAGAGGCAAGCTTTATTGATGATGAAATGAAAGCAAACTATCGCTCTCAAGTTGAACAATACGTTGAACATCACTCTTCGTTATAAAAGTAGAGACAACCTGAACGGCCACAATCTGACGTGTACCATCAAGTGACTTCACCATTTATTTCAGGATGTTAACTTGACTTGGGTATACCCTTACAAACCCTCTGTGGTTAATGTTGAACTTAAGCGCTAGACTGACTGAGACAAATAACGAATATCAAAAGGAAGACAATTATGATTCAACAAGGCCAAGCACTACCTTCTGCAACTGTCAGTGAGCTAACCTCCGATGGCATGGTAAATCACGACGTGACTGAGCTGTTTGCGAATAAAAAAGTGGTGTTGTTTGCTGTCCCTGGTGCGTTCACGCCAACTTGTTCAGAAGCACACTTGCCAGGCTATGTTGTTTTGGCTGATCAGCTAAAAGCAAAAGGCGTTGATCTCATCGCATGCATCGCAACAAATGACGCATTTGTTATGCAGGCATGGGGTGAAGCTCAAAATGCTTCTGAGATTATGATGCTGAGTGATGGTGACGCAAGTTTCACCAAAGCACTCGGTCTGGAAATGGATACCGGCGGTTTTGGTGGTATTCGCTCGCAACGTTACGCAATGATTGTTGATAATGGTGTCGTGACCAAACTTAATGTTGAAGAACCACAGAAGTTTGAAGTGAGCAACGCAGAAACAATTCTGGCAGCACTTTAATTAAAAAAAGAACGCCCCGACTTAACTCGGGGCGTTCTTTTACTTTATTAGTATTAACGATAGATAACTTTTCGTCTGCCAGCTGCTAAAAGTAGCATCAACAATAAGTACATGTAACCCACAGTACCACCGCTACTGTCGTCTTCGTCATCTTCACAGCCAAAAACAACATATTGGCCATCAATATAGGCGTTACACTCTTCAGTGTCTGTCACTTCTTCCTCTGTCACTGAGTCGCCCTCTTCACCTTCAGTCACCGTATCTTCACCTTCCTCAGCTTCCTCTTTAATAACCAGAAAGTCAGGCTTAGTAATTACGGCCTCAGGCGGTTGCTCACTGTCAAGGTACGAGTCAATCCAGTCGGTGTAATACGAAACGTTAGTGTACCAAGTTGGCAAGGTTACAGAACTACAGACGCTATTTATAATTGGGCCAGCACTGATAATACCAACTTGCGTAAAACTCAGACCATCGCTGCTTGGCAGTAATAAAGGGCCACCTGTATCGCCTAAACAGGCACCATTACCAAATATGTTGTCACCGATAGGAAAACTTTGAGTAGGCAACGTACATAGCTTCGTAGGGTCTAGAGGAGATTCAATATATTGTGGTAGTTCTTCAGCCGATTCAAGACGTTCATAGCACAGTGGGATTGGATAAAAGGATACGTCCGTTTCTCTCATGATCGTGTCATCTTCACCTGTCCCCCAACCTGCAACTTTTACATTTGGTTCTGGATCTGAAGAGTCCCACATGTCTTCTAGGTCGGATAAGGTTGCGTCACTCACACTATTACCTAAGCTCACAATGTCCACGACACTGGAAGGGAAATCTCGTTCAACATAAAGCAAAGCAAGGTCATTCTGGTATGCTGTTGATTCGAGAACCATCAGCTCAGTATCACCGGTGTTACCTGTCGTATCTGTTGTTTCTACGGTAAAAGACTGCTCTGGATAATAGTCAGGATGTATCACCACGTGAGTGACCTTATAGATGTCAGATATATCAACATTAGATAAGTCATACTTATCAGTAGATTGATAATACTTTCCAACTGTTATCGATATTTCTTTAGGTTTGGCGACATCGTATAGCGTAAAAACATCCGAATTTTCGCTGCTATCTTCCAAGCTAGCGCTAGAAGCAACCAAACAATGAGCTGCCGTTAACACCCAGCGGTCACCGACAATGGTCCCTCCGCAAGAATGGTCCTCGGCAAAAATACTGGCTCGTACCGATACTAAAAAAGAGAAATTATTTCCTTTTTCTAGCTCTTCGAGCTCAACATTATCTCCACCAACAATCGCATATGTTGGTACACTGATCAAAAGTGAGGCAACTAGCGGTGCCCATTTATTTCTCATACACTTTCCTCCTTGGATATACAAAGCTGACTGAGTATGAACGGACAACGCGGAATGCGCACCCACACACTTAGGCAATTAATATCATAAAATTATAAGCACATAGTTGATAACTAACTGCAACTTAAGTTGTAAAACAAAACTTGTTTCACATAATTCTAAGGTATGAGAATCCATTTCAATCATTACACAGACTTGTGACTCGAAGTGCATAATCTATCTAATGGGTTAATGAACAACCTTAACCAGAAAGAATGATGAGATAATTGCTCGAAATTGCACTAGCAGCCATTAATACTGCCGTGAACGAAGATAAAAAACGTCCGCACTCAGGCGGGTTAAAAAACACATGTGCGGACATAACAACAACACAGTTCATGCTGGTGAACTGAAAAATAGGGGGCAATGAAAATCAACGAAACATGACTTCCAATAGCGATAGTATTGCGTCTCTTTGATTTTATATTGTTAGCTAAGGGTCAATAATATTGCTGGAATAAATAAGGATAGTCAGGAAAACCAACCAATTAATCGTTTTAAAAACAAAATCAAACGTATAGCGATGCAATATAAATTGCACTTATGTCTGGTATTAATGACGTTTATGTTTTCAAATTAGATTTAAAGTAGAAAAGTCGTTTTCCGGTGTTGATACTAATAATGCTAAACGTAACGTTTTGTTAATCCGTTTTAGTATTGAGTGATAAACAGTCGTCATTGATGAATTAAAGTATGCGAGTTAATAGCAGAGCTTAATAGAAAACTGCGCACCAATGCTGTGAATGGTACGCAGGATAAGATCATTGAGCCTAAGATTTTAGTTTTAACGCTTTATCAATATCTTGTGCGCTATGTCTCTCAGCAAGATACTCACCTTCATCTCCCCAAGTTCGGTTAACTATACGACCACGTTTTACCGCTTCACGTTGATCAATCTCTTTTGCCCAACGAACCACATGCTCGTAGCTATTTACATCTAAAAACTCAGCCGCGTCGTACGCTCGGCCCAAAACAAGATTGCCATACCATGGCCAAGTGGCAATATCCGCGATACTGTATTCGTCTCCACCTAAAAACTCACTCTTCGCTAAACGCTTATCCAAAACATCCAATTGACGTTTTGCTTCCATGGTAAATCGGTTGATGGGATACTCAAACTTTTCCGGTGCATAGGCGTAGAAGTGCCCGAAACCACCACCAAGATATGGAGCAGAGCCTTGCAGCCAGAACAGCCAGTTCATCACTTCCGCTCGCTTTGCTCCCTCTTTAGGTAAGAACAGACCAAATTTTTCAGCTAAATAGAAAAGAATGTTGCCAGATTCAAAAACATTTACCGACTCCTCGCCAGAGCGATCAACTAACGCAGGAATTTTTGAATTTGGGTTTACTGCGACAAATCCGGAACCAAACTGGTCGCTATCACCAATGTTGATCAAATGTGCATCGTATTCCGCCTCTTTCACACCAGCAGCCAGCAACTCTTCAAACATAATGGTGACTTTCTGACCGTTTGGTGTCCCCATTGAATACAGCTGAAATGGATGCTCACCAACGGGTAACTCTTGCTCATGACGTGCGCCAGAGTCCGGACGATTGATGTTTGCCCATTGGCCACCATTTTCACTATCGTTTGTCCAAACTTTTGGTGGTATGTACTTGTTTGACATTGTTATTCCTTATCGTGTTTGAATACGCCTTTAGTTGATAAGATCAGTAGTGTGTCACTCAATCCCGTATCTTGAATTCATTTGGATATAACAAGAATATTAGGTCGCAATAGTGAATTTAAAGTCCGCCAGACAGGTTTGATTAGAACCTTTGGTTATGGGATTTTCTTTAGGGGTATAAGATAAATCAAACAGATAAAGTCAGGGACATAAAAAAGCCGCCCCATGAAGGGACGGCGTGGAGAGGCTACAAGACTAAGCCACCATCTATTTTCAGGACTTGTCCGGTGATGAACTCACTTTTATCCGATGCTAAAAAAGAAACACCATTCGCGATATCTTGCACTGAGCCCATTCGTCCTAGTGGTGTTTTACCTTCCATCATTTTGATTACTTTATCTGGCAGGTCTTTGGTCATATCGGTAGCAATGAATCCAGGAGCAACACAATTCACACGTATTTGTGCGCCTTTTCGCGCGAGTTCTTTCGCCCATCCTTTGCTCATTGATATAACACCACCCTTGCTAGCGGCATAGTTGCTCTGACCAATATTCCCATCAGTGCCGACAATAGAAGAAATATTAACAATGCTTCCAGAACCTTGATTTAACATTACCGGAGCGACACTTTGAGTTAATAAAAATACCGCTTTGAGGTTTACATCAATGACGCTGTCCCAATCTTTCTCCAGCATATCCTGAAGTAAAGCATCTCGTGTAATACCCGCATTGTTCACGAGTACATCAACACGATGATGTTGCTGAATGATGCTCTCTACGACTTCATTAACCCCTTGGGGATCACACAGGTTAACTTGATAGCTTGTCAGTTGTGTTGACTGACCCCATTCGACCGGAGAGATATCTAACCCGATGACATAAAAGCCATCTTCCAGTAATTGTTCGCAAATCGCTCGTCCAATACCGCGAGCGGCACCAGTGACAATGGCTACTTTGTCATGTTTCATCTTGGTGTTCCTATAAATTTAGAGAATACATCCTGCGCTTGAGCACTTGTTCCTGTATCCTCTTTTGCTTCTCGTTCTCGTACGCCTTTGCGTCGCTAGTAAAACTATAGATAAATTCTAAGAGCGAGTTGTGAGCGATCCGATACAATTAGTCAGTATTTTTTCAGTACACCAGGCAATCGGAGCTTTGGACTCGTCCTTTTCCAGCAAATTTTCATACACTCTTTATGTGGGTTTTATGCCGGTTTAGGGTGTGACACGTATAGTAAGAATACGTTCTGCTAAAAATAGGTCTCGGAATTTCAGCATGTTGAATATGAATTTTACTCAGAGAATTGTGATTGACACAACTCAGCAAGAATGGCTTTCCAGCCCAGCTAAAGGCGTTTGGCGTAAACCATTAGAGCGTGAAGCTAAAGAATCAGGGCACACCACCAGTATTGTAAAATATGAAGCTGGGTCACACTTTGCGACGCATTACCACCCGCTCGGTGAGGAAATTTTAGTGCTTAAAGGCGTGTTTTCTGATGAAAATGGCGATTACCCTGCTGGGACTTATATTCGTAATCCGCCAGGTAGCCATCATGCTCCTTTCAGTAAAGAAGGCTGTGTTATTTTGGTAAAACTAAACCAGTTTGCTCCTCAAGATCTCACGGAAGTGCGCATCAATACCAATAAGAAAGAGTGGCTACCCGGAATTGGTGGCCTGCAAGTGATGCCTCTACATGAATTTGAAGATGAACGTGTTGCGCTAGTGAAATGGCCAAAAGGAGAACAGTTCCAACCACACCCACACTTTGGTGGTGAGGAAATCTTAGTTTTATCAGGCGAGTTTAAAGATGAATTCGGTATCTACCCCAAGCATACCTGGATGCGAAATCCACATTTAAGTGAACACACGCCATTTGTAGCAGAAGAAACGGTGATTTGGGTCAAGACTGGACATTTGCCTGTTTAAAAATGAAAAAGGCTCGTATACATATACGAGCCGATACTCATTAGTTGGCTATGCCCCCATGATTTTGGAATGTAACCAATCTTTCAGTTCAGCACGATTATGCTTCAGTATATTCATTTCGTGATCATCAATTGGGTTACCTTGCAGTTCCAAAACACGTATTTCTTTATCCAAGGCGTTGTAGTTTCTCACGTTTTCAGCAAAGGATGCATCATTTGCTGACAGATGGGAAATGGTATCCAAATGTTCTGGAAATTCATGAGTTAATGAGTGATTTTCACCTAACATATAGACCTCTTGGTGGATGGTTGATGTATATGTTTGCTCATATTTTAAGCAATGCATTAATAAACATAGCATTACATCGGGCAATATATCGTCGAATTGCCCACACTTTTACTTACTCATAACCTAAAGAAAACCAAAGTCCAGATCACAATTGCTCTCAGAGTTGCTAGCAAGTCAGTTCGCTAAAAAGTTCCTTCGGAATAATTTATTTTTTCCTTCAAATCAACTTTCTACAGTAAGTGTCTGTTTTTATTCACGCCTAAACAAATGACGTAATTTCTTCCTCTGCTCACACATTTGATGGTTCTAAAAGTTAGGTCTATCTTTCAAACAAAGGCATCAACTTTCTAGCATTAATGCCCTCTAATTCAAGCACTTTTGTAAGTGTCGAGGACGTAACTATAACAAGGTAACCTGCTACGAAGAGTTGATCACAACCATTCTGAAAGTCGCGAAACCAAACTGGTCGATTAAGAAAAAATCCTCCTATCGCGCTAAGCTACAGAGGGGTTATCAGGATGAACATTCGAATAACAAAAGTACTCTTCATTACGGGCTTGGCTGTCCTAATTTCCTATTTTCCCGTTTACTACTCATACGCGGCAACGTCGCCAAACTGCAACAACATATTGGCAACCAACCGAACGTCAGTCTCACAAAAAATGGTAGTGTTACTCGGTCAGGATATTACGAAATCTAACCGCATCACTACCGTCATTCCGACAGCGAAAAATCCGTTCGTAACGGAAGAACTTGTATCGGTTTCTAATGACGTTTCGCCCAATGGCCGCTATCCCAAACGTACACTCAAAGACATTCACAGGATGAGATCAAATTTAAATCTGGCCGCGAAGGAAGCAGAGCGATTGAAAGGCACCTATGAGCTGGCATTGATCAGCCTTGTCGATGGTTACTGTCAGTTTTCAAATCATAAACTGACCCAGCATGCAAAAATAGATTTTGATCATTTAGAAGGCCTAACTCTTTATTCTATTCCTGCTCTAATAGCGATGGCAGATCAGTCTTACGCTATGGTCAAAAAGCAAAGCAATAAACAACCGAGCGAATCAAATAAACGTAATAACGACCAGCAAAACAACGAAGAAGGTTCTAGCGCCGTTGCTGCGGCGAGCTATCAAAACGATAACGTGATGGTGAAAGTGGAAGACTTTGACGGTTCCAACGTAACTTTCTCAGTGACGAATATCGGCGCTCAGGGCGAGTTAGAGCCTCAATTCAATACGTTTAGTGCTTATCGTAATGAAAGCGGAAACCTTCTATACAGGCCTGAGTCTCTACTCAGTATTGAAGATACTGATGGTAACAGTTTACCAACAATAGGCATTGCGGAGCTCTCTTCTCAAGGTAGTAAGCGTTTATCTATTTCACCTGGAGAAACTCGAACGTTCATCACACAACTTGTGCAAAAAGCACCAGAACATGCCCAATTAAGAATAGAATTTCCAGCTAGGGCGCTGAATACAGATCAGTCTTTCTCGTTGTCATTTACCGACTTAATCGCTATCGCAACGGCTGACATACATTAGTCAAAAGTAGAGACGAAACTAACTAGAGCGAACAAAGCAGGCTCAACCAGCCTGCTTTGATAATTCAATGGGACAAACACCCTAAACAGAGAGGTGCTAACTTCTTTGTATCTGAGATAAAACGTAAAGCGTTAAGTTAAAAAGTGAGGGATAGTATTTGGCTTCTAAGAATAAATTGATTCGTTATGTCGCAACGGAAGTCTCTGATGTTTTTGATAAAGAAGATGAACTGATAGCCCAGGTTCAATCTAATCAGCTGTCGCAAGTCTTGCTACTCTGGCAAGTCAAAAGCCCGACATTGGTGCTGCCAGCGGGGAGGAAATGGCCTGTCTCGGAACAATTGCAACGCGCTTTAGACAATACCGGCTGGAAGCTATTCTCTCGCAAAACTGGCGGTGCTCCAGTTCCTCAAGTTCCGGGAATCATCAACCTCTCTCACATCTATCATTGGCCAGATTCAGAGCCCTACGACATAAAAAAGGCGTATCTGGATTTATGTGCCATATTAACGGCATTTTTTGAACAGCTTGGCGTTAAAGTCGATGTACACGCTACGCCTTATTCATACTGTGATGGTGAGTACAATTTGAATATTGAAGGGCAAAAAATCGTCGGTACCGCACAACGCGTGTTGCTTAAAAAAGGCGGTGGAAAAGTCGTCTTGTCCCAAGCTTGCATCCTGATTGATGCAAATGTCGACACAATCGTTGAGCCAGTGCGACTGTGTAACCAACTTTGTGGTCACAGCGATGATATTCGTGGAGAAGTACACACCCCACTGTTCGATCACATCGCAGATAGGCCAGCTGTTGACGCACTATTTCAGCGACTAACCAGTACTTTTTTAGAACAAGCCAAACGCACGTAGCTTAAAAAGGAGCAAGATGTGAATCCTGCTCCAAACGCTATATATTAGTTAGTGAGAATAATCATTGCGCTCACTAAGCACATCAGAGAAGTACTCGATAAACTCAAACTGCATGCCGTGATCTTCCATATAGTAGACATTCTTTCTGAACGGGTGCTCATCACCTCTATGATCCAGCTCGTACCCTGCGAGCCTTAGCCGTTCGATGAGCTCCTCTACATTTGGTACCACAATCCCAACATGTTTAACGCCGGTAAATTGCGATGTCCAATGATTCGCTTCTCCTTTTCCACCTGAGGAGATCGCAATATAAGAATGGTCGTCACCAACGTGAAACCATTCAATAGAGCGACCAAACCAATTATCAACTTTTCCGCCGCCACGTACTGTCCACTCAGGAACCGCCGAGATTAAAAATTGAACGGTCTTTTGTGCATCGACTACTGAGATATTGGCGTGTTCAACGTAACTTTTCATCTGTGTTTTCCTTTTTTCTTCTCGCTTTCATATCCTTACTGCACACTCTAGAACCTCAAGCTAAGTTGAGGTAAAGGTCGATTTTTAATCTGGCTATAAAAATGAGATGGCGATCAAATACGGAATTAGTTGAAGCTAGCGCACAAAAGCCTCAGAATGTCGCACTTTTCGTATCGAAACTAATTTCGACGCGCTGTTATATAACTCGACAATTGAGAATCATACATATGGGTTTTACCTCGTTAGGTCTATCTGCTCCAATCCTTAAAGCTATTCAGGAAAAAGGCTATGATACCCCTTCTCCAATCCAGGCTCAGGCAATTCCGGCAATATTGGAAGGGAAAGATGTCATGGCAGCAGCACAGACCGGCACAGGTAAAACAGCGGGCTTTACGCTGCCAATCTTGGAGCGTTTGTCGAATGGACCTAGCGTTCGTGGAAATCACATTCGCGCTCTGATCCTGACCCCAACGCGTGAGCTTGCCGCTCAGGTACAAGAAAATGTCTTCATGTACAGCCGTCACCTGCCGCTTTCAAGCGCGGTCGTATTTGGTGGTGTAAAGATCAACCCGCAAATGCTGCGTCTGCGTAAAGGTGCGGATGTGTTGGTCGCCACACCAGGTCGACTGATGGACCTTTATAACCAGAACGCGCTTAAATTCGACCAGCTAGAAGTATTGGTGCTGGATGAAGCAGACCGAATGCTTGATATGGGCTTTATTCGCGACATTCGTAAGATTCTTAATTTACTACCAAAGAAACGTCAGAACCTACTGTTCTCTGCGACATTCTCAAATGAGATTCGCGACCTTGCGAAAGGCTTGGTGAACAATCCTGTCGAGATTTCGGTTAACCCAGCAAACTCAACCGCACGAACAGTGGAACAATCCATCTACCCGGCAGACGTAAAGAAAAAAGCGCCAATGCTGGTGAAGCTGATTAATGATGGTGATTGGCGACAAGTACTGGTATTCATGCGCACAAAACATGGCGCAAACCGCTTGGCTAAGTTCTTGGTAGAACAAAATCTACCAGCGGCAGCAATTCACGGTAATAAAAGCCAAGGTGCACGTACCAAAGCACTGGCTGATTTTAAATCGGGTGAGATTCGGGTGCTGGTTGCGACAGACATCGCAGCTCGCGGTATTGATATCCCTCAGTTACCGCAAGTCGTGAACTTTGAATTGCCAAAGGTTGCTGAAGACTACGTACACCGTATCGGTCGTACAGGTCGTGCGGGCGAAGTGGGCAAAGCGATCTCGCTAGTTTGTGCGATTGAAGCTCCAGAATTATTTGCGATCGAGCGTTTAATTCAAGAAGTGTTGCCACGTAAAGAGCTTGATGGCTTCGCACCAACGAATGTCGTGCCAGAGTCAAAACTGGATACGCGTCCGATTAAGCCTAAAAAACCAAAGAAACCTAAAAAACCAAAAGCACCTCAAGCAGAAGGCAACAACACGCATTCTGCCGATAAAAAAGCATCTAACGGTGATGGTAAACCTAAGCGCCGTTTCACTGGTAACGGTAAGGGTAACAACAGCGGCAACAAAAATAGCTCAAACCAGGCTGGAGCGGGAAAACCGAAAGGTAACCGTGAAGGTCAAGGGCGTTCAAACACCCAGCCAAATGGCAACAAGCCAAGTGGAAATAAGAGCGGTAATGGTGGGAAGCCAGCAGGTAATCGCAAGCCAAACAACGCAAAACCATCAGGTAATAAGCCATCAGGACAACGTCGTCAGGCTCGTCCACAACCTGCAAACTAAACCAGCCACTGACACATTAGTCTAACTAATACCGACAAAGCCGCTCATCATCTGAGCGGCTTTGTTTTATTCCAAACGATCCAATTATTTCAAAGGTGTAATACGAATATCCGCAATTTGTGCTTCATTCAGCTCACCTTCAATGCCACCCGCGTAAATGTAAGTTTCATTCGATTTGAGATAACTCATATTGAAATGATCCTTAAGCGTAATCTGATACATCGTCCCCTGCTCTAACGTCACTTCAATGGCGGTTGAGTAACGCATGCCTTGGTTTTCACCAATGTGTCCCATCTGCAAGTACCCTTGGCCAACGACGGTGCCTGCATCATCGGTCACTTCTAACAGCTTAACGGCGTTAGTGATCCCCGTATTGAGCTGGCCCAGATTATTGTTGTACCAAGCATCAAACCGGTAAGTACCACTTGATGGTACAGAGAACGACTTCAGTCCATTCACCGCACCGCTATCTTTATTTACGGTGACAACTGAGACATCCTCTTTAAGAGGCTGATAATCCCCTTCCAGTTGGATACGAATCTCGTTGCCTATACAAACAGGCTGACTTGGATTCGAGCGGAAACCCTGCTCATTGATGCTTTCTGCGATGTAGCAAGCAAAACCTTCTGGCACATCCGTGTATGTCTGTGCAGCCACATTAGACTGAATTAAATCGCCATTACGGTACAAGTTCACATTGTATTTGCTCTCCACAGCAATGTTGATCGAATTGTCTGCGGATGACGCAACCAAGGTAGGCTCTTTCGGTGAATAAACACGGCTATCTTCGCTGGCGTATGGCGCAACTCCCGAGACCAGTTTTACTTCACTCTCCACACTGACCAATCCGCCTAATGTCACGCGGTAGTTTCCATCTTGGTCTAGAGTGACATTTTCAACAGCGTAATATCCCGATTCATCTTCGCTGATTTCCGGCAATTCAACAGTCACCGAGTACGTTTTCCCTTTGAATACGAAGTTTTCCAGCGTGATTTGTTCAGATTGAGCAAGTAAGTTATTGCGTACCCAGCTTGTAATAAACGGTTTTATCTCAAGCTGACCCGTCTCGGTATGGATACCAAAAATCGTTTCCACCACCATATTTAGGTAACCCCCCACAGACCAAAGTTGTCGCTGAGAATTAATGACAGGCCCATCAAGGCTCGGATCTTCACCGTGATCACTGTGAATAATGAAAGACTTGCCCGATAACCACTCTAAATTTTCCATATTCGACAAGTTGGTTGCCGTTCCGCGGACCAGTGACTGAATCGCATTATTCGCCGCTGCAACATTTTGTGTTTGATGAGCCGCACGCAAGCTATACGCTGTTACAAATGGCCAGATTGCTCGGTTATGATAAACGGGTACATCCGGTTGTTGAGGAAAATAAACAGGTACACCAAACTCGCTGTGAGGGTAATTCGACATGATTTGCTTAGCTTGTGCGTCTGTCGCGATGCCACTGATGATCGCAAGCGCCTCACCTAACATGTCGTATTTATCGACTGCAATGTCTTTACCGTTATCGAACAGGTAACTCACGTACATACCACGCTCAGTATTCCAGAATTGGGCATTAATGTCTGACTTCAATTGCTCAGCCCACTCACCGTACTTCACTGCATTGCTAGAGTCGAATTGCTCAGCCAGTTTCGCTGCGAGTTTTAACGCGCGGTAGTGCACCACGTTAGTCGACAAGGCTTTGCTACTGCCGATGGCATTCACATCATCAGGCGTCCATGTGGAATAAGTTTGTTCACGCCAATCAAGGAAGGATTGTTCACCAGTATAAAGTCGTGATTTCGCGTCAAAAGCGGCTAGACGATCGGCTTCTAACGTGTTGCTGATCGCTTTATAAGCACGTTCAGCAAACTGGCTGTATTCTTCTCCATCCAGCGCCGAAAGTAATCGTTCAGCACCGAGTGCCCAAGTGGTTCTGTCCGTACTGATCGGCCAACTTCCGCCCGTACCAGTATCCTGGACAATTTGCTCACCATCATATTGTTGCTCTGTCGTTTCGCGGAAAACAGACAGTTTAAAGTTTAAGCCATTTTGAACGCGAGTTGGATTCATAAGAGCAAGAGAAAGATCAGCGGCATAGGCTAGATCTCGCGTCCAGACATAGTGCCATTTCGCGCCCGTCTCAAAAACTTCGGCTTTAATTGGGTTATTGTAGTTGTAATTGCCGTCTTGGATCTGCGAGACCGCAAGCTGATCCAGCTCTTTCATCGTCAATGCAAATAATGCGTCAAACGCCACATCACCCGACACCACCCGTGGACCCGATTGTTCATTAACGACAAGCCCCTGATCTAATGCATCGCGTAATTCAGTCGTGGTTGAAATACCAAACTCACGCATCTCCGCACTCGGGTCTTTCACAGAGAAAGTGACACTTTCTCTGGAATCATCATAATTAGCGAACCGTTTTACCTCTGTACTCTGATGCCCCTCATGCACCATTGCAGGGTCTAAAATTGCATCGGAGTAGTATTTTTCAGCTTCTTCTTGCGTTGCTTTTGTCACTGTCATTGTCGCGCGACTTTCATCGGCAAAGCTTACAGAAAACTTGTAGTACCCTTTGTCTGCGAACGTAATCTCCGAGTTACAGTCATGGTTCATACACGCTTCATTGCTATCGGGTTTTGGCAGGTAATCCTGAGCTTCATCAAACGCCGCGGGCTCCTCAAAATAGGTGTATTGGATCTGCCACCCCGGATCGGCAATCTTAAACTGATTGCTACCTCGAGCGACCCGAAGTACGGTTTCGTACTCATTGTTGCCCAAATAGTTTAGCTTGGCGTGGTCAGCTGTGCCCCAATCCCCATTTAATCCTCGCAAATACAGATCCGCAGAGATAATAGGTTGGTCGACAGACTCAGTGACTTCTGACGTATCAGATCCACATCCAGCCAGACCAATACAAGACGCGACAGCAAGCGCAATAAAGCTCGGTTTCATGTTCATTCCTTAGATTGTTATTTTGGGCGTTAGTCTAAGGAACGCATTCTTAAGAGAAAAATAGGTAACAGACGCTGAGGTATAGATGACATCTATACCTCAAACCCCAACGGTGATTTAGATCTATGAAATACAGATTTTTCCTACAAAATTGAATGCCAAGTTTGTGATTCGCCTACGAAAGTGTGCAAAAATACACGGCGCTTAAAGAGGGGGACGAAGAATATGGATAAATCTCTGCAGCAATTTTTGCTGGTTGCTCGCTGTCAAAGCATCAGTGCCGCAGCTAGGTTGGCGGGGCTTAGCCAGCCGACTGTGACCAGTAATTTGAAAAAACTTGAAGAAAATCTCGGCGTAACACTGTTCGAACGTCATTCCAACGGCATGGTTCTCACTGAATATGGCCGTATCCTGTATCGACACAGTAATTCAATGCAGCACGAATACAACCAAATGATGCAAAGCATTGAAGAGAGAAAACAATATCAGATCGGTAAGATAAAGATGGGAACGGGAGATGCCTGGTGGCCTTTGTTTGTTAAACAAGCACTCAATGAGCACCTGACCAAACTACCTTCCGCATCCACACACGTTGAATTTGGGAATCACCTCGGGCTGATGGACTCTTTGATCAACGAACAAATCGAGTTTTTTATCGGCCATGAAATCGTCGGATTGTCTTCCAAGTGTGACGTCACTTTTATTCCTTTATTTCAAACAGTGGATGCGTATTTCGTTGCTCCCGATCATCCTCTGTTAGGAAAAGTCGTAACGGACGCCATGCTGCATGAGTACCCAGCTTTATCTGTCACTTATGACGCGAAAAAATTTAATCACGTTATCGATAATCCAATTCCAAAACAGAATGAGCGAGAGAGACAACAATTGGATGACAGGCCAACCTACGAAGTCGACTCGTTACTTGCCAGTATTGATATGCTGAAAGAGAGTGTCGCCGTCATGTCATACACCCGTCATTTGCAACCCTACCTGGAGTCCTTTGGATTGCAATGTTTAAGCATGGCAACCGAACCGAAACCGGGAACGGTAGGCATTTATCGTCATCGTCGAGAGACATCCGAGTCACACCTTGACTTAATTTCTGGCATCACACAACACGCCAAAATGCTAAGATAAAAAAGCCCCAACACAACAGTGTGCCGGGGCGTGAGTAAGGTAAAAACCCTTATGCAATCAATTTAAACTAAACGACTTGTAACTCGCCATTTCGCCAAGGTTCAATCACAACCTTAATGTGGTCATTTGGTGTCATTAACTGCTTAAATGCACTTTCAACGCCATCCATACCCACTTTAGCCGTCAGCATTTTCTGCCATGGCACTTTACCTTCCGCTATGGCTTGAAGACATTGCTCAAACTCATGTGGTTGATAGTAGTAAGAGAAGCGTAGATCAAGCTCTTTAACGGTCGCGTAAGCGTAGTTGATGCTCGTAGGTGTCGTATGAATACCAGTCACTACAATGCGAGCGCCTGCTGGAGCACGGCGAATGAAGTCATCAATCAAGGTGTGTTTACCCACACACTCAAAGATAACCAGACGTGAACCAGCTGCGACTTCGGCACCGACCGCAACTTCATCTTCTTTGGTCGGGTTTACCACGCGTGTTGCACCAAACTCTTTTGCCAGTTCCAACTTCTCATCTTGAATATCGACCGCCAGAATATTGGTAACGCCACGCAGTTTAAGCGCTGTGATAGCCGCAAGACCAATAGGACCGCAACCAACAACCAACGCCACTTCATCAACCAAGATGTCACTGCGATTCACTGCATGCAACCCAACCGCCAGTGGTTCTGTCAACGCGGCAGCTTCTGAAGGAACGTTCTCAGGAACAGGCAGAAGCAGCGCTTCATCAAGCAAAAAGTATTCAGAGTATGCACCGTGGATACCCGGCGTCACACCAACACCAGCGCCATTTTGGCTCATTAGGATCGGAACAGAAGTAACGCGGCTACCAACCGGTAGTGCTTGTTGTGTATCATCACCGTATTCCACGATTTCCGCACAAAACTCGTGCCCTAGCATGACTTGAGTATGGTCATCCATGCTTTCTGACATCACACCAAGCTTACGGTAAACATCAAATACTTCGTCCGTATGACGTGCAATGTGTAAATCTGAACCACAAATACCACACGCTAAGCTACGAACAAGTACTTGGCCCGGGGCTGGTTTAGGTACATCCACCTGCTGCAAGTGAACACCGCCATCTTGCATTACGATGCTGTTCATTGTCGTCATGGAATTACTCTCCAAGCTGGTCGCTTACACCTGCAATCGCACCTGGCTTGATGTAACGTGGTGTGATGCCTTGAGCTTTAGCCGTGGCGATAACTACTTGCTCGATCCAGCCAGCGTCCATGATGTTCATGAAGTTGCCGTCTTGATCAAAGTTGATGTTCGCACCTTGGATGACCATAAATCCATCTGCACCGCCTGACTCTTCTGGACAGTGGAATGTGTGGATAGAACCGCCTGGCTCGTACAGGTAGCTGCCAGCCGTTTGTTTTTGATCTGGATATTCTGTGTAATGCCACATACCGCTTAACGTGTAGAAATGCACCACGCCCGTGTGGAAGTGCTTCGGTAGTGTAATTCCTGGCTTAAACTTCGCTCGAATTACCCAAGTGCCGTTTTCTGGATCAAGAAACAACGGGTAGACATCAACACCCGGCAGTGCATCTTTGATGATCGACTCTTCATTTGTGTTTAGAGTTAACAGAAAATCCTGATGCTGAATAACTTCTGGTAATGACATAACTTGCTTCCTCGCTTTTGTTGTAATTAGACTTCCACGTCTTAGCCCAGTAATGGGTATTTAAAATTCTCGAAACCGTCTGATGCACTAACTGTGCAACCATTGATGCAATTCGCTTTTTCGCTGACCAAGAATGCAACCACGTTGGCGATTTCTTCTGTTTGGGTAAAGGTATCGCGCATCTGCTCTTTGCGGATGTGCTCCCAAAGGCCAAGCGCTTCATATTGGCGTAGCATTGGAGTATCCACGCGACCCGGTGCGATGGCGCAAACACGGATACCTAGAGGCGCAAGTTCTAAGGCTGCACATTTTGTCATCATGTCAACGGCGGCTTTACTCACGTTGTAAGTGAACGTCATTTCCGCTGCCATTTGTGCGTAAACAGAAGAGGTATTGAGGATGACACCAGGTGTGCCTTGTGCTTGGAACTGACGTCCTGCAGCCAAAATGCCATAGTAAACCCCGTTTTGATTGACCTTAGAAACGGGTTCAAAATCGGCGACCGGATCATGTTCTAGCAGCGGTTTTGCTAAACCAATGCCAGCGTTATTAATCATGATATCCAGCTTGCCAAACTCCGCGACTGCGTAGTTGATCATGGCTTCCACTTGCTGAAAATCCGTCACATCCGCAGAAAAAGTCTTTAATGACTTCGAATCTGCATCTTTATAAACTTCAAGCGATTGTTGAGAAATGTCGACAGCCAGCACGTTCGCTCCCTGCTCACGTAGCTTGCCTACGATGGCTTGACCAATTCCACCAGCAGCACCAGTGACGATCGCAGTTTTGTTCATCAGTTCCATTTAGCTTCCCTTTCTCGATATGTTATAAAAATGTAACTTAGATCAACTCACTGACACTCACTTGACCTTTTACGAATAAAATTTGATATATTGCGATTCACAAACCATTAACATTTCAAAATCGAGATATGTATATCGTTAGAAGCGGTGCAGCAGATAAATTTGATAGTTTAGTTTCTGAACATGGACAGAATCCGATAGAAATAATGAAACAGGCCGGGCTTTCTGCTGCCCAGTTCCGCGATCCCGACACTTACATCGCCAATTCTAGGCTGGCCGAACTTCTGGAAGTCGCTGCGATACGCTGTCAGGAACCGATGTTTGGTGTCTTACTGGCTCAACGGCAAAGCTTTAATGCATTAGGTGACTTACCCATGCTGGTCGCCCGTGCAGAAACGGTCCGAGAGGCATTAATACGCGCTAATGATTACCTCTATTTGCAATCTTCAGGTGTTAAATTCTCGATGACACCACAAGATGAATGGATGAGACTTTCTTTAAGCATTGATACTTACAGTGAACAAGTGACCACTCAGCTGATGCAAATGAGTGTCATGCAAATGGCTAGGTTTCTGGCGAATTTACTCAATATTGATATGAATAGTTTCACCCTATATCTAACTCAATTTGGCAGCTTAGAATATCTGGAGGGCAACGCTACGCCACTTCCCAAAGTACGCTTTGGGGAAAAGTTCAATGGCATCATGCTCAAGGCGAGCCTGCTTGATACTCGAAATCATCAGGATGATGATGCTTTGGATCGACACTTTCAGGAACATCTTAAATATCTGCAAAATCGCTATCCGGATAATCTGAGCGATCAAGCCAGAGATATGATCGGGCGGTTATTGCCGACAGGTGAGTGCAGTGTCGAGCAAGTCGCCCGAGCATTAGACATGCACCCAAGAATGTTACAAATCAGATTAAAAGAACGCGGGAAGAATTATAGTCAGCTCTTGCGACAAGTAAGGCAAAGCCTAGCGGAACGTCGCCTTACGGAAAATATTCAAAGTATTACCGATATTGCCCTGCAGCTCGGTTATGCCGAAACTGCTGTATTCAGTCGTCATTTTCGTCAATGGACGGGAAAATCACCGAGTCAGTGGCGAAAAGCTAAAAGTGGAACAAAAGTTGATTAAATCATTACATCCGCCCCAGCAACTATTTCACTTGACCATTTCTGCTAACGACTAACGACTAACGAGGTTATCACCGTAACCTCACAGCTCGTGGTAACGATCACCTGTGTGATCCTGATCTTCTTTCTTTTTCCGTTCTATTGATTAAAAATGACGCTTATTACAGTATGTAACCGGTTCCAATGTGATTTATTAAATGATTTCTGAAATAAAAAGGCAGCGGATGTATCCGTAAACCATACCCAGAAATCATATACAACGAAGTTAAAAGTCAACCAAGCTGATCGAGCAAGATCAAGAAGATAAACAAATTGAAATTGGACATCCTGTTATTCAAATGGCTTAAGGGTAAGTAAAGATGAGTAGTATTTTTCCGGAAAACTTTTTATGGGGCGGCGCAGTCGCAGCGCACCAGGTTGAAGGTGGATGGGATCGAGATGGTAAAGGCCCGAGTATTGTTGATGTGTTATCCGGTGGCGATGTTAACACTCAGCGCAAAATTACCGATGGCGTGCTGGAGGGTTATCACTACCCAAACCACGAAGCGACTGCGTTCTACGATCACTACAAAGGTGACGTCGCACTGCTGGCAGAAATGGGGTTTAAATGTTTCCGTACCTCTATTTACTGGCCGCGCATTTTTCCTAACGGTGACGAGTTAGTTCCAAACGAAGCGGGATTAGAGTACTACGATGATTTGTTTGATGAGTTATTGAAACACGGTATTGAGCCAGTCATTACCCTATCCCACTTTGAGATGCCGCTGCATTTATCAAAAGAATACGGCGGCTTTAAAGATCGCCGCGTGGTGGATTTCTTTGTTCGTTATGCAGAAACTGTTATGCGTCGTTACCAGAACAAAGTGAAATACTGGATGACGTTTAACGAAATCAACAACCAACGTGATTTGCATTTACCTCTATGGGGCTACTCAAACTCGGGAGTGGATTACACCGTAGAGGAAAATCCAGAAGAATGCATGTACCAAGTTGTACACCATGAATTTGTCGCAAGTGCAAAAGTGGTCAAGCTGGGCCACGAGATCAACCCTGATTTCCAAATCGGTTGTATGGTCGCGTGGGTCCCAATCTACCCTTATTCATGTGCACCAGACGATGTCATGCTGGCTCAAGAGGCAATGCGAAACCGCTTCTTTTTCAGTGACGTTCATATGCGTGGTGAATATCCGGCATACACACTGAAAGAGTGGGAGCGCAAAGGCTACAATATCAAGATGGAACCCGGCGATCTGGAGATCTTAAAAGAAGGCGTTTGTGATTATATCGGTTTCAGCTATTACATGTCCGTTGCAGTAAAAGCCAATACTGAAGCAACAACAGAAGGCTCGATGAGTGGCTTTACTGGTAGCATTAAGAACCCTTACGTACAAGCCTCTGAATGGGGTTGGCAGATTGACCCGGTAGGTCTGCGCTACTCGCTATGTGAGCTGTATGAACGCTACAACAAGCCACTGTTCATTGTAGAAAATGGCTTTGGTGCGATAGATAAAGTTGAAGAAAACGGCGAGATCAATGACGACTATCGAATCGACTACCTGAAAGCGCATATTGAAGAAATGCAAAAAGCAGTTAACTTCGATGGTGTCGACTTAATGGGCTATACCCCATGGGGCTGTATTGACTGTGTGTCTTACGGTACGGGTGAATACCGTAAACGTTATGGCTTTATTTATGTCGATCGTCACGACGATGGCACGGGGACAATGGGCCGTAGCCGTAAGAAGAGTTTCTATTGGTATAAAGATGTGATTAGCAGCAACGGACAAAAACTAAGCTAAATATCGTTCAACACTATACACTCTGCGTCTTAGACCTAGGGTGTATGGTTTCGGGCATTTGGAATTTCTGTGTGATTCACGACAAATATGCTTGCGTTCCATGATCAAAACAAGCCAACGAATTACTCCCATTTAAACAATTGGTGTAGACTGAGCATTCGATATTTTGAGAATAGAAAAATGGCGACAATCAAAGACGTATGTAAAGCTGCAGGTGTTTCAAAGGCAACGGTATCCAGAGTTATCAATGGAAGCGAATATGTGAAGGATCAGACCCGTGAGTCTGTGTTAGCGGCTATGAAATCTTTAGGTTATCAACCTAATGCTTTTGCGCGTGCTTTGGCAACAAACAGCTACAATACGTTCGGTTTAATTCTCCCTCATTTTGAAAGTCACTATTTTAGTTCCATTCTGACCCAAGCCGCACTGGATATGCAAAAAGCAGACAAGAAATTGTTTGTGATGAACAGCAGCGACAATGCTGAGGGCGAAGAGGAGGCGGTTCGCTCCCTTAACGCTCATAACTGCGATGCCATTCTGATTTACAGCCGTCATTTATCTGAGCAACAGCTTTCTACTCTGCAACAGGAAATGAAAACCCAACTAATCGTCATCAATCGTGCTCTGGACGATGAAAAGTTATTCAGCTTTTATTTCGATCAAGAGCAAGTGGCGCGTCTTGCCACTCAATATCTTTTAGATCTTGGCCATAAAGAGATTGCTTGTATCACCACACCAATGTCTAGCTGCACAGGGCAAAAGCGTCTTTCGGCTTACAAGGAAGCTCTGATCAAACATGACATTGAGGTAAATGAAAGACTGGTTTACGAAGGCCATAGCAATCCAGAAAGTGGATATGATGCGACAGTCAAACTGATTGATAGTGGCATACCTTTTAGCGCTATTTTTTCGTGTACCGACTCGATGGCCATCGGTGCGATTCGTGCATTACATGACAAAGGACTAAAAGTTCCTGAAGATATTTCAGTAATTGGTATCGATGGAGACCCAACTGCAAGTTATATGGTACCGCGAATTTCAACCGTAGAACTGCCTATTTTAGAGCTCACTCGCGATGCTATCACTACCGCACTTACCCTTAATAAAAAACAGCAGACCGTTCAAAAACACTTCCAATATCAGGGCTCGCTGAAAATAAGAGAGTCCACTCAAAAATTGAGTTGATCGCTTTCTACCCACCTAAAAACTGACTAACTCTCGCGTTGCATTCCTTTATCGGCGCGGGCTAGATAAGGCAAAAATACGGCCTAATCGTCCCTAATCCTATCCCCAACTCGCTCAATATCTCCCCTCTACTCAGAGGTGATTGGTTCACAGTCTTACCTCAAAAATCTCGATAATACAGAACCTTATTAGTTCCAATTTTAGTAACTCTCATTTGCCTCAAAACCTTTGATAGCGTTTTTTATATTAAAAATGCAGCACTGAGTACAATTCTCAACCACAATTGTCTTTATTGATAAGTATTAAGAATAACGAGGAGCTTTTAAATGCACCGATATTTTTAACCATCGATTTCAAGCAGTGGTTAAAAATTACGACAGGTCCACGAGATCTGTATATGGGAACAGAGACCTCATTTCCGAGGGCCAAAAGCATCGGACTTTCAACAAGGAGAGTGTATGAGAGGCATTACTATGCATTTTACGTTGGAGGAATTCCAAGAACGTTTATCCAAAGTTCGACAATCGATGCTCGAGCGAGAACTAGATGTACTCATTATCCATGACCCATCCAATATGTCTTGGTTAACTGGCTATGATGGTTGGTCTTTCTATGTGCCACAATGTGTGATCGTAGGACCCGAAGGCGAACCTATCTGGTTTGGGCGTTGCCAAGACGCAAATGGAGCTTATCGAACCGCGTATATGTCGGCTGAAAACATCGCCTCCTACCCCGATCATTACGTTATGAATCCACCTCTCCACCCGATGGATTATCTGGTGGAAACCGTATTAACGCCACGTTGCTGGGATCGCGGTCGTATAGGCGTAGAAAAAGACAACTATTACTTTAGTGCAACCGCCTATGAGTCACTGATTGATCATTTGCCTAACGCGCAGTTACTCGATGCGACAGGTTTAGTGAATTGGTGTCGTGCCGTAAAGTCGGATCAGGAGCTGTCCTATATGTACCGCGCTGCACGTATTGTAGAAAACATGCACCGTGTCGCGTTTGACATGATAGAGCCGGGCTTACCAAAACATCATCTGGTAGCAGAAATTAACCGTCAGGCCGTTCTTGGTCATGAGGAACATTTTGGTGATTACACCGCTATTGTTCCGCTATTACCTTCGGGTGCCGATGCTTCCGCGCCTCACTTAACCTGGGACGACAGACCATTCAAAAAAGGAGAAGGCACTTTTTTTGAAATCGCAGGAGCGCATCGGCGTTACCACTGCCCTTTATCTCGCACCATTTTCTTGGGCGAGCCCGATGATAAGTTCAAACGCGCAGATGAAGCACTGACTCGCGGACTTGAGGCTGGCTTAGAGGCCGCTAAACCGGGCAACACTTGTGCCGATATTGCCAATGCGTTGAACAAAGTCCTCGATAAAGCAGGCTTTTCCCGTGAAGGAGCTCGTTGTGGTTACCCTATTGGTCTCAGCTATCCGCCAGATTGGGGCGAGCGCACCATGAGTCTTCGCGACACCGATAAGACCGTTCTGAAAGAAGGCATGACGTTTCATTTTATGCCCGGCCTGTGGTTTAAAGACTGGGGCCTAGAGACCACGGAAAGCATTGTCATTACCCGGCTAGGTGCCAAAACATTATGTGATTTCCCTCGCCATTTGTTTATTAAACACTGATCAAGAAAGGTTGAAACGAAACACTTAGCAAAGAACAAGGAGTTTGCATGCAAAACAGCTCGATCACAGCCACTGTCGACTTTGACCGAGAAGGTACCCAACACGGATTTTTAACCCTACCTCACTCCCATGATGATTCCGCGTGGGGGAGCATTATGATCCCAATAACGGTGATAAAAAATGGCCCAGGTCCAACATCACTTTTGACCGGAGGAAACCATGGCGACGAATATGAAGGGATCACCAGCCTGTTAAAGCTGTCGAGTTCACTGCAGCCTGAGCAGATACAGGGTCGCGTGATTATTGTGCCAATGATGAATTTGCCAGCGGTTCAGAGTGCTTCTCGCACTTCCCCTATCGACAAAGGTAACTTAAACCGCAGTTTTCCCGGTAACCCGTCAGGAACGGTAACGGAAAAGATCGCCGACTACTTCTCCCGTTATTTAGTGCCACTGTCCGATTTCGCTCTGGATATTCACTCAGGGGGCAAAACGTTAGATATCGTCCCTTTTGCAGCCGCACATCGCTTAGATAATCCAGAACAGGAAGAAGCCTGTAAATTGGGTGCGAAACTATTTGGCGCCCCTTATACCATGATTATGCTCGAGATGGATGCCACCAGCTTGTATGACACCGCCGTGGAATCTCAGGGTAAAGTCTTCGTCACCACTGAACTGCGTGGAGGCGGCACCAGCACCCCACAAACTATTCAATATGCCGATCGCGGTATCCGTAATTTCCTTCGTTTTGCTGGCAACCTTTCTGGTGATTATGAAAAGCCAAGTCAACCAACCCAGTTGCTCGATATGCCAGATGCAGACTGTTACGTCCAAAGTCAGCACAGAGGTATTGCGGAATACCAGTTTGAGCTTGGAGACGTTATCAAGCAAGGCGATGTTATGGTAAAAATCTACTCTATCGAACGTACTGGCGAAGCCCCAATAGAATACAAATCAGAGCGAGACGGTATTTTCGCTGCGCGCCGTTTTCCTGCTATGGTGAATATTGGTGACACGCTCGCTGTCATTGCCAAAGATTGCGGAGAATTCATTTAAACATCTTGCTTACTTTCGTCAGTATTTCGTCCAAACCAAGAGGAGACCAACCATGCGCCTCGATCGCTACGACGTCAAAATTCTACAGATCCTTCATGACAATGGCCGCATCACTAAATCCCATCTTGCGGAAGAAATAAACCTTTCCGTCAGTCCGTGCTGGGAGCGGGTAAAAAAACTCGAAGAAGCGGGCATCATCGAAGGTTATGGCGCAAAGGTGAATACCGATGTGTTATTCAAACGAACCTCGGTCATGGTTGAGGTTTCACTCAAAGAGCACAACGCGCAGGCTTTCAAGCGCTTTGAACAATTGGTCAAGCATACCCCTGAAGTGACCGACTGCTATGCCACGGGTGGAGGCGTTGATTACATTCTCAAAGTTCAATCAGAGGACATCGATCAATACCAGCGACTGATTGATAACTGGCTTGATTCTGAAGTGGGCATTGAACGCTATTTTACTTACATCGTCACCAAAACCATCAAGCGAGATTCAGGCAGTTTAGAGATCAATCAAAACGTTTTGTTCTGAAAGGAAAAGTTAAACCTGTTCTAAGCAGAAAAAAACGCGACTTTCTGTCTTTATAAAGAAAAATGTCACAGTACCGGTCCTCCCATCAGAAATAATTTAACTCCCTCCTCGATTACAGTTTAGCTATGGACAACGATGATGCTCGAGAGGGACTTATGACAGCACTTCATAACTTTCATGGCGACGAAGTCAAAGCGTCGCATGACATGATGGCAATCATGGAAGACGTACGCTTGGTAAGAGGGCTCGCTTACGTTAATGGCAAGTGGACAAGCGGAGACCATTTCCATCCCGTTCATAACCCAGCCGACACAAGTGTGATCGGATATACCACCCGACTGTCCCAGCAGCAGCTCTACCAAACGATCGATGATGCCGAACGCGCCTTTCGTCAGTGGCGGAAAATGCAGGCAGAAAAACGCGCTGAAGTATTGATGCGTTGGCACGATCTGATTCTGCAATCCAAACAAGATCTCGCCCGTTTGATGGTGATGGAGCAAGGCAAAACCATAGGCGACGCACTTGGTGAAATAGACTATGGCGCGTCTTTTATTCGCTGGTTTGCAGAAGAAACACGTCGTAGCTACGGTGAAACCATTCCCAGCCATATACCGAATGCTCAGCTTTCCACAATACGTGAGCCTATTGGGGTTGCGGCATTGATTACACCATGGAATTTCCCTAATGCCATGGTGACGAGAAAAGCCGCCGCCGCATTAGCGATTGGATGTCCGGTCATCATCAAACCTGCGAGCGAAACGCCATTTTCATCTTTAGCGCTGGCAGAGCTCGCCGATCGAGCAGGGTTTCCGGCTGGTGTTTTTAATGTGGTCACGGGCGACGCAGCCATGGTCTCTAAGACACTGTGTCACTCCGATAAAGTAAAAGCCCTGTCATTCACAGGCTCCACTCGGGTAGGTAAATTGCTGCTGCGCGACGCGGCGCAAACCGTGAAGAAATGCAGTATGGAATTGGGGGGAAACGCGCCCTTTATTGTCCTGCCCGATATGGAAATTGGATCAGCAGCCAAAGCAGCCGTAGAAGCAAAATTTCAAACCGCCGGACAAGATTGTTTAGCGGCAAATCGCATATTTGTTCCACACGATAAATACCAAGTCTTTCTCGAGGCTTTTGCTAAAGAGATGGACAAAATTGTTTTAGGCAACGGTTTAGACGAGAAAGTGACTATGGGACCACTCATTAATCGTGCTGCGGTGGCCAAAGCTCACGACTTAGTTCGTGACGCCCTTGATAAAGGTGCGAGATTGGTCGCGGGTTACCACAACGAGGTTCCGGGTGAAAACTTCTTTGCGCCAACGTTACTCGCCGATGTGACACCAGAGATGGCCGTCTACCGTGAAGAAAACTTTTGTCCCGTCGCCGGCGTGCTTCCCTATCAAGATTTAGACACCGTGATCAACATGAGTAACGACACAGAATATGGCCTCGCCGCCTACGTTTATGGCCATGATATTCACCAGATCTGGCGATGTATGCGCGGCTTGGAGTTTGGCATGGTGAGCGTCAACTCCGTCAAGATGACCGGACACCCTATCCCCTTTGGTGGCGTAAAACAGTCGGGATTGGGACGCGAGGGAAGCCACCACGGCTTTGAAGAGTTCAGCGAAATTAAATATTGCTGCTTAGGTGCATTACCGACAGTCAGTGGCAGTTGAGACAGGAAATAAGAATATCAACAGGAGAACGTTTATGAGCACTAAAACCCAACAACTTCTAGAGATCGACCGTCAACGCGTATTTCATGCCTCAACGCACCTAAAGCAGTACGCGGCTGGTGAGCTTCCGGGCAGAATCATATCAAGCGGACAAGGCATTCGAATCACCGACTCAGAAGGCACTGAGCTTATCGATGGATTTGCCGGCTTGTATTGCGTAAACATTGGTTATGGCAGAACGGAAATGGCGGAGGCGATTTACGAGCAAGCGAAAGAACTGGCGTACTACCACACCTATGTCGGCCATACCAATGAAGCCTTGGTCAAACTCTCAGACCGTATCATCAAAATAGCACCGGACGGCATGAGTAAAGTCTACTACGGCATGTCAGGTAGTGATGCGAATGAAACCCAGCTCAAATTAGTCTGGTATTACAACAATGTCCGTGGCCTCCCAGAGAAAAAGAAAATCATCTCCCGAGATCGCGCTTACCATGGTTCAAGTATCGCTTCGGGCTCAATGACTGGCTTGCCACTGTTCCATGCTCATTTTGATCTGCCACTGGAACGCATCAAACATACGATAGCGCCCTATTATTACCGTCGTGAAAATGACAGCATGTCGGAACTGGAATTCTCTCAATACTGTGCAGATCAGCTTGAGTCGATGATTCTCGCCGAAGAACCAGAAACCGTCGCGGCAATGATCGCAGAACCTGTGCTCGGAACTGGTGGTATTGTGCCGCCGCCAGAAGGCTACTGGTCGGCAATTCGTAAGGTTCTCGATAAATACGATGTCCTGTTGATCGCCGATGAGGTGGTGTGTGGCTTTGGTCGTTTGGGCTCCGATTTTGGTTCTCTCCACTACGACATGAAACCAGACCTTATCACGGTAGCAAAAGGCTTAACATCGGCGTACCAGCCACTTTCTGGTGTGATTGTCGGCGAACGAGTGTGGAGTGTACTGGAAAACGGCACCGACCAATGGGGCGCAATTGGTCACGGCTACACCTATTCGGGTCACCCAATGGGCGCAGCGGCTGCAAACTGCAACTTAGATATCATTGAGCGAGAAGGCTTAGTACAAAACGCAGCAGATGTGGGCGCTTACTTGCAGCAACGCATGAACGAAACCTTCAAAGATCATCCGCTCGTCGGGGATTCTCGTGGTATTGGTTTACTGCATGCACTGGAGTTTTCGCCTGACAAACTGCGTCGAGCACAATTTGATCCGAACTTAAAAGTTGGCCCGCAAGTATCCGCAGCCTGCCTGGAAGTCGGACTGATTGCCCGAGCCATGCCACATGGCGATATTCTGGGCTTTGCGCCTGCACTCATTACCAGCCGCAACGACGTCGATACTATCGTGGATAAAGCGCATCGAGCGGTCAATAAAGTGATGGATAACCTCGTCACCTCTAAGCAGTGGAACGCTAAGTAACCACGTAAGAGTTAAAAACACATACTGACCATGACACACCGGTTTTTACCTTAAAAGCCGGTATTTTAATAGGATATTCACCCTACTTTCCTTCCCCGCCCTTTCCTTGAGGATCAGGACTGGTTAAAATGGCAAAAATTGCGTATTAACTGGATTAAACATGGCAAAACTAACCCTTCAAGAACAAATGCTAAAAGCTGGCTTGGTTAACGAGAAAAAACTAAAGAAAGCGAAAAAAGGCTCTAAAAAATCCCGCGTTCAGGCACGCGAAGTCAAAGCGGCCGTTGAAGAAAGCAAACGCCAGCAGTTAGAACGAGATAAAGAGTTGAGCAAACAACAGAATGCTGAACGTTTGAATAAAGAGATCAGAGCACAAATCAATCAATTGATCGAAATGAATAAAGTTGATTTGAAAGATGGCGACATCAAGTACAACTTCACCGACGGTACCTTGGTGAAATCACTGTACGTTGATTCTCTGATTCGCGAGCAATTGATCAAAGGTATTTTGGCTATTGCGGTTGTAGGCGAGAGCTACGTGGTTATCCCTCGTGGCGTGGCAAACAAAATTGCGCAGCGTGACGAATCAGTGATTATCGATCAAAAAGAACCTGAAGCCGACATCCCTGCAGAAGACGACCCATATGCAGAATTCGTCGTTCCAGATGATCTGATGTGGTAAGCAGTAAGCACTTATTTTATAAAAGAAAAGGCAGCGATATTCGCTGCCTTTTTGTTTCTTTCTACTTTTATCTTGCTTTCAAGTTACTTAGAAAGACAAGTTATCGATAATGTTATCGTCAACCTGGTTAGCTAGTGTCACTTTTAACTTCGGTGTTCTTTCCATTTCACGTTGAATCGCAAAATTAGCTTCTTTGTTACGTGCCCAGCTGCGACGTGCGATACCGTTGTTCACATCGAACAACAGCATAGATTTCAATCGGCGCTCAGCGCTGTCACTGCCATCAAGCAACATACCAAAGCCACCGTTGATCACTTCGCCCCAGCCTACGCCGCCGCCGTTGTGGATAGAAACCCAAGTCGCGCCACGGAAACCATCACCGATTACATTGTGAATCGCCATATCAGCAGTAAAGCGACTGCCATCATAGATGTTTGACGTTTCACGGAACGGTGAATCAGTACCACTTACATCGTGGTGGTCACGACCAAGTACCACAGGGCCGATTTCTCCGCGATTGATCGCATCGTTAAACGCTTTTGCAATTTCCATACGACCTTGCGCATCCGCGTAAAGAATACGAGCTTGTGAACCTACAACCAGTTTGTTCTGTTTCGCATCTTTGATCCAAGTGATGTTGTCTTGCATCTGCTGCTGAATTTCTTCTGGCGACTCTTGCATAATCTTGCTTAGTACTTCCGCAGCAATCTCATCGGTTCTGTCCAGATCTTCTGGCTTACCTGAAGTACAAACCCAACGGAACGGACCAAAACCATAGTCAAAACACATAGGACCAAGAATGTCCTGCACGTATGACGGGTATTTGAAGTCAATACCGTTTTCCGCCATCACATCGCCACCAGCGCGAGAGGCTTCCAGCAAGAACGCATTACCGTAATCAAAGAAGTAAGTACCACGAGCCGTGTGCTTGTTTACCGCATCAGCATGGCGCTTCAGAGTTTCTTGTACTTTTACCTTGAACAGTTCTGGCTCTTCACGGATAAGACGGTTCGACTCTTCATAGCTGATGTCAACCGGGTAGTAACCGCCTGACCAAGGGTTGTGTAGCGACGTCTGGTCAGAACCTAGGTGTACGAAGATCTCCTTCTCGTAGAAGGCTTCCCATACATCAACCACGTTACCGATAAAGGCAATCGATACCACTTCTTCGTTAGCCTGAGCTTTACGAACACGCTCAACCAGTGCGTCCATGTTGTCGACCAACTCATCAACCCAGCCTTGTTCGTGACGCTTAATCGCCGCTTTCGGGTTCACTTCTGCACACACAGTAATACAGTTCGCGATGTTACCGGCTTTAGGCTGTGCCCCACTCATACCGCCAAGACCGGCAGTGAGAAAAATCTTACCTTGCGGGTTTTGACCTTTTTCCAGAACCTTACGGAATGCATTCATCACCGTAATTGTGGTGCCGTGTACGATGCCCTGAGGACCAATGTACATGAACGAGCCAGCCGTCATTTGACCATATTGAGTCACACCTAATGCGTTGAATTTTTCCCAATCATCTGGCTTCGAGTAGTTAGGGATCATCATGCCGTTGGTCACGACGACGCGCGGCGCATCTTCAGACGACGGGAACAGACCCATAGGGTGACCAGAGTACAAGTGCAACGTCTGGTCGCTTTCCATCTCACTTAAGTACTTCATAGTCAGCAGGTATTGAGCCCAGTTCTGGAATACCGCGCCGTTACCACCGTAAGTAATGAGTTCTTCTGGATGCTGCGCCACTGCAGGATCTAAGTTGTTGTCGATCATCAGCATGATCGCGGCTGCCTGCTCACACTTGGCCGGATAGTCAGCAATAGAGCGAGCTTTCATCTCATAGTTCGGTTTGAAGCGATACATGTAGATACGGCCAAAATCTTTCAGTTCCTGAGCAAACTCTGTAGCCAGTTCCTGATGCCACTCTTTCGGGAAATAACGCAATGCATTACGAATCGCCAATTGCTTTTCTTCAGGAGTCAGAATGTCTTTGCGTTTTGGCGCACGGTTTACACCTGCTGGATACGGTTTTGCTTCCGGCAAAGTGCTAGGGATCCCTTGTTTAATTTGTTGTTGAAAATTCAATACAGTTTCCATCCTTAGCGGCTCCCCTTAGTTAACGTTAAACGCTTGTGTCTTGACAAGTGTGATCATCGCATCAATATCTGGTTTAAGCAGACGGTCTTCTTCTAGCTTGGCAACTTTCTCACGAATAATATGGAAATTTTCTTCGATCAAATCTGAACATTTGTTCGGACGTCTAAACTCTATCGCCTGTGCAGCATACATAAGTTCGATAGCTAAGATCTTTTCTAAGTTACCTAAGATCTGGTTCAGTTTTCGACCTGAGATGCTGCCCATCGAAACGTGATCTTCCTGACCCATTGAGGTTGGTACGCTGTCAGCAGACGGTGGGAAACAGAGTGATTTGTTTTCAGTAACTAGTGCCGCTGTCGCGTATTGAGGAATCATCATGCCTGAGTTAAGGCCACCGGATGAAGTCAATAGACGTGGTAGACCGTGCAAGCCTTCAAGGAGTAGGTAACAACGACGGTCGGCAATGTTGCCCAGTTCCGCTGCTGCAATTGAAGCGTAATCCAACACCATCGCAAGAGGTTGACCATGGAAACTACCACCGGAAATCGCTTCTTCAGAACTGATAACAATCGGGTTATCCGTTACCGAGTTCATTTCGATTTCAGCAAGTTCTTTTAAGTGGTTATAGGCATTGCGAGAAGCACCGTGTACCTGAGGGATACAACGTAGTGAGTACGGGTCTTGCACGCGAATACAATGCGCATGAGAAGCCATGTTTTCTGAGCCTTGGAAGAAACGTCTCATTCGAGCCGCCACTTCAAGGTTACCTGCGAACGCACGAGTCAGGTGAAGCTCTTCTCTGAATGGAGAACCACTGCCTTGCATGCCCTCGATACTCATCGCGCCAGATAGGTCAGCTAAATCAAGCAGGTAGCGCATTTTTGTTAGTGCGGTAATCGCATGCGACAAAATAAACTGCGTGCCGTTAATCAGTGCCAAGCCTTCTTTAGCATGCAGCTCAAGTGGCTCTAAACCGTTTTCACGAAGCGCTTGCGCGGCAGGAATGATGCTGTCACCGTTCCAGAATTCACCTTCACCAATCAGTGGTAAAAACAGGTGAGAAAGTGGTGCTAAGTCACCCGATGCACCCACTGAGCCTTGCTCTGGTACAACAGGGATAAGATCCAGTTCAATGAACGCTAGCATGCGCTGAACCACTTCTAGGCGAATACCTGAGTAGCCCTGGCTTAACGCATGTACCTTAGTGATCAGCATCAGTTTTGAGATTGGTTTAGCAATTGGCTCACCCACACCCACCGCATGAGTAATCAGGAGATTTTTTTGTAGCAGATGCGTTTCTTCAGGTGAGATTTGCGTATCACATAGAGGACCGAAACCCGTATTGATGCCGTACACCGCCTTATCTGATGCTGCGATGATGTCTACATTACGACGACTTGCATTGATCTTATCTAGCGCTTCTTCACACAGTTCCGCTTTGATACTGCCATCAGCAATTCCATTTACAATATCTAGGTTTAGTCGGTCTACACCATATCTAAACGTCATTTTGTTCTCCTAACATACGATATTTTGCTATCACGTTACTTATGGGCTCATGCTAACTTGCTCTGGATGTTTTATAAAAGCATAATGTTCGTAGTTCATTCCGGTTTTATCGAACTAAAATCAAAACTATACATGAGGGCTACCTATGCAGGTGCAAGACGTTGATTTACGTATGCTGAGAATATTCGTTGCTATTGTCGAGTGTGGAGGTTTATCGGCAGCGGAATCCCGTTTAAACATCGGTCGCTCAACCATTAGTTCTCATTTATCTGATTTGGAACTACGGCTTGGCATTAAGCTTTGTAAACGTGGACGAAGCGGTTTTGAAGTAACAGAAGCAGGACGCGTGACTTATCAAGCCTCACTAGAATTACTGCAACAGTGTGAAGCCTTTGCAGCAACAGTCGCGAGTTCAAAAAATGAACTCTCGGGCCGAGTGACGATTGCCATGATTGACACCTTAGTCAACGATCCGCGCTGCCGCGTAGCAGATGTCATTTCTTCATTAAAAAACAGAAGCAATAACTTACAGTTCGACATTAACGTCTGTGAGGCGCGCGAAGTAGAAACGTCCGTAGTCAATGGTCGCTCACTGGTCGGAATCGGCGTCAGTCGTCATCAATTAAGGGGACTCGACTATTACCCTCTGCATAACGAAACAAACTATTTGTATTGTGGCAAAGGCCACCCGCTGTTCGACTGTAAACCTTCTGAAACCAAGAAGCTTTTGCAGCAAGCAGAAGTCATTACCAGTAACTATATGCGAGATAAGGAAACCCGCAACGATGCACTGAATTACCAAAACAGCGCCACCGCGTATCACGATGAGGGGATTGCTCATTTAATTTTATCAGGCGCGTTTATCGGCTACCTCCCAGAACACTACGCCAACAGTTGGGTCGACAAGGGGGTGTTCAAACCTATCCTGCCTGAAAAATACACCTACCAAATTCCGGTTATGCTAATCACATTGAAAAACAGTTCTACTTCACCATTGGCTAAGGCGCTGATTGAAGAGATTAAACGTTGCCACATCTCAGATAAATAGCCATGTAAAGCGATGTTAACCAACAGGAATGGGGACTCCTCTACTTTCGAAACAAGAAAAGCCTAACATCCATGTCCCTACAACGCGGATGTTAGGCAAAATACAGTACCGACCAACGCCAACACTGCCCTACAAATAGAATGTTTTACGGTTAGAAAACGGTTTGCACCACAGCCGAAATACCCTGCTGCTGAAGATCATTAGCCGCCGCCAACTGACGAATTTTCTGCGGCGTGTAACTGCGCTGGTCATACACCACCACCATGCTCACATCGCCACGTTCTAAAAAGTTAGACTCACCATATGGGGTGTAACGCGTCGCACCTAACGCCAGCAGGACCTGAGATGGGTAGTTTGCCTCAGCAATCATCTGCTTGATATTTTCTTTAGGCCCCATGTCTTGCTGTTGGTTCATCTGCTCACCAATCCATTCAAGCAGGGTATCGTAGAAATAGGTGTAGCCAGAGATTTCGCAATCTTCACCATACAGTTCAAACGCTTCACCACGCTGGTGAAAACTTGCAATTCGGTATTGATCAATGTCACCGCCACGAGTTAAACCACTAATCGGCAGCATGGTTTCAGCAATGCCCTTTGACGCCGTTCCCCAGTTCTTTTTCTCACTGATTTTATTGGCGTTAGGACGGCGAATCGAGCAATCATTAAAGGCACCGAATGCTTGAGGTAATAGATCAACGACGTGATTATTCTGATCATAGATGACATCGCACAAAAGCCCGACTTCCGGTTCAATTTGTAAATTATCGACGTCCAGAGGCAGTTGAATCGCATCATGACTGAGCGGGAAATTGGTTAAAAATGAATTGCTCTCAGCTGGCACGTAAATAGGAAACAATGCTTGCGGCATCGCAAGGTCTGCCCCTTCAATCTGGGCAAAGTCTGCCGCCTCTCCCGCTTGCTGTAGGTGACCGGCAAAGTTACCCGCAATGCCGAGCACAAGAACGTCTGTATACATTTCCATGAAGGTGAAATCCTTATTTTGTTACTGTTGTCGCTTTAACGACTATGTTGACTAAGGTGGTTTAACTGCGCTAAAAGCCAGGTCATCGCTAACAAATCTGCACTCCCTCCCGGGCTCAGACGGCGCTCAGTAAACTGCTTATTTAGCTGAATAAGTTCTTGTTCGAGTTGAGGGTGATCACAGCCACCTTTTTGCAAAAGTTGCCAAGCTGCATTTTGCACGAAACGCAGTCCATGCATACCACCGCGAGATACTACGTTGGTGTCTTGGTTGTTGGCCATCAAGACCAGCAAAGTTTGCCACAATGCATGTTCGGTGGTTTTTCCTTTGGTGATCGCCTGCTCGTAGGCAGGAAGGCTAAACTGAGTAATGGTGGCAAAACCCGACGCCGCCTCTCCGCGAGCGCCAGTCAAGCCATATTGCTGAAAGAGCTTTTCACCGTGAGTATCAGCAGTGCGATTTGAACGTTTCAGTTCATCAATCACCAAGGTTTCGCAACAACGTTTTATGACGTGGCTAACATGAATCGAGTCAAGCGTTAAACCTTTGCCTTTTAACCAACCAATGGCACCGCAAATCAGCCCAATGCTGAAAATCATACCTTTATGCGTGTTGACCCCTTGAGTGGCTTCAAACATCGCCAGTTCGGCTTGTACACCAATTGGCCTCAATGCTGGCAGTAAGCTATCAGCCATAAACGGGCGATGTTCAAAACCAGCACTCAAAAAGTCATGAATAAAAGGCTTAATGGCTTCGGCGCTGCGCTCAAAAAGGCGCACATCCATGTCACTGTGGGCGCCATTATCAAGCAAATCCACTAATCCTGGTTTCGGCGTCAGGTGCACTTCTACCAGCATCGCGTGATAAGCCAACTCAGAGACCAATTTGAACAGGTCAACACGGACTGAGCGGTCAGCTTGAACAGGTGCGCTGCAAAAGTGCTCAGTGCCCACTAAAAGATTAAGCGCTGTGTTCATGTTCTCTTACCATTTCATCGATGACCGAAGTCAGTTCAGAGAGTGCGTGACGATGACTGCGTCCACAGACGACGGCATCTTGCTCACAGATGAGGCATTTACGACGCGGCATTTGTTTCCCTTTGCGCGATATAATTTTGCCGTCTTCGCCTATTACGTCGAGATCCATCAGCCTGCCCAACGGATGACAAGACTCAATTTTAATCATCAGCTTTTTGAGTACCGATGCGCTGACTGCTTTCACCGCAAAGACCCCTTCAGGGCCAGTATTTTTAGTCAGCAATTGGCGCTCGGCTATATCACAGCCGTTTTGCTTACAAGCAAGGCTTATGGCCTCCACCCCTTGTTCAAACACTTTGCTGGAACTTGGGGTTAACTTGTATGGGCCGGGAATATTGACAGTAAAGGAGATAAGAGGTGATGAGTGGCGGCTAAGCCACTCATGTTGTCGTTTCATTCGAGCCTCTTTGCTCTCCAATACTTCGTCAAGCCCAACCGCGTGTGCTTGGCGATCACAGGTCATTGTTTTACTCTCCTAATCACATCAATCACAGAACCATCACGGTAACGAACATAACCCACGATTTGTTCTTCAAATTCAATCGGTGCTGGTTCACCCGTTAAAGTAATGGCGCGCTGGTAAAGCGTTTCAATCTCTACTACTTCAATGCCTCTGCTTTCTAGCTGCTCTCGCACATCCGCACGTTTTGGATTCACCGCCACACCGTGATCGGTCACCAACACATCCACTGACTCACCCGGTGTGACCGTATTGAGCACGCGATTCACTACGGTTGGAATTCGCCCGCGAACAAGTGGCGCTACGACAATCGCTAGACTTGCACCTGCAGCGGTATCACAGTGGCCGCCAGAGGCACCGCGAATGACCCCATCGGAACCAGTGATTACGTTGACGTTAAATTGAGTATCAATTTCTAACGCACTAAGAATCACAATATCTAAGCGATCAACCACCGCTCCTTTTGAGGATGGATTAGCGTATTCGTTAGCAGAAATCTCAATATGATTTGGGTTGCGGGCTAATGAGTCCGCCGCACCGGCATCAAAACATTGCACATCCAGTAAGTTTTTAATTAAGCCTTTTTCGTGCATCTCCACCATAGTTGAAGTGATACCACCTAACGCAAACTCTGCTGTAATGTCTTGTTTCACCATTTCATTTTCTAAAAAGCGAGTGACCGCTAACGACGCGCCACCAGATCCGGTTTGGATGTTAAAACCTTGTTTGAAATAAGGTGAGTTGATAATGACATCCGCCGCTCGCTTCGCAATCAGAAGCTCACGCGGGTTGCTGGTTAGGCGCGTTTCACCACCGCCAATTTTGGCTGGGTCACCCACTTCAGCGACTTGCACTACCGCATCTACATAGTCTTGCGTGATGGAAGCAGGATGGTTGGGATAAGACACCAAACTTTCCGTCAGCATTACCACATGTTTCGCATGCTGCGCATCCACTTTGGCATAACCCAGCGATCCGCAGCGAGATTGACCATGAATGCCATTCGCATTACCAAATTCATCACAGCAAGGGACACCGATAAAGGCGACATCAATATTCAGCTCACCACTTTGTACCAGGTGAACACGACCACCGTGGGAGTGAATATGCACGGGTTCTTGCAATAATCCGTTCGAAATAGCCTCGCCCAGTTCGCCGCGAATGCCCGAGGTATAAATCTTACTCACCACACCATTACGGATGTGCTCAACGATAGGCGAATGAACGCTGGTTAGTGAACTCGGCGCTAACGTTAGGTTTTTAAAACCCATACTGGCGATAGTTTCCATCACCATATTGATGACTTTATCCCCACCGCGAAACGAGTGGTGGAAAGAGACAGTCATCCCATCTTGTAGCCCTGAGTCACGAATCGCCTGCTCAAGGTCTGCTTTCATTTTACGACCCGTTTTTGCTTTCGCATCAGCCAGATAAGGCGGGGTACGGTTGGCACCACCAAATGCGGTCAGCGAAGACGCGTGAGGAAGGTCTAGATTAAATTCAAATTCTGCCATGATACTGCCTTACTGTTTGATACCTGTTTGTGCTTTTTGAAGAGTCCAGCGCGCGCGCTCAATGATTGGGCTATCGACCATTTTGCCGTTTAGCGACACCACACCGAGACCTTGCTCTTCGGCTTCTTTCGCGGCTTCAATCACACGAATGGCGTAGTCCACTTCTTTCTGCGTTGGGGCAAATACGTTATGGATAATTTCGATTTGGCGGGGGTTAATAAGCGATTTACCATCAAAACCAAGTTGTTTGATGTGCTCGGCTTCACGTAAGAAACCCGCCTCGTTATTGGCATCAGAGTAAACCGTATCAAACGCCATGATTCCTGCTGAACGAGCCGCCTGCAGAATTGAACAACGGGCAAACAAAAGCTCGGTGCCTTCAGCTGAGCGCTGGGTGCGTAAGTCACGAACATAGTCTTCAGCACCAAGCGCAATACCAATTAAACGTGGACAGCAATGTGCGATATCCACGGCGTTATTAACTCCGTTAGCCGACTCAATCGCTGCCATCATTTTGGTACTGCCTACTACACGACCACATTGGCGCTCAATCTCTGAGATATGACGTTCCATCTCCAGTACATCTTCAGCGTTGTCGGTTTTAGGTAGACGAACCACATCAGCGCCGCCACGAATGACGGCATTAAGGTCATTGAGACCGTGCTCAGAGTCGAGAGGATTAACACGGACCACGGTCTCAACATCTTGATAAAAAGGATGTTGCAGCGCATGAAACACCAACATTCTCGCGGTGTCTTTTTCGCGAATAGAGACGGAATCTTCCAAGTCAAACATGATGGCATCTGGCTTGTAGATAAACGTGTTGCTTAACATGGCGGCGTTAGCGCCAGGAACAAACAGCATGCTGCGACGTAATTGACTCATGATAGTGCTCCCCATTCAATCTGTTTACTCTCGGCTGCGCGCATAATTGCGGCTTGGACCCGAGCTTTGATCACACAATCCAAGGCACCTTTATCTTCAATCTCAAGCTGGGCAGATTCCACGCCCATACTGCTGAGTACCTCACGAACCAAACGTTCAATAGCGCCACCGAACGGCTTTTGTACCGAACTGTCTAGCGCAATATCAATCACGCCTTCAGGGTTCGGCGCAATACGAACTTGCAAGTCACTGGACTCCAGTGTGCCTGCAAAAGCGGGCTGTATAATTTTCATTCAATAAACCTTTACACGTTAATTTTTTAGGCAGCTAAGCAGCCGCAAACTCACCAGAGCGCGTCGCAGTGAACAGTTGATGGCTCTGGATATAATCGATGGATGTCTGTGGCAGCAGCGAAGCGAGCTGTTTGAGCTGCCCTTGTTTTAGTAGCGAACGCACCGTTGAAGCAGATATTGGCTTTTGCTTTACGGTTTTACGCTCAAGTTCAACCACTTCAATCGATGGCCACTTCAAATCCTCTGTGGTCAGCCAATGTTTCATTTGTTGGTTGTAATGGCTGGTGACCACGCACTCAGGCTCACTGCCCACGTAACGATGGGTAATGCCCAAAGCTGGCGCGATGAAATGACGAAATAGTTGTAAGTCGATGGCGGTATGACAATAGTTAATCAAGCCCTGAGACTTAATAAAATACGTTGGAAATGTCGCTCTTGAAATAATATAATTCGAACCTGGATGTACCGTTATATTTCGAATATGGCTAATACCACTTTTAATCATTTCAAATCTGTCGTGATAAGAAAATTCACTTCCTTCTTCTTTAACGACAATGATATGCAGCCAATCGCAATCTTTTGCCGCTTGCTCAATTAAATATTGATGACCTAAAGTAAATGGATTCGCATTAATAACGATTCCACCAATTTTACCGCCTTCTACTTTTAATTTTTTCAATTTGCGACAATAGTTTCTTAAACGATATTGACTATTCTCTAAAAGGACTAAATTACCGTCGACTTTTGCAATCGGAAAGAAACCAGATTGACGAAATAACTTAACGTTCTGTGGTTTAGTAAATAGGAATAACTCATACCTTCCCATTTCATAAGCCAAGGAGGTTAATTCGGTCATGAGTTTCAATGAAAACCCAGTACCATGCAGTTGTTCAACGATAGCAATTGATTTGAGAATATTCCCGGCAATCCCGCCGCAGGCTACAATCTCCTCGCCTGAATACGCGACAATAAAGCGTTCTACATCCGTGTCGATGCCAAGGTTAAAGCGTTGTAAGAACGCCGCTATATCAAACCATTTGTTCTGGTTCCTGGCACTAACCCTGCTTAACGTATAAGTGTCTAACATCTTATTCATCCCCTTATCTCGACACATAAATAGTGAGCGAATAAGCGATAGAAAATGATGATCGAAGTCGACTATTTTTTGCGACTAAAAAACCTTTATGAATTTAATGTTTTTTATTGCCTAACCTATTGAAATATAACAAAACTAAACAATTAAAAACTTTAAATTCATAAGTGTATCTTTAAGCCATGACATTAAATGATCACTCTCACAGTTAAGGAGAGAAAATATTAATAAGTTATAAATGAAACATCAACAGTGGAATATTTAAGATGAACGAAAAAACATTAATTATAAATGAAGGACAAAGCTCTGGTTTAGCGATGTTATCGCAAGTTAGAATTTTTGGCCTACCATTACCTCTCTACAGCATCTTATTCATGGTTATTTTAATCGCGCATGTAACTGACACTATCCCAAATAATATTGTGGGTGGTTTTGGTTTTATGTTCGTGGTTGGAGCCTTATTTGGTGAATTAGGGAATCGTCTACCCATCTTCAACAAATATATCGGTGGTGCGCCTGTCATGATTTTCTTGGTCGCCGCTTGGTTTGTTCATGCTGGTTTATTAACGGATAAAGAAATAGCAACCGTCACCGACGTCATGAAAAGTACTGACTTCCTCGACTTGTTTATTGCCGTATTGATTACGGGTTCGATTCTTGCCGTAAACCGTAAACTTTTGCTCAAATCCCTTGTCGGCTACATCCCAACGATTTTAGCTGCTGTAGCTGGCGCGTCAGTTCTTGGTATTTTGGGTGGTTTAATCTTCGGAATTTCTGTCAAAGAAATCATGATGTTATACGTTCTTCCTATCATGGGCGGCGGTAACGGTGCAGGCGCGATTCCTCTATCAGAAATCTATGAATCCGTTACAGGCGGTTCTAAAGAGCAGTACTACTCAATTGCTATCGCGATTTTAACCATCGCTAACATCGTTGCGATCGTGGCAGCAGCGGTACTTAATGGTATCGGTGAAAGAATGCCATCACTAACAGGTAATGGCGAATTGCTACGTAAGTCTAACTTCAGCGTTGGCGAGCAAAAAGAAGCCAAAATCACCCCGCGTGAAATCGCGATTGGCCTCATGCTAGCTGCCTGTGTATACACGTTTTCTGCTGCACTATCGAAACATATTTTACCGGGCTTTGGTGATGTAAAAATTCACACCTTTGCTTACATGGTGATTTTGGTTGCCATCATTAACGCGTGTGGTTTGTGTTCTGACGAGATAAAAGAAGGCGCTAAACGTCTCGCTTCATTCTTCTCAAAACAGCTGCTTTGGGTACTGATGGTCGGCGTAGGTATCGCGTATACCGACCTTGGCGAAATCATCAACGCATTGAATTTCACAAACGTGGTTATCGCTTCACTTATCGTCGTGGGTGCCATTATTGGCGCATCTGTTGGTGGCTGGGTGATGGGCTTCTACCCTATTGAATCATCCATCACTGCTGGCCTTTGTATGGCAAACCGCGGTGGTTCTGGTGACCTGGAAGTACTTGCCGCTTCAAACCGCATGTCTCTGCTTTCTTATGCGCAAATCTCCTCACGTCTTGGTGGCGGTCTGGTACTGATTATTGCCAGTGTCGTGTTTGGCGTACTTGGCGGTTAATCGCATTCTTGTTTTCACTGGGAGCAAACGGGTGACCTTTGCTCCCCCACTTATTTTTGGGAGCGCTTATGCAGTCAAATCTATTTTCCGAAGGACTCAACCTGATGACGTTAGGCATGGGGTTTGTGTTCATTTTTCTCGTCTTTTTGGTGTTCGCCGTCACCGCCATGTCCAAATTGATCGCACGTTGGTTCCCAGAACCTGCCCCAAAACCGGCAACAAAAAGTGTTACTCCTCCACCTTCAGCACAACAAGATAACCAGTTGGTTGCCGTGCTGGCGGCGGCAGTCCACCACAAAAGAATTCAACAAAACTCGCTGTAGAAGGAATACTCATGTCTGAGTCAAAAAAAACAATCGGCATAACTGACGTTGTCTTACGTGACGCGCATCAATCGTTATTCGCAACTCGTCTTCGCTTAGATGACATGCTCCCTATCGCTCAGCAGCTTGATGAGATTGGTTACTGGTCTCTGGAATGTTGGGGCGGCGCGACTTTTGACAGTTGCATTCGCTTTCTTGGTGAAGACCCATGGGTACGTCTGCGTGAATTAAAAAAAGCTATGCCTAAAACGCCGCTACAAATGTTGCTGCGTGGCCAAAACCTATTGGGTTATCGTCATTATGCTGACGATGTGGTGGATAAATTCGTCGAACGCGCAGTGAGTAACGGAATGGACGTTTTCCGTGTCTTTGATGCCATGAACGACCCACGCAATATGCAGCAAGCCATCACCGCAGTAAAAAATAACAATGCTCATGCCCAAGGGACACTTTGCTATACCACCAGCCCGGCACATAATTTACAAACCTGGGTTGATGTCGCGCAGCAATTAAGCGAAATCGGCGTCGACTCCATAGCACTCAAAGACATGGCGGGTATTTTAACGCCATACCAAGCCGAAGAGCTGGTCTCTACCCTGAAAAAGCAAGTCGATGTACCACTTCACCTGCATTGCCACTCTACTGCTGGCCTTGCAGATATGACGATTATTAAAGCGATTGAAGCCGGCGTTGACCGCGTTGATACTGCCATCTCATCAATGAGCGGCACCTACGGCCACCCAGCCACCGAATCCTTGGTCGCAACGCTAAAAGACACACCATTTGATACCGGACTTAATATTGAAAAACTAGAGTCTATCGCCGCTTACTTCCGAGAAGTACGTAAAAAATACGCCGCTTTTGAAGGCCAGCTAAAAGGCTCGGATTCACGCATCATCGTCGCACAGGTGCCCGGTGGCATGCTCACCAATATGGAAAGTCAGCTCAAACAACAGAATGCGGAAGACAAACTGGATCAAGTGCTGACTGAAATTCCAAAAGTACGTGAAGAGCTTGGCTTTATTCCACTAGTCACCCCAACGTCGCAGATCGTCGGCACTCAAGCGGTGATCAATGTATTGATGGGTGAGCGTTACAAAACCATCACCAAAGAAACGGCGGGCGTTTTAAAAGGTGAATACGGCCGCACTCCAGCGCCAGTCAACCTTGATTTGCAAGCTCGTGTACTCGATGGTGAGCAGCCACTAACCTGCCGCCCAGCAGACCAACTACCGCCAGAGCTCGATGCCCTGATTAACGACGTAAAATCTCAGGCTCAAGAGAAAAACCTCACGCTTGCCGATGACCTAATCGATGATGTTTTGACCGTCGCCCTATTCCCTCAGGTGGGCTGGAAATTCCTCGAAAACCGCCACAACCCAGATGCCTTTGAGCCTAAGCCATCAGTATCTCAATCTAAACCAGTAAATACAGAGAAAAGTAAAATGACAAAAGAATCAAGCACGTACACCATTACTGTTAACAACCAAACGTATGTGGTTGAAGTCAACGAAGGGGGCGATGTCACCCAAGTTTCATCAAATGCAGCCCCGCAACCTGTGCCAACTGCTGTACCAGCACCAGCAGCGAATACTGAGCCGATGAATGCTCCGCTAGCCGGTAACATTTGGAAAATTCACGCTAAGCCGGGCGATACCGTCGAAGAAGGTCAAGTCCTGCTGATCCTGGAAGCAATGAAAATGGAAACCGAAGTGCGCGCCGCGCGTAACGGTCAAATTGCAAGTATAGATGTCTCCGAAGGTGATGCCGTCGATGTCGGTGCACCGCTACTGCAAATCGCTTAACAGGAGTAGCTACAATGGAAAAAGTATTTGCGCTGGTCAATGATTTTGGCTTGTTCCACCTTGAGGTGGGCCAGGCCATAATGATCATTGTCGGCTTACTTCTACTGTATTTGGCAATCGTTAAACAGTTTGAGCCTCTCTTGCTGGTACCGATCGGCTTTGGTGGTATTCTTGCCAACCTTCCCGATGCAGGGCTTGCAATGTCAGCCGTTGAAAACGCACTGCATGCTGCCAAGCCGGAAGTAATGTCAGCCTTTGCATCAGCATTGAATCTGACGATGGACTCCGCCGCTGACATCAAAGCAGCGCTTGCAACTGCCACACCTACCCAGCTCACCAATATTCACTTGCTGGCTGAAGAGTATCAATACACTGATGGCATGCTCTACCAATTCTATAGCGTGGCTATCGCTTCAGGGGCAGGTCCTTTGGTGATCTTTATGGGCGTTGGCGCTATGACTGACTTTGGTCCCCTGCTGGCTAACCCGAAAACCCTGTTACTCGGCGCAGCAGCGCAGTTTGGTATTTTCGCTACCGTCCTTGGCGCATTGGGGTTAAGTAGCTTTGGCCTGATGGACTTTAGCCTGGCCCAAGCGGCCGCAGTTGGTATTATCGGTGGTGCGGATGGCCCAACCGCTATCTACGTGTCAAGCTTGCTGGCGCCAGAGCTTCTCGGTGCGATTGCCGTTGCTGCATATTCCTATATGGCGTTAGTGCCACTGATTCAGCCACCTATCATGCGTGCGCTCACCACGCCAGCTGAGCGACAAATTACCATGCAGCAGCTACGTAAAGTCGGCAAGCTAGAGAAAGTATGTTTCCCACTCTTGCTCCTTGTCCTCATCGCTATGCTCCTGCCTTCGGCAACACCACTGCTGGGTATGTTCTGCTTTGGTAACCTGATGCGCCAATGTGGTGTGGTTGAACGTCTGTCTGACACCGCGCAAAACGCGCTAATCAACATTGTGACGATCTTCCTTGGCCTTTCAGTTGGTTCAAAACTGATGGCGGATAAGTTCCTCCAAGCCGAAACCATCGGAATTTTGGCCCTGGGCATTGTGGCATTTTGTATCGGTACAACAGCGGGCGTTCTGATGGCGAAACTGCTTAATCGTTTTACGTCCGAACAAGTTAATCCTTTGATCGGGTCAGCTGGCGTTTCCGCCGTACCAATGGCAGCCCGTGTCTCAAACAAAGTTGGCCTTGAAGCCAATGCGCAAAACTTTTTGCTGATGCACGCCATGGGTCCTAACGTTGCCGGGGTTATCGGCTCAGCCGTAGCGGCGGGTGTGATGATCAAATATGTGATCGGCTAGACAAATGTAGGAAGAGACTGACAAATGATAACTCCACTAGATCGAGATCAGTTCTCTTCCTCGTTTCATTTTATAAATTCACTGTTCTTAAGTTGCAACTTCGATCACATGCCAAATCAAGCCTTTCATCACCATTTATGCAGAAACATGACCTTTCGCCAGCGTGTTTGGGCACTGCTGTTTGTGGTCGTAAGTATTCAGCTACTATTGATAGGTGGTTACTTTCACTACATCTTATCCAACACGCTTACCCATCAGGTCAGCACGCGTGCGGTGATTCAAGCACGAGAAATTGCCAGTGACCCACAGTTAATCGCTGCGATTGCACAGCACAATGACGCCGAAGTCGTAAAGCAAATCGCCCGCTTACAGAAAATCTCCGATGCAGACTTTATTGTGGTCGGCGATGACCAAGGCATTCGTTTGGCTCATCCGGATAAAGACAAAATTGGTTATCCGATGCAGGGCGGCGATAACGTACGCGCACTTGAAAAAGGCGAACACTATCACTCGGTTCGTAAAGGCAGTCTTGGTGTTGCTATTCGTGGCAAATCGCCGGTGTTCTCGCCACAGGGAGAGATCATCGGCGTGGTTTCAATCGGTTACTTATTAGACACTGTCAGTACCTGGTTACTGCTCTACTCTTATCCTTTTTTCTTCGCTCTTCTCATCATTTTTGCCTGCTCCACTTTGGGCGCGTGGGCATTTTCTCGACACATTAAAAAACAGATGTACGGCATGGAGCCTGAAGAAATTGCGCTCTCACTTCGAGTGCAAAATTCGGTTCTGGAAGCTGTGTATGAAGGTATTGTTGCCGTTGATAAACAAGGGCGTTTTCTCTCCGCCAACCAAGAAGCCCTGCGTATTCTTGGTATTGCACACCATTTAGATTACCTGCGCGGACGTATGGTCAAGGAATTCATTACCCCATGTGAATTTTTCTACGGCGTAAAAATGAACGGTGAGCAAGACATTCAAGAGCGTCAACATGAGGTCATCACCTGTAACGGCGAGACCTTAGTTGCTACACGAGTTCGCATCTGGGAAAACGAGCATGATATTGGCTGGGTGATCAGTTTTCGACCACGTAACGACAAGAGTACGCTCAATTATCAGCTCAACAATATTCGTCAACAAACCGATAATTTGCGTGTACTAAGTCATGAGTACGCAAATAAACTTTCCACTATCAGTGGATTGATACAAATTGGCGCTTATGACCAGGCACTAAAAGCAATTCGTCAAGAAACGGAAACGCATCAACAATTGATTGATTTCATCTCGCGAACCTTCAACTCAAAAGTCATTGCGGGTCTGTTACTTGGTAAATACACCCGCGCCCATGAGTTGGGGTTGACCCTCGAGTTTGATCCATTTTGCCAGCTACACCATCCTCCGACGCGAATTACCGAAGATGAACTTGCCGCGATTATGGGGAACCTGCTCGACAACGCGTATGAAGCAACACTAAAAAATCCAGACAGCAATAAACAAGTCACTATTTTGCTCTCGGATTATGGAGAAGATGAGCTGATTGTAGAAGTAGCGGATAATGGCACCGGGATTCCGTCAAAAATAGCAGAATCCCTATTTGAAAAAGGGATCACAAGCAAAGAACAACCAGGCCACGGCATCGGGCTCTACCTCGTTAACCACTTTGTCACTCGTGCTGGGGGCACAATTGTGGTGGATGACGCAGAACCAGCCGGAACAATTTTTTCTTTATTTATTCCTAACATGAGTACAAATGATGGAAACCTATGACGTATTGATCGTCGAAGACGAAAACAACATCGCCGAGTTTCACTCCTATTATTTGCAGCAAACGCTGCGCTTTAGACCGATTGGCATTGCCAAAAGCGTGGCGGAAGCAAAAAAGATGATTCAGTTACTAAAACCGAAACTGCTGCTGTTAGATAACTACCTTCCGGATGGCAAAGGCATAGATTTATTGAAAGAAATAACAGCGTCGAAAAGCTCGCCCGATGTCATTTTTATCACTGCGGCTAATGATATGGAAACGGTACGCGAAGGGGTGAGATGTGGCGTCTTTGACTACCTGCTAAAGCCGATATCGTATGATCGTTTAGCCGACTCGCTGGACCGCTACCTGAAATACACCAGCTCCTTAAACTCCAACGACAGTATTAACCAGCGCCATGTTGATGAATTGTTTAACTTTCAATCTAAAACCGCGCATCTTCAACAATTACCTAAAGGCATTGACGAGCTGACGCTGGACAAGGTCACTGAGGCTTTTGATGAAAATGAAGAACTCTATACTGCTGATACTCTGGGTAAAGAAGTGGGCATCAGTAAAACCACCGCTCGTCGCTACCTTGAATTTCTTACTGCGAAAGGCTTTGTCCATGCTGTTATCCAACACGGCCGCGTTGGCCGCCCAGAGCGTGTTTATAAGAAGAGATAATAGAAAATGTTGGCAACACGTCACGACAAACTCGCTACGTGTTGCCAAGTCTTTACAGAGTCAGGTTGGCAGGAATCACTTCCGTACCCTCCGCGATTTCGAGTGGGCTGTCTAAATTTTCACTGTGCGCCTTGCACAATGGGATCACGTATAGTTGTCGTTCATCATTATGGGCTTTGACTAATACGCCATGCGTATGTTCAACAACGCAATTGACCTCACTGCAATATCTATCGTTCAGAGAACTAAAGTGTTGCCAGTATGAAAGCCACTCTTGCTTCGCTTTATCATTGATTAACTCATCAGAAACATTACTTACAATCATATGCAGACCATTTGTTTTGTTGTTTGGAATGCTTTGATTAAACCGAAAACTGCGCGGATAAATCTCGCGGTAGCTCAAATAAAAGCATGAGCTTAATGCCCTCTTCGGTTTTTACGTTTTTAATTGTTTCGCTAAAAACTAGGGGCTGATTTCTCGTGCGTATAACCACCCCGAATGTTATACACCCAACATTTTTTCATACTCTGCTGCTAGACTAGAGGCAATAGGGCTAGCAACCCTCATTTATTCTTACAAGAAATAACAACATAAAAAATACGCAGGATAAAAGCCCACTTTCTGATTGAGTAAAGATGATGAAAAAGAGCTTTGCTCGCCATGCGTTTGAACTACACTTTTCATGGAGCCAAACTAGTCGATAGATTGCGACACAAGCACATGGTTTAACGTTGAGCATAAGGTTCGGAGAAGGAGATAAATAACATGGCACAATACAAAGTTGGCTACTTCGTCGGTAGTTTGTCTTCAAACTCAATTAACAGGATGTTAGCCAAAGCACTGGCGCGTTTGGCACCGCCGGAACTTGAATTAGTAGAGATCCCAATCAAAGATTTGCCCCTTTATAGCCCCGACTATGATGCCGACTTTCCTCAAGTAGCACGAGACTTCAAGCAAGCTATCGCCGATGTCGATGGTGTTCTGTTTGTGACTCCAGAGTATAACCGTTCAATACCAGGGGCGTTGAAAAACGCAATAGACTGGGCGAGTCGTCCATGGGGACACAACTCATTTACTGCCAAACCTTCAGGTGTAATCGGTACGTCTCCCGGTTCGATCGGGACTGCCTTAGCGCAACAAAGTCTGCGCAGCGTATTGTGTTTTTGTAACTCCCCGCTGATGAATACGGTCGAAGCTTACGTGCAGTTTAAGTCGGGACTCATTACTGAATGATGGCGTGGTGACCGATGAGAGTACAGCAGAATTCCTGAGTAACTACATGGTTGAGTTACATGCCTTCATCGTCCGTGTACTCACGGTACTTCCAAGAAAATCGTAAAAGACATAGCTGCACTCAATCTTTGGGGATAGCTAACACAGAGCAGAATAAAAAATGGCGGCGCTGATGATCTTTATGAAATAACTCAGTACGCTGCCATTTTTACGCGAATGCGACCACGACTACCCGGTCACTCTTAAACCCCTTAAAACCATATCGACCACAAACTCCTGCGCTTTTTCAAACTCTTCTGTCGATAGAGGTCCACCTTTAATCAACCTGATCTCGGTATCAAAATCGGCGTAAAACTGAGTGGCTCCCCAAATCAGAAACAACAAGTGCAAAGGCTCGACAGGGCGAATCAGTCCCTGATCGATCCAGGATTGAATGATAGTGGCTTTGCCTGCTGCCCAGTTGACCATTGGGAACTGAATTGAATCCGCAATAATAGGCGCACCTTGAATAATCTCTTGTGCGAAGATCTTCGACTCTTTGGGGTGTGTTCGGCTGTATTGCATCTTGCCGACGATGTAATTTCTCAGCACGACTTCAGGCGGTAACATCGCGGCTTGTTCTGAAAAACCGTCATTCCATAGCGTGAGTATATCTTTCAATAATGCTTTATAGATGCCTGTCTTTGACTTGAAGTAGTACAGCAGGTTCGCCTTAGGTAGGTTCACTCTGTCGGCAATGGCCTGAACAGAGGTGCCTTTGTAACCATGCTTGACGAACTCATCAGCCGCGGCTTGTAAGATTTGCTCTTCATTACGTCGCCTGATCTCACCGACATTAGCTCGTTTCGTTTGCCCTGCTTCAACAACCAAGTTGACTCCTTATCTTTCGACTTTTTGTCTCTACCAATCTTAACAAATGGCTTTTCATCCTAGCTGGCTAAAGTGCTCATCGACCTCTTTACAAGATTCGCGCCACCCCTGAGGACACTCAGATAACTGTTGATATCGGGGATCACCATTGCTCAGCTAAACAAGACCTGCATCAGATGAGTGCAATGTATACAAGAGTTAGAACCAAAATTGAACACAATCCAGTCAGACTGCTAGAGCCCCTCAAATAATTGGGGTTTTCTAACACGCATATTATGCTTGATATATAAGCCTTCAAGCTAAAAGTGGTAAGTTATTTTTAAAAATAAGACCAATTGGTCAGGTTTTTAAAAATAATGAATAGAGGAAGTTATGTTAGAGCTCATGATTAACAATGATGTCGTTAAAGTGACATCAGCAAAAGCAGATACCATGCTTTTGAACTACTTGCGTGAACAAAAACACATGACAGGCTCTAAAGAAGGGTGTGCCAGTGGTGATTGTGGCGCTTGTACGGTAGTAGTCGTTGATACCGATGGCGCAGATAAACTGAGTTATCGACAAATCAACGCCTGTATCACGCCAATTCATGCTCTGCACGGTAAACAGATCATTACCGTGGAGCACCTAAAACAAAACGATCAGCTTCATCCTGTGCAGCAAACCGTCGTTGATCACCACGGTTCTCAATGCGGCTTTTGTACTCCAGGAATTGTGATGTCGCTCTACGCACTGTCAAAGCAAGAAGTAGCGCCGCACAACCCAGCCCACTATCTCTCCGGCAACCTATGTCGATGCACGGGCTACGGTCCACTGATTGAAGCAGCAAAATCGATTGCTGCAAGCCATATTGATGATCCGCTTAGCGTTCATGAAGCAGTCGTCAAAGCATGGATGGCCTCAGTGGCAGAATCAAATGAACCAAACTACGCGCGCCCAAAAAATCGTCTGCAACTCGCTCAGGCCATCAAAGATATGCCAAAGGCGAAAATGATCGCGGGCGGTACGGATTTATCCCTAGAGGTGACACAGCAACACAAACCTCTGGCGCAACTGATCGATTTGTCTCACGTCGATGACTTACTGACGATAACAGACACTTCGGCAGGTTGGCGTATTGGTGCAGCCGTGCCAATGACGCAGGTTCATGAGTTCATTAAACAACACTTCCCTACGGCTGATGAAGTGATTGAACGCTTAGGTAGCTTGACTATTCGCCACAGGGCAACGCTTGGTGGCAGTCTCGGCCACGCCTCGCCAATTGGTGATATTGCCCCACTGCTTATCAGCCTGCGTGGCCTGATTGAATTAGACGACGGCGAGGACAAAGTGCTGCTAGCCCCAGAGGAATACATTACTGGCTATCGTCAGACTGTACTTCAGCCTAACCAGTGGATCAGCGCGATTCACTTGCCTCAACTTGCTAAAAACGAGCGCCACGCCATCTATAAAGTCAGTAAACGCTACGAGGATGATATCGCCACGGTCACGTTAGGACTAAACATGGCGTTTGGTTCCAACCAATGCGTCACTCACTGCATCATTTCTGCTGGCGGAGTAGCCGCGAAGTCAGTGCGCCTCAGCAAATTAGAAGCCTTATTTGTTGGTAAACCATTGTCGCTTTCTGTCGTAGAGCAAGCGCAGGAAATGGTGCCTCATGTCATTCAGCCACTAAGTGATGTGCGAGGCAGTAATACTTATCGAGTCAAGTTGGTTCAGAACCTGCTTAAACGTTTTTATCTGGAGTCTCAGAGTATTGAGACAAGGTTGGTGCAAGATGCGTAAGTTAACTCAGGTTGAAGGAGGACAAACCATACTCCCTGAATCCCAACAAGTCGTAGGGAAACCTTACAAGCACGAAAGTGCCGATAAACAGGTCAGTGGTGAAGCGCTTTTCGTCGATGACTACGCAACTCCAACGGGATGCTTGCACGCCGCTGTTGTCACCAGCGCCATCGCTAAGGGCCACATTACTCAGCTCGATTTATCCGAAGTAGAAAGCGCGGAAGGCGTGATTAAAGTATTCACCGAATCATCGATTCCTGGCGAAAAAGATATTGGTACAATCCTCAAAGGCGATCCATTACTGGCAATAGGTAACGAGATTAAGTATTTCGGACAGCCTATTGCACTGATTCTGGCGACGACACATGAGCTAGCATGGAAAGCCGCAAATCTGGCGAAGGTTGAATACTCCGAAACGGACAATCTAGCGCTGACTTATCCGAAAGCCGCATCACAAGATCCCCTGTTGCCTCCACACCAGATGGGCGAAAAAGTCGAACAACAAGTCTTTGACCAAGCGCCAATTTATATTCACGGTGACATCCATGTAGGCGGGCAGGAACACTTCTATTTAGAGGGCCAGGTAAGCCTTGCAGAATTAACCGAAGATGGCGGCATATTCTTACGTTCTTCAACCCAGAACCCGTCAGAAGTGCAGAAGTTAGTCGCCGAAGTATTGGATATAGACTTTAACCGTGTCACGGTTGACGTGCGCCGTATGGGTGGAGGTTTCGGTGGTAAAGAAAGTCAGGCGGCTCAATGGGCATGTCTGGCAGCTCTTGGCGCTTATCACACAAAATGCGCAGTAAAAATGCGCCTCCCTCGTTCACTGGATATGACGGCTACGGGTAAGCGCCACCCATTCTACAACCGTTACCAGCTTGCGGCAGACGCTCAAGGCCAAATCTTTGCTGCGAATATCGAAGTGAACGCTCTGTGTGGCCACTCCCCTGACTTGTCAGATGCGATTGTCGATCGTGCCATGTTCCACGCAGATAACGCTTACTCGTTAGGCCAAGCAAGTGTGGTTGGGAACAGGCTAAAAACCGATATGGTTTCCCACACTGCATTCCGCGGATTCGGCGGCCCTCAAGGCATGATCGCGATTGAAAAAGCAATACAAGATTTAGCGCTTCAAGTTGGCCAGGATTCGCTCGATGTTCGTTACAAAAATCTGTATCGCGACGGAGCACACACCACTCCGTATGGCATGGAAGTCGAACAGCGTGATGCAATGCTAGACATCATGCGACAGCTTGAGCAGCAAAGTGATTACCGCGCTCGTCGAGAAACAATCAAACAGTGGAACCAAAGTAACCCAGTGCTGAAAAAAGGGCTGGCATTAACTCCAGTCAAATTCGGGATTGCGTTTACTGCAACACACCTTAACCAAGCGGGCGCGCTGATTCATGTCTACACCGATGGGACACTTCAGGTATCACACGGCGGGACAGAAATGGGACAAGGTCTGCATACGAAAATACAACAGATCGTTGCTCAGTCTTTCGGCATCGATATTAACAAGGTTCTTATCACCTCAACCCGTACGGATAAAGTGCCGAATACCTCACCGACAGCCGCCTCTTCCGGTGCCGATCTGAACGGTATGGCTGCGCATAACGCGACGATAACGATTAAGCAACGCTTACTTGATTTCGCTTGTGAACATTACCAAGTGGAAGAAGTGGATATCGTCAACGGCGAGCTTGTCGGTATTGAATCATCACCGAAATACCAACACCCCGTCAGTTGGGAGGAATTGATTCAGTTAGCGTATCTAAACCGCATTTCTCTCTCTGCAAGCGGGTTTTACCAAACGCCAAAAATTGGTTATGACCGCAACACGGCCACCGGTCGTCCGTTCTTCTATTTTGCCCTGGGTGCCTCCTGCTCAGAAGTCACGATCGACACCCTGACAGGCGAAATGCGCGTAGAAAAAGTCGACATTCTTCATGATGTAGGTAACAGCCTGAACCCGGCAATCGATAAGGGACAAATTGAAGGCGCATTCATTCAGGGGATAGGCTGGTTAACCACAGAGGAGTTAGTCTGGGATGAAAATGGACATCTGCTGAGTAACAGCCCGATGAACTACAAAATCCCGACCATCGGTGACTACCCTAAACAGATGCACGTGGATCTGTACGACCAAGCGAATCCGGAATACAGCATTTACCGTTCCAAAGCGGTTGGCGAACCACCATTCATGCATGCGAACAGTGTCTGGTGTGCCATTTACGATGCCGTTGCCTCTATCAGTCAACATCAATGCCCCCCTGTACTGCATGCGCCTGCGACGGGTGAGGAAATCCTTAATGCTTGTGAGCATCAGCAACAGTGGCTCGCGGATCAGCCAATACAGGAGGAATCTTATGTCGTCGAAGAATGATGCCTACCTGTCGACCCCGGGTATGAACTGGTTATCCGCTTGCCAGCAACTTGAGCAACAAGGTCAGGCGTACTGCATTGCAACGGTACTGGCTTATGTGGGTTCTGTACCGCGCTCTAGTGGTGCGAAGATGGTTATCTCGGCTCAAAGTCAGTTCGACACGCTCGGCGGCGGCAATCTCGAATACCAGGTTATCGCCAAAGCCCGTGAGAGTCTGAAACTTAAACGTAGTCAGCCCGTTATCGAACGCTTTGCCTTATCTGCGGATCTTGGGCAGTGTTGCGGCGGAGCGGTACAAGTGATGTTTGAATTCTTCCAGACGCAAACTCCGCAAGTGGTGATATTTGGTGCCGGACATGTTTGTCAGGCGCTCACCAGCATTCTCAATGGATTGCCTTGCCATATAAAAGTCATCGATAGTCGCTCAGAATGGCTAGCGCCTTTATCGCAAAAAGGAATAGAGACAGCGCTACATGCTAATCCGGTCGATGCAATTGAAACACTGCAAGACAACACGTTCGTGTTGATCATGACTCAAGACCACGCGCTTGATTTTGAGCTGACTCAGCATGCGCTCGAAAGTCAGCGCTTCGCTTATGTGGGGTTAATTGGTTCACAAGGTAAAAGCCAACGTTTCAGATTCCGCCTTAAAGAACAGCTGAGCAACGTCAACTCGCTCGACCAGCTCACCTGCCCGATTGGGAATCCAGACATCACTGGCAAATTACCAATGGAAGTGGCGGTCTCGGTTTCTGCCCAATTGATGGAACGGTTTAAGCAAAATCAAGCTAATAAACAACACAATGAAATGCAGCCAGTTGTAAAACAACATAACGAAGAACAATGGCAACAAGCCAATCTTGCACGCAAAAATATCAAGGAAAATCATCAATGAGTACAGTTAACCTTGCCTTGAATCTGAGTGACGAACAACTAGAGAGAATTTGCACCAGCCAACGTTGGCAGCAAGAAATGAAAATCCGCATGCCGTTTGACTCAATAGATTCTTTACTTCGTAGCGCAGAGATTGCCTTTACCAAGTTAAAAGAAAACGACTGGCTGGAAGCATTTGCAGGTCACCCGATGATTGGTGATCTCAATAGCCTGAAAAAGAAATACTCACAAGGCAAAGACCTCAGCGAAAAAGAGCAAAAGAACGTTAAACAGGCTTCTACCGATGTGTTGCAAGAGCTGCTTACGCTCAACCGCGAATACCACGACAAATTTGGCTTCATTTTTATTGTGTGTGCCACCAACAAGACTGCAGAAGAGATGCTCATCCTACTCAAAGGCCGAATCAATCGCTCGCGGGAGGAAGAGCTACATCAAGCAGCAATAGAACAACAGAAAATCAGTAACATCAGAATGGAAGCCTTGTTATGAAACAACTCAGTTGCCACGTGTTAGATACCGCAAACGGAAAACCAGCCACCGGTATTCAAGTTCAACTATTTAGCCTCAATGACCAAACCTGTCTCGCTGAAGGCACCACCGATCAAGATGGTCGCGCCAAGTTCCCACAAGTAATCCTGGAAAAACAGGCCTATACGCTGCGTTTTCTTGTTGCACCATATTGTGAGGCACAATTTGGCAGCGCTTTCTTCCCGCTCATTGACGTGAATTTCAACGTGTATGACGAAGGTAACTACCACATTCCTCTTCTGCTATCCCCATTCTCTTATTCAAGTTACCGGGGAAGTTAATAAGAGATGATTATTCTTCAATGAGGCAGTTTGGCTAAGCCCCCTTGCAAATCACAATCCAACATAGGACATAACTTCAAAGAGTAATACGTCAATAAGGAATATTACGATGTGGCCACAACTGTATGAATGGATCTCGCTGTTTATCAAATGGTTTCATGTGATCTGTGGCATCGCATGGATTGGAGCAAGCTTTTACTTCACTTGGTTGGATAACAACTTAGAGACACCACCAAAATGGAAAAAAGACAAAGGCATTAATGGCGATCTATGGGCGGTACATGGTGGTGGATTTTACGAAGTCTCCAAGTATCAGGTAGGTCCGGAAAAAATCCCTGAAAAACTGCACTGGTTTAAATGGGAAGCTTACGCCACTTGGTTAACAGGCTCTGCGTTGATGATTTGGATGTACTACTTCAACGCCCAAGCTTATCTGATCGATCCGCGTGTCATGGAGCTAACGTCTCTTCAAGCAGTCGGTATTGGCGTTGGTGGTATTCTACTGGGTGTGGTGGTCTATGAAGCGTTAATGTGCTCACCTTTGAGCCGGAATACAGCTCTATTCTGTGCGGCACTACTCGCGTTTGGTGCGCTGTTTTTCTACGGTTTTACCCAACTGTTCAGCGGACGAGGGGCATTTATCCACATGGGCGCACTGATCGGCTCTATCATGGTCAATAACGTGTTCCTCAAGATCATTCCTGGCCAGCGAAAAATGGTAGCGCAAGTTACCGCAGGTGAAGCCGTTGACCCTGCTCCGGGTTTAGAAGGTAAACGACGCTCAATTCATAACAACTACTTCACTCTGCCAGTGGTATTCTTGATGATCAGCAATCACTACCCCATGATCTATCAACATCCGCTGAACTGGCTGATCGGCTTTTTCGTTATTATCATCAGCGCGTATATCCGTCATTACTTTAACCTCAAACATATCGGTAAAAATCAACCAATCGTCATCTTGAGCGGAGCTTGTGCAATGCTGGTGCTAGCCGTTGTTGTGAGTTGGCAGTCAACTTCTCGCAAAACTGCACAAGCTACAGGCGCAAGTACAGATAGTCATTATGAAGCCGTCACGAGTCCGGTATCACTCACTGAAAATCAGATGATTGCGAAAAAAATCATTGATAAGCGCTGTAGCCAGTGCCACAGCTCGACACCAACGGATGATTTATTCAAGGTTGCACCAAGCGGTGCCGTATTCGACAGCTGGCAAGATATTGAACGCTGGAAGGCTCGCATTCTGGTTCGCTCTGTCGAAAGTGCTGACATGCCATTTTTGAATAAAACAAAGATGACTGATGAAGAGCGGCAGCGCTTAAAAGAAGTGTTGAAATAATCGGTCGCCTGCCAGTATAAACCACCTGAAACTCAGGATGGATTGCTGAAATAACGTTGAGTGGCTATTTGAAAGATAAACTGTTACAACATTTCCGCGTCAAAACGGGCAGTTCGGGCTTGAGAGATACTGCAGTTGGTTTCTGCCATTAGCTCTGCCAAGGTTACATTTGGATTCTCAATAACTAAACGAATCAACTTCGCTTCTAGCGGCTCTAATTTATCTTGGTGTGCAGCAAGTCCGACTTCCATCTTATTGATAACAAATCGCAGCACTTCTGGTTCTTCTGACTTAATGTGCTCAAGAAAGCAGTTCAAATCCAATGCATCACCAGTCACCATCCAGTTTCTAGAACGTCGAACACGCTTCAACTCACACTTCTTCTCCATCGCAATCATTTTGGCTCGCTTAGCATGCTCGCCACCGATACGGTGAATCAAAGAAGGCAATGAGATAGTGAGCTTGTTTGATTTCATAGAAAACGTCATATCATCAGAAATAGACAAACATTTTAAACTCGGTGTGCTTATTTTCCATCTTTTAGCCGCATTGAGTATGAAATTGTCGTTAACGAGTTGAGTGAGTACGTTGATAATACAAAAAAGCCTACCTTGCTAAGCGAGGTAGGCTTTGTTCTTTAATGGTGTTCAATATTAATCATTAAAGCTCTTCGCCGTAGATATCGAAAGAGAAGTATTTCGCGGCAATCTTATCGTAAGTGCCATTTTCGCGAATTGTCTTGATCGCTTGGTTAAACTTATCAGCTAATTCTTTATCGTTTTTACGTAATGCCAGCGCAGTACCTTCACCGATGTAAGCTTTATCTGTAACGGCTTCACCAACAAACTCATGGCCTTTGCCAATCTCTTTGTCTAAGAATGCTAAAGAAAGTTGGTCTGAGTTGCCAAAGGTCGCATCCAAGCGGCCATTTGCCATATCTAAATACACTTCATCCTGACCAGAGTAACGCTTGATGGTTGCAACCGAACCGAATTTATCTGTCACGTAGAGATCGTGAATCGTGCCGCTTTGTACACCAATCACTTTGTCTTTTAAACCAGCTTCACTGATCTCAATATTGTTGTCTGCTTTGGCAACGAAACGTGCCGGAGTTTGGTAGTACTTGTCGGTAAACAGCACGCGTTTTCTACGATCATCAGTAATGCGCATTGAAGCCATGATCACATCTGATTTACGTGCAAGCAGACTTGGGATCAGAGAGTCCCATCCCTGTGAAACCCAGGTGCACTCTAGCTTTGCCTCTGCACATAAGGCATCAGCGATTTCGATATCAAAACCAACCGGAGTACCACTAGCATCCTTGTAATTAAATGGTGGATACGTAAAGTCAGAAGCTAGACGGACTTCCTTCGCCATCAAAGGAGTCGAGAGTAGTGCAGCGGTGCAAGCTAACGCGCTAAGCATTTTTTTCATGTGTAATGTCCTTATTATTTTAATTGATGGTGTCAGTTGATTGATTTAGTTGCAAGTTACAAATAGTTTCTGCCACTTCCTGCATGCTCTTTTCAGAGCCGATGGTAATACGAACACAGTTCTGCAGGCTTGGCTCGTGAGTTTGATTACGCGTCACAATGCCTTGCTCACGTAAGTATTCAAAAAGATTCACATCCGGTTTAGTACGAATCAATACAAAGTTGGTCGCTGACGGATAAATCGTTTCAATCCAGTCAAGACCTTCAATGCGTTCAATAAAACGTTGACGTGATTCAATCAAAGTACGGGTATGTGCCGCTACCTTGTCTAACCCTTCTGGACTCAACGCTTGGAGAACGATTTCTGCTGAGCTGTCCGGCATTGGGTACGGTGGGATAAGCTTGTAGACAAAGTCCATGACCGATTGCTGAGCAATAATAAATCCACACCTAACGGCAGCCAAACCAAAGGCTTTCGATAAAGTACGAACCACAACGAGATTCGGATAACGATCAATCAGACTGACGACACTTTGATCGAGTTCAAATTCAATATAAGCCTCATCGACAACCACAATCGCGCTTTGCTGAGTCTGCTCCAGTACTTCAACAATCTTCTCGTAGCTGAGTAACTGACCAGTTGGGTTGTTTGGTGAACAGAGAAACACAAGGTTTGCCTTCTCAGCTGCTTCAATCACACAGCTAATATCGAGGTCAAAGTTCGGCAAAATTAGAGGACAGTCGATAACATCGATCGCTAATGATTCAGCACAGAACTCGTACATCGCATATGTCGGGCTGCATATGGCGATGCTGTCTTTTCCTGGTTGGCAGAACGTACGAATGAGCAAATCAATCGCTTCGTCCGCACCGCGTACCGCCAATGTAGGCTGCGACGTTGAGCAATAATCCTGATACGCAGAAGCAATATCATGAGGAAGAAAATCCGGATAACGGTGTAGCGGAGACTGGTGTTCTTTATACAGTAACGGATCTTCAAGTTCGTTCGCATTAAGCCATAATCGCCCAGCCCCACCAATGCGTCTTGCGGACTGATATGGTATTAACTTTTTTATGCTCTCAGGCGCTAACTTCTCAGCTAATGACATTATATTTATCACCCCAATATGAATACCTAATCAGTTTTTACCGATTAAATTAAATTTAATTTCTTTATTGGTAATAAACTAGTCAAGAATCACTTCCGGTTAAATCGAAATAAAGGCATACTAGCCATGCAAAAAAATCATGGATAGATAACATGCATAACAGACTCCCTTCGACAAAAAACCTGCAAGCGTTTTTAGCCACAGCTCAGCATCTGAATTTCACACATGCGGCAGAGGCACTTAACATGACCCAGGGCGCGATAAGTCGCCAGATTCAGTCGATAGAGAGTCTAATGGGGGTGGCCCTTTTTTATCGTCAAGCTCGAGGGCTCGCTCTCACATCGGAAGGCGCAAAGTTTGTTCCACTCGCAGAAGAAATCATTCAGCGCTTACAAACTTCGATTCGAGAAGTGGTTGATAGTGCAAACCGAATCAAGCTCAATGCTCCTAGCTGTATTACTTCATGGCTATTGGCTCACATCGCCAATTTTCAGCAAGATTATCCCGATGTGAATGTAGAGCTGACCTCAACCACCAAACATCAGGCAATCCCCAACTTCGATAGCTTTGACTTAGTCATCTCTTACGGTAAACCTATCCGCAATAAAACCATTGAACAGGTGTTATTGTTCGATGAGCTTCTGGCTCCGGTCTGTGCCCCACAACTGTGGGATAAATTGGCTCCATACAGTACAGAAAACGGATTCGATGAATTAAACGTGCTCAAACGCTGTACTTGGCTTCATGCTAATACGGAGCAGTCAGACTGGTCTATGTGGTTAGCATCACGAGGGTATCGCAACATTCAGGGCAAAGGTAACCAGACTTTTGTCACGCTCGATCAAGCGGTCAACGCCGCTCAACAAGGTTTTGGAATGGCGATTGGTGACATTACGCTGGCCGAGCAAGACTTAAAGTTAAAGCACCTGATTCGACCATTCGACCACTACGTTGCTTCTGGCAACGGTTATCATCTTCTCAATCCGAAGCATGAAGGAAACGCTATGGTCGGAAAGCTCGTCAGCTGGTTGTCAGAGCAAAGCGCAAGAGGTCGTCATTAAATAAACGCAATACTTAATTTATTAGAGTTACTGAGCAAGCTCATAATTAGAAGTTCAGTTTTGCCGAAACACTAACTTAGCATTCGAAATATTAATTATTCTATGTCTCCAACACCTTTAGTCAGTACAATCTCCAAAGTCCCAATGTTCAGTTACG
>JAAEZQ010000058.1 GCA_018222805.1 Vibrionaceae bacterium
TGAGCCGTTCTGACCGTGTTGCTAAGTACAACCAACTAATCCGTATCGAGGAAGCTCTAGGTGAGCGCGCTCCTTTCAACGGTCTTAAAGAAGTTAAAGGTCAAGCTTAATTCTTAATTGAATTAGTTTAGCTAAATAGCTTTGTAGAACGCTCCACTTCGGTGGGGCGTTTTTTTATGTTTAAAGGCTGGTATGTAAGAGCTATGAGCCGTTCTGACCGTGTTGCAGCCATACCTAAAAGAAAGCAACCAACTTATCCGTATCGAGGAAGCTCTAGGTGAGCGCGCTCCTTACTCACAAGAAAGCGGTCTTAAAGAAGTTAAAGGCCAAGCTTAATTCTTTATTGAATAAAGTTTAGCTTTAAAGCTTTTAGAAACGCTCCACTTCGATGGGGCGTTTTTGTTTTAAAGAAAAGTGCCAGGTGAGCTCGATCCCAAAGCTTTTCTTCACGCTCTTTCATGTGAGGAGTCTGTGAGTCTTCTTTAATGCCCTAGAGGCAACCCGGCATTTATGCTATATATATCCCCTTATCTAATTCCTTCCGGTACAGAATGTTAGCAACGATATGCGAATCTTTGTTATAGCCCTTACGTTACTGTTTGGCTTACTTCAATACACTCTATGGTTCGGTAAGAACGGGGTGTCTGATTACTATGCAGTAGAAGATGAAATCGAAGTACAGCAACAAGTAAACAGCAAGCTACAAGCTCGCAATAATGAAATGTTTGCTGAAATTGATGACCTAAGACAAGGCATTGATGCTATTGAAGAAAGAGCACGCCATGAACTTGGATTAGTCAGAGATGGTGAAACTTTCTACCGAATTGTTGGTGAGGAAAACCAGTAAGATGTTGGATACTGTCCCGTCTCATATCGCCATTGTACCCGCTGCCGGTGTCGGTAGTCGAATGAAAGCCGATCGCCCCAAACAGTACTTATTGATTGATGGAAAGGCGGTGTTAGAGCATACCGTAGAGAAGCTTCTCTCCCATCCTAAAATAGCTAAAGTGGTGGTAGCTGTTACTGAAGGTGACCCTTATTATCCTGAGTTATCTATTGCCAATCATCCAGATGTGATTCGGGTGGCCGGAGGTAAAGAAAGAGCCGATTCTGTACTTTCAGGGCTAAACTATGTAAGTACGCAACTCGACAGCGAGTGGGTGCTGGTTCACGACGCTGCGAGACCTTGCGTAACTTTAACTGACATAGACCGTTTGATTGATATTTGTATTGGTCACCCCACTGGCGGCATTCTGGCTTCACCAGTGAGAGATACGATGAAACGTGCTAACTCAGTACAAAACATTGATCATACTGTCGATAGAGAAGCATTGTGGCATGCACTAACCCCACAAATGTTTAAAACTCAGCCGTTAAAACAGGCTCTGAGCGAAGCCTTGCAGCAAGGCATCGCCATCACGGATGAAGCTTCCGCTTTAGAGTGGTTGGGAGAAACACCGGCCTTAGTTCAGGGCGATGCGAGCAATATAAAAATTACTCAACCCGAAGATCTCGCATTAGCTGAGTTTTATTTAAGCCGTGAGCGCGGCGATTAAGTAAGGATAGAAAATGATTCGAATTGGTCACGGTTTTGACGTACACAAATTTGGAGGTGAAGGTCCGGTAATTATTGGTGGCGTTGCTATCCCGTATGAACAAGGACTTATTGCACACTCTGATGGTGATGTAGCACTGCACGCATTAAGTGATGCATTGCTTGGTGCAATTGCTGCTGGTGACATTGGCCGCCACTTTCCAGACACTGATGACAAGTGGAAGGGCGCTGACAGTCGCGAGTTACTGAAAGATGTCTACCGCCGGGTAAAAGAACAAGGATATCGATTAGGTAATGCCGATATTACTATCATGGCGCAAGCACCGAAAATGGCACCGCACATAGAAGCGATGTGTGCCGCAATTGCTCAAGATCTTGAAACCGATATCAGCAACATCAATGTAAAAGCGACGACAACAGAGCGCCTCGGTTTTACTGGGCGTAAAGAAGGTATCGCCACAGAAGCTGTCGTCCTTTTGTTTAAGCAATAATCATCAACTTGTTCCCTAATGCTGCAAGAGCAGTGGAATTAAATCATGTCAGACATTTTATCTTCATTGGCTTACCTAACGGGTAAACCAGTCGCATCAGCGAAAATTAAAGCGCAACCAGAACACTTTCAGGTGAGCGAAGATCTCGGCTTTGCCTTTACTGGCGAAGGAGAGCATTTGATGGTGCGTATTCGTAAAACGGGTGAGAACACCAGCTTTGTTGCTAACGAGTTAGCTAAAGCGTGTGGTGTGAAATCTAAGGATGTGAGCTGGGCTGGCTTAAAAGACCGCCATGCGGTGACAGAGCAATGGTTGAGCATTCATTTACCGAAAGGTGAGACACCGGACTTTACTGCGTTCTTAGCGCAGTATCCTAATATTGAAATTCTGGCAACGGATCGTCACAACAAGAAGTTACGCCCGGGTGATTTGGTTGGGAACGGCTTTGTTGTCACGCTGTCTGAAGTAACAGATATCGAAGACGTCGAGCAACGCCTTGAAAAAATAAAACAAGTTGGTGTACCGAACTACTTTGGTGCTCAGCGCTTTGGCAACGATGGTAATAATCTGGAAGAAGCCCGTCGTTGGGGGCGTGAAAATGTACGTACACGGAATCAAAATAAGCGCAGTATGTACCTGTCAGCGGCGCGATCATGGATTTTTAACCGCATCGTTTCTGAGCGTTTAGAGCAGGGCCTGTTCGACAAGTTTGTCGAGGGTGATGTTGCACAAACCTCCACAGGTAACGTTACGGTTGATGCGAGCAATATGGCGGATATGCAAGCTCATTTTATCGACGGAGAGGCGACTATTACCGCTGCTTTAGCTGGTGATAACGCATTACCAACTCAAGCCGATGCTTTGGCATTAGAACAACCGTTCCTGGATGAGGAGCCGGACTTGATGGCACTTATCCGTGGTAACCGTATGCGTCATGATCGCCGTAATATTGCACTAAAGCCGCAAGATCTTGCTTGGAGCGTTGAAGGTAAGAATATTACGCTGACTTTCTCATTAGATGCTGGCTCGTTTGCTACATCCATTGTTCGTGAGTTAGTCAACGAGGTAAAAGTAGAAAGAGAATACTAATGGAACAAGATTCACCAAACGCTAAGTCATTGCGAATTCTGATCAGCAATGACGATGGTGTTTATGCTCAGGGAATTCATGCTCTTGCAGATGAATTGAGAGACATTGCCGAAGTGACGATTGTTGCGCCAGACCGAAACCGTTCTGGTGCTTCAAACTCGCTGACCTTAGAGCAGCCGCTTCGCGTAACACAGATTGCACCAAGCACTTATTCTGTACAAGGAACGCCGACAGATTGTGTTCATTTTGCTTTAAATGAGTTAATGAAAGATGACCTGCCTGACCTTGTTCTGACAGGCATCAATCATGGTGCAAATTTAGGTGATGACGTCCTGTATTCAGGGACTGTCGCTGCAGCAATGGAAGGGCACTTTCTCGGTGTTCAGTCTGTTGCATTTTCGTTAGTTGGAAAGCGCCATTTTGAGTCCGCGGCAAAAATTGCTCGCAGACTTGTACAACAACATCTTGCTATGCCTATTCCAACCAACCGCTTGTTGAACGTTAATGTCCCTGATCTTCCCTTGGAAAAACTGGGCCAAATCGAAGTCACCCGCCTAGGTGCGCGTCATCACGCAGAGAACATGATTAAGCAGAAAGATCCGCGAGGTCATGATATTTACTGGTTAGGGCCTCCTGGCAAAGAGCAAGATGCAGGTGAAGGTACTGACTTTTATGCGATTGAGCGAGGTCGGGTCTCTATTACCCCGCTGCAAGTTGATCTTACGGCTCATGAATCACTGCGTGCTATGGATAGTTGGTTGAAGGAAGAGAAGTAATGAGTAACCCACATGCTGACCGGTTGATTGAATATCTCGTCGCCAGTGGCATTAAAGATCAACGTGTTCTGGATGCGATACATCATCTGCCGAGAGAACGGTTTGTTTCTCAAGCGATGATGCACCAAGCCTACGATAACAATGCGTTACCGATTGGTCAGGGACAAACTATTTCTCAGCCTTACATTGTTGCGCGCATGACGGAGTTATTAGAACTCGAGCCGACAAGCAATGTATTAGAAATTGGCACTGGCTCTGGATATCAAACTGCGGTATTGGCGCAACTTGTTGAACGTGTTTACTCCGTTGAGCGGATCAAGTCATTACAGTGGGAAGCGAAGCGTCGTCTTAAGCAACTTGATATATACAATATTTCCACCAAACATGGAGATGGGTGGCTTGGCTGGGAAACTAAAGGTCCATTTGATGCCATTATTGTGACGGCTGCTGCTGAAGTCATTCCCCAAGCACTTCTAGCACAGTTGAAAGACGGCGGTAGGATGGTTATTCCTGTTGGAGAAACGGAACAACAATTATTGAAGATTGAACGTAGAGGAGAAGAGTACCTTTCTACCGTGGTGGAGATGGTTCGATTCGTTCCTTTAGTTGCGGGTGATTTAGCGTAAGGGTTAAGGGTTGGTGAGTAAGTTATTACGTCGAACTGGTATTAGCTTTATGTTAGCTGCGGGACTTCTCGGTTGCGCGGCCCACTCACCTGCGCCTGTTTCTAGCCTAAAAAAAGATTACTCAAACGTTGAGCGGGGGAGCTATAGAGGGAGTTACTATGAAGTAAAGAAAGGAGACACACTTTATTTCATAGCATATGTCACAGATAAGGATGTAAATGACCTTGTCCGTTACAATGAGCTTGCTCAACCTTACACTATCTACCCGGGTCAACGTCTAAAACTTTGGGCTCCGAAATATATTGCTCCGAAATATGGGCAAAAAGTGGAACCCGTTGTGGCACCTATAGTTGCAAAGACTCCAGTCCCAGTAGTTAAAACATCAACAGTATCCAAGCCCGTCACTTCAAGTAAAAACTCTACCCCTAAAGTGCAACCCGCTACACCTAAAGTGGTACAGAAACGGCCTCCAAAGAAGGTTGAACAATCCAAAACAAAGGAGTATGTTGGTTCAAAAGATAACCAAAATGTGAAGAGAAATACGTCAACAACGACTGCTAAAAACACGAATGTATCGAAGTGGTTGTGGCCAACAAAAGGGAGAGTAATCAAGAACTTTTCGGCGGGAGAACAGGGAAATAAAGGTATTGATATCGCAGGACAGCGTGGTCAGCCTATTGTTTCAACCGCAGCCGGCACTGTTGTTTATTCAGGCAATGCACTACGAGGTTATGGCAACCTAATTATAGTGAAGCATAATGATAATTATCTAAGCGCATATGCCCACAACGACAAACTGCTGGTATCCGAAGGACAGAGTGTGAACAGTGGACAGAAAATCGCAACCATGGGTAGTTCCGGTTCAAAATCAGTCAAGCTGCACTTTGAAATTCGCTATCAAGGTAAATCAGTGAATCCAAAACGCTATTTGCCTTAAAACTTTGAAAAACAACTTGCGACATCATTTAGCGACATATTGAGTTGTCATGTCTTGCTAACTCGCCAGGGGGAGGCGTTATGAGTATCAGCAACACAGTAACCAAAGTTGAAGAGTTTGAATTTGACGATGAGTCAGTGAAGACCGTTGCCAGTCAGCTCAGAAAAACATCAACCACAGAAAGCAAAACTGCTACACGTGAAGATTTTGATGCGAGCAGTAAAAGCTTAGATGCAACCCAATTGTATTTAGGTGAAATTGGCTTCTCACCTCTACTCACCGCTGAAGAAGAAGTGCTGTATGCTCGACGCGCTTTACGTGGCGACGAAGCTGCTCGTAAGCGCATGATCGAAAGTAACTTACGTTTGGTGGTAAAGATCTCTCGCCGTTATAGCAACCGTGGCTTAGCCCTTCTCGACCTTATTGAAGAAGGTAATCTAGGCTTGATCCGCGCTGTCGAGAAATTCGATCCAGAACGCGGTTTCCGTTTTTCTACTTATGCGACATGGTGGATCCGACAAACGATCGAACGTGCGTTGATGAACCAAACCCGTACAATTCGTCTACCTATTCACGTTGTCAAAGAGCTGAATATTTATCTGCGTACCGCTCGCGAACTTTCTCAGAAGCTCGATCATGAACCAACAGCTGAAGAGATTGCTGCGCAACTCGATATACCTGTAGAAGATGTCAGCAAAATGCTCCGCTTGAATGAACGAATCAGCTCTGTTGATACTCCTATTGGTGGCGATGGTGAAAAAGCGCTACTCGATATTATTCCAGATGGAAACAACTCGGACCCTGAAGTTTCTACACAAGATGACGATATCAAGTCTTCTCTGATTCATTGGCTTGAAGAGTTGAACCCGAAACAGAAAGAAGTGTTGGCTCGTCGTTTTGGTCTGTTGGGTTATGAACCGTCTACGCTGGAAGAAGTAGGTCGTGAAATCGGGCTAACCCGTGAACGTGTGCGTCAGATTCAAGTAGAAGGTCTACGTCGTCTACGTGAAGTATTGATTAAACAAGGTTTGAATATGGAAAACTTGTTTAACGTCGAAGATGACTAATCGACATACATAAAGAGAAAAGGCTATGGGTAACCATAGCCTTTTTGCGTTTTCAGCAGGGTATCCAAATACTGCTAAAGCATTTTTTTCAGACGATACAGTTCTTCAAGTGCCTGGCGAGGTGTCATCTCATCGGGATCGATGTTTGATAAGGCTTGCTCGACTTCGCTTGGCTCAGGGATAAGGCTAAGCTGATTCGCCACATCGACGGCTCCCGGGCGAGGGGAGTCATTACCATGACTTAACTGCTCAAGCTGAGATAACTTCGCGCGCGCATTTTTGATCACGGTTTTTGGGACACCAGCCAATCCAGCAACGGCAAGACCGTATGATTTACTTGCAGCACCTTCTTGAACCGCGTGCATAAATGCAATGCTGTCCCCATGCTCGACGGCGTCCAGGTGGACGTTTGCCAAATTTGGTAACTGACTTGGTAGTTCCGTTAATTCAAAATAGTGCGTGGCAAACAGTGTCATTGCCCCAATTTGTGTTGCCAGCCACTCCGCGCTTGCCCATGCCAAAGACAGACCATCATAGGTGCTAGTGCCTCGGCCAATTTCATCCATTAGTACTAAACTGTTCTTAGTTGCGTTGTGCAAAATATTCGCCGTTTCCGTCATTTCAACCATGAAGGTTGATCGTCCGGAAGCTAAGTCATCAGAAGCGCCAATACGAGTGAAGATGCGATCTAACGAACCAATCTGAGCAGATTCTGCTGGCACGTATGAACCGATGTGAGCCATCAGAGCAATGAGCGCGGTTTGACGCATGTATGTCGATTTACCACCCATGTTTGGACCAGTGATGATCAACATTTTACGTTGTGGATTGAGTTCTATCGGGTTGGCGATAAATGGATCACTGGTGACTTGTTCTACGACTGGGTGGCGACCCGATTGGATTTGGATACCCGGATCTTTTACTAAATTCGGACGGCAGTAATCGAGCGAATCAGCGCGTTCTGCTAAATTTTGCAGGACGTCCAATTGAGAAACCGCAGAAGCCAAATTCTGTAGCTGTTCAAGATTCGGCATCAGCAGATCAAACAGCCCTTCCCAAAGCTGCTTTTCTAACGCTAGTGCCTTTGACTTTGAGTTAAGCACTTTGTCTTCGTGCTCTTTCAGCTCAGGAATAATGTAGCGTTCTGCGTTTTTAAGGGTTTGGCGACGCACATAGTGTGGCGGTACCAAATGGCTTTGACCACGGCTAACCTGAATATAAAAGCCATGAACGTTGTTGTAACCCACTTTAAGCGTATCGATGCCATGACGCTCACGTTCGTCTAATTCAAGTTTTTCTAAGTATTCCGTTGCACCATCAGCGAGTTTGCGCCACTCATCCAGCTCTTCATTGTAGCCCTCTGCGATAACGCCGCCGTCGCGGATCACCACTGGAGGGTTTTCCTTAATTGCGCGCTCCAGCAAATCGCACACGTCATCGATTGGTGCTGCAAACTGAGCCAGTTTCACTAGGTATGGATGAGTCAGTGAGGTGGTAACACTCTCCAGTTCAGGGAGTTGCTGCATAGCATGACGCAGACGAGCCATATCGCGTGGACGTGCTGAGCGTAACGCAAGACGCGCCAAAATTCGCTCAATATCACCAACCTGCTTTAAAGTTGGCTGAAGATCGGCAAACAGGCCTTGATCTTTAATTTCACCAATTGCATCAAGGCGGTTATTTAGTGTATCGATGCAGCGCATTGGTTGATGTAGCCAACGCTTAAGCATACGGCTACCCATTGGGGTCGCACAGTGATCCAATACCGCAGCCAATGTATTGTCTGTCGCACCTGCAAGGTTTTGGGTAATTTCGAGATTGCGGCGTGTGGCAGCATCCAAAATGACGGAGTGATCCTGACGATCAAACGTTAAAGAACGAATGTGTGGTAGCGCGGTACGTTGCGTGTCTTTTACATATTGGATCAAACAACCTGCGGCACATAATCCCAGTGACGCGTGTTCTACGCCAAAACCAATCAAGTCTTTAGTACCGAATTGCTGGTTCAGTTGTTGTTTCGCGGTATCTAATTCAAATTCCCATACCGGACGACGACGGTTACCGTTGCGGCTCGACATTAAGTGGACGGGTTCAAAATCTTCAGGAAACAGTAACTCACGTGGGGCTGTGCGTTGCAGCTCAGCCGCCATCGCCTCTTCGGTTTCAGGTTCCGTTAATTGAAAACGGCCTGAAGTGACATCCAGCGTCGCGTAACCAAACTTACCGTTGTGGTGATAAATCGCCGCAATCAAGTTATCGAGACGCTCAGACAGAAGGGCTTCATCAGTGACAGTACCCGGAGTAACAATGCGTACGACTTTGCGCTCGACTGGACCTTTACTGGTCGCGGGATCACCGATCTGTTCACAGATTGCGATAGACTCACCAAGCTGAACAAGTTTGGCTAAATAGCCTTCTACGGCATGAAATGGCACACCCGCCATAGGAATAGGCTCTCCTGCAGATGAACCTCGCTTGGTCAATGAGATATCAAGCAGTTGAGAGGCACGCTTAGCATCATCATAGAAGAGCTCGTAGAAATCGCCCATGCGGTAAAACAGCAAAATATCAGGGTTCTCAGCTTTTAGCTTGAGGTATTGCTGCATCATCGGAGTGTGTTTTTGTTCAGCTTTCACAGGTAAGTTCTTTTGTTTATTTCCGGAGCGGCTTAGGATACGTGAATCCCTATCAAGTAAAAAGAGACAAAGGGCAATTTGGCTATGGAAAGAACAACAAAATTAAGCGCAGATTTAGGGGCGCTTTTAGAGCTGCATGGGCATGTAATGACGACGGCGGAATCTTGTACCGGAGGTGGTGTGGCTGCCGCTATTACAGACATTGCAGGCAGCTCTGCATGGTTGGATCGTGCATTTGTGACTTACAGCAACGAAGCGAAAATGGAAATGCTTGGGGTTGACGCAAAGACTCTGGATGAGAACGGTGCAGTCAGTGAACCTGTCGTGATTGAAATGGTTCAGGGGGCACTGAACCATTCGAATGCAACGATAGGCGTCTCAATCAGTGGTATTGCTGGACCTAGCGGTGGTAGTGCAGACAAGCCGGTCGGAACAGTATGTTTTGCATTTGCAGATAAACAAAACTGGCTGTTGGTTGAAACCATGCATTTTGCTGGTGATCGTGCAGAAGTGCGTGAACAAGCAGTGTTTCATGCACTGACTCGAATCTATCAGCATTTGAACGAGAAAATTTAAAAATACTTTAGCCTAGACGTGATAAGGTCTGGAACCAAAGTATGCTGTAGAACAGCCCAAATTTTTTTCATACAGGTATAGACACTGTATGAATCAACAGTATAATAACTTGCATTGAAGAGCGGGTTATCTGCTTAAGAAAAGTTTAATGACTATTCGTCGCCCAAAGAAGATGAATAAATCGGAGAAAGTAATGGACGAGAACAAACAGAAAGCGCTCGCCGCTGCGCTAGGTCAAATTGAAAAACAATTCGGTAAAGGCTCAATCATGCGCCTTGGCGATAACCGCGCAATGGACGTAGAAACCATCTCAACGGGTTCTCTTTCTCTTGATATTGCTTTGGGTGCTGGTGGTTTACCAATGGGCCGTATTGTCGAAGTATACGGTCCAGAATCTTCAGGTAAAACAACGCTTACGTTGGAATTGATTGCAGCAGCACAGCGTGAAGGCAAAACTTGTGCGTTTATCGATGCGGAACACGCGCTGGATCCTGTATACGCTAAGAAGCTTGGTGTAGATATCGATGCGCTATTAGTTTCTCAGCCTGATACGGGTGAACAAGCGCTAGAAATCTGTGATGCATTAGCGCGTTCAGGTGCTATCGACGTAATGGTTGTCGACTCTGTTGCCGCACTAACGCCAAAAGCAGAAATCGAAGGCGAAATGGGCGACAGCCACATGGGTCTCCAAGCTCGTATGCTTTCTCAGGCGATGCGTAAGCTAACCGGTAACCTGAAGCAGTCTAACTGTATGTGTATCTTCATCAACCAAATCCGTATGAAGATTGGTGTGATGTTTGGTAACCCAGAAACGACAACTGGCGGTAACGCACTGAAATTCTACGCATCTGTTCGTCTTGATATCCGTCGTACTGGCGCAATCAAAGAAGGCGACGAAGTTGTGGGTAACGAAACTCGCATCAAAGTAGTTAAGAACAAGATTGCAGCACCATTTAAAGAAGCGAATACGCAGATCATGTACGGCCAGGGCTTTAACCGTGAAGGTGAGCTTGTGGACTTAGGCGTGAAGCACAAACTGGTTGAAAAAGCTGGTGCTTGGTACAGCTACAATGGCGACAAGATCGGTCAGGGCAAGGCAAATGCTTGTAATTACCTGCGTGAGCATATAGAAGTTGCTCAGACCATCGACAAGAAACTTCGTGAGATGCTTTTGTCGCCAGCAGTGCCTGAAGGCAGTGAAATGCCAGAGCAGAAAGAAGAAGAGTTTTAACCTCGACTTTAAATAAAGGATATAAAAGCCCTGCAACGCGGGGCTTTGTTGTATCTGCTATATCTAAAATTAAAGGGCTGACCAGAAAGTCTGTACAGGAAAAATAGGTTTAGGATCATCATGTACCAAAAGCGTCAAGCGCCGACCCTATCTAGTAAAGAAACGGCTATTCAGTTATTGAGCCGTCGTGACCACGGACAATATGAGCTATATCAAAAGCTGGCTTTGAAAGGGTATGAAGAGTCCGATATCGAAGCGGCAATCAATTTTTGTTTGGATCACAACTATCTCGACGATCTACGTTACGCCAAAAGCCAGATTCGCCAACATGTCTATAAAGGTCATGGTGAACGCAGGATCCGTCAGGAACTAGCCCAAAAACGAGTAGCGGAATCGGTTATCGATGAAGCGATGATGGAAGAGCCGCAAGACTGGTTTGAATTGGCAAGAATGGCGGCGGAGAAAAAATTCAAAGGAATAAAAGCCAAAGACCAGAAAGAGTACGCTAAACAGGTGCGTTTTATGCAATATCGTGGATACAGTTTTGACCAAATCACCTATGCGCTAAGCTTTGATGAGCACGATTGAGTGGGATTCACCAGCATTTTTTTTTGTTTTTCTTCAAAATTATTCCTCTAAGACCTCTTTTCCGTAAGAAAACTAGTCGTAGCTGATTGCTTGATCTACAATACGGCGAAATTCTAACTCGACTATTTTCAGGAAGAGCTGCATGTACATGAGCACTGACGAGGTTCGTAACGCGTTCCTCAAGTTCTTTGAAAGCAAAGGACACCAAATCGTAGAAAGTTCATCGTTAGTACCACATAACGACCCAACCCTGCTGTTCACAAACGCAGGTATGAACCAATTTAAAGATTGCTTCTTAGGCTTGGAAAAACGAGCCTATACTCGAGCGACTACGGCTCAACGTTGTGTACGTGCTGGCGGTAAACATAATGACCTGGAAAACGTAGGCTTTACAGCTCGTCACCATACTTTCTTTGAGATGCTAGGTAACTTTAGCTTCGGTGATTACTTCAAAGACGATGCGATTTCATTTGCTTGGGAATTTTTAACTCAAGTACTGAAACTGCCTCAAGAGCGTCTACTGGTTACGATTTACGAAACCGATGATGAAGCATTTGATATCTGGAACAAAAAAGTAGGCGTTCCAGCTGACCGTATCATCCGTATTGGTGACAAAGAAGGCGGTAAACCATACGAATCAGATAACTTCTGGCAAATGGGTGACACAGGTCCTTGTGGTCCATGTACCGAAATCTTTTACGATCACGGTGAGCACATCTGGGGTGGTCGCCCTGGTACTCCTGAAGAAGATGGAGACCGTTTCATCGAGATCTGGAACAACGTATTTATGCAGTTCAACCGTCATGCAGACGGTACTATGGAGCCTCTACCAAAACCATCTGTTGATACTGGTATGGGGATTGAACGTATTTCTGCGATCATGCAAGGCGTTCACTCCAACTACGAAATCGACGTCTTCCAAACTTTGATCAAAGCAGCCGCTGAAGTGGTTGGTCACGACGATTTATCTAACCAGTCACTACGCGTTATCGCAGACCATATTCGTTCGTGTTCGTTCTTGATCGTTGATGGCGTAATGCCTTCAAACGAAGGTCGTGGTTATGTTCTACGCCGTATTATCCGTCGCGCGGTTCGTCACGGTAACAAGCTAGGTGCACAAGGTACTTTCTTCTACAAACTGGTTGGCGTGCTTGCAGAAGTCATGGGTACTGCTGGTGAAGAGCTGAAACGCCAGCAAGCGGTTGTAGAAAAAGTTCTGCGTATCGAAGAAGAAAACTTTGGTCGTACGCTTGATCGCGGTATGACGATCCTTAACGAAGCTTTGGATAACTTGGATGGCAAAGAGCTAGACGGTGAAACCGTATTTAAACTTTACGACACTTACGGCTTCCCTGCAGATTTAACTAACGACGTCGCTCGTGAGCGTGAGTTCACTATCGACGAAGACGGTTTCGAAAAAGCAATGGAAGAGCAGCGTCAACGTGCTCGTGAAGCTGGCCAGTTTGGTACTGACTACAACGCGACAATCAAAGTGGACGCGGAAACTGAGTTCTGTGGTTACGCAGGTACAAACGGTTCAAGTTCAGTAGAAGCAATGTTCGTTGAAGGTAACGAAGTTGAATCACTGTCTGCAGGCGACAAAGCAATCATTGTATTAGGTGAAACGCCATTCTACGCTGAGTCAGGTGGTCAGTGTGGCGACGCTGGTGAGATTCGCACTGAATCAGGCGTATTCCGCGTAGAAGATACTCAGAAGCTGGGTAACGCAATCGCACACTACGGTATCATGGCTGAAGGTGTTCTCGCGAAAGGTGATGATGTTGCAACTGTCGTCGATGCTGAGCGTCGTGCCGCAACCTCATTAAACCACTCAGCAACACACTTACTCCACGAGGCACTTCGTCGCGTATTGGGTGAGCACGTCTCACAGAAAGGCTCTTTAGTTCGACCAGAAAACCTTCGTTTTGACTTCTCACACCTTGAAGCGGTAACCGCTGCAGAGTTAAAAGAAGTTGAACGTCTGGTTAACGCTCAAATTCGTCGCAACCATGTTATCGAAACCAATATCATGGACATCGAGTCTGCGAAGCAGAAAGGTGCGATGGCGTTGTTTGGTGAGAAATACGACGATGAAGTTCGCGTACTATCGATGGGTGACTTCTCTACGGAGCTTTGTGGTGGTATCCACGCTTCAAGTACGGGTGACATTGGCTTGTTCAAAATTACGTCGGAAAGTGGTATTGCAGCGGGTATCCGTCGTATTGAAGCAGTAACTGGCGAAGCTGCTCTAGACGTGATTGAAGCTCAAACAGCTAAGTACGAAGAGAAGCTGGCTGAATCTGCGCAAAAATCGAAAGCGCTTGAAAAAGAAATTCAAAAGCTGAAAGACA
>JAAEZQ010000002.1 GCA_018222805.1 Vibrionaceae bacterium
TCAGCGACATAGCTGAGTTTAGTTAAGGTGTGGGGCGTACCATCTAATTAATGAGCTAGGGCTATTATTCTAAAACTGTTGTTTCAGATTAGGAAAAGAATATTAACACTCTAAGGTACATCTTCTGTGTCTATTGCCTCAAACCTTTCTGAGCCAGTTACCTGTATATCTAAGGAACGATAAAGCATTTTATGTACCTTGATTTGAGAAGCACGCCTCACTTCACCCCTGCTCACCGTACTTTGATCAAAGAAAGACCACATAAATGTACTGAGCGCGCTGATTTTTATTCCAATGGCTCCAACACGATATAAACAAATTAGGATCTTATTTAGTATTTCTGCTTGTTTGACTTCTCCCGTTGTGACGAAGTAATCCTTTACGGCACAAACACATGGATCATCTGTTTTCTGGTCATATAAATCTGTAATTATATGTTCTAGACGTGATTCAGAGAGATCTGAACGTTTGAAAGACGTCTGTAAACCCCCTAGAATTTCAACAGTTTCGTCAAATGAGGGGGATACCTCTCCCCACTCTTCTTTGAGAGACTTAAGTCTTTTCTCGGAGTATTGAGCTTCAGCAGCATAAATTGTTCTCCATGAGATTCGCTCACGTCCATATGCAACTTTGAAACACTCATTTACAAACTGAAGAATATCTCTGGGGCGAAAGAGCGTACGCTCCATAATAAAAGCAATAGCTAGTTGACCTCCTCCTTTAGTAGCTGAAGGGAATATGTCTTTGAATGTGACATCTTCATTAGTGTATTGCCGTTTGAATACTTCTTTGACGCGCTTTTCTATCAAATCGGTCAACTCATCGCGTGTCCACTGTATGGGTAAAATATATGATTCATACTTTTCTTCTTGAAATCCAGCTCCCCGCGTTTTGTCGAAAACGAGATCTAATAAGTCCTTCCGCATAGCAGCGATAATCTTAATATTTTCAACCTTTCGGAAAGTTTTGATTTCCTCAATTAGTGCCCGAATGAACTTACATCTTGTAATCGTGTTAGCCCAGCTTTCATCCAATTGATCAATTACGATATAAAACTTTTGTTGGGGGTCATGAAATGGGTGTTCCGCGATTAAATCTAGCATCTCGTTCAGTTTCTTAATTTGCAGACCGCTTACTACTTGGCTAGCTCTTTGTTTTATCTCGGTTTTTGTTCATCAGTTAGTTTTTCAGCACCACTAACGCTGAAGGATAAGCCTGTATATTTTGCGCCTCAGTTTGCTTTGGTATCATTTTCAAGCTTTTGAGTGATTACTTTTAAGTGTTCATCAGTGTCAGCCAGAACCTATCACCCCATTCTCTAAAGTATTCAATAGCTTTTTTCTTTACAGTATCTCTTCTGAAATAATCACTGATACTGTCAAAGAAGTTTCGATTGTCTGTTTCATTCTTGATGTTATATCTGAGCTTAAGTAACTCAACTATAAGGATGTGTCTCCATAGAAGGCGATAGAAGAGATCCAAATTAACGTCTAAGGTATCCAAGAATTGGATTATGTCTGAGTGTTCTAGAAACCTTACTGATATGTCATTGGGATCTATTTGTTTTGATTTTTCGGCTAGTTGGTAAATCTTATAGATCAGAGCGCTTTTTCCTGCTCCAATTCTGTCTAATACGATAGATAGAGGATCACCTACATCCATTAATTGACTTATGTAGCCTTTATCGACAAAGCGTGTCTCAAGCAAGCTAGTATCGGTCTCAGCATCTAGGTCACCAACTTTTAGATGATTTTTGATTGTAATAGGGTTAGCCAAGCGCTGTTCCTTAACTTCTAATAACTACATGTAGTTAAAAGCTATTACCTAATATCCGTGTGGCCAATTAGACCTATTAAAAAATGAGATTCATAACCCATATCGCTGATCAACGGTGTCCTACTTCAAATGTTAAACAGAATATAAAACACGAACAAACTATAGTTACCTCACAGCTTTGGCTGGGTATGCATTATTATCATTTAGGTAAATTAGGTATCGAACGGTGTTAACACACTTTGGGGCAACTGTGGTTTCATGAATAAGAAGTGCGTCAGAAATTTCTTCGGCTATCCAACCATTACTGCCGTGGATAACCGCTTTTATACGGTCGCGAACCCGCCCATCACGAGTCGTACTGTGTTGGATTTTGAGTTCCTGCTTCTGTTCATTGGTCAGAGTAATCTTCATGGCTGCTAGAATGGTCTTCTACTCGAAGAAAATCAAGTGCCTTCAATGGTCACGGGTATAACCCCCTTTGGGGATAGGTTCTTAATGAAATACGTGGACATTAAATCATTTAAAATAATCAATAAAAAGTTTTTATACAATTAGAATTCCACTTAAATTAAATTAATTTTTCTTTCAGGATTCTTATATATTCAGATAATTTTAATGTTGCATAACCGACTAAAGAAAATAACGACACATAACAAATAGTTACTCCATCAAACTCAAAAATCCTGATTTTATTAATAGTGAGAGCTAAAAACACCCCACACAAGACTGTAAGAATCCAATAGTTAGCTCTTGCATGTTCTAATTTATATTGTAACTTTTCTAGTTCCATGTTCATTTAATAACCTCAGTTAGGTTTCCTATCTTTTCTGTCGAATATACATTGTAAATATATTGCGATGATACTGGTTTTTTTTTAGGCTTGTAAATGACATATTTATATTTGGCTTTTTCTAAAGCAAGTCGGTGCCGGGAGGCTTGAGATAAACATTTACTAAGTATGTAACCATCGCTATCAATATAATCAACTTCAACAACTGCTATATCAACATCATCTAAAAAATAAGAGTTAGTGAAATTAGCATGGTTGCAATCGCAACCAAATTGACCAACACAACCACCCAACGTTGACATGCTTATATGTTCTTTATCTGAAATCAAATGATAAATGTAAATGTCATTAGTTATTATTTTTAGTTTAAAATCAGGTAACAATCCCACAAAGGTTTCGCTTATATAAGGACTATCTATATACACATTACTACCTTTAAACAACAATTCCGACAACTCATTTACTATTTTAATTTTATTTCTATAATTACTCTTGTATTTAACCATCGAATAATTAATACGTTTTGCTCCGCCGTGGCATCGTTTCAAATCTAGTTGCTTAGACAAAAAATTCAAATCCCTACGAATAGTATGATGGCTAACATTAAAGTATTCGGATAGTTTTTGTGTATTAACAGACCCTGTTTCATCAATTATTGATAGTATTTTCTCTCTTCGAGACTTTACCTTTGAACTTCTAAATAAATCATCCATAAAAAAGACAGTATTTCAGTAAAAATTAAATATAAAGGGGAACAACATCCCCCTTAAGAATAATTAACTTTATATCTAAACGATATTATTAATTAGAAACTACATAATCGAATGTGAAGAACGGTAACGCGATCATGAACAAGCCCCATGCGACTAGAATAACGTGAAGCACATCGTTCTCAGAGAACCAGATTTTCTTCTCTTTCCATAGCACGTCACCAATACCCGCTTTCCAATACTTATCGTAGAAGTAGTATGAAGCGTAAATCAGTGCCCAAGAGATCATGCACAGCAAATCATAAGTGGCACCAGTTTTGATAAAGGTTACCGTGTTGATACCGATGAAAGCGATAAAGCTTGGCAGACAAGCCGCACACATAAATTCAAAGGTGAGCACTGATTTCGTTGCGGTAAATCCACCCCATAGCACGAGAATAGTGTAACCAACCGTCAAGATCGCAGCATACCAAATAAAGATATCAAACCAAACCGACTCCGGTGGTATTGACGAGTAAGCGATCGCAACTGTCATCGCATTCATACTCACTTGCTGGAAGATAACGTAAATCACCTCCCACCATGTCGTCCATGAACACTCATCGCGATATTTGGCTTTGAGCTCATAGCCGAATGCTTGGTAACTGGTACCCGCAATGATCGCACCAACACCCCAAAGGATCATCGAAATCCCCCACCAAAAGCGCGACATTTGACCATCTTGCATCACTAAGAATTGAACACCAACCAAGGTAACAATCACACCCAGAAAGTATACCCAGAACGTTGAAGACGGCTGGCTAATATCAAGTTCTTTGCCTAGAAAATTGACGCGCACTAGCGGCTGCACTTCACCCCAGTTTTCCTTGGTCAAGGTAGGGTGTTTAATCTCATGGACTTTTTCAAAAATTGACATTTTGATTTCCTCAAAAAGGTCGAGGCTCAACGAACCCCGACCCGGCTAAATTAATCTTCGTGGTCAGGAATTAGCACAAGTTTGCCCACATGCTTGCGGCTCACGAGTTCTTTCTGTGCTTCAACGATGTCTGAAAGCGGGAAAGTTTTTGAAAGAGCAGGCTTAATCTCACCTTTTTCAATAGCTTCAATCACACTTGGGAATACGCCTTCATCCCAACCAGTACAACCAACTAGAGTCAAATCTCTTAGGTACATAGTACGGAAATCTAGTTCAACGATAGGGCCGGCGATTGCACCAGAAGATGCGTAACGACCACCGCGTTTAAGTAGTTTTAGGTTGTTGACAAAGTTCTCACCCGCTACGTTGTCAATGATGATATCCACTGACATTTCGCCCAGAACTTCTAGTGCATTGCGGCCATAGTCGATAACTTCATCTGCACCGTATGAACGTACGCGTTCGATTTTGTCTTCACCTTCAGCGGCAGCGATAACGTAAGCGCCACGACGCTTGGCAAGCTGTACAACAGCAGAGCCAACACCGCCAGAAGCACCCGCAACGTATACTCGATCACCGGCTTTAACGCCTGAGCGCTGAACCATGTTTTCAGATGTACCGTAAGCGCATGGGATAGTACCCAGTTCTGCATCGCTCCAGTCACACTCAACAGGGAATACTTCACTTGCTGAAATCTTCACATATTGGGCAAATGCACCGTCAAAATCAGAAGCCATCCAGATGTTTTCACGTGACTCAAAGCCTTCGTTACGAATACAAGCGCGAACGAGAACACGTTTACCCACCAGGTATTGGTTTGCTTCGTCTTTTGCTTCAACTACTAGGCCAGCACAGTCGGTACCTTGGATGAAAGGAAACGGAGTTGCTTCACTCCAGCCGCCGTCACCTTCTTTTGCTGCTGCACCCTTTTCATTGTCGTCTTCAGACATATCGTTGGTACTTGTCGTTACCTTCGATGAGTACCAGCCAAGACGCGTATTTATTTCAGTATTGTTAACACCAGCAGCAAGTACTTTAATTAATACTTCACCTTCGCTAATAACTGGCATTGGTACATCTTTGTACTCCAGCATTTCATAGCCACCGTTACCCATAGTAACCACAGCCTTCATTGTTTTTTGACCGTCTTTAACTTCGAAACGGCTCTTGTCGTTATTAATATTCATTTTAAACATAATATATCTCTACTTATTTTTGGCATGAGTAAACTCATGCTTAATTAAATTTAATTTATAGAACCTACTTCAGAGTGGAAGTGTTATATTTTTTAGCTATCTGCTAATTGAGCATTAATTTTATTAGCTTCAGATTGGCTGTTTTTATTTTGCTCTCGCTTGTAGAGCATAGTCATCATAACGCCGACTAGGCCTACCATCATGCTAACAATAAAGTAAGCGTGATATCCACCTTCATCTCCGTATGTATTCCATAGGATAGTATTCATTTCTGGAATAATAATATCTGGAATATAACCAACAAATGAAATAACACCAATTGCTGTCCCCATAATTGCAGCGTCGATCTTTGACTGGCCAAGTAACGACCAATATGTACCGCGAATGATGTAAGAGAATAAGCCTGTCACCATCACTAGTGCAGTAATTAAGTAAGTTGATGTTGAGCTAGGTACAATAATTAAAGCACCTAGACAAAGAACTCCACCTAAAATACCTGCTGCAATAGTATTCGCTTGACCAAGTTTATCTGCAAGGAATCCACCAAGTACACCACCAATTGGACGCATCCAAAGCACGCCAACCATCATAGAGCCTACCGTGACAGCATCAAAACCAAGACCTGTTTGCAAGTAACCACCGATGTAGTAACTAGTCCAGAAGATGGTATAGCCAGTAAAAATAATCATTCCGTGCAGGTAAACAAATTTGTTTTTAAATACTTTACCAATGTCAGAAAGTTTAATTTTACTATCTTCATTAGAGTTCGCAGCAGCGGCCGCTTCTTTATCTTCCTTTACAAAAAGAATAATGAGTACAGCAACGATCACCAGTGCGATAGAGTACATGTAAATAACAGATTCAAGTGCAAGCGCTTTATCGGTAAGCTCCGTACCACCACCTAGCATCAACGTGAATATCATAAGCGCGATACTAGCTAATGCCGCTTCAACTAATCCGCGACCGCCGTCCAAGATACCGAAGAAACGTCCTTCCTCGCCCTCTTTGGCTAACATTTTGGTAATTTTCAGGTGTGCGCCCCAGAAGGTAAGCACTGAAAAGAACCCCCAAATAGCAAAAATCATGATTACACTAGTATAACTAGGTACCTGCGCAAACCAGAAACCACCAGCGGCAGTACCTAACAAAGACACAGCCAATAATTTCTTGGCCGAGAATTTGTCACACAGAACACCACTAGGGAAATATCCGATCATGAATACAAAACCTAGAATGGTATAAATTGTATTCATTTGCCCCATGGACATATTAAACACTTCCAAGATTGTTTCTTGGTACTGCGCTTTTAAATATACTAGAGGAAATATTGCACCACCAGCAAGAATAACCAGTGCAAACTGAAAATACCTTGCTAAGTTTTCATTTTTCATACTATAAACCTCAAACATGCATTTTTATTATTAGGATGCAGATTTAAATATTTCACGTAGAGTAGGTATTGAGGTGCAATTATAAATAACCACACCTCAATATTATTGACACAAATACTGTTTATATTTATTTCATATATTTGTGTATGAAGTACAACTTAGTTTGAGAACTGGCTAAATACAGATTCTACTGCGTAAGCGCCTGGATCCTTAGTACCTGATAGGCTGTCGCTGTTCAGGTAAGAAGAACGTCCAGCTTTCGCACTGTTCATGTTCACCGTTGCTTCTGCGCCTGCTTTCGCGGCGTCAATTGCTGCATTAAAGCCTTGGCTAACCCAAGCTTCTAGCGCTGGGTGCAGTGCGTCGATCATAGTACGGTCACCTGGTTTAGCACCGCCGTAAGCCATCATTTGACCTAAACCTACCTGTAGCGCTTTAGCTAGTGAGCCATTTTGCTCAAAGTCGCGACCTGCCGCAGTAAACATGATCGATAGTAGAACGCCTGAAGAGCCACCCATTACGGATGTTAAGCAATCAGCAATCGTCGTTAGCAACTTGGCATTATCTTGTAGAGGAAGCTGATTCGCTTCTAGCTGCGCTAACACTTTACGTGCACCAGCTGCAAACGTAGAGCCTGTATCAGCATCACCAACGATTGAATCTAGGTGGTTTAGCTCAGTTTCGATATCAATCACTGACTGACACACTTTGCGCAGTACTACGGCCACTTCTTCATCGTGAGAAGGCTCAAACACTTTCTTCTCAATTAGGTTTTCACATTTCGTCACAGGCACTTCGCGGCGTGCAACCATGCCAGGCCATGCGTCTGCTTCAACTTCTGCAGTCAGTGCATCAACGATTTGATCATCAAGCTGAATCGCAGAGATAGAGAAACCTTTCATATCGATAGCAGTCACTAGTGAACCAGATACAATTAGCTTAGTATTTTGGCCAAGCTCAGACTCCATCACTTCTTTCGCTACGATGTTCAGCTCAATTGGAGAAAGACCACCGAGGTTATTAAGAAGAATCGCGCTTTCTTTGATTGGCTTAGCTTCAACGATCTTGCTGACCATAGTCGCAACAAGTTCTTTCGCTTGAGGCAGATCAATGGTTTCAATACCAGGTTCACCATGGATACCTAGACCAAGTTCAGCTTTACCTAGCTCAATACGGTCATTGCTTTCACCAGGTAGTGAACAACTGGTTAACGCCACACCAATTGACGCTGTTTTTTCACATGCATCTACCGCTGCGTGTTTCACTTCTTCTAGTGAGCCACCATTTTCAGCAACATGGCCAGCAATCTTCTGTACAAACAGGGTACCTGCAATACCACGTGGCTGTGGGTTACCTGGGATAGAGATGTCGTCGCCAACCACAATCAAGTCAACCTTACGGCCCATCTCTTTCGCTTTTTCAACGGCAAGGCCAAAGTTTAGACGGTCACCAGTGTAGTTTTTAATGATAACGAGGCAGCCAGCATCGCCAGTTACGTGCAATATAGCGTTCAATACCGCATCAACACTTGGCGCAGCAAATAAGTCACCGCATACCGCAGCAGTTAGCATACCCTTACCAACAAAGCCAGCGTGTGCAGGCTCGTGACCAGAACCACCACCACAAATTAGTGCTACTTTGTCTTTGTTCCAATCGTTGCGAGCAACCACTTTGATGTCATTGTCGAAATCGAGCAGCGTTAGGTTGTCTTTCTTCGCTGAGTAAAGTGTTCCGTGAATTGAATCCAGAACAAATGAATCTTTAGTATTTAAAATTAAATCAGACATCTTAAACCTTTATAAACTTGGATCGTCTTATACGTTCGTTCACATTTCAGCGTGAATTACTGACCTAGTTGGTGCGCCGTTAGAATCGCAGCATAAACAGCATCTGCTGTTACCGGGAACGGCATATTGTGAATAGTTTCACCTTCAGCTGTTGCACCTTCAGCGACTTCACGCAGTTTGTCGTGGTTGAGCTTTTTAACGCCCATCGCAAATAGATTGGTTGGTAGTCCGACTGAACGGCAGAAATCAAGAACCGTGTTAATCTCTTCCATTGGTGCGTTTTCAAGGACTAACTGGGTCAGCGTACCGAACGCGACTTTCTCACCGTGGTATAGGTGGTGGCACTCTTCAAGTTTGGTCAAACCGTTGTGGATTGCATGCGCAGCTGCAAGACCGCTACTTTCAAAACCAATACCACTTAGGTAGGTATTCGCTTCAATAATATTCTCGAGCGCAGTTGTGCTGACTCCGTTCTCAGCTGCAACTTTCGCTTTAAGTCCATCAGCCAGTAGAGTTTCGTAACAAAGCTTAGCCAGAGCCTGAGATGAGCGAGTTGGAGCGCCACCCGCCATAGTTGCTTTACCTGACGTCATGTTGGCACGAGCTTCAAAGTAAGTAGATAGCGCATCGCCCATACCAGCAACAAGTAAACGAACTGGCGCTTTAGCGATGATTGCCGTGTCCATTACCACCATGTTTGGATTTTGCGGGAATAGTAAGTATTCGCTGAACTCGCCTTCTGGTGTGTAGATAACAGCCAGTGCGCTAGTTGGCGCATCTGTTGAAGCAATAGTAGGAACAACAACAACTGGTACTTTAGCGTAGTAAGCGACCGCTTTAGCTGTGTCTAGTGTCTTACCACCACCAATGCCGATAATGACATCATTTTTCTGAGTCGCTGCAATATCGATAATACGATCGATCTCTTGACGAGAACATTCGCCATTGAATAGATCCATAGCGAGGGTCATCTCATTTTGCTCGAAGCTGTGTTTTACCGTGTCGCCAACTAAACCTGTTACGAATGTGTCAGCAATAGCAAGCGGGTTTTCGCCTAGCGCTTTAACGTAACCAGCGATAGATCCAAGAACATTTTCGCCTTGAATATATTTGCTTGGGCTAATGATAATTTTATCCATGATGGGTGAGCCTTTTCTGTTTTGTTTCAACGTTGGGCACACATTAAAAAAAATCGTGCAACTACCAAAGAAAACCCTATCAAGTTCAGACCGAATATTTGATTGTCTCGTCAATTCAGACTCAACGAGGATTTAATTCCAGCCAAAAAAAAGATCAACATCACATAAAAAACCACATAACAGAAAAAACGATTCATAACGAAACATTACAACTAAAAAACAACGTTTCATTATGAAACAACAGTCTTTTTTTGATAGTTCACTAGCTCTGATTTAATATGTCTAAAGACTCAATTTTCTGAAGTATTAAAATGAAAGGACTTTTCAACTGTGCGAATAATATCGCACTCGACCAGCTTAGAGGACTGGTGGCATCTCGCCCACAGCTCAAGCTAAACGAGCAACCTTGTTATGTATGGCATGAGTTGTCACCCGATCAAGTCGCTCTGGTTTCGGGAGGGGCATCTGGTCATGAACCTTTAAACACAGGGTACGTAGGCAAAGGCATGCTTACTGGCGCTTGTCCAGGTGAGATATTCACTCGTGTGACTCCTGACCAAATCTATGAATGTGCCAACAAGGTTACGTCAGATAAAGGCGTCCTGTTTCTGGTGCAAAACTATATTGGTGACATCATTAACTTTAAGCTTGCCGTTGAATTGCTACACGCAGATGGTATTCAAGCAGGCTACGTTCTCATTGACGACGATGTAGCGGTAACAAACAGTTTATACACAAAAGGGCGTCGTGGTGCTGCAGGCATGGTCTTACTCGAGAAGATTGTCGGTGCGGCGGCACTAAGAGGCTACACACTAGAAGAGTGTGAACAATTGGGACGTCGGGTTGTCAACAACTGCCGAAGTATTGCTGTCGGCCTAGAATCTTGCACTGTCCCAGCATCAGGGTTACCTACCTTTTCTCTCAAAGAAGGTGAGGTTGAATTCGGTGTGGGAATTCATGGTGAACCGGGATCACAACAGATACCGTACACTCAAGCGGACGAGTTAGTTGACAAAATGTTCATTGCTTTAAAAGAAAACTCCAGCTTTGAGCGTCCAATCACCGAGTGGGATCGTAAAGAAGGGATGTGGACAGAGAGCAACTCATACGTTGAAGAGTTTAAACCCGAGCAAAACTATATTGCGATTGTCAATGGCCTTGGAAGTACACCTGAGTCTCAGCTATATATCGCCTATAAGCAGCTATTTAACAATTGCCAAAATGAAGGTTATCAGATTGCGCGCAGCTTGATTGGCAACTACTGTACTGCAATTGATATGCAAGGCTTATCAATTACCTTACTCAGAGCAGATGACGAAATACTCGCACTCTTTGATGCCCCTGTTGATACCGCGGCACTTCGTTGGTAATACCTAAAACACCAGAGCCCATATATGCAGATTGAAAAACAACACATTATTCATTGGCTAGAGCTTTGTCATAGTACATACCAAGAGAATCAAACCTATCTGGATGAGTTGGACTCAGACATCGGCGATGGTGATCATGGCCATAATTTATCTCGCAGTTTTGCTGCTGTAGCAAAAGAGCTAGACGCACTGCAAAAACAAAGTATATCGACCATCTTAAAGAATACTGGCTTGACCCTGCGCATGTATCTAGGTGGTGCGAGTGGTATTTTCTATTCGACATTTTTTTTCTGTGTTTCAAACTCTATAGGTAGTCGAACCCATTTATCGCCAACCCAACTGTTTGAAGCTCTCAAACATGGTGCTGACGGAATCGCAGCAAGAGGGAAAGCCAAACAGGGCGATAAAACGATGTACGATGTCTGGGCTGTGGCACTTGAAACAGCCAAGTCTCATTCAAATAGTGAACTTACTGTTGATGAGTTTTTAGATGTTGTATTAAAAAGTGCAGAAACTGCGGCGATCAGCACTGTAGATATGGAAGCTGCGAAAGGCCGAGCGCAGCAAAAAGGCAAAGAGAGTGTCGGGCACCAAGACCCAGGAGCAACGTCAAGCTACTTAATGATAAAGTCACTTGTGACTGCATTAAAAAGTGAGCTTATTTAGCTCAACTTTCCGTTGACTAAGCCGCACAATGGGCCTTTACAACGGCTCATTGTGCGTTTTCTGCATCCATTTCTAAGACCTTGAGCTTAATCCATCATTTGCGATAAGTCGTATTTTTTAATTTTGCGCCACAGGGTCGTTCGCCCAATATCCAACGCTTTGGCCATATCTTGCATTCGTCCATCAAACTCTTCCCACGCCTGTATAATAGCTTGTTTTTCTAGTGATTCGAGCGTTGTTGTTTTCTTGCTACTCTCTTCAGAGCGCTCATCAATCAACATCCGTACGGAGGCAGGTATATGTTCAACGGTGATATTGTCACTTTCTCGGTTAAGTAGAATACGGTTAACGATATTTCTGAGTTGGGAGGTGTTCCCATGCCATGCATGACTGGCCATGAGTTCGACAACGGACTTATCAATAGCCACAGACGCACGGTGCTGTCTTTCAAACAGAGTAACGAAACTATTAATCAAGTAGTGTATGTCTTCTTTTCTCTCACGCAGAGGAGAGATATAGAGCTCGTTGGACGATAAGACGTAATAGAGTTGACGAGAAAAATCGCCCTTTTCAACACGATCCTTTAAATTGCCCGCACTACTTGTAATCAGTTGAAGATTGAATTTTTTTGTAGGTTTACCATCTGCCGTTGTCACAAATCCGCTATCAAGAAACTTTAATAACGTAAGCTGCAGCTTCATACTGAGCTGTTCAATATGACTTATATAGAGCGTACCATGTTGTGCTAACTCAAATTTAGAAGGGAGCTCGTCACGTTGAGAACCAAGTATTTCTACCTCCAACAAGCTAGGTTCGATCGATGAACAATCAACATTGATAAAGTCGCCAAGACAATAAGTGCTTTCATTGTGCATAACCAAAGCTAAGTGACTTTTCCCTACCCCTTCTTCCCCGGTAACCAGTACAGGCTCTTTTGCTCCAATCAATCGCCGAGCAACCGAAATAACATGCTGCATTTGTTGCGAAGCATAATTTAGACTTTCAAATGAATACTGAATATCACTGGTCGCCTTTTGCTTAAATGGACCTTCGGCATGATTAACCGGGTGAATAAAAAGCAAGTTGGTTCCATCGGTAGAATATTGATAAGTCACCATCGCATCAACAAATTGAGCGTCGATTTCAAACGTAGTCTGGTGTCGGCGCAAACTTTCGCTTTGTTCAATGCATCGGGTCACGTCGGGGGCAAAGCGTACTGCGCTAAAAATGTTGCGTCTGAGTAGCGTGTTGCTATCGACACCAAGCAATGCACCAACTTGGGGGCTGACATAAGAAATAAGCTGTTCGCTATCCCAAGTGATAACGCCATCATCCATATAGTCCAAAGCAGCATTATGGGCAGACAATAGGCTATTCGTGAGCTTTTGTTCATGTAATATATGTAGTTGCAAGCCCACCTCTTTCGCACACATAGAGGTCACAAGCGGATCTTCTCTTCGAGTCTGGTTAGCATATTTCACCATTGCGATGGTACCTAGCAACTTCCCGTAAGCATCGATAATCGGAGACGCAACGGTCAATAGTTCATGCAGCTCTCGCTTAAAGTGCTCACAACCAATCACTGTACTCGGCATCAAGGTCTCGATACAAAAGCTGACAGCGTTGGTGCCAATTCTATCTTCACTGATAAAGCTGCCTTCTTTTATCCCGAGCTCCTTCATTTTAAGGTTTAGCTCTTCATTCCCCATCACATGCATCAGACAACCATTGTCATCGGTAACGAAAAGAAGCAATTTTTCTCCCTCAAGGAAATCGTAATTATCCTCAATAGCCCGGATCGAACAGTTGATAATAGACTCAGTGCGACGCTTCATCGAGGATAGAGTAAACCCAGACGCTATATGAGGCTTTGTCCATTCATAAGCATTCATCAGCCTTGAGCAACGCTGCCAAGACTGAAAAATGAGTGAGCTAGAAAACTCTGGAGATACCCATTGGTGTTTTTGGAAAAATTCCCAACGGCTTTTGCTATCTTCTGCGGAGTACACGGTTCGATATCATACTGGTGATTAATGGCGAAGAAACTATCAACAATAGGTCACGACTTTACTGATCCAAATCACAATCACTATTTCCACACGTTGTGCCAAGATACTATCGACACAGAGTGTGAGGTTTATCACCCCAAACCGTTCCATTTTGAAACAAAAGAAAGGCGTTCACCGTTCCAATAAGAAACAATTTAGACGTCCATATCGCAGTTGATGTGACATAGGCATATTTTTTGTTTCGACGAAGCTATCAACTCTACGCTTATCTGCTGATGTTCAAACTTCAGCAATCATTTTAACGACAAAGTTAGCCTAGAAAATCTTGATGATAGATTATTCAATAACAAAAAACTTGCTTGAATCACGCTCAGCGATTCAGTTGATGGTAACCGTTATTTAATGGAGAAGTCGAAACACACCTTGGCAATAATACCGATAACTAAAATGGCTTTGGCTCGACATTCTAAAATTTAAATGTGAAACTTTACATAAGTCTAAAAGAACATGAATAGTCAATTACGATATAAAGTCTTTATTCCTCCCTTTTTACTACTCATCACTGCTGTACTCGCGAGCTTCTTTAACCTTGAAAGCTTCTTAACAGTCACAACTGCGATCAATAACTGGATACTCGACACGTTCGACTGGTTATTTTCTGCAGGTGCCTTTTTTATGGTTGTTACCTGCATAGTGGTGTTTTTCTCTCCTTTAGGAAAAGTGACCATAGGTGGCAACAATGCTAAACCACTACTCAGTAAATGGCGCTGGGGCTCTATTACAATTTGTACAACAACGGCAGCAGGAATGCTTTTTTGGGCAACGGCTGAACCTCTATTCCATTTATACTCTCCGCCAAAATCCCTAGGTATTGCTCCTGGTTCGAGAGAAGCAGCTGAGTTTTCGCTTTCCACTATGTATATGCATTGGTCATTCACGCCATTTGTTATATATGCGATTCCAGCTCTCTCTTTCGCTTTGGCCTTTTATAACCTGACTCAACGCTTTTCGATTAGCGCATCACTACAGCCATTATTTGGTCGCCGTTGTTCTCAAAGTATAGGCGGGATAGTTGATTCTATATCTATGTTTGCGCTAGTAGCAGGGATGGCATCATCTTTAGGTACTGGTGCACTGGTACTGGCAAGCGGAGTTTCTAATGTCACAGGCTTACCGAATGGCTCCCTTTTACTAGGTGCTGTGATTGCCCTTATTGTTGTGTCCTTTGTTGCATCATCTGTGTCAGGGTTACAAAAAGGGATTGCACGTCTCTCTGCCGTCAATACCACTATTTTTGCACTTATTGCTATTATTGCTTTAATCTTTGGTCCGACTCAGACAATTATTGTCAATGGCGCGAACGCTTTTGCTGACTATGCAACTGAATTTGTTGCGCGTAGCTTATCACTCAATTTAGAGCCGGGGGACGATTGGGCAAAAAGTTGGACGGTATTTTATTGGGCGAACTGGTTAGCGTGGGCACCGATTGTTGCGCTCTTCTTAGGCAAAATAGCTAAGGGGCATACGGTAAGAGCATTTATAATCGTGAATATGATAATACCAGCGTCTTTCTCGCTCATTTGGATGGCTATATTTTCTGGAATGATATTGGAGTTAGACCTAAATCAAGACGGGATTTTCTATGCGCTCCTCAATGAGAGTGGTGCTGGCGCAGTTGTGTATGGTTTGTTAGATCAACTACCTGCACCGACCATTCTGACTGGGTTATTTATCTTTATCGCCTTCCTTGCCTATGTGACGGCAGCAGATTCAAATACAGAGGCAATTTCTTCTCTATGCATTGAAACACCTAACAACAGTGACGAAACTACCCCACTAAAATCTAAATTAAAGATTCTATGGGGAGGTATTATCGCTGTAATCGCTTGGTTTATGACTGCATTTTCTGGGATTGATGGCATAAAAATGATGTCTAACCTAGGTGGGCTGCCTGCACTCTTTGTGGTACTCGCTATGAATGCATCTTTGCTTATCTGGATAGTGAAGAGCTATAAGCCAAGCACTGAAACAATATAAAGCCAGAAAGCAACTAACCTGATAAGTTAATCAACGTCATTAGCTTCAACCTATAAAAAGAGCAGAAGTCACCCTCTGCTCATATAATTTTTGTCCAGACTGAATCTGTTGAAATCACAGCTACTACTTAGAAGTGGGTTTAACAGAGCAAAGGTTGATTAAAGAATAGACTTCCAAAATCGCATGTGATGAATGACTCATTTTTGATAACCAAATCAATAATCTGTGCCGATTCATCCATCGTAATTAAGAAGAGGATATGAATCAGGATAGTAGAACGATTGTATATGGATGGTATTAGACTCGACCAAGCGGAGAAGAATCTATAGTTTAAATATTTTCGAATAACTTTAAATAGGTCAAACAAACATATAAAGAATGAAGATGAATTGTTGGGCTAACTGTAGTGGTAAACTAAAATTGGCCACGGTTTTAGAGTTTTCCCAATATAATCGTTCTGATACATTGGGCGTTAGGCCAACGTTATACTTATGTGACCTGAGTTGGCAGTAATATCCGATAATATAGCGGGTGATCTCTTGTTGAGCCTCAGCGAAGCTACGATAACCCACAGTTGGCACCCATTCCGTCTTCAGACTTCTAAAGAAGCGCTCCATTGGCGCATTATCCCAGCAATTTCCTCTGCGAGATAAACTCTGTTTTATTTGAAAACGCCACAGTAATTGGCGGTATTTACGACTGGTATAGTGAGCACCTTGATCGCTATGGAACATGACACCTTTAGGCTTACCACGTAACTCATAAGCCATCGAAAGAGCTTTACCTGTTAACCGAGTATCAGGTGATAAAGACATCGACCAACCGATCACTTTGCGAGCAAAAAGATCGATAACAACCGCTAAATACATCCACCGATTACCTGTCCAAATATACGTAACATCGCCAACCTAGACTTCATTTGGGGTGTAACAGCAAACTGACGACCTAAGTGATTTGGAATTTCAATATGTTCTTGTGAAGCCTTTCTGTAACGATGCTTTGGTTCTTGGCAACTCACTAAACCAAGAGTTTTCATAAGCTTTGTTGCTCGGTATCGGCTCCGCTTTACGCCCTGATTTGTGACTATATCCGCAATGGTTCTCGCTCCCGCTGAGCCATTGCTTGCGGCGTGAGCCTCGCTAACCAAGCTGCGAAGTTTTACTGTTTCAGCATTAATTGCCGTTGGGCGTTTAAGCCAATAGTTATAACTACTTCGGTGAACATTGAAGACTTCGCATAATGTTTTTACGCTGTAGCTCTGCTTGAGTTTCTTGATTATCAAGAATTGTTCAGTGAGTCCGACATCAACAGAGCCGTGGCTTTTTTTAGTATTTCATTATGCTCTTCAAGGCGAGCCAGCTTCTTTTTCAATTCCCGCATTTCTATTTGCTCAGGGGTCATCGGTGCAGCTTTGGGTGTTTTTCCTTGGCGCTCTTCTCTGAGCTGGCGAACCCACTTATCCATCGTGGACTTGCCCACATTCATGGCTTGGGCTGCTTCAGTCACTGAGTAGTTCTGGTCTAGGACTAACTGCGCTGCTTCTAACTTAAATTCTGCGCTAAATAGTCGTCTTGTACGTTTTGTCATAGTGTCACCTGTTAACTTATGATTCCAGCCACATCAACGATGTCAGTTATAACAAGCGATTCTTATATTGCTCCGGTGTCATGCCGGAGTATTTCTTAAACATCGCAATAAAAGGGCTCGCCTGATTGTAACCTAACGTCAGTGCGACTTCTTTTACCGTTTGTCCCTTACGCAGCAACTCCATAGAGTGCAGATACCGGACACGTAATCGCCACTCTGTAAAACTCATCCCTAGTTCACTCTGGCAGTGACGCGCTAACGTTCTCTCTGTGGTATGCACCTTTGCGGCCCACTCCGCCAAACTGATTTCATCCGTGGGTGATTCTTCCACCGCTTTAAGGATGGGTTCCAGATACTTATTATCGGTGGTCGGTAAAAAATGGTGCTCCACTTCTTGTTTTGCCAGTTGATCGAGCAGTACCTGCACTAGGCGTTTGTCTTCATCACTATGAGCGACATTAATATCACGTTGTCGAAAATCCTCAATAATGGCCGCAATTATCGGCGTCACCTTAATCAAACTGGTTTTGGTCGGGAAATGCGCCGTCAATTCCGGCGAAATATTTAACGAGCAGTACTCAATCGGCTTACGGTTATAACTGGTATGGCGAATACCCGCAGGCACCCAGATAGCTAAATGAGGTGGTGCTAAAAAGCGCGTGTCTTCCGCATCTATTTCCAAAATACCACCGCTGATCAATTGTACCTGCCCCCACGTGTGACTATGCATTCGAGTCTCTGTATTTGACAAAAACGCTTCGAAATTCATAAACACATCGGATGGAGCTCGATCGATTGATAATGAAGGGTGGAGGTTTCGCGAACTCTTTTTCAAAATTGTCTTCCTATCGCTCACTATGTCTTTTAGGAGATACTTTTCATTATAAAGACCTGCCAGACTATCGTCATCAATTATTGTGCGATAGGGTTCTCATGGTTTATTTACTTCCGTTTTTTACCGTTATGATTTGGGGTGGAAATGCTATCGTCAACAAAATGGCCTCCAGCGCAATTGAGCCTAGTGCGATGAGTTTCTACCGTTGGTTTATTGCAATGCTGCTCCTGACACCGTTTTGTCTACCTGCCGTGATTAAGCAGCGTCACGTTATTCGCCCATACCTCACTAAACTGGCTTGCCTTGCTCTACTAGGTATGGTTTTAAACCAATCACTTGGCTATTACGCTGGTTTAACAACCACGGCTTCTAACATGGCACTAATTACTTCACTGGTCCCGCTCATCAGTGTATTTCTCAGCGTGCCTTTGTTAGGTAAGTCGATTTCTAAACTGAGTATTGTGGGTGGCTTAATTTCATTGTTTGGGTTAGCTTTTATGCTTGGCCACGGAGACATCACTTATTTCTTACATCAGGACATCACTCAGGGTGACAGTTTGATGTTACTTGCTGCCTTCGTTTACGCAGCTTACTGCGTGTTGCTAAAACGCTGGAAGATGCCATTTAACAGCCTGACATTGGTTTACATGCAAGGGTTCTTCTCTGTGACCATGCTAGCACCTCTCTGGTTGACGAGTGATCAACTATTACCTAGCCAAGAAGCACTGCCACTGATTGCTTATGCAGGCATCGCAGCTTCAATTTTTGCACCGCTCATGTGGGTAAAGGCGATAGATATAATCGGTGCTGACTCCAGCGCAATGTTCATGAACCTGATGCCCGTTGTTTCTGTGGCGTTGGCATCAACACTACTAGGCGAAGAAATCCATCTCTACCATATTTTTGGCGGCATATTTGTTATTTCCGGTGTTATTCTCTCGCAGATCAAAGTACGTCGTAAAAGCCGTAACTTCCCACAAGAGTTACCTTCGACGCCCGTTTGAATCTGGGGTTAGGCACTTTTCTCAGATAATTGATTTGTATCAATCAGAGAAGGAATTTTTCCTGAAATTTTTCACACCCGAATTACACTTATAGTGATGTTAGGAAAGAGTGAATTAGGAGGTACTTATGAGCTTGGTTCCTCGTGATAGCTGGGCTGATTTTTCCCGGTTCTTTGATAATTCATTTCCTGCATTGAGGACACGATTCGAAGAGGGTACTTTTTCGCCACGAGTTGATATCGTCGAGAAAGACCAAGCCTTCGAAGTCACTGCCGATTTGCCGGGAGTGAAAAAAGAAGATATCAAACTTAGCTGCCAGCAAGGTGTGTTATCAATCGAAGCCAGTATCGAAACTAAAAAAGAGACAGAAAAAGAAGGTAAAGTGGTCCACAGTGAACGCTACAGTGGAAAAATGTCTCGAAGTTTTACGCTCGGTAACAACATCAATGTCGAAGAAATTAGCGCTGATTTTTCCGACGGTGTTTTGACTGTCGTGGTACCTAAACTAGCCGGCCAAAGTGAAGAAGAACACAAGATTCCGATTCGCTAGCTAAGAGTAAACAAAATGCCCTCCTTTTACTGGAGGGCATTTTTACAGATAATTCATAGCCATGTTCATTTGGTCGTTCAACGCGTCCATTGGATGACTTGGTGCTTTTGGGCCCATACTTGTTTTGACCCACATGAGTTTTAGGCCAAATCAAACAGTTACTTGGACATACAGTGTTCGTCAATGTACCGGAATTTCAGCCAACTTTTTAGTTATTTTCAGCCTCTGCACTTGCAGTCGCACTGGCCGAAGCTTGAGAGCAGTTTAAACCAAGGCTACCATTTCCCACGACTTCCAATAAATCTTCGGTACCAGGCAAATTCTCATAATGAACCATCATACCCATGGTAACGGAAGATCCACCTAAAGCGCTTGCTGAAGAGGTAGCAGCCGCTTGTGCGTATGCAGCGATGGATTGAGCGGCATTTGCAATTTGTTGCGCCGCATTAGTCGCGGAGTCAAAATCTGTCACAATAGGTAACGAACCGGATCCTAAAACAGGTAAATCCCATTCAAATGTAAGCTGCCCAGCTGCCTGAGCTTCAGCAGATGCTTCTGCCATCGCGTAGGCGAATGATGTGGCCATCGCGTCAGCGTATACTTTAGCAAGAGCAGAGGTTTGAACATCAAATACAGTGCCGCTTGTCGCACTCATTTGTGTTGTGAACTCCTCTATATTCGCACCTTGTACGTAGAATGAAGATCCACTAGAAGATACACCACCCCCAACTGCACTCGCAGAAGCCGAACTATCACTATCAGCATCAGCACCAGACGCTGCACTCGCCGAGCTCTCCGCCGAGCCTTCTACCCCGGCAACAGCAGAAGCTATCGCTTCGGTGCCAATCTTAACGGTGATCTCTGTTACTACGAGGTCAATATCCTCATCTATACCTTGGAATACACTCATGTAGGCTATTGCTATCATCTCAGCAGCAGCTTGCGTTTCTGCACTAGTATAAGCTGAAGCCTCTGCCCCACCTTCGGTTTTAGACTCAGCAACTTGCGCAAAAAGCGTACCACTTCCCATACTCGCGTTCAGCTCAACCTGATGCACAGCACCATTATTCCCGTGCCTTGTTAGGTCTAGAGTCACTCCACCGGAATAACTGATATCTATATAAGATGAAGCGCCAGACATGGCGTAAGCTAAAGCATTAGCTGACACATCGCTATCAGAATCGTTTGCAGTGGCAGATGCCGGATTTGTGCACGAATCCGCACCGAGAATGCTCTCGGATATCGAAATCGTTGTACTACCATTCGTATTTTCTCCTGGCGGACCAGCCCACGCGCCAGTGCTCAACAGTGAACTTATCAAAACAAAAATCATTGTCTTGTTCATAGCTGTTCTTCCTTGTGTTGTGGTGACTAAAATGGCTCGACATTGGGCCATTTAGGTTGTAAATCATTTGTAAAAGTGTAGTTGCCCATATGTATATGCATCAGATCAAATAGGAATAACAATATGCAACTTATCGTCTAGTAGACGGTTAAACGTGAACCTAAGCCGTGCTAGGCTAGAGGAAGGCCTCAGTTCTCATAGAGCAGAGGAGGCGATGGATTGGCAGCAAAAGGATTCAAGTCAAAGTACTCTTTGGCACATACCAGGGCGACACTTTGTTCAGATTTACCCTTAACAGCAAAAGGTTAGTGAAATATTAATTGAAGAGTTACCAGAGCAAACAGCGATAGAGTCGGATCTAAAGGGAGTCGTTTTCAACCGATCGAGAAAGGTTTTGGACTCTAAAACTTTAGAGGTTTTAATCTAAAATCAATTATTCTTTTTGGCTATATAGAAGATAGAAGTCTGACGACGTACTACGAAAGCCGTGTTAGTCAATCCATTGTTCTATGTGAACAAATCAGCACTCTATCTCTACTTATTTATGTTGTTATAAATGAACTCCTTGTTATGCATCTGATGGGATTGAAGGCTCTACCTTACTATCGCCAGTTTCAAGGCTTCTGCTCTAAACTCAGGAGAATGGATAATACGTTACTTCTTGTTTGTCATGGTTCACCTCGTTCGTCATTGTACTCACTTATTAGTTCTAACTAGCCGATATTGTTTCACTGAGCTGAGTATGTCACTTTGCTCTCCGAGTCACCGATATTTGGGAAGTAATTTATAGATAGGATGATTTATTTGAGGAATTAAATTGGGTGAGGGCTACGAGCATGGGCTCATTAATAATGACGAAGGATGCGTATCATGATTGATACGCATCCTTGTTTAATCGAGTAGTATGTCTTTATTTTTGGGCTCTTGGCTCGTTCATTAGCCCCAATATTAGAGAGAATGTGGCAATTAATAAGACGATCGTAAATGGGAACCCCGTCGTCACGGCCATCGCTTGTGCCGCGGCTAAACCACCACCTAGCAACAACGCAATCGCAACTAAACCTTCAAACGTACACCAAAACACGCGCTGTGGTGTTGGTGCATCGACTTTACCACCCGCGGCAATAGTGTCGATGACCAGAGATCCCGAATCCGATGATGTAATGAAAAACACTACAACCAGAATGATACCAACAAATGAGGTAATACTTGATAGTGGCATTACTTCAAGCATTTCAAACAATTTCAGTGGAAGCTCAGCATCTTTCACTGCTTCATAGCCATCATTTACAAACTGACTAATGGCTGTTCCACCAAAGGCAGTCATCCAGAACACACACACAGTCGAAGGGACAATGAGTACACAGAAAATAAATTCACGAACTGTACGTCCACGCGATACGCGGGCGATAAACATTCCAACAAATGGTGACCATGAAATCCACCACGCCCAATAGAACGAAGTCCAACCTTGAGAATAATTGACGTCTTCTCGATTAAATGGCATCGACAATGCTGGGAGGTTTTCCACATACGAAAGAATGTTGTCGAAAAAGCCAGTTAGGATAAACAGAGTTGGACCTACTACCACGATAAAGAACAGCAGTAATGCCGCCAATACCATGTTAATTTCAGAAAGGCGTTTCACGCCGCCATCCAGCCCCGCGAGTACTGATACTAGTGCAAAAGCAGTAATAACAATAATCAGGATAATTTGTGTTGTATCCGTTAGTGGTATACCAAAAAGGAAGTTTAAACCAGTTGCAGCTTGAGAAGCACCATAACCCAATGAAGTTGCCAGACCAAACACCGTGGCGACTACCGCCAAAATATCAATGATGTGTCCAGGCCACCCCCAAATACGTTCACCGAAAACCGGATAAAAGACAGAACGCATCGTTAATGGTAACCCCTTATTGTACGAGAATATGGCGAGCCCCAGCGCTAACAAAGCGTAAATGGCCCATGGATGTAGAGCCCAGTGATAAATCGTCGCTGCCATACCTAATGATTGAGCCGCTTCTACATCACCTACTGCGCCCCCTAAAGGTGCCCAATCAGTCCGGATCCCATTTTCAAGTAAGGGCCCTGAGAGAGAACTACTAAAGTGAGACATAGGCTCAGATACACCAAAGAACACCAAACCAATACCCATACCTGCAGCGAACAACATCGCCAACCAACCAGCGTAACTATAGTCTGGTAAAGCCTCCGTCCCGCCTATCCTAACTTTACCAAGCGGCGAAATGGCTAATCCGATACAAACTAAGACAAATATGTTTCCGGAAAGTATAAAAAACCAGTCAAGGCTAGAAGTTAACCAGGAGCGCATATGGACAAAAACGGGTTCTACTTGCTCCCTGAAAATTAAGGTAGCAAATACAAATATAACAATTGCTAGCCCAGAAACCGCAAACACCCGGTTATGAATGTCTAAACCAAAAGGACCAACGGATAAAACGACGTTGTCCTGACCGACTTGATAATCGGTATCAATCGGGTTGGCTTTTCCGCTATGTTTGGGAATACCACCATTATCTTTACTCATTTAATGTTCCTTTATCTTTACATCTTTACACAACCTAAATTAGGCGTAAGGCATGGATCAATGAAGTACTAGTTATTCAGCCATCAGTATAAGTCTTAAACTAAAAACACCTCGAACGCATTCAAAACCAAGAACAAAGACCTAACAGTTTCATTATATCAATAGTTCTCAAATTCGGATTAACACTTACACGAAAAATCCGCTATAAAAATCAAGAAAACCTATACTTATTAGACACCTAAAAATATACTCAAAAAATCAGAAACTGGAGCATTTCAGTGAAAAAGCGCTAAGAGTAACGTTTCTACGCGACAGTAGGTAGGTTTCTCTTTTATCCAATTCAAACGTCATAATTTATGAAGCCGATAACACAAACGTTACTGAACCGCACAACCAGTTTTGTACATCGAGTTAAGTAAGTACGATCACTAACGAGGTGAATCATGATTAGAGACGAGATGCGCCAAACGGGCTTCGAGTACATTGAGGTTGGTTAAAATCGTACGAGAAGGCACATTGATCTTGGGTATCTAAAAACAGTTAACTGTGAACAGCAAAATGTCTTTTAATGAAGTGTCCAGTCTGGCTGGAACAGAATAATTTTACACAATTTAACACAACCCATCACAAACAAACATAATCCATCACAAGCGAACACATCGCCATAAATGCTACTAATTTCACCCTGTCAAAGCGAAAATCCCTTGTTAACAAACCACTTAAATTTGGAACGGAGATCACTATAAGTTGAACGCCATCACTATACGTAGCAACGATTTGTGCTACTTTAGATGTAACTAATATAAAAATAATAGTGCAAAGTCATTAAGCGATTTTTGACGCAAATAATAAGCACCAAATGACACTTAGCCTTATTGCTGCCAAAAGGAGAACGGATGTTCGATTTTTCTTCATCCAAGCCAACCGTGCTGGTTATCGACGACATCCCCGAAAACCTCACGTTGATGTATCAGCTACTTAAAGAAGATTATAAGGTAAAAGGGGCAAACAGCGGTGAGAGAGGACTTGCGCTTGCCGAAACGGCTAACCCCGATTTGATCTTGCTCGACATCATGATGCCGGAAATAGATGGTTATCAAGTATGCCAGCGGCTTAAATCTAACCCAGCAACTAGTGATATTCCCATTATATTCCTCACAGCGAAGGCAGAAAGAGTCGATGAACAAAAAGGGCTAAAACTGGGGGCCGTTGACTACATAACCAAACCAATAACCCCAGAGATTGTGAAAGCACGCGTTAAAACACATGTGTCTCTCAAAGTGGCGTCTGATACCTTAAAAGGTAAGAATCAAATACTTGAGCAGGAAGTGGAAAGACGAACCAGCGAGGCTTTGCGTCAAAAAGAAGAGCTCCACGCAATTCAAGATGTCGCCTTCTATGCTATGGTGTCGTTGGCTGAAACCCGTGACAACGAAACGGGTAACCACATTATACGTACCCAAACTTACATAAAACGTTTGGCAGAGCAGTTACGCCAAAACCCACGTTATACATTAGAACTAAACGATGACTTCATTGATTTACTGTATAAATCAGCCCCACTCCATGACATCGGTAAAATAGGCATTCCAGACACTATCTTGTTGAAAGAAGGCCCCCTGACAGCCGATGAGTTTGAGTTGATGAAAGCCCACACCACCATCGGTTATGAAGCGATTAAAAACGCAGAGAAAGTAAGCGGCCAGCCAATGAAGTTCTTGACTGTCGCAAAAGAGATCGCCTACTCACATCACGAACGTTGGGATGGTGCTGGATACCCATTAGGGCTTGCTGGCGAGGAGATTCCGTTGTCAGCCAGGCTCATGGCTGTAGCAGACGTCTATGATGCGTTGATCAGTAAACGAATCTACAAACCCGCCTTTACGCATTTAGACGCGGTTCAGGTCATTCTTTCAGGTAAAGGAATTCAATTTGACCCTGCTGTCATTGATGCCTTCGCTGAAATTGCAGATGAACTTTATTCCATCGCGGAAAAGTATAGCAATTAAAAAAGACTTCTTAGAAGCCGCTGGGACAAGTATGAAAGAAAATAAAATCACCACACAATCGTGGGTGTGGCGTTCAATGGTCAAAACCGGAATCATTCCCCTCATTCTGGTGGAATCGGTTCTTATTGCCGTTTACCTGATAAGTAACCACTTTATCAGCACAGACAACATGGAATACATTTACACGCAGGTAAATGACGAATTAAAAATATCATCGGACAGAGAAGCGGCGATCATTCGGGAAAAACTGCTTTCAGTAGAAAGCTTAACCGCATTATACCGAAACGAGACAGAACGTGTTTTATCAGAAACAGACATCATTGACCGCTCTGAAAAACCTAACCTCGCACTGAGCGAAGATGGTGTCTTGTATTCTAAAAAAGATTTAGGCGGTTCAGCTTCTTTCTACTCTGGCCTCACGGCCGAAAAAGATTGGGAGAAGGTGTATAAGCTTGCTCACCTTGATCCACTTATGAAACAAATCGAAAAAAACAGCGATTTGGTTGCGTCGATTTACTTTAATTCCTGGGATTCTTACAACCGAATCTACCCGTGGTTTTATACCGTCGATCAGTACCCACCCAAAATGGACATCCCTGAGTACAATTTTTACTACCTAGCTAATGCTGAAAACAACCCTGACCAGAAAACGGTTTGGACAGATGTTTACATTGACCCTGCGGGTCATGGCTGGATGGCATCCGCTATTGCTCCAGTCTATAACAAAGGTTTTCTCGAAGGTGTTGTTGGGCTTGATATCAAAGTTAGTGACGTTATAGATAGCATTCAAAACTTAGCCATTCCTTGGGGTGGTTACGCTATTTTGGCGAGTAGTAACGGTACAATTATGGCTTTGCCACCACAAGGCGAATACGATTTTGGACTAAAAGAACTTACTGAACACAGCTACCAGCAAGCCATCACGAAAGAAGTTTTTAAACCTGACGCGTTTAACTTATACAAACGCGACGACACCGCTGATTTGAGCTTGCGTTTACTCAAGAACACCAATGGGCTTATGCAGGTTACGCTTAATGGTGAAAATAAGTTGATCTCCTGGTCGACAATACCTGAAACCCAGTGGCGCTTACTAATGGTTGTAGATGAGAACAAAATGTATGCAACTTCTCGTGCGCTAGAGCAAAAATACCAAAACATTGGTTACATTCTTATCTTTGGCTTAGTGGCATTCTACACCCTTTTCTTGTTCGTTATCTGGCGTTCTTCTAAGAAGATGAGCGAATTTATTGCTAAGCCACTAATGCAGATCCAGTACATGGTAAGTCGAGTCGGGCTCGGTGACTTTAATTTGGCTCATGAAGGATTCCGTTTAAAAGAGCTCAACGAAACAGCAAATGCGGTCATCAATATGGGTGGCAAATTAGATAGGCTGACCTCTGAACTGACCGAGGCAAAACTTTCGGCAGAAGATGCCAACATCGCTAAAAGCCAGTTCATATCGAATGTCAGCCATGAGATCCGCACACCAATGAACTCGATCCTCGGGCTATCTCACATACTGTTAAATTCAGACCTCACGTCTGAGCAGAAAAATAACCTGATGAAAATTGACAAGTCCGGCAAACACTTGCTCACACTTATTAACGACATTCTGGATCTTTCTAAACTGGAAGCGAATAAATTAGATATTGAGAAGGCGCCATTCGATATCCGAGCGACTCTTCAAGATATACAAGACATTTTTGAGCACAAATCCAAAAAACAAGATGTTCACCTTATTACTAAAGTTGACCAATCCATTCCTCAACTCATTGGAGATCAACTTCGTATTAAGCAAATCCTCATGAATTATGTCAGTAACGCCATCAAGTTTACTCAAGGAGGAGAAGTAACGATTGTCGTAGGTGTAGTGAAGAGATCCGAAAACCGTATTCACTTGCACTTTAGTGTCATGGACACAGGTATTGGTTTATCTGAACATGACCAGGCCAAAGTGTTTGACAGCTACCAGCAGGCAGATGCCTCTACGACCAGAAAATACGGTGGTACTGGCCTTGGCCTCACTATTTCTAAGCACATCGCAGAATTAATGGGCGGTCAAGTTGGTGTCGAAAGTGAGCTAGATAAGGGGAGCAATTTCTGGTTTACCATTGAACTCGATATCGATCACTCCGGTGTCTTGGTAATTACTAAGCACAAAGAAATCTCGGAATCAGTTATCGTAGATACCACTGAGCCACAACTAGAGTGTGATATAAAGTCTGTCGAGGAGTTTGAGTCCAAAGTGAACCACCTAAGGTCTTTGCTTGAAGAGTGCGATTTAGAGTCAGAGTTTTATTATACAAAACACCGAGCCTGTTTTGAAAAGCTAAGCCCAGATCTGAGTCGAGCTCTGTCTGAAGCCGTGTCAGCTTATAATTTTGACCATGCTCTAGAAGTTGTTGCTCAAATAAAAGTCAAGTTGAATCAATACAAAGCTGACATGGCTCCAAGCGAGTAAAAACCTTACTGAGCCATAATAAAACAGGCACAGCATTCGAATGCAGTGCCTGTTTTCTATGGTTCCGATCTTACTGCAGCGAACAATTCTACAATCGAAAAAAGCGACATTCTCACCTCAGAAGTGTCAGCCCAGAGACATTTAAAATGAGGCTGAAAACTGTCTAGGAGAGCAAAGTCTAAAATTAGTGGTACGGATCATTTTTTCAAGGTATGGTTGCATTAACAAACTCACAAAGGAATGACAGATGAGCAGTGGTCAAAGAGATATTACCCTTCGCTTTTTAGCGGAACCTAGCGACGTTAATTTTGGAGGTAAAGTCCACGGTGGCGCGGTAATGAAATGGATCGACTTGGCTGCTTATGCATGCTCGGCTGCTTGGAGCGGGAAGTACTGTATTACCGCCTATGCCGGGGGGATTCGTTTTGTCGCTCCGATCCACGTCGGTAACTTGGTCGAAGTGAGCGCAAAAGTCATTTACACCGGACGCACCTCTATGCACATCGCTATTGATGTACAGGCTAGCGATCCTAAAGTCATGAAAAACCGTCTAACCACTCACTGTATTGTGATCATGGTGGCTGTAGACGAAGAGGGCAAACCAACCGACGTTCCTAAGTGGACTCCTGAATCTGATGAAGACAAAGCATTAGAGCGATCCGCCATTACGCTAATGAATATGCGTAAAGAAATCGGCGAAGAGATGGAAGCTCACGTTAAATACCTCAAGTAATCGCGTAAGCTAAGCCTTCAAAAACCGCTTTCCCTATTATTGTGTGAAGCAACATCATGGTTCCGCCAATTGTTTCACACACTCAACTCCCATGTCATAAATCCTTCACCTTGCTTTGCTTAAATCCCTGCACTGATTTGGAAATGGATGAGTTTGGATCTTGGGACCAGTAAAAACCACCTTAAGTGAAGACACATTGACCAATTTAAAGGCGGTCGAATATCAATGGGTAAGAACGATGTATGTCGAAGGTTACAGCGAGACTGAAATTAACCATTATATTCAAACGTGCTTTGGTGGTGATGTGACCTTTGCCAACCTGTTTCGTCGTGTCGCACTACAGCAAGAAAGCTTATATACATTGCTCCAACATGTTGGGTGTGCACCTTCCAGTCGAGAGTTTTAACGGCTAACCGTTCTATCAGCCCCTCTACCTTCAGCTTTTACGCGATGACTTTTATGTGAAGTGCTACGCAGGCCACCTACAGGGCTCTATGTAATCCATTACCAAAGCCGATAACCTTGGCCTGCTTACACCACTACTAGCAATTATCTAATCATTGTTACTCGTTGATCTAATCGTGGTATCCGAAAGTGTATCGCGGGGTAGTTTAACTACGTAAAGATAGTAGTTATACAAACATAAAAAAACCTGAGCCGAAACTCAGGTTATGGTTACAAGGAACTGTTAGTGATTGTGTCGTAAGGAACTAAACTAACAGCCAGCTATGCGTAACGCCAATAGAAGCAAAATATTACTGATCGGCGGCCAAACCAAAAGTGTAATATCATTGCTAAGTATAAGGGCGACCTTCTGGTCGCCCTTTTCTAGTTATTCTTATCAACCTCAAAGACCCGTTGAGATTATCCTTTTACACCACCGGCGGTTAGACCACCAACCAACCAGCGTTGAGCAAGTAAGAATACTGCAGTGATTGGCACTGCTGATAGTACTGCAGCAGCAGCGAAATCGCCCCACAAGTAGTTTTGTGGGTATAGGTATTGCTGCATACCTACTGCAAGTGTATAAGAGTCTACATCAGAAAGTAGGAGTGACGCTACAGGAACTTCACCGATTACCATGATGAACGACAGGATAAATACTACAGCTAGGATTGGCACTGATAGTGGAAGCAATACCAAACGGAACGCTTGCCATGGTGTCGCACCATCCAGTGCTGCCGCTTCTTCCAGAGAAGAGTCAATACTTTCAAAGTAACCTTTAATAGTCCATACATGCAGTGCGATACCACCCAAGTAAGCGAAGATCAAACCACCGTGAGTATTCAAACCCAGGAACGGAATGTACTGACCAAGCTTATCGAATAGAGCGTATAGGGCAACCAGTGCCAATACAGCTGGGAACATTTGGAAGATCATCATCGCTTTTAGGATGGTGTTCTTACCCTTAAACTTCATACGAGCAAACGCATAAGCAGAAGTTGTCGATAGCGCTACAATCAGAACCGCAGAGATACCACCTACTTTTACCGAGTTCCATAGCCATGTCATTACCGGGAATGGAGGCGGTGTTACAGTGCCGTCTGCGTTCGTCACAGAGAAGCCCAGAGCTAGTTTCCAGTGATCCAATGTCGGGTTATCTGGAATCAAACTACCCGTTGCAAAGTTACCTTCTCGGAATGAAATCGCGATGATCATCAGTAAAGGGAAAATAATTAGTGCCAAGAACGCCCACATTGCAATATGAGTAGCCCAAACACGATACTTTAATGACTTACCTTGTACTATTGCCATTATAATGTCTCCTTAATCTTGAGCTACTTTAGTTACACGTAGGTTTAGAAGAGCCAACGCGCCAACCAACAGGAAGATAAGTGTTGCTACAGCACTTGCCAGACCGAAGTCTTGACCACCAGCACCTTCAAATGCGATTCGGTAGGTGTAGCTTACCAATAAGTCTGTATAACCCGCTGGTTCCGAAGTACCAATCATGTTAGGACCACCACCTGTCAACAACTGGATTAGTACGAAGTTGTTGAAGTTAAATGCAAAGCTTGCAATCAACAATGGCGTCAACGGTTTAAGCATCATTGGTAACGTAATGCGAGTAAAGTTTGAAACAAAGTTCGCACCATCGATAGCAGAAGCCTCGTAAAGGTCATCAGGAATCGCTTTTAGCAGACCCATACATAGAATCATCATGTAAGGGAAACCAAGCCAGGTGTTTACAATCAAGATCATGCTTTTCGCCATGAACGGGTCAGAGAACCAAGCTGGGCTGATACCAAACAGACCTTCAAGTAGCATGTTGATCTCACCAAAGCTTTGGTTAAACAAACCTTTAAAGATCAGGATAGAAATAAACGCTGGTACCGCATAAGGCAGAATCAGTAATAGTCGGTATACCGAGCGGCCTTTTAGCTCTTCCCACTGAACCACACTCGCCAGTACCAAACCAATGATTAGAGTAAATAGTACTGTTAGTGCAGAGAAAACAATCGTCCAGATAAAGATGCTAATAAATGGTTCTTTGATACCGTCATCTTTCCAAACTCGCTCAAAGTTATGAGTACCAATACCAACGACGAAACCTGGTGATACGGTGCTACCGAAAAACTGACCATTTTCGTCAACTGGCTGGTAGTAACCCGTTTCCATGTTTGGAAGAAGTGTTTCTTGAGTGCGATTGTTAAATAGAGTCTGACCATCTTCTTGAAGGGTGTACAAAGGTACGACGGCTGCAAACTTACGCAGACCACTCATACGAATGTCATCGCCACTAGGAAGGTGAAGATCGACAGCGCTTAACGCGGTACGATTGCTTACGATGGTTTTGATTTGTTCCTTTTCACCCGTCGCTTCTTGGATAGGCTCAAGATCTAATTCCGTTGCAGAGAAACCTTGCAGCTGGAAAGTCGGCGTAGCAAGTAGCTCACCATCTTTCTCGACCACAATTTGGTGGCCCTGCTCTGTTTTATACAAAGTGAACGGATAGCTATCACCACTTTGATAAGTTCTGTCCAAAAGTACAGTTTGAGCACGCTCGAAAGAGAGCTGGTTTTTGGCACTGTAGTTAGTGAATGCCAGACCTACGGTATACGCCAATGGGAACAGGATGAACAAAATCATCCCTGCGATACCAGGGTAAATGTAACGGTGAGCGTAAGTCTTTTTACTACCAAAAATGTACAGTGCTAGAGCAGTAAGAATAATCGTAAGAAGTGCAAACGCAATCTCACCGCGCGAATACATAAGAATTGTTGCGTAACCATTAATAATGCCGACCGTGCCTAAAAGTGCCCACTTGGTAAACACTTTTTTGCTGCTCGGAAGGTTGGCTGCTGGTGCTGTCATAGCTTTTGTACCTTGAACTGACTGCATAGGGAACCTGCTAGCGAATATAGAATAAATATAGAAAAGTAAGGAGGAGTTACCCCCTCCTTAAAAGGTATTACTGAATTATTTAGTCATTTGTTTTTCTGCATCAGCTAGTGCTGCATCTACAGTTTGACGACCGTCAACAACGTTGATGATTGCGTTCTTAGCCGCACCCCAGAATGCATTCATTTGAGGAATGTTTGGCATGATTTCGCCGTTCATTGCGTTGTCCATAGTTGCCGCGATTCGTGCATCAGAATCTAGCTCACGTTGGAATGAGTTAAGTGCTACCGCGCCCAATGGCTTGTCATCGTTAACTTTACGCAGACCTTCGTTAGTTAGTAGGTAGTTCTCTAGGAATTCTACCGCTAGGTCTTTGTTCGGTGATGCAGTGCTGATACCAGCGGTTAGAACACCAACGAATGGCTTAGAAGACTGGCCTTGGAATTTAGGTAGTGTAGTCACACCGTAGTTGATGCCAGACTTCTCGATGTTACCCCAAGACCACGGACCGTTGATAGTCATCGCAGTTTCACCTTGGTTGAACGCAGACTCAGATACTGAGTAATCCATATCTGCAGAAATGACGCCTTTGTCTACAAGACCTTTAACGAAAGACATTGAATCTTTCACGCCGTCCTTATCAATACCAACGTCTTTAACGTCGTAACCTTCAGAAGTGTATTTGAATGCATAGCCGCCATCAGCAGCCATTAGTGGCCAAGTGAAGTACGGTTCTTTTAGGTTCCACATGATTGCAGATTTGCCGTCTTTCTTAAGTTTCGCGTCAAGCTCTGCAACTTCTTCCCAGCTCTTAGGTGGGTTTGGAACAAGATCTTTGTTGTAGATTAGAGATAGAGACTCAACCGCTACAGGGTAACCGATCAGTTTGCCGTCGTAACGCACTGCATCCCATGCGAAATCAACGATACCGTCCTTAATTTCTTTAGAAGGTTTGATTTCAGCCAAAAGTCCAGCTTCTGCGTAACCACCAAAACGGTCGTGTGCCCAGAATACGATATCAGGACCGTCACCAGTCGCTGCTGTTTGTGGGAATCGATCTTGAAGGCCATCAGGGTGAGCCACTGTTACTTTAATACCAGTGTCTTCTTCAAACTTCTTACCAACTTCAGCGAGGCCGTTGTAACCTTTGTCGCCATTGATCCAGATAGTTAGTTGTCCTTCTTCGATGGCAGCATGTGCACCAAATGACCCTAAAGCAACAAGAGTACCGAGTGCTACAGCGCTTAACTTTTTCATGTTCGTATCCTTTGTTATATTTTTGATGTAGGGCTAGTCCATTGAGGTTCAGCCGTATTTCGACATATATCATCTGAAATAATCCAATATGTCTCATCCTCCTAATCCCTACGCCCTATCAATTATGGCGTATTTTCGTGATCTATATCGCCAAGCATAGGAGACTCAAATCACAAAAAAGACTTTTGTCGTGATCCACTTCAACTTTAGGTGGTGCGATAATGTGATTTCCGCCCAACTCCTTCATTAGTACTCCTTTTTTACTCCTCCCTGTCTACTCCCCCCACAATTATTTTGATTAGGAGGATGTGGCAAATGGAACAATCTTAGAAACTGCACCCATCCAAGAGTGGATGGTAAGAACCCTTTCCCAGCAGCACCTATACGTTAGGTTAAAATATGCTGGTTTTGCATTGCCATACGAGTGGAATGTCATTGATTGGTGTTGTTTGTGGTTATTTTTTCACGGGGGAGACAACGCTATTAATGTGGGGGAGAGAAACTCGTACTTGGCTGTGACGGGTAGCACTTCTTAGGACAACTTATTGAAGTGCTACCCTACTTTTCTTATCAACCACCATTACTTACCGATTCCTACTGTTACTGCTCGCTAGATAATTCATATAATGATGAGTGGTGAAAAATAAAAATTTGATCGAGGACGAGCTAAATGGCGAGTGTCACGTTAAAAAATGTTTGTAAAGCGTATGGCGACGTATTAATTTCTAAAAACGTTGACCTGGAAATTAACGAAGGTGAATTTGTTGTTTTCGTAGGTCCATCGGGTTGTGGTAAATCTACCCTGCTACGATGTATTGCCGGTCTTGAAGACATTACTTCAGGTGATTTATATATTGGTGACGAGCGCATGAATGACGTTGAACCATCCAAACGTGGTGTTGGTATGGTATTCCAGTCTTACGCTCTATACCCACACTTAAACCTTTATGACAATATGTCATTTGGTCTGAAGCTGGCTAAAGCAGAAAAGGCTGAGATTGATAAGCGTGTTGAGCACGCAGCAGAAATCCTACAGTTAGGCCACCTGCTTGAACGTCAACCAAAAGCACTTTCAGGCGGTCAACGCCAACGCGTAGCGATTGGTCGTACTCTGGTTTCACAACCAAACGTATTCCTTTTGGATGAACCTCTGTCTAACCTTGACGCGGCACTGCGTGTAAACATGCGTTCTCAAATCACTAAATTACAGCGCCAATTGGGCTGTACGATGATTTACGTTACGCACGATCAGGTAGAAGCGATGACGATGGCTGATAAGATCGTCGTTTTGGATGGTGGTTATGTCTCTCAGGTTGGTAAACCTCTTGAGCTATACCATTACCCACAAAACCGTTTCGTTGCTGGCTTCATCGGTTCTCCGAAAATGAACTTCATGAGTGTATTCATTGAAGAAACCGAAGCAGAGCGCGTAAAAGTTCAGCTATCAAACGGCGTGTCATTCTGGATTCCTGTTGACGGTACAACCGTTAACCGCGGTGACCGTATGTCTTTGGGTGTTCGTCCGGAGCATTTACTATCCGCTTCTGAAGCAGACGCAAGCATTCACGGTGAAGTGATGATTGTTGAGAAATTAGGTAACGAAACTCAGGTATACCTAAATCTTGACGGTGCAGATGCTGACGTTATATTCCGTCAACCAGATACGCTAGCTGTTGAACTCGGTGATAAATTAGAAATTGGTATCCCTGCACATCGTTGCCACCTATTCCATAGTGATGGTCGTGCATGTCGCCGCTTATTTAAAGAGAATGGCGTAGACGTTGAATAATTAATTCACCTTTACTCTCTATCAATCCCTCTCAATCGAGAGGGATTTTTTGTATCTATCCAAATAAAGCAGACTCACTCATAGCAATACGTCTAATTAAAAGCGGATGCTTTTGGTATTCGCCTTTTACTGTGTCTGCTATTCGTAATTTCTCTTGACGAGTTTAGTCAGCTTTTTATCGCCAGTCGTACATTTAGCGTTACGCATCTCAGTACCAACTTAGGATTACTAAGCAACGTGCATTGAAACAAGAACCTCGAGGTTATTTAGGTATCGCTATATAATGCAATTAAATAACCTTGAGAAGTGAGTGCTGCATGTCATCTCATCCAACAACCATTACCTTTTTTGAATTCCTGACCCCTTTGATCACATCGGGCAAAAAAACCATCACAATACGGGATAAATCAGAAAGTCACTACATCCCAAATACTGAAGTGGAAGTCTTCACATTAGAGACTAACCGTAAGGTCTGCGATATCAAAATCCTATCGGTAACCCCACTTAACTTTGATGAAATCAATGAGTTCCATGCTGAACAAGAAGCTATGGAGTTACCCAAATTAAAGCAGTTGATTCGGGAAATTTACCCCGATACCGACACACTGTTCGTTATTGAATACCAATTAACCAAAACAAACTAGACGACTGGTCTAATTTTAATTATAGTATGTCCCATGAACACAAAGACTAACGACACACGCCAACATATTCTCGAGGTCGGATACGAGCTAATCGTAACCCGAGGCTTTACGAGTGTTGGACTTTCCGAGCTCCTAAAAGCGGCAGCGGTGCCGAAGGGCTCGTTTTATCATTACTTTAAGTCTAAAGAGCAATTTGGTGAGGCTTTGATTGAGGCTTACTTCGATCGCTATTTCCGCAAGCTAGGTGAACTCTTTACGAATACCGAGCATAACGGATACCAGCGTCTGATGAGCTACTTTGAGGAGTTGGTAAAAGTTGAACAAGATGTATGTAATGCGAACAAATGTCTGTTAGTCAAACTTAGCGCTGAAGTTTCTGATCTTTCCGAACCAATGCGACTTGCACTGCGTCGTGGAGCTGATAAATCAATTCAAGCCATCGCAGACTGTATTGATGTGGGTATTCGAGATGGTTCTATTGCAAATGGTGATAGTGCTTTATTAGCAAGGCAACTCTACTATCTTTGGAATGGCGCAAGTTTACTTAACAAGCTGTATCAAGATCAGACTGCACTGACGCAGAGTCTGACCTATACTCAAGATCTGCTGCAGAATACACGCACTTTATCGTAAGTGACTTCAACGCAGTAAGAGAACAACCCTATTAGTGTCTGTTTGAAGCTAGCCTTCTGCAGACACAAAATACTTTCCCGCTCTCATAGCGGGATATTTTGCAACAAAAACTAGACGACCGGTCTAATTTAAAGGTAAAAATAACATGACAGACGCACTTAACCGCAGAATCGTACTTGCATCACGTCCACACGGTGCACCAACAACTGAAAACTTTAGACTGGAAGAAGTGGCAAAGCCGGTTCCACAAGATGGTGAAATGTTGTTAAGAGCCGTTTACTTATCACTAGACCCTTATATGCGCGGTCGTATGAGTGATGCAGAATCTTACGCGGAGCCTGTTGCGATTGACGACGTAATGGTCGGTGGTACCGTATCTCAGGTAGAAGCTTCCAATCACCCAGATTATGAAGTTGGCGAGTGGGTGCTTGCCTATACTGGCTGGCAAGATTATGCAATTTCGACAGGCGAAATGGTGATTAAACTGGGTAAAAATCCACAAAACCCTTCGTATGCACTAGGCGTAGCAGGTATGCCAGGCTTTACTGCATACATGGGATTGCTTGATATCGGCCAGCCAAAACCTGGTGAGACCATCGTCGTTGCTTCAGCAACTGGACCAGTTGGCTCAACGGTTGGTCAAATTGCTAAGCTTAAAGGCTGTCGCGTTGTCGGTATTGCAGGTGGTGAAGAAAAATGTCGCTATGCAAAAGAAGTGCTTGGCTTCGATGAGTGTATCGATCATAAAGCCGAGGATTTCGCGCAACAATTAAAAAATGCGTGTGACAACGGTATCGATGTTTACTTTGAAAACGTCGGAGGCAAAGTATTTGACGCTGTGATGCCACTACTGAATGTTAAAGCCCGTATTCCTGTATGTGGTTTGATTTCTCAATACAACGCGACTGAGCTTCCACAAGGAACTGATCACCTACCACTGCTGATGTCCAAAATTCTGGTAAAGAGAATCAAAGTCCAAGGTTTCATCATTTTTGATGACTACGGACACCGTTACGATGAATTTGCGCAAGACATGAACCAGTGGTTGGCAGAAGGAAAGATCCAATACCGTGAACAACTCGTACAAGGCCTCGAAAATGCACCAGATGCGTTTATGGGTCTGCTCGAAGGAAAGAACTTCGGCAAACTTGTCGTACAGGTAAACAACCCTCTGTAAATATAGGATAAGAAATGATCAAACTTCACCATCTCAATCAGTCTCGCTCGAAGCGTATTATCTGGTTACTTGAAGAGCTCAATGTAGATTATGAAATCGTGCCGTATACACGCGACAAAGTGACTTTTTTGGCTCCTCCAGAGCTTAAAAGTATACACCCGCTTGGCAAGTCACCAGTGCTCGAAGATGATGGTGAAATCATCATTGAATCAGGCGCTATCACTGAGTATCTGATTGAAAAGTACAGCGATGGTCAACTTGCTCCAGAGTGTGGAACGAAAGCTCATACGCAGTACTTGCAGTGGATGCACTTTGCTGAAAGCTCAGCGATTTTACCAATATTGCTGAAAGTCTTCGTAAGTAAAGAACCAACTCAAACAGAGTTTTTATCAGGTTATGCAGATAAAGAAACCATGAGTGTTTTGAGTTACTTCGAGCAAGCTTTGCAAGATAAAACCTATCTGGTAGAGGAACGCTTAACCGGGGCAGACATCATGATGTCTTTCATCGTGGAATTGGTACATAAGTTTGGCATGAACAAACATTTCCCTAATATTGAACGTTACGGGAACCAACTTGCCACGCACGCGGCTTTCTCAAAAGCGGAAAAAATCGAAGTGAAATACGCTTAGTTTTAGCCTTTTGGTGTAATAGACACACCCAAGATGCTCATCCCCAATAATCACCGAGATGCTTGGTTCAGAGAAATGAGCTGCCTCACATAAGCAACTGATCCCTTAACCAAGCACTCGTTTTTAATAACCGGCTATCCTAACGTTTCAACGTTCTTTTCATTTAAATCCAAGCCGTTCAACGTCGTATTCTTTAAGCCCTTCGATACTCAAGAGTTGTTTATCTATTACTGATTTTTAGCCACGGCTTTAATAAGTACCGAGGTATCCATACGCCCAAGACCGTCAAGCTGTAGGTCTGCATATTGTTCATCAACCATTTGGGTCAACGGGAGCTGCAAACCAACACGCTCAGCCTCTTTAAGGCAGAAACCCAGATCTTTGCGCATCCAGTCAATCGCGAAGCCAAAGTCGAATTTATCTTGTGCCATAGTCGTGGCACGGTTTTCCATTTGCCATGACCCAGCGGCGCCATGTTTCAGTGTTTCGACGACTTGTTCAATATCTAAACCAGATTTTTGAGCCAGTAGTAGTGCTTCACTCAAGCCCTGTAGTACGCCGGCAATACAAATTTGATTGACCATTTTGCAACGTTGTCCCTGACCGTTCTCGCCCAGTAACGTAATCTGTTTTGCGTATACATCCATCACAGGCGCAACTTGTTCAAATACACTCGAGTCACCGCCACACATAATGGTTAGGACACCATTTTCAGCGCCTGCTTGACCACCAGAAACTGGGGCATCGATAAAATGATTACCAACCTTATTACAAGCGTCAGACAGTTCGACAGCCAAATCTGCAGAAGTCGTGGTGTGATCGACAAATACGGCGCCCGGTTTAAGACCAACCAGAAGCCCTTCTTCGCCATAAACAACACTACGAACGTCATCATCGTTGCCTACACAGGTAAATACGATGTCACATCCTTCAGCTGCTTCTGCGGGTGTTTCACAGGCAACACCGTTATATTCTTCTGCCCACTGCTCAGCTCTTGCTTTTGTGCGGTTGTACACTTTAGTCTCATATCCCGCTTTGCTTAAATAGCCTGCCATTGGGTAGCCCATCACACCCAAACCAATAAATGCTACACGTTGTTTTTCCATTGCCTGCTTCCCTAATCAACTGAATTTAGATGTTTTGTAACATGCTACTAAAGATTTCTGATCATTACACTCGCAAATTATTCAGTGTTTCATAACGAAATAGATGAAGTGCAGGATCAGGTTTCGGTGACCATTTAAATTCGCGAGAAATACAATGTGACTTATGTCAGAATGCCCTATCACTCAATAAATCGGCAAAGTAATGAATTATCAAGCTGCTATTTTTGATATGGACGGTTTGCTTCTTGATACAGAGCGCGTTTGTATGCGCGTATTCCAAGAAGCCTGCGAAGTACAAGAACTTACGTTTTACAAAGAGGTATATCTGTCTATCATTGGGCGTAATGCCGCAGGTATTGAAGCAATTTTCCGCAAAGCTTACGGAAATGACTTAGATCGCTTGCATCAAGAATGGCGAACTCGTTACAACGCCGTGGTCAAACACCAGGCAATTCCTGTAAAAGAAGGCGTCGTCGAGCTGCTAGAATGGCTGAAAGAGCAGAATTTGCCTATCGCAGTTGCGACGTCGACGGCTAAGGATGTCGCCAAGATTAAGCTTGAACTTGCCGGGTTAAGCAAATATATCGATAACCTGACGACAGGCTGTGAAGTCAGCAATGGTAAACCTGATCCGGAAATCTATTTACTTGCAGCCAACAGACTGAACGTTGAACCTACTAAGTGCCTGGCTTTTGAAGACTCAAACAATGGCGTGCGTGCCGCTGTCGCCGCTAATATGTCCACTTACCAGATCCCAGATTTGGTAGAACCATGCGACGAAGTACGCCAGTTCGGTCACGCTATCGTTCCTTCACTACGAGATGTATTGAAAGAATTGAAACAAACGCGCTAACACTCGGTCATTTAAATAAGCTCAGCCTAATGGTTGAGCTTTTTCATTTTTAGCTTAATACCTGATCGCCTGCTATTTTTTATCCGTCTCATATTTGTGCTGTTGCCGCTCGCAACGCTTCATGTGATCAATCAGAGAGATGAACGAGTATAAGTTTGCAACAAAGTGTCAACGTACCACTCACTGCACAGTTTTGCAGCATTAACTCGTTGATAATGATAACTATTGGTTCATTCGAAACCAGTCAGCCAAAAATATAAAATGGAGAGTGTTATATGTCTTTACGTTTATTAGCCGCAACCTTTGCACTTGTTGGAGTTAGCTTTGGAGCACAAGCCAGTGCCGAGTGTGAGGTATCACTGGATGCTAACGATATGATGCAGTTTTCTACCAAAACTCTGAGTGTTCCAGCAACGTGTAGCGAAGTAACGTTGACTTTAAACCACACTGGTAAAATGCCAGCACAGTCGATGGGTCACAACGTTGTTATTGCAGATACAGCGAACATTCAAGCCGTCGGCACCGATGGTATGACAGCAGGCGCAGATAATAACTACGTGAAACCCGATGACGAGCGTGTTTATGCGTACACTGAGGTCGTCGGTGGCGGTGAAAGCACAAGTATCACCTTCAGTACCGAAAAAATGACGGCAGGCGGTGACTACTCATTCTTCTGCTCATTCCCAGGCCACTGGGCGGTCATGCAAGGTAAGTTTGAGTTTAAATAACTGTCTTACCCTCTAGATACACATAGCAGATTTAAGGGAAGCTAAGGCTTCCCTTTTTAATTATAAAATTCAAGGCTAGCTCTGTGATTAGCAGCCGTAATCAAGAAAAGTCATATCGAGAAATCTCACTCACCTTACTCGATACCATGCAGTTCTTTCCAATTCCCCGGATGTACGACATAACCAAATAACGCGTGTCCGCCATATACTAGCTCTGTACCTTCAGGAATCCACAGCATCTGTCCAGGGTGAACAAAATGGGTTTCTCCATTCGCGGTCAGTTCAAAGCACCCTTCTATGACGAAAACCACTTCATCGTAAAGTACCGTCCACGCAACTTCCGCGCCTTCCCATTTTGCAAAACCAACACCAATATTTGGTGAAATCTCTGGGCTAAGCGCTCGCGCTACATAAGCCATACCCGGAGTATCACCGCGTACACTGAAGTCGAGAGTTTTGCTATCAACGAGCTTTACTTGCTTCATAATTCACTCCGGCTTTGCCACTTAGCTAATTGAATACGGCTCCTCACTCCCATCCCCAGGAACGGCTCTGGAGGATTCAAGCTAGGCATACCCGTGACTTGTTGGATGTCATCCAGAAGTTGCGATGTGGCACCTACTGCGTAATCAGCGAGCAAAGTTCCAGAAACGGTTCCCCATGCAGCTCCAACGCCGTTATCACAAGCACTGGCGTACACACCTTTGTCGAGTTGACCAAAGAAGTTAGTGAAGTTGCGAGAGATGGCATATACACCGCCCCATGTGTGAGTAAAAGGCACATCGGCAAGTTCTGGATAACGGGCTAAGAACACTTGACGATGATCTTCTTGAATACTCTGCCTCATTTTGTCACTGACACTTGAGCCATACTTAGGTACATGCTTATAAGTATTACGAATCAATATTCGGCGATCAGCCGTCATACGAAGCGTCGTTCCCGCATGGTCAGCTGGTGTCAGCCCCCAGTTTAACTCACCACCATAACGCTGCATTTCGGCATCCGTCAGTGGACGTGTCCAACTAGCGAACGTCATCACCGGAAGCAGTCGATTTTTCAGGTAGCCAAATTCTCGAGTAAAAATGCTGGTTCCCAGCAGCAATTGTGGTGTGTGGACTGAGCCGTTATCGCCATGCAAAACCCAATGATCATTCTCTTGACTCAGACGACTAATCGGCGAATTTTCTAGCACTTCAACGTTGTCAGGCAAACTATCACCCAAACCACGAACCAACGCTGCAGGCTGCATTAAATAGCCTCCTGGCGTGTAGATAGCTCGGCTGTAGTAATTTGTACCTAATACTTTTGCAAGTTCCGCTCGATCAACATGGAAATACGGTTCGCCCAAGTCTTTCATTAAGTGCTCAAAGTGATCGAGATAAGCCTCACCTCTTTCCCCAACCGCTCCTTGATACTTTCCTTTTGCTGACCACTGGCAATCAATATTGTATTTACTTATCAAGCAATCTAATTGACCAATAGCAGAACGGTTTAATGCCAACAACTTCTGCTTGTGAGCGGGGTCAGGATGCTCTAGTGAAAACTTGTGCGGTAAGTCGATCACAAAACCAGAATTTCGTCCAGATGCCCCTTGGCCAATGCGCTGGGCATCTATCAAGAGAATTCGTGCATTGGGTTCATGTTCTGCTAAGCGTCTCGCCATAGCAAGACCCGCGAATCCGGCACCTAACACCACGTAATCTGCATTTATACTCCCTTGCAACGAAGGCTTTGCTGGCGTTTTCGGTAATGCATGATACCAGCCACAGGTTGCATCATCGTTTGGTAAATGAATCATTGTCTGCCTCCGTTACGCCGCAGATTGTTTTAGTGATAATTGTTCTAGCCATGGCGAGCGCAATGACTGGACTTTTCGACCTAACAATGCGAATCCAATCATTGAACCTTCCACCGAGTAATACGCCGCTGTTAATTCCTCATCCTGACTTTCTATATGCCACTGCCCTTGTGCATTAGGTGCGGCAGGGAAGATGGTCAGCGGAAGAATCGGTGTTTTCACAATCACTGGTGTCGGAGTTAACGAAATAGGCGTTAATTCACCTAATAAGCTCTTCGCTAGAGACGGAATCATTTGGTTGATAGGCGCAATATATGGCTGCCAACCTTGTTCGGTTTCAACACAGTCCCCTAGCGAGTAGATGTTTTCATCACTTGTCTGAGCAAACTGGTTTACTTTGATACCACGGCCAATGTCTAAGCCAGCTTGCTCAGCCAAAGAAACATTAGGTTTAAGCCCGACCGCACTCAGAACCAAGTCCGCGGTAATCTTTTTCCCGCTAGTTAGGTGAAGTTCAGCGCCAGAATCGGTCATTGGCTCAATCTTCGCTATGCTGTCTTGTAGGAACCATTGTACGCCACCTTCGCTTAACGCATTTTGTAGTGATTCACCTAACTGCTGTGGGATCATGCGCTCCATTGGCCACTGTCCAAGACCAATGACACTGACTTCAAAACCACTTTCAATCAGGTCGTTAGCAAACTCACAGCCAATTAAGCCATCACCTAGAATAGCGATACGCTTTTTACCTTGCAGTTGAGTTCTAAAGCGACGGTAATCGACTAGGTCATTGACGCTAACTACGTACGAACGATCACCTTCAATTGGAATTTCGATTGGTGATGCGCCCGTTGCTAACACTAGGCGGCTATAACGGTACTGACCAATCGATGTGTGTAATGTTGAATTCTCCCGATCAATATGCTCAACACGGGTATGTGCGTAAACTCGAATGTTTAAACGACACTCCCACTCCAACGCACTTTCCGTTTGCAGAGCATCACCACTTTTGCCCATTGCCAGAGCATTTGAAAGTGCAGGCTTACTGTACAGAGCACCATCGTCACAGGTAAAGACGGTAATTGGAACATTGGCAGACTGAGCTCGAAGCGCTGAAGCCAACTGATAACCACTATGTCCACTGCCAATAATGACAATAGGATCAGTCGAAAAAACAGGCTGGCTCACTGAAGGAGGAAGTGGTTGATCCAATGGCGATGAAGCCGTATTCGGCAAAACAGGCGCAACAGCCTCTTCTTCAGGCACATCACCTGTGATTTCAATCATTTCGAAATCAGCCTTACCAACCAAGCAATCTGGGCATAACCAATCATCCGGCACATCTTCCCATGCTGTTCCCGGCGCAATCCCGTCTGATGGCCAACCTTGTGCTTCATCATAGATTAAGCCGCAAATAATACAGAGCCACTTTTTCATCGCTTTTACTCCAACTACCTTGTTCTGAATTCCCGTGTGTTTAACCCTTTTCTAGGGCCAATCGATTTCATCAACCTCGTCCTGTCTTGTGGTCTGAATCCAAGCAGGTACGAGGTGATGAAAACCAGTTACACGGAGGCTATACGTCGCTTTCTTGCTGCAAACGAATGGCTATGTTGCGCGTATGGACATAGCTATAAATCGCTTCTTGTCCTTTTTCTCGGCCAAAGCCGGACAATCCAACTCCACCAAATGGGGTTTCAATTCCGCCAGCAAACCACTCATTGATAAACACTTGCCCACCACGCAGTTGCTGAGCGACACGTAATGTTTGGTTTAGCTTCTCGCCGAATACACCCGCAACGAGACCAAAGTCTGTGCCGTTAGCGATCTTGATGGCTTCTTGTTCGGTTTCAAACGGTGTAATGACGAGCACTGGACCAAACACTTCTTCTTGTGCAATACGCATATCTGGCGTTGCTTCAATGACAGTCGGAGCAACAAAGTAGCCAGACAAATCCGGCGCATAACCACCAGTGAGAATGTTCGCGCCTTCTGCTCGTGCATGCTCTATCATTTCAAGTACTCGTGCTTGCTGATCAGCAGAGACGACTGGTGTGATATCAGGCTGGCTTTCACCTTGTCCAATTGAAAGGCCCTCAGCCATTGATACCACTGCAGCCTTCACTTCTTCATAGCGTTCTTTTTGAACCAGCAATCGAGACATAGCAGAACAAACCTGACCTGCATTAAAGAAGATACCGACTTGTACGCTCTTGAGTAGTGTCTCTAGATTTGCATCTTTCAGTGCGATAGCGGCAGATTTACCACCCAATTCCATTACCGAAGGTGTTGCTCTGTGCGACGAGTCTTTGAGGATGCGCTGACCTGTTGGTACCGAACCAGTAAAGACGATTTGATCAACTTCCGGATGCTGCACTAAGTGGCTGCCAACTACGGAGCCTTTACCACAAAGCAAGTTGATAGCACCTTTCGGAAAGCCTGCTTTCTCGATTGCTTTAATCAGTAATGTCATTGCCAGTGGTGAAATCTCTGGCGATTTAATAACTACAGCATTACCAGCGGCTAAAGCTGGCGCGAGTGAGCGTGCGCAAATTGATACCGGGAAGTTCCAAGGAACAATCTGTACTGATACGCCAAACGGTACATACTGAGTGAAGTCGACATAATCTTTCCCTAATGGGATTGAAGTGCCTTCCAGTTTGTCCGCCATGCCTGCGTAGTATTCGAAATAACGAGCCGATTCGATAAACTCATCTTTTGCGTCTTGTAATGACTTGCCATTTTCACGACACGCCACCAATCCACCTTCATCGACCATTTCACGAATAGCAGCCGCTGCTTTTAACATCCATTCGGTTCTTACCGCTGGACGAACGTCTGACAAAAGCCCTTGATTCACAACTCGACGTGCTGCAGCCATTGCACGATCAGCGTCAACAATATTAGCTTCAGCTATCGTCGCGTACGGTTCCGCTGTACCTGGGTTGATGACCGTGAGTGACTGCTCTGAATCACGCCACTCACCATCAATGTAATTGAGGTAATGCGTCATATTACTACTCCATTGCTGACTTAACTTGTTTTGCTAACCATGTTTGGAAGAAGTGAGTTGGGATATCCATTTCTGGAGAGAACACACCGCCACCAAATCCTGGTGAGTGACGACCTTGCTGCATACCTTCAACAGCACCGATGTCCTCGCCAAATACCACACGCCATGATTCAACAGTGGCCGTACGACATGCCGCAAATTCGTCTTTGGTTGCTTCGTCACCGACATAGAAAACACGCAGGTGTTCAATGCTCTTACCAGCACTGATTGGTTCAATCATCATCGCAAACGCGTGGTCAGCCTGAATACCGAGCAACACGTTCGGGAATAGAGCAACGTATTCTGCGTGACGAAGCTTGTCTTCTGGCCAGCTAGGGAACTTCGGCAGATGCGTACCAGCGGTATCAGACAGGTTGTAAGCAAGACTACCTTGGCCTGCAAATCGCTCTTCAAACATGATGTTGTAGTGATCTTCTAGACGCGAGTAGCTGTTCAAGCTCGGATGAACCCAAGGTAAATGGTAGGCTTCACAGTAGTTTTCTACTGCCAGCTTCCAGTTACTGTTGACTTCGATCTCCAGGTTACCGCCCATGTTCACTCGACGCAGAAGACCCATACCATCTTCACCTAAAAATGGATTCCAACGCTCCTCTAGCGGTGCGATATGCTCTTCAAAGCTTGGCGCATCACCCGAAAGGTTTACGAACACCATGTCCATCCAAATTGCTGAACGCAGTGGTTTCAAACCATGCTTCTCGCATTTAAAGCGGTCATCTTTGTGCTTCGCGATACCACCGATATGCGGCGTACCTTTTAGGTTACCGTCCAGATCGTAAGTCCATGAGTGGTAAGGACAACGAATCATTCCCTGCACTTCGCCAGCTTCATGCACTAGCTTCATGCCACGGTGACTACACACATTATGAAAGACTTGAACTTCACCCTGACGATTTCTCATCATTAACAGCGGTAAGTTCATGAAGTCGATCGGCATCACGTAACCGTCTTTAAGAAGGTCAGAGGCAAAACCAATACATACCCAAGTATTACCAAATACCTGATCACGTTCAAACGTGAAGTAGTCTTCATTTATGTAGGCGTCGTTTGGCATCCCAGTCGCTTCACTGATTGGATTTAGAACCTTATCAACGAGTTCAACAGGAATAAGGGTTTGGTTGACATTGCTCATATTCTTATCTCCGAAAGTCGAGTTGCATCCATTGCGGACAACATCGTGTTGTATCAATGGAGTCGATTCTGATTAACAACTCAGCAACAAACAAACGACTTTTTTGGAGGGCATGGATGAGTTTTTATCATTCATGCACTGATCTGAGACAAGAGTTCACCTTGTAAAATTACAAAAATATTAATAGCATGACGAAAAATCATTAATTGATGAGTATTAATCAGTTGAAACAACGCACATCACTCTCTAACCTCCCTAAAAATTAACAATAAAACAACAAACGATAACGTTGCATACAAAAACACTGTGAGGGACGCCTATGAGAGCAACATCAGGGATACTGAAAGGACTTAACCCGACCGTAACGATCGCATCTAAGATCATCGTCATCGGTTTTGTACTTTTCTGCGCTATTCTCGCTAACCAAGCGGGTCAATATTTCGAATCTGTTTCCGGTATTCTGTTGCAGAATATGAAATGGTTTTATATCGGACTCGTTTCTTTAGTCGTCGGTTTTCTGCTCTATTTAATGATCAGCCGCTACGGACACATTCGTTTAAGTAAGGATGACGAAAAACCCGAGTTCAGTTACCTATCATGGATATCTATGCTGTTTTCTGGCGGTATGGGGATTGGTTTGATCTTCTGGTCCGTCGCTGAACCAATGTGGCACTATGCTGACAACCCATTCACGCAAGGTTTAACGAATGAGGCTGCAACGACATCAATGAAACTAACTTTCTTCCATTGGGGATTACACCCTTGGTCAGTTTTTATTATTGTTGCACTTGCTCTGGCCTACTTTTCTTACCGTAAAGATCTTCCATTTACCCTACGATCTATTCTGTATCCCCTTATTGGAAACCGCATTTATGGACCAATCGGCCATACTGTCGATATTCTCACAGTCGCGGTAACTGCCTTTGGCATCTCCCAAACACTTGGCATGGGCGTAATTCAGATTAACTCGGGACTAAATCAAACATTTGGTTGGGATATCGGACTAGGAACACAACTGATCATTATCGTTTCTTTGTGTACTTGCGCGGTTGCCTCAGTTCTGTCTGGTGTTGGTAAAGGGATTCGTCGCCTTTCTGAATGGAATATGTTGCTCTCATTGCTGCTAGTGCTTGTTGTGCTTTACATTGGCCCGACACGCTACATTCTGAATACACTTCTAGAAAGCACAGGGCTGTATGTACAGAATATTGTTGGTATGAGCCTATGGAGTGACGCACAAAACGACTCGGGCTGGCAAAATTGGTGGACAGCTTACTACTGGCCATGGTGGATGACGTGGGCGCCATTTGTCGGCATGTTCATCGCGCGCATTTCTAAAGGTAGAACGATTCGTGAACTGATAGGCGGCGCTTTAATCGTACCAACGCTGATCACTTTCTTATGGATGTCGGTTTTCGGCGGAGCCGCACTCAAAGTTGAACAAGATGCTCGCGTAGCGTATGAAACTCAAGTGGTTGCTGCTCAAGAGGCTGGCCAAACGCCACCAGCGGCATTTACTGGCGGAGTCATTCTGGAAGCGACCAAAGCGGATACTACTCGCGCATTATTTACGTTGTTCGATAACCTAGATACAGGTCTATTCGGTAAAATACTAAGTGTATTGGCGTGTTTGCTGCTGGGCACATACTTCATTACCTCCGCTGACTCAGGAACTTTAGTTCTCTGTACCTTAGATGCGGCGGGTGACAGCGAACCACCAAAATCCATTCGTGTGCTTTGGGGAATAATGATCGCAGCAATTGCTGGAGTACTGCTGTATGCAGGCGGTCTGAAAGCGATGCAAACCGCTTCAATCATTGCCGGCTTTCCAATTGCAATCTTTATTGCGGTAATGAGTTTAACCTTATTCCATAGTATCCGACGTGAGCCGAAGCCATGGGCGATGTTGCCAGAACACGTCCACCCGGAGCAAACCAAACTTGATGGTCCTGTAGAGCCACTTGTAGAAAGTAAGACGGCCACCCAACAAACCATAACAGCTGATTCAACTGTAGAAGAAAATCCAACTCTTAATCAAAAGCCTGCACTAACCTAGTTAAGTAGAACGAAAATATAAAAGCGGGAGTACTTAGCTCCCGCTTTTTTGTATCGACTACCCGGAAGATTCGACCATTTCAGCTAACCCGCGATCACCGACTTCATCCGGTAATTGCTGTAATAGCCACCCACGAAAGTGTTTTACACTGGCTGGGATTAAGCCTCTTTCCTTGGGCTCCAACATACAAAAATTCGATGGCGTTGACAGAACATGCTCAACAGGCCTCACCAATGCACCACTTTGCAAATAATCATCAACCAAAGAGCCCCAAGCTAACGCAATGCCCTGACCGTTAATCGCAGCTTGCAGCAACATAGGATAGTTATTAATATTCATGCGGTTACGCGGTACGATATTAGGTAGTTCAACACCTGCAAACCATTCCTCCCAATTTACCCAATCCCTTTGTGACTCTTCGAGATAAAGCAACGTCTTATTAAAAACCTCTTCAACTTTAGTGGGGTGACCGATCTTTTCTAAATAAAGTGGACTGCAAACCGGAAAAACTTCTTCAGAGAAAAGTGTCGTTATTTCCATTTCGGCGGGCGGTGTTTTGCAGTAAAACAGGGCGATATCACAATCTAAGCGTCTTAAATCAAGTACGTTGTCAGACGCCAGAATTCTTATATCAATATCATCATGCTCATTTTGAAATTCAGCCACTTTCGGCAATAACCATAGGGCGGCCATTGCGTTAGTCGTAGCGACGGTAATTTTCTGCTCCCCTTGCCACTTTTTTACTTCTCCAGTGATCTGCGCGATATCGAGCAAAGACTGACTTATCGACTGATAATATTGCAAGCCTGTCGGCGTTAGGTTGATGCTGCGATTGGCACGCGTGAACATCGCTTTACCTAAATACTCTTCTAATTGTCTGATTTGACGGCTGATTGCGCCTTGGGTCACATTGAGCTCTTCAGCCGCGAGCGTAAAACTCAAATGTCGAGCCGACGCTTCAAACGCGATTAGACTGTTTAAAGGTGGGAGGGGTTTGATTTTCATGTTTCTTCCAGTATGGCAGCATTGTAATTATTGTTATTCTCGGCAATCTTGTGTTGCACGTGGAGAACTGCCATTGTGGACAACCATCATAAAACGACAATTTATAAATAATAAAAAATAGAGATGAATCATAAATTGCTCGACCTAAGAAACATATATAGTGTGCCACTGCATGTTTGTTGAGCATAAAAAAGGAAGCCTAAGCTTCCCTTTTTAACCATCAGGTTGATGTAGTTCCTAGCCCTCACCAATATTACTCTGTCAAAAAACCGCCTGTCTGGCGTTTCCACAACTGGGCATAAACCCCGTTAAGCTGTAGGAGTTCCTGATGAGAACCTTGTTCGATAACTTGACCATTATCCATCACAATCAAACGGTCCATAGCAGCGATAGTCGACAAACGGTGAGCAATGGCAATCACGGTCTTCCCTTCCATCAATACCTCTAGGTTTTCTTGAATGGCAGACTCCACTTCAGAATCCAGTGCAGATGTTGCTTCATCCATGATAAGAATCGGTGCATTTTTAAGCAGAACACGCGCGATAGCGACACGTTGACGCTGACCACCAGACAGTTTTACGCCACGCTCACCCACTTCAACATCATAGCCAACATTACCTTGCTCATCTTTCAGAGTCTGGATAAATTCGTGCGCATGTGCCTTCTCAGCGGCGGCTATCACAGACTCCGTAGAGGCAGCTGGATCACCATATAGAATGTTGTCTTTGATTGAGCGGTGCAGCAAAGATGTATCCTGAGTGATCATCCCAATGTGCTGACGCAAAGACTCCTGCTCTACCTGAGAGATGTCCTGTCCGTCAATGCAGATTTTACCGGAGTTCACATCATAAAAACGCAATAGCAAGTTAACCAGCGTTGACTTACCTGCACCAGAACGCCCAACAATGCCAACTTTCTCACCCGGTTTAATCGTCAAGTTTAGGTTCTCAAGTACTGATTTTTCTTCGCTGTAGTTGAAGCTAACGTTATCGAAACAGATTTCACCTTGTTGAATTTGCAACGGTTTCGCATTCGGTACATCTTTCACTTCAACGTCGTTAGAAATAGTGCTAATACCATCAACAACGGTACCAATATTTTCAAACAGTGTACTGACTTCCCACATGATCCATTTCGACATGCCCTGTACACGCAGCGCGATGCTGATACCAATAGCAATCGCACCAATCGTTACTGCCGCATCTAGCCACAAATAAACGGAAATAACGCCAATAGACAACAGCAGTAAGTAGTTGATTGAATCGACACTAAACAGCAAGCAAGTCACCATACGCATCTGACGGTATACCGTAACCAAAAACTGCTTCATGCTGCTTTCTGCATACTCAAGTTCGCGCTGCGAATGGGCAAATAACTTAACCGTAGAGATGTTGGTGTAAGAGTCTACAATCCGTCCTGTCATCACAGAACGCGCATCCGCCTGTTCGGTCGCCACTCGCTTCATTTTCGGAATAAAGTAGAGCTGGATCAGGATATATAATGCAAGCCAGATAACGATTGGCAGCATTAGCAAAACGTCGGCCTCACCCATCATCCATATCATTGATACAAAATAGACACTGATGTAGACCAATACATCCAGCAGCTTCATCACCGTTTCTCTCACTGCCAGAGCACTTTGCATTACTTTTGTTGCAACACGACCAGCGAAATCTCTCTGGAAGAAACCAACAGCTTGCTTGAGTAAGTAGCGATGAATCAGCCAGCGAATCGACATTGGGTAGTTACCCAGCAGTGTTTGGTGCATCACCATCGCATGTACAAAGCTTAATGCGGGCATGACAACCACAACAAGGAAGAGCATCATCAACATTTGATCGCTCTGATCTTGCCAGAAAGTGGTGCGATCTTGGTTAGACAATATATCGACTAGCTCACCCATGTAGCGCAACAGGGTGACTTCCGTGATCGCAATTAGCGCACTAAACACCGCCATGACAATAAGCGGCACTTCAAATCCACGCGTATAAAAACGACAAAAGCCAAACAATGTCTTGGGTGGCTTTTCGGTTTCATGCAGGGGAAACGGTTGGGTTAGTTTTTCAAACCAATTAAACATAACAACTACTTTGGTTATATCGATCAAATTTGCTGACTTTTTACTATCTTTTGATGCAAAAGTCAGTAAAATACACAAATAATAATTTAAATGATAACAATTACAATTTGGATTTTTATTTAAAACGATTGTCGGGTATGTATTAATGACAAATCGTAACTCTCTCGCCATCGCTGTCCGTAAAGCGTTGGTTTGTGCTATCGCGCCAGCTGCAGTGGTTCCGTTTATGGCACACGCACAAGCTCTACAAACCACTCGAGGGTGAGCAAGTTGAAGCAGGTGTTAAGTATGAACCGATCTTTATGGATGGCTTCATCAACATCGCATGGTTCGATATCACACAGAAAAATGCACTGGTCACCAACCCATCAACTTGGGTTGCTACTCAGGCTGGTGAAGTGACATCAACCGGTGTCGAAGTTGAAGGAACTGCTCAGTTGACTGACGACGTGAAACTGCTGGCGAGTTACACCTACTACACCAAAGCGGAAACGGACGAGACTTACGGCAAGGGCACGCAACAAGCGGGGCTTATTGCCAAGCATCAGGCGTCTGCAGGGTTAGATTACAATGCATACCGCTTATTCCCAGGTCTGAATGTAGGCGAATCTAAAGACAACACGGCTAGTTCGGATCTGACTGTGCCATCTGTGACACTTTGGGATGCGTCTGTCACTTATGAGATCACTTCACAATGGCAAGCTCAGCTCAATGTGAACAACATTCTGGACAAAGAGTTTATCTCTGGATGCGATTACTACTGTTACTTCGGTCAGTCTCGCTCTGTGATGCTAAACGCTAACTACCGCTGGTAATTGTTTTTCCTACTCCCCTCCTGTGAGAGGAGTATTTAATCTTGAGACCTATCCATGTTTCAACTATCTAATATTCAGATCGTTCGAGGTGGACGTCAGATCCTCGGTATCGATCAGCTTAACCTCCCAACCAATGAACTCACCGTAGTGCTTGGTCATAATGGTTCAGGGAAATCGACCTTGGTTAACTTGCTTTCCGGGCAAATGTCACCAGACAAAGGCTCCGTCGAACTCAACGGTCAAAACCTCTCATCACTTAAAACCAAAGAACTGGCAAAGCAAATCGCCTACTTGCCGCAAAAACTCCCGGCTTCCGCTGGGTTAACGGTCGAAGAATTGGTTCGTTTGGGGCGTTTCCCATGGCGCGGCGCGCTAGGTCGCTGGAATTCTGAAGATAAGCAGATCATCTCTCAAGCGATGCAGCGTACCGGGGTCACTCCATTCTCTCAGGCTCTGGCAGATGATTTGTCCGGAGGTGAGCGTCAACGAGCCTGGGTATCCATGTTGCTCGCTCAGCAATCACCGATTCTGATTCTCGATGAACCGACTTCTGCGCTAGATGTACATCATCAGTTTCAGTTAATGGCATTACTGTCAGAGTTGAATAAGACTGAGAACGTCGGGATCATTGTTATTTTGCATGACTTGAACTTGGCGCTTCGCTACGCCACTCACATCGTGGCACTCAAGAAAGGGCAAATCGCTTTTGAAGGCAAAGCAGAAATGCTTCTCGACGAAGAGCGTTTGTCGGATCTCTACGAGTCACCAATCACACTGATCGACCACCCGACTCCGGCAGACACCCTTGCCAGCCGTAAGGTAGCCGTTGTATGCGCTTAGTACTTCGTTTTCTAGAACGCCTCAGCACATCAATAGCTATTGCTAGTATGCTATTTCTCGCACCGGCACAGGCTGAAATAACCATAACTGATACATACTCTACCCACACTTTTGAGCAAGTACCTCAGCGTGTGGTTACATTAAACTGGGATATACTCGAGCAGGTTCTTGCGTTAAAAATTGAGCCTATTGCTGCGCCAAACTTATCGGGCTATCGTCAATGGGTAGTCAATCCTTATGCGCCAGAAACCATTGAAGATATTGGCACTCGCGCTGAACCGAATTTAGAAAAAATCGCCAGCTTGAACCCAGATGTCATTTTAGCCGCCTCACCACAGCAGGATCTCATTCCGTTACTATCACAAATAGCGCCTGTGATTTATTTGCCAAACTTTTCAGAAAACGAAGCGGCAGCAGAGACGGCAATCCGTCATTTCCGTACGCTGGGAAAACTGTTTGATAAGCAAGATCTTGTAGAAGAGAAATTAACCGCTTTAAATCGATCGTTTGAACAAATGCGACTACGTATCCACCAGCATTATCCCGATCCGTTAGAAGTACTAGTGATGCGCTTTTCCACTCCGAATTCGGTGTTTTTGTCTACAGAAAACTCAACCACAGATTACGTGGTTAAACATCTGGGGTTAACCAATCCAATACATGAGTCACCCAAAGCTTGGGGAGTAAAACAAGATCGTATTAATCGTCTGCAGTATCTTGAAGACAGCTACATCTTATACGTACAGCCTTTTCCTCAAGAAGACAAATTGAAGGATTCTCCTCTTTGGCAAGCCATGCCTTTTGTGAAAAAGCAGAGAGTTAACTCAGTCAAAGCCGTTTGGGCATATGGCGGAGCCATGTCTTTACAATACATGGCTGAGGCCATCACCGAGAGTTTAATTGAGTTGGCACCAAAACAATGAGAATAAAACAATACATCGGTTACTTGGCACTAATTCTGTTGCTTAGTGTTTTTAGTCTGCAATTAGACACAAGCTTGTCATTCGGCGCACAGTGGGGGCTGCTGACTCAACCGGAACTTGGCAGTGAGTTTCGTGACGTTTTCTTCCTTCAGTCTCAATTACCGAGACTGTGTATCACACTACTCGTCGGTGCAATGCTTGGACTAACAGGCAGCTTGATGCAACAGCTGACACAAAACCACTTAACCTCACCTCTCACACTAGGAACATCCTCTGGCGCTTGGCTGGCATTGGTCGTGGTGAATATCTGGTTTGTAGATTGGGTGGCAGATTATTCAGCTTTGGCAGCCATGGCAGGCGCACTTATCGCGTTTGGGCTGATCGTATCTATCGCAGGCATAAGAAACATGACGGGCTTGCCTCTCGTGGTATCTGGCATGGTAATTAATATTCTGCTCGGATCCGTTGCGACAGCCATTATCATCCTTAATGCTCAGTTCGCGCAGAATATCTTTATGTGGGGTGCAGGGGATCTCTCTCAATACAGCTGGGACTGGTTTGAGTGGTTATTGCCACGTTCTGCAATTGCACTCATTATTGTTCTGATAGCACCGCGCATATTAACACTCTTAAAACTCGGTCAAGAAGGTGCAGCAGCACGAGGGTTGGCCGTACTCCCAGCATTTGGTGCTTTAATGGTCATGGGGATCTGGCTCGTATCAGTGTCCATTACCGCTGTCGGCATCATCAGCTTTATCGGTTTACTGACTCCGAATATCGCCCGAGCGATGGGAGCAAGAACGCCTCGTGACGAACTTATAAGTAGCCTATTACTTGGCGCAACGCTGCTACTCGTTACCGATTCACTCTCTATCTCATTAAGTTTATGGCTGGAAGAAATCATTCCTAGTGGCGTTGCAGCCGCCGCCATCGGAGCACCAGCTTTAATATGGTTTACTCGTAAAAAGCTCACAGCAACGGATCAGCTCAACCTTTCCATGAGTCAGGGCAAAACACAACTATCAAAAGTAACAGTGGCAAGCATAATAGGCATGAGTTTCGCGGGAGTCCTGATCTACTCACTAATTACTCATGGCGCGAATGGCATCGAAGTTGCGCTACCAGGAGAGTTTCAATGGCAACTGCGCTGGCCTCGCATGATTACTGCGCTTGCCGTCGGCATCGCGCTCTCTGTCGCGGGAATAATTTTACAGCGTATTGTCTATAACCCATTAGCCAGCCCAGATATTCTTGGTGTGTCTTCCGGTGCGACATTTGCGATCATAATCACTGGCGTGATCTCCGGATCATTGCTTGCCTCCTTCAACTGGGGCGTGGCTTTTTTAGGCAGTTTGACTGTCTTAATGTTGTTACTGCTAATCGGTAAACGGAGCCAGTTTAACCCTTCGAACTTTGTATTGTCGGGTATTGCGCTTTCTGCTCTGCTCGAAGCATTAGTTCAATTTGCCTTAGCTCAAGGTTCTGGTGAAAGTTATAAGATCCTACTGTGGTTAACAGGTTCGATTTATCGTGTTACCTCCCAGACTGCGGTCATGTTGACCATCGCGGTAATGATCCTTTTTGCTAGCGTGTTTGCTATCTCCCGATGGTTAACTCTGATCTCTATTGGCCGTGCATTTTCTAATGCAAGAGGACTAAACCCTTCGGTTGCCAACACCATAATGCTGACGACTGTTGCCCTTCTGTGTGCATTTTCCACCGCGACAGTCGGCCCCGTTGCTTTTGTCGGTCTGGTAGCTCCTCACATGGCGATGATGCTGGGCGCCAGAAAGGTAAAAGAGCAGCTGCTAGTTGGTGGTTTAATTGGCGCAACGCTAATGCTTTGGGCTGATTGGCTGGGCCAGATAGCCATTTATCCTAGCCAAGTGGCTGCTGGAACTTTGGTCGCGATTATAGGTAGTGCTTACTTCTTATTCCTAATGCTTAAAAGTAAGTTCAGCTAGATACACAAAACCCGCTATTAAAATAGCGGGTTTTGTTTTTAACCTTTACGAGAACCAGAGCTTAAAAGCTATTTAAGTTCTAGCGGGAAACGTTGTTCATAAAGGTCCATAAAATCTTGACGAATCAGATGCTCCAAGTGATTCGCTTTATCCGTTGGGCAAAAGATCATGACATGCACGCTCTGCTCACCAGTCGCATTACTAGAAATATGAATATGCGGCTCTGCGCCCGGCAGGTCAACACCAGCGTGTTTTTCAATCATTGCGTTATAGCGATGGGCAACGTCGCTGAAGTAACTGCAATGCTCCTCAATTTTCTCTGTTAGTGGCGTCAAAAGTGGGTATAAATTGACAAAGTCCCTCACTACGACTGAGAAATTATGATAAACATACCGTTTCATAAAATTCAGGTTTTTCACCGGATAAGTAAAAAACATACTGTTTGGTAAGGTGGCTGTTTTCCCTGTGTAATGATATTGGCCATGATGAAGGTCGATCTCTTGAATCACTGTCGCCATCATATTGTGATCAATCACTTCACCACATAATTTCCCAACTTCTATCCAGTCGCCAACACGAAAAGAGCGTGAACTGGCACGCTGAATAGAGCCAGTAAAACACAGAATGATTTCCTTTGAGGCCACCACTATCGCCACCGCAATCGCAGTAACACTTAATGCGAACTCACTGATTTCAGACTGCCAAAGAACGAACAGAATCAACAACGTGATGGTAAAGGTGCCGTTTTTCGTTCTCGACATCCAACTACGCTGCTTCTCCGAAAGAAGCGTGTGATCACCACGAATCATAGAGAGAATGGACCGACGCGTTAACCACGCGGCAATAAGAATTAACGTGGTAAACAGCATTTTATGGGCCAGTAGAAAACTGACGACCAACTGCACTTTTTCCATTATCAACTTCCTGCTATTGAACTATTGATAAATCTTTCTCAGAGCAGGCAACAATAGCAAAAAAAACTTTAATTTGTCCGTTTGAGTTTCTCTAAATGATATAGAAACACATAGATTTCGGTACAGACAGACCGAATCCTAATCGGTTTGAAGTCAAAACATCTTTTGAGGTGTTTAATCTTCTCGAGCTTGCTAGCCAGGGTTAACTAAGTCGATATCCTGCGACAATATATAATCCATCAATAAATTCGGACGTTGATATCTCATCTACTTAGACCGACATCGAATATTCGGCAATATTTTCTTTTGCCCAAATGAGCGCCTGAACTCTATTTTTCACTTCAATTTTCTTAAAAATATTATGTAAGTGAGTCTTCACTGTATTTTCGCTAACAAATAATTGTTCAGCGATTTCTTGATTCGATGCTCCCATTTCAAGAAACGTGATGATTTGCAGCTCTCTTCTGGTTAGGATGGTCGAGGAAGTTTTGCGTACTGGCATGCTGTGTTGACGAAGATGAGTGATGTATCGCTGTGTAAATTTACGACTAAACCACATGTCTCCTTGTAAGATCTTATCAATGCCAGTTTGTAACGTTTGGAAGTCATCTGAAGTATAAAAAATACCAGCTAACGTGTTCCAAACAAAAAGGTCTTCGGTAGAGATGTCTCCGTCACAGTTAATAAGGATTTCTCTAATCCCCCTTAGCTCTGACTCTTTTAAGTGTTGGTATAGCGAACGTATATCATCTGTCAGAATACTGAAGTCTAAAATAATGGCGGAAATGAGCTGACCTTGAATCGATCGGCTGGTAAGGTTTTCTGGTGTTATCAAAACAACGCTTATACCGAGTTTCATTTCTAAAACATCCTTCAATAAAGAAGACTGTAAACTGCTCTCAGTAATTAAAATGATATCCCCTGTAGTGTGATACTCCATACCGCAAATATTCCTCTAACCATATAGATTGCAATGCATAATAGAGTTGGTTAGAGCGTTAACAATGTCAAGTATGAAAATGACTAATACGAGGCATGTAACACACTGATATAAAATGAGTTTATTTAAGTTTAGCCAATAGAATAAAAAAGGGAGTAAACACTCCCTTTTATTAGTGAATCGGCACCGCATTCTTTTGGTTAAACTTGCCGAAATACTGCTCTAGAATCTCTGGTGTCAGTTTGCCTTCTGCTTCTAACTTTTTCAGTTCAGCTGCTATCGCCTTCTGCTCTTCTAGTGAAGGTAGCTTCACTTCTTCTTCCTGAGAGACCTCTTGAGACATTTGCTCTAGCTCTTGTTCGAAATCATTCATAGTACTTACCTAAATATAACCATTGAACTTTTAACTCCCTCTATTCTATCCAAGTCTACCGCTTCACGCTACCAGGCATCTCCTTAAGAGCCATCACTCTGCTCGTATAGCCGACCTTAAAGGCTTGTAATACTTGTCAATGACCCAATATTGAAAATATAAGTTTCAAGGTCTTACTGGGAACTTTTTCTACCAAGTAAATGACCAATACTGATAATCAACTCAAATGGATATCGAGAGTCCACAACATGCATAAATCTAACTTCGAAACGCTTCAACGATACCTCGAGTCTCAAATAATTGGCCAACAGGACTTGGTCAAACAACTCTTGATCGCCCTACTTGCTGACGGGCACATTTTGGTTGAAGGTCCTCCAGGGCTCGCAAAAACCCGAGCAGTCAAATCATTGTCCGACTGCGTTGAAGGTGATTTCCACCGTATTCAGTTCACCCCCGATTTACTGCCTGCGGATTTAACCGGTACTGATATCTTCCGTCCAGAAACTGGGGAATTTACTTTTCAGTCAGGCCCTATCTTCAACTCACTCATTCTGGCAGACGAGATTAACCGTGCGCCCGCGAAGGTGCAGGCAGCCATGCTTGAGGCCATGGCTGAGAAACAAGTGACAGCAGGGCGCCACACCTATGCTTTGCCTGAACTATTTTTAGTAATGGCAACTCAGAACCCGATCGAACAAGAGGGAACCTACCCGCTTCCAGAAGCCCAGTTGGACCGATTCCTGTTGCATTTAGAAGTGAATTATCCGGATGCTGAACACGAACTGGCGATATTGCGTATCAACCGAGGGGAAGCGAAAGGCGAAGCCGTGCTCGAACGTCCGAGTATCAGCCAACAAGATATCTTCACCGCACGAAAAGAAGTGCTCGATATTCATATGGCAGAAACGATCGAGCAGTACATCGTGCGTCTGGTGATGGCGACACGTCAAGCGAGTGAGTATGACAGCGAACTGGATAAATGGTTAGCGATGGGTGTCAGCCCCCGAGCCACGATCGCGTTAGACCGATGTGCTCGTGCTCATGCTTGGTTAAAAGGACGAGACTTTGTTTCTCCAGAAGACGTACAAACGATGGCATACCCCGTTCTGCGTCACCGTTTGCTACTGAGCTATCACGCACAGGCAGAAGGCATAAGTGCAAATCAAGTCATTGATAAGCTACTTAACCTTGTTGGCAGCGCATAGAATGGGTAAATAATATGTCTGCAACACAGCCATTGCCACCTCATGCAAATGGGGTGACGTTAACCTTAGAAGAACTGCTGCATCATCGCACCCAATCGATTCGATGGTTACCACCAGCGCAAAGTATTTGGTCACAGATGAGCGGTAACCATACTAGTCGCCAGAAAGGTCGTGGTATGGACTTTATGGAAGTACGCCAATATCAGGCCGGAGATGATATCCGCAGTATTGATTGGCGAGTCACCGCGCGCACTGGCAAAGCGCACACTAAATTGTTCGCCGAAGACAAAGAGCAAGCGGTGATTTTATACATCGACTTAAGCTCGAGTCTTTACTTTGGCTCAAGGTATGTATTGAAGTCGGTACAACTGGCGCACTTTGCCAGTGTGTTAATCTGGTTAACGCTAGCGAAGAAAGACCGCATCGGGGCCGTTATTGACGACGGGCATCAATGCCTGGAATTTCGTCCCTCGTCCTTACAAACGCAGGGACTGAAAATCCTAAATGCCATTATCAACACGCATAATGAGCAACTATCAGCGATGGAAACAAATGGACGCCGTTCTATGCCTTATTCCCAAGTATTCGAAACACTGCATACGTTGACACCAAAAGGCAGTGAGTTGATTTTGCTCAGTGACTTTTCACAAACTGGCGAAAAAGAATTAACTCAACTACGTCGGCTTAAACAACACAACTCCGTCAGAGCCATACAGTTTTTTGATCCATTAGAAAGGGGAGAAACAGACTTCCGAGGACAAGTAAAAGCGTCTGATGGTCGTCGTAGTCAGTGGTTCAACTTTGGTTCCAAAGGAGAGAGAAGAGAGCTCGAATCGCACTTTAAGGCTCATCAGGAATCCATCAAGCAGCTATGCCATTCGATGGCGATTCCATTTAACAGCCTCTCCAGTGGCTCTTCATTGATCCAGCAATTAAGCTAGCAGCCTAACTCAAATAGCAGTAATAACAATGACAACAAATAATCAAAGCCTAAACCTTGAACCTTTAATTTTGCCTAATGCTCCCGATTGGCTGCCACTCGCCTGGGGGTGGTGGGCACTAATTACAGGTATTGCGTTAACTCTTTTGGGCATATACCTGTATTTCAAATGGCGTACTAAGCGTCTGCGCGCTAAACGAACAGCACTAAAGCTTCTGACAAACTCGGTGACGCCTAATACCCCTTCTTCTGCTTTAGAGATCTTACGTCAGGCAGCGTTGAGCTACTTTCCTCGCGAAGAGATTGCACCGCTCACTGGCGCAGCTTGGTATGAATTTCTGGATAACCACATCAAAGAAAGTCGATTCTTAGATAAACAGCAACAATGGCAGGCCGCCTTGTATCAGAAATATTCTCAGGGAGAGCACCAGGATTTAATTGAAGACTGTGTTTTCTGGATAAGCCACGCTTTGCCACCAAAGAAAAGAGCCAACACCCGTGACTGAGCAAACCTTAGCAACCGGCTTTAGCCAATGGTTGAATATTGAATTTGTCTGGTGGTGGGCACTGCTTTTACTGCCCCTACCCTTGCTTGTTTACAAGCTGCTGCCACAAGAAAGCCAGCAAGCTGAGATTAAACTGGCTTATTTACCGGACAATACACACAGCAACAAGCCGAAACAATGGCTGCAAAAAACCTTATCTATCGCCATATGGACCTTGTTAGTCATCGCCTGTGCACGACCAGTTTGGTTTGGCGATCCAATCGAGTTTCAACCGAAATACCGCGACTTAATGTTAGTGGTTGACCTTTCTGGTTCAATGCAAAAGGAAGACATGAATTTGGACGGTGAGTTTACCGACCGACTTACCGCAGTAAAAAAAGTCTTGTCTGATTTCGTGACGCAACGTAAAGGCGATCGCTTAGGTGTTGTGTTGTTCGGCGATCATGCCTATTTACAAACCCCACTCACCGCAGACCGACAAGCAGTCATACAACAAATCAACCAAACCGTTATTGGATTAGTCGGGAAAAGCACCGCAATGGGCGACGGCATTGGTTTAGGGACTAAAACATTTGTCGATAGTGACGCACCTCAGCGCGTAATGATTTTACTGAGCGACGGGGGAAATACCGCTGGTGTTTTAGATCCGATAGAGGCGGCAGAAATCGCCAAGAAATACAACGCCACGATTTATACCGTAGGTATAGGCGCGGGAGAGATGATGGTAAAAGAGTTTTTCATGACTCGTAAAGTGGATACAGCAGCGGATCTCGATGAAAAGACACTGACCCAAATTGCCGAAGTCACAGGAGGCCAATACTTCCGCGCAAGAGATGCCGAGCAGCTTGAAAGGATCTACGAAACCATTAATCAATTAGAACCTGTCTCCAGTGACACACAAACATGGCGCCCTCAATCCGAATGGTTCCGCTACCCACTGAGCGCTGCATTGGGGTTATCTGTGTTGTTATTCTTCCTAAGGAGAAAACATGGCTGAGTTTATTTTCCTCCACCCGCTTTGGCTGACTGGACTCATCGCGATCCCCATCGCGCTCACTCTGAATAAAAAATTGACAGGCAAACGATCGGCGCTCATTGCCCCTCATTTAGCTAGAGTGTTGGGACATTCAGTGCAATCAAAGCGCTACTTTACCATTTGGGGAATCTCATGGGCCTTAGCCTGTATTGCTCTGGCAGGGCCAAGTTGGCAGTCGAATGAGCGCCCGAGCTTTAAATTGAGTCAAAACCGCATTTTGGTACTCGATATGTCGCGATCTATGTACGCGACGGATATCAAACCAGACCGATTAGCGCAAACTCGCTATAAAGCTTTAGACTTACTGCCTAACTGGAAAGAAGGCGCCACAGGGCTTATCGCTTACGCTGGTGATGCGTACAACTTAAGCCCTCTCACGACAGACTCAAACACGTTGGCAGGCATTATCGAGAACTTATCCCCTGACTTGATGCCTTTTCAAGGGGCTAATCTGCCTTCTGCAATTCAGTTAGCGTTAAGTCAGTTTTCACAAGCAGGGACAAATCAAGGCGATATCATTGTGTTGGCCGACGATCTTGACGACTCTGAGCTAACCAACTCACTTAATCTATTGAAAGGTAAAAATTTCCGTGTGTCTATACTTGCAATAGGCACAGCAAATGGTGCGCCTATTGCACTACCAAATGGTTCCCTGCTCAAGAATAACCAAGGGGCAACGGTAATCGCTAAAACTCACTTAAAAAACTTACAGACACTCGCCAATGAAACAGGTGGACTCTTTGTCCCGATCCAATATAGCAATCGTGATGTAGAAGCAATCGCATCTTTTACCAATAATTCCGGTAATAGCTTTGCTGCGAAACAAAACGATGAGGTGCAAACTGGCTCACGAATGAATAATGGTTTTTGGCTATTGCCAATGCTATTACTTCCTGCAGCTTTGCTTTTCCGTCGTGGCGTAATTTGGCTATTTATCGCAGGACTCACACCGATGACTTGGACCGCTAAAGTCGAAGCAAACCCATTCTTAAATGACAACCAACAAGGTGCCCAGCTCTATCAACAAGGCGAGTTTGAAAAGGCACAAGGCGTGTTTACTGACCCAAATTGGAAGGGAGCTGCGAGCTATCAGGCCGGAGATTATAAAACGGCCATCGAAGCATTTTCTGATAATCCATCCATTGAAGGACGTTATAACCTTGCAAATGCTCTGGCTCAAAACGGCCAGCTCGAAGAAGCAGCAGACCTATATAAAGAATTGATTGCGGAAAGGCCGGACTTCGATGCCGCTCAGAAAAACCTCTCAGTGGTAGAGGAGAAACTGAAGCAACAGCAGCAACAGCAGCAACAGCAGCAACAGCAGCAACAGCAGCAACAGCAGCAACAGCAGCAACAGCAGCAACAGCAGCAACAGCAGCAACAGTCTCAAAACGATGAAGACCAAGAGCAAGGACAGCAGTCACAAAATCATCAAGGCACTGAAAATAAACAGGAAAATACACAATCAGAGTCAAAACGTAACCATCAAAAAGACGACAACACGTCTGAACAAGGCGGTCAGCCGATGAAGGTAAAGGCTCAACCAGGCAAATCACACCAGGATGATCCTGAATTCCGCCGTTTAGAGGCTGTGGAAAGCGCGCGAGATCCAAGCTTTCTGATTCGCGCACAAATGCAGTTGCAAGCGCAGCAAAAACAACGTCCACAACAATCTCAAAAGGAGTGGTAAGCCAGTGATGAAAAAAGGCGTAAAACTGGTCTTTATTCTTTTGACCAGCTTGTTATCGAGTGTTTCGGTAATGGCTCAAAGTCTTGAAGCAAGTGTCAATAAAACTCAAGTTGTGAAAAACGAAGTAATCAACCTAAGAGTGATGGCTGACACAGAGTTGAGTTCCGATGCGATCGATTTCAGTGTATTAGAGAAAGACTTTTTCTTAGGGCAACCTCGCTACGGTCGCTCTAGCAACAATATTAACGGGCGTAAATTTTTACGTACCGAGTGGAGTATCTCTATCGCACCAATGAAGGAAGGGATATTGACCATTCCGAGCTTTAGTGTAGATGGAATGCGCACTGAGCCAATAAAATTGCGTGTAACGGCTAGTCAAACAGAGCCTAAGCTCGATGACCTGTTCAGCTTCACCATGAGCGTCGACAATCATACCTTGTACCCCCAGCAATCGGCCAATTTACGTATGCAGCTCATTATCAAGGCGGATACTCGTCGTTTGGACAACCCTACGATCATACCTCCGAGCATTGAAGGCATGAAGCTCGAACCCGTTGGAGAAATGCAGCAAGGTCAGCGAGTCATCGATGGTCTTGAAGTGACGGTCGTAGAGCAATCTTTTCGTCTGACAGCGAATACTGCCGGTACTTACACGCTAAATGGTCCGCAACTGACTGGCTCTTACATTTATGGTGATAGCCTAACTGGCTCAACCAAGGTAATGCCGATCCAAACCAACGTTGAACAAATGCCGATTACAGTTAAAGCCATTCCTGCGGAGTTTCAGGGGAAATGGTTGCCAGCCTCGGCGTTAGAGATGACGCAAAGTTGGCAAGACGACGAGGGTAACAAGTTATCGCCAAATGAACTGAATAAAGTAAAGCAGGGCTCATCCATCACTCGTACTATTCAAATCAAGGCGCGTGGAACCCAAGCCGAGTTCTTACCTCGAATTGATATGGATTACCCAGCTTCATTGCGTGTATATCCAGAACAACCGCAGTTTGAAACAACGCGAGATGGCACGCTGGTCATGACTGTGAAACAAGTGATCATACCAACGGAAGTAGGCACTTATTCCCTGCCAGCTTATACACTGAACTGGTGGAATAGCAGCCAAGATGACGCTAAAACGGCAACACTCGATGCAATCGAACTGGATGTAGAGAAAAGTGATATTGGCTTGATTACCTTGCCAGAAACGACTCTGCCACAAACGCCGGCAACGACAGCGATTCCTCCCACTCAAGGTGGCGTCAATGAGAGCTGGAAAGTTCTGACTTTTGTCTTCGCAGGACTGTGGGTAATAACATCAATCATCACGGTTGTGGTTTGGAGAAAGCGTCCTCAGCAAAGCAAAAACCGTGAGATAGATTCGGAAAACTCACTGAGAGTTGACGGACTTAAGGCTGTTATCAAGCAAGGTGATGCCGCCAAAATTGAAAGGGTCGTTAGCGAGTACTTACTGGCCAATCGAGAGTGGTTAAACTCAGCGGCAGTAGAAGCGGTTAAGCACGATCTTGAAGTGATGAATCAAGCACGTTTCAGTGCCGAGCAGCAGCCTTGGAACTCTGATTCTTTACTCGCCAATATTAATAAGCTGTCAAAGGCGAAAAAAGCTCAACCTAGCCCTCAGCTTGAAAAGCTATAAAAAAAGCCCCTCATAAAGAGGGGCAAAGTTACCATCGCTTATAGTTATGTAATTATGCCAATAAATATTAATGATTAACCGAAGTCACCGTTCACGTAACCTTGCGTACGGTCATCTTGAGGACTGCTGAAGATCACTTGCGTATCGTTGTGCTCAACCAGTTCTCCCATCAGGAAGAACGCAGTGCGGTCAGAGATACGACGCGCCTGTTGCATTGAGTGAGTCACGATAACGATGGTGTAGTTCTTCTTTAGCTCTTCCATCAATTCTTCGATTTTGTGGGTTGCAATTGGGTCAAGTGCCGAAGTTGGCTCGTCCATTAGGATCACATCGGGTTCCATTGCGATTGTGCGTGCAATACACAGACGCTGCTGCTGACCACCTGAAAGACCAAAAGCATGTGACTTCAGACGGTCTTTCACTTCATCCCAAAGTGCAGCGCCACGTAGTGAACGCTCAACCACTTCATCAATGTATTTTTTGTCTTTAACACCCTGAGCACGTAAGCCGTAAGCCACGTTCTCGTAAATGCTCATTGGGAATGGGTTCGGTTTTTGGAATACCATACCAACCTTGATGCGAAGATCCGCGACATCAATGTTGCCGTAGATGTCTTCACCGTCCATTGCCAGTTTGCCTGTGATCTTCACGCCTTCGATCAGATCGTTCATGCGGTTCAAACAACGTAGCAATGTTGACTTGCCACAACCTGATGGGCCAATAAGCGCCGTTACCTGACGAACAGGAATAGGCAGGTTGATCGATTTCAGTGCTTGGTTTTCACCGTAAAAAAGGTCTAGGTTCTCAATATCAAACTTGTTCATGTTCTTAATCTCTTAAATCTTGAATTCGTGTCTTTTAACGTGCGTTCTTAATTGGTTTTGTTAGTAAGTTGCGGTGTTAAAACGTCTTGCAATCAGTTTAGTCACCATGTTGATCAAAAGAACAACCACGATGAGCACTGTTGCGGTACCGTAAGCCTGATTCCATTCTTCAACGGTAAACAGTTCGGTAGTCAGTTTGTAAAGGTGAACGGTTAGCGTACGACCTGAATCCAATAAAGAATCAGGAATACGAGCCACCATACCTGCTGTCAGAAAAACCGGAGCAGACTCACCAATGACACGACCAATACTTAGAATGACCGAGGTTAAGATACCTGGCATTGCGCTCGGAAGAATCAAACGCCAGATAGTGTATATTTTAGAAGCGCCAAGGCCGTAAGAACCTTCACGATACGTTTGTGGCACCGCCATTAGCGCTTCTTCCGTAGTACGGATGATAACAGGCAGAATCAGAATACTTAGTGTCAGTGCACCCGATAGAATCGAGAAGCCAAGACCAAGAATTGCCACGAAGAAAGTCATACCAAACAGACCGAAGATGATCGACGGGATACCTGCCAGAGATTCAGTACAGAATCGAATCACTTTCACTAAACGGCTACCGACTTTTGCGTATTCAGTCAGGTAGATTGCCGTCATGATACCGAGTGGCGCAGCTACAGCGATAGATGCGATAACCATATAGATGGTTGACACAATCATCGGGAAGATACCGTGCTCATCGCCGGTACGTGTGTAATCGTCAGTAATGAAGTTCCAATCTACGTGTTGTAGACCGTTTGATAGGATGTACCAGATAATCCAGAACAAAAAACCTACCGTTAATCCAGCCGAGATCCAAACGAAAGCGTTAAAGACGTTATCTTTGAACTGGCGAGCTTGTTTTAATTTTGCGCGATCCATAATTGTCACCTTTAACGAGCGATTACTTCGCTTTTTCTCGGTTTAGGTAAAGAAGTACAGCGTTCAACGACATGATGAAGACCAGCAGTACCACACCAGTTGCGTAAAGTGCGTTCGCGTGAACACCACTTGCGTAAGACATTTCAATCGCAATATTCGCAGTTAGTGTACGTGCAGAGTCCAGAATGCCTTCAGGCATGGCTGGAGCGTTACCCATCACCATGATGATTGCCATCGTCTCACCTAAAGCACGACCGATACCAAGAATGACACCCGTCATAATTCCCGAGCGAGCCGCAGGAACAAGCAATTTGAAAATGGTGTAAATTTTTGAAGCGCCAAGTGCCAAAGAACCTTCTTTGTATGCGCGAGGTACAGCACGGATAGACGTTTCAGATACCGTAATAACAGTAGGTAGAATCATCACCCCAAGAACGATGATACCGGCAAGAATCGTGTTACCCGCTGGTACGTTAAAGATATTTTGAATCAATGGAACGATGATGACCAAGCCGAAGAAGCCGTAAACCACTGATGGGATACCAGCCAGTAGTTCTACCGCAGGACGAATGATGTCGGCCAAACGCTTTGGTGCTATTTCAGCGATAAAGATTGCAGTCAAAACACCAACCGGAACACCAACCATTACCGCGCCAGCCGTCGAAACGACTGAAGCCACAATCATGGTTGCTACGCCGTAAAGCGCAGGTGGGAGCCAATTTTGTCCTAACACGATACCCGAAACTCCAACTTCTTGAAATGCGGGAATACTTTCTCGAACAATAAAATAGGCAATTACGGCTAATGATACGATGCCGATAACGGCACTGGTGAGGAACAAGCCGTGGAAGATGCGCTCTCTCCAGTCTACGCTACGTTTTTCTCGTAGGCCTGGCTTGCTGATAGCTTTAGCGTCAGTATTCATAAGCTTTTCACTATTTGTCGCGATGGTCATTTTAAAAGTCTCACGGTTCTGGGCAATGGCCGGTGAACACGATGAATAGAAAGGCTCAGCCCTAAACAGCGGGCTGAGCAAAGTTAAGCGTCTCTATGGGATTAGTTAACTGAGATGTAACCGTTTTGTTCAACAAGTTTTTGCGCATCTTCAGTTAGCATCCAATCTAGGAATTTTTGCGTTTCAGCAGATGGTTTGCCTTCTTTGTAAAGAACAAGGAAAGGACGAGCTACTTTGTAAGAACCGTTCTTAACGTTAGCGACTGTCGCATCTACACTGTCAATTGCTAGAGCGTTAACCGTGTTATCAACTGTACCTAGAGAAATGTAGCCGATTGCGTATGGGTTAGAAGCAACCATAGTCTTCAGAGCACCGTTACCGTTAGCAACTTGCGCACGTTGAGAGATAGCAGAAACTTTCTTGCCAGACACTTTCATTTTAAGAGACATGATGTCTTCGAATGCACCACGAGTGCCAGAAGCAGTATCACGAGTAACTGCTACGATTGGCTTGTCTTCACCACCCACTTCTTTCCAGTTTGATACTTCACCTTTGTAGATAGAAGTTACTTGTTCCACAGTCAGGCCTTTTAGCTTGTTTTGTGGGTTAACAACAACAGCAATACCGTCGCGTGCAACGACTTCTTCGATAAGAGCTGGTTCTTTTTCTGAGTCTTTTAGGTTACGAGAAGACATACCTAGATCAGCCGAACCATTTTTTGCTGCTTTTACGCCAGCTGAAGAACCTGGACCTTGAACTTCGATAAATACTTCTGGGTTCTTCTTCATGTATGTCTCAGAGAAAACTTCCATCAGTGGAGTTACGCTGCTAGAACCCACTGCAGAGATAGTTTCTTTAGCAGAAACAGGAGTCACTGCCATTGCGCCTAGAAGTGCGATTGCACCGATTACTGTCTTTTTCATCACAATATCCTTAAAGTGGCTTTATTGCCGTTGTGTTTCACTTGAACGGTGCTCACTTTAGAACTCGAATGTGACATTTGTGTTTCACTTAATTGAAGCATCTATGACACATTACCAATCCCGTATGGAAATTGACCTAATAATCTGACGCTTACATTTCTCTTTAATTTATCTTTACTATTTACCTACATTTCCTTCATCACTTGAATAGCTATTTCGAATTTGAACCTTTTTATAAAATCAAGCCACAAAGAAAAAGTCTAACCTATTGATTTTAAAAAGATAGCAATTAGAATCTAATGCTATTCATAAAACACATAATAATTCACTCAGATTGAGGTTAAATATGCGTCAATTTCTAAGCACGCTATCTATTAAATTGCAGGTTTTTTTGCCTGTTTTGTTTACTGTCGTTTTACTTGCTATTGGACTAACTGTAGGAATAAATAAGCTAGATCATGCATTTAATAAGGTTTCAGAATCCACTCACAGTCTTATCATTCATAAAGAGGACCTGAGCGCCATTGTCGATAACACCTATGCAATGCGCATTAAAGCCATTTACAGCCTTTTTCAAGCCGAGGATGTTCAATCCCTAAATCAAGAGCTATCACAACGACAAGTTGAAAGCCGGGCATTGTTAGATTCCATTAATGATTTGCCAGGAGTTCAGTCAGAAGTCACCGCCATGCGCGAAGCAATGAACCACTATGTTGACTTCACGCGTCTCACCATGACGCCATTACTTGCTCAAAAACACGCGAGTCAATACGCCACTGCTGACTTCAATCAGAAGTTTGAGAATGCCATGGAACATTATCGAGTCGCCGGTGAAGAGATGATTACCGCTATTGATAACCTGTCAGAAAAGCTGAATCAGACCGTAATCAGCGACGTACAAGCCAACGGAAAGGTGCATTCTGACACCTTGACTCAAAGTGCAATATCCATCGCAATTATCCTGTTAGCCGCATCTCTGATTAGCTGGCTCTTAGCCAACTATATTGTGGCTCCAATTCGTAACTTACAAAACACTATGCGTGAGGTCGCAAAAGGAAATCTGTTAGTTACAGCCGAAGAAATCGGAAAAAACGAAGTGTCCCAACTTTCACATGATGTGAACCAGACTATCGTTCAGCTACGTAACACCGTCGGCTCTCTGGTTCGTATCAGCGAAGATGTCGCTTCTGCTTCCACCGAGCTTGCCACGGTCATGACACAGAGCAGTACCAATTCCGATCAGGAAAAACAGGAAGTCGAACAAGTCGCCTCAGCGATCAATCAGTTGGAGTCTGCAGCCGCTGAAGTCTCCAATAATGCACAACTGGCAGACGGCGCTTCGACAGAGGCTCGACAGATCGCCACAGAAAGCTTAAACATGTTCGAAGAGAGTACTCGAGCAAGCGCGAAAATGGCCGACCAGCTTAATGCTGCTGCTGTGGTAGTCACTTCATTAAAAGAACAATCCGAGCAAATTGGACATGTTATTGACGTCATTGAAGGCATTTCTGAGCAAACGAATTTGCTGGCACTGAACGCGGCAATAGAAGCGGCTCGCGCAGGTGAAAGTGGTCGTGGCTTTGCTGTCGTGGCGGATGAAGTACGCATGCTCGCGGCCAGAACTCAAGAGTCAACCAAAGAAATCCAGGTCATTATTGAGGAGCTTCAGCAACAATCAGGGACAGCAAACGAAAGCATGCACTCTAGCTTGGCTATGTTAAAAGACAACCAAGCGATTGCGGAAGAAGTCAGCCTTTCACTCAATAACATCAGTCAGGTTATTTCTGATTTGAATGCCATGAATACACAGGTAGCGACCGCCTCAGAAGAACAGAAGCAAGTGACAGCAGACATCAACAATAACTTGTCAACTATCTATCAACTGGTCAGTGAGAACGTCACAGGCATTACTCAATCAGCGGCGGCTGCACAAGAGCTGTCTGGCTTAGCCGAAAAGCAGCAACAAGAACTGAAACAATTCCAGATTTAGTCGTAGGCTCTTACAAATAAGGAATAGAAAAAGCTCCGCGATTGCGGAGCTTTTTCTTGGTTAAAACAGCATTCAGATTCTAGAAATTAATCTTCTGCCTTCGGTTCTACTGGCTTCTTCTTAGGGATGAAAACATCATCACCAACAGACACAGTTTTGTAGAAGGTCTTGTCTCGCTTAACTGGCTTCTTCGCGACTTTCTTAGCCTGAGGACGGGCTTTTTTAGCCGTTGTTTTCTTATTACGCAGATCAGGTTTAGGTGGCTTAAGCCCTTTGAACTTCCCTTTTAAGTCTTCAAATACTGAGAACGACAAGTCTTGTTGTAAGTATGCTTCAACTCGTTTAAAGCTATCCCAGTCTTTTGGACCCACAAGAGAAATCGCATCACCTTTATTACCAGCACGCCCAGTACGGCCAACACGGTGCACGTATTCTTCAGTATGCTTCGGCATATCAAAGTTAATGACGTGCGTGACTGTCGCGATATCCAAACCTCGAGAGGCTACGTCGGTGGTGACAAGAATCTTAAACACCGCGCGCTCAAACTGGCTCATAATGGTATTACGTTGCGTCTGGTTTAGGTTACCACTCAAAGCAACGGCCTTAAGTTTTTTCTCGTTCAGCTTCGCTGTCAGACGCTCAGTATCATCTCGTGTTGCCGTGAAGATAATGACCTGACGGTATTCTGCTTCAGCAAGAACGCGCTCAAGAATCGCTTCTTTATGATCAAGGTGATCACATAAGTAGAATTTCTGCGTGATATCCTTGTGCTCTTCGTTAGAGACACCGATGGAAATGCGTTTTGGTGCATTCAGCATCTCAGAGGCAATACTGTTTACTTCAGCGTGATCTAGCGTTGCTGAGAACATCAAAGTCTGACGACGACGGTGTTTAGCTGCATTGTGAATACGACGAAGCTCAGGCGCAAAACCCAAATCCAACATACGGTCCGCTTCATCCAGAATCAGGGTTTCTAAACCATCAAGAAATACAGAGCGGTGCTCCAGATGATCTGCCAAACGCCCGGGTGTTGCCACAATGAATTTAGGGTAACGACGCAGTGCTTTCACTTGATCGTTAAAGTTTTCGCCGCCAAGAATCAAGGTTGCCTCGTAAGACAGACCGACCAGCATAGAGCGGAGTTCACCATAGACTTGTTTAGCCAGCTCACGCGTTGGCGCTAGGATGACAGCTCGAGGGTCTTTAGCAGAAAACGATTTTGTCTTAAGTGACTTGTGAAGCATCGGCAATACAAACGCCAAAGTCTTGCCCGAACCCGTTTTCGAAGATGCCAATAGATCCTTGCCTGCAATCGCAACAGGAATTGCTTGCTGTTGGATCTCAGTCGCTTTTTTGAAATCGTAGTGTTTTAGGTTCTTCAACAATCGGTTGTCTAGGCCTAGATCTTTAAATTGCAAAGTATTCTCCAATAAATCAGTCAATATGAGCGCTCTGTAATGTCATTCCGCTCTAACGTAGCAAAAAATAAAAGCCCGCTATAATACCGCAAATCATAGGAGTATAGATAGAGATCACACAAACTAATTATTGAAGGAAAAATAAAGTTACTTTTGAGACTCAATCAAGTTCAAGCAGCAGAGCTTCGAACTATACCCTAAACTTAAAAGCATCAATACATGGCTTTCATGTCGATTACGCGGATAATTAGGGCTTATCCATGCATATTACGTTTATTTGCCGAGAGAAGCTTTCATTTGCGTCAATATCGTCTAAATTATTGATATCAGGAACGTGGCAAAAATACCTGCTATGAGGACTGTTGTGGGAGTCAATGAAAGATTGATAATTGCCTTTTGTTAGGCTCAGGTAAAAGTTAATGTCAGGTACTCCATGAAATTCTTGGATTTTTTTGACTTTTGCTACATCATGTACTGATACAATGTATCCACATTTAACCTCGCCTCTAACAAAAATAATGGAGCGAGACTTTCACTATAAGCAAGGAGTTCTTATATGAACAAAACGTTGATCGCAGCTGCAGCAACTTCAGTACTTCTACTAGCAGGTTGTGCTTCTTCTGATGACGCAACTACAGCTAAACTAGACGAACTAAGCAACCAAGTTAGCATGCTAAGTCAAGACGTACAATCTCTTCAATCTGACGTTCAAATGTCTAAAGACGCAGCAATGTCTGCTCAAGAAGAAGCTGCACGTGCTAATGAGCGTATCGACAACATCGCTCAATCTTACACTAAGTAAGTCATAGTGTTATGCCGCGCCTTAAGGCGCGGTTATTTCTACAGGTACTCCATTCTGTGCGGCAATCACAGCTTTCGCCTTCACATCCTTCATACCGAACTCACTTAACCACCAGCCCAACTCTTTCGGTAATTCCAATTCATCTTTCTTACCGTTACTTCGAGTTAATGGTTCGTGTGCTTCAATAAAGACACTTCTGTCTGGTTCTAATGCCACTTTAACCGGTTGGTTAATGACCGTGACTTTTTCGCCTCGACGTACTTGTTCAAACAGCCATTCAATATCATTTGGTTCCATACGGATACAACCCGCGCTGACACGCATACCAATACCAAAATCTTTGTTGGTTCCGTGAATAAGGTACTCGCCGTTCCCGTAAGCTAAACGTAATGCGAACATACCCAACGGGTTATCAGGGCCAGCAGGAACAACCGCTGGTAACTCAATGCCTTTTGCTTTGTATTCGGCACGAATAGAAGCCGGTGGTGTCCAAGTCGGATTAGGGCGCTTTTGACTGACACTGGTTGACATCACTGGAGTATCACGCCCTATACGTCCGATCCCAACAGGGAATACGTGCACAACGCTTTCATTAGCCGGGAAGTAGTATAAGCGTAACTCGGCTAAGTTGATCACGATACCTTGATAAGGAACGTCCGGCAGAATGAGCTGAGTAGGAACAGTAAGTACGTGCCCTTCCTGAGGAAGAAAAGGGTCTACGCCTTTATTCGCAGCCATTAAGCCCAGCATACCGACGTCATAGAACTTAGCAATATTGGCCATTGTTTCGCCGTGTTGCACAACGTGGTTTTCAACGCGACCAATTACACGACTGCTGTCTGATGGTAACTCGTACAACTTAGCAAATGACAATCCACTTACTAATGACAATGAAACTGACAACAGGGTTCGTTTCGCGATACTCATTGATCGCTTCTTGCTAAGCATTTCACTCTATTCCTTGGCACTTTTGAAGAGCCGTAAGGTTATCTCTCTTTCTGCTTTATGATCAACCATCGGAGTGTGATAATCCAGTAAAGAAAACCCCTCCCAAGTCCATGGTTTGTGGAGGAACTTGTTCGGTACACTTTTTATTTCTGGCACCCAATGACGCACAAAGCGGCCATCTGCATCAAACTTCTCTCCCTGACTAACGGGATTGAAAATTCGGAAGTACGGCTGACCATCGCACCCTGTCGACGCAGACCATTGCCATCCTCCATTGTTAGCGGCAAAATCACCATCGACAAGCTTACTCATAAAGTAAATTTCACCCCAGCGCCAATCGATATGAAGATCTTTCGTCAGGAAACTCGCGACTATCATACGTAAGCGATTGTGCATCCAGCCAGTTTGGTTCAGCTGACGCATAGCTGCATCTACAATAGGGTAGCCAGTGGTCCCGGTTTTCCAGCGCTCAAACGCTTTCTCGTCGTAAGACCACTGAATCTTTTCTTCCCAATCAATAAAAGCCTTGCCTTTGACTAGCTTTGGCTCAAAGACCAATAAGTGTTGGTAGAACTCACGCCAAATGATTTCACTTAACCATGTTGCTTTTCCTTCGGGCAAATCCGACTGTTCGTTTTCTGCGAACAACCTGGCAATACATTGTCTCGGTGACAGCGCGCCAATCGCCAGATAAGGAGAGAGTTGACTGGTGCCGTCAACGGACGGGAAATCACGCCGATCCCGATATTCATCACTTCGCTCACGAGCAAACGTTCTTAACTGATTAAGGATGTCATTCGTTGAAGCCAACCAATGCTCGCTAGATTCACGTGGGTAACTGAATGTGAAGTTGTCATCAAAACACTCGCCTTCTATCGCTTTCAACACCTGCGGTGAAAGCGATGGTTGAGCATGGGGTTTTGAAACGACGGGTAATTGAAACTTCTGCAGCCAGGCTCGTTTGAAAGGTGTAAAAACCTTAAAGTACTCACCCTGTTTGTTCAGTACAGTAGTCGGTGCGTGAACACACTTATCATGAAATAATTCAAAGCTCACACCAGACTGTTTTAATGCATCAGATACTTCTCGATCAAGCTCCTGCTCGTTCACTTCGTAGTGGTTGTTTGCCATTACGTTCGATGCGTTTAGTACCTGCACCCAGTGACTTATCACCGCACAGCAACCAGAGAACTTATCGACTTCTGCATACAAAAACGGAATGTTCAGATCGGTAAGCTCTTGATTCAGTTGCTCTAAGCGACGAGCGATGAGATCCGCTTGCATCGGAGCCATATGATGCTCTTGCCACTGCTGCGGGGTCGCAATAAAACATGCGACTACAGGTTGTCCAGAGTCTAGGGCTGCTTGTAATGCCGTGTGGTCTAACGTTCTTAAATCACGTCGAAACCATACCAGAACCATGGTGTCTCCTTAACTATTCTCTACTTGATCAATATGAAGTTTCTTTATTACCTCTGAGCATTGAATCTGATCGGGAAATTGAGCTTGCATCGCTTTTAACACCTCGACCTGTTTGGCAGGTAGTGCTTTATTAGAAAACAAAAATATCCGTTGATAACGTTCGACAACCTGATGTTCAGCCAAACCTGAAATGTCATTAACGTTAACAATTAAAGTAGTGTGATAACCTTGCTCACAAAGTATTGCTGCTTGGATCCAGCTTTCTGCATCTCTGGTTTGTTCAAAGCAAACTAGCAAACACTTCCCTTTAGAAGACGCCTTGTTTTCAGAGTCAACAATAAGTGCCAGTCGTTTGATCAGGCATGTCTGGAACAGGCCCATCTGTATTGAACGAAGCGACCCTTTGACTAACTCTATTGCTTCGAAGACTGGCTCTATAAACTGCTCAACAACTAAATTTAGGGGATACTCCTTCATCACTGATGACAGTACACTCTCCGTCTTAGCATGATTAATATCGGATAAAGCAGAAAGCAGTGTTTCAACCTCTTCTAATGCAGGTGGCTCAGCGCTCATTTCAAAATCATCACCTTTGCCTAGTAGGCCTTTAACCTTACCAATAGCGATGCCTTTCGCGAGCCAACTTTGTATCTCTTTAATCTCATCAAGGTCCTGCTGGCGATACAAACGATGACCTTTCTCTGTCCGCTGCGGTTGAATCAGGTTGTATCGCCTCTGCCAAGCTCGCAAAGTGACAGGCTTTACTCCTGTTATCTCTGCGACATCTCTAATTGCGTACAGTTTCTCTTCTGAACTACAAACCATAACGTAATCTCATTTCCTGCGGGTGCGGTTGTAAGTATTTTTGCTTCTGTAAATACTCGTCTGGGTAATTATTTAGATAATGTTTAATCAATGTTAGTGGGGCGAGCAACGGCAGTACGCCAGTGCGATAATCATGAATAACCGTCGCTAACTCTTCTTTTTCGTCTTTTGTAAGTGCACTTTTAAAGTAACCCTGCAGATGCATCAACACGTTGGTGTTATTTTTCCGACTGGCTCGATTTGAAAGTGCTTTCATTAACCCCAGACGATACTGTGCGTAAAAGTCTCCAATCTCGTAGCTTGCAACATCTGCAACTAGTCGACCCAAAGCTCGGTATGATTCTGGATGATGCGCCATTAGCGTTAATTTATAGCGAGAGTGGAAATCTATAATCTTGCCACGAGTTGGCTCCCCTGACATGGTTTCATAAAAGTCACTCAGGCAATAAACGCGAGTAATAAAATTCTCTTTAAGCACAGGGTCGTTTAAGCGGCCATCCTCTTCAACTGGCAACCATGGCATCTTTTGCATCAGCGTTTGCGTGTACAGCCCCACCCCTTCTTTAGAAGCATGATGCTTGCTGTAAACTTTAACTCGCTCCATGCCACACGTTGGCGACTTAGCGCACACAATGTAGCCACACAGTTGTTGATCTTGTAGCTCGTCCACTTTATTAGCAGAGTATGCCAACATGTTGTCCGTATGATCATTCTCAGGATTTTTTGTTTCAACGAGCGCTACCCGTTCTGCATCAGAAATCAGACGAATCGTAGGTCGAGGTACAGGCATACCAACGCCAACCTCTGGACAAACAGAAACGAAGTCGAAGTAATTGCTGAGCTCTTTGGTCACAAAGTTACTGACCTTATGGCCAGAATCAAAACGAACACGCTCACCTAGTACACAAGAACTGATACCAACTTTGATTGAAGATTCCATAATAACGCCATCCCTATACAAAAGTTTTTGTTGTATAACTTATAGCAAGTTAGTCCGGATTGTACAAGAAATTAATTTGTACAATATAACCATTGTACTTAGCCATCGCGGCTTTCGATCTCCGAGAGTTAAAAAAGAATTTCCGCTCAAACCACCGACTCTGTGTGCGCCGTCAACAAACCTACGCTAAGTAAATCGATTGCCTTTTCGCTTTCAACATATTTAGTTATAATCATTGCCATTAATTTCCATAAGGGCGTTTTTTGTGACCGAACTCTCAAGGGAATGGTGTACTCCCCGATATTATTGCCTCAACGAAAACGAACGAATTCAACAGAATTGGTAACAGGCATCTATACTAGGCCTGTTTTATCAAACAAAACTTTGGAGAGCACTTATGGCAACCCCACACATCAACGCACAACCAGGTGATTTCGCTGAAACAGTTCTAATGCCTGGCGATCCTTTGCGAGCTAAATACATTGCAGAAACATTCCTGGAAGATGTGAAGCAAGTTTGTGACGTTCGAAACATGTTCGGCTTCACTGGCACTTACAAAGGTAAAAAAGTATCAGTTATGGGCCACGGTATGGGTATCCCATCATGCTGTATCTACGTACACGAGTTGATCGCTGAGTATGGTGTGAAAAACGTTATCCGTGTTGGTAGCTGTGGTGCTGTTCGTGACGATGTAAACCTGATGGACGTTGTTATCGGTATGGGTGCTTCTACAGACTCAAAAGTAAACCGTATCCGTTTCAACAACCACGATTTCGCGGCAATTGCTGACTACGGTCTGCTGGAAGAAGCGGTAAAACAAGCACGCCAGCAAGAAGTGCCAGTTAAAGTGGGTAACGTGTTCTCTGCTGACTTATTCTACACACCGGAAGCGGACATCTTCGAGAAGATGGAAAAACTAGGTATCCTAGGTGTAGATATGGAAGCGGCAGGTATCTACGGTGTAGCTGCTGACTTAGGTGCAAAAGCACTGACTATCCTAACGGTTTCTGACCACATCATCCGTGGCGAAAAACTAAGCTCTGAAGAGCGTCAAAAGTCATTCAACGACATGATGAAAGTTGCACTAGAAACAGCAATCAACATCTAAGTCATGAATTATTTGCAGCCAGTGCCTGACTGGCTGCCCGAATTACCCAGAGGGGGCGATCGTGTCTAACGGCGAACTGCCAAAAGATGCAGATGGGTTACAACTCAACTTTTGTAAAACATTGGCGTGTGACAACTTTGGATTGAGTGATGCAAAACGTTACGTTCTGCAACATGCTAACCCTAAGCGTCCGGCGATGGTATGCCGTGAATGTGGAGCTTTCCCCCCCTTACTTAATAATCGCGATGTGGTGAACGAACTTCATCGTCTGCGGCACGTTCATAGTGACGGCTTGCCTGCTTGTCGCAATAATGACTGCGACAACTTCGGACTTTCTGTCCATACACATAAACACCTCTACCACGCTTTTGGTTACAGCGGCGATCGTCAACGTTACCGCTGCAAAGCGTGTCAAAGTACTTTCGTCGATAAGTGGTCCGGTGCGAACAAAAAGCTACAGTTTCAAGAGAATCTGATGGCACTCCTATTCACGGGTTACTCTGTCCGCGAAATCTGCCGTAAGCTCAGTATCAACCCGAAAACGTTTTACGATCATGTAGACCATATTGCCAGTCGGTGTCGCCGTAAATTAGCGACTATTGATGCACGATGGGTAAACCATGCGAATCGCTATGAGTTAGCATCAAATTACGTCGCTTTGCAGCCAAAGAGTAACAATGGCGTATACTGGATCGTCTCCGGTGAAGCGCATTCCGGTTATATTCTTTGTCAGCACGTTAACTACGCTTCTGATGAAGAACCAACTGGTACCGTTGATCATAACCCGTACGATCAGGTATCTCGCTTTGTCTCTCAAGAGTACACTGCAGAAGCCAGCGAACCACCAGCCGCCCCCTCAAGCAAACTTCGTGAACGCATCGACCAGAAATACCAGACCATTTTAGCTCGCGGTAATGTGGAAGATCCGCTTGGGAATCTGGCCGTCTTTCATTACCCATCCAAAGGGGCGATTATTCGACCACCTTACACATCTTACGCGCATTATTTACATGTCCTTGATATGTGTAGTCCAAGTAAACGCGTGTCTATATACATGCCCCAGGATCCGCTGCTTCGCTCTGCGGCATTGAGCGTGTGTCTGTCCCGTATTAAAGAAAAAAATATCGACTTAATGTATGTCGACGAAGATCCAGCATGGGATATGAACTTACCATTTGGCAAAATTGATATTGCATACATGAGTTGGTGGCGCGACCGATGGGCGATTTCCAGTCAAGGAGACAACAGCAAAGGAATTTGTTACCTCGCAGGTGATCACAATGAACCTGAAAAATGGTTTAATGTAGCAACAACACGTCAAGTACAATTCTACCAAAATAGATTCCAGCTACTTTTTGAAAGCTTCATCAACGAACCACGTCGCAAATTAAGACCTGGAGGTCTGTTACCTCTTTTAGACATCTTCAGAGCTTGGCATAATTTGTGCTATCAAGATAAAGAAGGTCTCACTGCGGCTCAAAGGCTCGAAGTTACTGATGCTCCGTTGACGATTAAACAGCTCCTATCCTAATAGTCTGAATCATTAGGAGCCATGACGGAATCAATGAGATCCCCTGATGATTTATGAAGTAGTACTTGATCTGCTCTCGTAATGAAATGCGCACCTAATTATTATATTTAGGTGTAAATTCCAGTTCGATAGTCATGGAATTAAACGTTGGATAGAAGCAAAACTCAGCTAGAATACGAGCTTACATTGCTTAAAGAGCAAGTGAGATCTCAACCTGAATCCACTCTGCGCAAAGCTGAGCAACTGCGTGTTACAGCTGAACAAATGTTGTTTATCGAAGGAGAGATCCAAGCCTTACTTATCATGGCACAGTGTTGTTGGTGCGCCATGGATTATCGTCAAGGACTTAAGCTCATCAAGATAGCCTCCGATAAGCAGAATCAGCTCGAGACCGATGACCACCTTCCAGAGATTCTTCACACATTCGCGCTTCAGTACTGGGGACAAGCCAAATATTTTTCAGCTCAGCAATACTGGATTAACGCTCTCGAACAGTCTGCCCTTGTCGATAATATCGAAATCCAGCTTGAATCACTGATTGGGCTCGGTAACGTTTATCGTATCACCAATGAACACAAACTTGCCGCTTCAACGCATGAGTTAGCAGTAAAAGTGGCAAACAACGTCCGAATTGCCTGGCTGGAAGGCAAAGCCCGTATCTTACTAGCGTGGGATTACTACCTGCTGAACGATTACGTCAAGATGTTGACTGTTCTTGACGGCGCAACCGAAGCCCTAAAAGATTATGAAGATTCGACATGGCAAGCAGAAATATGGGACTTCAAAGGACTGGCTTTACTTGGATTAGAGAGGCTAGACGCAGCAGAAGTAGCGACGCAAAAAGCTCATCAAATGGCCATGGAGCATGATCTTACCTGGATGAAAGCTCATTCGTTCATCAGCAGGGCTCGCCTAGAACTTATGCGCAATAATACCGAAAGAGCAACAAGCTTGTTAATTGCAGCAGAAGAGTCAGCCCGACACTTTGATAACGGTGAGTTACTTAGTCAGATTTGCTACCAACAGTCACGTGTAGCAGAAGAACAAGGTCACTATGAAGCCGCACTCCGGGCTTTCCAAAAGTACCGGAAACACTCGCTTAAAATGCTAAAAGAGCAAAAGCATCAACTCAGTCAGGATAAAGCGCACAGTTCCAAGCGCAAACTTGAGCAGCGCGCTCGTAAACTGATTAACCATATTCGTTCTCAGCATGAGTATGATCCCGAAAAACACCTTTCTAACCTCGTCTCTGAAACCTACTGGTGGGAGCAACTTGTTCTCTTCAAAAGTGAGCTTAAACAATCGAATCACGCGATTATCATGATCCGTCACGCAGAACCGGCTTTCCTGGATGCCTGTACCGAACTCGTTCACTCTTTAACCACACCAAATGATTTAGTGTCCCGCCTTTCTACTGACAGGCTTGCTATGCTCATAGCGGATAAAGGTCAGGCTGCCGAAGAGATGTATAAGACGGTCCAGTCCATGATTAAAATTTATCCTTGGGAGAGGCAAGGTCTGAAAGGACCAACACCCACACTGTATTTACAAGATATTCTGACTTTCCCGTTCACATTAGAGCAATTGGAAGAAAGCCATGTAGAGGTAATGAAAAATGGAACAATTGCTTAATAAAGTGACTCAGGCTGGCATTGACCCATCTTCTGTAACCGGTGAAGAAGCAGTAGCACTTTGGAAACACGTTCGAGTACACATCGCAGAAACTCGTCTCGAGAAAGCACATTGTTATATTATAAGTGCAGAGTATCGCCGGGAGATAAGACAGCTAAAAGACAGTATTGCCGAACTGAGACAAGCGCTGGAGCATCTCACTCTCCCAGCTAATGCCGAAGATATTTTGTCGGTTAAGTCGAGTTTGTGTGAACACCTGGTTGAGGTCGGTGATTATGATTCAGCGATGGCCGAGTATATTAAATCAACCAACATCGCGGTGGATTACGGCTTCATTGACGAATATGTGTTAGCCATAGTCGGTATGGGTAACTTATGTGATGCCTATGGTGATCACGAACGTGCACTACGTTTTTACAAAAAAATTGAAGCGATAGACCATGCGATCAGCAGCCGTTCATTACGTTTACGCTACAAGCTTTATATGCTCGCGTGTTATATCAGCCTAAAACGTACAGATCATGCCTTGGAGTTACTTACTGAATGTGAAGAGCTCAGTATTCTGGTCAGTGATAAAAACCTAGCAGGCCAGATCCACCTTTACCGAGCCAAACTGCACCAACTGAACAATGACTATTCAAACGCGTTACTTTCACTTTCTAATGTCCAGTATACTTCTGGCAGCTCCGCGACGTTTTGGTTATCTGCGATGGTCAAAATTGAAACAGCATGCTGTCTGAATGGAAAGGGGAATACGGCTTTAGCAAACTTCATTATGGGTTCAGTTGAAAAGCGAATAAAGAAACACTCTTCGGCTATGCTTGCACACAAATTTTACAATGCGATGAGCAAAATTAGTGCTTCTCAGGGTCAGTTTGAACTAGCACTGGATTGCGAAAAACGTGCGTTTCGTATTGAGTCGGAGCTGGTTAAAAGTCTACCTATCAGCGAGTTGGGCTCTAATCAGCTACATCGCTTAGATCGCTTTGAATTACAGCTCAAACTTATCTTGTCAGAGATTGAAAATAAAGAACTTAAAGAGACGACAAAACAACATAAGAACACCGTTGCCCAGCTACAACAAGACGTCTTTACCGACCCATTAACATCTTTGCACAATCGCCGCTGGTTGGAAGTGAAACTGAAAGACTTGCTGCTTCACGATACACGTTTTGCTCTCCTGGTGATTGATATCGACCACTTTAAGTCTATCAATGATGAATTGAGCCATTTAGTCGGTGACAAAGCGATCCAGAGCGTGTCAGAACATTTGTCTAACTACTTTAACTTTCCAGGGGCATCATGTGTTCGCTTTGGTGGTGAAGAGTTTCTCGTCATTCTTGAAAACGACAAGTTAGAGCATGTCGAGATCCACGCAGACAAATACCGAGAGCGAATTTACCACTATAGCTGGATTGATATTCTAGGTGAGCGTGGCCTGACGGTTTCTATCGGTATCACAGTCCACCGAGAAGGTGAAAATACGCAGCGTACCTTTTATCGTGCCGATAAAGCGCTTTACCGCGCTAAAGCTAATGGCCGCAACCAAGTTTGTACCGAGCTTTAAACCCTACCTCACCCTATGAGGAGGGTTACTATAGTGATTCAACAACCCGCTCATAAAAAGAACAACGAAATACCAAACAGCGCGACTAACGTACCAAAAACGCTTCTAAACTCTACTTTGTCACCTCGTATCAAATAGATAGCAAGAATGAACAAAGGACTGGTCGCAATTAGCGTTTGAGCAATGGCTGGATTTGCATATTTTAACGCAATTTGCTGGAACCATAGCGCCAAAAATGTTCCCACAAAAACAGCAAGAAGCAACCAAGCGAGCGCTTTTGTTCCTATTTCTAAAAGATGCTTCTTGATTCCGCTAAATGGTGCTTTCTCTATAAACTTAATAACCATACATACAGCAAATACACCAATACTCAAACGAATTAGTGCACCCAGTAGTGGAGGTAAATCACCCGCCACCAACGCATAGTGAGAGATAACGACCCCAGATGCCTGACACACACTAGCAAGTAGACCAAAAGCAATGCCACTCCAGTTCGTCGCCTCACCGGATGGAGAAGGCTGAAATACAACAAACGTTACAGCCGCTGTCGTAGTCAATACGCCCAACCAACTTTGCAAACCCAGTTCAGATCCCAAAAAAATCAGTGCTAATATTCCGGATAACGGTGGAGCAAGCGATTCTAACAACAGTGTTTTATTCGGGCCGATACGCTTCAGTGAAGCGAAATAAGCAGAGTCTCCGATAGCGATACCAATTACCCCAGAGATCGCTAAGACAATCAGATGAGTTGTTTCCAGATGACTGATTATGATGTTTTTTGTCGAAATGGGCAGAACCAATAACATCATCAACGATGCTACCAGCCCTTTTACAATATTAAGCTGCAGGGCGGTGAACCGGTGGCTAAACTGGCTGTATATCCAAGTTGCGATAGCCCACACAACAGCAGCACTAATTGCAGCTATCTCTCCTAAATATGGCAATTCGTTTCCCTTCCTTCTTATATAGGCCTATTACTTAAACATGCTGAAACCAAATTGCTTCACTCCATTAGAATTTCGAGGATAAGCGAGTTCAACAGTCAGCTTTAGAATCTATTCCCAATATTGAGAGGCCCACTGTCTATCTATTCAAGCGCACTCTTGCTCAGGAACAAAGCAAAGCATCTTGGGGTTAGCTGAGTATAAGTGTCAAAAACACTTGATTCATTTATATTTATATCAAATACTTAAGTAACTCATTTAGGTAACTTTTTTCATATAGCAACAAACACGGGTAAGTAAGATGTTTCTAGATTATTTTGCACTTGGGATGCTCATTTTCGTTGCTTTGGTCATTTTCTACGGGATCATCGTTATTCACGATATTCCCTATGAAATCGCCAAAGAGCGTGAGCACCCACACCAAGACGCAATTCATTACGCTGGTTGGGTAAGTTTGTTTACACTTCACGCTCTGTGGCCTTTCCTTTGGATTTGGGCAACATTATGGCGCAAAGAGCGAGGTTGGGGCTTTAAACAACTAGAACAAGAAACACATGATATTCATCATCGCCTTGAAGAGCTCATTGACGAAGTAAACGAGCTAAAAAATGAGGTATCAATATTAAAAAAGCAATCTCAGCAAAAACCGAACGCTGACCTAAGTAAAGAGGAAAAATAATGGATTTATTGTTGATCCTGACTTATACAGCTTTTTGTATAGCGATTTTCAAAATTTTTAAGATCCCTCTCAACAAATGGTCGGTTCCAACAGCCGTTCTTGGTGGGGTTGTACTGATAGGCACACTCGTGCTTCTTATGAACTACAACCATCCCTTTACTCAGATAGGGAATCAGATCTATCCGACTACGCCTATTGTGTCTGGTGTACGTGGTCGTGTAATCGACGTGCCAGTACAACCTAACCAACCATTAAAAACGGGCGATGTGCTGTTTAGAATCGATCCGACACCTTTTGAAGCAGAGGTGACACGCTTAGAAGCTAAAGTGAAAGAAGCAAGCCAAGGGGCTTTGGGGCTTGAATCTGGCGTACAAGAGGCACAAGCAGGAGTTATCAAGGCTCAAGCAGAGCGAGACAAAGCCAAGCGAGAGTACGATCGCTACCAAAGAGGTTTTGATCGTGGTGCGTTTACTGAACAAGATCTTGACACTCGTCGCCAGGCTTTCAAAGCGGCAGAAGCCACTCTAGAAGTCGCATTGCAACAAAAAGAGCAAGCACAAATCGCGCTAAATTCGGAAGTTGGCGGTGAAAATACTCAAGTTGCTCAATTGCTTGCTGAGTTGCGTAAAGCTGAGTTCAACTTGGAACAAACCGTGGTTCGAGCCCCGACAGATGGCTACGTCACGCAGCTTGCTTTGCGCCCAGGCGTGATGGCGGTACCACTACCACTTGCACCAGCGATGACTTTTGTGCATACGGAAGACACCCAGTACTACACGGCGGCATTCCGACAAAACTCGCTACAACGCCTAAAACGAGGCTTTGAAGCTGAATTCATGTTCCGAGCAATCCCAGGCCGTGTATTTCGAGGAGAAGTCGTCGAGGTCATTCCTGCGATCGGTGAAAGCCAATTCCAAGCTCGTGGAGCATTGGTAGGTACAGACGCACTTCGTACGAGTGGACGCGTGTTCGTCAAACTCAAAATCACCGATGATTTAAGTGAGTTCCATCTTCCAATGGGTACCGCCGTTGAAGTTGCTGTTTACTCAGACAGCTTCCACCATGTCTCTATCATGCGTAAAGTGCTCATCCGCATGAAGAGCTGGCAAAACTATCTGTACTTAGACCATTGATACTCAGACTTTGATACCTAATCACAAAGGGGCGGATATCCGCCCCTTTTTTGTCTCTCCATCCACCGGAGACGTGAGTTTAATCACACAGTTTTTTCAAACAGACCTCGTCAAAATCCCAATCAATTTGGTTACTGCTAAGATGTAATAGACAGCAAAAATATCGATAATTCAAAGTAATGTAAGTGAACGATATTCAACGCTGACTACTAAGCAGAGGCTATCTATGAATCTTTCAGGCAAAACCCTCATCGTTATCGCTAGCGGCGCTTTACTCTACGGTATCGGCGGCCTACCTATGTTTGGCGTACCTGTTTTTGCTAATACAACCCTAAAACCAGCCATGGCGATATTAGCCGTGTACTCGGTATTATTCGGTCCCATTGTTGGTTTTTTAGTGGGTGTTATCGGCCACTGGATCACGGATCAGTTCTCAGGTTGGGGCGTATGGTTAACTTGGGTTGCAGGGTCTGGTGTTGTCGGTCTGGTCATTGGGCTCTTCCCCTACCTGACACGTCACCGTTTAGATGGAGGGGACTTCAGAAGGCAAGACTTCATACTCTTGGTTGCTCTTGCTCTTATTGGTAATATTCTGGGTTATGGTTGCTCTGCTTATCTTGATACCATCTTCTATGCTGAACCATTTAATAAAGTACTGACACAGATGCTAATCATTACGACAGGAAACACGATACTCATTTCTCTTATTGGCTACTTCATCATCCGAACCATTGCGAAACGCAACAAAGGCAGTGACAAGCTTACCGAGACCTAATCGCACCTGCACTAAGTACCGTTCTATTCAGACACAAAAATGGGATGCCAGCACATCCCATTTTTAAATCAGGTCATTGTGAGCTGATAGCTCAGTATGCCCTAACTCCACCTCAACACACGGGTTTCGTTCCCCTCTTCTGGCTTGGCAGGGATATTCAGAGAGAACAACAAACTCACTGCTGCCATACCAGCACCGATGTAGAAAACACTAGAAGGTGACACCAACCAAATAACACCAAACGTTACTGGAATAACAACCGCAGCAATATGGTTAATGGTAAAGGCCACGCCTGCCGTAGACGCCATATCCGCAGGATCAGCAATCTTCTGGAAGTACGTTTTAATTGCTAATGCCAAAGCAAAGAACAGATGATCTACGACATACAGTGCAGCTGCCCACTCTGCGGTTTGAACTAGCCCGTAACCAACAAACACAAAGATCAAACCGACGTATTCAAACACCAATGCCTTACGCTCTCCGATAATACCAATAAACCGGCCAATACGTTTGGCAAACAGGAAGTTAAATAAATAGTTAATCAGAAACAGTAAGGTAATATCCGCGGCTGAATAACCGAACTTCTCCACCATCAAAAATCCCGCAAAAACGGTGAAGATCTGACGACGAGCGCCGCTCATAAACGTTAGCGCGTAGTACAACCAATAGCGTTTACGCAGTACCAACTTCTTGTTCTGCGGCACTGTCGATTTAAACTGAGGGAAAGCAAATGCCATCACTAAGATCAACATAAAACCTATCCCGCCCATAACCATGTAGACAGTTTTAAAATCCAACTTAAGTTGCTCTAGCATTACCCACAGAGCCCCATAGGTAATCAGAGAAGCAAGCGCACCTACCGAAATAAACTTACCAAGCATCTCTGGTGCTTCGTCTTTAGACAGCCACTGTAACGAGAGGGACTGCTTTAACGTTTCGAAATAATGAAATCCAGTAGACATTAACAAGGTAGTAAAAAGTAAGCCGTACAGAGAGGGAAAATAACCTGTTATTGCTGTACCGAATGTCAGCATGGCGAGTGAAACCAACATAAAGCGTTGCTCGCGAATGAACAGCAGCACAAATACGGCCGTAAACGACAAGAAACCAGGCACTTCACGTACACTTTGTAGCAAACCGATGTCTGAGCCATCAAAGTTTGCTTTTTCAATAACGAAATTGTTGAGTAGCGCCATCCAGGTTGAGAAGGCGATAGGCACAATGATAGAGATAAGCAATAAGAAGTTTTGCGGTGTTCTCCAGCCTTGAGATGAGGTATTCATGATGCATCCTTTAGATATGAAGGCATCATCATATCTCTAAATGTAACAAATTCGCAATATCATTATGATTGAGCGAAAAAGCAAAATGATCGCCTAATCGATATTCTTTACGTTCATGCGATTTTTAAATTCAAAGACGTGTTCCGGACAAACATCTAAACAGCGACCACAACTGATACAGTTCTGATCCATTACTCGGCGATCACCTTCTTTTAAGGGCAACCTTAATACCTCTGGTTCTGGACACACGTAAAAACAATCCATGCATTTCGTGCATGCTTCACGTCTTACGGCGGTAACTCTGAGAATACTCTTTCTGCCTATGACGCCGTAGGTTGCGCCTAAAGGACACAAGTGACCACACCACCCATGTTCCACAAGCAACAGATCCAGGACAAAAACGAGTCCAACTAAAACCCAACCTGCTCCCATGCCAAACACGAGCCCTCGATGCAACGCGGCAACCGGATCTATCCATGTCCAGAGGATCGCGCCGGAGAATGCACTGCCCAACATCAGAACTGGAATTAACCAATAGCGAATAGATGGAGACCAGCGATAACTCGCTTTGATATTCAGTTTTCTGCGTAGCCAGGCAGCAACGTCTGTCACCACATTCAAAGGGCATACCCACGCGCAAAATGCTCGTGGTGCAAGAATCGCATAAATCACAATAACGATGGCTACCCCTAATAAAACATTAAACTCCGGAACATGCCCAGTAGCCAAAGCCTGCAGTACTATCAGCGGATCGCTCATTGGTACAGTATCTAGCAACATACTAGACGAAAGATTGCCAGAAAAAACACCTAGCGTTGGCCCAGCCATAAACAGTGCGACAATGGTGAGTTGGCAAAGCCTGCGTAAGATTAGAAATCGGTGTGCTCGCCACCAGCCAAGCTTTTCTACTGCCTCTTTACCAGCATCTTGAGCTAAGTTTTTAGCCATTACTTACCTCCTTTTAGAGACTCGAGTGCACCTGCCGGTACAGGGTTTTCTTGTGGAAGCACGTTCTCTAAAGGTTTGTCTATTTCCTGCCAACCGAAGTTGTAGTGGCTACCAACTTTGCCTTTCGCTAAGTCCGTAGGCACAACCTTGATTGCCGAGACATCCAGTACACAGGCCTGTTCACATTTACCACAACCTGTACAGACCTCTGAATTAACGGTTGGGATCAGCTTAGCGTGGTAGCCTGTGCGGTCGTTGTGAATGTTCTCTAAAGTAATCGCCTCATCAATAAGAGGACAGACTCGGTAACACACATCACAACGTAACCCCTGCCAGTTAAGGCACGTTTCGTGATCGATGAGCACCGCAGTCCCCATGCGCGCGTCATCAATGTTCGTTAATTCAGGATCGAGCGCCCCACTCGGACACGCAACCACACACGGAATGTCCTCACACATTTCGCATGGTATATCACGTGCAGTGAAATACGGTGAGCCTGTAGCAACCGGAGATAATAGCGTGGCAAGTTTTAACGTATCGTATGGGCATGCTTGTACACACAGTCCACAACGGATGCAGGCAGATTCAAAGTCACCCTCTGGCAGAGCACCCGGTGGCCTGATTGGGACCCCTTTGGTTTCGCGAGCTTGACTTTGCAAGGACTGTAGCCCCAATACACAGGCAGCAGCACCAACGCCCATCGCAGTTCGAGCAGTATCACGCAAAAATCGGCGACGACTTTGGGACATTTTTGACGGGAATGATTTCATCACGTTTCCTCAAAGAAGCTCCTTTATCAAGTTAAGCATAAATAGCCCGAAACGTGCTTTTTCCCCATGCCTCATAAGGGGTAACTCAGACCTCTATTGATTCAAGTCAACTTTAAGCGCCTACCCGCTTCACAGTTTAAAAACCTTCTTTTCTCAGCTAAAAATGAATTCACCACAATCACCTATAAATGCGTAAAGTTTCAGTATAAAAATCCAACACATTTTCAATCTTATCGGCATAATCAGCTTTAAATTACTAGATAAACTTAAAGAGACACATATGTAACCAGCTGATTTTAATGATATAAGTTTAATAAAATTTAAAAAATGCTATTCAAAATTAAAAACAGTGGTTAGATTAAGGTAAAACAAACACAAAGGAGAGAAGCATGGAAATAATCGTACGTCCAACCACGGTTGAAGACGCAGCCGATCTGGTTGAAATTTATTCACAGCCTAAAGCGCAACGTGAAACCCTGCAGCTCCCTAACCCGTCTATTGCCATGTGGAAGGAAAGATTGACTAACATGCCTGCTGGTGTATACAGCTATGTAGCCGAAGTAGATGGTCAGGTAGTCGGTAACATCGGCTTTCATCACTCACAACGTCCCAGAACTTCGCATACGGCTTCCTTTGGTATTGGTGTTCACGACCGTTTTCACGGCCTTGGTGTAGGCAGTAAGTTAATTGAGACGGTGACAGAATTAGCCGATAACTGGTTAAATGTAAGGCGAATTCAAATAGAAGTGAACGCAGACAACGATGCAGCCATTGGTTTATACAAAAAGCATGGCTTCCAAATCGAAGGCGAAGCCGTTGATGCCTGCTTCCGCGATGGCGAGTTCATCAATACCTATTACATGGCGCGAATAAGACCCAGTAAGAATTAGAATTCCGCCTCCACAAGGAGGCTTTCTCATTGAGATTGGGCTTTTAGTGAAGTAATCGCTCTCGCCGTCAACGCTTCGGTATAGGGATTAATTTTCCAGTGGTTCGGACTCCAACCTTTTACAAAACGCTGAAAGTCAGCCCAGGCGACAGAAAACAGTGGGCGCCACTCTCGCTCTACATCTTTAGGGTCAAGATGTGACTGGTAGATTTGAAGTGCACGCGTCAGTTCTTTGAAATAGGTATCGAGTACCCAATTCTCCATTTCTGAACATGCTTCTGGATCGACCGCACTGCTCATAAACAGCGCCACATCCTTCATAGCACAACCATGACCAACATACTGAAAGTCGACTGCAGCAACCGATGATTCTGCGTCATCAAAACAGAAGTTAGCTAATTTGGCATCGCCATGAACGATAGTTTGATATTTTGCGCGGGTAAGTGTGCTATCAATTAAAGACGCAGCTTGTTTTAACTCTGTATCTTCTAAAGCTTCCAGTTCATCTGGCCTCGTTGCCAAATGCCAATAGGTTCCGGTTTTCCATAACTGATCATTGTGAATCCCTACATTGCGAGCATGAAAATGCGCTAACCAAGAGAGGCAAGCACGCAAATGTTTTTTAGACGCCTTAGTCATCACTTTGGGAAAACCCGCTTGCGCGAGATCTTCCATGACGATCAGCCATTCGTTTTCCGCTTGAAAGCATTTTAACCCTTTCGGTATCCGGCAATGTTCGTCGACAGATTGGCTAAAGTGCTCATACCAACTGACCTCAACCTGATAAGAGTGCAGCTTACGTTGATGAGAACGATCGGTATTCCAGCCCCGCGGGTGCTCTGATGGTTTGGGAAGCGTCACATGTTTTACAATGACCGAGTACTCGGGAAAAATAAGCCGAACCAGTTCACCATACCCTTCCCAAAGGGATTGAATCACTTCGATCGAAACAAGATTGCCAAGGTTTAGCTCATTGCCGATCTTTTGGTACAAAGAATTAATAATTCGCGCTCCTATGCCAAAAGGTGTGCCCACTGTTTATTTTTATCAATGTAGTGCCCAACATAAGGACAAACCGGGACGATTTTGTAGCCCAATGATTCAATCTCTGGCAGTACCGCTTCCATCATCACCTTTCCGCACCCCTTACCTCTAAGCTCTTCAGGAACCAAGGTAGACGTGATATGCATTTCGCCATTGTGTAGTTGATACTCGACTTTAGCGCTAAACCCTGGTTCCAGTTCAACCCAAAAGAGGCCATTTTCGATGTCGTGAGTCACTTTTTGCATAACTTACTGCCTTATTTTCCGTTCACTTATTGAATCGAACTATATCACTGAATAAAATCAATACCACGCTAGGAAGCCCAATCAATTCATATCAGCCCCTTTTTCAGGTTCGACCATAATAATGAGAAATATGATACCCAGCGCCATAGATGGCAAGCGACCTTCTCAAAGTAAGAGGGAACCAGAACGTCAGGCGACAACATTAAACAGCACCGATGCAATGGCAATGGTGGAGCACGGTAGCGAAGTTTCTTTAAACGTGACCACGCCAGTAGGAACCAAGTTTATTACCACTAGCACTTTTGTTGGCTGCCATTCAAACCATACCGCATTGGTAGAAGTACCGAATATCTCAGAAGAAGATCTCAAGTTCTACTTTCAGGAAGGATTTTGGGTAAACATCAAAGCGTACTCTCAGCGTGGTGAAGGTGCCATTATTCCTTTTAGAGCTCAAATACAGCATCGCTTAGGGGACCCTTACCCAATATTGGTGCTTAGCTTACCAAATACGATGCAAGTGTATCAGCTCAGGAAAGAAGTTCGCTACGAAGTCAATTTGAAGGCACATGTGCGCCTAGAAACACATCGCAATGAATGTGAGATAAGAGATATCTCACGAAGTGGCTGCCGCTTCGTGACTTCACCAATGAGTCGTCCACTACAAGTTGGCGACCAGATTTCGTTAGATGTAGCCATGCAGGAAGATAACCGTTTGCTAGCACCGCTAAACGGCCGCATCTGTAATCTGCAAAAGTCGACACATTACTCCCGCTATGGTGTGGAATTTGATGACGTAGGTAAAACCAATGCAAAGGGCTTACTGAGCAACCTCAAATTTGACGGAACCAAACTCAAGTTAAAGTAGTTCGTCATTTGTCTCATCGTTCTTTCTTATGACACAAGAATAGAAAAAGGCACTGAATGTGCCTTTTTCTTGTTTAGTTCGGTCAGCGACTAAAGCGCTTTTCCGCGATATTTTGTCTACTTTCTCAATGCATTGAGCTTAGCTTGAGCAATCCCAAAAATCGTATCGATCGGATAAGAGCCTTCTTCTGTTGGCTCCCCGGCCACTTTTCCGGTGAACAGTTCAATCGCTTCGGTGACATGGTCGATCGCCCAAATATTAAATTCACCTCTTTCTACCGCTTTGACGATATCAGCTCGTAACATCAAGTTATGTGCATTAGAAGCCGGAATGATTACTCCTTGGCCGTCATGACGACCTTTAATGACACATACATCATAAAAGCCCTCAATCTTTTCGTTTACGCCGCCAATGGGTTGCGCTTCGCCAAACTGGTTCATTGAACCTGTAATGGCGATATCCTGACGGTTTGGCTGTTTAGAAAACGCTGAAGCGACCGCACACAACTCTGCCATACTGGCACTATCTCCATCGACCCCGCCATAAGACTGCTCAAAGGTTATCGTGGTCGTAAGCGGAACACGTGCATTTTTCCCAAACACAGAAGACAAATAAGCCGATAAAATCATGACTCCTTTGGAGTGAATACTACCACCCAGATCAACACTGCGTTCGATATCAATCACTTCACCGTCACCATAGCACGTGGTCGCGGTAATACGGTTTGGTGTTCCAAACATATAGTCGCTGGTACTCAGCACAGACAAAGCATTAACTTGCCCAACCGCCGTACCTTCAGTGCGTATCAACGTAGTACCATTGACATACGATTCCAGCACACTGTCACGCAAGCGGCTCACGCGCATTTCTTGATTTTTCAACGCTTCTTGTACATGCCCTGTACGAATCATGTTGGAGTTTGCCTGACGTGCTACGTAGTTTGACTCTCGGAGCAAGTTAGCAATATTCGCGGAATGCAGCGACAGTTTGGATTGGTCTCCTGATAAGCGCGAGCTGTATTCAATAATACGGGCAATGGCTTTCTTGTCACAATGCAGCATGTTGTTATCGTGGACGACACTAGAAATAAAACGTGCATAGTGCAACTCGGACTCGGGAGTACGGCTCATTTCATCTTCGAAATCCGCCGTAACTCGGAACAGCTCGCTAAATTCTGGATCATAGTGCTGTAACAATTGATACGTTCGGTAGTCACCAAACAGGATAATTTTGATGTCCAAAGGGATTGGTTCTGGATCTAATGACACCGCGCCCGTTAACGTCACTTCTTTCTCGAGTGAAGTAAAGCTTAACTGACGAGAGCGAATAGCGCGCTTCAGACCATCCCACACATACGGCTGCTCCAGCACTTTCTGAGCATCCATCAATAGTACACCGCCATTCGCTTTGTGTACGCTACCCGCACGGATAAGTGAAAAATCGGTAAATACCGTACCTTTAAAGGTCGCTGTTTCAATTGAACCAAACAGTGAGTGATAGTTAGGGTTTTCTTCGACTACAATCGGGAAATCACTGTTACAGCGACTGACCAGTACATTCACTTTATAGCGGCGCGGTAACTTCTTATCTAAAGACGCGGTCGCTATTTCACCTTGCTCACCACTTTGGTCTAGAAAGATATCTGCGTTCTCGACGATGTCTTTTTGGAGCTCAGTAAGATAAGTTTTGATCTCTGGGTATTGTGAATAATCCACTTTAAGCGTTTTAATGAAGTGCGTAATAACATCCAGTGTCACTTCATCATTTAGCTTTTTGATCTTATCACTAAAGGTTTCTTCCCACTCCGTGAGTTCACGTACCATGGAGCGCAAAGCCACTTCCAATTCATCAATGGCATCGCTAAATTGTTCTTGCTCTTTTTTACTCAGAGCATCAAAAGACTCTTCGGTATGCAACTCATCGCCATTCATCGCGACAAACTGGTAGTCACCTTGCGTTGTGATCGTCAGGCTAATCCCTTTGTCTTTCGCTTCCTTACTGATACGATCCAACTCATTCTGTTGCTTGCTGGCGAGTTGGTTTTTTAAACGATCCGCGCGGCTAAAGTACATTTCGTTATCGAATGCCAATGGTAATGCATTGAGTAATTTACCCATTAAGGCTTCTATATCAACTCGTAGTTTATTCCCAATACCACAAGGCAGTTTCAGTACCTTAGGTGTACGAGTGTCTTCAAAATTCGCAACATAACACCAATCAAATAACGCTTCTACGTCGTGTTGATGACGATTTAAGTAACGTAAAATCATGGTACGTTTACCTAGACCATTCTGACCGATTGCGTAAATATTGTATCCTTTCTCCTTGATTGACATCGCAAACTCAACCGCCTTTTGAGCACGTTCCTGCCCTACGATTTCATCAAGAGGAGGTAGTTCCTTGGTCGACTTACATGGCATATTCTCTAGATCAGCTACAGAATATAACTGCTTTGGTTCTAGCCTTAGTATTGCCATATCCGCTTCCTTTTTCTTATTGTCGTCAATTGAGTGTAGAGATTATTTGTTTAATTTTAAGTGATTTACATTACATCACGGCCTAAGCGAACACTTTATGAGCAATCAAACCACAAAAAATGACAACAACACACACTTGCAATTGATAACCATTTTCATCTAATATCGTATTTAATCTAATTTGGGGAGTTGAACATGGATATTGATCAATGCTGGATGCGCTACATGAAAGCAGGACAGTTGATGCAACAAGGTCACTGGCCTGAAGCTCATCGTTTATATGAAGACGTGCTTAATCACCTACCCAATCACATACACTCAGCGCTGGAAAACGACCAGAGCAACGCAGAATGGATGATAGAATTGAACCATGTTACCCATGCACACGAACAGTTTCTGCATTTACAGGCGATGATCTCTAGAGAACCTGACAATACGCGCCTTTACAATTAAGTCACGAATCCCGGTGCCGCAGAGAAGCGTCATTTGGTAATGAAGCCGTCGTATCAGTTTAAATATGGGCGTAGCTGCCTTTCGGTTTGGCCGCCGAGACTGGTTGGTTTAACGAGTCAGACTTAGTCAATCCGACTCACTATACTGTTATCAGTATGACTTGAGTTCCCCCAACCATAAAAATGCCGCGATTTTGTCGCGGCATTTTTTAGTCTTCTAACTTATTGGCCGTTATACAGACTCAATTCCCATGTTGTATAACGTGAATGCATATATATCGGTAGTAAGGTCAATTTGTTTACTCAGTGGCATGCCCGCACCGTGCCCAGCATTCACATCGATTCGAATCAACACCGGGTTTTCACCCTCATGTTTATCTTGCAACTCGGCAATGAATTTGTAGGAGTGAGCAGGCACCACACGATCATCGTGATCGGCAGTGGTCACCAGCGTCGCAGGGTATTGCACACCCTCTTTCACATTATGTACAGGCGAATAACCAAGTAGATACTGGAACATCTCTTCACTTTGCTCAGACGTACCAAAGTCGTACTTCCAGCCTTCTCCAGAAGTGAATGTATGGTATCGAAGCATATCAAGCACTCCCACAGCTGGCAGTGCCACTTTGAACAGCTCTGGACGTTGAGTCATGCACGCACCGACCAACAACCCGCCGTTCGAACCACCTCGAATCGCCAAGCGTTCTGAACTGGTGTAGTTGTTGTCGATCAAGTATTCAGCTGCGGCGATAAAGTCGTCAAATACGTTCTGTTTTTGCAGTTGGGTGCCGGCATTGTGCCATGCCTTTCCGTATTCACCACCGCCTCGCATATTGGCTACCGCATAAATACCACCTAGCTCAAGCCAGTTGGCTACATTGCCCGAAAACATTGGCGTCAGGCTGATATTAAAACCACCGTAGCCGTACAGCATTGTCGGGGCACTGCCATCAAATTTAGTGCCTTTCTTGTATGAGATGATCATCGGTACTTGTGTGCCATCTTTTGAGGTGTAGAAAACCTGCTTCGACTCATAGTCGTTACGATCAAATGGCGCTTTAGATTCTTGATAAAGCTTCGATTCACCCGTTGCTATATCAAAAGAGAAAATCGTCGGTGGCGTGACGTAATTGGTGAAGGTGTAGTACAGTGTGGTTTCTTCTTTCTTACCTGCTAAGCCATATGCCGTGCCTTCGCTTGGTAATGCAAGGTCACGAATCCATTCACCTTGGTAGCTGAATTGCTGTACTTTAGAGAGCACATCAACCATGTAAGTCGCAAATAAATAACCGCCACCTTTAGCGACTTCTAACGGCTGATCTTGCTCTGCGATGACCTCTGCCCATTGTGAGGTTTGCGTGTTGTAACTGGCGACTTTGCCATTTGGCGCATCAAGATTGGTGTAAAACAGCAGTGTTTCATCCTGATTATCGATCAGGTAAGTATCGCCTTGTGTGGTTTCGCGTAGCATCACAATCTCTTGTGCTACTGAGTTCAAGTCGATATAAAACAGTCGGTTACCCGAGGTAGATTCCGCGCCAGAGATGATTAAGTAGTGATCATCCGTTGTTGTCGTTCCAGATACGTAGCGATGCGTCTGAGAATCCAATGCGCCAAACACGACTTTATCTTGTGACTGTGCGGTCCCCAGTTCATGATAGTAAAGTTTATGCTGCTCGGTACGCGCCGACAGTTCGCTGCCTTTTGGCTTATCGTAACTGGAATAGTAGAAGCCTTTACTGCCTAACCAGGAAATTGAGGTAAATTTAGCGTCGACAATTTCTGGCTCCAACTGCTCTCTGGTTTCCGCATCAATCACAAAGATCTTTCGCCAATCACTGCCACCTTCAGAAATGGAGTACGCAACTAAACGGTTATCTTTCGAAAAGCTCACTTCACCAAGAGAAGTGGTACCCTCTTCAGAAAAGGTGTTGGGGTCTAAAAATACTTCTGCCTTACCCTCTCCTTTGCGACGATAAAGTACGCTTTGGTTTTGCAAACCATCATTTTTATAAAAATAGGTGTAGTCACCGCGCACAAATGGCTGTGAGTATTTCTCATAGTTTTGGCTGCTTGCGACCAGGTCGCGGATTTTCTGGCGATAAGGGATTTGACCAAGTAAATCAAAAGTCACTGAGTTTTGGCTTGAGACCCAGTTTGCCGTTTCTTCACTTCGATCATCTTCTAACCAGCGATACGGATCGGCAATATCGTGTCCGAAGTAGCGGTCCACAATAGAATCTTTGCGAGTTTTTGGGTAATGCATAACGTCCGTGTTACTCCACTTTATTTTGTTTTAATTGAGACTAATTCTCAACACATACCTTAGGGCGCTAACGTTTGATTTCAACTAAAAGATTGAAATATTTATTAAATCCATGAGTGACTTAGAAGTAATGAGAAATCGTTAAATAGCGCTCCCGAATATGCTCAATTAATAGCTTCACTTTGTTGGGTGGCTGGCGAGTAAACGGATACACCGCATAAATGCCCAGCTTTTTGCCGACCAATTCAGGGAAAATATCAACCAACTGACCATTACGAATGTCGTGATACACCAAGCATCTTGGTACGTAGGCGATACCGTGGCCACCTAGCGCCGCTTTGCGAAGCGCGGTTGCATTATCAGTAGAAAAGCTTCCCGATACTTTAACAATGTAGTTTCCTTCATCACTCTTAAACTCCCAATCGGAAGCGCCCGTGGTTTGGTAGGCATACTGGAAACAGTTATGACGCATCAAATCGATCGGTTCTACTGGTTTACCATTTTTGGCTATATAAGAAGGAGAAGCACACACCACCCATTGAGAGTCGAGAATATGACGCGCAATTAAGCTTGAGTCTTCAAGATACCCAGTTCGAATAACCAGATCATAGCCATCAGCCACTAAGTCAACAAATCGATTATCGAGTGACATATCGACGGTTAATCCCGGATGAAGGTTGCAAAATTCGGCTACCGCATCAGCAAGAATCAGGTCCCCAGAAATGGACGGCACAGACATCTTGATATGTCCGCTTACATTCTCTCCAAAGCCTGCAACTGCATCCATAGCCTCCTGAGTGGCTTGCTTCACATTTTTAGCACTATGTAATAACACCTTGCCCGCTTCCGTTAGGGTCAACTTACGTGTAGTTCGATATAATAGCTGTGCGCCGATTTCTTCTTCCAACCTGGCAATTCTTTTACTAACTACCGAATTTGTAAGGTTATTTGCTTCCGCAACCTTACTAAAACTACCCAGCTCTATTACCTGAGAAAATAGGATTAAGTCGTCTGCTCTCATCTCATTATGTCACTTTTGGAATTAATTATTTTCATTATTTCCCTATATCTAAAAAAAATAAAGGAGTAAATTCACGCCAAATTAACAAAACCATTACAACAGAAGTCGCCTCTACAACGGAAACATACCGTTCAAAAAAGTCTGCGGACGAAGGATGTACAAATGAGTGAAACCCTACTTGCCCTCGTGGCCTTTTCGCCAATTGTTGTGGCCGCCATTTTATTGGTTGGTCTCAACTGGCCTGCTAAAAAAGCTATGCCTGTTGCGTTCGGTCTTACCGTCGCTATTGCCCTAATGTTTTGGGATATGTCAGCTACTCGCGTACTGGCATCCGTATTCCAAGGCCTAGGAATTACCGTATCTGTTCTCTGGATCGTGTTTGGCGCCATCTTCTTGCTCAACACTTTAAAACACACTGGAGCGATCACAACTATCCGTAACGGCTTTACAGATATCTCTGCCGACCGTCGTGTTCAAACTATCATCATTGCTTGGTGTTTTGGCTCGTTCATCGAAGGAGCATCTGGCTTCGGTACGCCAGCAGCGATTGCTGCGCCTCTACTGGTTGCTATTGGCTTCCCAGCTATGGCAGCCGTGCTTATGGGCATGATGATTCAGTCTACACCAGTATCATTTGGAGCAGTAGGCACACCGATCATTGTCGGAGTTAATAAAGGACTGGATTCACATAACATTACCGAGACATTGGTAACTCAAGGTTCAACATGGGAGATGTACCTACAGGACATTACCACTCACGTAGCCGTTATTCACGCTGTTGTCGGTACCATGATGCCAGTGCTAATGGCTGTGATGTTAACACGGTTCTTCGGTAAAAACAGAAGCTGGACTGAAGGTCTCGATATCCTGCCGTTCGCTCTGTTTGCTGGTATCGCATTTACGGTTCCTTACGCATTGACTGGCGTATTCCTAGGGCCTGAGTTCCCATCTCTGATTGGTGGCCTAGTTGGTCTGTCAATTGTGGTTACCGCAGCGAAAAGAGGCTTCTTAGTACCTAAATCAAAATGGGACTTTGAAAGTGAAGACAAATGGCCTGCAGAGTGGTTAGGCTCTCTTAAAATCAACATCAAAGAAAAGTCTGGTAAGCCAATGAGCCTAGTAATGGCTTGGGTTCCTTACGTAATGTTGGCTGTGATTCTTGTTGCTAGCCGAGTTAGTGCTGAGTTCAAAGCCTTCCTTCAAAGCATCAGCTTATCTTTCAGTAATATTCTTGGTGAAGCGGGCGTTAGCACAGCAATCCAACCGCTATACCTACCTGGTGGTATCCTAGTGTTTGTTGCTCTGCTTGCAGCACTACTACAAAACGGTAGCGCGAAACCACTTCGTGAAGCATTCGGTGAATCAAGCAAAACACTCATTGGTGCTGGTTTCGTACTGGTCTTCACAATTCCGATGGTACGTATCTTCATTAACTCAGGCATCAATGGTGCAGACCTTGCAAGTATGCCAGTAACAACAGCGAACTTTGCTTCTGACCTTGTAGGCTCTGCATTCCCGGCATTGAGCGCCACCGTGGGTGCACTAGGCGCGTTCATCGCTGGCTCCAACACAGTGTCGAACATGATGTTCAGCCAATTCCAGTTTGAAGTAGCTCAAACGCTATCTATCTCAAGTGTGATTGTTGTTGCACTTCAAGCGGTAGGTGCGGCTGCAGGTAACATGATTGCGATTCACAACGTAGTAGCTGCATCAGCAACGGTAGGCCTGCTGGGACGCGAAGGAGCGACTCTACGTAAAACCGTTATCCCAACATTCTACTACCTTGTTATGACTGGCATTATCGGTTTGGTACTGATTTACGGATTCCAGGTGACAGATGTCTTGATGAAGTAAACAAAAGCGCAGGGTGTTACCGCCCTGCACTGTTTTGACACAGCTATTAGCAACACTACCCGCATCGGTTTCTTTAACCTGCAAATCACCCCCGGTAGCTGTGTCACCTTCAATCACTTTGCATAACTGATTGAATGATTTAACACAGATTGTTTAATCAATTATGTAAATTGGTTACTAGAATTACTCTATCTGATAGTCGTACTTCTTTGTTAACCCTTATTCTGATGTCGTCAGCTACTCAGTAGCGATGAGAAACAACGCTCCACAACTTGCTTAGAATAAACGCTAGGACACCATTATGATTATATCTGCTTCTACCGATTACCGCGCAGCCGCTAAAGCCAAGCTACCTCCATTTTTATTCCACTATATTGATGGCGGCTCTTACGATGAACGAACTCTGAAGCGCAATACTGACGATCTAGGCGATGTCGCTCTTCGTCAGCGCGTCCTGCGTGACATGACTGATTTAAGCCTGGAAACCGAGATCTTTGGTGAGAAACTCGCAATGCCTATCGCACTTGCTCCTGTTGGTTTGACAGGCATGTACGCACGCCGCGGCGAAGTTCAGGCCGCAAAGGCAGCTGAGAAAAAAGGCATTCCCTTCACCATGTCTACCGTTTCTGTTTGTCCAATTGAAGAAGTCGCTCCAGCCATTGAACGTCCAATGTGGTTCCAGCTATACGTGCTAAAGGATCGTGGCTTTATGAGAAACGTTCTGGAGCGCGCAAAAGCGGCAGGCGTGACTACTCTGGTCTTCACGGTTGATATGCCAGTACCTGGCGCCCGCTACCGCGACATGCACTCAGGTATGAGTGGTCCTAATGCTGCAATGCGCCGTGTATTTCAGGCTATGCGCCACCCAAGCTGGGCACTGGATGTAGGTATGCTGGGTAAACCTCATGATTTAGGTAATATCTCAACTTACCGTGGTGAGCCAACTAAGTTAGAAGATTACATTGGTTGGCTAGGTGCAAACTTTGATCCTTCAATTTCTTGGAAAGATCTAGAATGGATTCGTGACTTTTGGGGTGGCCCAATGGTGATCAAAGGTATTCTGGATGAAGAAGACGCAAAAGACGCGGTACGCTTTGGTGCGGATGGTATCGTGGTATCCAACCACGGTGGTCGTCAGCTAGACGGTGTTCTTTCTACCGCTAAAGCTCTACCAAGTATCGCTGACGCGGTTAAAGGTGACCTTAAGATTTTTGCTGACTCTGGTGTTCGTACTGGATTGGATGTGGTTCGCATGCTGGCTCTTGGTGCAGACTGTACGCTGCTGGGACGTTCTTTTGTCTACGCGCTGGCAGCGCAAGGTGGCACTGGTGTAGAAAACCTGCTTGACCTGTACGACAAAGAAATGCGCGTTGCGATGACGTTAACTGGCGCAAAAACTATCACCGATCTTTCACAAGACTCTCTGGTAAAACTACCGAACTAAAGCCATATACGATAAAAAACGAGCCATCAAAGGCTCGTTTTTTATTGCTAATTAGCTAGGGGCTATAGAACATCATCGATGGTCAAAGAGTCATTCTAATAGTGATTGAAACCGGGACGACGAAATCTAGCTAACTTGATGAACGTATTCGATCACCACTTGGTTGCCGTCGATAAACACGTTACTGATATCGCCATCCACCGTCACTCGATTTTGCAGGCATACAGAACCAATAGCAGACATTTCTCGCTCGTTTAAAGTCGGAATCACTTGACTTGGGCGTACATGTAGCTGCTCGCATAACTGTTTTACAAAACCCAATGTAAGGGGTGAACTACCACGCAATAAGCCAGAAAACTCATGCAAGCTTACACCAAGGCGCTTCGCCATATCCATTTGGGTTATGTGCATTTTGGCTTTTTGTGACATCCAAGTGTTATAGAGCGCATTTCTATCCTGCTCTGTAAATTCCATATCTGCCTCCGCTAATTTTAAGTGGCAATACCCTCTCACACTTGCCACCGCTTAATGTTAGCGATAAGTCAAAGAACTTATAATTAAACGTTCAAGTCCTGTAAGGTAATGTTACTTAACTTTACTGATAATAACGCTGGTTCTATACAATCTTTGTTAAATTTCTGGGGTGAGCGTTTAATATCTGCTACCTTTCTGACCAAGACTCATTCGAAATAAAGTTACTTATGTCACAGTGGTTTATCGACCTGCAAAATTATGTTCAGGCACATAGTCAGGATTGGAGCGGAAGCGTCCTTTTCATCACACTTGCCAGCTTTTTAGCCTGGGTAGCCTGGCGGTTAGTTCGCTCCCGCCTGGCCATACTGGTAGAAAAAACGCCATTCCATTGGGATGACATGCTCCTACAGGCACTTAAAGCTCCCGTGAGTACACTCATCTGGTGTTGGCCCGCAACCGTATCACTCGGTATTATTTTAGAAAGCGAGCTAAACGACAAGATAGACTGGCTGAGCACGCTCAAACTCATTTTGGTCATCAGCATATTGGTCTGGACCTTAATGAGGTTAATCACCAATGTAGAAGAATACATACTCGAACATCAGAAACGCGACGAGACGACGGTACAGGCTATTGCAAAAGTCGCTCGCTTGTTCTTCGCGACACTGGGTATTCTTACTATCATGCAGGCGTTTGGTCTTTCTCTGTCAGGTCTGCTCACATTTGGTGGTGTCGGTGGCTTGATTGTGGGTTTAGCTGCCAAAGATTTGCTGTCTAACTTCTTTGGTGGTTTGATGATCTATTTCGACCGCCCATTTAAGGTCGGGGACTGGGTCCGCTCGCCAGACAGAGAGATCGAAGGCACTGTTGAACGTATTGGGTGGCGCATGACGATAATTCGCACGTTTGATAAACGCCCTCTGTACGTACCAAACTCGGTTTTCAGTAGTATCGTTGTGGAGAACCCTTCGCGAATGCTCAACCGACGTATCTATGAAAAAATTGGTCTTCGCTATGATGATGCTGAAAAAATGCCGGAGATCATCTCCGCAATCAAAGAGATGCTAAAGACTCACAAAGACATCGACGCACGTCAAACGCTCATTGTGAACTTTGATTCTTTTGGCCCATCGTCATTAAACTTCTTTATTTACACTTTCACGAAAACAGTCAACTGGGTTCGCTTCCATGAGGTGAAACAGGATGTCTTACTTCAGGTAATCACTATCATCAAAGAGCACAATGCAGACATTGCGTTCCCGACTCAAACGCTCAAGTTGGACCCAATTCAAATGGCCAACGCAACGGGACAAGATGACAACGATTTGTAAGGAACTAACAGCGCGAAGCCCACTCGATTCAGTGGGCTTTTACATTATGGTTTAGCAGACATCATTGCTTGGTCAAAATCAGACGCGCATTCAATGGTTGTACTGGACGATTGTTCTCACCCATAGCTTTTTCGAACTTTTTGATTTGCTCAGCTGAGATAGTTTGCGGATCTTTAATCACTAACCAACGTACCCCTTCTGAACATGGTGGTGTCGTCAAAGAACCATTGAAACGATAATAGTCTTTGTCACTCGGGATAAGTGCACTCGCGTCAAATGGCGCACGAATAGTAACGTTGTTGTCTTTTTCAGGGACATTCTCAAGCAAGTGAGCAAGCGCAGGGTTGGCATCACCCTTCTCGAAGAATACCGCCACGACCGCGAGGTTCCCTTGGTCATCAGCATGAACGTAATGCGCCTCTAATGGGTAGGATTTACCATCAACATGGTTTTCTGACGGGGTATGGAAGTGGAACTGCTTCAGATTAAATGACTTACCGTCAACAAGCAGGTTGTTATCCCCTTCTAAACTCGTTTGTAGCGTATGGCCATTGTTCGTCAGCGAAATGACTTTACCTTTATAATCTAATTCCAGCTTGGCCAATTCAGCCAGAACCGCAGACTCAATATTAATCGGGCTTTGGTTTTTACCCTGTGCACATTCAGAAGCAAATTCTCCCCAATGTTCAGGGCCATGGTGCCCCTCATATCCCCAATTTGCAGCATGTGTAGTACCAACCAATGCCAGAGACAAACCTAGCGCAGTGAGTGACTTATTCATAGTGTTACCTTATTCCATCAAGTGAAGTGTTTAAACCTCGCTATACTAATCTCAGAGGATCCAGCAGGAATAGTATGAAAACTATGATTACAAGAAAACTTTGGGAGCAAGGCCTCTTGCTGTGTAACTGACAGTTATCTCATGCGCTGCAGCTTCACAGAAAGTCACAAAAGCCAAGCGTCTCAGTCTTCTTGGAAATCATCAATCGTTTAGAAGTCCGGATGCCTGTTGACAGATCTAGAATGCATAATCCATAAATAAACTAATCAATAGCTGAACGTATATGCTAGGGGACTGGCGTTGTTTCAAGCCCTGTCGGTATTTGGTAAAATCGCTGCAAAATTCATTAGCGAGAACCCGTGAGTGGCAAAACGTACTCCAGTTATAGAAATGACGTCCTATGGGATTTATTCCCATTGGGATGCAAAAGCCAAAGAGTTGCCTCAAATTAAGGAGTTCACTCAAATAGTTACCGCCGATGAAGGTATTGAGTTTGGCTTTACCGTCAATATTAAAAAAGCGAAAGGGCAACTGTTACAGTTTTGCATCTATCATCCGGGTATCATCAACAAAAAAGGGAAAATCTTAGCGCCTTTTGATGGTGAGGTGTATGTGCGGAGTAACGACTGGCATTTTTATCTGGGAGATACAATTCAGCTACTGTGCCCGATTAACGGACTAGAAAGCAACTTAGGTGAATGGAGGATGGTGCTGGAAATGCAAGGTAAGACAATCGCCGAGAAAAAGTTCAAAGTCGTCGCGCGCGACGAAGGCCAGTTCTGGAAAAACCGAGGTTTTTAAACTGACTTATTATTAAAAAACAATCAAGCACAAAAGCGCGGTCTTAGTTTCTACAAGCAAAGTTCAGCACGATGAATTTAAGAGGCAAGGCTTAAAAGCAGACTCATAGTAAAATTTAATGAGTCTGCTTGCTGAGCAAACTATGTATCATCGCTTGGTTTATAGAGGCTTAACGTTAGTCGCACACGGACCTTTTTGCCCCTGCCCTAATTCATATTCCACTTTCTGACCATCACTCAGCGATTTATAACCACTCATTTTAATTTCCGAGTGATGGACGAATAAATCTTTACTACCATCATCTGGTGTAATGAAGCCAAATCCTTTATCTCCATTGAACCACTTAACTATTCCTGTACTCATATTCTCAATCTTCATATTTGGTGAACTATGGATGACTTACCTTGCTATCACCATCGCAAGAGCCGTTTTGTTTTAAAGTTTTTATTAGCTCAAAAGTAGGCCAATCGATTAAATACACATAAAACTATAAGTAACCATTAGCTTAGTATGGGCAATAGACAAGAAAATTGCTGAAAATATTTGGGCTGAGTTACAAAAAGCTCATAAGAAATGACCGCCGAGAGGCAAGCCATCACGCTTTTGTAGGGCTCAGCTTTTATAAGTGTAACTGTTAAAGCTAACCAGCTATATGAAGGTTTATACAGGCACACTTATTTTCAATTTGGGTAGGATGGATGTTATATTCAATACGTTTCTTCGAGTTCATTTTGAGCTTTATCTACCAACACCATTAACGTATCTACATCTTTATATTTACCCGCGATTATGGCGCGCCGTAATTCAACGTGTATATCTTTTAATTTATCTTTGCATATTTGCCTTTTCATAAGACGACGTAAACTTTCAGCCTGATCAATGCATCTGCTGTCACTGTTCATCTAAGCTCCCATCTCAATGGAGTGTTATGCCTATCCGAGTACGGTGAGAAAAAACTTCTGCTGAACAATTTACACACTCATATTTAAAATGATTCTTTCGAAACACTTAGTCTGTAAATGTCCTATGTATTCGATTGAACACCGTATTCTTCTTACAAAAAGGGCACGAATCGTAAAGTTGCATATAAATCAACCAACTCACAAGCAAAAATAGATTCACACCCGCCTAGATATGAAACTTAGTCATATGCACTAACTTACTTCGTGTATCAGCATTTTTATGTGACATTCGCCTCATAATCTAACGTTAAATCACTTAACACTTGTATATCGTACGAATTATAACGTGATTATGTGCAACTCCGACCTAGCCGTCATGTCTGACTAAGACCAGCCCCTTTCGATGTTTCGAACGAGCAAAGTATCTAAAACCTAATTGACAGGTTCTGGGGCTATGTTACCTAATTCGAACCTGCTCTAAGATGCATGTTTTTCACGTAACATATCGAGTTTTAGGTATACCAAGCACTGTAAGCTTGTTTAGCACCATGATCATGGCGTAAGTTTCACTCGTGTAAAACTGAATCATTTCTGCGCGCTCAGCATTGGTTTTTGATGGGTAAAGTACTGATGGCTGAAATGGACAAACTCTTCTTTGGTAATGGGCTTAGAGAAGTAATAGCCCTGGAATTCGTCTACTCCCAGTTCCCGCAGTAGATGGAGTTGAATTTCATCTTCGACCCCTTCAGCAACGACCTTAATGCCAAGCTGATGTGACAAGGTTACGATCGCAGAAATAAAGAACTTCTGTTGCTCTAAACTATTCAGGTCGCGAACAAACGACTTATCGATTTTCAGCTTGTTAAAACGCAGGTGATTGAGGTTGTACAGTGACGACCAACCCGTACCGAAATCATCCAGCGACAGACGAATATTGATGTCTTCGAGCTGGCGAATAATGCTTACGCTGCGCTCAATTTCATCCAGCGTCATGGTTTCGGTGATCTCCAGTACGATGGCATCGAGGTAGTTGATGTCTGTGGCGAAGATATCTGACACCAGTGCGGGTAAGTCTTCGTCAAACAGCGAATCCGACAGGTTAATAGCTACTTCAATCCTTGAATGGAAAGCGCTCCAGTCGACAGAAAGGGCCTGATAAACCTGCTGCATGATCCAGCTTCCTAGATCTTTGGCCAGGCCTGACTCTTCTGCAATCGCGATCAGATATTCAGGATCAACGAAACCGTGTAACGGATGGTTCCAGCGAATCAGAGCTTCGCAGCCAAGGCGTTCATTTTGTAGAGAAATAATCGGCTGAAATACCATGTAAAGCTGCTTCTGATCGTCGGTTTTGATCAGTTCTTCCAGCTCCTCGGATAGTTTGCGCTTTTTTCGGTGTTCAATTTCAATCTCTTTGCTGAAGTACACCACAGGATCGGCTGGATTTTTCTTGGCGATGTTGAGCGCCAGGTCTGCGTTATTCAGGATCACCGATGGTTTCTTAAAGTAGCGATTGGTGTGTTCGCTCATCTCATTACTCATGGCGATCCCGGTTGCGAGCGTCATACGTTTGGACGGATCCAGACGATTTAGTGCAGCGCCAAGGTCGCTCAGTAACGCTTTAACGAAAAATTCGAAATTGAAATCACAGTGGTTGATGAGAATTGCAAACTCATCGCCACCAACACGCGCACACAGAAAATGGAATTGGTCGCACTTCGCTTTAATCCGCACACTGATTTCGGTCAGGATTTTATCACCGTACTCGTAGCTAACTATGTCGTTGATCTCCTTGAAGTGGCTGATATCCAGCAAAATCAACGCGTAGTCATCTTGGCGCTTACTCAGGTCTTCGATTTGTTGCAGCAGGTAGTTGCGGTTTTTCAGTTTCGTCAGCGGGTCATGCCAGGCCATAAATTGCTGGTACTTGGCATCCTTGTAAACGCGCAGAGAGATGTAACTAAGCACCAACAAAATCAGCAGCATGTTATACAACACAGACTGTTTGTTGTTCTCAATGATGGCTCTGTTCTTGGCTGATTCTTCACCGGTGAAATTGACAATCATCAGGTTGCGTATGCCCGGCATCAGGCTTTTCATCTCACCAGAAAACACTTTCAGCTCACTGAGGTTGGATTTGAGCACCGCATTTTCGTACTTACGCAGCACATTAAACGCGTTCGCGATAACCTCACCGGAACCGTATTGCGAGCGAATCTCGCGGGTTTCGTTACTATTGAGAAACGTATCGTAGCGGTTCCACAGAATATCGTATTTGAGATTAAGTTTACGTGACGAACGGGTGTCGTTAAGCAGATAGTTTTCAAGCAGAGAAGAAAATTCCAGCGTTTCGATCTCCAACTGAGCAAGTGACCAGGCAGATAACTGAGTGTGTTTAGTCAACATGTTATAGGTGTCGTTGAACCTTACCAACGTCCAGATGGTGAAGATAAACACTCCAAACACAAATATGATAAAAATTGCAATATTACGGCTCATAGACACTCATACACTCAGCGTTTCACGAAGATTACTGTAGCCTTTCTACTTGGCTGACCTGCCACACCATACGGCTGTGCAGCGCCTCATTATTCTCCTCATTAAATTCGCTGAGTGGGTAAATCACCCAGATTGGGCCTTTGTCGCGGATGCTCATGACGACATCGTTCTTTTTCACGGCAAACAGCGGGTTGTACTTTTCGATGTCATCATAAGGAATGGTCGACCAGTACTTGTTCAGCGCAGTGACTTTTAAATCGGCTTTCGCGACGCCAATCATTTTCAGCAACTCTTTGGCTGAGACACCTACAAACTTTGTGTTGTCGTCGGTCCAAGGGGTGTTGGTGACAATCTCTTTGTCGGCGTGAGCCAGCAACTGCTCAAGGCTGAATTGCGCTTTTTGACCGTGGTTGTCAACGGTGAGAATGGTATCGCTGCTGGCAAAACCAGACATCGAGGTAAACCACACAAGTAAAACAGCAGTTTTACTAGAAATTAGGGCTTTAAACATAGGGCATAGCTCATCAGTAACAGGGTGTGCAAAGTGGGATATTGCTCGCAAAACTTTGCGCGCTATACATGACTATAAAAAGATTGAGAATGAAGTGCAAGAGGGGGCATAAATAACCAACACTAAAGGGGTATTTTCTTTAACTGCATGAATTTGTGATTTGCAAATTGTGACACTAGTGCCACACGGCAACGTTAAAGCGATAACCTTATGATCGGCAAGGCGTTAGAGCTTCCACATTGAAAAAGAATGCACTACCCAAAAATTGAGGGACGCATACTGCGTGAGACCAGTTAGCATGATGGCAATCAACAGGTTTCGTCACTTGGTTTGGGCAAAGCCGCCATATAACACTTTGCGCCTTGGTTAACGAGCCCTCCGGATTCACTTAAGGTCTATGTCAGTTAACGTTACATTTATCAAGTTCCGTTCCTTAGTACAATTACAACAATATGATGAACTAGCTGTGAGTCATGTTGAACTAAATCAACCTAGTTTCCCCCTGATACATTACTAGTATGAGAAAATGTAATTCAAATCGCCTTGAGGCGGGTTGACTTACAAATAGGCTATAACACCGATTAGGGCAGTAGTGGGATAACATCACTGACCAACTTTAGCTCATATCATTCAGTAGATATTGGAAAAAACAGGGGACAAAAAGTACGATCTGCCCCCTATTTTTTACATTCACCAACACCTCAGAGATGCCAAAACAAGTTCTACAAAAATGCGTAGTTACTTATTTAGATTGCTATTACATACCGTAGCGAAATGCCTTCCCCACAGAGACCATATCACGATGTACTGGAGCCAGTGCTTGGGCGTAGCTGGCAAGTAATGCCATTGTATACTGATTGCGCTGATGCATGGTTTGGTCGGTGCATTGATGGTCAGTCGTTAGCAATTCTTCTACATTACGAAAGATTAGATGATCCGGTAAAAAGCACGCGTGGTTGTTCTTGTTGCCTGTCATGCGCAGTTCACTGATCGGATACACTCCATTTACGCTAGCTGACACGCTAACCAAAAGTGCTGGCTTATGTGCAAGCTCTTCATCTGTGGTCAGGAGCAAAAAATTCTTAAGCGCTGGAGTCGCCATTCCATGCCACTCTGGAGTAATAAGAATCACAGCATCCGATTGTTTGAGCATCTCGGAAATTGGCGTCCACTGCTGCCACTCTTCGGTTTGCTGCCAAACTCCTTCGTTCCAAAATGGTAGATTGAGTTGATGCAAATCCAAAATATTCGCGGTATCAAAATGCTCTGAAGAAAGTAACTTTAAATAGTGCGCGACAGATAGACTTTGCGAGTTTGCACGTTGACTGCCTGAGACAATTGTAATCTTCATATTAATTCCTTTTTAAAGAGAGGAGAAAAAGTAAGTCATTAGGTCTATTAGCTGATTCATCTATACGGGGAGCTGCCAGAGCGATAGCAATTAGGACAAAAATCGCCCCCAACAGCTGAAGCCAAGTTAAGGTTTGATCAAGAACTACGTAACCCAAGACACATGCAGATACGCTGCTGAGAAAACCAAGAAAAGAGACAGTGATCGGTGGCAGTTTCTCTATTCCTCGAAACCATAGGGAGTAGCCTAAAATCGCTCCGACAACGCTTAGATACAAATATCCTATGTAATTAGTCACACTTAATTTGTCAGGTATCCCCTCAAACCACAAAGCCACCGGAAACAACATAATTCCACCAGAAAGCAGTTGCCATCCCGTGAAACCCAATAATGTCATATCTCTGGGTCTTCCCCATTTTTTTGTGAGTACAACACCAGAAGCCATACTTAATGTGCCAAGAGAAGCAACCGCCACCCCTGTCAGATTGATCTGTACAGCACTGTTGATGACCAATAAAGCGATGCCTAAGATTCCGACCGCACTAGCCAAAATTTGCCGCGATGATAGCTCTGATTTAAGCCACTTCCAGCTTAGCAGGATCACAACAACAGGCTGTATAGACATAACTATCGACGCCATCCCCCCAGGTAAATAAGTCGCAGCAAAGAATAGACAGTAGAAAAACAAGCCGATATTTAAAAAGCCAAGTAACGCAAGACGAAGTAGCCATTTGCCATCAGGTAAAGTCTTGCTGATTAAGACCAAAAACAAACCTGCGGGCAAAGCTCGAAGAGTTGACGTAAGCAACGGGCTTTCCGGTGGCAATAACTCTGTCGTAACAATATAGGTACTTCCCCACACGATCGGGGCGATAGCAGTCAAACCAATTGTCTTTATCTGATGTAATCCTTTCATACTGGCGCCTCTAAAATTCTTTATAAAAAGTATCTTTTAAAAAAGATACTTTTTATAAAGTAATAGATGTTTGGTTTTCGATCAAGTATCTTTTAAAAAAGATATTTACAGCGGAGATAACAATGTCATTGGATAGTGTCGATTCCATTCTGGCTCAGTGGAAAAGTGTCAGACCAGATCTGGACTGTTCTTCTATGGGGGTTATTGGACGTTTGCGTCGAACCAGTAATTCTTGGAAAAGTAAGATGGATAAGGTGTTCAAAGAACATGGATTAAGCAGCATCGAGTTCGATATCTTAGCGACTATGCGTCGAAGCGATCCTTCTGGTATCACACCAACAGAGTTATATAAGACACTCATGCTTTCTTCAGGTGCTGTCAGTACGCGTTTGGAACAGCTAGTAAAAGCAGGGTTGGTAGAACGTATTTCTAGCGAACAAGACCGACGAAGCTGCAAAGTCACCTTGACCCCAAAAGGTATCGAGCTTGTTGATACTGCGTTAAACGCCCATGTTGCAAACATGGATAACATGCTGAATGTATTGTCTAAAAAAGAACAAGAGCAACTCGCCAACTTACTACGTAAAGTGTTGGTTCATGAAGAAAACGAAAAAAGATAGTATTTGGGAATGGCTCCCGCCGAACTTCATCAACTAGAGCGAATTCCATTTTACTGTTTATGCAGACATATAGGGCTTAAACAAAAAGCGCCCCTTTCGGAGCGCTTTTCTTACTTTGAATGATTATTCCCAATCAAGGATAACCTTGCCAGACTGCCCGCTACGCATGACGTCGAAGCCTTCTTGGAAGTCATCAATCTTGTAGTGGTGCGTGATGATTGGCGACAGATCTAGGCCAGATTGAATCAAGCTTGCCATCTTGTACCAAGTTTCGAACATCTCACGTCCGTAGATACCTTTGATAACCAGACCTTTGAAGATCACTTGGTTCCAGTCGATCCCCATATCTGATGGTGGAATACCCAATAGTGCAATGCGGCCACCGTGGTTCATGGTTGTTAGCATTGAGTTGAATGCTGCAGGGTTGCCCGACATTTCTAGGCCTACGTCGAAGCCTTCTGTCATGTTCAATTCTGCCATTACATCTTCTAGCTTCTCTTCTGCTACGTTTACTGCGCGTGTTACGCCCATCTTACGAGCGAGATCCAGACGGTATTCGTTGACATCTGTGATGACGACATGACGTGCACCAACGTGTTTTGCAACTGCGGCTGCCATGATGCCGATTGGGCCAGCACCGGTGATCAGCACGTCTTCACCTACTAGGTCGAAAGAAAGTGCGGTGTGCACAGCGTTACCAAACGGGTCGAAGATCGATGCTAGATCGTCAGAAATCTCATCTGGAATCTTAAATGCATTGAACGCAGGGATCACCAGATATTCTGCAAATGCACCTTCACGGTTTACACCTACACCGATCGTATTACGACAAAGATGTGTACGACCACCACGACAGTTACGACAGTGACCACAAGTAATGTGACCTTCACCAGATACGCGATCGCCAATTTCAAAGCCACGAACTTCCTGACCAATCGCTACGACTTCACCCACGTACTCGTGACCAACGACCATTGGTACTGGAATTGTTTTTTGCGACCATTCATCCCAGTTGTAGATATGGACGTCTGTACCACAAATCGCCGTTTTTTTAATTTTGATCAGAATGTCGTTGTGGCCAACCTCAGGTTTTTCCACCTCGGTCATCCAGATGCCTTCTTCAGGCTTTAGCTTTGATAGTGCTTTAATTTTCATAATGTAACCTAAACTATAGGTGCTAAACACTAGCACCTAAAAGCCTTAAATAATGCCCATGTCCTTACCAACTTGGATGAACGCATCAATCGCACGATCCAGTTGCTCACGAGAGTGCGCCGCTGACATTTGAGTGCGGATACGCGCCTGGCCTTTTGGTACTACAGGGAATGAGAAGCCGATTACGTAGATGCCTTTTTCTAGTGCGCGCTCAGCAAACTCAGCCGCTACTTTCGCATCGCCAAGCATAATTGGGATGATTGCGTGATCGGCACCGCCCATAGTGAAGCCAGCTGCTTCCATACGAGCACGGAAATGCGCTGCGTTTTCCCATAGACGGTCACGTAGATCTCCACTTTCTTCTAGTAGATCCAGAACTCGGATAGAGGCATTTACGATTGCTGGTGCAACTGAGTTTGAGAATAGGTACGGACGAGAACGCTGGCGCAACCAGTCGATCACTTCTGCTTTACCTGATGTGTAGCCGCCTGAAGCACCGCCCATTGCTTTACCAAGCGTACCTGTGATGATGTCGATACGGTCAACGACGTTGTGGTACTCATGCGTACCTGCACCAGTTTTACCCATAAAGCCAACAGCGTGAGAGTCATCAACCATGGTCAATGCACCGTATTTTTCTGCTAGGTCACAGATAGCTGGCAAGTTTGCAACAACACCATCCATAGAAAATACGCCATCAGTAACGATAAGAATGTGGCGAGCACCTGCTTCTTTTGCCGCAATCAATTGTTGCTCTAGCTCTTCCATGTTGTTGTTTGAGTAACGGAAGCGCATTGCTTTACATAGGCGAACACCATCAATGATAGACGCATGGTTTAGCGCGTCCGAAATGATGGCATCTTCTTTACCAAGAATGGTTTCAAACAAACCTGCGTTTGCGTCAAAGCAAGAGGTGTAAAGAATTGTGTCTTCTTTACCTAGGAACTGAGAAAGTTTCTGCTCTAGCTCCTTGTGGATGTCTTGAGTACCACAAATAAAGCGTACTGACGCCATACCAAAACCATGCTCGTCCATGCCCGTTTTACCCGCTTCAATCAGTGCAGGGTGGTTAGCAAGGCCTAAGTAGTTATTTGCACAGAAGTTCAGTACTTCTTCACCGGTAGAGATTTTCACAGCAGCTTGCTGTTGAGACGTAATAATACGCTCTGCTTTGTAAAGACCTTCAGCCTTCACTTCTTCAATTTGCTGCTGAATCTGTTGGTAAAATGCAGAAGACATTCGCAATTCCTTCTTGATTACGTTGGCGAGTTTTCACTCGTTTTGAATTTGGTTGAGCCTTTATGTGACGGGCGTCACTGGCAATCACTTATCAATTAATTGTAGTGTAATTCAAAGCAAGAAGATGGATTATCCCTTGAGATGGAAAAGCATTAATGAATCTGAGGAACAAATGTCATTAATGCTTTACTATAGTGTTGTATTGAAAGGATTTATAACCAACCTGGTTGTTTAAGCAGGGCTTCAAACTCCTCTGCCGGGAGTGGGCGGCTATAGTAGAAACCTTGCCCGAACTCACAGTTTAAGTTATTCAGATAATCCACATGTCGGCGCTCTTCTATGCCTTCAGCAACAATTTTTAGATTAAGAGCTTTCGCCATCGCCACAATCACGTTAACCAATTCTCGATCTGACTCATTTTCAAACACGTTCTGCATGAATGCTCGATCGATTTTCAGACGGTCAAATGGGAACTTCTGTAAATAGCTTAATGCCGAATAGCCCGTTCCAAAATCATCAATGGTTAGCTTGGTTCCTAGTGCACGTAATTTATCCAGCATGTCCAATAGTTCTTGATCATGGTTAAACAGCAAACTTTCCGTAACTTCGACATCAAACTTATCTGCGGCAAGGCCTGACTCACTTAAGTTTCGCGTAATGAGATCAAGCAATCGCTCACAATAACGGAACTGAACACTAGAAAAATTGACCGACATAAATAAAGGAGCAATAGATTGCCATTGCGCTGCTTGCTTACACGCTTGCTGAATAGCAAACTCACCCACATGATGAATCAATCCATTTTTTTCAGCGATGGAAATGAACTCTTCAGGGTTAACATATCCGTATTTCTCATCATTCCAGCGCATTAAAGCTTCTGCCCCAACAATCTTGCCTGTTTTCAACTCCACAATTGGCTGGTAATACAATTCCAACAGCTGATTAGAAAGCGCGTTGCGTAGTCGGCTTTCTAAATCGAGGTAGCGTTGCAAATCTTGGTTCATGTTCTGGTCATAAAAACAGAAAGCATCTCTGCCATCTTGCTTGACTCGATACATTGCCATATCAGCACTAGCCAGTAACTGCTCCGCAGTGTCACCATCATCAGGGAACACTGACATCCCGATACTGCTGGTTAGGAAAAACTCATGATTGTTCCACACCAAAGGCGCATCGAACGCCGATAGCACACTTGAAGCGACACGTTTAGCCGCTTCACCATCAGGTAAATCAGGCACGACCAATAAGAATTCGTCACCGCCAATTCTGGCCAGCAAATCCGTTTGTCTCGCGACACGATGTAGGCGCTGTGAGCTAAGCTTAAGGATTTCATCACCAACAAAGTGCCCCATGGAATCGTTGATCTGTTTAAAGTGATCCAAATCGATAAACATAACCAACACTTTAGAACCACTGCGAGAAGCCCGAATCAATTCCAACGCTAATCGCTCTGAACCATAACTACGATTTGGTAAGTTGGTTAACGTGTCATATTTCGCCTGGAACGCGAGCTCTTTTTCTGATGCTATGCGTCGCTCTATCTCATTAGTGAGCTTTTGGTTTTGTTGAGAAAGAATATCTTTGCGCTTTTTCTCTTCTTCAAGCTTTATCTTTAATTCAATTCTATTGTTATTTGCAATGAAAGCATAACAGAGACCAGTAACAATCATTACGGCAAGAATACTCAGACCAAAAATAAATAGACGAGAGGTAAGAACATCACTTTCACTTAAAGGCTCAAACCAAGCTATCAATTTAAAGTGGTATCGTTCTACTGGCACTTCAAAATAGATTTTATTCGTCAGTTCTTCCGGTTGTAATAGTATATCGTGTTGCTTATCTGTAGAGTTCTTAGTAATTGAGTCCCACACAACCATCTCAACGTTTTTAACATTGAGAACCATCCGACTGTAGCTATCTTCATGTTCCTGATTGGTCAGTTGTTCAATCACCACATTTGTATTGATATCAGCAACAATAAAGGCGACTTGCTTACCTGAAAACTGTACTTTTTTGACAACTTGAATGAGTGTGCCATTCCCGTCATCAGATGCGTAGACTTCCTCTGTATGGTTATGATCTATCGAGAGTTTATGGACATCAACCGAGTGTAAATTATGAGGATCTGTGGAGACGATAATTGTTCCATCACCTCCCACCAGCGTTAACTTATTATAAATATTGCTGTTATTTATTCTCTTACTGGATATTTTACTATCAAAACGATGTTTGAGGTTAATAAGGCTCGCACCTAAACCATACTCAATGGACATGCCAGACGCCAAGTTGGCAAAAAATGTTTGAACGGTCTTATCACCAGATAAGTTATCAATATCTTCACTTGCAATCGTAAATAAATTATCAAGTTTACTTGCATAACTTTTTACTTTTAAGTCGAGCTCTCTATGCTGTGACTCTTTTAATTTATTTTGGCCAAGACTTGTAACAACAATAAGCATCGCCAAATAAACAGACACTAATATTGCGCTTATTGTTATTATTTTCCTACTGGATATTTTTTTAATAGCCTTTTTCATTAATTTTTCTTACTTTCTTCTATGAAGTAATCATTATAAAAGTAGTAAATAGATGGGTAATATTTCTTCACCAATTCTTCATACGTTCCATCTCGTTTAATTGAATCCAAGTAGCGATCAAATGCTTCGCGTAATTCTGGTGAATTTTTTCGAAATACAACAGCCATCTTTTGATTTTCGGATATTGGACCAATGACTTTTATTTCTCCTGGCCATTTTTCAAGAGCGATAAGTGTGTCAGCGACATCTAACAAAGTACTTTCAGCATCATTCTTCATAATTGCGGGTACCATCTCGTTGAGAAGGCGGTGACCATCCGGAAGAATCACTTTTGCGCCCGTGTCATATAAATCATAGAGGTTGGGATCCAGACAAGAGTGCTCCAAAGCCAATACCTCTCGGCCGTCTATCAACTTTTTCACCATATCTATGTCTTCAGCAATCGAACCTGTGGGCTTAATTGGAGAGAGAGATGAATCTGTTCTGGAAACCAACCAAACACCAGAGGGGAAGTAATCCTGTGAAAAATCGACGACTTCTGTTCTCCAATCAAGAATGGTTACCCCATTAGCAATTAAATCACCTTCAATTGGCGTGGTTTCTCCAAGGACTGCTCTTTTGTCTTGGTAATGAACATGCTGACCAATGAGCTTTCCGATCATATTGCTCCACTGAGCAGGCACGTATTCGTAACGCACCCCCAAGGACTGAGCGAAACCTTTTACTATGTCTACATCAAACCCTGTAAGAGTTTCCATTTCACCTTGTTCGATATAAGAAACAAAATTGGCGTAAGGAACACCAATATGGCGTAGGACTCCACTCTCGCGGATCTCTTTGAGATCGTTTGACCAAACGGAAGCAGACATAATCGCGGCAGTGAGTATCCCCACCGCAGTTATGGTTCGTTTAAGTATCTTGACTGGCATAGTGCATAACCTTTTTCACAAAGCGCCCAATAACGGACGCTTACGTGATTAATAACAACCTTAGAATGAGTAGTACAAGTCTGTAATTGCTTGTACTAGCCCTTCTACATCTTGCTCATCGTGGAACAAGTGTGTAGAGATACGAAGCGCATACGTATCGTATTGATCATTTTTATACAACTTGAAACTCGTTGTGCGGATGATATAACCATACTCCTCGCGCAAGCGATCTCGGAACTCGGTGAGAATGTCGCCATCCATCACATTATCAAAAAATGGGTTGAACGTCGTGAGACCACTGGTTAAACCTTCTACATTTGGTGAGAAGATTTTTGCTTGCGGTAAAGCCTTAGCAAGTAACTCTTTACATAGACTACCTAAAGCAAGAACACGCTCTTCAATTCGATCACGACCAATCTCATCCCACATTTTACAGCTATCAGTTAACGCTTGTTTCGCTGGAAAGTTATCATTGCCAACGTACTGAAGCTGGATCTGCTTACCTAAGTAATCAGCGTGAGAAAGCGATGAGTTAATCAACCATAGTGGGTTCTCACGTTGCCAATATTCATTCAGACGTTCGCCAAGACTATTCTCACCTTTTCGCACGTATAAAATACCAGTCGCACCCGCACCACACTGCCATTTATGGCCAGATCCTGCATAAAAGTCACAGTCTAAGTCGTGGAAATCGAGATCTAGCATACCAATGGTGTGAGCACCATCGATCATCGTAGGGATTCCGTGTTCTTTCGCGAGCTCACAAATCGCCTTAGCTGGTAAAGTAGTACCCGTTTTGTAAGTGATATGAGAAAAAACAATCAGTCGTACATTGTCGTTAGATGCAATTGCATCACGGAATGCTTCAACATAATCTTCTTCAGATACCTCTTCCGTACCAGTAAACACAGGTAATTGGATCTCAACCACCTCAGCACCAAAACGCTCTTTAGCTATGTTAAGAGGAGAAAGGGCTGCCACATGTTCATGGTGCGTTGTTAGGATAACATCACCCTCTTCGAAATGCAGTCCGTTGATGATTGTACATAAGCCATCAGTGGTATTACGGCTAAGGATGATCTCATCCGCATCCGCACCAAAACCCGCAGCAACTTCCGCTGCCATATTGGTAACCTTGGGCCAAGAACCAAACTTGCCTTGCATATCCCATGGGTATTCTGCCACCAGCTTGTTATTATCTACATAGTTTTCTAGTACATGCTTCGGCATAGAACCAGTCGTACCGATGTTCATGTACGTGGTTTTCTTGTCTAAAACAAACTGCTTTTGTACTTTACGCCAAAATTGTCTATCGTTTTTACTACCTAGACCTTGACTGCCCCAGTTAATTTTCTGCTCACCCGCTTGCGCTATGCCTGAGAAGGCAGAAGCACTCACACCAGCAACAACGGCGCCCGTTGCTCCTTTGAGAAAATTACGGCGGCTGCGATCAGTCTGCGTAGGTTCCTTGTTGCTCATCTTTTTTCATTCCTTGTCGAAATTAGCCATCATATTGTTAATTAAATACACGTAACTATTTGTTACTAAACCATTATTACTTATTCAAACCAAAGTTTAATTTTTTTCAGCGCCATTAAGTGATCTTTATTCCATATTTCTAACAAAATGATGACATAAACAACAACCAGCCATCACCCATATTCATCTGCATTCATAATAAAATAGTAGTTAAATTAGAGCACTTTAGTAGTAAAAATTTAATTTATTCGTTCATTTAAAACAGATTCGATCATTCTCATTGAGTTCAACATTTCTGTTTTTGTTCATGGTTTCAAACAACTTTGCCGTTGACTCTATGCTCATCACGGTGATTCTTATGTCAAATATGTCTGATGTGCTACGTTTTATTAAAGCCGGAAGTTCGACGGTACGGCTTGAGATCTATCTTTAGTTCACACCAAAAGTTGTTGGAAGAGCAGGAAACAAAACGCCTCTCTTTCTGAAACTCGACGTTTGAACTTACGACCATCCGAACATAGATATGGAAGGAAAAACCATGTTAAAAGGATCACTGAGAATTTCGGCAATCGCGACATTGATGGGAGTGATTGCCCCTGCAGCTATAGCACAATCGATATCCATGACCGACCTCAACAACAATAAGAGCGTTGGAACCGTGGAATTATCAGAAACTCAATATGGTGTTGTATTTGCCCCTCAATTATCCAGCATACCGGCGGGGCTACATGGCTTTCATGTACATGTTAATCCATCTTGCGAAAGTGCAGAAAAAGATGGAAAAACAGTCTTAGGTGGCGCGGCTGGTGGTCATTATGATCCAAAAAATACCGGTAAACATGGGTATCCGTGGACAGAAGACAACCACCTTGGCGATCTTCCTGCCTTGTATGCGGATATGGAAGGCAATGCCGTTTTGCCCGTTTTAGCACCGCGACTAAAATTATCTGACTTAAAAGGCAGAGCTCTGATGATCCATGCAGGAGGAGATAACCACTCCGACCAACCCGCCAAATTAGGCGGTGGTGGAGCACGCATTGTTTGTGGTGTGATCAACTAAAGAGTCAAACGCTTTGCTGATTCACACTTCTCTCATAGCGCGGGAAGTGTGAATCGTTGGGTAAATCGAGACGCCGATATATCCGTTTCTAAGTAACTGTGATGCAACATTAAAATGGACTGTACAATTTTAGTTCCAATACCTAATGCGCCTTGATGGGAATCTGGTTCAATGTGATTGGAAAGCGTAAAGTGGGCGCTTGCCCTGTCATCACTGAGATGTATTTGACAAACGACGGTCGACCTTGACGGACTATGGCGTAACGCATTATCTAACAAGTTAAGTAGCACCCTTTCCAGCAACCCTTTATCACCAATTGTCTGTATTTGATCTTCTATCTCTATACTCAGCGTCACTTCCTTATGCTGAAATTGACTTTGCATCGTTTCAGCACACTCTGTCACCAATTCAGCCAGATCGACGGGAAGGTATTCGTAGCTCGGTAGCGTAGCTTCTTTTTTGGCCTCTTCGAGTAGCGCATGCAGTTGTCTGGAAAGTTTTTCTCCATTTCGGAAAGCCACCTCAATAAGAGGATCCGATTCTGGATGTTGTAATCGCCACGTTTCTAAATATCCCAATACGCTTGAAAGCGGTGTCTTTAAATCGTGACTTAACTGAACAAGACTTTGACGACGGTGAGAAGATTGATATTCGAGGTGTAAGAATTGCTGCTGAATGTGCTTCGCCATCAGCTGATAAGAGTGAGCAACGGGTATTAACTCTGGAACCTGATGAGTAAACTTCGGATGTAGACGAAAATCATGTTCCGCCTGCTGTTGCATTTGATCGGTCACGCACTCTATAGGATTAAGAAGACTGCGCTTCACCAACACATAAGCACCGAAAGCAAAGCCTAATATGGAGAGTAACACCAGCCCAGCGAGTGCGAGGTAAGGCGTATCCACTTGTGCCTTGGCAATTGCGGTGTGACGGGAGCTGCCGATCACCACATAAAGATAACCTATCGTTGAGCCAAACTCTTCAATCGATGCGACGGAAAACACTTTATGTTCATCACTACTTCGCGGATCGTCGCCTAAAATCGGAAAAGGGTCACCGCGTAAAAACTGCTTGATAGGAGCAAGGTCCACAGACTCCAACAGTTCGGTTCCATCCGGAGCGGCATGTGTGGTGATATTCCCCTGACTATCAAGAAAATAGATTTCGAAGTCAGGTCCAATCAACATTAATGTATGGAATATCGATTTTAGCGCTTTCGGGTTGTAATCCGTCCCTATCATCAACGGATTATCATCGCGCATATGGCTGGCCAATTCTTTGTGTAAACTCTGCTGAGTGCGAAGTTCGATGGTCTCTTTGTGCCAATTATAAGTCAGTGCAATGGCAGCCGCAGCCAAACAAAACCAGACCGTGGTAAACACCATCAAACGAGATTTAAAGCTCATCCAACTGCCTCCTAGGTAACTGGCTTATTGATGCGACTGAAATTTGTAACCCACGCCCCAAACTGTTTGGATAAAGTGATGCTCGGAATCCGAGAGCATCAACTTAGAGCGTAAGCGATTAATGGTGCTACAAACCGTATGATGATATCCGGCGTGGTGAGTATTCCAAACATGATCAAGCAGTTCATCTTTGCTATAGACCCTGCCGGGATGCATCGCAAGGAACTGTAACAACGAGAACTCAGTAGCGGTTAGCGAAACATCTTTATTGTTGAGTGAAACCTGATGCAATTCCGGAACAATCTTTAACGCGCCAAAATTCAAAGCGTCTTCTGTCTCTTTGGTCTTGTTGTCCGTCGTTTGGTTAACGCGGCGCAATACATTCCTCACTCGAGCTTGAAACTCCAGTACACTAAACGGTTTCGTTATGTAGTCGTCAACATCTGCCTCTAACCCATCGACTTTGTCCATTTCACTGTCTCTCGCGGTCAGCACCAGAACTGGTGTCCAATCTTGCTGCTGACGCAAGTAATGGCAAAAATCTAAGCCATCACCATCTGGTAATCCCCTATCGAGGATCACCAGATCAAAAGCCTGTCGCTGGTACTCAGTTGTCCCCTTTTCGATGCTAACGACTCGCGTGACATGATGCCCTTGAAACTTAAGGTGCATTTGAACTAGCTCGGCTAAATCGTTATCGTCTTCTATCAACAAAATGTTCGCTGCCATATTGATTGCTGGGTTAAAAGTTTGCTGCACCATGATCCTTTCCCCTGCGAATGACTTTCCCTACCGATGAGAAGTCTCATTCTGCACAGGACCGGATCAAAGCAATCTTTCTTTCAGAAAAAGGCTCCGGCGGCGGAAATGAATAAAGCCTAGCGAATGAAGAAACCGCCGGAATCTGCTTTTATTCTATCCGCGTGATAGTCACCTTCGCACCAGGGTTGAGAAATCGATGATTTGCAGACAAGGTAGAATTCGTCAGTCCATCATCGCGGCTAATAATGCCAGCATGAAAAGCAACCATATCAGCGTTATCGTTCCGCTCTGCATTGAAGCCTTCACCTCCACCAGCAGGGCCTGGAATCGTCTCAGCAAGTTCATCATTAAGCTCGGTTCCGGAATCCCATACGTTCATGTTCATTTCGTAACTTTCACCAACAGCGAGCGATTTAAGTGGCAAGCCTGTCTCTCCAACAAAGGCATCGTTGGTGTTTACCAACATAGATGCCATCGACAAGAAACCATAGTGGTCTGGATTAAGCCTAATTGTCACCTCGTCAGAAGCCCCGGGAAGTACTAAGCCATTCCCCGATACACCCTGATAAACATTGCTGTCGCTGTTCACTATCGCTATCAACTCAGCATTACTACCACCTTCAGCTAAGTGCTCTAAGGCAACCGAAGCGCTTTTACCAACTTCAAACAAACGGAAATCACTGTTATGAGTAAGTACCGCCAGTGGAGACATAGGCTGATTTGCGGTTAGGTTCGCCACATTTACCGTATATCGGTATGACGTCACTTTGTCGTTGTCATCATCATGAAGACAACCTGCAAGTAAAGCGACTGGTGCCGCCAATAGTAAGATTCTGTATTTCATACGTCCCCCTTACTTCACTACGATGGTGATAGTAGCAACGGGGTTTAACCAACGGTGACTGCTACTGTCTAGGTCACTGATACCACCAAGCGAATCACTGTCACCCAAATTCCCCGGATGTACATGAACTTTGTCATTTGAGACCGCAGCTTCAACACCCGCCCCTCCACTTCCGAAAGTAATAAAAGGTGGGTTGGGTATGCTTGCCGCTAACTCGTCATTGGCTTCGGTACCTGCATCGTAACTGTTCAATGTTGCTTTATAAATGCCCGCGGCAGTAGGGATTTTCCAACTGTCTAAACCAACAAACCCATCATTGGTTGGCAACAGCATTGCACTGAGAGAAAGGTAATCGTGATCACCACTGTCGAAGGTAAACATGGTCGCACTGCCCGGATTAAGGAAGCCACCTGCGGGATTTTCTACTACAGTGCCCCCAGCGTTACCAATCACACTTGATAAACCTGAAATGTCACCTTGTTCAGCCATCGCTTCTAACTCAGGCGTCGCGGTTTCACCCACTTTGAACATATGCAGATCGGAGCCATGTGCAGCCACGATTAGCGGCGTAAAATAGATGCCTTTGGTAGCATTGGTGATGGTAATTTCTAATTCTGCCGCGCTCACCGATGCAGCACCAAACGTCAGAGCAACAGAAGCCATGGCGAGACCAAGTTGGGTACGTTTTTTCATTGTGAGTCCATCCTTTAATAAGAGTGATACCCAAGCCAGTGAACACATCGTCTTCTGACTTCTTGGGTAAGATTACTATCGAACGTCTTCCGTTCTTGTCTCTAAGCATGGCAAGTGGATCTATCGACAATTTCATCAAACTCTCATAAAATTCTCACAACTTCTGGTTTTGATCCTGACACGAAGAAATGGCGATTTTCTAGTCCGCTGATAGCGCTCTTTTCACTGAATAACGCTGTCTAAAAATGTCTTTCTGACAAAAATATCGTGAAAGCGGGACTGACACACTTGAACCAATACCAGTCCTACCAGAAAATACCAGCATCACGCAGCACAGAACCGAAACATATGGTTAATCCAAAACTTATCGCCCTACTTCCGGATCTCGCCTCATTTATCCTGGTGGTGAACGAAGGCAGTTTTACCGCCGCAGCTAAAAAGCTTGGGGTCACCCCTTCAGCCTTGAGTAAATTGATCACACGATTAGAACATGCGCTTTCCGTGAAGTTATTTGAACGTACCACACGTAAGCTGCTCATCACTCAAGCAGGCCAGAAGGTCTATGACCAGAGCATCGCTATGGTCAATGCCGCCCAACAAGCGGTGGAACTGTCCGCTGAAGATCATACAGAACCAACCGGTGCACTAACGGTTGCAGCGCCAGAAGCGTTTTTGAACTCGGTTCTTCAGCCTTTTGTGTTGCCTTTTTTACAGCGTTATCCAGAGATTCAGCTCAAACTTCGAGCGGCTGATGGTGAAATTGACTTGTTCCGTGAAGGTATCGATGTGGCCTTTAAGCTGACCGATAAACCCGATGAGAATCTGGTATTGAAAGAAATCAGTAAGACCAACCTTGTGCTTTGCGCATCACCAGACTATCTGGCAGCTCACGGCATGCCAGAACATCCTACTCAGTTGGAGAAACACGACTGTATTTACCTTGCAGAAAATGACAAAGACAACATTTGGTCCTTCTTTAAAGAAGAAGCCTTTCACTCGATTGCCGTCAGTGGTCGTTATGCCGTTAACCACTCACAAATGCGTTTAAATGGCGTTAAAGCGGGGTTAGGTATCGGAATATTCCACGATTTTGTGATTAAAGAGGCGCTGGAGCGTGGAGATGTGGTCGAAGTGCTTTCTGATTGGATGATCAAAAGTAACTACCATGGTGCTATTGCTATGCAGTACCCCCAAACCAAATACATGCCTGCGCGCTTGCGAGTATTTATCGATTTTGTTAACGATCATTTGGTATCTAAGGAACCTAGCCGCATTTAAGTCGCTAGGTTTGCTCGGGCTCGTTTTAAAGGTGGATGACGTTGGTTAGCGAGCCCGGCTTATGTTGTTCTTTTTGATGCCCAGCGTTATCGTGTGAGCGCTTCTCGTGGGAATGGCATTAATATCATCCAGATCAGAATAACTTTGTCTGACAACGGCTATTCACTATTTCTTCTATTGCATGTTCTTCAAGCTTCTGCTTTTGATATCTCTGCTCTGAATGCCAGTTTTCAAGCACTTTCTCCAAGCCCTTTACTTTCATCTGCTTGTACTCAATCTGTCTCTGTAGCGATGTACACTGAGCCTGCATAACCGCCTGTTCATTCTCTTGATGGACAATAATTTTCTGTAACATCTGGTCGACGCGATTTAAGTTCATCAAAGCTTCACTGTTCAGGCTTGGAGCATTACGAACCGAACTTCCTGTAAGACTTCTCAGCTGGGTAAGTTGATCCAACTTGCTCTTTGTCAGTGTATGTTGCTGACGCATAGACTCTAATTGTTGAGACATAAGATCACGATTTTTTTCTTGTATCTTCTGAAACTGTCCGACAGCACGTAACTTTGCTTCCATTGCCTTTATCCACTATAGGGTTATAGAAATTATGTTATTGAAACAGCTGCGCCAGTTCAGTCAGACTCAACTTATAATCCACCGCCGTATCAGCAGATTGCTGAAGGTATGTTTTAAGCTGAGGGTATAGGGCAACAGCACGATCGAGCTCAGGATCTTGTCCGGGTTGATATCCACCAAGTGGCAAAAGATCTTTCACCTGCAGATAGTTTGAGTACATCTGACGGAAATTCTGCGCAATCATTAGATGCGAGGATTGTGTACATGCCGTCATGCAACGGCTTACTGAGGCGTTAATATCTATAGCAGGGTAATGACCTTGTTCAGCCAACTTTCTACTCAAAACAACATGCCCATCTAGAATAGCACGTGCTGAATCGACAACCGGGTCTTGCTGGTCATCACCAGCGGCAAGAACGGTGTAGATAGCGGTCAGACTGCCGTCATGGTTTTCGCCATTTCCTGAACGTTCTAAAAGCTGAGGTAAGATATTGAAAACTGAAGGTGGATACCCCCTGGAGATCGGTGGTTCGCCTAATGAAAGCGCGATCTCTCTTTGTGCCATAGCGTAACGAGTTAATGAGTCCATAAGCAGCAGAACATCATTTCCTTTATCACGAAAGTATTCCGCAACTCGGTGACAAAGCAGTGTCGCTCTCAGTCGCATTAAAGGCGACTCATCTGCAGGAGCAGCGATGATAATAGCCTTATGGCGTGTTTCAGGCGTCAGGTTACGTTCAACAAACTCTCTGACTTCCCGCCCCCGCTCGCCTATCAGACCCACAACGATCACATCGGCTTCAGTATTCTGAGTGATCATCCCCATCAGAACACTTTTACCTACACCACTGCCCGCCATCAGTCCGATACGCTGTCCTTTGCCGATAGTAAGCAGTCCGTTTATCGCACGAACTCCCACATCCAAAGGCGTATCAACCGGACGACGCTTAAGTGGGTTTATCGGCTTAGGGTGCAGTGAAACACGCTCACCAACCTGGAGTTGAGGCCCATCATCCAGTGGTTCGCCCAATCCGTTGACAACACGTCCCAGCCAATGTTCACTTAGCTGGATAGTACTATCACCATCCAACGGTATCACTTTCGCTCCGGCAAACAGGCCACCTAAGCGGCTAATAGGAATCAGATAGGCAACCGAATGATCAAAACCGACCACCTGAGCTTCTATCATTTCTCCCTCGGCTGTTTCCACTAAACAGCGTTGCTCAATCTTGAACTTGCATCCGACAGCTTGAAGCATAAAGCCGCTGACTTTTACTAAGCGCCCAGTCACTCGGGCGACCGGAATGGCGTCGAGCGATGCTAACGCGCCATTCATCCGCTCTGACAACATGTCATTCTCAAATGCGCTATTCATCAACACTTTCAGCTCTAAAAGGTGTCACTTCATCCAGAAGGTGTTCTTTAACATTATCCATACACACTTCTAGGCGAGAATCACAACTGGCATCCGCTTCGGCTTCTTCCGTTACCACGTGGCAACCTCCGACTGACAGTTCTGGATTAGCGATAAGCTTCCATTCTTTCGGTAAATCAGAATTAACTTGGGTTATACGCTCAAGATCCTGCGGATTAAGGTGCACGACGACTTTTTCTGACTTACCAGGCATTGCCTCGAGTATTTCGTCAACCAGAGACAGAATTTGCTGTGGCCTGAGCGTCAGTTCAGCTCGAATCACCTGCTGAGCTACTTTTTGCACCAGTTCGCAAATGATGTGTCGCTGCTGCTGTTCACGCTCATCTTGCCAATTTGAAAGCGCCTGATAGAGTTGATGGACGGGCTGTGCCGCCTCAATAAATGACTGCTTGCCTGACTGCTCCCCAGAAACAAAGCCCTTTTGGAACCCTTCTTTCTGGCCTTCCATGACTCCCTGCTGCTTACCTTGCTCTAGTCCCTGACGAAATCCTTCTTGATGCCCTTGGTCGAGTCCTTGCTGGAAGCCTGCTTCTAACTGCTGTTGTAGATCGACTTGCGCATCCTGCCAGGAATCGTCCGTATGCATTTCGCTCTCTTTACGAACAGGCTGAGCCAGAGGAGGAAATCGATGAACACGATACCCAGACGCAGGCACCTTGAGTAAATTCGATTTTGTAGCCGACATAGTTTACTCCACGGTTGGCTCTTCATAGAGCAGCAACTCAATTTCACCGGAATCATGCAGCTCGCGAACCATTTGCATAATTTCTTGACGCGCACTTTCCACGCGACTGATCGGCACGGCTCCACGAACTTGCATGTCATCTTCAAGCGCTTTAGCCATACGCTGTGGCATGGAAGCTTTTATCGCCTGCTGAATCGTAATTTCCGCGCCTTTCAAAGCCACACTCCACAGGTCGACCGGTATTAACTGCACCAGTTTGTCCATCGTGTCTTCTCGCTGACGCGCCAATACCATGAAATCAAACATGTTTTGTTCAACCCTACCAACCATTTCTTCATCGTGCAGTTTAAGCATTTCAATGAGTGAACCTCGGTCGCCCTCGAATCGGTTAATGATATTTGCCACCTGCTTCACGCCTGAGAGTGGTGCACCCTGAGCTATCGACACCTGCTCAATGCAACGTTCGATGAGGTCATTGAGATCACTGACGATCTGGTGGTCAATATCTTGTAGAGATGCTATGCGGTATAGCAGTTCGTCATGGCAATCTTCTGGTAAGTATTTAAGCACTAAAGAAGAGCTTTCTGCTGGTAAATACGCCAGAAAGATTGCCTGCATTTCCGGATGCTCACTCGCGATGAATCGCGCCAATATTTCAGAATCCACCCACTGCAGACGTTGCATATTATTTTGGATTTCATCGCCGTAAATATTATTCAGCAGTCCTTTCGCCAGATCGTTACCGAGCGCTTTACGCAAGGTATTTGACAAATACTCTTTAGACGCCCCGCGAATACCACTGTGCTGACGGAAGTCTTCAAAGAAACTTTGAATAACACTGTAAGCGCTGTCACTTTTTATTCCGCTCAGACGCGCCATGGCTTTCGTCACTCTTTGAGTCTCGTCACGGCTGAAATGACGCAGTACTTTCGCTGCGGCATCTTCACCCATACCAAGTAACACAAGTGCCGTTTGTTCAACATTATTAAGCGTTGCTTGCGGCTGCGCTAGCTGTTCTGTATTCATTGACGTTTACCCATTGTTTCAATACTTCGGCAACTCGCTCTGGCTCTTCATTCGCGATAAGCTGCAGGTGTTTAAGTTGAATTTCCAGAGGTGACCCCGGCGGCGGCAACATATCGTTGCTCACATCAAGACCAGTAGAAGCGGTGATGCCCTTCTCCATTAAGCGACGGTTGATCATCTCTTCCCGTTCACGTTCCTCACGGGTCTGCATATTGTCATATAGGTGATCATCTTGCTCTTCAGTAGGCTCTACTTCACGTGAGGCCATATCAGCACCGGTCACATGCATGATTAATGGACGCAAGACAAAGAAAATCATCGCCAACCCCAACATACCGCCAATCACATAACGCAGAGGCTGCTGAATGGTAGGGTCCTGCCACCAAGGGATCGTTGGCGGAGCTTCAATACTCAATGGCATAAAGTTGAAGCTCATCATGCTCAATCTATCGCCTCGCTCAGCAGTGATACCAACCGCGTCCGAGATCATGGTTGAGATCTGTTCTTTCTCACCCGGTAACCAGTTCGTACCATTAGGCGCAGCTGCATCATTTAATAGAATAGAAACACTGATTTTTTCGATCTGACCTTGTTGATGCTGAGTACGACGAACACTACTGCCAACCGCGTATTGACGATTTACTTCTGCACGAGCATTGGTGTTTTGGCTATCTCCGGTCTCAGCTTCTCCGTTCACTGGCGGCAAGTTGCTTAACGTACCTGGTACGCCTAGCGCGATGTTATCAATAGAGTTGTTATGAATGGTATGCTCTTTACGAACGACCGGATTACTATCCAGAATTTCCTGAGTTTCTTCAACTCGGCTGAAATCCATATCGGCAGCAACCTGAACTCGGAAGTTGCTCGGGCCGACAATCGGGGTCAACATATCCGCAGCACGCTGAATGATCTGCTTCTCTACATTTTTCTGGTAATCCAGATATTTAGCGTTTACTTTACCCGATTCAGAAGAACCGACGTCAGCACTCAACAGACGACCATATTGATCAACCACAGAGACGAATTCCGGTTTCATTGCTGTCACACTACCAACAACCAGATTGATCACCGCCTCTACCTGCTCCGGCTTTAAGTCTTCTCCAGGCTTTAGCTCTAACATGATAGATGCAGACGGTGCCTCGGCATTCTGACGCACAAACAGAGTCTTAGCTGGAATAGCAAGGTGCACTCGTGCATTTGAAACTGCGTTTAGCGACATGATAGTGCGCACTAACTCACCTTCCAGCCCATGACGATAACGCGCCGTTTCCATGAACTGACTGGTACCAAGTGAACTGTCTTCCTGAAGAGAGTCAAAGCCGCTTGGTAGTTTCGCTTTTACGCCCTTTGCGGCGAGCAGCATACGAATCCGCGCCACTTCCCCTTCAGGAACCAAGACCTGACCACTCTGCTCCTGCAGACGATAACTGATGCCATCGGATTCCAGTACCGATACAATTTCGCTGGTATCGAAGCGTTCCTGCTTACTGTATAGAGGACGATAGCTTTGCGAAGCACTCCACAAAGCCACCACAATGATGGCAGCTACAATTGCCGCCAGTACTGCTGACAAAACTAAATTACGCTGACTACTCGCCCAGAGTTGCTTTACTTTATCTGTAAACTCTCCCGGCACTTTCGGGGAAACTGACCCGTGGCGTGGATCAGATTTCACGGCCAGATTGCTCATAACATTGGTAGATATATCAGACATGAATTACACCGGCATTTTCATAACATCTTCAAACGAAGCGACCACTTTATTGCGTACCTGCATAAGCGCATTAAACGAGAGACTGGCTTTCTGACTTGCTATCATTGCACCAACCAAGTCATCACTCTGGCCAGTTTCAACAGCCGTCATTTTCTCACTCGCCACTGACTGATGCTTATTCACTACGTCTAACACATTCGTCATTGCGTTAGAGAAGGACATAGGTTGAGTAACCTTTTGTCCATCAAGCGGATTAGCCGAAACAACAAACTCTGGTGCCACATGAGCACGCATGGTTTCCATTTTCGACAACATCAATTGTTCAGCGGTCATTAAATTGTTGAGCGGTTGACTTTCCATAATGTCATCTCCTCTATGCTGCCGAGCCAAGCACCGACTGCAGATCTATACCGTACTCTCTCATTGCCGCTAGTTTGTAGCGTAATGCGCGGGTAGATACCCCTAGAGCGTTTGCCGTTTTAGTGCGATTACCACCAAACTCGCGTAACTTGTCCAAAATATATTGGTATTCAGCCTGTTTCTTCACTTCTACATGTCCAAGCTTATTGGCCGGCATCTCATCTGGTACAGCGCCGATCAACTTAACTGGCAGCATAAGATCGTGAGCGGTGATGTAGTCACCATGACGCATGACCAAAGCTCGCTGTATAACGTTTTCTAACTCGCGGATATTTCCCGGCCAGTGATACTGGCTAAGCGCAACCATAGCGTCCTGAGACAGATGGCAATGACTGCCGTCCTGATACTTTTTGATGAAAAACTGACTGATCGGCAGAATGTCTTCTTTACGCTCGCGCAATGGTGGCCAGTGAAGTGGCAGAACATCAAGACGATAATAAAGATCCTCGCGAAATGTCCCTTTCTGCACTTCTTCACGTAGATCTTTATTAGTTGACGCAATAACACGAATATCGAGTTGAATTGTTTTATGGCTTCCTACACGCTCGACGACTCGCTCCTGCAGAATGCGCAATAACTTAGCCTGAACCTCAGGAGACATTTCACCAATCTCGTCAAGTAAGATGGTTCCACCATTCGCTTCCTCAAACTTACCGCTTTGAGAACCCGTAGCGCCAGTAAAGGCCCCCTTAACATGACCGAAAAGAACCGCCTCAAGCATAGATTCAGGTATTGCAGCACAGTTAACTGCAATAAATGGACCTTCAGCTCTTGGAGAGTGCTCATGTACATAACGAGCAAGGACTTCTTTACCAGTACCTGATTCACCCGAAATCAAAACGCTAGCACTTGTACAAGCTGCTCGATGAGCTAACTGAAGAACCTGTTTACTGCGCCAAGATTCTGCAACGATGTTCGCTATCGGCTTACCTAAGGCTTCAACTCGACGCAACACACTCATCAACTGATTCGCTTCGAACGGACGCAGCAGGTAATCTGTTGCTCCCGCTTTCATGGTTTCTGCAGCTAAAACGCCCTGATCTTGTTCAACAATCGCAATAACAAAACCACTTTTACTCTGTTTCTGATGACTGGCAACAAACTCCCGCACACACATATCGGGCAGATTGGAACTGACTAACGTAACGTCTACCCGCTCGTCAATCAGTGCCGCACGCCCTGTGCGTGAGTGTCTGACTTTATAATCAGACTTTTCCAATACATTCATTACAAGTTGGGCACAATGTTCGTTGGGCTCAACCAACAAAATTTCCATCCTTGACATAGACAACCTTAATCATATTTGTAGGTACTACACATCGTGGTACCAGTTATTATTTTATTTTTTTGCAGGTATCACTGTTTCGTTGTCACGGACTAACCTGATCGTGACACGTCTGTTTTTCGCTCTGCCTGCTTTTGTTGTATTACTTTTTATTGGGTAGCGAGAGCCATGGGCTCTAACCTCTATTTGGTTCTCACTAACACCTAGCTTTCTCAGCTCAGTGGCAACCAGCTCTGCTCGCTGCCTGGAAATCTTCAGATTAGAAACTGAAGCGCCACTACTATCTGTATACCCATCAATCAGAACTTTAGTTATATGCGAATCTGCGGCCAGATAACTATGTAGAGCGTGTATATGCTTGCGTTGAGCGGCAGTCAGTATTCGTTGCCCCGGTTCAAAATAGATGAAAGCATCGCGCGCTTCAGAAAAAGAAATCTCAGGTAATGTTTCTTTACACTGCTTAAATTTAGACAGACTCTCCTGGTAGTGAATTGTTGGAACGATATATTCAAGTGAAGCGGAAATATCACTTCCGCTTAACATAATCTTTAACCAACTCCCCGTAGCTGTCGCATCAAGTAATATTTCAATATTATTACCAAAAGATATCTGTTTATCATCGATGACAACACTATCAGAGATTAACTTCTGTTCTGATTCATAAGCCCAAGGAGTAGACTGACTAAATAAAAATCCTTTATTCCAATTTTTTGAATATTCCTTTAATTCTATATTAAATAAAAGTTCGTTCTTTTTATTTGAGCGGAAGTAAAACTTCCCATGCTGCGGAATATAATATTCCAGCTTACATTCCAAACGACTACCACTATATGTCCAGCGAACTAAATCCATAGGGATTTCTATTGAAAAAGCCTTTCCAATAGAGCAACCCAAGAAAAAAGTAAGCCACAGAAAACATTTACTCATATTCAAAAGTCAAATAAGAAACCAGTACCTTATCAGCAATAAAGCATTTTCTAATTTACACCACCCTATTAATGTCACAACAAATCAACCAATACAAAAGCTTAAAATCATACTCTATAGATAGACGATTTAAGCCTCCATATGCAATCTTGGGATTATTATAGGCGAAACTTTGCTCAATTTTTGAGTCACACAATACTAAGCACAAGTATAGTAATAAAGGAAACAATAATCGATTATTAAATTTCATTAATTTAATAATCATTCCAACAATCAATATTAAATATAAATAACCATATAGACACTCTGTTGTCATGACTGTAAACTCATTTCGACCTAATTGGAGGTTTCGTATCCAATTCCATTAAACAAAATAAAAGCAAACACTGAATTAAAATGTCTATTCATGAATTTCAACCATTAAACATAGAATGGTTGGGTAAGCCAATACATATTATCCGTGAAAAACTGGAAAGTATGTTGTCAGACTCATGCAACGCTTTAACGTATGAACTACAAACTTGGCTAAAAACTGAAAAAGTAGAGACCTCTATAAACAGGGTCTCTCTTCACACACTTGCGCCGAATAAAATGGCGAAACCTCATACCTGCACGTTTAGTCATCACGGCGGCGGGCTTCTTTATGTACATATCGACCATGCGACTCTGCTCCGGCTCTCTGATCGCTTTTTTGGTTCTAAGATCGAACGCAAGACGACCAACCTTAGCAATAGCGACCTTCGCCTACAGGAAAAAATAGGCAAGCTCATCATTAACTGGCTGGCTCCTAGGGAAATGTGGACCTTATCAGAGTTTGAGCCATCACAGGGGTTAGGACTATACGCGACCATAAAAGTGAACTTTGCTGATTCTAGTGGTTTTATCCACATCAAACTGAATGAGGCGTTGATCTCTGTTTTGACCGATCAGCTAGGGCTCAAATCTAACCAAGCGCTGTATGAGCCATTTTGTCACTCATTAGAGTCCACACCGGTGAAACTCAATGCTCTGCTTAGTAAGAAGACTCTTCCATTAAGCGAATTACTGTCTCTTAAACCTGACGACATTTTACCTATTGAATTGCTTTCTGATATCCCGGTGAGTATTGGCCAGGAGCACCTGTTTACAGGACACGTAGCCGAGAAAGATGGCCAATTAGTTTTGATTATTAACCAAGACAAGGAATCCTTGCGATGAGTGAATCACTAGAAAACAACACCTTTGATAGCGAAGAGCTGAATTTTGATGATTTCCAGCTGGAAGGCATAAACGACAATACGCCAAAGTTCACACCAGCTGAAGCAGAGCGTGACCTCAGCTTTTTTAAGAACATTCCAGTTACCGTAACGCTGGAAGTCGCCAGCAAGGAAATCACACTTGCTGACCTGATGAAAGCCGGTGAAGGAAGCGTTATCGAGTTGGATAAACTTAACGGTGAACCTCTGGATGTCAAAGTGAACGGTGCCTTAATGGGCCATGCAGAAGTCGTGATTGTTAATGACAAATACGGCTTGCGTCTGACGGATGTGCTGGATACAACGCTAACGAATGCAGTGAAATAAGGCTGTTCATAGGATGAAGAAACCTCTGTACCATCAGCTATGGCTTCCTCTGCTTGGTGTTGTGATTCTGCTTTTTGCCCTGCCATCCATGGCTGCCGACAATGGGCTAACGATTTTATCTGTCAGTGATGGCGATTCTCAGCAGGAATACAGTGTCAAGCTGCAAATCCTGCTTCTGATGACAGCGTTAAGCTTCCTTCCTGCTTTTATTTTGATGGCGACCAGTTTTACCCGAATTATCATTGTTCTCGCGATTCTGCGTCAGGCTCTTGGTTTACAGCAAAGCCCTCCCAATCGCGTATTAGTTGGTATTGCATTAGCACTTTCATTACTGATCATGCGTCCGGTCTGGACAGATGTGTATGACAACGCCTTCATTCCTTACGACCAAGGAGAAGTCACGCTGATGCAGGCTCTGTCTATTGCAGAAAAACCTGTGCGCAACTTCATGCTTACTCAGACTCAACAAAGTTCTTTAGAACAGATGCTTCGCATCGCTAATGAGCCATTGGACACAAAACTGGAGGATATCTCTTTCGCCGTTGTTTTGCCGGCTTTTGTGATTAGTGAGCTGAAAACCGCATTCCAGATAGGCTTTATGCTATTTATCCCCTTTCTCATTATCGATCTGGTCGTAGCCAGTGTATTGATGGCCATGGGTATGATGATGCTTTCACCACTTATCGTTTCACTGCCCTTTAAGCTGGTTGTGTTTGTTCTTGTCGATGGATGGGCGATGACCGTTGGAACGCTCGCCGCAAGCTTCGGGTAACGGGTGAATCAATGACTCCAGAATTAGTTGTAACCCTGTTTTCCAACGCAGTTTGGATGATCATCACCATCGTCGCGGTGCTGGTCGTGCCAGGCCTCATCACCGGGCTGATCATCGCAGTTTTTCAGGCCGCCACACAAATTAACGAGCAGACACTCAGCTTCTTGCCTCGTCTGCTGGTCACTCTGCTAATGGTTATTTTCGCTGGCCACTGGATGCTCAGAACCATAATGGATTTGTTCGACTACTTGTTCCACAACATACCGGGAATGATTGGCTGATGGAAATCACATTTGCTGACATCTCTCGCATCTTGGGTCAGTTTTGGTGGCCATTTTTCCGAGTGAGTGCGGTATTCATTTCTATGCCATTTTTGGGAGATGCATTAATACCGATATGGATTCGCACCCTTTTTGCATTATCAATTGTCGTTATTACAGCGCCACTAATGCCAGCCATGCCCGCCGTAGATTTATTTTCCTTAACGTCTCTGTTGCTCGCATTTGAACAAGCCATATGGGGGCTCTTTTTCGGCCTGATTCTGCATATGCTATTCACCATTTTTACCATGCTTGGGCAGATCGTTTCCCTACAAATGGGCTTAGGTATGGCAATGATGAATGATCCGGTAAACGGTATGTCGGTCGCCATTCTGGGGCGGATATTTCTCCTATTCAGCACGCTGTTATTTCTAGCTCTCGAAGGACACCTGCTGATCATAGATATTGTTATCCAAAGTTTTGAAGTGTGGCCAGTGGGCTCTGGACTCAGCGCCATCTCACTGGACGGTATTATCAGCGTATTTGGTTGGATGTTCGCTTCATCTCTGGCTTTAGCGTTACCGGCAATTGTAGCGATGCTGCTAGCGAACATCAGTTTTGGCGTGATGAACCGCGCGGCACCGTCACTTAACGTGTATGCATTAGGCTTTCCTATGACCATGCTGCTCGGCCTCATTGCGGTACTCATTTCCATTTCTGGCGTACCAACCCGATACACCGCTCTGGTGCACGATACATTGGGTTTTCTGAGTAAATACCTTTTGGGGCAGGCATGAGCACATCATCATCTCAGGATAAAACCGAAAAAGCCTCACCGCAGAAAATTAAAAAGGCACGTCAGGATGGTCAGATTCCCCGCGCCAAAGAATTCACTACTGCAGTTATATTTCTGGCCGTGATTACCTATTTATACAGCCAGTTCACTTCCATCTGGGAAAATATTTCGGGCGTATTTCGCTACAACATGGAACTGACAAAAGCGGACTTAGCGAACCCTCAGCAATTAGTCGAACAACTGGGTCACAGCCTAGGTATGATAATCACGATGCTAACACCTATGTTCGTCATTATTATGCTTTCCTCGGTGGCAAGTAGTATGGTTCTTGGCGGATGGATGCTTCACCTGCCTAATGCTCAACCTAAACTGAGCAAGCTCAACCCAATTTCAGGGGTAAAGCGAATGTTCTCTACTCGCTCGTTGGTTGAACTGATTAAATCCTCCTTAAAAGTCGCGGTCATATTTGCCGTTTTGTATTGGTACCTAAGCAGTAATCTGCAGCCTTTGCTTAATCTCCTCCATCTACCGCTGGGTCAAGGCGTAAAAACGATTATGATGATTCTGTTTAATGGACTGTTAATTATGGGAGGGATACTTCTGCTGTTTGGCTTAATCGATATCCCCTATCAGCGCTGGGAGCACCTGAAGGAACTCAAAATGACCAAGCAAGAACTCAAAGAAGAGTACAAAAATAACGAAGGTCGTCCGGAAGTAAAACAGCGAATTCGCCAGATTCAACAGCAATTTGCCCGGCGTAAAATCGACAAAATGGTGCCAACCGCTGATGTGGTGATCACCAACCCGACACACTACGCGGTCGCGATTAAATATGACCCATCGCTTTCAGATGCTCCGTTTGTCGTAGCGAAAGGCGTGGATGAAACCGCCATGCATATTCAACGCATCGCCAGAGAGAACAATGTGGAGATCATTAACTCTCCACCATTAACACGTTCGATTTATCACACCACTGCTATTGAGCAAGCAGTTCCCAGCCAGCTCTATATCGCGGTGGCACATATTCTGACTTACGTGATGCAGCTAAAAACATTCCGCACCCAACAGGGCGAAAAACCGATGCCGCTGCCTCACTTTACGATCCCTCAACATTTGCAGCATTAATCATAAGAATTCATTGTTAGGATACAAACCCATGCTTAACCGGTTAAAACAACTCCAGATTTCCAGCAAAGGCTACATCGGTATACCGATAGTTCTGCTAATGGTATTAGCAATGGTCATTCTACCGTTGCCACCGTTACTGCTGGATGCTCTGTTTACCTTCAACATTGTACTGGCCATATTGGTTTTGCTGGTCAGCACGTCAGCAAGAAGACCGTTGGACTTTTCTATATTTCCAACAATTCTGCTAATTGCAACTCTGCTGCGTCTGACTCTGAACGTCGCCTCGACCCGTGTCGTACTGCTTGAGGGTCACAATGGTGGTGATGCCGCAGGTAAGGTAATTCAGGCCTTTGGTGAAGTCGTCATCGGCGGGAACTACGTTGTTGGTATGGTAGTTTTTGTGATTCTGATGATCATCAACTTTGTCGTTATCACCAAAGGTGGCGAACGTATATCAGAAGTATCCGCCCGATTTACTCTGGATGCGCTACCAGGTAAGCAGATGGCGATTGATGCCGATCTCAATGCAGGTTTGATCGATCAGGAAACCGCTCGTCAGCGTCGCCGCGAAGTGGCCAATGAAGCCGATTTCCACGGTTCTATGGACGGTGCATCAAAGTTCGTCCGCGGTGATGCCGTCGCGGGTCTTATGATCCTGTTTATCAACATTATCGGTGGTATCAGCATCGGGGTATTTGAACACGGTCTTCCAGCATCAGAAGCATTCAAAGTTTATGCGTTACTGACTATTGGTGACGGTTTGGTCGCGCAGATCCCATCACTCTTGCTTGCTACCTCTGCCGCTATCATCGTTACGCGCATCAATGACAGCGACAACGGCATGTCGGAAACCTTGCAAAAACAGCTGTTAGCAACCCCTGCCACGCTGTTTACTGTCGCTGTAATCATGCTAATGATAGGCATGGTGCCGGGTATGCCTCACCTCGCCTTCTTTACCTTTGCCGCAGCATTAGGTTTTGCTGGCTGGCGTCAGTACAAAAATCCAGCTGTCGACACACAGCTCGAACAAGTCGAAGTCATTTCTCAGGCTATGCAACAGGAAGAGACTCCGCTGAGTTGGGACGATATTCCTCATGTTCACACCCTGTCACTGGCGTTGGGATACCGTTTGGTTCATCTGGTTAACAAAGATCAGGGAGCACCTTTAGCAAAACGCATTCGTGGCGTTCGACGCAACCTCTCTGAACAGGTGGGTTTTCTGTTACCGGAAGTCCGCATCCGCGATAACCTCAGCCTCAAACCGAATCAATACACGATTGCCCTTAACGGTGAAGTCATTGAACAAGGCTTTATTGAGCCTGACCGTTTGATGGCGATCGCGGTTGGCGAAACCTACGGAGAAATAGATGGTATCTTGGGTCATGACCCGGCATACCAACTTCCTGCGGTTTGGATTGAGCACAGTAATAAAGCCAAAGCACTGAATATGGGCTACCAGGTTGTTGATGATGCAACGGTGATTGCAACGCATATCAGTAAGGTCATCAAGACCAATCTGGCGGAACTGTTCAATCATGATGACGTTGATGCGATAACTCAACGCCTGACTCAGCAAGCGCCAAAATTGGCCGAAGCGCTCAGTGCCGCTCTGAACCCAGCGCAACAACTCAAAGTTTATCGACAGCTGTTGTTAGATCAGGTGCCACTCAAAGACATTCGAACCATCGCCAACTCGATGTTAGAGTCTTCAGAAAACACCAAAGATCCGATTTTGCTGGCGGCAGACATACGTTACTCGCTTCGACGTACCTTAATTAATCTCGTTGCAGGGCAAAAAAATGAACTGAACGTTTACGCCCTATCAGATGAACTGGAACAAATGCTAATGACATCCCTGCAGCAAGCTCAGGCTAGCGGAAAAATCATGCTGGATAGTTTCCCTATAGAACCCAATATTCTAGCGCAGTTTCAGCAGAACCTACCTCTGATTAAACAACAATTAAAGCAACAAGGAATGGCGCCAATCCTATTAGTTATGCCACAATTACGCCCATTGATAGCTCGCTATGCACGGACCTTCTCTCAAGGATTGGCGGTCTTGTCGTATAATGAAATTCCAGAAAATAAACAAATAAACGTGGTAGGAAACCTTGGCTAGTCTCAAATCATATCAGGCAATATACCGTTATCTCGATAAGCTTATGGAAACATACTTAGAGACAGATGACGACAGATTGGTTCACGATGCATTCAGACATAATGACATTCGGCATGCCTGTCAGGCTATTCGTGAAACCCGTTCAGGAGAAATCGAGTTTCAACACTTAACACTGCGCTTTGGCGGGGGAGGCGAACAAAGTGTCTATCAGTTCGCGCTGTCGGAAAAGATTGCTTACTGTCTCGATCTCTATAGTCTGTATCTCGCGCTGCGCCAGACCCGATTTCAGATGGAAACGTTCCATCCGGACTTTATCAGCAATGTAGTGGTGCCTTTAAAGCTAGATGCACTGATTTGGCAACCTGGGAAAGAATTTTTTGAGCAAGTACTGCAATGCCATAAGCGAGAATTCTCCCATGTCATCCCTTCGATCCAACTCAACGAAAGCTCGAGTTTTACTCCCGCTGGACAATATCTCATTGAACAGGTGAGGCAATTTGCCCTCGCCTTGTGGTTCGAAGCTGTTGCACCATGTTCTTACTTAGACCAAATTCAACCGCTTAAACCAGATGTGCTAAAACTTGCCATTACCCTAGAAGATAAAGAATCGCGCATGGCGTTCTTACCTATTGTTCGATTTCTCAGGAAAAACCATATCCAGTGGGTCGCCAGCCGTGTTGCGTGTCAGAAAGAGCTCAGCCAGTACAAACTACTGGGTGCCAATTATTACTTTGGCTACTTTAGTGATATTCCGACACCACTCTCTTTTAAAAGCTTTGGTTCTGAAAACGACTGTTGGCAATAATACACCGTCAGCCAGATAGCACTAAATCCCCCTTCTTTACCTCTTCTTTAGACGCTAAAAACTTGGCGCCAACCACTGACAGAACAAGTCACGGTATGGTGCCAGAACAAAAAATCCAAATTAATTAAAATTTTAATTAATTTTTCCGATCCTTTGTCCGCCTCTATTAAATAACGGGGAAAGAACCCCACGTCCTGAATCTAGTGACAGACTATTGAGAAAAACGAAGGAGTTTTACAATGGCTTTATCAATGCACACTAACTACGCATCGCTTGTAACGCAAAACACACTAAACCAAACAAGCAATCTATTAAATACTGCAATGGAGCGTCTAAGCACCGGTTACCGCATCAATTCAGCGGCTGACGATGCTGCGGGTCTACAAATCTCTAACCGCCTAGAAGCACAAACACGTGGTATGAGCGTAGCAATGCGTAACGCACAAGATGGCATGTCTATGCTGCAAACGGCTGAAGGTGCTTTTGACGAAGCGACTAACATCCTTTACCGCATGAACGACCTAGCAACACAGTCTGCAAACGGCACGAACACTCTTGCCGACCAAGCGTCTTTGCAAAAAGAGTTTGCTGCACTAGGTGAAGAGCTGACGAACATTGTTGATAACACCAAATACGCAGGTGATGCACTGATCACTGCAGCAGGTATCAAAACAGGTGGACTAACGCTGCAAATTGGCGCCTCTTCTGCAGAAACACTAGCGCTAACAGATGTTGATACTGACGTAATCGCTGCGCACACTTCATTGGGTACAACTGTCCCTGCATTTGATATCAGCACAACTGCGGGCGCAACAGCAGCAATGGACGGCCTAGTCACTGCTATCAATACAGTTGGTACTGCGCGCGCTGGTCTCGGTGCAACCATCAACCGCCTTGACCACACCGTTGCCAACTTAGGTAACATGGTTGAGAACACTTCTGCTGCCAAAGGTCGTATTGTAGATGCTGACTTCGCGGTTGAGTCATCTAACATGACTAAGAACCAGATGTTGATGCAAGCAGGTACAACGGTACTGTCTCAGACAAACCAGCTACCAGGCATGGCAATGTCTCTGCTACGTTAATGTAAGCTGCGGAACTCGTTTACTCCGCCTTATTTTATCCGTCCAAAAAACAGCCTCCTACTGGAGGCTGTTTTATTTTTCTGCTCAGAATCTGAGTTCGCTTCGTTACACATTTTATTTAATCTCCTCCGCACTTCGGTCGCCTTCTATTTACAAGCGTATCTTCACGTTTCAGAGGAAGCAGCGGAAAGAACAGCATGGAATGTCTCTTTCCGCAAAAGCAAAAAAGTCAACATAATTCATTGTTAAATATAAACTTAATTACTGGCACTCATCTTGCTAAACGTCAGTTATGGGCCAAACGATGATGCGCGACAATAACCTAAAACCTAGCGACAATATGGGAGTACTCCAATGAGTTCATTAGATCCAATTTCGATGGCGACCCAATTGGCAACGTATGATGTCCAATCTTTTCAAACACGCTATTCGACACAGACAAAGCAATACCAATCACAGCTAGATGCGCTACAGAAAGTTGAAAGCGCGTTACGTGAGTTTCGCACTGCTGTGGATGAAATGAACAGCAGTACTAACAGCATCATCAAGAACAGCGCTACCACCTCAGAAGACGGCTTTTTTTCTGCAACTGCTGATGCAACGGCGCTCTCAGGTAGCTACCAAATATTTGTTGAGCAGGTAGCGACCGCTCATCAGGTTTCCACAACTCTGCCCGCAACACTGGATTCCACAACAGAAATACCATTAACCGGAACCATGGATTTCGCGGTTAACGGCAATACCATGACACTTGATTTATCTACTGTTGACAGCGACGGAGATGGCATCGCAACCATGACGGACCTGGTCAAGGCCATCAACAACGATGCTAACAATCCTGGCGTCAACGCCACTCTGGTTCGTTCCAACGGCCAAACGCATTTTATGCTCTCCAGTGAAGAAACGGGTGTCGCAAACAGCCTCAGCGTCACCGCTTCTGGCACAGGTCAAGCCTGGTTTGAAGAAGGCTTTAATACGCTAAACACAATTACCGCACCGCAGGACGCCATCATCTGGCTGGGAGCAAAAGATACCGGCCTTAAACTGACAGAGAGCAGCAACACATTCAGCAGCGTCATTGATGGGGTTGATATTACGGTGACAAAAGCACAAAGCGCGACTGACGCGGCGTTAACACTGGATATTGGTGCTGATGAAGAGGCAACCACAGAACAGGTGACCAAGTTCATCGACGCCTATAACTCTCTGGTATCGACTATTGATAAATATTCCAAAATAGATAGTGAAAAAGAGACAAGACCAGTTCTGGCCAGCGATCCAACACTACGATCGATAGAAAGCCAACTCAACGCCATGATTCGTAGTGAATTTGGTGGTCTGCGTCTGGCTGATGCCGGGATAGAGATTGATCGCCACGGTAAGATGAAGCTGGACTCTGACAAATTTGAACAGGCTCAGCTCAATAATAGTGCCGCTCTGGAAGAGATGTTTAATGGTGACGGCAACCTCCTAGACTCGCTCGACACTGTAGTCGAGCCGTATCTGCAATTCACATCCGGATTATTCAAATCGCGTAAGGACGCCATCCAACAAAGCATCGACCGCATCAGTGATAAGCAAGTTGTGCTCGAACGTAAATACGATATGGCGTACGACCGCTACCTAAAACAATTTACTCAAATGAACACCATTATGCGTCAGATGGAACAAACCATGGGCATGTTTGGTTAATGGCGACTAGGAGACAGTTATGTTAATGGGCTCAGATTACGACTCATATCAGCAAGTAGAACTGGACGCACAGGCAGCGTCTGCGTCCCCACATCAGTTAGTTGTGATGCTGCTTGATGGTCTGCTCGATGAGATAGAACGCATCCGTGGTCATATCGACACAGGGCGATTGGCAGAGAAAGGTGAGGGTATCAATAAATGCATGAACATCATTATTGGTCTCGACAGCGCACTAGATACGGAAAACGGCGGCGAGATCGCGGAGCACCTCCATCAGTTGTATGACTTTTGCCAGCTAGAGCTTTATCAGGCAAGCATCCACAACGACTTGAGCAAATTAGCGACAGTTGAGCAGGTGATGGTTAACATTCGAGAAGGTTGGGTGAATTTTGGTCAACAAGCATAAAGTGTCTCCAGAGCGTTTTCGTCATTTATCTAAACTGATACAAATTTCCTTTAAAACAAAAGATTGGAACAGCCTTCAGCGCCATGACATGAAGCTACGAGAACTGCTTGCTAACCATAAATCTCAACTTCAGGATCCGCAACTGGCTCCGGAAATCGAAAGTCTCAAAGCAATTCACAAAGAAGCGTTTTTAGCTCTGGAGCAAGCGATGAAAGAGCTAGGCGATGAGTTGAGCACTGCGGAAGAACACAATGAACGGGCAAAAGCATACGAGCTTGCAATAACCATGGAGTACTGAGTAATGAATACGCCTTTATTGCAAGCTAACGCTGCAAAAGTGTCCTCATCGAGAGCTCAGGAAATCAATATTCGCGAGGCTCGTCCTTCTTCCTACTCCAATGAAGAGAAAATCAGCTTTCAGATACCAACTCCGAAAGCTGAACCTCTAATGCAGGATGTTTCCGATTCACTGGAAGATCAGTGGGTTTCGACCGAATCGTTTGTGCTTTCAGAGATGGCGACGACATCAACCGATAACAATGATATCGGTGTCACCTCAAACAATCCGCAATTACTCATTGCAGGTGCACTCTCGTCAGTCGATTCTGCTGCGGGTTCCGAGTCGTTAATCGGAACTTCTCCATTAGAGAGTCCGGCTTCTGAAGCGGTTCTGTTTAAGTTAAGTGACGATAAGTTGGATAAAGCGCTGAACATGCCGGCTTCTGCCTCTTTCTACGCTTCTTCGTCGGTATCCTCCTATGGTACAGAAAAAGGACTACAGCAAACTACGGCATTTGGAGCCGCTGGCGAAAGCAATAACAGCTTCCAGATATCGACACTCTCTAACGAGCCGATGTCGCCGCTATCTCGCAGCCAAATCTCAAAGGAAATATTGCCTAACGCCATCGCAATCCAGAACCATGCTCCGTCTGTCCCTCTTCACATGCAGACCGCATTAAATTTTGGAGCTTCGGAGCAAGTTAGCAGTGCGGAATGGGCAAGCATAAGAGTGGACACCACTGCAGCAAAATGGGGCGAACAAATGATGCAGGTGCTTCATGACAGAGTCACATTGCAGGCCCAGCAAAGCATGCAAGAAGCGAAGATTCGCCTTGACCCACCCGAGCTTGGAAAACTAAACCTGATAGTCCGTGTGGAAGGCGACACGCTAAGCGTTCAGATTAACGCGAATGCCGCATCCACCAGAGAGGCACTGATGCAGGTTTCAGATCGCTTAAGAGCCGAACTGCAAAATCAAAACTTTGTGAATGTGAATGTGAATGTCGGCTCAGATGACAGCAGCCAGCAACAAACAGCACAACAGGAACTGGATAATTTCACGATTTTCTCAGCACGAGAAACCAGTAATCCTGACTCTTTATCAAATCTGTCTGAGCACTGGCTCAGTACTCAAGCATAATTTTCGAGGATTAAAGTTATGTCTAAAAAACAGCTGCTCGCGATAGTTATTTCGGTAGTAATTATCAGTGCCTTTGTTTCAACCGGAACACTGGTTGGTGGTGTCTGGTATTTGAACAAATCTGGCCAGAGTGAAGAAACCAAGGGATGGCTTGAAGATACTCCTCTGGCATTCCTGACCGAGAAAAAAGAGGAGAAAGAGGAAGCCAAGACAAGTTTTCATTCGCTGGAAAAAGTGGTGCTCAGTGTCAAAGGCAAAAAGCAATCCCACTTCGTGATGCTTGAAGTCGCGATTGAGACAAGACATTTAGATCGCATTAAAGCTATCGACGACTACATGCCTGTCGTGCGCAATTCCTTACTCAAGCTTTTCAGCGATAAAACATATGAAGCACTAAGCGAACACGGCGCAGTCAATCAACTACAAGAAGAAGTGAAACAAAGCATTCTTCTGGCTTTCGCTGATACCGATATCATTCACGATATCGACGATATTTTGCTGACTAAGTATGTAGTTCAATAGGTAGAAACTATGTTGGATATCCATTTTCAGGAAGAATATGGGATGGAAGGGGAAACCCATACTCCTTCTAATCCGATTGATGAAAACAAGCTTCTTGAGCAACACCAGATTCTGGTAAAGCGTATTGTCAACCAGCTAAAGGTCCATGCAACTCAGCATTGCAGCATTGAAGATATGCAACAAATTGGACTTATCGGACTACTTGAAGCCGGCCGCCGTTACGGAGACATCAATGACCCAAACTTTCCTGCATTTGCTGTTTGCCGTATTCGTGGATCGATCCTGGATGAACTGCGCCGTCTGGACTGGCGCTCACGTAAAACGCGTCAACAGGCACATGAACTCAATGACGTCACTCGTGACTTAACCCGTAGCCTTGGTCGCCAACCTTCCGATGCAGAGATCATTCAAGCACTCGGGACAGACAAAAACGATTACCTTGCGCGACAAAACGCCTCACTGGCGGGTGAGATGCAAAGTCTGGATCAACTTATTGAGAATGGCATCGAAACACATTTAGACGCGCACTATGACGGCATGGTGCACGAGCAGGTGCGTCGCAGTCTGGAATCAGCGATGGAGTCCCTGCCTAAACGTGACCAGTTGATGCTCACCCTGTTCTACCAGCATGAGCTCAACCTTAATGAAATCGCACTGGTGCTCAACCTGACGCCTCCCCGAGTTTGTCAGCTACACAAACAAGCACTAAAGCAACTCAACCAATACCTGTCCTCCTAGGAGTTACAAATGCAAAAATTTTTTGGAGCCATTACCATACTATTGTGTGTATTCGGCGGATATATGTGGGCTGGCGGGAAGATGGGGGCAATTTGGCAACCTGCTGAGTTTCTTATCATCATTGGTGCTGCTTTCGGCTCTTTGATCGTCGGTAACCCGCCTCAAGTGCTTAAAGAAATGCGCAGTCAACTGCGTAGCACAATATCCGGTGCAAAAAACGAGCGCGAATACTATATGGAGCTCATGGCTCTGCTTCAGAGCCTGCTGGAAACTGTGCGAAACGGCGGATTTAAGTCTCTGGACAGCCACATTGAAGATCCTCAAAACAGCAGCTTGATCAGCCGCTATCCTTTGGTCGCGTCTGACTACCGTCTTATTTCTTTTATTACGGATAACTTGCGTCTGATGGCAATGGGACAGATGTCACCGCATGAGTTGGAAGGCCTTTTAGAGCAAGAGATTGACGCTATCGAGACTGATCTGCTTCTGCCATCCCGCTCATTACAACGCACTTCTGAAGCACTACCTGGATTCGGGATACTGGCTGCTGTCGGCGGGATCATTATTACCATGCAAGCGATTGACGGTTCTATAGCCATGGTAGGCTATCACGTAGCAGCAGCGCTGGTCGGCACATTTGTTGGCATATTCGGTTGTTATTGCTGTCTCGATCCACTGAGTAACGCGATGGCGCAGCGTGTAAAACGCAATATGTCAGCGTTTGAATGTGTTCGAGAAACGCTTGTTGCTTATGTCGCTAAAAAGCCAACCCTGCTCGCTATTGATGCTGGTCGTAAGCACATTCAGTTAGACATTAAGCCTACCTTCAACCAGATGGAAAAATGGCTGGCTGAGCAGGAGGCATAATGCAAAAACAAGAACATATGGTGTTCAAACGGGCAAAGACAGCTAAATACGAAGAACATCACGGCGGTGCATGGAAAGTCGCGTTTGCGGACTTCATGATCGCCTTGATGGCGCTCTTCCTTGTGTTGTGGATCATGCAGGTGGTCGATCAGGATGAACGTAAAGCCATTGTTGCTCAGTTGCATAGTGTCAGCGTTTTCGAAAATAGCTACAGTTACCCTTTTGATACAGCTCAGAGTCTTTCACCGATTGATCTCGCATCTGAATCTTCAGTGCCAAGCCGTCACGATTCGAACCATGTGGTCACTTCATTCTTTCAGGGAAATGGCGAAGGACCGGAAACCGACTCATTAATACCCGGCAACTACGATACGCAGCAACGGCTTGCAGCTCTGGCAAAGGTAGTAGAAAACACCGTGAGACAAAGCAGCGCCCAAGGTAACGTTGACATAACCGTCACGCCGCAAGGTTTGCGCATCGTGCTTCAGGATGATTATAAACAGCACATGTTCAGCCGTGGCGAAGACGATTTAACGCCTTTTTTTGAAGACCTACTTCTGGCGATGGCCCCCGTATTCGAGAGAGTAACCAATCCGGTGATAATCAGTGGGCATACGGACGCTACCCAGTTTAAACAACAATTTGGCCGTGCAACGAACTGGGAACTCTCAGCTTCTCGGGCGAATGCAGCAAGACAAACTTTAGTTTCCGGAGGAATGCCTGATGAGCGTGTACTTCAGGTGACAGGTATGTCTGATCGTGCCCTTCTCAATGAGCAAGCTCCAGAGTCAAGTGAGAATCGTCGTATTGAGTTGTTCGTTCTCACCACGTCGGCCGCACAAGTACTGGAAACTTTCTTTGGCAATAAAAATGACGGTGAACTACAAAAAGCGCGAGAAAAAGCAGAATTTAATCAACCTGTTATTCGCAAAATGGTGATAGACACACCTGCTGTAAGCTCTGAAAAAGTATAAAATCAAAATCGAGCACTGTTCATTTTACCGTTCGGTAGTTGACCATTGATATGACGAAAATGGTCAGCTTCTGAGCTCTTAACCTAATGTAAGCACGCATATGTCTCATCATATTGAAAATCAAAAAAAAGACGGGTTAAAAAAGGCCTTCATGTGGCTGATCATCATCAATTATGTGCTGCTCACATTTTTTCTCAGCCAGTTATACAACCTGACGCTAAACAGCGGTACTGCAATAAGTACGCTACTGGTTATCTACAACGTCTTACTGACCTTTTTGTGCTTCCGGCGCACAGAAAAGCAAGATGCCTACATCATCTACCCTACTCTCTCCGCAACCTTATTAGCGTTTACCTGCTTTCTCTATTTCTTTTTCCTGGTGTGAGACCAACTTTTATTATCGAATACGGCGAGATACGTTAATTAACTTACAAGTTAATTAACGTATCAGTATTGAATTTAGGTTTTAGGCGAACAAGCGCGTTGGAGGAAGGAAGTATCACGTTTGTTCGTGAAGTAAAAAGGCTAGCCACGCATCAAAGCTACGACGGTATGTCGCTTTACATTAGCCTGGGCATTCAAAGCCTTAAACGCGGAAGTAAACGGGCCTGAAGAACTCAAAGCATCAAGCTGAGCGAGCTTCTCGTTGACTTCGTTTGGAGACAAGATATTGGATTGATTTCGAATGGATTGCATTTGCGAGCTAAGATCCGCTCTGATTTCGCGAGCGGTCTCAAGGCTCTTCTGCACTTGTTTCAAATGCTGATTGACCTTGATGATCGTATTTTTTATTCCATCTCTTGAACCCAGATCAAACGTAAGTTCATTAATACCATCCGGCTCAGATTTTAGATTCAACAGGTTGGCCTGACCTGCGGGAAAACGATAGCCTTGTCCTGTGACCATAACCTTCTGCTGCATCTGCTGATAAGCCTTTTCCGATGATTCGAATAAAATCGTCCCATCATTGGAAAGTGACGCTCGTAAGCCAAGAGGAATCAAACTGCGATCGAGCATTTTTACCGTTTGTTTGCCATCTGAACGGCCATCAAACTGCACCATAACAGACTGCCCCTGTGGGAAATCAAGCCGTATCTGCTCTGCACGTTCGCTTTGACGATGAACGTTAAGCCCGGGAATAGAAAAGCGGCGTACATCCGCTTGGTTCAATGTCAGGTTAAGCTCATTATCTACTACTCGATTTCCATCAAAAAGAGTCTGTTCAAGGACAGAGTGAATATTATTTTTTGAACGCGTTAACTCATTTTGTAACGCTGGCTGTTTTTCTGTCCCATGGTTGAGCGCCTGAGTCAGACCTCGCTTAACCATGGTCAGTTCTTTTCCGACAGCCTGTAGCGCTTTTGTAGCTATCTGCACAGATGTGGCGTGCTGCTGTCCCTGGCTCAGCATAACGCTAGAAACAGAGTACGAAAATGGAAGGGCAGTTCGACTTGTTACATTGCGTGAAGTACTGGTTCCTGTTGCATCAGTACTTCGGGACGACGTAATCGAGGTATTGTCTCTTCCGGGAACACGGAGATCATACGAGCGAACCTCTACGGTACTCATTACCATAACTGGAAATCCTACCTACTAAATCCGATCAAACAGACTCAGATCTTGAATCTTCACATAGCTTGCCTGCGTTGCTTGCAGGGCAGCCATATAGTTACTTAAACGCACCGATGCTTCCGCGTAATCCAAAGCTGACAGGTCAGAGTTAACCTTATCGACAAACAGCTTGTTTTCACCATGTGCGTTATTCAGCAATTCCAAGTTGTTATGGTTGCCGCCAATTTCAGACATCGCGGCAAGCACATTCTCGTGAGTTGTATCGATCGCTGTTATCGACGACTCAACTGTGGTTCTGAAGTCAGCGCTAGGGTTACGGAATTCAGCAATTAAGGCATCCATCTGGTTAAGCACATTGCTACCTCCACCAAGGTCAAGGATCTCCGCAGCGGTCATGTTTGACTCCATCGTCACCCCTTTCGCTACGGTGACGACGCGCTTGTCCGCATTGCCTTCTATCAAATAAGCGCCTGTCGCATTCGACAATGCCGAAGTATCACTTTTTGTGCCAGAAAACAGGTAATGACCTTCTTCATCCTGAGCGTTAAACGACGACGCTACGGCATTACGCAGACTTTCCAATTCGATGATGATTCCGGTACGATCATCACTGCTTAACGACCCATTCGCGCCCCACAGAGTGAGCTCGCGGATTGTATGCAGACTTTCATTAATGTTATCAAGGTGCACTTCCTGACTGGAGAGTGTGCTCTTCACGTTGGCAATGTTTGACTGATACTGGTCAATTGCTGCACCTTCACGGTCTAAGTTAAGCAAGCGTATTGACGCCATCGGATCATCCGACAGTTTTGTCAGACGGTCTCCGGTTGCCATCTGCTGCATCACCTCACCTAATCCAGCATTGTTGCGCTCTAAACTCTGCAACATCATCTGGCTAAATTGAGTATCACTGATTCGCATCTTTTTTCCCTACCCTTAGAATAACTGGAGAACCGTATCAAAAAGCTGATTAGCGGTACTGATCACTTTCATGTTGGCGTTGTGTGCATTAGCAAACGTCATTAAGTTTGCCGCTTCTTCATCGCTATTGACGGCACTGACATTGTCGCGAGCAGAGATTGCCTGTTGGTTCATGGCTGACTTCGCCTGATAGTCAGCTTCGGCCTGACGTGCTTTAATTGCGGTCTCACCAACCATCGCAGAGAAAGCATCGTTTAACGTCAAAGAACCAAAACCAGACACACTCACTGGTTGATTGCTCAAGTCGATCAAATTCGTTAAGACATCGGCGTTACCCGGATTACCATCAGAGGAAAAAGCCAATTGCTTAGGCTCAATATCCGTAACCATGAGACTAGAGGCAGGATTCGCCGGATCGTAACTAAATAGAGGCGTTCCCGAGTTACCGTTAAGATCCGTACCCGTTGCCAGTACCGCGTTGAATTCATCCGCAAGCGCTTTCGCCATATCGTCAATGGCGGTTTTATATGGTTCAAGGACATTTTGCTGATAATCGTTTAATGCACCTAACTCACCGCCTTGTACATCAGCCACAATGAAGCTCTGTGTACCAAACTCCACTTCCATCTTAGGACGACTAGATGCAGAAGGGTCAGGTGTTACTTTGAGCTCTCCATGATCACCGCCCATTACCAAAGGTTGCCCGGATGCCAGCATTACCTGAATGCCTCCATTGCCTTGAGTGGTTGTTTTTACTTCTATAAAAGCCGACAGTTCACCAATCAGCATGTCACGTTTATCTAGCAAAGTAGCAGAGTTCCCTCCGGTTCCCTGTAACTCTACGATCTGCTTGTTAATGCCTGCGATATTGCTCAGTAAGGTATTAGCGTGGTTGATTGCCGCGTTTCGCTGCTCACCTACGTTTTGTAACTGATTGTGTAAGGATTCACTCAGCGTATTAAAACGAAGGCTCAAGGCTTCCGCTTCGTTGATAATCTGCTGGCGATAAGGAATCGACTCAGGTTTAACCGTCGCGTCATTCAAGCCTGAAAATAGCGCATCAAACCCCGAGGACAAGTTAAGACCATCTGCGTTAAGCGTATTTTCCAGTTGATTCATATTGCTGGTGTAACGAGTGGCATATGAAGCAAAACTGTTCGTCGACCACATCTGTTTCACCAAGTACTCATCAGTCACGCGACGAATACCCGACACTTCCACTCCGATACCCGGACTAAGACGATCATATTTACCGCCTTCTACTGATGCCATCAACGCCTGTTGTCGGCTGTAGCCTTGTGTATTCACGTTTGCCACGTTTTGAGCCGTAACATCCAAAGCAACTCGGTTGGCATTAAGACCAGATAAAGCGATATTGATGAGACTCATTTACAGCTCCCTTTTACGAATCAGTGGTTGCGCAAAAGCAGTGGTATGCACTTCCTGCTGCGCCTGCTTAACAGAGGCGACCATTTCGCTGGAAAGATGTATCTCCTGATTCAAATTATTCGACGCACTCTTTAACACACCCTCAGTGGCATCGGATTTGAGTCGGCTATCATTTACCGCCTGCATGTTGCCGCTGTTAACAGATGTGACTCCGTCAAAAGAACTACCTAACTGCTGAACCAGCATATCAGCGATTCCCGAATGCTGCTTTTTTGCCATATTGATGGCTAACTGGCCGTCATACATATCACGGAATACACCTTGCTGTTGACTGGCGAAGGGGCTATCGTCATCCGCCAGTACATCACTGCTGCTGCGCATCTGACGCAATACCATCTGTAGAAACATCGCTTCAAACTGCTCTGCTACCGTCTCTAGCGCTTCACCTTGCTGATTGTTCTGCTTAATTTGCTTTAGTGTATTATTGTCGTGATAGAGCACTGAGCTCTGTTCATTTAGCCCTTCCAGATTCATAGTGTGCTCCTTAAATCACTACAAGTTCCGCGTTTAACGCGCCAGCTTCATACAACGCCTGTAAGATCGACATCAAATCCGTTGGTGTCGCTCCCAAGCTATTTACCGCATTCACAATCGTCTTTAACTCCGTGCCAGGCGGCCAGATCACCATCTGAGCGGTTTCTTCTCGGACATCCAGCTCGGAGCGGTCAACCACCTGAGTTTCACCACCGCGCGCAAATGCTCCGGGTTGGCTGACTTGCTGAGCCTCAGAAATGGTGACCATGAGGTTACCGTGACTTACCGCAGCTTCACTCACTTTTACGTTTTGACCGACAACCACCGTTCCTGTGCGAGAGTTAAATACGATGCGTGCGGGTTTGCGCCCTTCTAGTACTTTGAGCTCTTCCAGCATCGACATCATGACAACGCGTTGCTGGGTATCTTGGGGAGCTTGAACATCTATGCGTACATTGTTGACTGCGACCGCCACTTTTGGCCCAAAGATATTATTCACTTCGCGGGTAATGTTTTTTGCGGTGGTAAAGCTTGGTTTTCGCAAGTTCAACACAATTTTTTCCATCTGGTTGAAATCGCTGGGTATTTCTCTCTCCAACGTGGCTCCATCAGGAATTCGTCCTGTTGTTGGCGTGTTGACTACGACTTTGGAACCACTCTGACCTTCAGCGGATACACCACCAACCACTAAGTTGCCCTGAGCTATTGCATAGACTTCACCGTCAATACCTCGCAAAGGTGTCAATAACAGAGTACCGCCGCGCAAGCTTTTCGCATCACCGAGCGAAGAGACAACAACGTTTAGTTTCTGCCCCGGACCAGACATTGGGGAAACAACCGCAGTCACACTTACCGAAGCGACATTGCGCAATTTTGGATTGGTGTTATCGTCGATCTGCACACCAAACTGGCGCAGCATGTTAGTGACAGACTGTGATGTAAAACTGACCTGGTTGCGATCGCCCTGACCATCCAGGCCCACCACCAAACCATAACCAACCAGCTGGTTATCACGGATGCCCTGTACATCAACCAGGTCCATGATAGGGATGGCAACTTGTGCCTGAGATATCGGGTTCACCCCTAACGACAACAAAAGAGAAATGACAATAAATAGAGAGTTGTTCAACTTCATTAAAACGGTACCCAAGGGCTGTTGAATAGTTGCGATAGCCAACCTGCTGCGTTGCTGTCAGCCAGTGCTCCACGGCCAGAGTAAGTGATCCTTGCATCACCGATTCGAGAAGAGGATACCCGGTTATTACGACTGATATCATCGACGCGGACTATCCCTGTCAAACGAATAAATTCATCACCTTGGTTTAAACGAAGCCACTTCTCGCCACTCACACGCAGTACGCCGTTAGGCAGTACTTCATGAACCGTCACTGTAATTTGGCCTTCGAGTCTGTTTCCCTGAGAGCTGGAGGCGCTGCCATCAAAACTGCGGTCGCCATTAACGCTCGCACTTAAATCATTAAAGGTTTTATTGCCAAATACCGGAGCAGTAAAACCAACATTCGAGCTTTTATCATATTGGGTATCAGCCGTTTTGCTGGACTCGGTTTCTTCAGACAAAACGACCGTCAGCATATCCCCAACACGATAAGCACGCCTGTCCTGAAATAGCGTCACAAGATAATTGTGACGATAAAGGCTACCGGCTTTTGCTTCTGGCAGCGAGTAGTCCAGTTTCGGCGGCGCGTACTTTTCTTCATCGGGTTTAGGCGGAACAAATTCCTCCCGACCTGCACATCCGGCCAACAGAATGACTGCAGCCGCAACTATCCAGCCTTTAGAAAAAACGTTCATGCGTAGTTCCTTTATCATCACACTTTTACTACTTAATAGTTCGCTACATTGACTGAGCGACAAACTTCAGCATGTCGTCAGCTGCCGACACGACTTTTGCGTTCATCTCATACGCTCGCTGAGTGGTGATCATGTCGACCATTTCTTCCACTACCTGAACGTTTGACCCTTCGAGCGCACCTTGTTTGATACTGCCAGCACCATCTTCACCCGCAATTAACTCGTCTGCCGGACCACTCGCTTCCGTTTCACGGAACAAGTTTCCACCAATGGCTTCAAGACCTGCTGGGTTGACGAAGTTAGCCAATGTGATCTGACCTAAGTTTTGCGGTCTGACATCAGCCGCCGTCGTCGCGGTTACCGTGCCATCCACGCCCACAGACAGGGAAATCGCATCTTCAGGAATTTGAATTTGCGGCTCAAGAGGCAAACCTTGTGTATTTACCATCAGGCCTTCTGAATTGACATGAAACTGGCCATTGCGGGTGTACATGATCTGGCCATCTGAATTTTCGATCTGGAAAAAGCCCTGCCCCATGACAGCTAGATCAAGTTCCTGACTGGTGTTTTGGGTATTCCCCTGGGTAAAGACTTTCTGTGTACCAACAACACGTACACCGCTACCCAGCTGAACCCCACTCGGCAGTTCGTTAACCTGATCAACAGCGGCACCCGGCTGGCGCTGAATGCTGTAGAACAGATCTTCAAATACAACGCGGTCGCGTTTAAAGCCCACCGTGTTGACGTTAGCCAGGTTGTTCGAAATGGCGGTCATCTTAGTGTCCTGAGCCGCCATGCCCGTTTTACTTACCCATAGTGCTGAATGCATTATTTTTACTCCTGTACATCCACGTTTAGCGAGATGCCATTAATTTGTTTCCGGCTTGAGCAAGTGTCTCTGCAGTTTTCATCATGCGAACCTGCATCTCAAAATTACGGGTCAGAGACATCACGCTAAGAAGCTCATCAATTGCTGACACGTTACTGCCTTCAATATGCCCCTGAGCAAGTTGAACTGTCTGATCTGCCGCAAACTGAGCCTCATTCACACCATGAAGAAGGCCGTCACTGCCTTTTTGTAACTGCCCTTGAGGTGGATTGACCAATTTCAGCGTTCCCACCACCAGCTCAGCACCACCGCCAGGCGGGATAATGGAGATCTGACCGCGATCGCTGATTTCTACTTTTTGGTAGTCTGGCACGACTACAGGACCACCATCACCAACCACAGGGAAGCCATTGATGGTGAGCGCACCAAAGGTATCTACCGAGATGTTACCCGCGCGAGTATAAGCTTCTAGCCCGTCCGCAGTTTCCACCGTCAGGTAGCCATCGCCCATCACCGCAACATCAAGAGGTCTTCCGGTCTTAATCACATCGCCCGAGTCAAAACGCGTCGCAGCGGAGTTACTTGAGACCAAAGTACGACCATCGAACCCCGCGCCCTGAAGCGCAGTACTTTTTACTTGTTCCATATCGGCGCGAAAGCCCGCCGTGTCTGCGTTTGACAAGTTGTTTGAGCGTACATGCTGAGCCTGAAGAACCCGACTAGCCCCTGATGTTGCAGTAAATAACAAACTATCCATTTTAGACTCCGTTAAATCGCGTTAAACAACGCCTGAGTTAACTGGTCGTTAGTTGAAATCGTTTTAGCATTAGCTTGATAGTTGCGCTGAGCGGTCATCAGGTTAACCAGCTCACTGGTGAGGTCGACGTTCGATCCTTCTAGCGCTCCTGGCGTTAAGTCGCCTAGAGTGCCTGAGCCCGGAATACCAACGATTGGCGCACCTGAGTTAAAGCTTTGACTCCATGAAGTCCCACTGACTTTCGATAAAGCCTGAGGGTTAGCAAAATCAGCCAGTACCAGTTGTCCCTGTAGCTGAGACTGACCATTCGTGAATGTCGCATACACCATGCCGTTGTCTTCAACACGCACACCCGCCAGTTCACCTGAACTGTAGCCATTAGGGTTATTGGTACTAACGCCAAAAGCGGCGCCAAACTGCGTCGAGTCGCCAAGATCAATATCGATACTCATTGCATTCGCACCTGCAGCATCGAATGAAACATTAAATGGCCCCACAGGTGTATCCAGAGAACCATCATTGTTGAACGTGATGGTTTTAGGCCCCTGAACACCATCTACCGTTGCCACTGTAGTACCGCCATCCACCTGAACATTCACTTCCCAAGTGTTCGATGCGGTTTTAGTGAAATACTGGGTTACGGTGTGCGTGTTTCCTAAGGAGTCATAAACCTGCGAGGTGTAGGAAGAATTGAATGAATCAGGGTCATTAGGGTTGAACGGGTTCACTGCAGGATCAATCGTTGCAGCACTAGCATCAAAGTTGGCAATAAAATCCAGGCTATCTGTCGCTTTTGCGGCCAAGTTGGCCGTTGAGATCTGTAAATCGCCTACTGCACCGGTTTGCAGGGTATTATTGTTGTCCACGGTGTAGCCTTGAAGCTTAGCCCCGGTATTGCCAACGATATAGTTGTTTTTATCCGTACCAAAAACACCCGCTCGTGTATATAGCGTTTGTCCCGCGCTGTCTTTGGTCACGAAAAAGCCCGTGCCGTTAATTGCTAAGTCCATCGCGCGTCCAGTTCCACTCACCGAACCATTTTTATCAAAGTTCTGCGAGACAGCGGCAACTTCTACGCCGCCTGGTTGCATACCGTTATAGACTGCAGCGAACTCTGTACGTGCTCCTTTAAAACCGTATGTCGATGCGTTAGCAATGTTGTTACTGATAGTGCTCAATTCTGTGTTAGTAACATCAAGACCGCTAAGTGCAATATTAAAACTCATAACTAACCTCTGTATTCCTTATTTGGTTACGCGCCAAACTGACTGATTTGATAGAAAGGTACGCTGCCGACGCCTTCGATATTGACAAATGAAGTACCGCTAGAACCTGAAATTTTGACATTCTCTACCTGACCGGATAGAAGAATGTTTGGAGCTTGCTGGCCTTCCTGAACTTCCACGGAAAGGGAGTAGTGACCTGGTTTTAGTCCGAGCTGTTCAGGATCGATAGAAAAATCCACTTCTCCTGCAGGATGAGCACCAAGCGGGATTTTGCTAGATTGACCAAATGCGTCAGTGACGACCAAATTCACCTGATTTGAACTGTGGGTCAGTTCCACCTTCCCATTTTGTGCACCTTCACCCAATTCAAATTCGTTGCCATAGACGTAAACCGTCTGCCCAACCAGCCCTGCGGTTGACAACACCTGCATATTGTCTAGACGAACCATGCTGCTTTGCATGATGTTTGCCATATTCTCGGTACTCTGAACCTGAGAAAACTGCGCCAATTGACCGACATACTCAGTGCCATCTAAAGGATTAAGAGGATCCTGATTTTGGATTTGTGCCACCATCAACGAAATAAATTCGTTTTCCAGTGAAGAGGCGCTGTTCATATCTAATGGGTTATTTGAGATGCCAGCCGTCGTGGAGGCCGTCTGAGTCGGACTGTCAGCCGTTAAAGCGGTATATTGCGCAATACTCATTAGCTACCCTGCCCTAGTTTCAGCAGGCCTTGCTGCATGCTTTTTACGTTCGCAAGTACTTCAACATTGGTTTCGAAACTGCGAGTGGCAGACATCATGTCCGCCATTTCAGACACGACGTCTATACCTGGGTAGTAAACATAACCTTCGTCGTTTGCTAGCGGATGGCTCGGTTCAAAACGCTTTTCAGCTTCGCTGGCACTTTGAACCACATCGACAATCTTCACTTCTGCACTTGGATAGGCATCATTACTCATTGAAAGCTGTGTTTTGCCATAGACGGTTGCAAAAACAGGCTTTAGCGCTTTGTACGCGTCGTCTGGGTTCGCAGATACCGCATCCGCATTCGCTAGGTTACTCGCGACAGTATTTAGCCGTACTGTCTGAGCGTTCATTGCTGAACCTGCAATGGAGTAAATATCGGTAAATGACATACTTAGCGCCCTTCTATTGCTCTTGCCAACCCGTTGAATTTCATATTAAGAAATGTCAGGCTAGTCTGAAAATCCATGCTGTTTTGTGCAAACTTTCCTTGCTCAACACCAAGCTCCACAGTGTTACCATCTTTGCTGTTCTGGAATGGAACCGCATACTGAGTCGAAATCTGAAGTCGAGGTGAAGCTGACGTCTGACTCATTACCGAGGTAAAACTGAGGTCTTTCGCCAAATATCCTGGGGTATCAACATTCGCTAGGTTACTCGCAAGGACTTTGGTACGCTGAACGCGAAAATTCAGCGAGTCCGGATGTACACCCAACGCATTTTCAAAATTGATAGCCATGTATTTTTCCCTTAAGGTTGGCTCGAATACCTACAGTAGAAACAAAATGCATGCCAAAAAATAAATACAAATATAACAATGAGTTACAAATGAACAGGAAATCAGACTTCCTAGCTGCGGAAGTAAATTTCGTAAGTAGGAAACCACTTTTTTCCTCCGTATTAAAAGCGGGGGTGCTCAGCCTGTCACTGCATGTTGCTTCACTCACAGCAGCGGAGCAAACCATGTCCGTTGATTCGATTCAGCAAGCGGTAAGCAGCGACTTTGAACAGGAAGTCAGCCATCAAGCGAGCATCAATCACTGGCAGGACTATAAACTCAGTTATGACATCTGGGTGCCGAGTTCCGCGAATCATCTTCCTCTATGCCCAGAGCCACTGGTGATCTCTGGCCGTGACAATCAAACCATACCGGTGGGAAACCTGAAACGTGCCGTCATTTGTGAGAGCTTCGATGTATCATGGCGAATAAACATCTCAATCAAATCTGCTTTGGATTTGGACGTTGTCGTCGCCAACACCTTGATTCAGAGAGACGAAGAGTTAACGTCAAAAGCACTACGAATTGAAAAAAGGACGTTAACCCGTCCTCAAGATTTCTTCTCTTCGATTAACCAAGCCGTTGGCAAACAAGCTGCGCGACGAATCCGTAGCGGGCAGCTTATTAACCCCAACTCTCTGAGTGCGCCCAATATGGTAGAGAAAGGCAATCAGGTTGTGATCACTGCCTCGAAAGACGGTTTTACCGCCACGACTATAGGAATAGCGCTTGAAGATGGTATGAGAGGACAACAAATAGATATCCAGAACAGCTCTTCTGGTAAGAGCATCAAAGCCGTAGTAACAGGGCTAAATCAGGTGAAAACGCAGTTCTGATCTTCGTAGAAATCTGTCAATTGGTAAGCAAACTGGAAAATAAGTAGCCTTCTAAAAGTTCACAAAATAAATGACAATTTAGGCTTAATTTTTCCCGCTTTTAGTCGCTTATAAGTGATAAGAGTGATGATTTAGGATAATGATATGAAAATCGACAAAGTGACAGGCGGCCATCTAGCACAAACCAGACTCAATCAGGAGTCCAATAAAACGGTTGAAGTAGCGCCCTCAAAAAAAGCGGTGGAAGCAACATTAAACGTCAATACTGCAGCGCTGGATAAAGCAATGGTTGAAATGGAAACCTTGCCAGAAGTAGATATGGAGAAAGTTGAAAAAATTCGGAACGCGCTTGCCCGTGGTGAACTCAATCTGGATACGAAGGCTCTTTCTCAGGCAGTAATGCAATTTCATACTGGTCACGAATAATCAGCCGTAAAGACGTAACTTCAGGATCAACTGTATGGCCTCAGAAAAACAATTACTAATACAAGAATTTATTCAATCCATTAGTCAAGACGTTAAACTTTATCAAAAGTTAATGGAGTTACAGCAGAAACAAAGCGGCTTATATCTGACTTTCGATGCTTCTGCTTTAAGGGCTAATGTTGACCAACAAACACCAATTCTTGGCCAGCTTAACCGTAATGCAGCAAAGCGCAGCCACTGTATGCAAAAACTAGGATTACCTGCCAATGAAAAAGGGGTGAGCAAGATTTTTTCGGTACTGCCAGAAAAACTGAGCCTTCCGGTCAAACAACAGTGGTGTCAGCTAGAGGCGTTGATAATGGAGTGCCAACAATACAACCAAAAAAACGGACAAAGCTCAGCTTCTTTTCATGAGCTCATGAGTCAGTTTACACATTCATCTCCGGATACGTACGAAGATCAGTTAGCTTGATGGTCTTAACTCTGCCAAACCTGTTTTCAGTTTCGCACCGGTTGGGCTTACTGCGTGCGGCTGGTTTTCTGATGTTGGCTTGCTTCTGCCAGACATTGGGCGCTGCACCATCTCAGTCTGCGATCGATTTGGAACTGACGACACTTCGCCCTTATCAAGCCCAAATTAAGCAGCGGCTAGACTCGAACTACTCTCTGATTAATCAAATCGTTACGTTACTAGAGAAGCGTAAACTCCCAGAGACATTTATTCTGGTGCCCATGTTGGAATCGTCTTACAGAGCGGATGTCGTGTCGCATGCTAATGCGGCAGGTCTCTGGCAACTGATGCCTGCTACAGCAAAGCGATTTGGTCTGACTGTTGAAAAGCACAATGATGAACGTTTTGATACTACGGCCAGTTCTCAAGCCGCAATCAATTACTTAGCCTTTCTATACCAAAAGTTTGAAGGTAATCTAGCTCTGACCTTGGCGGCTTATAACGCCGGAGAGGGGCGGATAGCCAGAGCGATTAAACAAGCAAACAGTCGAAAGTTCGTTAACCTAAAGCTTCCTGAGGAAACCCAACGCTACGTTGCTCGGTTTTATGCCTTACAGACCATCATCAATATAAACAAACTTCACAGCCAAAACAGAAGTCTTCTGTTTCTGTATGGCCGAAAAAATAGTGAACCTTTGGTAGATTTAGCCCCTTTACCACCTCTGATCTTACTCTAAACTCACAAAACTGGTCCGAAGATACCGCGAGAAGAAATCAATCTACGCATAACGGTAACTTAACAAGTTTTACACGGCGTAACCAATTCTAAGTGTAAGCTCAAGAAAGGATTTCAGACTCAGCACTACTTTACGTCAGAAACAAAAGACCCGCAGAGTTGCGGGTCTTGAAACGTTGTGGGTTGTTCATATCCAGCACAAATCAACCAAACAGCTTGCTCCAGATGCTTGGGTTACGTTTGTCGTGGTACTCTTCTCGCAAGCTATCAATTTCACGCAATTGCTGTTTGGCTTCAGTTAAATTACCAGCATCCAAATCAGCTTCGATTTTATTGAGCGTTACCGTTAATTTGTTAAAGCCTTCCAGATACGTATCAAACTTTTCTGGCGGGTAGTTACCGCGCTTAGATTGCTCAATGATCGCTTGTAAACTATCAATAGCTGCTTTCATGGTTTCAACATCCGACGCTTCGGCCGCTTGTTTGAAATCCATCTTCATTTGTTTCATGTTCTGTTTTAGATCGACAGCTTCCGCCATTGCGTAGCTTGAGCCCAACGCAATCGCACACCCTAAAACTAAAGGACGTAACATCTTCACTTCTCCATTTTTAGTGCCGAATTCTGTGTCGGCTCTGTTTATCACCATCATCCTTCATTCAGGATGGTTCGGATAGTTAAGCTACGCAGTGTAAAGGAAACGCACTAAGGGTGCATTACCAAAATGTAATCAAGTTTATGCGTTCCGCATTTCATCATATTCTGCAATTGGCTCTCGCCCGCGAAGTTCTAGGAACGACAAGAACTGCTTAGCCGAGTGTGTAATGACGTTCTCGCTCTTAATATCCACTCGGTCCATCAGTTCACCCACCAGATCGAGATTACCGACATCATGGCAAAAATGTGCATCGCTGCCTGTCGTAAAGAAAACACCCACTTCTTTGCCTATTTGAGCGATCTCATGACAACGATCAACACTACCCACACGGCTGTTTCCTTTCAGAGTCGTGTTGTTAATCTCTATGGCAACGTTATGCTCTTGCGCACATTTCAAGACCGTTTCAAAATCAAAGTCAAAATTAGGATTACCCAGATGTCCAAGCGCATCGACTCGACCACTTTGGATAACATTGAGTAACGCTTCTGTATGGGTTTCCCGATTCGACGGACTAAATACTGGCTCATGGAAACTGGCAATCACCCAATCAAGGTTACGGTCAACACTCAAAGGAATATCAATATCGCCTTCCGTATTAAGGATATTGGCTTCCACGCCACGAATGATCGCAATACCTTCGAGATAACGAGGCAGAATTTTTTGGTTCGAGAAAAACCAGTAGTGAGGTGCACCCGGCATAGATTCTGCGTGATCGGTAGTGCAGAACATAACGAGTCCATTCTCTTTTGCCGACTGAGCATTTTCAATCAACGTACTATAAGCGTGGCCGCTGGCATACGTATGTGTATGGGTATCAACCTTAAACTCCATCATTTACTCTCTTAGATTTGCAGGTTTTCAGGTATTGTATACCCATATGACGTCAAGATGCAGGTTATCAACCCTCAACTCACCAAACCCTATATCGACAAGCATCAATCGCTCCTCTCTAATAAAAAACCACACAAGTATGAATAGTGAGAATAGGTGTAAGCAATGTTGTGCTTGTTGGAGTCTTGACTAAAGTAAATACAATAACTCTAACGATAAGGATCAGGTTATGAGGTTAAATCATGTTTTGATAAGCGGGGCTTTCCTCATTTTGCCTATGATGACCATCGCGGATACAGGTACAAACCTCTCTAAGCAAGATGTATCAACAGCTATCATTGGCGGTGAACCTACCACTTTGAATCAACTGCCATTTTTTGCTCGCTTGATATTGCATAAGACTGGGTCTAGCGAGTTCGCTAATATTTGTGGCGGCTCTATTGTGAATGATCGCTACATTTTAACTGCCGCACACTGTGTGGAATCCAATGTATTCACTGATGGATGGAGCACTGACGATTTACGTGTTTTAGTGAAAAACCCGACCATGGATGACGTTTATGTCTCCGAATTTAAAGACGTTCGTAGAATTACCATTCATCCAAACTATAACGCGAAGGATTTGTGGATTAACGATCTGGCCTTGCTAGAACTCTCCCGACCAATCACGGACAACGTGCAATCCATCACTTTGCCACAAGATTTCGGCGATTACAGTGACGCTTCAGTTTACCAGATATTTGGTTTGGGACAGACCTCGACTACTGACACCTCGGGACCAACCTATTTGCGCTGGGCTGAGATCGAGCCGCTGACTGACGCAGAGTGTGCCGCATTAGTTACAGGCTTCAACTCTCAAGAAACTTTGTGTGCTAATGGCTTTGCAGACAGGGAATATACTGGTATTTGCCGTGGCGATTCCGGCGGACCACTTACCTACGTTGATAGCAAGGGTATGTATCAACAAATTGGTATTGTCAGTTATGGTTCATCTATTTGTGAGTCTGCTGCCATACCAAGTGTGTTTACCGAAATTCTTAACTACACATCTTGGGTTGAACAGCAAACCAGCTCTGGCGTAAAAACCAGTTATGACGCTGAGTTAGCCGCAACGGAAGATTACCACAGTGAAGGTGACTCTCAGATCTTTGAAGACAACAATGGTGATGGAGGCAGCGGTGGTGCATTCGGGGCTGGATTGTTGATGATAGTTGGATGGCTTGGTTGGATACGCAGACGTCAATCTGACAACAAATATGTATTGAGATAGCAAAAGCTCAGACAGTAGCGCTTCACCCGGTCTGTCTTACCAGAAAAGAAAACAGCCTTCACGCCACGTAATGAGTCATTGGAAGGCTTTTTTTCTTCTAGCGACGAATATAAATCGCAGTGGTGCCTGCTGCTTTACCTTCCGGAACTCGAAAGCCCACTTTTAACATGGTGTTGTGCAGTACTTTGTTAAACAACTCGAACTCCGCCGTCTCTTTTAGTTGGTTTAGTTGCTGTGTTTTTAACTCAGGGAATCTCATTAGCGCTTCTTTACGTATATTTTTTAACTCTTCGCTATTAATACTTTGTTTACTAAGTAACTTATTCCGGATAAAACCTTCATAAGTACGAGCGCATTTCATCAATCGCAAAACAAATTCATTCATTGTTATCTTTCTTTTTCACTATGATCTGACGTTGAGAACACGTGTTAATAGTGTGTTCCAGCCTTCCGAAAAGATAGCAAGAAGTGACGCTTGCTGCCTGTAAGAAAATTCCCAACGAAACGAAAGAATGTGCGGACTATTTTTCCATTTCAATTAATTAACAAAACTCTTTATATTCTTTATCAACGATTAAGTGAGAGATTGTTTCATAATGTGCTGAGGCCCAACCGGGCCACCAAGGTACAACTCCCCTGTATCTTCGAATCCAGCTTTCAAGTAACACTGGTAAGCCACTGTATTGCGAAAGTTAACGGTTAAATACAGGGCCTGAAATGCGGGAAAGTGGCACCTCGCGAAGTCTGCAAATTGACGAATAGCTTGCTTAGCGATTCCTTGGCCTTGGAAGCGATGATCCAGCAGCAACGCTCTTACACCTAAGCTGTTTTCCGGACAGAAGTCATAGCTATCACAATAATCGGTATCGAATAGAAAGAATCCGACAACCAGATCATCCATCACTATCAAATGTGGTAACTCAGTTGACTTCAAGCTGTTAAGCATGTCACCAATATCTGCGACTGTGAACTGAGATTGTTCTTCCAGCACACTCAGCGCAGAGACGCTCTCATAGCGAACAGGTGTATACTTCTCAATTGTGACCATAACCTTCCTTATCATTACTATTGAAGATGTGTTGATGGCAGATACCCAACGTTGAACATCTCTTTATCTTTGTTTCTAATCCAGCTTTATATTTGTTCAATATCCTACCGAATTGTGCCTATCAGTACAGGTATAACTAATCACTTAATCAACTAGTTGATTATTTCACTTTGCCGCTACACTCATTTTATGCACCGAAATGAAGGATTGAAGATGTTGACGTTTTTACTAACTGTGGTTGTGATGCTTGCTTTTGCGGCCAATTCACTGTTAATCCGCGCAGCATTGGTAGATGGACTGAGCGATGCGGGAAGCTTCACACTTATCCGATTAATTTCCGGAGCGGTAACTCTCGTTTTTTTTCTCCTTATTACTGGAACTTGGCATTCAGAAAAGCCGACGAGTCGCTTTAAGGTGCTCGCGGGTGTGACGTTATTTGGGTATGCGGTACTCATTTCGTACGCTTATCTGAATATGGATGCAGGAACGGGCGCGCTACTCCTATTTGGGGCTGTGCAGTTAACACTTTTGACTTTACATTGGTGGCAAGGGGAACGATTTAGAACTTTAGAAGTGATTGGTATTGCAGTCTCCATTCTTGGTTTCGCTTGGCTAATGCTTCCATCAGCGACTCGTCCAGATGTTTGGTCGACACTCCTTATGGTGATATCCGGTGTTTGCTGGGCGCTCTTTACTGCACTTGGCAAACATGCACCTTCACCAAGCAGTGGTATTGCATGGGGCTTTATTGCCGCCTCTGGGATTAGTTTACTTGCCTCCCCTTTCCTTCTCTCTTCGGTCAGTATCTCCATCGAAGGCATATCTCTAGCTATCACCTCGGGTGTACTTGCATCAGGGATTGGTTATTTACTGTGGTATCACGTAATGCAGAAACTGACCCTGCTTCAAGCTGCGATAAGCCAACTTTCGGTACCTGTTATTGCCTTGGTACTCGGATCTCTTCTGCTCAATGAATCCCTATCACTTCATTCCATCGTCACCAGCGCGATCATTTTAGGTGGTATCACGCTGGTTTTTTTATCTCGCTCGCAAAGCGCGAATAAAGAGTAATAAAACCAACACAACTTAATAAAAAATAAAACTTTTCCGCTCAAATCCCTATTCATCATCTATGCTTTTTAAAGGCGGTGGCATAGATGAGAATAGACAAAACTCCAGCTTAGTATCAGGCGATTTATAGATTTAATGAAAGCTTGACCAGGAAACACCAGCAATTCCGTCTCATATACAAGACTGCGTGTAATTAGCGGTTTTGAGCATTTGCTCAACTCCCTAATAACCACAAGGGATAGAGGTGAATTGACCACTTTATATGCATTTAGTTTTGACACAAGATTTACAATCCGCTTCTTTTTACTCGCTATATTCCGCCAACCCAAATATAGTTGGAATAACAATCCAAACTTAACTTTTTATTAACAATATCATCAATTTATAACGATAAGCCTGAGCAAACTTTGACTATGAACGACAAAATTAAATTTGCTATAAAAGTATCGCTTAGCCTCACCTTGGCTTATCTGATCCCCTTTGCGATGGGGTGGCCACAGGCGTCTACCGCAGCAACCACCGTGATGCTGATCGCCACAACAGGAAGCCGCCGAGAATCTCTAGCGAAGGGCACATTACGTGTTCTCGGCACCTTGGTCGGGGCGGTTGTAGGCTTGTTACTCGTTGGGCTATTCGCACAAGACCGTTTGCTATATATGCTGAGCGTGTCCCTCGTCGTTTCATTTATCTTTTATTTTCGAAACGCTTACCAAAAAGACCCTACGTTACTGATGCTGACTGGGGTGATGACGTTGATGATGTCAAACGGTGGTGATGCGGACGGCGCATTTCTTTATGGTGTCGATCGCGCCTATATGACTGTCTTTGGCGTGGTGGTCTATACACTTGTCGGCACCTTTCTATTCCCAGTCAAAACCGAACAAAACCTACGTCAGCTTATCGAGCAGTTGAATCAAACTCAGCAAGCACTGTTCTCTACGCTTGTAAATAGTTTTGAGCAGAACCACGAATCACATCCCCAGACAGCCGATGGTTCTAAATCACCGGAAGGGTCGGAGCACAGAGCTTCTCAACTCAATATCGACAAACTCACCGAAGAAATGTTTGCTGCGCAAAATAGTTTGGAGCAACGATTTGAAACCGTGAGTGTTGAGTGCAGTGACGTCTCCGCGTACTTACAAGAGTGGCGTTTGGCCGTTCACCTGAGCAAACAAATTACTCAGCAGTTATCGGTTGCTGTACATAGCCACTTTAGCCTGGAAGAAGATCGCGAGTGCATCAATAACTTTGATGAAACGATCGCGGAAATAGAACAGTTATTCCATACCTGTCAGCAGGTATGGGAAGACAATGAACACGTTTATCGCGCTAAGGAATTTAAGGTTGATTACAATCAAGAATCGTTAGATTCGGTACCGCATCTTACTAAAGGCTCTGCGATCACTTTAGGGTTTCTACTGGAGTCCATGCACCAGAACCTCTCGCGCCTGGCTGAAAGTATTAGCTGTATTGACTCTGTGACTAACAACGTCTCGTTCCACGTTGAACTGCCAAAATCGAAAGGCAGGTTCTTATGGTGGGATGCTGAAAACTTCAAAACAGCAGTCAAAACCTTCGTAACTTACTGGGTTGCCGGGCTCATCTGGATCTATTTTAACCCTCCGGGTGGCTACTCGTTTGTGATTTTCTCGACCATGTTCATGTCTTTGTTATCCTTTGTTCCCGTGCATCCAATTGTGCTACTGGCGCTGTTCACCTTTGGTTTCCTGTTTGCTGTGCCATCTTACTTATTCATCTTGCCGCAACTGGATCTGGGACTAGAGCTTGGTCTGTTTATCTTTATCTACACGTTTATTGGTTTTTACCTTTTCAATGGACCGATAACGATCTTTTACATGGTCGGCCTTTTTGTCCTTGGACTGGACAATAATATGTTCTACCACTTCGGCATCTTAATGACGATCATGACACTGTTTTACTTGGTCGTATTCATGATTATTTTTGCTCATTACTTTCCGTTCAGTTCAAGACCCGAGCACCTATTCTTAACCATAAAAGAACGCTATTTCCGCCATACGCGCTCTCTATTTGTCACCTATCAGAAGCAGTCTGACTCATTTTTCACGCCACTTAAACGTGCTTTGCACCTAGCGACATTGAACGTGTCGGCAAAAAAACTCAAAGTATGGGGGTCAAAAATTAACCACAAACACTTTGACCAAACCACACCAGAGGCTATCGGTGCATTCAGCAAAGCTTGTGATGTTCTATGCAGCCATATTAACGTGCTCATGGTTGCAGAGAAAAAGTTGTTGGCTAACCCTCTGATAAACAAGCTTCGTCAACAACATCGTGACGCTATCATTCCTTCGATGGCTGGTGCATTAGCCAGCTACCAGATTACAGAAGAGCTCGACTCCGTTTTTAATCAGTACAGTCAGGATTACCAGTCCTTCGAAGATACACTGGAAGATTTTTTTAATGAATTGGATTTATCTGACTACGCTTATTCAGAGATAGCTGGTTTTTATATCTTGCTGAATTTAAAACGGAACGTGTTCGAAGCAATTAAACATTGCAAGCAAACCTACGAGGATATCGATTGGGTGAACTTACAACAGAAGCGGTTTTAAAGGTAGGGGTATGATGCTTCAAAAATTAACGAAACCAAGCCTCGCCATAATAACTCTGATCGGGCTCAGTGCGTGTACTAATGTGGGGCCGGACTATGTCCATCAACAGCAACCTGCTTTACCAAGCGATTGGTCATTGCAAAAAGCAGTTCAGGATACTGAGCAATCGGAGCAGAAGGTACAACAGTGGTGGCAACAATTTAATGACCCGACACTGAATCAACTCGTTGAGCTGGCAAGCCAGCAAAACCTTGATTTAGAGGCGGCTGGCTTGCGTATTGTCCAGGCCCGTGCCTTAGTCGGCGTCGCGTCTGGACTGCAGTATCCACAGGTACAAACCGTATCCGGTAATTTGGCGCGTGCTTACGTCAATGATCAGGGGCTCAATAACGCCGCGCTCACATTTGATGCGGCGTGGGAAATGGATATTTGGGGTAAATACTCACGAGGTATTGAATCGGTAGAAGCGGGTTACTATGCGACGATCGCGTCTTACCACGACATTATGGTCACCATCACTTCAGAAGTGGTGCGCAATTACATCAACTATCGAACCTACCAAGAACGTATTCTGCTCTCTAAACGAAACATCGAGATTCAAGAGCGCGTGGTACGCATTACTCAAGTTCAATTTGACTCAGGTAACGTGACTGAACTTGACGTTCAACAAGCACAAAACCAGTTGTACACCACCAGAGCGGCCCAACCGAGCCTTGAAATTGCGATGAAGCAGTCGCGTACCGCCATTGCGCTATTGTTAGGCGTACTACCAGAAGAAGTCGATGCAATACTGGCATCGAATGGGGTTCCTGAGCGTATTGCGGAGTACGAGGCGCAATTTAAATCGACTGGCAGAAAAACAGCTTTATCTGGCAATGACGAAAACTCTATTGTCCCGCGCCCACCACTTTTAGAGACCAAAATTGATGCGAACTTAGTCATGCGCAGACCAGACCTGCAAGTGTCTGAGATGCAAGCTCGAGCTCAGAGTGCCCAAATCGGTGTAGCTGAAGCAGCGTTGTATCCAAGTTTTTCTCTGTTCGGTTCAATTGGTATCGACAGTACCGTACCGGATGGCAGTAGCTTTAGTTTTAGTGACTCTCTTACGATGGTTGCAGGCCCTGCGTTTAGCTGGAACATTTTCCAATATGGGCGTGTGAAAAATAATATTCGTTTCGAAGATGCCAGCTTTCAGGAAACCTTAACCAACTACAACAAGAAAGTACTGCAGGCCGTTAATGAGGTCACCAACGCCTTAGAAGCTTATGACCTTTATTTACAACAAAAATCGCTACGTTTGCAGTCAGTAAACTCATCGATTCGTGCATTCAACATTTCGATGACGCAATACGAAAACGGTCAAATATCCTTTGAGCGTCTACTCAACTCGGTAGAGAAAATGACGCGAGCAGAAGACAACTACGCCTCGATTAAAGGCAGTGTCGCTAACCAAGTCGTGGCTCTGTACAAGTCCCTTGGTGGAGGTTGGCAAGCGCAAACTGGTAAGCCGTTCTTATCTGACGAGATTACTCAGCAGATGGTCGAACGCACCGATTGGGATGGGTATTTAGACCAAGAAAACCGTGTTCTACCACCACTTCCTATTGAAAGGGTTGATGAAACAGCGCCTAAAGGGGAGGAACCATAATGCCTTATGAACTCTCTTGGGGTGATGTTTACTTCTCCCCTTTACTCTTGGTGCTTTTTCTTGCGGTTACCGCAACCTGGATAACCGTGATCCTGTTAAATAAAACTAGGTTGTCTCGCTTTATCGCTTTTCCGTCGCTGACTTTCATCGCCATCATGGTCTTTTATGTGGTGGCGATAGACAGCTTTTATATTCAATTTTAGGTGCCAAACAAGATGAAAAAACTATTCGTAATTGCACTCAATCTTGTCATTCTTGGTGGCGCAGCTTGGCTCGGCTATCAAAAGTATGAAGAGTATTTTAATAACCCCTGGACACGAGATGGGCAAGTACGTGCCAACGTGATCAAAGTCGCGCCTCGTGTATCCGGCCCCATTGTGAACGTTGCGGTTAAAGACAACCAGGAAGTCAAAACCGGCGATTTATTGTTTGAGATCGATCCAACTACCTACGAGGTTGCGTTATCACAAGCAGAAGTGGCGCTGGAAAAATCCATCGTCAGTTCTCGTGGTAAAAAAATCGAATACGACCGCTTAACGGATATCCGAGCAAAAGATCGCGGTGCAGTCTCTCATAAAGATCTTATTCGCCGCGAGATCGCTTATGAAGAGTCTTTATTGCAAATTAAGTCGGCGGAAGAGCAGTTAAAGTCTGCGAAATTAAATCTGAGCTATACCAAGGTTTACGCGACTGTTGATGGGTTTGTGTCCAATCTGGATATCCGCAATGGCACCCAAGCCGTCGCCAACCAGCCGTTACTCGCGCTTATCGATAAACACAGCTTCTGGGTTTTTGGTTTCTTCCGCGAAAACCAGTTGCAACAAATTGAGTCAGGTAGCAAAGCGCAAGTCACTTTGATGTCTCATCCAGATACACCCATTGACGCAACTGTAGATTCTATTGGCTGGGGTATTGCGCCGAGAGACGGAACAGTGGGTTACAACTTACTGCCAAATGTGAACCCGGTATTCCAATGGATTCGTCTGGCACAACGTATACCAGTTCGTATTGCCATCAACGAATTGCCAGAGGACATTGAGCTTCGATTTGGACTTTCAGCCTCCATCATGGTGATGAAAGACTCATCAGAAAATAATGAATAGCGACTAACTGAGAGAACCGCCATGGTCATTGGTAAAAAACTCAAAAACATTAATGAAGAAAACAACTTCTTCTATCTGACACTATCACTCATCGTTTTGTTGATTGGCGGTGCGTCCGCTCAGATGGTGAATGAAGGGGCCATAGAACACATTTTACAGGCGTTTACGGTTATCACATTTATCGTCTGCTTCGCCAGCCTACGATTTGATAAATCTTGGTCTCGATTCCTGTACACCCTTTTTGCTGTGTGGGTGTTTGTCATCGTGATAAAAACGATTTTTCATATCCAAGAAATGAACATAGTGATGCTCGCGTTAACCTTCGCGTTTTTCTTTGGCACCTTTAAATCAATTGCAAGACAAATCCTGTTTACTGGTCACGTCAACAGTAACAAAGTGATTGGATCTGTTGCCTTATTTCTGTTGCTTGGTTTGATGTGGGCCATCGCCTACCTCATTTTGCTCGAGTTTTCACCACAGGCTTTCACTGGTATGGAAGCCATTTCCTGGGGACAAAACTTCTCCAATGCAGCGTATTTCAGTTTCGTCACTCTGACCACTCTTGGTTATGGCGACATCAGCCCTCTTACTCCGCTGGCTCAAGTCATCGTGTATTTAGAGGCCATCACAGGTGTGTTTTATATGGCTATTGTGGTTTCTAGCCTCGTCAGTTCCAACATTGATCATCAGGTAAACAAAAATGGATAAACTATCGGAAAGAAATGAAAGTAAGCTTTTCATCAGTAATATGGTGGAATCGGCAATACGTATTGGCTTGATCTTCGTATTGTTTATGTTTACATACGACATTATCAAGCCTTTCATCCTTCCCGTTATTTGGGGGGCTATCATCGCAGTCGCACTTTTACCCGTCACTAAAAAGCTACAGCGAGCTTATGGCGGAAGACGCGGCTTGGCGGCGACCACCATTGCTTTACTCGGTATCGCTCTGTTAGTGACTCCACTGGTAATGGTATCTGGTTCCATTTACGACGGTGCAACCCACGCGCTGCAAGTACTTCAAAATGGGGATGTCAAAATACCAGGGCCTAAACCATCTGTTGCAGACTGGCCTCTTGTCGGTGGTAAGCTCTATGACACCTGGACACTTTTCTCGACTAATTTAGAGCAAGCCATTCAAACCTTTATGCCTCAGATTAAGTCAGCATTGACTTCCCTGCTTGGCATGATGGGTGGTGCTCTGGGTAGTGTATTACTTTCTATTTTGTCTCTAGCTATTGCCGCTGGTTTTATGACTTACTCAGAATCATTGGCATCGAGTCTAACCACAATTGCAATTCGTACCGCAGGTGACAATGCAAAGAGCTGGGCGACGCTGATTGCAGCAACCATTAAGAGCGTGCTACTTGGCGTTGTGGGTGTCGCAGCCATTCAAGCGTTGCTGATTGGTGCCGGTTTCTTCGTATTTGGCGTTCCTGCCGCTGGTTTGCTCACTCTAATACTCATGATTTTGTGTATCGCTCAGCTACCTGCCCTTCTTGCCGTGTTGCCTGTGATTGGCTACATGTACATGACTCAAGACAGCACGACGGCGACCTTATTTACCGTTTGGGCTATCGTTGGTGCGCTTTCTGAAAACTTACTCAAACCAATGCTTATGGGTCGAGGAGTAGATACTCCGATGCCAATTATACTCATTGGTGCCATCGGCGGTATGCTTTTCTACGGTATCGTTGGACTCTTCCTAGGCGCGGTTATTCTTTCAATTTGGTACGAGCTATTCGTTTGGTGGCTAAACATTGAGAAAGCCCAACAGCAAGAGGAAATGGCCGAGCTACTAGAGGAATCAGATGAACAAAGTGAGTCTGGCAACGGTGCAGGCATTTAAGTTCGCCAAACCTTCATTCAACACTCAATAAGAATACAAGCCGTTGCATCGCAGCGGTTTGTTTTTATTGGGGTCACATTTTCATCTTAATAGCGATGAAAAATGAAACTAATATTAAATTTTCATACGTATTACACTTGATTGTTGCAATCAAACACATAACGATGCACTCTCGATGCTCACACAGTGCTTAGGATAAAAACAATGAAATTGATCAAGCCATTAACTTGCGCGCTTGCTCTGGCAATGAGCAGCATCGCATTCGCTGACGTAACCGTTAGTGTTCCTGACGACGTTTCGGTACTCGCTGCGAACGGTGAAAAAGTGAAGCTGGATGGCGGCTTTTTTGCTTCAGAAAAAACACTGACGCTACCTGATGGCGTCAACCAGTTGGTATTTCGATTCGCTCCGTTTTTCAACCAAGGCAATGACCGCGTCAGTATTGAAAGCGATGTTATCGTCACCAGCTTTACGGCTTCAGATTCTAAACTGGCGCTACAACTTCCTGAGTACCGCAATATGCGTGACGCAGAAGACAACATCAAAAACCTAGATTGGAAACTGGTTGATAAATCTGGCAACGCGATTGCCGTTAAGCAAGACAAGCTTATCAAAGAAGGTATGCAGATTGGCCGAGATTATGTTCGTGAAGTAGAAGATTACAATCGAACTGGCGGCGTGGCGGCAATTGCCGTTGCAGGAGCGATGGTTCAGCCGATGACTTTACCCGCCGAAATCCCTGATGATATGAAGCAAGCACGAGCGTCTGCAAAAGCAGATTCCACCGCAGAAGAAATGCTGCATTTCTGGTACCAAAAAGCGGATGCTGAAACCAAAGCTCGCTTCAAAGCGTACATCAACCAACAATAGCGTTTGGTCTGTCTCAGTTTAAAAGCCACATCTGATGTGGCTTTTTTCGTGCTGTAATAAACTCAACCGATTTATCTTACTGTTTTCAGACTTACCAGTAACGTTCGTAAATGATGTTACCGCCAGTCTTAGCTCGAAACTTCTCTAAACCGCGCTCTTGTAACACCGGCAAGGTGTCTTTAATCATTGCTGGATTGCCACACAACATGACAAAGCTACGGTTAGGTGAAAACTCCACATCGGCTTGATTTGAGAGCTCTCCGGAAGCAATAAAGTCTGGAATTCGACCTTGTAACTTACCTTCCACCGTTTCTCGGCTCACTATCGGTACATACTTCAACCGACCTTCATAGCGCTGCTCTAAATGTTCAATTAAGTATTTATACACAAGGTCTTTCTCGTACCGGACACCATGAACCAAAACAATCCTTTCGTTATGAGGAAGCAGGTTGATGTCATCTAATAATGACAAGAATGGCCCAATCCCCGTCCCCGTTGAAAGCAACCAAAGATCATGGGCTTGTTTTGGAATCGTATCATGGATCAAATCACCGTGGGCCGTCTCACCCACATAGATGCTATCGCCAGTCTTCAACTTTTGCAGCTTCGGCGACAATTGTCCTTGCGGATCCGCGACAATCAAAAACTCTAACCAGTCAAACTGCTCGCTCGGTGCATTCACCACGGAATAAGCGCGGCTGATGAGGTTGCCATTTTCGTCTAACAACGCGAGTTTGGTAAATTGACCAGCTTTAAAGGAAAGTGGAGCGCCAGATACTCTTAAGCTGAACAGCTCATCTGTCCAGTCTATTCGCTTCTCAACTCTGGCGAGATTGAAATTTTTCAGTTCTGCCATGAGACATCTCCCTTTAGCTACTCTCAAATAAACTTACGCTTACAACGTCATTATGTAAAGATTAAACTTTACATAAGCAACCGGTTTATTTCACACTTCAGGAACAATTTTATTACATTCCAAAGAATTACATCTAGAATAAATGCTCAGATTAATAAGTGACTTCACAATTTGTGGCAACGTTGATGAAAAAGGAACAAAGACCATGGACACACAACTAAAAGACTTCCCCGTCGTTACTGAGATTAGAGTTGCTTGGGGAGAAATGGATGCCTTGCAACACGTCAACAACGTCGTTTACTTTCGTTACTTCGAGACCGCACGTCTGGATTATTTTGAAGCGATTAATTTACTCGTCGACCTGCAAACCTCGCAAATTAGCCCTGTTCTGAGTGAAACTCAGTGCCGCTATAAATTACCAGTTACTTACCCAGACACACTACTGATTGGCGCACGAGTGATTGACATGCAGGGAGACCGCATGACTATGGAGTATCAGGTTTTTAGTAAGAAGTGGGGAAAAGTGGTCACCGTCGCAACAGCAACAGGCGTGATGTTTGATTTTAAAAATAATACAAAGACTGAGATTCCAGACAACGTCCGCAAGTCGATTCTGGAACTGGAAGCAACGGTAGGAAGTACTCACCACTTAGAGTAATAATCACGTTCAGATTCCCGATTGAGCGCGTTCGTCGCTTTCGGGAATCATTGCCTTATTTGAGCTACTTAACAAAAAGTCTCAATGTACAGCGCTTCAACTTTATCTCTTGCCCATTGTGTCTTACGGAGAAACTTTAGCGACGACTTAATAGACGGATCTTTTTTAAAGCAGTTAACACGAACACGTTCATACATGCCATTCCACCCAAAGTGCTCAACCAAACGGGTGACAATTTTTTCTAAACTCAACCCGTGTAGTGGGTTATTCGGTTGTTCGTTGCTCATGATTTCAATCCAACAATTTATAGGGCGACTTGGCGGGCTAATCTAACTGAAACAAACGTGATACCCAACTATTATTTGTAGCAGACAGAAAACAGCCCGACTGAAAGCGGGCTGTTTTCTGTTCTTCCTGATTAGTTAGCTGGGCCTGGGTTACTTAAAGAACGATTTCACCCACAAAACAATACTGTCCCAAACTTGGCCAAACCACGAGGCGGGCTCAACAGCTTGGTTACTGACCAGTGGATAACTGGCAACGGTTTCATCGTTATTTTTCCATACGACTTTACCAACCACTTCTCCTAGCTCAATTGGCGCCATCAAAGGGTCATTCATTTCAACACTCTTGTCCAAGCCCGTCGTCATTGTGCGAGGTAAGGTCAAATAGGCATCTTGCGGAAAGCTCGCTTCTATTTCACTCACCTTCCCTTTCCAAACTTTAACTTTTGATTCCACCTGTCCCTGTGTGGCCACCTTCTTGGTGTCATAAAAACGGAAGCCATAACTGAGTATGTTTTTAGACTGACTGATACGTGCTTGTGGGCTCGGTGTTCCCATCACAACAGAGATCAGTCGCATTTTACCTTCAGTGGCTGAACTGACCAGGCTATAACCTGCATTGCTGGTGTAACCTGTTTTGCCACCATCCACTTTTATCGATTTATCCCACAACAGCTTATTGCGGTTGTATTGGGTAATATCGTTCCACTTGAACACCTTTTCATTGTAAAGCGCATAAACATCAGGAACGTCTTTGATGATCGATTGCATCAACGTTGCCATATCCATAGGGGAAGTTTGGATCCCTTCACTATCTAGCCCGTGTGAGTTCACAAAGTATGTGTCTTGAAGTCCGAGCTTTTCGGCCCAGCCATTCATCAGTGCCACAAATCCACGCTCACTACCTGCCACATGCTCAGCAAGCGCAACACATGCGTCATTTCCCGATTGAATAATCACACCGCGCATTAAATTCGCAACGCTGATTTCATCTTTCGGTTGGATGAACATTTTTGAGGAGCCGGGAAATTTTTCTGACCACGCATTTTCGCTTACCGTCACTAAATCATCCCAATTGAGTCGACCTTCTTTGATTTCCTGACCCACGACATACGCTGTCATAAGCTTGGTTAAACTTGCAGGTGCTAATCCAGCTCTTCCGTTCTGTTCCGCGATAATGGCTCCCGACTGAAAGTCCATCAACACATACCCTTTTGCCTGTAACTGAGGTGGGTTTGGCGTAACCACTGCAAAGGCAGGTAGGCTCACTAAACAAGTCACGATAATCCATCGAGCCAGTGACACTTTCATTCAACATCCTCCACTATTCACACTCACTTTGTCGCCGCTCTAAAGAGCATAGCTCATACAACCAGTTGCACCAGTCGCTAATCGTTTCATTTTCTTGAACTTACACTGATTTCGCGCAAGAGAGTCAATGTCTCACTAGTGACCAGCTCAACTTCGGGTTCTTGGTTAAACCCTCATTTCGAAGTAAAGTAGCGTGCGTAAGGTCTACTAGATGCTGAACCCAACAAGGATATAAAATAAAACAATGAATGCTCTATCATTTATCGACTCAGGATTGCACTACACTCCCCACACCTTTAATGTGCCTCTGGATTACCAAGAAGAGAGCAAAGGTACCATTGAAGTCTTTGCGCGTTCGATAAGTTTAGTGGGAGAAGAGGACTCAACAAAACCATGGCTGGTGTACCTACAAGGTGGTCCCGGCTTCCCTTCTCCACGTCAAAATGGCCATAACGGCTGGATAAAGCGAGCACTTCAAGAGCACCGAGTATTACTGCTCGATCAGCGCGGCACGGGAAACAGCTCGGTGATCAATCACCAAACACTGGCGCACCTGACACCACAAGAGCAGGCCGAGTACTTAAGCCATTTCCGAGCAGACAATATTGTTCGCGATGCTGAATTTATACGTCAGCAATTTGGTGTGGAAAAATGGGCGATTTTAGGTCAAAGCTTCGGTGGCTTTTGTTCTTTAACCTATTTATCAATGTTCCCTGAAAGTCTGACTCGAAGCTACATTACTGGAGGCGTGCCATCTGTTTCGCGTCACCCTGACGATGTGTATCAAGCAACGTTTAAACGTACGATGGACAAAAACCTGGCGTTCTTCCAGCAATTTCCTAAAGCGCAACAGCTTTGCCAAGCCATCGCTGATCACCTGCTAGAAAATGAAGAACTCCTACCAAACGGGCAACGTTTTACTGTTGAGCAGTTCCAGCAAATTGGGATTAATTTTGGTGTCAGCGATACCTTCTTGCCAACATATTACTGGCTGGAGAGTGCACTAATAGAGGTAAACGGAAAAGCGCAGCTTCGTTACGAGTTTTTAAGTGACATGCTGGCTCAGCAAAACTTCCAAACCAACCCTATTTACGCCATTTTGCACGAGTCTATATACTGCCAGGGCTTTGCGTCAAATTGGAGTGCACACCGAGTTCGTCAGTCAAACCAAGCGTTTAACTATGAAAAAGGCAAACCTTTCTACTTTACCGGGGAAATGGTTTTCCCATGGATGTTTGACCAATACGTCAACCTAAAACCACTGAAAGAAGCCGCTGAAATTCTGGCAAGCAAAGAGGACTGGTCACCACTTTATGACCAAAACCAACTGGCAGATAACAAAGTTCCAGTAAGTTGCGCAGTTTACGCCGACGATATGTTTGTCGAAATGGACATCAGCCGAGAAACACTCGCTTCCATGCCGAACTCAAAAGCGTGGATCACCAACGAATATGAACACAATGGTCTGCGTGCAGATGGCGAACGCATTCTGGATACCTTAATTGCAATGGGTAACCAAACTGCGGCGAATTTGGCTTAATAAGCCCGCCGTTATAAATACCAACGCCTTTTCACGATGAAAAGGCGTTTTGCTGTTCTGTACCGGATACCACGTAAGTTCGTTAATCTTTGAGCCGTTTTATCATGGACTTAGTGATTACTCGATAGCCCATCTTGTGATAGAAATCTTCTCCTTCGTGGTTAAACGAACCGACGGACAATCCGATTTCCTCAACACCCAGACTACAAAGCGCACTTTCAATTCTATCCATCAAAGACAAGCCAATTCCCAAGTTTCGATGGCTTTCTGCAACAACGAGCTCATTGATAAAGCCAACGAACTTCTCTGGTGAAATGATGGAGTTGAGTTCACGAGTGGTTCCCGAGATAAATCCCACTATGTTACGGTTTGAACAAGCAACAAATGCAGTGATACTGCCATCGAAGTATTTTTCAAAGATATTACGGCTATTCCTAATCTTTGCCATTTCTTCTGGTGAACGATAAAAATCGGGCTCAGCTTGATAGTGCGAAGTATCGAGCTCAACCAAAAGAAGTTTGAGAAGCGGGATATCCTCTTCTCTGAGTCGCCTGATATGAAACTGCTGCATGTCTATCCCTAACCATTCCGTTGAATTAATTTTTTTTATCTTACTGTACTGCGCTGAGTGCAATTAGGAGTAACGAGGACTCAACAAATTAAACGTACAAATTTCACACAACGCTGTCGAGGCTAACGTCGTCAGTTCCCTTAGTTTTTTGTTGATAATTTGAAGACCTACAAGGTTTGTAGGTAAGCGGCCATCCGTTCTACATCCACACGCTGCAACGAATCAATCGTCATGCTTGTTTAATGTCCGACGGGTTTACCTGTATACCTGACCATTTTAGTCGGGTATACTCCGGGCCGTTATAATTTAATGGTCGTCGACCACCTGTTTTATTAAAGCCTGTTTTTTTAAAGGAAATCTCATGAGTCAGTATGTTGTCTGTGCGCTGTACAAGTTTGTGGAACTAGGTAACTATCAAGAGCTACGCGAACCATTGCTTGCACTGATGGAAAAGAACCAGATTCGTGGCACCCTTCTGCTGGCAAGTGAAGGTATCAATGGTACCGTTGCTTCTGATCGCGCGGGTATTGACACGCTGCTTGAATGGCTAAATGCAGAACCACGTCTTGCAGGTACCGTTTATAAAGAGTCACTTGCAGAGTCACAGCCTTTTAACCGCACTAAAGTAAAACTCAAGAAAGAGATCGTCACTTTAGGCATCGAAGGCATCGATCCTCGTCATGTGGTTGGCACTTATGTTAAACCAAAAGAATGGAACGACCTGATCGCGGATCCAGAAGTATTTGTTGTCGATACTCGTAATGATTACGAAGTAGAGATCGGTACATTTAAAGGTGCAGTTAACCCAAATACCGACACTTTCCGCGAATTTCCAGACTACGTGAAAGAAAACATGGATCCGGCCAAGCATAAAAAAGTCGCAATGTTCTGTACCGGTGGTATCCGTTGCGAAAAATCAACGGCTTATATGAAAGAGCAAGGCTTTGACGAAGTTTATCACCTTGAAGGCGGCATCCTAAAGTATCTGGAAGAAGTACCACAAGAAGAGAGCATGTGGGAAGGTGATTGCTACGTATTTGATGGTCGTGTGGCGGTAAACCACCAGCTGGAAAAAGCAGACTACGACTTATGTAATGCTTGTCGTCTACCTATCACAGAAGAAGACAAGCAATCAGACCTTTACGAACAAGGCGTAAGCTGCCCTAAATGTCACGGTACTCATTCAGAAGAGCAAATTGCTCGATTCCGCGAGCGTGAAAAACAAATTTCTTTAGCGGAGCAGCGTGGTGAACAACACGTTGGCGGTGAAAGCGCTAAACAACGAGAAGAGCGACGCGCTGCCAAGCTTGCACAAAAAGAAGCACAGCGTAATAAGGCATAAGAGCGATTCGTTTCAGTTTAAAGCGAGCTACATTTTAGTGGCTCGCTTCTTCTATTCTCTACCCTAAGAACAATGCCGTTCAATCCCATCCTAAGCACTTCATTAACACCACACACTCTTCGCCCATCAAATAACCCCTCACTTTAAACAACATAAATCCGTTGATCGTCTATCGCTAGCGGCGCGTACAAGCAAAGAACATCGCTCGGGAGCATGTCGTACCCTCAACACAAAAGGAATACACTATGTTGAAACGTATACTTGTTATCACCGCAACTCTAGTTGCGATCTTGTCTTTTTTACTTCCTGTGAAAGCACATGAGCATGGGATGATGAAAGCGGATATTGTTGATGTCGCCGCCAGTAATGGATCATTCAATACACTTGTCGCAGCCGTGCAAGCAGCTGACTTGGTAGAAACACTGAAAGGAGAAGGGCCTTTTACTGTGTTTGCCCCTACAGACGATGCCTTCGCAAAACTTCCTGAAGGAACAGTAGATATGCTCCTGATGCCAGAAAACAAAGACAAGCTCGTCTCTGTTCTGACCTATCATGTGGTACCAGGAAAAGTAATGGCAGCTGACGTTGTGAAGCTTGATAAAGCAACGACCGTTCAGGGACAAGACGTTATGATAAAAACCATGGGTGATAAAGTCATGGTCAACAACGCCAATGTGACCGCAACCGACGTCAAAGCCAAAAACGGCGTGATTCATGTGATTGATACGGTAATTATGCCGAAATAAGTACTTAAAAAGGGCGGAGATATTCCGCCCTCAAAAATAACTCTGTTACTCGTAACCGATCTTATGACCTCAGATGCAAAAGTGAAAACTCTCTCGATCCAAGCCATAAACACCGTTACTGAGTGAACGATTAACTCTTGCATCCTTTTACCGCATGTAATTCATTGATTTTAAGTCAGTATATACCTATGTATTCGGATTTCCCTGATTCCCGCTCCTCGCTAGTAAAACTTATGGTTTAAGACTCACTTTTTCTTTTCAGAGAGTTTACCCAACCGTCAAATGCCGATAAGGTGAAGTTCACGAATTAAGAGAACAATAACAAAGGATGTTAAGTCATCATGAACAGCACGATTCAAACCATACTCAGCCACCGCTCGATTAGAAAATTCAGCCCACAACCCATCGAAAAAAACCAACTGGACACAATAATTCAAGCAGGTCTGGCAGCCTCCTCTTCAAGCATGTTGCAAGTCGTTTCTATTATCCGAGTCACCGACTCTGAGAAACGCGCACAATTGGCACAATACGCAGGTAACCAAGCTTACGTAGCAAGTGCAGCGGAGTTTTTGGTGTTCTGCATTGATTATCAGCGTCACGCGGAAATCAACCCTCAAGTTCAAGCCGACTTTACGGAATTAACGCTTATTGGTGCGGTTGACTCCGGCATCATGGCGCAAAACTGTCTATTGGCGGCAGAATCAATGGGACTAGGAGGCGTTTACATTGGAGGCTTAAGAAATAAAGCCCAAGACGTTGATGAGTTACTCGGCTTACCTGCCAATACTGCCATTTTGTTTGGTATGTGTCTTGGCCACCCAGAGCAAAACCCTGAAGTTAAACCTCGCTTACCTGCGAAAGTTATTGTGCACGAAAATCAGTATCAACCTTTAAATCTAGAAGACATAAAGGCTTACGACCAAAGCATGCACGATTACTACGCCACACGCTCCAGTAATCAGAAGCAAAGCACCTGGTCTGAGGAAGTCACGACTAAATTAGCCGGAGAATCTCGCCCGCATATTTTGCCGTATTTAAATAGCAAAGGGTTAGCGAAACGATAAATTAAATGGAACGATGGCCCTGCCAATCAAGGTGGGGCTTTGTTTTTAATAAGATCTCATCACCCGCTCCCTGATTTTCGTTTGCCAGCCACTCAGCCGTCGCCTATGATAAACGAGCTCTGGCCTGCAGCACCCAACACTTGCGAAAAGAACTCGGTTCACGGCAATTTAGCTTCCCTGCACTATTGGCAGGCTCTGCCGGACGAAACACCAAATGCGATTGTCTCTCTGTTAGAGCAACATGGGTTAGATTGTCTACCCAATATGGCTAGCGTGCTCAAACGCCATTTACAGGAACTTCCCCATTCGATATCAGGACTGAGCTTCACCCAGCGTCTCGCATTAGATGTTCTAGAGAAACAAAGCAAACAGATTTCAATAAGTAAGTGGTTTCAGCTTTACCAGAAGATCGAACCTTTGCCCTATCTGGGAGATGTGATGTTCTATGCACTGATTCTTCCGTTAGCGACGAATGAGAGGCCTCTGGTAGCAATAGACTCACCAGAAAAAAGTTGGTGGGAACAGCAAGTGTGCATCACTCAGCATGGAATACACTGTTTAAACGGTCAGGTTAAATTTGCTCAACAATATTGGGTTGGTGGAATTCAAAACAACGAGAAAAGCCGCTGGGAGTGGGATCATATACAGCTGTCGAGTCTCTCCAACACACAATGTTGATATAGCGCTTAGTCGACCAACTTAGTGGCTAAAGATAAGAGAGCAATACTAATAGTTAGATAAATATGTTGCTCTAATTATCTACTATTAATGCGCATTATATAAACAAGTTTCAGTTGCATATTTAGTCCCGTATTAATGAGGGGTGAATAATCACTAGTTCAATATGCAACCAAAACACAAACCACCAAAGTGTAACAATAGGTGAACATTAGTTTTATACTCGATAAAAATGTTAAAAATTAGCCTTTGCCACCAACTCATACGTTAATTACGTGTTAATGTGATATTTTTTATGGTGATCGTGGTCACATCTACCGACCAAGAATAGGTTTTTTCTTTCGTGTTTTTTCACTCCGCTGCTAACCTGCACGCCACTTTGAAGTGAACTCAGAGTGCATAACTATAAGGAGTGTTCTCATGAATACCAAGAAACCGATGTCGCTTACTAGCCGTGTTATTTTCGGTATGGTTGCGGGTATCTTGACAGGATTTGCAATTCGCACACTTTTTGCCGACAACGGATTTGTCGACGCATACATTGTTAATGGACTATTTGAAGTTGGTGGACAGATCTTCGTCGCCAGCTTGAAGATGCTAGTAGTACCTCTGGTGTTTGTATCACTGGTTTGCGGTACTAGCTCTCTTAAAGACCTATCCACCTTAGGTCGAATGGGCGGTAAAACCCTAGCTTTATACATCGCAACAACAGCAGTCGCTATCACACTTGCTCTGACGATGGGCACAGTGTTTCAGCCAGGTGCTGGCGCTGACCTTACAGCGGTAAGCTCATTCAAGTCATCAGAAGCACCTTCTTTGGGTCAGGTGATCATCGGTATGTTCCCGACTAACCCGATCAGTGCAATGGCTGAAGGTAAAACGCTTCAAGTTATCGTGTTTGCCGTTTTATTTGGTATCGCGATCAGCGCGGCAGGTAAACCAGGTGAGCGTATCGCTGCATTCTTCTCAGACTTGAATGAAGTGATCATGAAGCTGGTTGCTATTTTGATGAACCTTGCACCATTTGGTGTGTTCTTCCTGATGGCGAAGCTGTTCACTGGTCTAGGCTTGAGTGCAATCATCAACTTAGCAGAGTACTTTATCGTTCTAGCTGGCACACTACTGCTACACGGTCTGGTAACTTACAGCCTAATGTTGAAAGGGTTTACTGGTCTTAGCCCAATGACCTTCCTGCGTAAAATGGAAGATGCTGTGATGTTTGCGTTCTCTACTGCATCATCAAACGCAACTATTCCTGTTACTATGGAAACAGCAAAGCACCGCATGGGTGTTGAAAACCGTGTGTCTTCATTCACTGTACCACTTGGTGCAACCGTGAATATGGACGGAACGGCGATCATGCAAGGTGTCGCTACAGCATTTATCGCACAGGCATTCAACATTGATTTAACCATGGGTGACTACCTGATGGTTATCATGACGGCGACGCTGGCATCTATCGGTACTGCTGGTGTCCCTGGTGTTGGCCTTGTTATGCTAGCAATGGTACTAAACCAGGTAGGCTTACCTCTGGAAGGTATCGCACTGATTATGGGTGTTGACCGTCTGCTGGATATGATTCGTACCGCAGTAAACATTACTGGTGATAGCGCAGTAACGGTTATTGTTGCTAAATCAGAAGGCGCATTGGATGAAGCTCGCTTCAACGACCCAATGGCCGGCGCAGCCGAAGAAGAAGTGCATCTTAAGCGCGCTGACGCTTAAACCGTTCTACGGTTATCCTGTCTAAAACAAAGCCCCGATGGAAACATCGGGGCTTTGTTGCTTGAGTAAGGTTTATTACGCAAGCCTAAAGGATATTAGTCGTTAGCCATTGAATTCAGTTTTGCTCTGGCTTGTTCTTCATGCTCTGGCGTAATAGCGTTACCCACCGTGTTCGCGGCCAATGTTAGCGCTGCCATATCATCAGTGAATCCGACACCAGCCAGCACATCTGGTACCATATCAGTTGGAAGTACGAAATACGCTAACGCACCGCCAAGAATCGCTTTATGGCGCACGGAGGTATTGGCGTCTGTCATCGCGAACCAGGATTTAATCCCCATAACAGCAAGCTCTTCACCCGCTTTCTTGACCGATCTTTTCATTTTGTGCCAAAACGTTTTTTCATCTGGCACTTTTAGCGTGTCATCAACGGCGTCATTAGGCGCCGATTTTAAAGACATAGCTGTAGTCATCATTGCCTCCAGTAGTTATGACGATTGCAATAATAGTAATGAGACGAATCTGAACGTAACATTAATGGGTCCGTCTTTACTGAAATGAAAAGTACGATGAGTACAAAGAAAAACCCCCAAACCTGAGTTTGAGGGCTATGGCTTTTGCAATCAGGATTAAAACCCAGAACTAGCTTTTTTAACTAATAGCCAATAGGTTACGGTTTCTCTCTGCCTACAAACGCAACCACTACCTTGTCATCGCCTAATGAACGGGAAAAGACGTACGCTCCATCCTGAGCGATGACGTGATGCTTACCCGCGCCAATCGCAGGGTGTGCTTTACGGAATTGACCAAGCGTTTGCCAATGTTTAAGTAACGATTGTTTCTCGTCGGTAAGCTCCCATACCATGTCAGAGCGAGTACCTTGATGGAAGTCATCCGCATACGGACCAATGTTACGCCCAACTTCATCGCCATAATAGACCTGTACTGCACCAGGACTTAACAACAGCGCATTCGCTGCGTTACGCTGCATGGCGTAGTCTTTGAAGCGCGAGAAGAACAACTCGGTGTCGTGGGAGGACATATAGCTGACCGGGTTAAAGTCTTTCTCGTTGGCGATGGTATCAGCATAGCTTTGGTAGGTTTCGGCCATTTGACTAAAACAGGCCGCGCCTTTATCCAGCTTTTTCTGCATATCAAAGTTAATCAGCGCATCGAAACCATCGTCAAAATAAGGACTGCGGTACGCGGTATGTCCCCATACTTCGCCCATCATCCAAAATGGTTGGCCCGATTTGCTGTTCTCTTCACGCCATTGTTCTAAGCTCTGAGATGCTTCTTTTTTCAGGCGCTTCCACACTTCGCCTTCGACATGTTTTACGGTGTCTACACGATAACCATCAATCCCAAAGCGTTTCACCCAATCGGTTTGCCACTCAATTAAGTAGTCCGATACGGTGTAATTGTCACGCGCCTTAACACGCGTACCCGGGTTATCGAGTAGCCATTGTGGTGGTGTGACGGCTTGCTCTGCTTCCGTGATAAAGTCCGGTAGCCCAGCAAGCGACATGGTTATGTCACTGCTGCCCGGCTCAGAGTACCCCGGCAAACCAGAACGGACCCAATCACCGCCCCACCAGTTAACCCAGTTAGGGCTTTGGTAATTAACGAATTGGTGGTAGCTGTGCCAGTTCTCTCCACTCTTCGGTTGCCAGTCTCCCCACTTTTCAGGTAAATCAGCGCCCGGCTTTAGAACTTCGATGCCATCAAACTGTAAATCCGCTAGTGTAGAGTAACCGGTGTGGTTGATGACAGCATCCATCAGCACTTTAAGGCCACGTTTATGCGCTTCCTCCACCAGCGCCTTTAAGTCATCTTCACTGCCTAAGTTTTCGTCAATCTTAGTGAAATCACGCGTCCAGTAGCCGTGATAGGCATAAAATGGGAACGAGCCACTGTCGCCACCGCCAACAAAACCGTGTACCTGCTCAACAATCGGCGATAGCCAAATGGCATCTGTCCCCAAGCTTTTGATGTAATCCAACTTCTCAATCACCCCTTTGAGATCACCGCCGTGGAAGGTACCGATTTCTTCTTTACCGTCTTTTTTACGACCATAACTATTGTCATTACTGCTATCGGCGTTATTGAATCTATCGACCATCACAAAGTAGATGTTGGCATTGCGGTAATCAAACGGTACCGCTTGTTTGGTTGTCTTAAGCGGTTCGAGCAATACGATACCGCCAGAAGCTTTGTCAGGCGTCAGAGAGACTTGTTGATTTTTAACTTCGACAACCTGCCCGGAATACGCATCGCGTAATTTGGTGCCATCAGGGAAACTATCCCCCAACGCAATGGAGACTTCGCCACCTTGGTATACTTCACATTGGACTGTTGGGATGGGGCGTTTGAACTCGGTTTTTGCGGCTTTCTTGGGTTCTCGTTTGAAGAGAAGCGTTTTTGCCTCCTCATCATAGGCAAATGAGTAATCTCCGGTAAAACGTATTTTCAGAGGAAGCTCAGTCGGCTCACCACAGTTTAACGAAATGGGCGTATTGAATTTTACGTTCTGTCCGTCCGGAGCAGTACAACTTCCCTCAATACCCGTTATTTTTAGCGTGTAACCATCTTTGGTCAATGGTACAACTAAGGGCTGTGCAGCGCTGATCGGAAAGTCGCGGCTGTTCGTTGTGGTTGATATAGTGATATTGGGTTCGGCAACAGCACTTGCTGATGCAAGTAATAATGTCGTCGTAATCAGATTCAGTTTCATCGTTCCGTCCATTGGTTGCGCATGTAATCCACGCAAATTTATTAGTTTTATTCACACTAATAGTAAATGGACGAAAATCTGAGCACATCATTCTAATAGACTACGCCCTAAAGCTTGGATTAACTCACATTTTGGCACTATTAAGGCGTAGTTCGATTATTCTATAAATGAACGCTGCCTAGGTTTCCCATTTGATTAACCGCCCATCTGGTTCGACGCTGGGTATAATCACTTTGCGGGTAAACTTTTATACGATAAGGATTAGGTAATACCACCGCCAATTGCGCAGCTTGCCACTTCGACAGACTACCGGAACTCATCCCGAAATAGATCTGAGCGGCGGCTTCCACACCATATATACCCGGGCCAAACTCAACCACATTGAGGTAGACCTCCAGAATGCGTTCTTTACTCCACATCGTTTCCATTAGAAGAGCAAAGTAAAGCTCATAAGCCTTGCGCACATAAGAATGAGCAGGAAACAAAAACACGTTTTTGGCGGTTTGTTGCGTAATCGTGCTTGCACCTCGGGAAGGGCCATTTTCGGCCGCATTCGCTATCACGTTGAACAGAGACTCAAAATCGACCCCATAGTGAATAGGAAATTTCTGGTCTTCTGTTGCAATCACAGCAAGCTGCATGTTCTTGGAGATTTGTGACAAAGGTACCCAGTCATGCTGGCTGTGTTCAGGATAGTTTGCTGGAGGTGAGATAATGCGACTGAGCTTCCAGCCCCAAATTGGAGGATCGATAAATTTCACCGCTCCGACTAAAACAGCCGGAGCAATTAATAGCACCAACACCACTTTAAAGAGAAATGACTTTAGCCTTTTGAACATTCACAGTATCCCGACAACTCACAGCTTTAAAAGCAAGCGAGCAAGATTGCCGAATTCTGAAAAGAACAACAAGTTTCTAAGGTTAAAATTTGGTCAAAAAAAGCCCGATTTACAATGTAAAGCGGGCTTGATGATTTAGAGAAGGTGCTTATTTAGCAAGCTTGTAGAACAGAGTCGATAAAGGTGGAAGACGAAGCCCAAGAGATTGTGGAAGCGACTCACTTTCGATCGATTCAGTCTCGACACTTGTAAGGACCTTAAAACCACTGCCATCGTATTTGCTATCATCGGTATCAAGCAACAGTTCGTAACGGCCTTCATTCGGAACACCTAAGCGGAACTTCTCGTGCGGTACAGGCGTGAAGTTGGTGATAACCAAAATACGCTCACCGTCCTGACTAATACGCTCATGAGCCAAAATACTCGCATCCGCTTCATCTTGAAGACGCCACTCGAAGCCAGCGGGAACACAATCCTGATCGTGCAAAGCTGGCTCAGTACGGTAAAGGTGGTTCAGGTCACGAGTCAGATCTTGAACCCCTTTGTGACGTTCAAACTCTAACAAGAACCATTGCAGTTGGTCATCATGGTTCCATTCCGCTGTTTGACCTAGTTCTGCGCCCATAAAATTGAGCTTCTTACCTGGTTGACCGTACATGTAACCATAGTAGGCACGTAAGTTTGCAGTTTGTTGCCACTCGTCACCCGGCATCTTCTTGTGGATAGAAGCTTTACCATACACCACTTCATCATGCGACAAAGACAACACATAATTTTCGCTGTGTGCATAAATAAGCGGGAATGTGATGGTATTGTGGTGGTATTTGCGGTGAACAGGATCTTCTTTTACATATGAGAGGCTATCGTGCATCCAGCCCATATTCCACTTAAATCCAAAGCCTAGACCGCCCATGAATGTTGGTGCCGAGACACCTGGGAATGCAGTAGACTCTTCAGCAATCGTCATGGCATTCGGGAAGTGTTTATACACCTCCTCGTTCATCCATTTTAGTGTCGCAATCGCGTCATAGTTTTCGTTGCCGCCATCGACATTCGGAATCCATTGATCATGACTGCGCGAGTAGTCTAGATAGATCATGGAAGCAACCGCATCGACTCGAATACCATCGATATGGAATTGTTCGAACCAGTACAGCGCATTAGAGACTAAGAAACGACGGACATGTTCACGGCCTACATCATAAATATACGAGTTCCAATCTTGGTGCCAGCCGCGACGTGGGTCTGGGTCGTGGAACAGAGGTGTGCCATCGAAGTTCGCCAAACCGTGATCGTCTGATGGAAAGTGCGCTGGTACCCAATCGAGAATCACGCCAATACCCGCTTTGTGACAAGCATCAACGAAGTATTTGAAGTCATCTGGCGATCCATAACGACTGGTTGGAGCAAACAGTCCCACAGGCTGGTAGCCCCAAGATCCATAGAATGGATGTTCAGAAACTGGCATCAGCTCAACGTGGGTATACTCCATGTCGACTAAGTATGGCACTAATTGTTCGGCCAGTTCACGGTAGTTAAGAAACTCACCCTGCTCATTGCGTTTCCAAGAGCCAGCGTGCAATTCATAGAAAGACAGCGCTTCATGACGCTTTTCAGTCACTGGGCGGCTTTGCCATTGAGCATCCTGCCACTGGTAACGATTGTGGTCGTAAGTGATTGATGCGAATGACGGGTACTGCTCAGAATAAAAGCCCCAAGGGTCTTGCTTATGAGGTAACCCTTCCCCATGCGGACCTTTAAGTTCATATTTGTATTGCACTCCCTCTTCTAAGCCAGGGACGAACAAGCCCCAAATACCATAATCGAGGCGTTGCATTGGTTGACGACGGCCATCCCACTGGTTAAATTCACCAATTAAACTTACGGCAGAAGCATGCGGAGCGTATACAAGGAAACGAACGCCAGAGATAGACTTACCTCCACGCTCTAGTGTGACAAAGTGCGAACCCATGTAGTGATACATGTCTTTCGGTGTATGAAGATGTTCGTACTCTTGATAAATATTGTGGTATTGGTACGGGTCGTCGATGATCTGTTCAATGCCATTCCAATCCACGGCTAAGCGGTAATGTGTGAGGTGTAAATCACGTTTCTCTTTCAGAATAAATCCGCTGTCACCTTCACGTTCTAGGGCAACTCTTGGCTCCCCTTCAACCAGTAACTCGACTTTATCAGCGCCTGGCATCCAGACTCTTAGGGAACCTTCACCATCATCAATAAATGGACCGAGCGTTGCGAATGGATCAGAGTAAGAGGCCTGAGCTAGTAGTTCATAGGCACGCTCATACTTTTTCTTTGTTCTCTCTATTTTATTTGTTTTCGTGTTTTTCAAACCTTTCTCCCTAAAGCCAATATCCACCTTAAACACACCGATTTTAGGTAAATATTGGTTTGCACAGCCAACGTTGTAAACTTACTAAAAAGCACTGCTTCGAACGTCTATGTTTGAAAGCAGCATCAAAAAACGAAAATGCCCGCTATTATTGCGAGCATAATAACAGTACTCCATCCTAACGGATTGTTTTTATAGAATGAGTGACCTAGATGGAAATTTCTTACCTCAAAGCATACAAATTTATAATCGGCTTGCTTAACTAACTCACTCAATTCATCTTATTTGCTTGCCTGAGCACGCACTTCCGTTAGACGTTTCGCGATTCGATTTACATCTTCACGACTGAAGATTTCATCAAGGTTCATCGACAGCTTACGACGCCAGTTTGGATACTCATCTACGGTACCTGGGATATTGACAGGTTGATCCATCTCTAACCAGTCTTCCAACTGAACGCTGAGTAGAGCAGAGTCACCCGCTGCAACATGCACTTGAAGCGCTTCACTCAAGAACGAATCCATTGGAACATACTGCGCATCGTGACCAATGCCTTCTGGCAGGTAACCATGCCAGCGAACACTATCCAGAATGCCTTGCTTACACTTCAAACGATCAGCAAACAGCTCTTCTAGTTGCTCTTCATCTGGGTACAAACCGATTTCACGGCCCATTTTCAAGTCATCACAGTGCCAGAAACCGCGTAACGTTGGCATATCGTGCGTACATAGTGCCGCCATAGATTGCTCTGCGTAGTGCTTCGGAGAAATGAAACCGCCGTCGTCTTTTGATGTTTCGAAGAAAAATACCTTGTATGAATGCACGCCTGCATCGCGAAGAATATCCACGATTTCATCTGGCACTGTACCTAAGTCTTCACCAATAACTGAACATTGATGACGATGTGATTCAAGCGCTAAGATTGCCAGCATGTCTTCTACTGGGTAGTACAGGTAAGCCCCTTCCGTCGCCTTTTCACCTTTTGGAATCCACCACAGACGCAGCAAACCAAGTACATGGTCAATACGTAGTGAACCACAGTGCTTCATGTTGGCACGCAATAGCTGGATGTAGGCATCGTAACCAGTTGCCTCAAGTACTTGCGGATTCAACGGAGGCAAACCCCAGTTTTGACCAAGAGGCCCTAGTACATCTGGTGGCGCACCAATACTTGCGTCCAGAACTAAGTTGCCTTCGTCAGCCCAAGTTTCGCTGCCAGAATCTGCCACACCTACTGCAAGGTCACGGTACAGACCCACAGACATGCCTTTTTCTTCTGCAAGTGCTTGTGCTTCTTTGATTTGATCATCTGCGATCCACTGTAAGTACATGTACAGGTGGACGCGGTCTTTTTGATCTTTAATGTATTTCTGCGTCCCCGCTGACTCGAATGTACGGTACTTTTCAGGGAATACAGGCCAGCCCCACATATTTGCATCTTCTGCATGCAGATCGGCGTGAAGTGCGTCAAATGCAGCTTGGTGTAATAAGCTTTCACCACCTTTCTCGACGAACTCTAAGAATGCGCGAGCACGATCGGTATTCTTATCTAAATGACGAGCTTTGAACTCACTAAATAGAAGTGGCAACACACTCATCTTAAGTGCAGATACTTCAGTGTAATTTACCCAGTGAGAGTCTCGCGCTTTTTGCAGGCGTTGCTGGAATTCAGCACTACCAACTTGTTGCTGCGCTTCTGCACTCAGGGCGAATTCAGGTACTGATACCACATCAATGTACATAATGTTCAACCAGCGGCGCGAAGATGGGCTGTACGGGCTCGCACCTTCCGGGTTCGCTGGGAACAGAGAATGAATTGGGTTCAAACCAATGAAGTCACCGCCACGAGATGCGATGTCACTAACCAATTGTTTGAGATCGCCGAAGTCTCCGATACCCCAGTTGTGCTGAGTACGCAACGTGTAAAGCTGGATACTTGGACCCCAAAGCTTTTTGTGTTGAGCAAGCGCATCTTGTTTGTAGCACGCTTTTGGAGTGATGATCAGCGACATTTCGTAAGGCGTTTTACGACGCTTACGATTGATGATCAGTTTGTGGTAACCCCATGCCAAATTCTTTGGCAATGCAAACACTAGAGGGCCACCCTCAGCACGTTCATCACGAACAATTTGAGACTGAAGATAGCCTTCAAGTACCTCTCCTTGTTCTGTTTCTAAACGCCAGCTGAATTCACTCTCACGAGCACTCGTACCTAGGTTTAGTTCCACTTCGACAGGCTCACCGTCACGTAGAACAAGAACAGGGGCTAGTACGTCTTTCTTATGCTTCTTCTCAGCAGAAGCTAATAGTTTTTCATCGCTGCTAATATCGTAGCCAAGTGAAGCGAGCAAACGGCGTAGAGTCTCATCAGACACTTTAGCCTCATCTCCCCATGCACTGACGTAACTGTCAGCCAATCTCGCCATTGCCGCGACTTTCTTTAATGCTGTTTGTTCTTTCATCGCTTTCTCCGAAGGTAATGTAAACACCTTCCATGTAGGGTTTTGTTTTTATCAATAACTTATATTTTCAAATGACCAAAGGTAGCGCAGGGCTACCTTGGTCTTTACTTATCTTATTAACGGTGAACCGCTTCTAGTTTCCAGATGTTGTTCACATAGTCTCGAATTGAGCGGTCTGACGTGAACTTACCAACAAGGGCTGTATTAAGGATGGCTTTCTTAGCCCAGCCAGCTTGGTCTTTGTATTGCTCGCCCATATCTTCATGCGCTTTCACATAAGATGCGAAGTCTGCAAGACATAGGTATGGATCACCGCCATCAAGTAAGCTGTCGTACGTTGCGCGCAATAGACCCGGTTGACCTGGTGTGAACTCTTCACCGAGAAGTAGATCCATTGAAGCTTTTAGTAGATGGTCCGCATTGTAGTAATCAAATGGGTTGTAACCTTGAGCTTTCAGCGCTTTCACACCTTCAACATCCAGACCGAAGATGTAGATATTCTCGTCACCCACTTCTTCACGAATCTCAACGTTCGCGCCATCCATTGTACCGATAGTCAGGGCACCGTTTAGCGCCATCTTCATGTTACCAGTACCTGATGCTTCTTTACCTGCCAGAGAAATCTGTTGTGACACATCTGCAGCAGGAATGATGATTTCTGCCATGCTCACACGGTAGTCAGGGATGAACACCACTTTAAGCTTGTTGCCGATGCGAGGATCATTGTTAATTTTTTCTGCAATCTTATTGATTGCGAAAATGATTTCTTTCGCTAGGTGGTAGCCCGGTGCAGCTTTCGCTGCGAAGAACACAACACGTGGTACACACTCAAAACCAGGCTCGTTAAGGATGCGATGGTAAAGAGACAATACGTGTAGCAGATCAAGATGTTGACGCTTGTATTCGTGTAGACGCTTGATTTGAACATCGAAGATCGCATCAGTATCTAGCTCGATACCCATGTTTTCTTTCACCCAGTGAGCCAGGCGTTCTTTGTTCTCTTTCTTAACTGCCATGAATTCTTTTTGGAACTTCTCGTCAGTTGCGTATTTAGCAATACCTTCCAATAGTTCTAGCTTCGCTGGCCATTCGCTACCAATCTTGCCAGTAATTAACTTAGACAGACCTGGGTTACAGAACTTCAACCAACGACGCGGAGTGATACCGTTCGTCACGTTGTGCAGACGTGTTGGGTACAACTCATGGAACTCTGGGAATAGATCTTTCTTAACCAATTCAGAGTGAAGAGCCGCAACGCCGTTTACTGCGTAAGAGCCGATTACACATAGGTTTGCCATGCGAACCATGCGATGGAAACCGTCTTCAATGATCGAAAGTTTCTGTTGTTTCGCTACGTCACCTGGCCACTTAGCACGAACTTCTTGTAAGAAGCGATGGTTGATCTCATAAATGATCTCCATGTGACGTGGTAGCAGGTGCTGAATTAGCGACTCTGACCATGTCTCTAGTGCTTCTGGAAGTAGCGTGTGGTTCGTGTACGCGAACGTCTTAGAGCTGATTTCCCAAGCCGCTTCCCAAGTTAGACCTTTTTCGTCTATGAGGATGCGCATTAGTTCAGGGATAGCAATCGTTGGGTGCGTATCGTTAAGTTGAATAGTCTCTTGCTTCGGTAGATCCGCTAGCGAGTAGCCTGCTGCTTCGTGACGACGCAAGATATCGCGTACAGACGCTGCAGAGTGGAAGTACTGTTGCATTAGACGAAGTGTTTTACCTTTCTCATGGTTGTCGTTCGGGTAAAGCACTTTAGTGATGTTACCAGCGTCGATAAGCGCGTGCTGAGCTTCGAAGTAATCACCGTTGTTAAAGCTCGCTAGTGAGAATGGTGCAATCGCCTGACATTCCCAAAGACGTAGCGGGTAAACCGTGTCTGATTCATAGCCTACGATAGGCAGATCCCAAGGCATTGCTTTTACAGACATGCCAGGAACCCATTTGCGAACTTCTTTACCATCCACATTAACCACTTCAACGTGGCCATAGAAACCGATTTCTTGTGCAAGCTCTGGGCGAGCTACTTCCCATGGGTAACCTTCAACACCACGCCATGCGTCTGGTGCTTCTTGTTGGCGACCGTCTTTGAACGACTGCTTAAACAGGCCGTATTCGTAGTGAAGGCCGTAACCAACAGTTGGGAATTCTTGAGCGGCACATGAATCCATGAAACATGCTGCTAGACGACCTAGACCACCATTACCTAGTGATGGGTCGCGCTCTTCTTCTAGAAGGTCAGTTAAGTTGTGACCAAGTTCAGCCATTGCTTCTGTTACTTGCTCGTACAGACCCATGCTGATTAAATTATTGCCCGTTAAACGGCCAATTAGAAATTCTAGTGAAAGGTAGTTAACGCTCTTCGCTTGTTGGATGCGAGGATCAGTTTCAGTAGCAAGCAAATCAAAAGTAGTGAACTCAGCTAGTGCTTGACCCATTGCTAGGTACCATGCGCGGCTATCTGCGTTTTCAACAGTATGTGCATAAGTCACTGACAAGTGTTTTTTAACACTGTCTTGAAACGATTTTTTGTCAAATTTTTTTTGCTGTGTAGGTTTCATTACGAAATTCTCACGTCTTGTAGTAATTCATCTGCCATACATCGTGCATTTAGCGCTGTGAATAAACATCCTCCTAATTCTCCTCCTTTGAAGGAGGAGGAATGAGGGCGTAGAGGGGGTACAACCAAGCAGTTAGTGATCTGAATCGCAACAAAGCTTTATTCGCTCCACTTCTTAGTGATTCCGATCACAGGCAAATATGAGAAAAGGCTAAAATTCACTCATAATGTTTTTTGGGGCACTTACGATCTATGATGTGAATTTTGTCTTAGCGATCACATTACCATTGTTCACAGAAGTAAAACTCATTGAGTCACCGTGCAAAAACCACTACCGTTCAGAACCAATCAGAACAAAAACGAGACACATATCACAAATAAAGGGCGTAGTTAGTGCCATTTCCATCATCTCATGAGAATTAGGAAGTGGATCAAAGTAAGGTGTATTCGCGATATCGTAACATCCCTGTCGACTTGCATTTTCTGAGCAATTTTTAAACAAGAATACAGTTTAATGAAGCAAGCCGTTTTCAATTTTCGCTCGCTTTATACCTAAGCAACCTTGGGTAACAAACTGCAGACGCTAAGTGAATGACAACAAAACGATAAGTAGGGATAAGTTGAATCGACTCTATTTTGATTGTCTGAAACAATGTTACGCAGTTAAGCCAGTACTCAAAAATATCTTGGCTCATTTAAGTACCTTGAAGTTACTTAGGTATATATAAATTAAGGACATAACTACTAATGTGGATTCCATCTAAGCTCACTCGCCCAGGCCGGTTACACAACGCCATTGTGCGTCCACGAGTGCTGGACTTACTGCAACAAGCGCCTTACTACAAATTGGTTTTGTTTCGCTCTCCTGCCGGTTACGGTAAAACGACGATGGCAGCTCAATGGTTGTCGGATAAGCCGAATGTTGGCTGGTATAGTATTGATGACAGCGATAATGACGGCTTCCGCTTTGTCAATTACCTGTTACAGGCACTAAACAAAGCAACAAACTTCAGTTGCGCTAATGCGCAGAAACTGGCGGAAAAACGCCAAATTTCGTCTCTGCGCTCCCTCTATAGTGAACTGTTTGCCGAAATGGCTGACTTTCATCAGGAATGCTACGTGGTACTCGATGACTATCACTTAATCACCAATAATGAAATTCATGAGTCGATGCGCTTCTTCTTAAAGCACATGCCAGATAACCTAACCGTGGTCGTCACTAGTCGTGCTACACCGCCATTAGGTACCGCAAATCTGCGTGTGCGCGACTTGATGATCGAAATTGGCAACGACATGTTAGCCTTCGACACGGAAGAAACCACTCGCTTCTTTAACCAGCGCATTGCTGACGGTATTGATGAAGACATGGCCAATAGCCTTAGAACGTATGTCGAAGGATGGCCTTCTGCATTGCAACTTATTGCTCTACAGGCACAGCATCAAAACCGCTCCTTGGCGCAAACGGTGGAGTCTGTTTCCCAGTTCAACCACGCACACTTGTGGGATTATCTGGTAGAGGAAGTATTTGACCTGCTCGATCATGAAACTCGCCAATTCCTGATGCAAGTTTCGGTTCTGGATCATTTCAACGACGAGTTAGTATTTGCGTTAACTCAACGTGAAGATGCGTTAGGTATGATCGAATCCCTGAATCGTTATGGCCTGTTTATTTACCCTCTGGAGGGTGAGCATAACTGGTTCCGGTTCCACAACCTGTTTGGTGAGTTTTTATCTCATGAACGTCAGGCTCGCATTCCTCAGCAAGAAAAAGATCTGCACCGTAATGCCGCTTTGGCGTGGTTACAGCAGAAATCGCCTCACCAAGCAATTCACCACGCTCAAAAATCAGACGACCAATATTTAGTGGTTGAAATTCTGAACGAATTTGGCTGGAAAATGTTTAACCAAGGCGAACTCAGCACGTTAGAAAATGCTATTCATCAGCTTGATTCAGAATTGCTATTTAGTCATCCAAAACTGACCATGTTACGAGCATGGCTGGCTCAAAGTCAGCATCGTTACAATCAGGTAGGTCAGTTGCTTGAAGAAGCGGAAGCAGAGCACCAAAAGCGTAACATTGAGCTCGATGTCCACTATCAAGGTCAGGCCAACGCTTTGCTTGCTCAGGTGGCCATTAACAGTAACCAGCCAGAAAAAGCACTTGAGTTAGCAGAACTCGCACTCAGTAAGCTCGATAATACTATCTATCGTAGCCGAATCGTCGCGACCTCTGTCGTTGGAGAAGTAAACCATGTGCTTGGTAAACTCGACCGTGCTTTGCCAATGATGCAGCAAACAGAAAAACTGGCTCGCCAATATCAAGTTTACCATCAGGCGTTGTGGGCGATTTTACAACAAAGTGAAATTTTGATCGCTCAGGGCTATGTTCAGGCAGCCTTTGAGTTACAAGATTCTGGTTTCCGTCTGATAGAAGAACACCAACTTCAGCATGTTCCACTGCATGAATTTTTACTACGTATCCGAGCGCAGGTGCTTTGGTGCTGGAACCGTCTGGATGAAGCCGAAGAGTGTGCCTATAAGGGATTACAGATCCTGGAAAATCACTCTCCAAGTAAGCACTTACATAGCTATTCAATGCTTGCGCGTATTGCTGTTGGGCGGGGGGAGCTCGACAAAGCGGGTAAGTTTATAGAGCATATTCAACACTTGATGAAACAAGCGACCTACCATGTTGACTGGACAGCGAACGCCTCATTGTCCCTCATCCTATTTTGGCAAGCTCGCGGGAACATGGAAGCAATTCAGGAGTGGCTGAGCACTGCGGTTCGTCCAGAATCGGCATGCAACCACTTCTGTCAACTCCAATGGCGTAATATTGTTCGTGCTCACATTAATCTGGGTCAGTATGACGAAGCTCGTCAAGCGTTGAACTTCCTGAAAAGTGAAGCACATCGCAGCAACTTGGTCACCGATACTAACCGAAACTTGGTTGTCGAAGCGGTGTTAGCAGCGCGTCAGAAAGATGAAGAGCAAGCGAAAACCTTACTTAAAGAAGCACTAGTGATGACCAACCAGACAGGCATGGTTGGAAACTTTCTGACTGATGGTGCAACCATTGGTGGTTTATTAGAGAAACTCAGCCTCCGCCATGAACTGGGTGATTTAGAACGCCACCGTGCGCAGCAACTGATGAAAGACATTTCATCGAATCAGCGTAGCCGTTCAATTCACTTCGATGAAGACTTCATAGAGAAACTAGTGAACCACCCGAACGTACCGGAGTTAGTACGCACTAGCCCGCTAACTCAGCGCGAATGGCAGGTGCTGGGGTTGATTTACTCTGGCTTTAGTAATGAACAAATTGCTCAAGAACTCGATGTCGCAGGGACAACCATTAAAACTCACATTCGTAATCTGTATCAAAAGCTGAACATTGCGAATCGTAAAGAAGCCATTATCACCGCAGAAAATCTACTGCAATTGATGGGATATTAGAATGAGTTAATCAACTCAGTATTATAGAACTAAGGGTTGTCGTGAAAGCGTCAGCCCTTTTTATTTAGCTAAACTGGCGCTATGTACAAAAAAGTAGCAAGTACTTTTATTCAGATAAAAAAATAGCCAACCGCAATTATCGCGATTGGCTCATATTTATTGTGAACAATTGATATTCACTAACAACGTCAGTTGGCTAGGTGACCCTCGGCTTAATAAGGGTCGCCGAGAATTATGCATAAAACATGCCAACATTGAAAGTGTTTTTTTGTGTTCTATATCACACATGCAAAATATCTATAATATTGTCTGTAGCAAAACGAAAAACAGCGTTGCAATTAGCAATTGCAAATTGCAAAAACACACAGCTAACTGCAATTATTGAGTTATATCTTAATACTTAACCAAAACACCTAAACTTTGAACAATAATCAACCGGTTAGAACGGAATTTATCTCGTAATAACAATACTATTTCATACTTTTTTACCAGTAATGTTTGTATACTCTGCCCCATCATCAGAAATCAACAGTACGAAAATGAACTATCTACTTACTTTCTTTAAAGGAATGGCAATGGGTGCAGCCGATGTGGTTCCCGGCGTCTCTGGCGGTACTATCGCTTTTATTACAGGCATTTACGACACCTTGCTAGAAAGCATTCGACGCATCAACCCAAGGCTTTTATCCATCTGGAAAAGAGAAGGAGCGACGGCGGCGTTTAACCATATCAATGGTTTTTTCCTTATCGCGCTGTTTTCCGGTATTTGCGTTAGCATTGCAACCCTCGCAAAACTGATCACCTGGCTTTTGAACACGCACCCTATTCCAATCTGGTCATTCTTTTTTGGGCTGATTTTGGTTTCGGTTTACCACATCGTGCGTCAGGTAGAAAAACGCGACGCTATTCGCTTCATCACCTTATTAGTTGGCGTTGCATTCGCTTACAGCATTACGGTGCTTAAGCCACTGCATATGGAACCGACAATGGTGAATACGCTGATAGCTGGCTCTATCGCTATTTGTGCCATGATTCTGCCGGGCATTTCAGGCAGCTTCATTTTGCTGCTCATCGGCATGTACACTCCCGTACTAGCGGCAGTAAAAGGCTTCCAAGTAGACATTTTGGCGCTATTTTTAACAGGTTGTGTTATCGGCCTACTGACGTTCTCACATTTGCTTTCTTGGTTATTGTGCCACTTTAGAGACGCAACATTGATGTTCCTCACCGGGTTGATGATTGGCACACTGCCTAAAATCTGGCCATGGAAAGAAACATTAACCTGGCGCACAAACTCAAAAGGTGAACAAGTTCCGTTACTTCAGCACAACTTGACGCCGTTTGAGTATGAACACATAACTTCTCAGCCATCACAACTGGTTATCGCCATTGTCATGATGCTGGCCGCGATAGCGCTAGTACTTAGCTTGGAAAAGTTCGCAGATTCAAGTAAATAAATGTCTTAATTTCATTACGGAGCCGATGGCTCCGTTTTTTTCTAATCTACTAAAGTAAATACATTTTCTCGGAACTTGTCTCGTTGAGCATCGCCCAGGTGTGCTACGATGCAGTTCTTATTAAGTCATAACTGCTGAACCTTAATGAAACTGTTAAATATCACTGGTGTCGCTGTGGCACTGGTCGCGGGGTTTTACGCCCCGACGCTACTAAAAAGTTTGTCGACCTCCTCTGAACTCAAACCGCTTGATGAATATTGTTTTCTATCTACGGCGGCCTGCGTCCAACAAGACGTCACTATGACACTTAATGTCGATAACACTCAGCCCTTAGTCCCTGCTCTGCTCACTGTAGAATGGTCTGACAGCGAAGCAGAACAACTCGTACTGAGCTTGTCAGGACGTGAAATGGAAATGGGTGAGCCTAAGTTTTTATTAAACAAAGTGTCTCCAGGAAAATACATGGGTGAAGTGGTATTGCCAGTCTGCACTCAAGAGTCGATGACTTGGGTAGGAGAACTCACTGATGGACAAAACACGATTTATCCAGCCATCAAAATGCATAGGTAAGGAATCATTATGAGCCGCAACTGGTCACTATTTCTCGTCGTCGCTTTCGTACTCGGATTTGGCGCGAAAAGCTACTTGGACAGCCAAGAAAACGTCCTAACTGAACAACCTGAATCGGCCAAGTCAGAGCAAACGGTGTTATTTGGCGAAAATGAACAACCAGTCAATATTTTCGATGTCAATGACCCTCGTATTCGTATTGTGTACTTCGGTTTCACACGCTGTCCTGACGTTTGTCCAACCTCGCTGGCCATGCTAGCAGGCGCACTCAACCAAATTGACGAAACACAAAAGGCCCAGCTACGCCCAATGTTTATCTCTCTCGATCCTGAGCGTGATGAAGCGGATGCATCGGCAAAATACGCACACTACTTTCATCCTATGATTGAGGGGTTATCTGCACCGCTAGACATCACGACTCCGCTGGCACACAGCTATGGCGTTATTTTCCGCAAAACAGAGCTAGAAGGCTCTGAGCTGAAATACACACTGGACCACAGCTCCTACTTCTACTTCTTAAAACCTGACGGAACCTTGATCACCAAAGTTCCTCACACGCTGACGCCTGCACCGATCGTCGAAGCAATCTCACAACTCACCTCAAACGATTCGTCGACGAAAAGCTAGTCAAGTCACAGAATTCCTGGTAACGACGCAGCATTGCAACGATTAAGCGATAGAGGCTCCTCAATAGGAGCCTCATTTATCTCGCTCTATTCTCACTGGCTATTTGTTTCAAAATATAATTCTGTGCTTTACCCCTCAAATGTATAGGTGTATTTACGCTATACATTAGTCTCCAATTGTCAGCGGTAAACAACAACATGCTTCAAGGTTTCAAACGTATTTTAAAGTTCCTGAGTCACGTCAACCCAAATATGGATCAGGATGCCAACACGATTATTGCCGCGATTGGTGGTATCGAAAATGTCGTTGAAACAGGCGCTTGCGCCACACGCTTGAGATTGACTCTGAAATCGACGGCAGTCGTTGATCAAAAAGCGTTGAAACAACATGGCGCTCACGGCGTAGTGGTTTTAGATGATAAACATATCCAAATCATCTACGGGCTGAAAGCAAACAGCTATTCACAGATAATGGAAGAGCGTATGAGTAGCCATACTTAGCTCTGTCAGCTGCAGGGTAAGCGTCCAAAACTGACTTAGCGCCTGGTCACAACCTCCCTTCTCTGCCCGGTTTTCTCCGTGGTCAAATCTATCCGAATTAGACCCTAATGCAATTTGTATTAAGGCGCTTTGTTACGTTTCGGATAATTCAACAATGAATAAAACATACACTTTTTTGAAGCACTGACTTCAACCTGCAACCCACTCAAGCGTTTAGGTCGGACACCTTTCTTTCGGTAGCCGCTGACAAAACAGCAGAACAGAGAGCAAAAAGCAGACAGTTTGGAAAACTGGTTCGTTGTGCTATGAGTAAGAAGCGTAAACGTAACCCAAATTGCTAACGCTTTGGCTTTCGTGGGTCAATAAAATTTAAGGAGACATTTGTCTCCTTTTTAATAACTTTATTAAAAAGCATCATTCATAATCACCGATCTTTTGCAACACAAACAACTTGATTTAATAACATCAAGCAAACATTTAATCCAAAAACAAACTAAAACTAGACACAAAATATTACCAAGCTAAGATATGGGCTGTTCGGTCAGAGAATGACTGAATATATAAAAACAGGATAATTGATAATCATGTGTCTTAGTGACCAGATACAATGCTCATCCCTTGTATATCAAGGACATTATCGCCGTGTAATGTGTAGTTATTATTCAATCACTTAGACATAACATTGCAGGAATGATGTATGCAACATAACAGCCTCGTTGCCCGATATGCTCGTGGTAACCTCGTTCTCCAGATCCTTGTCGGCATTGTCTTTGGTGTATTGCTCGCGACAGTTTCACCAAGTCACGCTCAAAGTGCTGGAATGATAGGTAGCCTTTTTGTTGGAGCGCTTAAAGCGATTGCTCCAATCCTTGTATTTATTCTGGTGGCTGCGTCTATCGCAAACCAAAAGAAAAACCAACACACTTACATGCGTCCGATCGTTGTGCTTTACCTATTGGGCACATTCTTCGCTGCGCTATCAGCCGTGGTTCTAAGCTTCCTTTTCCCAACCACTTTAACGCTTGTAACCGGCGCTGAGGGTGCGACCCCACCACAAGGTATTGCAGAAGTTCTGCACACACTACTGTTTAAAGTAGTAGATAACCCAGTAAACGCTCTAGTAGAAGCAAACTACATCGGTATTCTTGCCTGGGGTGTTGGTCTTGGTCTGGCGCTGCATCATGCTTCAGCAACCACCAAAGCGGTTTTCGAAGACCTAAGCCACAGTGTGTCTCACATCGTACGCTTTATTATTCGTCTAGCGCCATTTGGTATCTTCGGCTTGGTAGCTTCAACGTTTGCAACAACAGGTTTCAGCGCGCTAGCGAGTTACGCTCACCTACTAGCAGTACTGTTAGGTGCTATGTTTATCATCGCATTGGTCGTAAACCCAGCAATCGTTTACTTCAAAACGAAACAAAACCCTTACCCATTGGTTTTCCAATGTCTGCGTGAAAGTGGTGTGACTGCATTCTTCACTCGTTCAAGTGCAGCAAACATCCCTGTTAACATGGCGTTGTGTGAGAAGCTAAAACTGGATGAAGACACTTACTCAGTTTCTATCCCTCTAGGCGCAACCATCAACATGGCAGGTGCTGCAATCACTATCACAACACTAACGTTGGCTGCAGTTCATACTATGGGCATTGAAATTGACCTATTAACTGCATTACTTCTGAGTATCGTTGCAGCGGTATCTGCATGTGGTGCTTCAGGTGTTGCAGGTGGTTCCCTACTACTCATCCCTCTTGCTTGTGGTCTGTTCGGTATCTCAAACGACGTAGCAATGCAGGTGGTAGCGGTTGGCTTTATTATCGGCGTTATTCAAGACTCAGCAGAGACTGCACTAAACAGTTCTACAGACGTTGTCTTCACAGCTGCAGTTTGCCGTTCAGAGCACCAAAAAGAACAGCAATAATCGAGTTAAGATTCAATAAATAAAATGGGGAGCCAATTGGCTCCCCATTTTTTATATCAACTTTTATTACACGGTGGTGAATGCCACCTCTTCAATTGGGAAATGTTTACTTGGCTCGACAAACTCTTGCTGAGCAGCGATAGTTTGTAATTCCCATTCACCAGCATGATAAGTCGCGCTAAGTACGCCATAGCAAGCGTCGTGGCAATGTTGGAAAGCCTGTTTCGCGCTCCACCCCTTAAGCAACCCAGCCGTAAAAATAGCTGAGATAAGATCACCCACGCCGACAGGCTGTTTAGCAAATTCAAAATGCGGGCGTTTTGCCAGATAAATACCATCTTGGGTAGCCAGTAGCATGTTGAAGCTACCGTTATCTAAACAGTATAGATGTTTTACCAATACAACTTTGGGACCTTTCGCTAACGCTCGCTGACAGGCAGTAATTGCCTCTTCTAACGTATGGATTTCCATTTCGGCAAACTGGCTGAGTTCAAACTGATTTGGCACGATCACATCCGCCATTGGCATCAGACGCGTTAACAGGTTTTCAGCAATCCCCGGAGCAACGATACAACCTTTATCTGGCGCGCCCATCACTGGGTCACAAACATAAAGTGCGTCAGGGTTTTTAGTTTTAACTTGAGTGACCGTCTCTTCCACTGCGAGGCACTGTTCTGCGCTTCCTTGGTAACCAGTTAATACAGCCTGGCATTTATCCAGAGCGCCAATGTTACCTAAACCACGAACAAGCTCACTGATGTCATCGGCAGAAAACGCTCGACCTGTCCAACCCTCTTTATATTGGGTATGATTCGAAAATTGCACGGTATGAATAGGCCACACTTCAAAACCCATACGCTGCATTGGGAAAACAGCGCTACTGTTACCAGCATGACCAAAAGAAACATGAGATTGTATTGAGAGGATACCTTGCATGATACCTGTCCTCTTATTTTTGTTATCGATAATGCAAAGAATGCGGCAAGCGCCAGTTTGCGAAACCGCTAGTGTATCCGACTAACAAAAGTTGTTTAACTCAATTCTGAATCACGCACTCAGAGTTGGCTGTATCGTTGATTTTCAACGTGCAGTGCTTGCTTTCTGCGATTCGCACAAACCAAAATGGAAGCCTCACTTCGCGAGTGAGGCTTATTCAGCCATTACGGCTGGAGGAAGTTCTGGGTATAGTCGAGCGCATCTTTGGAAGGTTGAATGGAGGCCGATGGCTTTAATTTGGGCTCCACCTCATCCGTTATTAACTCATGCTGAAAGTTAGAAGCGTATCCTACGTTCGACTGGTCTTGCTCTAGGTTATGCTCGTCGGTTAGTACGTCCGTTATCTCATCTTCATTAGGGAAATACACCTCCCGTTTATAAACTTTGTTCAGAGCACGAATGATGGCGTGCTTTTTCACCATGCCCGATGTCAGCTTTCTTTGTAAGGGTTTGGCAACTGCCTGCAACCCGACCACTACATCAACACCAATATCACCCGCGACTTTATCCCGTAAGTTTCGTGCAGGTTCGTACCCCATGCTGGCAGATAGAAACAACCAGATATACGCAATGGCGTTACCGGTTTTACTCGAATCCTTCCAAGCTTCTCCAGCATAATACATCGCTTCAGCACTCCCGAGTTCTGCCGCACTTTCCAGCCAATAACGGCCTTTGAGCATGTTCTTCTCGGTACCGGTGCCGTTTACATAACACAAGCCAACCTGGATTTTTCCCGCGGCACTGCCTTTATCTGCTGCTTTCATAAACCAATAAAGGGCATCGGCACGGAAACCCGACGTGTTTTCAGGAGACAACTGCCACTCCCCCATATAAAGCATCGCCTCAACCCAACCCTCTTCAGCCGCCTCTTCAATTAGTTCGTGCCCTTTGGGAATATTTTTTTCTACACCCCGACCAAACACCAGTGCTTTCCCGGTGACAAACTTCGCTTCAATGTCACCTTCCATTCCTGCGATGGCTGTACGCCAGAAGTTTGCCTGCTCCTTTAAGATCACATCTTCACGCATACGTTCACTAAGGCGAACGATGCCATACATACCACTGATGTTGTCCAGCTTCGCCGCTTTATCGTACCAATACAACGCTTGCTTGATATTGTTTCTTTCGGCTTCTTTAGCCAGAAATAGAATCGTCGGGACATGCCCCGTCTCCGCCTTAAATTCTCGCTCTTTAAGTTCTTGCTCACGTGCTTTTTGCATTGCCTTTCGGTATACGGCCTCACGAGCCTTCCGCTCGAGTTCCTGGCGTTGCTTTCGCATCGACAGTGAGGTCATCCATACAAATATCAGGACGAGTGAAAGGCCAGTTGCCGCGATGGCAATGCCCATGCTACTCATAAAATGCCTCTTGTTATTCATGATACAAATTGACATTTCCCTATCGGGAAACACTACAAATACTCATGCCAGATTAGTTTTGGCGCCTTGGGTTTTATATCGGCCACCTAATGAAATTCTTAAGTTTAGGATCAACGGACGGCCTCATTTGCTCTAAAACACTCCCAACTTATTTTTTGACAAAAAATATCGGCCTATTTTTTATAGAAGGTAGTCACGTTTTTGGGGCTGAGACATTCTCATCCCCTATCATCCCCCCTTACTACTCCTATTAAAATTCACATTTAAAGGCTGTGTTCAAGCTCTCACTATGCGTTCATTTTATTATTTAATTTGTGAACCAAATCCACTGCGTAAGAAAATTTTCACTTGTAAAAAACTAAACGGCCAGCTCTCACATTTTGCTGATGATTCAGTGTATTAGCATTTCCTTTGAACATTTCCTTTCGGCATTTGCACCAAATAGGACGTATTAACTTTCTCGCTCTTTGAACCGAAACGCCGACGCGTTCTTTATATCAATTTAATAAAAATGGATTTGTAAACGTGGACAAAAAAACATTTAAATTATCAATAATTGCCAAAACCGTACTGCCTTTGATCTCCGTCGCGGTGATCAGCGGTTGTGGTAGTGACAGCACCAACGACAATACCACCAGCCCAAGTGCAGGACTGTACCCTGCGGGAGAGAACGAAGTTGTTGTTTACTATAAACGTGATGTTGCCTCGGCATCGACAGAAAGCGACTACAATGGCTGGGGTCTGCACTTATGGAATGGTGAAGGTTGTACCAGTACTGATTTAGAAGCGATGGGCATTACAAGCGGTGGCACTGATTGGGCATCACCTCGTCAATATGATGGCATTAGCGAAACTTATGGTGCGTACTACGTACTTAAAGTCGATCCTGACGCGTCTGACCCATACGAATGTATGAACTTCATTTTACACAATGGCAACGACAAAGCCTTCGGCAGTGCAAACTCGAAAGTTGAGCTGACTAAGATCGGCGAATCTAAAGGGGTATTTGGCTTCCACGGCAGTAGTGAACTTTTCTACGAACCAATCGAAGAACGACCTGTCGACGTTGACGGCCAAAAAGCACATTGGTTAGATGCAAACACCATCGCTTGGGAAGCAGCAGCAAACGCTGATTCAATGAAGCTTTACTACAGCCTGACCAACGACATCCAGATGGATGAAAACAAACAGATCACAGGCGGCACGGCAGTAGAACTAAGCAAAGCAGGTGATTTGTCTGACGCTCTGAAATCTCGCTTCCGTCACTTATCTAGCATGCAAGCCGCTGGTATCGATGTGGATGACGCAACACTTCGTACTATTCTGAAATCACAAATCGTGATGGTGGCTTACAACGCCGCAGGTGATGTCATTTCTGCAACTGAAGTGCAAAAACCAGGCGTACTGGATGCGGTATTCGCGGATGCCGATGCTGGTAACGCTATTGGTCAGGAGCTAGGCGCGATTGTTGAAGGCGGCGCAGCGACCTTCAAATTATGGGCACCAACAGCTCAAGAGATTTCTCTGATTATCTATGATGAGAATCTGCAAGAAGAATCAACCGTTACAATGACGGAAGATAGCGTTACAGGTATTTGGGTTTCAGAGCCACAAAGTAATGTAGTGAACAAGTTCTACCGCTATCAAGTGAAGGTTTACCACCCAACAACTGGCGCTATAGAAACACGTATGGTCACCGACCCATACTCATTAAGCTTGTCGCTAAATTCTCTTTACTCACAAGTTGTCGACCTTAACGACGCAAGCCTAATGCCACAAGACTGGAACAACTACGACCGTCCAACGGTTGAAAAAGATGAAGATCACGTACTGTACGAGTCACATCTGCGTGACTTCAGTTTCAATGACAGCCAAGGTACGCCAGCTTACAACGGTAAATACTTAGCGCTAACAGAGGCTGAACGTGAGTCAGTCTCTCACCTGCAAGCGCTGAAAGATGCAGGTTTAACAACGCTACACATCCTGCCTGCATTTGATATCGCTACCGTAGATGAGAATGTAGAAAAGCGCGTCGACATCAACGACACCGTTGGAAAACTATGTGGCATTAAGCCTGACGCATCTGTCTGTGAGTCAGAAGATGATGCGAAAATCATTGAAGATGTCCTGAACGGTTACGATCCTTCAAGCGGTTCTGCTCAGGCACTAATGAACGATCTGCGTATGCTAGACAGCTTCAACTGGGGTTACGACCCATTCCATTACACTGTACCGGAAGGCAGCTACGCAACGAACCCGAATGGCACACAGCGTATTCTTGAGTTCCGTGAGATGGTTCAGGCAACGCATAAGATGGATCTTAAGCTGGTGATGGATGTGGTTTACAACCATACCAACGCATCAGGCATCAATGAAAAATCCGTTCTGGATAAAATCGTTCCTGGGTACTATCACCGCCTAAACGTCAATACTGGTGGCGTAGAAAGCTCGACCTGTTGTGATAACACCGCGACAGAAAACCTGATGATGGGCAAACTGATGGTTGACTCACTGAAGGTGTGGGCTGAAGACTACAAAGTTGACGGTTTCCGCTTTGACTTGATGGGTCACCAGCCAAAGGATGTGATGGTTTACGCATTAGAGCAAATCCGTCAGATTGACCCGAACACACTATTCTACGGCGAAGGTTGGGACTTTGGTGAAGTAGCAAACGACGCGCGCTTTGATCAAGCGACTCAGCTGAACATGGCTGGCACAGAAATTGGTACCTTCTCAGACCGTCTACGTGATGCAGTCCGTGGTGGTGGTCCCTTCGATGGCGGTGTCGATTCAGATGGCAACCACTCACTTCGTTACAATCAGGGTTTTGGTAACGCGGCATACGCAAACGAAGAAACCAAAACAGATACAAATTCAGTGAATGGTCGTCTGCACAACCAAGATATCGTTCGTTTAGGTATGGCTGGTAACTTGGCAGACTACGTCCTTGTCGATTACACCGGTGAGACCAAACTTGGTAAAAACGTAGACTATAACGGTGCTCCTGCTGGCTATACTAAGCTGCCTTCAGAGAACATCTCATACGTTTCTAAGCACGATAACCAAACGCTTTGGGATAACAACGCGTACAAGATTGCGATAGGCACCAGTTCTGCTGATCGTGCTCGTATGCAAAGCGTATCTCTTTCAACCGTGATGCTAGGCCAAGGTATTCCGTTCATTCACATGGGTTCTGAACTACTTCGTTCAAAATCAATGCAGCGCGACTCTTACGATTCTGGCGACTGGTTCAACCGTGTATTCTTCGACGGTAGCGACAACAACTGGAACGTAGGTCTGCCTCGAGAAGATAAAGATGGCAGCAACTGGGATCTTATCAAAAAGATCATCAGTGACAGCACAGCGAAGCCTGATACTACAGACATTGAGCTGACTAAACAGCAATTCCTCGAGCTACTAAAAATCCGTAGTTCAAGCGAACTGTTCCGTCTGGATACAGCTCAAGAAGTGATGAATCGTGTTGACTTCCGCAACGTTGGTCAAGATCAAGTTGCTGGTCTGATTGTTATGTCTATTGATGATGGTGTATCTGCAGGCCAAGATCTGGATCCAAACAACGACGCGATTGTCGCGGTGATTAACTCATCATCTGAAGCACAGTCGTTTACCGTAGCAGGCGCGAGCGGCTTTGAACTTCACGACGTTCTGAAAAACTCTGCGGATACTGTTGTACAAGGAGCAAGCTTCTCTGGAGAAACCTTTACGGTTCCAGCTCTAACAACAGCAGTATTTGTTCAGCCTCAAGGTACTGCTCAAGGTGAAGGTCTACCAGTGAATACGTCAAACAAAGACGTATCAAGCATCCCTCCTTACGGTGAGACAGTTGTCTACGTGAAAGGTACAATGAACGGTTGGGCTGACAGCTCAGACTGGGCGATGACCTTCATTGGTAATGGCATGTACTCTGTAACAGGTGTACTAGAAGCCGGTGACCATGAGTTTAAGTTTGCAGATGCTGGCTGGTCAAACCCAAATATTGGTTGTAGCGCAGCGGATCAGGCAAGTGATTCTCTTGATTTGGGAACAGGTGACAACTGTACTCTAACAGTGGCTGAAACGGGTAAATACAACTTCATTCTAAACGCACTGAACGTTCAAGATGAAAGCGTAGAAAAACCAGTCGTTTCGGTAACCAAGTCAGCAGACGCACCAACGTTCGGCGAAACTGCACTTTACCTACGCGGTGATGTAACAGATGCTAGCTGGGCAGCGATCGAAAGCGCGAAGTTCAGCTATGTCGCAAACGATGTTTACTCATTAGACATCAACCTGACTGCAGGCACGTTCGAAATGAAGATTGCCAGTTCAGATTGGGCTGACGCCACTAACTTTGGTGGTCAGGGCGCTATTGAATTCGGCACTCCATTAACAATGGAATCGGCTGGCGGTAACATCAGTATCACTGTACCAGCAGACGGAAACTACAATTTCCACTTCAATGCCGCTGATAAAGCATCACCAATCGTGACAGTGACACAAAACTAAGTCATTTAACGACACGAAAAGGGGAAGCAATCGCTTCCCCTTTTTTGTATTTTGATAAGTGAAAATGACTCATTGTTTGTTGTGATTGGTATCCACTCGAGTAGACAAATAAAAAGCCAAGTAATGCCTTTCAGATTGGCAACCGCACTTGGCTTAAGAGAAGAAATAGTTCAAACAATCTTATCGAGAAACAGTAAAGAATCGCCCCTCTAAAGGCGACATCGAGATTTGATACTGACCATTACTTGGCGTGATCGTCTCGTTCGTTAACAAATCCACCAGAGTTTTACTAGTACCGACAGAACCCTCACTGAGTATCACGGTTCTGGCACTTTCTAACGTATTCAACGCAAACAACACCTGATCGGTACCAGATGTTTTTAAGTCAACATAACTACCATTGCTCGACAACAGGTTAGTACGTGTGCCCTCATATAAAGCAGGGTGCGCAGCACGCATCCTCATCAGAGATTGAACATAACTTTTAAGGTCAGCTTGATTAGCATCTAAGGTTGCGGTAATACCTTCTATTTTCGCACTGCTTCTGGCAACGTGATCATCACATAGACCCGCCAGGGCACAAGTGTTGATGTCCTCTTTTGCAGCAAATCCGTCGACTTGATCACCGATTTCATCTCCGTAATACAAAGTGATCGGCCCCGAGTAAGCCGCCTGGAAAGCAAACGCCGCTTTATGGCGTAACCAATATTCTGCGTCGTTGACATCCGCTAGCCCACCCCGTTGCAATAAATCACCAAAACGCACTAAATCGTGGTTACCTATCATTAAGTTAGGTTGCGCATGACTTGGATATTGTTGGTGAGTAAGGTAACCATTATCCAACCAACCGACCCCTCTGCCACCAACGCCACTTTCGTTCACCGCTAATGTTTCGACAATGCGATAGCGCATCGGGAAATCAAAAGCAGAGCATAAGGCGGGATCACTGTCTGTGGCGTAGCCCTCATCTGCAATGTCTGATTCCCCTTTCCAAATTTCCGCCACCATGTAACCAAGAGGGTTCACCTGATTACCGTCACTATTGGTGTATGTCACATTTTGCGAGGCTTGATCAACCGCTTTACGCAGTTGTGTCCAGGCTTCTGTGGGCACCTGATACGCCTGATCTAAACGCCAGCCGTCTATCTTGAGCTCGTTGATCCAATAGGTCGCCACTTCTTTATAAAATTCGAGGCTCTCTGGATAATCAACGGGGTTATTTGCCCCCGATGGTAACAAACCGGATGGAGAAGGCTTAATCAACCCCGCTTTATGGTGACCAAACACACCATCAAAAAAGACATATAATCCTCGTCTGTGTGCTTCATCCACCAGCATTCTTGCGGTTTCTAAATCACCAAAGTGTGGATCTATCGTAAAGTAATCTGTCGCATAGTAACCTGTGGCATCCAAACGATCAGACCAGTCATCTTGCCCATCAATGGCTTCAGACTCAAAAATAGGCGTAAGCCAGATAGCATTCACACCCAAGTTCTGAATGTAATCGAGTGAATCAATAATGCCTTGCAGGTCGCCATTGTGATGACTGGTGCCATATCCCGTGCCATAGCCAATAGTTGTGTCGCCATCGACAAAGCTTTCAACCATAATCTGATAAGTACGAAGCTGATTACTTTTCTCCAATACATTTGGCTGGCAAGCATAGTTACTGGCTTCGGGTAAAGTTGCTTCACCATTATCACCATCAGATGAGTTACAGCCCGATAAAGCGCCTGCCACAGCTAAGGCCAGTAAAGACCTATATAGTCGTTTGTTCACGCATAACCTCCAAAAAAAATAGCCCCGACATGTTTCACATGCAGGGGCTAATTAAATAAAAATCAAAATTAAACTAACTTAATAGAATATTACTGGCACTTATTTACCATGACATGAAGTGGTTTACCTTCCCCTTCAAACTGGAGGCTCCAGACATATTTCCCGTCTTCTTTAATATCGACTGAAGTATCTGTCCCGTAACCACCAAATGTTAATGGCGTTAATTCGCCAACATTCATTCGATTGCCTTTAGCCGTAAACTGAGGGAACCATAACTCTGTTGCATACTGCATTTTAAATGAACCTGACTTTTCTTGAGTTACAGCTTGGTAAATATTATTTCCTTTGTAAGAATATTGGCGCTGAGGCACATGTTTCCAGTCAGAATCTGCAAAGGTACCAACGACAAATAGCGGTTTCTTAATAGGCCCTTTGTCAGCACCATCAGGGTTATCACAAGCCTGCATGAATGCAATCGCTTCAGCATCTGACATATTCATAACAGGCTGCATAGCCGTTTCAGGTTCAGAGGTAGATTGACAACCAACTAAAGCAACAAGTAAGGTAGCAGCAAGAGAAGTCTTCATCATCTTCATATTCACGTTATTCCTTTTTATTTTGTAAAGCTCATAAAACCAGACAAAGATTTATATTAAATCGTACTCATTTGTGAGGTAATGAAAATTTTATTCTTCTGAGCTTAATTACTTGGATAGGTATATTTCCCAATCATAAAAATCAGGTTGGTAATTTTGTTTAATTATTACTCTAATAAGTATTAAAAACAAAGGAATATAAATAAATATGTGAATAAGATAACTGTATGTAGGGGTAAATATTTAAACGTTAATTTATTATTTAAAAGGCCAGCATTGCACTGGCCTTTTTTATTCGATTATTTTTTATTTACAGCTTTAACAAATACATCTTGTGCACCTTCTATACCTAGCTCTTTCGCTTCATCGAGTAAGGTTAAGGCTTTTGGAATATTGTCTTCGGCTACCGCTCTTTCAATTGCACGGTGGTAGTAACCGGTTAATTCTGCACCTTCTGGAATATTATCGTTTTTCGCTACAATCTTAGTCGTAACAATATCATTCGCGGTTACCGATAAACGAAACTGACCAAGAGGGCTGTGCTTTGCAAATGGATCGGCAATATCTGGCGGCTGAGTATGGCGCGCCTTCGCATAGGCTTTCGCCGGATGCAGAATCTGAGTACTTCCTTTCAAATCTTCGGAAGTGGTGTAAATCAATACATGAAGGTCATTACCACTCATGTCAGGAATAACATTGAGATCAAGTACGAATTTGTCGTTATCCAACATTTTTGCAGGTACGTACTCAAACTTTGAAAAATCTGCGGAGTAAACTGTTTTTCCGGCCGCGTTAACCACAATTACATTTGGTGCGTAAAATTGAAGGTCTGTGTTAACGAATGTCTCTAGCTGCAAATCGAGACTGCCACGGTTTCCCGGAAGTGCAAATGCTGCGATGGCACCTGCGCTGTTACCGTCCAGTAGCATTTGGCTTTTATTAGTCAAAGCAAACTCAGTAACCACAGGTACATCAAGCGGTACCCATTGAATATCACCAGACTGGGTGATCACCTGTTGCTGGTCATTAGAAGTCATCTCTACTTGTTCTACAGACGCACAACCAGACGCCAACATGCCCAGCAGTACGGGAGCAAGCCATTTTCTCATTACTGTCTACCTCGACTTTTTATTGTTTTTGAAATAAATACAGCCAGATAGGTTCTGGCTGTATCATTCTAGGACAATTTAGGACTTAATGGTTAGATGATTACCACCAAGCTTCAGCTTGTACACCGAATTGGAATGTATCGTCTGAACGACCGCCGTCAAATGTGTTTGAGTTGTCGTCTTTGTCAGCATTCAGGTAAGTTGCGTATAGACGGATTTCAGGGCGAGCCCAGAAGCTAGAACCTGCAGTCCAAGCTTGAGCAACTGTTAGCTTGCCGTACTTGTTCTCAGCACCGTCATTGTCGTCGATTGCGTAACCTGCTTCCAGGATAGTTTTGTGGTTGTCATTCCATTTGTACATTGGACGAGCCACTACAGAGAATGTTTCCCACTTGTGATCTGCCATCCACATATCTTCACCAACACCGTAAACCAGTTGGTGACCCAGTTCTACGTTATCACCCAGACCGATCACACCCCAGTTGATGAAGCGGTAACCTGATGCGCCGTCACGAGCTTCCGCACCGTACCAGTTACCGTCGCCGTAGAAGGCCATAGTTTTTGAGTAACCTTCAGTACCGTACTGGAAGACAGTTTTGTTAAAGCCAGCGTCCAGACCCTGAGTCAGGATACCAGTGAACATCACGCCGTCTTGCGCATCTTTAGTACTGTCTGGCGCATCACTAGTTTCGTTAACTAGCGCGTAGTTAAGACCAAGTTCTACGTTAGCATTATCCCAAACTTGGATGCCCGCGTAGCGCGCGTCAAGGGTATTAACGTTAGCAGCGCCGCCTTCGTTACCTGGATCTTTAGTGTCACCACGGTCGTTACGAACCCATGCCAGAGACAGTTTACCAGGGCCAGCTTCAATGTTTTCGATACCCGCACCGGCACCAGAGATATTCCAGTAGTAGAAGTCAGAGATATGGATGTCGTGACGTTGGTAGAAACGCTTACCAGCCCATAGAGTTGCTTCAGGAGCGAAGTTTAGCACGCCTTTAGCTTGAACGTTGAACTGACGTAGAGCGAACTTAGCGTCATCAACGCATTTAACAGCATCGCCAGCGTCGTTAAGGCCGCAGTTCGTTTCTGTGCTTTCCCAGTCGTTTGAACCGTTAGAAGTCATCGCCAGCATAGTATCAACGTAGAACGTTTTACCGTCGTTGTTGTAAACTTCTTTACCCAGCTGAACTTCACCGTATACGTCGCCTTCGTTACCCAAACGACCTACTTTAAATTTCTCGAAAGTTACCTGTTGGCCACCGTCAGCGCTCACGCCAACGCCAGCACGCATGTAACCATGAAAATCCACTGCGAATGCAGAACCAGCAGCTAGCGAAGCAGCCACTGCTGCAGCAATTACACTTACTTTTTTCATTCTTAACTCCATTAAGGGTATTTATAATTCTGTCTTCCCTGCTCTCTCTTAAGGTGAATAAAGGCAGTTTAACTTCACCTTAAGAAAGATAGGTAAGATGGGAACGAATCCCCGTTTGTTTCAACAGAATCGAGATTACCCGAGGCGTAAAGGGATGACTTCCTCCGCCCTAAACTAAATTAAGGGGGATGAGAGAGGCGTAGAAAATATACCGAACGGCGTTTCATCTAGCTATATCACGGATATAAGGCGTAGTCCGTAAGTATTATTATTTATAGATAGGTACAAAATGATAGGAAGATCAAGTTTTAAACATAAAAGAGAATAATTAAAGTAATTAAATTACACGAATATTTTATCTTCTTTTGTATTTAAAGCTGTTGACCTTAGTAAGACAAAGTTTTTAACTTATAGTTTCCTATAGGTAGCAATAATTATTAAATAAAGAATCTCAGATGACGCATTTTCGATCTCGCCCATACCCCTTGGGTGCAACACTGAATAAAGAAGGCTGTAACTTCTCTATTCATTCGCCCCAGAATAAAGACATAAAACTGGCGTTGTTCTCCGACGATGGTGAGTACACGCTGTACGATCTACCCGGTGAATACGCCGGTATACGACACACCTTTATTCCAAAAGTTAGGGCAGGACAGAAGTACGGCTATGTTGTCTCCCATAATGATGAAAAGCTGCTCATCTCTGACCCTTACGCCAAATCAATAGATAAGGTGCTCCATTACCACCCGCCTTTCTCTGCAAAAAAAAGCTTTGATATGCCCAAATGTGTGGTTATCAAAGATGACTTTGATTGGCAGAAAACGGAACACCCGCGTATCCCAAGAGAAGAAATGGTGCTATTTGAGACTCACGTAAAAGGCCTCACCCAGTTAAACCCAAACGTCGAAGCGGCTAAAAAAGGTCGTTATTTGGGCTTATCCTCTCCTGAGATGCTCGCTTTCTATAAACAACAGAACATTAACACATTGCAGTTGCTACCCGTCGCAGCGTGTATGCACGAACCGCATCTTTTGCAAATGAAGAAGGTGAACTACTGGGGCTATAACCCTTACCTGTTTATGACTCCGGATCCCCGCTATGCGAAGAAAGATGCGGTCAACGAGCTAAAAGAGACCATTCGTGAATTGCATAAAAACGGCATAGAAGTCATTCTTGATGTGGTCTATAACCACACCGCTGAAGGCGGCGAAGGCCCAACGATTTTTAACCTCAAAGCCTTGGATTCACGTTTTTACATTAAGCATGGCACCCACTTTGCTAATTATACCGGGTGCGGTAATACCGTCGATCTGACTTATCAGCCGGCATTAAACTTAGTTATGGATACACTTCGTTATTGGGTTAGTGAATTCAAAGTAGATGGTTTCCGCTTCGATTTGGCCGCTACACTTGGTCGTCAGGGAGACAATTACAATCCTGAAGCAGCATTTTTCAAAGCGGTGGCACAAGATCCTATTCTCAGAGAAACGAAGTTGATCGCAGAGCCTTGGGATATTGGACCTAACGGCTACCAGGTAGGTAACTTCCCTTTTGGCTGGAACGAGTGTAACGATAAGCTTCGTGACATCTCTCGTAGCTTCTGGCGTGGCGACCAAGGCTACTTAAAAGAGTTTGCGACCCGCCTTATGGGTTCGCGAGATATCTATAGTGCCGCAAACTGGCCTTACAAACTGACTGTCAACTACATCACTTACCATGATGGCTTTACACTGCAAGACTTAGTGTCTTACAAACACAAGCATAATGAAGCCAATGGCGAAGAAAACCGCGATGGACACGGCGATAACCGCTCAGAGAACTACGGTGTAGAAGGTGAGACGGAAAACCTGATGATCATTGCGACTCGCGAGAAGCAAAAACGCAACCTTATCGCGAGTTTGTTGTTTTCATTTGGCATTCCTCACGTCCTGACTGCTGACGTGTTGTCTCACACACAAGGAGGAAATAACAATGCCTACTGTCAGGACAACGAAACCAGCTGGCTAAACTGGGGGCAAACAGAACGCAAGCAACATTTCAAAATCTGGATGTCGCAAATGGTTGCCAACCGCCAAAAATACATGGTGCCGTTTATTCGCTCGTTCAGTGGTGACAACCGCAATAACAACCGGATTTTCTGGCGACGAACGGATGGCCACTTAATGGAACACGATGACTGGAACCGTCTCAGCTCTGTGGCACTTCACCTTGGTATCGGCAAGGACGGGCAAGAGTTGGTGTACTTAATCAACCAAACCAATGCGACTGCGCGCTTTAAGTTGCCAAATGATCGTAAGCAGAATTGGGTAACGATTTGTGATACCAACGTACGCAACTTAAACCCAGGCCATGCTGAAGGAGAAGTTCTACTTTCACCGACTTCCATGGTGATATTACATTACCAACCAAACCGCACAGTTAAACCATCTGCTGAATGATAGTGAGCGCTTCCTTAGGATTGAAATAGAAGCAAAAAAGCCGATGCTTTAAATCGCATCGGCTTTTTAACTTCTCTCGCTAGGGAACGTTCCCTAGCGAGAGAAGTTCCATCTAGCAAGTTTCACGTTCGATGTTTTGGAAAGTCAGTACCACTTTGCTCATTTCCTCTCCACGACCTTCAATACGTTCAAGCAGCATTTTGGCCGCATTCTCCCCTGCCTTTTCAAAAGCATAGTTAAATGTAGATAAGCTTGGAATACTAATGCTCGACAGTTCATCATTACCAACGCCCAGCACACGTACTTGCTCTCCAACCTTTATGCCCATTTCACGCAGAGCCTTAACAGCGCCCACGGCAATACGGTCCGTCGCACAAAAAAGACCATCAACTTCTGGGTAGGTCTTTATCAACTCTTGCGCTTGCTGGTAACCAGATTCTATGGTGAAGTCTCCCCGAGCATGGACGATCAGTGATTGCTGGTGGAAGGCTAAAGCCTGCTCGAGCCCCTGCGAACGCAGTGCATCAACCGCAATGTCATCACCTTGAACGCCGATGAAAGCCACTTGTTTACAGCCCGCAGCAATCAGTCGGTTGCCCGCTTCAAAACCAACACGTATATCGTCATGAACAACGCTTGGGACATTGTGCAATGAACCATCCTGTCCTACTAGTACAACAGGTACGTTAGACTGATGAATCGCTTTAATAAGTCGTGTATCTAAGTGCGTTGCATAGAGAATAATCCCTTCCACACGCTTTTGGTTAAAGATTTGAATGTAATCAATTTCTTTCTCATAAAGCTGGTGTGTATTGGCTAATAGGACGTGCTTGCCAGACTGCTCAATAATCGCTGTTAACCCATCAACACCCTGAGAAATAGCATGAGAAGAAACGCGCGGTACGATCACGCCAATAAGATTTGTCTTTTGAGATTTGAGATCCTTGGCAACTTGATTCACTACATAGCCACACTCTTCCACCGCTTTACGTACTTTCACTTTGGTGGCTTCTTTTACCCCATACTCGTTGTTGATCACGCGAGATACGGTGGATTTCGATACACCAGCCAAACGCGCAACATCGTGCAAACTTGCCATATTGCCCCTATTCCACTTATTTATTGGGATTGTTTGCAGAAAGCTATCTATATCCCTAGTCAATTAACGTGATTTTACCCTCGTTAAGCGTCGTTTTGTTAACCAATATGGGGATCACACTCACATATTTCAGTCTTATGCTTTGACCACTTATGAATAATCATCAAAAATCCATCTTGCAAACGTTCCCAAAAATACAAAAACGATAAATCAGGTGTTGATATGTACTCAGACCACAAACCTAACCGGGCTTGAGTATTATTAAAGTCAAACATCCCCTCGATAACGAGTGGTAAAACAGGTGATTCGGTAACAATTATCAATCTGTATATTGGCGATAGCACTTGGATACATTTTAAATTTCAGTAATACCAATCGGGGTGTGCAATGAACTATCCAGTCATAGCAAAACAATTACTCGAGCACTTAGGCGGCAAAGATAACCTTCAAGCCCTCGCTCACTGCGCAACGCGTCTGCGCCTAGCACTAAAAGATGAAAACAAAGTCAATGAAGAAGCAATAGGCGACTTAGACGGCGTGAAAGGTCAGTTCAAAGTTGCTGGCCAGTATCAGATTATTTTTGGTTCTGGCATCGTAAACCAGGTTTACGCCGAAATGGCAAAACAGACAGGCTTAGCCGAAATGTCGACCAACGACGTCGCGTCGGCGGGTGCCCAGAAACAAAATATCGTTCAACGTGCCGTAAAAGGCCTATCGGATATTTTTGTTCCAATTATTCCGGCGATCGTTGCGGGCGGTTTGCTGATGGGGCTTTTTAACCTGCTTACCGCACAAGGCTTGTTTATCGAAGGTCAATCGATCATTGAAGCCTACCCGGGCTTAGCTGATTTAGCGAGCATGATCAACACATTCGCCAATGCGCCTTTTGTTTATTTACCTGTTTTATTGGCGTTTTCTGCTTCTAGAAATTTTGGTGGCAACCCATTCTTAGGGGCTGCACTTGGCATGCTAATGGTTCACCCAGATCTGTTAAATGGTTGGGGCTTTGGCAGCGCATCTGTTTCGGGCACGATCCCAACTTGGAACATTCTGGGTTTAGAGATCCAAAAAGTAGGATACCAAGGTTCAGTTCTCCCGGTTTTAGTCTCTGCGTTTATTCTGGCAAAAGTTGAGCTCGGTCTGCGTAAAGTGATTCCTTCAGTACTAGATAACTTGCTAACACCAATGCTGGCTATCTTTATCACTGGTTTTGTTACTTTCACTCTGGTCGGTCCGTTTACTCGTGACCTTGGCTTTATGCTTGGTGACGCTCTGAACTGGCTATACGATTCGGCAGGTTTTGTTGGTGGTGCGCTGTTTGGCTTTATCTACGCTCCGTTTGTTATTACTGGTATGCACCATAGTTTTATTGCGATTGAAACTCAGCTACTGGCAGACATCGCAACCACTGGCGGTACATTTATTTTCCCTATTGCTGCCATGTCGAATGTCGCTCAAGGTGCAGCAGCATTAGCGGTGGGTTTCACAACACGCGATACGAAAATGAAAGGCATCGCTGTTCCATCTGGTATCACTGGACTATTGGGTATTACCGAACCAGCAATGTTCGGGGTGAACCTGAAGCTTCGCTACCCGTTCATAGCAGCAATCGTAGGCTCAGCCGTTGCGAGTGCGTTTATCACCCTATTTAACGTAAAAGCGCAAGCACTTGGTGCAGCAGGCTTACCTGGCATTATCTCTATCTCGCCAGAGAAAATAAGCTACTACGTTATCGGCATGGTTATCTCTTTCATCACTGCATTTGCCCTTACCGTCGTATTGGGAATGCGTGACAAGGCAAAACAGGGTAAGCAAGCAACCACTTAATAAATGAGTATCTTTCTTAACCACTGTCCCACCTTTGTTTCTTGCTCCAGAGAAATGAGAAATTAGAAGAAGATGGAAAACCTCCCCCCTGCCATTAGGTTTTAAAGCCAAGCCAGTCAAAACTTTTTGACTGGCTTTTTTATTTCTTCTGACTGCCTTCTCTTTGGTTCATTTGGTGTTGAATACATTAATGAACCTGCGTATATTTATGAACCATTACTTTATATGAACCAAGTTCTATACGAGGCAATCCACAATGACAACCTACCTTTATTCTCGCTATTCGCCTCGAAACCATGCTTACTCCGAGAACCTATCAATTTTGAAAGCGGCTGATCCTAAAGCACAACATTTTGAAGACAAAACGCATGGCTGCATACCACCAACCGAGCGTGAGTCATTCCAACAATTACTCAATATTATCAAACCTGGCGACACGGTAATCATTTGGTGGCTAACTGCTTTTGGACGTGACTTCAGTCAGTCACTCAACACCATCGAACTGTTACTCAATAAAAATGTGACACTTAAAACGGTGTGCGAACCGCTGTGCTTCGAGCCTAACTCGCTCGAGAGCAAAACCATGATCGCACTGCTATCTGGTTACGGAAAAGTGCAAACCCAGCACCGCTTGTTTGCGGCAGAACAAGGTCGACGTGCGATCAAAGGCGAGCCAGAAAGGTGGAAACAAAAATTCCGAGGTCGCCCTGCAGATAAGGAAAAGCATCAGCAAATCGCGACACTACTGCTTGAGGGTAACACTCTGCAAAGTGTTGCCCAGCAGTGTGAAGTCAGCTTATCGACCGTAAAACGTGTCAAAGCCAAACTGAATGAATTTGACGATGAAGGTGGGCTGAGAACACGCGGGAGAGCTGGTCTTTCAAATGGTGAGTCATCATGAAGCACGCGATTAACTTTCGTTCCATTTTACTCGCATGCTTAATCATCAGTATTGGCCAGCTGAGTATGGGATTGGTGATGCCGTCCCTGCCATGGATAGCGAAAGACTTCTCTATTTCACTCGATCAAGCTCAACTATTAGTAAGTATTTACTTACTTGGCTTTGGCCCATCCCAGTTTATCTATGGCCCAATATCTGATGCACTTGGCAGAAAAATGGTCTTGTTGACTGGTTTACTGATTGCCATGTCTGGGCTGCTGATGATTATATTTATGAGTCAGACTTTTACTGGCATGGTCATGGGTCGTTTTCTGCAAGGGCTTGGTACCGGCTGTTGTGCGGTGTTAGCCCGCGCCTCTACCCGCGATCGCTTTAGCGGAAATGAACTTCCGGTAGCGATGTCTTACATTGCAATGGCGGCTTCTATCACACCTCTGATGGCGCCCGTTATTGGTGGGTTCATCAACTTCCATTTCGGCTGGAGTATGGTGTTTATTTCGTTATTAGGTTATGTGTCGATCGCATGGGTGATTATTGCTTTTCGCTTCACCGAGACAATTTCAAAGCGTTCTTCCATTCCATCACCTAAGACGATGATACGTCAGTACCGAAACCTACTGACCTCTCGTTACTTTATGAGTTTTGCTAGCATCAGTTGGCTTAACTTTAGCTTGATGATCACAACCGTGTCTGTCATGCCATTTATTATGCAGGATCAAATCGGTATGACTTCAGATGAATACGCGATGTGGGCGCTCATTCCCGCTCAGGGTATGTTGTGCGGAACAACCATCTGTAACCGCACCCGCCCGATCATTGGCAACAAAAAGATGCTGCTATGTACGCCAGTGTTACATATCAGTGCTGCAATATGGTTGTTCTTCTGTCCGGCAGAGCCTTTGTATTTGATGCTTGGGCAACTGCTGATGATATTAGGTAACGGTATTGCTCTGCCTTGCGCTCAGGCTCTGGTCATGCAACCGTATAAGGAACAAGCTGGAACAGCCGCAGCAATGTCTGGTGGAGGCCAAATGATCGTTTCTTCTCTAGTGAGTTTGACACTGGTTCAGTTTGGTTTGAGTGAGGCATGGCACCTTTCTCTGGTTATCGCACTGTTCACGGCCATTACATTAATGAATATCCTGCGAGGATTTAGTACGTCCTTGCCTGCAGAGCAGACGGTTGATCAAGTTACGCAGTCTAGCTAATGCGCTACACTACAAAAAAGAGCGTCACAGTGTAAACTGCGACGCCCTTTTATCATCTGAGTTGCTGCTTAGACATCGGCTGTCATACCAACATAATAAGTACGTGGTGCTTCAACAGATCCAACGTTTTCAAGCTCTTTCGAGACTCTCTTATTGGTTAGGTTAGTAACACCCGCACGAATGCGCAGTGAGTCAATTGGCTTCTCGTTATCCAGACTTAGCTGAGGGCTCGAGTCAGTAAAACACCACTATGCACAAAATGAATAACTAAAAAATTAATCACTCACCCTTCAATGGATCCGTATATTTCTTTGAATAAGGATTTAACCCACTTACACATCGGATCGTTGTGGTAGCGCTTATGCCAATAGAGATAAACCGATTCGCTATCAAGACGGATTTCTTCAGGTACCGTTTTCGTGATCAGTTTGCGACCTAGACATGCTCCTTCTGCAAATGGGGTGGGTAAATGAAAGATCACATCCGTCTGTTCAGCAATGGCAGGCGCAGCATTAAAATTGGAAAGCTGTATGGGTATCGACAATCTTCGATTCTTATCCACCACGCCGAGTTCGGCAAAGCGATGATAAATCGACAGTGTTTTGCCTCCCTGCAGAGATATCTGGCCAAAGTTGCATTCAAGTAACATGTCTATCGTCAAGTCTTCAACATTCGCTAACGGATGAGACTCGCTCATTAAGAATCGATAGTCTCGGTTAGCCACTTTCATGCGATACAAGTTTTGCTCAGAACTCGGGGGAGAAGCCGTAGAAAGAACAAAATGCACATCACCAGTAATCAAACCATCAAAATGTCTTTTAGGGATAGAGTCGACATCGACAATCATGCCAGGTGCTTCTTGTCGAATGCGTGAAATCACACTAGGTAACAACATCGTCACTTGAGGGACTAAACCATAGAAACGTATCGCACCTTTGCACTTCTCTGGAACAAAAGACTGACCATTCATTAGCTTTTCTAACCCGGTTAACACGTTAGTTAAATCTTGTTTGATGACCTCGGCTTTGGAAGTTAACTCATAACCATGAGCGGTCCTAACCAATAGCTCATCGTTGAACAAACTTCTCAGCTTTTGTAAAGACCGACTGACGGATGGCTGGCTCATATCTAGCAGAGCGGCGGTATTGGACACGTGTTTTTCTTCAAGTAAGCTTTTGAGAATAAACAGTAAGTTTAAATCCACTTGGGCTAAATTCACTTTTTGAATACTCACTATTCTGACAATTCGGTTGCGGGTTATAACCTATCTGATAACGTATATGTAATCAATAATCATTCTTATTTCATTTTGATTAAATTTAGTTTCAGCACTTTTCAGTTCATCTTTTGCTCTGTTTTCATTTTTAAATACTTTCCAGGTAGATGACTGACTTATAAACCTTTTTGGAAATCACTATGTTTGGTAAAACTTCTTTTCGTGTAGCTACTAGTGCGCTACTACTGGCATTAGCGCCAATCGGGGCCATCGCAAAAACCTACCAACACAGCATGGGCTCGGTAGAAATTAATCAAGTACCGGAACGCGTTGTCGTTCTCGGCTATGGTAGCCTTGATTACGTCGATGCTCTTGGGATCACGCCAGTAGGTGTGCCAAAGACATTACTTCCCACCACACTGGAAAAGTACAAAGACGATGCTGTCGCAAATACGGGCAGTGTGAAAGAAGTGAACTTCGAAACCTTGTTTACGTTGAAACCCGATCTGATCATTGCAGAAGCCCGCATGGCAAGCATCTATAAAGATCTAAAAGATATCGCACCGACGTACATGTTCGAGATCGATACCAAAGACTACTGGAAAACCACACAGAAACACTGGCGCACGTTAGGCGAAATCTTTGAAAAGAAAGACTTGGCGAATCACTTGATAGAAGACGTGCAAGGTCAGATCGACACCCTTCACAATAAAGTGGTACAGCAGCCGCCTCGCACTTTAACCGTTTCGAACAGCGGTAACAGCTTGGCTATGTTCGGTAAAAAAAGCCGTTTCTCATTTATATATGATGAAGCCGGCTTCGCGACGTCTGCATCTGAAAACGTGCAATCCGTCTCCGGTAATCACGGTAACCTGATCTCATTTGAATACATTGCAGAGGCACAGCCAGAAGTGCTATTGGTCCTTGATCGTGAACAGGCAATTGGTCAGAGCAACGGTAAAGCGAAAGCTCTGTTTGATAACGAACTGGTTAAGTCAACACCGGCAGCGAAAAATGGTCGCGTGATGTTTATTGATCCAGCGGCATGGTATTTGACTGCTGGCGGTTACCAATCAACTCAAACCATGATTAAAGAACTAAACCAAGTCGTTGTTAACTAATAAGCCCATTTTAATCACCCTATAAAAGATGACCTTTCCGCTTATGGCGTGAAAGGTCATTGTCGTCTTTATAAAGCTATATCTTCACTATGAAATTACATCATATTTTGGCGTTTGCTTTGCTCATCATCCTCGCGATCACCTCTCTGCTGGTCGGGGTAGCAAACGTATCTCTCACCCAGATTTTGGCTGGTGACAGCCACAGTCTGAATATTCTGTTCGTCAGTCGACTGCCCCGATTACTTGCTATTGTCTTAGCCGGAGCTGGTTTGAGTATTGCAGGATTGATCATGCAACAAATCGTTCAGAACCGCTTCGCTGCTCCATCCACCACAGGTACCGTAGACTGGGCGATGTTCGGTTACATCATCGCTCTTATTTTCTTTGCTGATATGAGCAGTTGGGTCCACCTCATTACCATCTTCGCTTTTTCTGTGCTTGGAACGGTTATTTTTGTCCGCTTCCTACAGCGTTTGAAATTCAAGAATACCGTTTTAGTCCCATTGATCGGCATCATGTATGGCAATGTCGTCTCTTCTATGACGACCTTTGTCGCTTATAAATATGATTTAGTTCAGACGCTTGGTTCCTGGACAGTCGCAAACTTCGCTTCTGTTTTGCAAGGTAACTACGAGTTTTTATATTTAGCGCTTCCTGTGTCGGTGTTGGCTTACGCTTATGCTAACCGTTTTAGTGCAGCCAGCGTTGGTGAGAGTTTCGCGAAAAACATCGGCTTAAATTACCAACGTATCGTACTTATTGGCGTTATCTTGGTTGCGGTATTGTCATCGTCTGTCGTGATGATCGTGGGGATGATTCCGTTCCTTGGTCTTATCGTGCCAAACTTAGTGTCGATATTTATTGGCGATAACATGCGTCGCAATTTGCCTTGGACCGCTTACGCAGGCGTCATTCTGGTACTGACCTGTGACATTTTAGGGCGTTTGATTATCTTCCCTTATGAAATCCCTATTTCGATGTTCATCAGTATCTTAGGTGGTTCTGTTTTCATTTACCTAGTATTGAGAGACAAAGCGAATGCGTGATTACATTAAAGTCATGGTACTCGCGGTAATCGCAGTACTGATTTGTGCCGTATTTATCGGTAAAGGTTTAACCCCGGACAACTACCAATTCTTCTTGTCTCGTCGTGTGCCTAAAGTCTTGGCGATTGTATTAGCAGCCATCGCCATTGCCTCCTCGTCATTGATTTTCCAGACGATTACCAATAACCGAATCCTAACACCGTCGATTCTAGGTTTTGACTCACTTTACGTACTGATTCAGGTGATATTGGTGGTGATGTTTGGTGGCCTGAGTGCTTGGGTCATCAACAGCAAACTCAATTTTGTCCTGTCGACTGGCATCATGATTGTGTGTGCGATGACTCTGTTCAGCTTCTACTTTCGAGGCCGTCAACGCAACATCTTCACTCTTTTACTGATTGGTATCGTGCTCAGCAGCTTGTTCAGTAGCATCACTGGCTTTTTTACTATGGTGACGGATCCAGACGAGTTTAACGTCATTCAGGGCTCCATGTTTGCCAGTTTTAATAACATCAACGGCGAGCTTGTCTACTGGTGTGTCATTCCTATGCTGCTCTGCGGCGCCTATTTAATGCGTATTTCACATAAACTGGATGTTATGTGGTTAGGTGTGGATAACGCTAAAAGTTTGGGCGTGAATACGCATAAGCTAACGATGCAAGTTATGTTCATCATCACGCTGATGGTCTCTATTTCTACCGCTCTGATTGGTCCAATCCTGTTCTTTGGTTTAATTGTTGTCGCCCTGACCCGCCAAATATTTACTGGATACCAGCATCGTCTTCTGATTGTGGCAAGTTCCGTGCTGTCAGTGGTTTTACTGTCTGGTGGTCAGTGGGTAGTCGAAAACCTATTTGATTTCGATACCACCATCAGCGTAATCATCAACTTTATTGGTGGTGGTTACTTCCTAGTTCTGCTTATGAAAAATAAATTCGATTAAAGGTTTATCACATGATCCGTATTCAAGGTTTAAGCAAAAAATACTATGAAAAATACGTGGTAAAAAATGCTGATGCCCTTTTTCCACTTGGTAAAGTCACCAGCATTATCGGCCCGAATGGCGCAGGTAAAAGCACCCTACTTTCGATGGCAAGCCGCCTGACAGAAAGCGATGCGGGTACCGTCGTGATCGGTGACAAACCGCTTGATCAATGGAACACGGAAGATTTGGCAAAACGCCTTTCCGTACTGCGTCAGTCCAACAACATCAATATGCGTTTTACTGTGCGTGATTTAGTCGCATTCGGGCGTTTCCCTTACTCTCAGGGGCGCTTAACAGCAGAAGACCATCGCATCATTGAAGAGTCTATGCAGCACCTGGAAATCGACCATTTACAAGATCGCTTTATTGACCAACTTTCTGGTGGTCAGAGACAAATGGCATTCATCGCAATGGTCGTCGCACAAGACACCGATTATATATTCCTTGATGAACCTCTGAATAACCTCGATATCAAACACTCTGTTGATATCATGAGTACGCTGCACAAATTAGCCAAACTGAAGAACAAAGCGGTGGTGATCGTAATCCACGACATTAACTTTGCCTCCTGTTATTCCGACTATATCGTCGCAATGAAACTGGGCGATGTTATAAAGGCTGGCACTGTAGACGAGGTCATTGATGAAGCGGTATTGAGCGAGATTTATGAGATTCGTTTTATCGTTCAGGAAATCGATGGGAATCGTATTTCTTTATACTATCGACGTTAGAAATAGCAGTTTATGAAATGGCGCCCTGGCTCACCCATTGGTTGTCTTGGACGAATAACTGGCTAACTTGTCCGGAAACTTCCGCTGAAATCACTGTCACGTCAGAATGGACGTACGTGTTGTCTGTCTTAACGATGTTCGGCTGATACAAGCTGTACGGCCCAGTTTTAGTAACGCAACTTTTGATCCATATAGGAGAAAATGGATCCAACAACAGAGAAGAAAGAACTTTACTACTGAGCGGGGCGATATTTAGATGATTGATCAAAATTACTTCTTTTATTGCTGCAATGTTGTACCAACAAGCTATTAAAAAAGCGAAAAATGATGTTTTGGCCTAGGAAGAGGGCTGTTAGCTAACGCTATATTTGGTTAGTATGCGTAACGCAAACTCTATATAAATTTACAATTACTAATTATTGCAGTTAAAGCTGTTAAAAAGGAAACCAATGACAATTGAAAGAATAGAGTCCACAGAACGTATGAGTCGTATTGTTAAACACAACGGCACAATTTATCTTTGTGGACAGACTGCCGGCGATGCGGCGTGGGATATTACTGAACAAACTCAACGCTGCTTGGATAAGATTGATGCCTTACTAGAAACAGCGGGCAGTCATCGAGATAAACTCCTATCCGTTACTATCTACCTTCGCGACATGAAAGACTTTGCCGAGATGAATAAAGTATGGGACGCTTGGGTAGCAAATGGTGAAAAACCCGCACGAGCGTGTGTTGAAGCTCGCATGGCAAGAGACGTTATTCTAGTAGAAATGTCGGTGATCGCCGCTCAATAGTCTATAAATGCTTAGCAATATTGCACTTATAAGACACGTCAACGCCACCTAACCTAGGGTGGCGTTTGTCCTTCTTCATCCAATTTTAAATACCGAATCACTTTGTAAGCTAACCATTCAGGGTTATCCAACGGAATGTCGTGACCATCACTATGGTTGTAGATGATCGGCATGTTCCACTCTTTAGCAGGCGCTTCCGTTGCGGTATGACTAACTAGGTTATCTTCGAGAGATGAAATAAACAAAATTTCGTTTACTGGTTTAGTCGCCCTGAACTTCATAGCTGCGAACAATTGCCGAAACAGGTTCATCGCCGTGGTTGGGTAAAGACTGTTCAACATCACCCAATCCTCAATTACCGTTTCGCTTAACGGTTTATTAGATACCATGGAGTAAATGATTGACTCTTTTCGCTCAGGGCGAGACAGCAATGCTTTAATGATTTTTAAATAGTTCGTGGGCTTTAACCGCTGATAAAAGGGACTCAAACCTCGACTACTGGTGTTAATACAAATGACCCGCCTTACCTGATTGGGGTACAGTTCTGCCCATTTCAGCGCAATCATTCCCCCCATCGAAATCGCGACAATATCAACCTGAACATTTGTTGCTAGTTGAAAGCGTATACTCTCGACCATTTCCTCTATTGAACATGGAGATTTCTCACTCGAAAGTGAACCAGTACCGGGGATGTCCACAGCAATAACTCTCTGGTTAGGAAGGAGTTCATTCAACAACTGTGAAAACTCTCCCCAATGGTATTGACCGCGAAAGAGCCCCCTAATTAAGATGATGTCATTACTCATGTAGCTTTGCTCACGACTCGTTTATTCGGGTTGATTGGCATCAACTAAAGGGCTAACTTCAACTTTCGAGCATACTTTGTACGCCGTTAACCATTGCTCAACGGCTAAACGATCGTCTTCTGTTGCCGAATCATACCGACGTTCAGGAACTACGAATCCATCAAAGCTGGTAAGATCCGCACCACCACCCATCACTAAATCTCGTCCCTCAATAAACGACAAGAAATCATCGATTAGAACATCGCATTCTGCTTCTTTAGTTAAGTTCAGCTGACAAGAGAATGAAAACCCCAACACTTTAAACTCGTCGACATAAAGCTTTTTCCTTAACCTTCTGGATCGATTAGTTGCCATAATATTGCCTCAAACACCATAAACGTGAGTGTAGAAATTTACTTTTATACAGTGTAGTCGTCTGATTAAAAGGCGGTTAACTATTTTGGACCAAGGATAGGCGGCGAAAGATATAACTCTAGGGAGAAGGCGAACTCGAGTTACCGCTATTTCTTGTGATAATAGCAAACACTAAAGCCGTCTGATTAATAGAAATAAATCCGGGTATATTCCCAGCTTTATCAATAATGATCAGGAGTAAAAAATTACTGTGCGTCTGGCTTTAATGCGTACTTTCCTGAACCAAGAAACATAATCGCAATTGAAGCAAACAACTAAACCCCATCGATTTTTCCGAACAATATCCAATTTAGTCATACGAGAAGGCGATATGAGGATGTCTTCTTGCATATTTATCAGAGTTTAGGTTGTGGGTGTAAATATTTGTTTGAGCTCGTCAAATAACCACTGAAATACTGGCCCGTTCATTCTGCCCTTTTTAAAGACTAAATCGACGGGTGCATTCCAAGGCTTATGGTCAAAGGCGACTTTAATTTTGTGTAATTCACCTGAATCGATTAAATCATTCACCAAAAAAGAGGGCAAATAAGCCCAACCTACCTGCTGCTTCACTAGCTCTAACGCGCTGTAATGGCTTGAACTCCACCAAACTTTAGGCGCGATGCTAATCAAAGCCTGCGATTCTACTTTTGATTTACCTCGGATCGCGAGTTGGCGGTACGGGGCGAGATCTGATTGTAACTCGACATCAATATCGGCCAACGGATAGTTTGGGTGACAGACAGGAAGGTAATCAATGCTTCCCACATAACAGAAGTCGACTTGTTTTAACTGTTCAAACTCAGTGAACATCACTCCAATATCGACATCACCATTTGCAACTTCAGCAGATATATCGCCAGACGCTAAGCTCAGTACATCGATTTGAATCGTCGGAAATTGGTTATCTAAACGCTTAAATAAGTCTGCGAACTTTGAATTATATACCCCGTCGTCGATGGCTATCGTCAGTTGGCTTTCTTCCATTCTTTCAATGGATTGAGCAATCTTTTCGAATTCGTCTGCCTGCGCCAACAAGTTTTTCGCACTGCGTATTAAACGTTCACCAGCAGGGGTTAACTTTGGGCTTCTGGCCGAACGATCAAACAATTCGATGCCTAAATCAATCTCTAAGGTACTGATACCATGACTAACCGCAGATTGAACTTTGCCCATTTTCCTCGCACAGGCAGAAAACGACCCTAGCTCCGCAGAGAGCACCAGCATCCTAACTTGTTCCAAACTTAACATATGAAAAAAATCGATAGTTATTAACTTTTATCTATCATAATAATCGATACCATAGCCTGCAAATGTTTTTCCTTTATCTAATTAGGTGGAAATTATGAGCTGGTTATATTTAGTTTTAGCTGGTCTTACGGAAATTGGATGGCCAGTTGGATTGAAAGTTGCTCAGTCTGGGCACAAGGTGTTAGGAATAACAATGGCAGTGGTATTCATGGCGATAAGCGGTGCGTTGCTGTTTGCGGCGCAACGAGTGATCCCTATGGGTACCGCATACGCAGTCTGGACAGGCATTGGCGCAGCCGGAACATTTCTTGTCGGCGTTTATTTCTATGGAGACCCGACTTCCATGGTTCGCTACATCGGTATCATGCTGATTTTGTCTGGCGTGGTGATGTTGAAGCTCGGTCACTAGTGAGCCAAAGCATTAACGCAGCCCTTATATAGCAAGCGTTAATGCTTATCTAAACATCAAATTAAGTTCTTTTCTCAATCAAAGAAAAGTCGGCGATGGTCAGGTCAAACGAACTGAGCAATGGGTGCGGCGTTACTCCAGACACTAACACGATGTCGACCGCAGGCAACGGTGGCATATTATCTAGAATCTGTAGGTCGTTTGAGACACTTAATCGTCCCATGGCACCAATGCCCAGCCCCTCTCGAACTATCGCCCTTTGGGCTGACGCGGTATTACAACAGGCTAACAGTTGGTAAGAGATACCTCTTTTTGTTAAACCATCAATTGCAGCAGCGTGGTATTTACAATCTGGCTGGAAAAGCGCGAGTGGTAAAGGCTTAGCCGTATCCGCTTGGTAATCCTGACTAGCAATCCACACCCCTTTATCGTGGGCAAGCCAATGCCCTTCTTCACTTTCAGCGGCGCGCGTGAGTATAGCGGCGTCGATTTTGCCTTCATCTAGCCACTCTCTCAAAGTGACACTGGGTTGACTGAACACTTGAATGGAACAGGTTGGTTCAGCCTTTTTTAGAATCGCGATGACTTTCGGCAGAATGGCGTCGTTATAGTCTTCCGGACAGCCTAACCTAAGTGGCAGCTTATCTTGATAACGGCGCACCTGTTTCACCGCTTTGTTGTGTAAAGCGACCAGTTGCTCAGCATGAGCTCGTAACGCAAGGCCAGCTTCGCTGAGCACCAGATTACGTCCTTCTTTTACAAACAGGCGAATATTCAGTTCATCTTCCAACTTACGCATCTGAGCACTGAACGCCGACTGGGTTCGATTAATTTGCTTCGCTGCTCGCGTAAAACTACCTGTTTCTGCAAATGCCAGAAGGCTTCTTAAAGCATCAATATCCATACTAAGCTTATCTATCGGTTTTATTAATGTGTCCCATCAAAACTATCCGTTAGTTTTCGATAAAACAATCTATTATCGTAAATGTTCCAAACCATCACTCAAAAAAGGAAGCATGGATGAAACTTTATATCGGCAATCAAAACTACTCGAGCTGGTCTTTAAGAGCATGGCTTATCTTCATGCATTACGACATCGATGTTGAAGTCCAAAAAATCAGACTGTTTACGGACGAATTTTACAACACACTAGAGGACATTACACCGACCGCCAAGGTGCCCACTTTGGTTTGTGATGATGTTACCGTGTGGGACTCACTGGCGATTCTCGAGTACGTAAACGAAGCTTTCCTAGATGGTAAGGCATGGCCTCAACCTCTTTCTGAGCGAGCTAAAGCAAGAGCAATATCTGCAGAAATGCATTCCGGATTTATGGCACTACGTAACGAAATGCCAATGAACTGTCGTGCGAATAGAACGGTATCTTTGAGTAAAGACGCGCTTAAAGACATCGAACGCATTGATCAAATCTGGTCACTACAAATGGAGCAATACCCGGATGGTTGGTTATTTGGAGAATGGTCGATTGCGGACGCTATGTATGCACCTGTGGTACTGCGCACGCTTACTTACGGCATCAAACTGTCAGAGAAGGCAACCCAATATCAGCAAAAAGTCCTGAATAGCGACACCATGCAGCGCTGGCTAGCGGAAGCCAGCCTTGAAACGGATATCGTCGAAGAAGATGAAGCAGGTGAACCTATCTAAGGTTTTTATCACCTGAACAAATATCCCCCAGCTCAAAAGCTAGGGGATAGGTAATTAACTCAAGAAATAAGCGCTATTTATTACTTGGGAATGCAAATTGCGCGGTTTCGTTGGTTTGCGGCTTTGGCCATCTCTGAGTAATGGATTTACGACGAGTATAGAAGCGCACGCCGTCAGGACCATACGCATGGAGATCGCCGAACAACGAACGTTTCCAGCCACCAAAGCTATGGTAAGCCACCGGGACAGGAAGCGGTACGTTTACACCAACCATGCCCGCTTCAACTTCGTCACAGAATATCTCTGCCGTTTCACCATCGCGTGTAAAGATGCAAGTCCCGTTACCAAACTCATGTTGGTTAATAAGCTGAATTCCCTCTTCAAGGGATTTAACTCGCACCACACACAGCACAGGACCAAAGATTTCATCAGTGTAAATCTTCATGTCTGGTGTCACTTTGTCGAACAAGCAGCCACCAATAAAGTAGCCAGTAGAGAAGTCAGGAACCGAAAGACCGCGACCATCGACGACTAGTTCAGCTCCTGCCTCAACACCACTTTCAATATAACCAGAAATCTTCTCTAGATGCTCTTTCGCAATCACTGGTCCCATGTCCACCGAGTTCTGAGTAAAAGCTCCGACTCTCAGTTCCTGAATCAACGGGGTCAATTCTTTAACCAAATTATCTGCGACTTCATCACCCACACACACCGCAACCGAAATCGCCATACAGCGTTCACCACAGGAGCCAAATGCTGCCCCCATCAGTGAGTTGATGGTGATCGAAACTTCAGCGTCCGGCATAATGATCGCATGATTTTTTGCACCGCCAAGCGCCTGAACACGTTTACCGCGCTTGGTGCCTTCCGAATATATATATTCCGCAACAGGCGTCGACCCTACAAAGCTCATTGCTTTCACTTCCGGCGCTTCGATCAGTGCATCGACAACCTCTTTACCACCATTTACCACGTTTATTACGCCATTTGGTAAACCCGCTTGATGTAATAGCTCAACGATAAACAAAGTAGAAGCTGGTACCTTCTCTGACGGTTTGAGAATAAAACAGTTACCGCAAACAATCGCGAGAGGGTACATCCAAAGCGGAACCATCGCAGGAAAGTTAAATGGTGTGATACCGGCAACGATGCCGACTGGTTTATGGTCACTCCAGGCGTTAATGCCCGGTCCTGTTCCTCGGCTGTATTCGCCTTTCAATAACTCTGGCGCACCACACGCGTATTCCACATTCTCGATACCACGCTGCAGCTCGCCGAGAGAATCTTCTATCGTTTTACCATGCTCTTCACTGATTAAACGCGCGATTTGATCTTGATTCGCTTCCAAGAGGTCTTTGAACGCAAACATGATTCGCGCTCTTTTTAGCGGTGGTGTTTTACTCCATGCAGGGTAAGCGCGTTTTGCTGCATCTACTGCCTGACTCACGGTTTTAGACGTGCCCATTTCGACTTGGCGAATCGGCTCCCCCGTCGCTGGGTTGTAAACATCAATCGTCGAACCTGAATGTGAGAACTTGTCTCCGTCAATAAAGTGAGAAATAACTTCCATGCTTTGACTTCCTTTCTTAATTTTTAATTTAGTTGATTCAATGTCTCGTAAACCGCGTCAAATAGGCGCTCTAGGTCATCAGCTTTGGCATTAAAATTTGGACCGAATTGAATCGTGTCGCCACCAGAACGTACATAAAATCCTTTGTCCCATAAATCTAATGTACATTCGAATGGCCTAATGGTTGGATCATTGTCTCTTGGTGCGATCTGAATCGCTCCGGCCAAGCCGCAATTTCTGATGTCGAGAACATGGTTTGCACCTTTAATCGCATGCAGTTTATTTTCAAAAATCGGTGCTAGCTCGCTCGACTGTTGAATCAACGCATCTTTTTCTAATAGATCTAGTGTTGCCAATCCTGCCGCACATGCGACGGGATGAGCGGAATAAGTATAACCATGAGCAAACTCGATCATATGAGGGGGCAAATCTTGCTCCATAAACGCCTGATAGATTTCGTTGGATGTAATCACAGCCCCCATTGGGATTGCACCATTGGTAAGCTGCTTTGCGGTATTCATGATATCTGGCGTCACACCAAAATACTCAGCACCAGTCCAGCATCCCATGCGTCCGTATGCGGTAATGACTTCATCGAAGATCAGCAAGATGTCATGCTGGTCACAGATTTCACGCAGTCGCTGTAGGTAACCTTTCGGCGGCACAATCACACCAGCAGAGCCCGACATAGGTTCCACAATGATGGCAGCAATATTTGATGCGTCGTGAAGTTCAATGAGCTTCAAAAACTCATTCGCAAGCGCCACTCCCCCCGTTTCCGCGCAACCTTTTGTAAAGGCTAAATCAGGTTGCAGGGTGTGAGGAATATGGTCTGCATCAAACAACTGACCGAATGTCTTTCTATTGCCGCCAATGCCACCCAGGCTAGTGCCACCAACATTAACGCCATGATAGCCACGGGCTCGACCAATCAGCTTAGTTTTCGACGCTTTGCCTTTTACGCGCCAATAAGCTCTTGCCAACTTAAGTGATGTGTCGGCGCATTCCGAGCCCGAACCAGTGAACAATACATGCTCGAGTCCTTGTGGCATTTTCTCGACGATTTTCTCCGCCAACTTGAACGAGAGTTCGTGACCAAATTGAAACGCTGGCGAGTAATCGAGAGTACCTAACTGTTCAGCGACCGCTTTTTGTATCTCTTGACGACCATGTCCAGCGCCACATGTCCACAGCCCAGACAGTGAGTCATAGATATCACGACCATTGGCATCTTTGAGCCAAGAACCTTGAGCTTGAGTGATGATGCGGGGGTTTTGGTGAAAGCTGCGATTGGAGGTAAATGCCATCCAATGAGCAGAAAGATCTTTATCTATTCCGTCTTGTGCAAATTTGTAGTTACTCATCGCTATACCATCCTTGTAGTGACTAGACTTATTTTTAGCACATGAGTATGTTAAGTAGATTATAAATTTACTTTACATTAGTTATGAAAAAGCTCAACAATAAAAGCAGAAGTGTCATCAACCAGATCACCGACTTTGATATCAAACTGATCCGCCTGTTTAAAACCGTTGTCGAGTGTGGCAGCTATACCGCCGCAGAGCCCGTTCTTGGCATTACAAAATCAGCGATATCGCTACAAATGAGTGACCTTGAAAAACGTCTTAATATGAAGCTTTGTCATCGAGGACGGGGCGGTGTCACCTTAACAGACGAAGGCGAAGCGGTATTAGAATCCGCCGATATTTTGCTTGCTTCGATTGAGCAATTTCGCAATGACGTAAACCAGATCAATAATGAGCTTCGTGGCGAGCTCAATATCGCACTAGTCAATAATCTAGTCACTCAACCGCACATGAAGATAACCCGCGCGCTAAAGTACATCCGCAAGATGAGCGAGAAAATAAATATCAACATCACGATGTCGACCCCAGCAGATATCGAAAAAGGTTTAATTGACGGACGGTTTCACGTTGGTGCATTCCCTGCGAATAACAAAAGCAATAACTTCGATTACCGTACTTTGTATAACGAAAGTTATCACCTTTACTGCAGTCATGAACATCCATTTTTTAGCGAAAGCGATCGGGAGATAGAGCGTCTTAAACAGACCAATTCCGTTATAACAAGGCACAGAATGTCTCCCGAAGTCACCGATCTGTATCAAAAGCTAAAATGCTCGGCGACAGCTTCCGATCACGAAGGTATCGCTTTCCTTATATTGACAGGGACTTACATCGGCTTTTTACCGCAGCATTACGCCGATTATTGGTGTAATAAAGGCCAAATGCGCCCTCTGTTCCCCGATACGTTTCACTTTAGTTCTGATATCTCATTGGTGACCAGAAGTGGGTTAAAACACAACCAAATTCTCGATAAATTCTTAGAAATCATAGAGTAAACATTAATTAATAAACGTTATCCTGACGATAAAAAACTTGTTCTTTATTTGCTGTATTTTTTATTGCGCGTGAAAACTTATGACCTTAATATCGCGCTGCTTCTTGATGATAGCCAATCCGAGTACATCACAGCAGTTTTGTGGCAAGGCGATAGAGCAACTATCCAAGAGTTTCTTTGACGGCGGTAACCCCGCTCTTATTGACGCTCCACTTTTCATCACAATGCCCATGAAAAGTGTCTACTTAACTTTGGAGGTTTGCTATGGCTCATTCTGCGTCTGTACTCGGTTTTCAATCTTTTTCTTCTCCAGCTTTACCAGCGGAGACGGTCGATCTAATTCAAACATCTGTTGAACAATTTGGCGCGCCATTGTTAATGCTCGACTGCGATATGATTCGTAAAAATTACCGAGCACTCAGCCAAGCACTACCGAATGTCACTCTGCACTTTGCATTGAAGCCATTGCCTCATCCAACGGTGGTAAAAACCCTATTGGAAGAAGGCGCAAGTTTCGATTTGGCGACGTCTGGTGAAGTAGACTTAGTGAAACAACAAGGCGTACCAGCAGATCGCACGATTCACACTCACCCTATTAAACGTGACCGTGATATTCGTGATGCGTTAGCGTATGGCTGTCATGTGTTTGTTGTTGATAACCTGAACGAGCTAGAAAAGTTCAAAGCGTACAGCCACAAAGTAGAACTCCTTGTGCGTTTGAGCTTTCGTAACTCAGACGTATTTGCCGATTTATCGAAAAAATTCGGTTGTACACCAGAACAGGCACTCAACATCATCGAAACGGCGAAAGAGTGGAATATTCGTATTAAGGGACTGTCGTTCCATGTTGGTTCACAAACGATGAACCCACAGAAATACGTTGATGCAATCCGTACTTGTAAGCAAGTGATGGATGAAGTTGTGGCTCGCGGTTTACCTGCATTGAGTACACTGGATATTGGCGGTGGCTTCCCGGTTTCTTACTCAGAGAAAGTGATGCCAATTGATGAGTTCTGCGTACCGATTAACGAAGCGTTAAACGAGTTGCCAGAAACGGTACAGGTTATTGCAGAACCAGGTCGCTTTATTGTTGCAGAGTCAGTAACCAGTGTGGCATCGGTAATGGGTCAAGCAGAGCGTGACGGCCAAATGTGGTACTACCTAGATGATGGTATTTACGGCTCATTCAGCGGTTTGATGTTTGATGACGCGCAATACCCGTTGGTGACGCTGAAGCACGAAGGCGAGTACTTACCAAGTGTGTTGTCTGGCCCAACTTGCGACAGCATTGATGTGATCGCAGAAAACGTGATGTTACCGAAATTAGAAAACGGCGACTTGATCATTGGCCGTATGATGGGCGCTTACACCAGTGCAACGGCAACGGATTTTAACTTCTTCAAACGTGCTCAAACGATTGTGATTAACGAGCGTGATGAGCGCAGCGAACGTCTGTTTGGTTAATAATTAATAGATATGCAATCAAAAAGCTCCCAACTACGGGAGCTTTTTCTTTGATAAGAGCAACAGATTAATCAAAAGGAGTAACAAAATCGCCTTTTGAACTCTGACTTATGGATAAAATATTTATCCTAGTTCAATGTGATCTGAACAGAACGCTCAAGCTGTGCGTTATTACCATCAGTCAACGGTTGTTGGTTCGCAACACCAGAAGTGTGGATGCGTTCAGCTTCAATACCTTGATCGATCATGTATTGTGCAACATGCTCTGCACGCTTCGTTGAAACACGTTCGTTGGTAAGCGCTGAACCAGTAGAATCCGTGCGACCCACGATTTCTGCATTTAACTCAGGGTTGTTGCGCATTGTTGCGATCACTTCCTCAAGGTTGTAACGACCGTAGTCATTTACATCAACCTGGCCCACTTGGTAAGGGAGTGTGTAAGTAGAGCGAGAAGTTTGAGTCACTTCTTTCACTACTTCTACTGGTACTTCAACTTTTTCCTCAACGACTAAAGGTGTTTCAGGTTGGCCGAATTTGTATGTCATACCCCAGTATACTTGGCTAAGATCTAGGTCGTGACCATTTTTAGCTTCAAGATTGTTGTAGTAGTCGTAACCAATTTTTGTCGTTACTGCGTTGGTTAGTTGGTATTCAAGACCTACGCCTGCAGTACCACTAAAGCTGTCAGTTTTTAGCTCGCTACCATCAGCAAAGATGTACGTTGCACCAAGCTTACCGAACATAGACAAGTTGTCAGTAAAGTACAGATTTCCTTTCATGCCTAATGTGCCAAGGTGCAGTTCTGCATCGCTTAGGTTATGCATGTAATCGTAGCTACCGTAGAGACCAAAATGCTTACCGAAGTCGTAACCCATTTCAAGTTTAGGGCTAAGTACTTCGCTTTCTCCAGCATCAGTATCAGATAGACCCATACCAGCTGCTGCGCCCAGCCAGAATCCAGATTTATCAATATTTTGATCTAGGTTTGCAGCGTTTGCCACTGATACGCCACCAGCTAACATCATTGCTAGCGTAACTGCTTTTAATTTCATAGAAATTCCTGCGCTTATTAGATATGTTATTAATCGGCTATGTATTCAATGATTTCGTTTTTTATAAACCTTAATCAAGAAAAACTAGCCTTAAGAATTGAAGCGCATGCTATATGAATATTTAGGTTTAATTAACAAATTCAGCTTATCTTTGATATAAACTGAATTTATCGAACCTAGCCACATTAATATTTTTAATCACTTCTAAAACGAATAATACACTCGAAAAATAAAAACTTAATTTATTGTTTAAATTTCCATCAAAATTAAACAATTACCTTCCTGATAGATTAATAGATCACATTTTTGAAATTATACTTTCCATAACTGTAACTACATGAGTCTCAGATTTTTCTTACATAGACCCATGACGATAAGTTTAAAAGCTATCTTAATAAAGTTTTAGAACACAGGGGAATTTTAAATATTCCATATATACGTATGTCGGGATTAAACGTTTTTCTAATAATACAAAGGGCGTATTATTTACATCCTTTGTTTTTGTGCCTTTAGCAGTTCCTGTAAAAATTTTAGTCAGTTATAAATGGCATTGATATGAGAGATTTGATGGCAAGCCCATTCGGTACTTGCACAGAACTTCTCGGTTCCGAACGATACGCGAAAATAAACAGTGGAAATCCAATCCTCAGCACTTAGAATGCAACAACAGAAACTGATGACCAAACTAGAGTGATTTTATGCTTCGTGATTACACCTTCGATTGTCTTGTAACCATGCCTCGTCATGAGCTGGAAGAGTTTAGTGCTCGCATGATCAGCAAAATGGTGCCAGAAGACGTGATGAATGAGCTGTTTACTTTTGATCAAGAAGAAGTGGATAGTGAAGACCGCATGTTGTCTGCCCGGCTTGATGCAATGCTGCGTATGACAGCAATTGCGCTGAGTGAAGTTCAACAAGCTTTTGATGACTCAGAGCATGCGAAGCAAAACAGTGAGAGAATGACACGATTAATCCTTTGGCATTTCTACGCGATCTCATTTCGTTTGGAGGAAGCCATCACTCTTGAAACGCATTGTGCGCAAGTTGAAAAACTGCTTGAAAACACCCCGACGGATGTATTTGTGTGGGTTAAAACGCTTACAGAGCTTCTGCACACTTATGCAGAGATCAATGCGAAACTAAGCCCTCAAGACTAAGTTTGTTTTAGCTTCTGGAATCTAGATGAAATAAGGTGAATCATCGGTTCGCCTTTGTCTAATTTCGTTCCCCTATTGGTCTTAAGTGGCTAACTCCACTTTTCATGATTAAATTAGTACTCTCTCAACGCTCTATTAGAAGCTGAAAAAGCCAGCGTTAAGAAATTTATCTATATTTCGGCGATCAATGCACCAAAATATTTCAGATATGAGTAATGTACTAGCCCCCTCTTTTGCAAATTCTGCATAACATAATGCTGGTAACAAAAATCACGAGTGCAAGCTTTTGCTTAGGAGACAGAAAATTGACTACCATTGCCAAACCGTAATCACTGCATTTTGAGATACTAAAAATTATCTGAAGGGTAAAGACCGTCTGTCACTGACAACTTGGAAAAGTCCACCTTAGATCCAGTCAGTTTTAACTTTCCCCGTTTTTAGCACCAACATAGTTAATATACTCAATACTGAACCGATTCTAACCAACCTCTTTTGTCAAAGCTTGTGCTAACTCATATATCCCCCATTGTTCGTTAGGGCTAAAGCTCACTGATAAATAATACCAGTGAGAGTTCGATACACCTCCTTGTGGCCTACTACATGTATAAGGCGTCGGAACCAGTTAATAGAGGCACGCGAATTGATACTGCATTTAAAGCAATGTTATGAGTCATCCTATCAGTCGTCGTACAACAATCTTCAAGAATTGAAACTTTATATTTTTCTGCTTTCTTTGATATTGCTGTGTGCGTCACGCAATTTTGCGTCATCATCCCGCATATCAACAATTCATCGACACCTAACTTTTCGAGCGCTCTCTCTAAACGGGTTAGGTGAAAGCTATCTGCATGCTGTTTTTTAATGACTTCGGCATTAGGGCATATCGACATTATTTCAGGGTGGATATTCACACCGTCACTGCCTATCTCAAAAAATGGTGCCATTCCCTTAGGGGCCGAAGATATATGTTGAATAAGGAATACAGGTACATGTTGTTGGTTGGCTTTAACAATTAATTCTTTAATGTTGTTCAGGGTCTTATCTGCGTTCCACAAAGGAAAGTTACCTTCAGGGAAGTAATCATTTTGTATATCAATCACAAGTAATGCAGTTTTGTTCATTTTCCATCTCCTGTTGCTTTAGCTTTTCGTTCAGAAAAATTATGAGCAACTTGATGAACTCTTTTTAGAGGCTAAAATGACATAAAAGAGGTTAAAAGCGACATTTTTAGAGTAAGTATGACAAAAATAACCGTGGGAATTTGCGTGTATCCTTCAGTATTGAAATCAGCTGTATATGGTCTTGAAGAGATGTTTTTGCTTGCAAACAGAGTCTGTAAGGAACAAGAAATTGAAGTTTTATTTGAACCAGTCGTTATTTCACATACAGACCTGATAGCTAAGAGCTTAACTGTTATTTTGTTGCCACCAGCTTCAATAGGTGATTATTACTTTGCCCCTGAGGGTGAATTTATTGAATGGCTTAAAGACCATTATTCTAAAGGTGTTGTTCTATCATCTGCATGTGCGGGCGTATTCATTCTCGCTGGAACAAATTTAATTGATACGAGAGAGGTAACAACCCACTGGGCGTTAGCAGAAACATTTACCAGAATGTTTCCGGAGATACCTCTTAATAGCAATAAAATATTGATTGATCACGGAGATATAGTGACTGCAGGCGGGATGATGTCATGGTTAGATCTTGGATTTGAGTTGATCGCTAAATATGCGTCTCCGAGCGTTGTGCGCCAACTTGGTAAAACACTTGTAATAGACACAGCACAGAGAGAACAGAGTTATTATCAACAATTCAAACCATCGTTCGATCATGGTGATATGGCGATCGTCTCAGTTCAACAAATTATGCATCAGAGTTATAGCGAACCGTTGTTCGTGCAGCAGTTAGCCAAGCAAGTAAACCTTACTGAACGTACTATGCAACGTCGATTCCTAAAAGCTACAGGTTACAACCCAAATCAGTATTTGCAGCGTCTCAGGGTACAACATGCATGTAACTACCTGGAAAGCACTCAATATTCATTTGAATGGATAGCTCATCAGGTTGGTTATGAAGATACCAGCGCTTGCAGAAAAGCTTTCATCAATATTGTTGGGTTGACTCCACGAGAGTTTCGAAAGCGATTTTCTTGATTCTAGCTGAAGCACACCTATTCCAAGTAACATACAAAGCCATCGCTAAAGACAGCTTAACAGCCCAAATAAAACGTCCATCTTTTCACTTGGGCTAATTGACTAATGCGCTACTTTTTAGATTGGATTCAGAATGATCGTACTGCGTTTTGCTTGCGGCCCAAATACTGATCGCGCGCGAGACTGAACTTCTTCCAACGTGATGCTTTTGGCCGTATCTTCAACATTCGTTAGTACATCCAGCCCATAATCATGCACCAGATAACGGCCATATGCCCATGCTCGCTGGCTCGGCCTGTCTTCCATACCCTGCATGGCGACCACCAACTGCTTCGCCGCGATATCGAGCTCTTGTTGGGTAATATTTTCCGCCAAATCATCAAAAATTTTATTTAGCTGGCTGTCCATTATCGCTACATCTTTCGGATCGACTTGCGACTCAAAGATCCAATCTGATACTTGCTCACGATCCTGTATCATCGGGTAAATACTCGGATTGTAATCCAGACTTAGGTCTTCACGTAATTGATCTAATATACGTGCGGTACTGATGCGTTGTAGGATATCGACAACCATGGTGTCTCTCCCACTTTGAGCATCATCATTGGCGTTGGTCAGACGCTGCAAATAAAGTGAAGACGGCTCATGACCATCAGTCATCACTGAGCGACTTGACGCCTCTGGGTTCAATGCCACGTTGTAATCAATAAGCTCACCGGGAATCAATTCGATAGAAGCAACATACTGGCGCAACAGTGGTTCAAGTTGCTCTGATTCTATGTCCGCAACCACCACCATTTTGAAGCCATTATTGAACTTAAATAAACGCTTATGTACCGCAAGTATCTGTTCCGTAGTAACGCTCTCGACACCCTCGCTATCCAAAATACGATGGCGACTTTCCGGCAGATAAGCATTTCGATTTGCTTCCTGAATCAACTTCCCCATTGGTGACTCAAAAAAGGCGCGGCGCTGTTGTTTAAATTCTTGCTTCACCGCTGTCAGTTGGCGTTCATCAACCTTTATTTCTGTGCTCAGGTTATAAATGGCATTCAATGCATTTTCCAACTGTGTTTTTTGTGTGGTGACTTTTACGCCGTGACTGGTGGTATCTAACATCGGAACAATAGCAATATTGTTACTACGTAAGTAACTGTCTAACTCAGATCCTGAAAAGTCCCCTAGCCCGCTTCTTACGGTTGCCATGGTGGCTATCTCATAAGCTGGGTAAAGCAGCTTATCTACTGCCGCTTTTCCGCCTTGGCTTGCAAAATAAATGTAGGCGCGCCCACCCGCTTTTTCATCTTGATGGAACCATACATCCACGCCATTAGAGAGCGTGTAGACTTCAAACCCTCCCGCCTCTTTGCGAGCGCTGATAATGTTGCCTTCCTTAACTGGCTGAAGGAAACCACCCGCTCTCGCTTCCATCGACAATGGTTTTTCTCCGGGTTGGAAGTAAGCCGTATTCAGAGATGAAAATACATCGGAAAACTGCGCGCGCGTTTCATTTTTACTCATCCCGATGGAAAAGCTCGGCGGCAAAGATAACAGCTCTGTAATGTGAGTATTCACACTTGCTAACGTGGCGCTGCCGAGAAACATTGCCAAGCTCTGAGCATAACTCTGTTTAGACTGGCTGACGCTGTTTTGCTCTAACTGGAATACACGCGCATCAGCGTAGCTATTTGGTTTACGCTTGCTCCAGTCGGAATCCAGATTGGTGAGTTCACCTTGCCAGTTGGCCATAATACTGTCTAATTCCGCTTGCGTTACTCCATAATCCCGAAGCGACGTTAACGCGTTGATAAACAGGCTGTGCATTTGATCACGTCGCTCTGGCGCAAATGAAATACCAGCAGACATCATGCGGTGGTAGTTAGAATAGTAAGGCTGAGCATACGCATACTGAAAGGGGACGGCTGCATCATTGAGAGCCGTAATAAGTCTCTGTTCAATTAATTGTCCAGCGACTTCATCTAGCCATTCCTGATGCTGTTGTTCGACGGTTTGACGTCCTATCGCTTCTCGTTCAATAACAAGATGCAAGCTGGGTGATTCTATGGAATTACTTGGCAGGATTTCATTGTTGGTGTTTACCCGAATATCACGGCGTTTTTTGACAACAACATCTGACGTGCTTTTCCAACTGGAAAAGGTCTTGTTAATGTCGTCAGAAAGAGCGTCGATATTTACATTGCCAGTCACGATAAGTTCAGCGTACTGCGGCTGATACCACTGTTGATAAAAGCTTTTCAGCGTAGCTGGCGTCGCCTTTTCTATCGAGCCTCTTGTACCAATAGGATCATGCTCACCATAGGGTGTACCTTCCACCGAAGCTTGATACGCATTCAAAGCAAAGGGCTTGTCATCCGGGTTTGCCCGACGCCATTCGCCTAAGATCACACCTTTTTCTTTTTCCACTTGGGTTGGTGAAAACGTCAACCCATCGCCAATATCTCGCATCCAGATTAGTGCGTCTTGCAATTGACTGGGGTTCGCAAGCTCCAGTTTGTATCCTGTTTGCTGATAGGTCGTGAAAGCATTGATGTCCGCGCCAAAACTCCCTCCAGACTGCTCGAATAATCTTATCGCCTCATTACCAGAAAAGTGCGTACTGCCATTAAACGCCATGTGCTCAACAAAATGCGCATAACCTTTTTGGTTTTCTTGCTCTTGGAACGAACCAATGTTCATCACCATTCGAACCGAGATCTCTTGGTCTTGTGTCGGGTAAACATGGTATCTCAATCCATTCGGTAGCTGATTAACATGCCAGTTGGTATCAGCCTGAATCTTTGTCGAATGAGGGGTAACAGCACAGCCCGACAATATTAGCGTCGAGGCTAACAAACTATAGCGCATAGCAATGATCCGAGATGATGACTATGCAATTCAAACTCTCTCTCGTCGCATAGCCTTAATATGAGTGATGGGGTCTTCGGCTTAAATCCGTGCTCCAGATCCCGCTTTAGCTGTGGTTTATGTCCAATTGAATTCAAGGTGTAGGACTGCAAACGTAGCCACTAGCTCAAGTTCAAATTCAAGAAAACTAATGCAAGTGTAGGTCAAAACGAACGCTCTCTCCGAGTCGGTCGAGCTTGTCGAAAGTCTCAACAAAAAAACGATGACTTTCTCCTTTGAAGTAAAGCACCAGGTTGATTCTATCGCCTCTTCCAGGCGTCGATACTGCAAACTGAAAACCTGTATGTGTTCTCTCACAAAGCAATAAACACGGCTTATCGACCTCTAGAGTCACACCTTCTTGCGCATCAGACTCTGGTATTTCAATACGGCCTGGGTGACGAAAAACACAGCCAATATTGTCCTGATAAACCACCGCCTGAAGCGTAGGCGTATTCTCCAATACCTTAACATACGGTTGAGCAGCGTAGCGTTTTGTCTCTGCTAATGAAGCCCCGGGCAAAAGCGTGTATTCATAACAGGCATTTTTAGGTTCGACACCATGGTCAATCGACAAGTTAAACACTCTGCCACTCATTTTGTCTGCACTTAAGTGAGCATTAATTCGCTGCCAACTGCCTTGTTGCATGTGACTATGTAAGTGAGCATTCACATTACCGAGAACATAACCCACGTCAGCATGATGCAGCCAACTGTTGGCTTTAACTGTCGTCGACTCCTCGTTCAGTTCTGCTCCATTTAAACACACAGGGAAATGAAAGTGGCACTGATTAATGGTTGTCGTTATCGGATCAGGATGCTCTGAATGAATCCCCGCCCCAAGAGCAATAATCGCCCCATCACAAAAGAACCAAGATTTTAGTCCTTGGGTTTGCATCACATCCAGCTCGAAACTGGTGATCCCCCAACGACCATTGCTGACGCCGCCCGTCCAATCCGTTTGTTGTTCTATTCTTCCCCATTCATGGGCAGGTCTCACAATTTGTGGACACGTCACGCCCGGAATCTTAGCCCAATCCCAATAGGGATAGATATCGTGGTACTCGTTACCCGTAACCCCAATATTCATACTGCCAAAACCCAACCAAAACCCCATAAGGTTCTCCTGATTACCGGTTTCAATCGGTTTAATGCGACAAGAATTGGCTTTCACAGACACCGCGTATTTATTATTGGCCATCACCGCGTAATCAGAACGCCAGAAGTGTTTAAACCCAGCAAAAGGATAGTCATGTCCCTGAAGATGCTCGATATATCTTTGAAGCTGAAGGCGATAATCCGGGAACAAAGCAAGCAACATCTTAGCTTGAGTTATCAGCATCGTTCGGCAGTGCGTTTTCTCCAAGTCAGGTTTGGCGATAGCTCGGCCGCAGGCGTTGTAGTCCCAGCGTCCGGTTCGGGTCATCCACACCGAGCCTTGCAGATAGTAAGCTAATAACAAACGTTGCTGCTGTGATGAAAAACGGAACCGAGTCTGCGCACAAACATAAGCCCAGGGAAGCGCAACATTGAGAAACGATTCTCCATAGCCGCCATTTTGTAATTGCGGCCCATGCTGTTGATAGGACAAATCAGCCTGTATGCCCTCTTCGTGAGTAATAGCAGTCGTTTCCGCTATCGCTTCCATCGCCTTTGTGAAAAGTGTTTCATCGCTTTCTAACAACCCACGATAGGCCATTCCATTGGCAAGATCGACGCGATTTGCCCCTGTCATCGAAACGTTATTGGGCAGGTCTTCAATCAACTGATTGGTTAATGCCTCGCTAAGCTCTTCATTGAGCAACAGAGCGATTGGCCCCATGAGTCGTTGCTTACCGATTTGGTTCCACCACCAGTTCCAGTTCGTTGGGTTTATTTGATACCAATACGCCAAGGCCTGTTCAGCAATAGAACGCGCCTTTAAACAGCGCTGACAACGGTATCGGCAAGCGAGAACCAGCACACGCTGCAAATACGTGTGAATGATTTGTCCATTATGCACGGCGTCTGACAACTGGATATCTGGCCATCCAGATTGAGGAGAAAAAGTGACTTGCCAATGCTCGACTTGCTGTTGCCAGGCCTGCTGCGTTTGAAGAGACAATTGCTGTTCAACAATTGTTTGTGACACCTTACGTCGGATCTGCATCAAATGTTGTGAATACATGATGCGAATAACTCCTTAATTCAGCCAAAAGGGGGATGCAACAGTCAACCTCGTTCACTGTCAGTAAACAAAAAAGAAGGTGCTCTCACACCTTCTTTAACTTGGTTAGTTATCGAACCAACACCACTCATACGGCTGTAAAGTCAATTGCAGTGGTTCACCCTGCGTATTGAATACCGTGACCTGCTGCTCTTGATTGGTGAAGTTCACGGCTGTAGCTTTGTTGGTCTCTGGATAAAAAGCGACATCGACATACGGGTCATTCGACAGCCATGGATGAGAAACCGTCTCTTGTTGAGTCAGCCACAACAGAATGTGTTGTAGCAAACGAGCGTTTTCCATACTGAATGGCAAGTTACCCAGATACACAGCTCGGCCAGCTCCGTATCCGCGCGCCGTTAACGCCAAATGTTGTCCTTGCGCTGCCAATACCGTCAAGTCATCCGCTTGTGGATACACATAGCTTGGGTTACCGAAGTCCTCGTCACCCTTAATGAACTGACTTAAGTAATGGTTCTCCGCTATTTGCAGTGGCATCGCGACACGTCCCATCGTCAGGGAGGTTTCTTTCTCTAATCCAAATACATCGCCAAGCTGGAAGTAACGACCATTTTTCTGCCATGCAGAAGGCTCAGATACACCCAGCAAGCCACCACCTTCGGCAACAAACTGACGCAGCGCAACGATGACTTTAGGATCGTCCCAACACTCGCCACCACTCCATGCAGAGTTCGCATCACCTGTGTTGATGATCACTTTTATCTCCGGATCGATGCCTTTTTCTGCAATGTCATCAAAGCTAATGAACTCAACGTCAAATGGCAATCCAGATAGACACTCAAGGATATTGTTACCTACAAGTTCCATCACATCAGGACGTGGTGGAACGTAAAAACGTTGGTCGCGTGCTTGGTTTTGCAGCCAGCTACGCGCGGCGCCCCATGCGCTCAATACCGCAACTTTGCCTGCTACTTTTTTCGACTCACTGCGTTGTGTGTACTCGAGGTAATCACCAAACTGACTCGAGATTTCCGTCACATGGTCAATGAAGTGCGGGAACTGATTCGCAAGCGACAAGTAGCCGCCATAACCAATTCGATCTAACGGCTTTTGCAACATGGCACGGCGAATCTTGGTCCAGTTAGACATAGACTCAACAACAGGATCATTACCCTCGCGGAATACATCCGGGAAAAAGTAAGGGTAGAAACGCGCTTCGCGAATCTGATCGCCGCATGAATCCGTTAAACGACGTAGTGCTACGCCATCTTCTACCGCGCCGACATTGATATCGATACCAATCTTTTGATAGCTCTCAAGGAATGGTTCCGTCCCAATCCAGTGATCACCTTGGAACATCGCCGTCTTTTTGCCTGCTTGATGGGCCATGTTGACTAACTCTGCCGCAAACTCCACAACGAATTCTTGAACAAAGGTCATCCAGTCTTGGTACTGCTTAGAAGGCACTTTATAAGTACCGTTGTAGTAACCAGCATCAACAAAATCTTCTGGAGACAATTTATAGCCAAAGCGCTTTTCAAAATCTTCTAACGCTCGAGGGCTAACGGTTTCGCCATAACCGGTCCAATCTCGATAGATGTCTTGGTTTTTTTCACCCGTATCAATGACAAACAAAAATGCAAAGGTAGTGAATCGAACCAATGTAGTATTCGGATGCGTTTCTAACCAGTGTGCAAAATGGTTTAACAAATGTGCACGACATTCAGGATGATATGGGTCAAGGCTCTTAATTCGAGGGCCTTTCCAATCGTTGGTCAACGCGTTGTACATAGAGACACTGTCCCAGACTTGGCGCGCCATAAAGGTAATCGTGTACTCGTGATAAGGGATCGCATCATAGATATCGATGCGCTGGTGTTCTGCATCAAAATCCCACTGCTCTGACGGGATCACTTCGTTCAACGTACGATTTCGGACTTCCCACCATAGCTTGGGATCGCTATCGTCATCCAACTCATATTTGTCTTTGCTGTAACCATCAAGTGGGTGAATTAAGACGTGATCACTCATAGCCGTCACAGGGAAAGACATCAGATATTTGCGATGTAAGTATTCTGGGTGCTGGTTGGCGTACTCCTGATCTGCACGCACAAGACACATCACCGAATAGATGTCGCTGTCTTTCTCAGCCAATGAATCTGGCATGGTGGTGCCGTCGCTATCGCGAAGAGCATCCGCTTGCCAACGCTGGTATAAATCCAGTACTACTTCTTCCTGCCCTTCTTCAACAGGCAGGGTCATATGACCTTTACGAGAGGCAAATTGGGTCATGATAGGCTCCAAAAAGTTGGGAGAGACGGGGGAGTTTTTCTCCCCCTGAATGGATAATCGAGTGTGCTTACCAGAAGAACTTCTGATAACCGTTTGCGCGCATCAAAGCTTCTAGATAGTAGTAATCACCATAAGGCAACATGTTGTCGCATAGGCCAACTTTGACAAACGAAGCACCATGCGCAAGCAAACCCAGTGCAGATTCATCGCCCGTTAAATCACAACTATTCATCAGACCTTGCAACAAGAAATTACCCCAATCTCGGTACTGCTTCGCTTCTTGTGGGTCTTGAATACACTGCGAAATCAACAGTAACCCCGCAGCAGTAATCGCGCCCGCGGAGCTATCTTTATACTGAATTTCTTCACTTGGTAGCGAGTAGTCCCAGACTGGAACACCATCGTCGGTGATTTGTTCTACCGCGTAGCGGGCTAATTTCTTCGCCAGCGTTAGGAATTTCTCGTCTTGGGTGTATAGATAAGTTTGCGCAAAACCATGAATTGCCCATGACTGTCCGCGAGCCCAACAGGAATCATCCGCGAAGCCTTGGAACGTCTCGCCTTTAATCGGTTCCTGTGTGACAGGATGGAAGTTAAATGAGTGATAAGTAGAGTAATCATCACGCACAATATGCTTTGCTAGAGTCTCGCTGTGTCGAGTTGCCGCTTGCGCATAAACTGGAGAACCTGTCACTTTTGACGCCCAAAATAGTAACGCCGTATTTTGTAGCGAATCGATGATAGATTTACCTTGAGTAATTTCAGGGCCGAGAGGATGAGTGTCATTCCACGCAACAATGTAACCACCAATCTTGCGGAAACGATGGATTAGGTGATCAGCGGCGCGAATTGCCATCATTTTTGACTCTTCATCGCCAGTCAATTTGTAATCGGCCACGCAGCTTAAGCTGTATTGGAAACCTAGGTCGTGATCTAACCAGAAAGGATCAAGCAACATGTCCGCAAAATATTGTTTGCGCAGCTTCGCACTGTTTTTAAACTGCTGATCGGCGGTCATTTGATAGCAGAGCCATAATTCTCCTGTCCAAAAAGACGAGACCCAATCAAACTGGTCGCAGTAATCCCATTGGTGCTCCGAAGTACCTATTTTTGGATTACGCTCACCAATTTTAGGAATATTGCGCTTAATCGCTTCTACCACCGTAGATAGATGGTTCACCACTTTTGTCTCGTCCAATGTGCTTGGCAACGGACGCAAAGTTATCGTTTCACTCATACCGAAAATCTCTTAAAACCTTTGTAATGCAAACTCAGGGTTATGCTCAATGATATGTCTATAGTTTACAGTGATACTTCGCTATAAACGCATAGCCTGCTCACATTTTTAAAACGTCATTTCATTTTAAATATTTATTTCAAAAAAAAGCTGACAGTCAGCTTCCTCTTACGGCGAATTCTCAAGTTATCCAACCGCCATCAAACTTTATGATTCAGCCTTTCGGAGAAGCGTATCTTCTCCGAACTACGCTAAATTAACTCTGTTTGTAGTGAACATCTGAGGCATTGCGTAAGCGCTCTGCCGCTTGCTCAGGTGTTAGGTCACGCTGGCTCTCGGCGAGCATTTCGTATCCCACCATGAATTTTCGTACTGTGGCGCTGCGCAGTAGTGGTGGCAAAAAGCTTGCGTGTACTTGCCAATAAGCGTCGGGATTACCCCCGATAAACGGTGCACCATGCCAGCCCATTGAGTAAGGGAAGGAACACTGGAAAAGGTTATCGTACTTAGTGGTTAACAACTTAATGGTCTTAGCAAGATCAGCCTGGGTCTCTGGTGTCATTTCCGTCAATCGACTTAGCTTAATTTTTGGCAAGACCAGCGTTTCGAACGGCCAAGCCGCCCAGTACGGAACCAATGCCACCCAGTAATCACTCTCGACAACAACACGCTCGCCAGAAGCCACTTCACGCTGTGCATAATCCAACAATAGAGGACTATGGTATCGTTCAAAATATTGCTGCTGCTGCTGATCTTTTTTTGCTACCAAGGTAGGTACAAAACTGTTTGCCCAAATTTGACCATGTGGATGAGGTTGAGAGCACCCCATACTTTCGCCCTTGTTTTCAAATACCTGTACCCAAGGATAACGCTGGCTGAGTTCTGCCGTTTGTTCCATCCAAGTGGTAATCACATATCCGATTTCTTCAAGGTTCAATTCTGGCAATGTGCGACTGTGATCAGGCGAGAAACAGATCACGCGACTTTCCCCTTTAGCACTATGAAGTTGAAAAAGAGGATCATCGTTTATCGGTGCATCAGGGGTTTGCTCTGTGAGGGCGGCAAAGTCGTTCTTAAAAACGAAAGTACCTTGATAATTCGGATTCACATCACCGCTGATTCGCGTGTTTGTTGGGCACAAAAAGCAGTTATCGTCATAGCTTGGCAGGCTTTCAATACTGAGTGCTTCTTGTTGCCCCTGCCACGGTCTTTTAGCACGATGAGGCGACACCAGCACCCACTCGCCCGTAAGGGGATTAAAACGACGGTGAGGATGCTCTGCAACATCAAATGATTGAGACATAATGTTTCCTTAAAAAATTAAGATTGGTAACCATTCGGATTACGCTGCTGCCAGTTCCAACTGTGCTCAACCATATCCATTAAATCGTGATTCGCGCTCCAACCGAGCTCTCGTTCAGCCTTATCCACTTCGGCAAAACACTGAGCAATATCACCCGCTCTTCGAGGCTCGATGCGTACAGGCAACTCTCGGCCCAGCACCTTATTCATCGCGGCAACCATATCTAATACGCTTACACCGTTACCCGTCCCTAGGTTATAAACATGCAACCCGCTGATGTAACCGCGCACTTCCAGTGCCGCCACATGGCCTTCGACAAGATCCTGCACATGAATGTAATCACGTACGCCAGTACCATCAGGCGTTGGGTAGTCGTTTCCGAAAATCGACAGAGTGTCGCGTCGTCCAATCGCCACTTGAGTAATAAACGGCATGAGGTTGTTGGGAATGCCTGTTGGGTCTTCACCAATTAAACCGCTAGGGTGAGCACCGATCGGGTTGAAATAACGTAACAGAGTGATGCTCCAGTCTGGGTTTGCGGTAGAGAAATCTCTTAAACAACTTTCGACCATATGTTTACTGGTGCCATATGGGTTAGTCGTCGCACCGGTTGGAGCAGATTCTTCAATAGGGACAGTTAAAGGATCGCCATATACCGTAGCGGATGAACTGAAGATCAAGCGGTAAACATGGGCGGCTCTCATTGCAGCCAGTAAATTCAGAGTGCCTGAGACGTTGTTATCATAATATTCGAGCGGTTTAGCCACCGACTCGCCTACTGCTTTTAACCCGGCGAAATGCATCACGGCACCGATATTGTGCTGTTCAAAAATGCAATCAAGCGCCAGGCGATCGCGAATGTCTCCCTGGTAGACAACCAATGGACGCTCGATCAACTTTTCAATACGAACTACGACCTGAGGGTTACTGTTGCTGAAGTTATCCAGCACAATCGGTTCATGTCCTGCGGCAGCCAATGCGACACAGGCGTGACTGCCGATATAGCCGCAGCCACCCGTCACTAATACTTTCATGAATTACCTCTTACAAATTAGCTTTAACAATGGTGTCAATCGATCAGAAAATTGTTCTTCTCGTACCGACGTTGCACCATTTAACAGTGATGCTTTGGCGTTAGCTTTAAAGCGACAGAAATAGACGCTCCTCCCACTGGTTGACACATAATCATCGAGCATCTGCACACCGAGATGATCAATGAAGTTGATCCCTCTTCCTAAAATAATCAGTTGCTTAGAACTTATTTTCTGCAACTCTTGATGAAGGTATTGAACGCAACCAAAAAAAATAGAGCCGTTGATGCGGATCACCGCGATATCTTCCTGATCATCAATATCCAGCTCATCGCAACTTAGTAATTCGATAGTGGGACGCGACGTTCTGCGCAGATAGAAGAAGAGCGAGGCTGCAACGCCAACATAAATAGAAAGTTCAAGGTGAAGAAAAATCGCTGCTAGACTGGTCACCGCCAAAATAAATATTTCTTTACCATCATGTTTTGCAATCACTTTGATGTGATGAACATCCACTAGGTTCCAAGCAACAACCAGCAACAAGCCCCCCATACCTGCAATCGGTATGTAGGCTGCATACGGAGCAAACAGCACCATGATGATTAATAAAAACAAGCCCGCGAACACGGCTGCTAGTGGGGTTTGCGCACCGCTACTGTAATTCACGCCACTGCGGGTGAAAGACCCCGATGAGACATAACAAGAGAAAAACGAGCCAACAACGTTTGAGACTCCCTGCCCGATAAACTCTTGGTTACTATCAAGCTGCTGGCGAGATTTCATCGCGACCGAACGGCTAATTGAAATCGCTTCAACCAAACCCAACATCGCTACAGCGAAAACGCCGTCAAGCATGGTAGATAAATGGCTAAAACCAACAAAAGGAGAAGACAGGCTTAAATAGTTACTGCTTACTTGGCTAACCATCAATACCTCGTTACCGGTATGATTCATCCAAGTAGCAACCCCCATCGCCACCAAGGTTGCCATCAACATATGAGGTAGTTTGGGCCAAATGCGTTTGCACAACACACAAACAGCGATGGTAATGCACCCCACCAGCAGCTCTTTGCCATTTAACGTATTGATATTGCTGACAAGCAGAATAATATTTTCAATCGCGGTTTCGCCAGAGTCGTATTGCAAACCCAACACATGTTTTAGCTGGCTGACTCCGATAACAATCGCCGCCCCTAGAGTGAACCCTAGTACTACTGAGTGAGATACGAAATTCACCACGGCGCCAAAACGCAATAATCCGAAAAGCAATTGAATAATCCCGGCACACAGGGTCAACGTAAAACAGAGCTGGATATAAAGAGGCGTTCCCGGATCAGCGAATTGACTTATGGTGGTAAAGACAATCACAGATAGTGCCGCTGTCGGGCCAGAAATCAAATGATGAGACGAGCCAAACAGTGATGCCAAAATAGCGGGAATAATTGCAGTATATAGACCGAACTCAGGTGGCAAACCTGCAATCATGGCATAAGCAATACCTTGGGGGAGCACAATAATCGCTCCTGTAAGTCCGGCTAAAACATCCGCTTTAAGTGATTGAGAACTTACCTTTGAGGACCAGCTTAAAAACGGAAACAGAAGGGACAACTTGCGATGTTCAACAGCGCGCATCACTATTCCTCTAACAACAGTCGATTTATGACGGGAAGGTGATCATCTCGCTTTACCGGCAATACATGAGGACAACTTAAACAGTAGGGAAGCGTCTCTAAAACCATGAGTAGCGATACAAAAGCAAAATGAACATAAAAACTATAAACAATCACTCCGACGCAATCAATATTAATTGAAACATCATTTCATTTTTAGTTTTCATAAACTACAATTGTGTGATCAGCATTGTAAAACGACGTTTCAAAATTGACTTATCACTCCATAGCGATACTATTTACCTGTGAACGATAATTAACAATTATTCAGTACTAGATTAATAGTTTTAATTCAAAGATATTGAATATGAGTAATTTAAAATACGGTGCTCTTGAATGAAGTTAATTAGCTGCATTCAAAAATTAAAGTCGTTGATAGCTCTAGGTTAGTTTTAACTGGTATTGGCCCTACGAAAGTAGTTACTAGTTGGAATAAGATATAGCTTTATATTTCCTAAGATATTGTTTGCATACTCAAAGAGCCCTTACGGGCTCTTTTTTTATATAGTCAGATACGTAACTTGCCAATCGCCATTAAAGCCTTCTATTAACAACTCATTCTACTCTCTAAAAAATAAGAAACAAAACACACAAATAAATATCAAGACATCCATTGTTTTTTGACTTACATATCAATTGATGAATTTAAAACAATATTTCATTTAAAAAACATAAAACATCAACAATAATCGTATGACAGATGAAATTCTCCGCTATCAAAACAAAAACGGAACATATGGATATGAAACATAGAACCTATTTTACTCTGGTTAGTACCTCAATCATGGCTGCACTCACTTCTGGCTCAGTATTCACAAATGATACGGATCTGACGGACATACTTAACGAGAATTCAGCAGCAGTTGATTGAACTGAACAAGCGAAACAAACGTTTTACGATTGGTCTCGATTTGTGGGTAGACACCAACCTGAAGCTAGGTGATACCACAGGAATGTCCGAGATCCTTTACTTTGATCATGAATGCAAAGGTAACTCACCTTGTGACGACATTGCGTATCAAAACGATCGCAACGACCTAAAAGTTCTTATCTCATTCAGTTTAAGACTGGTTTGAGTCACAACCCACATTTAAAAGCCACATTGCGAATCCAGTGGTGCTTTTCAGGACGCCACATTGGACGAAAATAGGAAGGTTATGAAATTGTTGTCTCCACCGTTATATCAACAGATATCCAGCATTATTAGTGATGATTCCGAGCGGTTTCGTCGTCTGGTGCTCTGTTATGCAAGATCGAACTGGGCCCATCCATATTTTTACCTAAACTCATCGACAGGTATCGTTAGCTCAAAGTTCGCCAATAAAAAAGTTTTCCTCATCTGTCCAGGTCAGCCAGTCAGTGAACACGAGATTAAGGACGCCCAGAAAGTGCTTGCTCTAGACGGTGATCACGTCTCTATCATTGCCGCACTCCCCCATGATGACCCGATAAGTTCGTCAGAACTGGATTACTGCCAGCGTTTACTCGGAACTTACTGTCCGTCAAAGCTCGAAATGGTAAGTTTGCGCACTCTTTTGGAAAAGAGCCTGGCAAATCCGCGTTACTTTAGCAGTCTCTTTCCTCAACAATATGCTCAGTCCCAAACTGAGTCAGATAAGGAAACACTGGTTAAAATTCGTCAGTTAATTCCTGAACTTCCGGACGATCCATTGCTCCTTACCGAAGAGCAACAACACGCTCTTTTGGTAAAACTGGAAAACTTACACTGCCAGATCGGAAAGAATGATTTCAAATTAAACAATGAGTTAGATGAGAAAAAACGAATTTCCCTGTTGTTTGCCACACGGAACCTCGTCATTGCGCTGAAAGCGTTTGCGAATAATCGTACAAGCAACCTCTCTGATGTTGGCTACGAGTCATTACGCAAGACAGTTTCCGTCTCAACACAAGATATTTTCCCTTTATCTTCAATTTAACCTTCAACACTGCTTATAAGTGGATCTTAAAAGGCTAATTTTTTAATGTTGCAAAAACCTAACATAATAATCATTCTCTGTGACGACCTCGGGTACGGTGATCCTAGCTGTTACGGCCAGTCACATTGGCAGACGCCAAATATCGATAAACTGGCGAATGAGGGGATTCGGTTTACTGATTTTTACAGTGCCAGTCCTGTCTGCTCGCCAGCTCGCGCATCGCTTTTGACTGGACTTCATTCCGGTCATTTACCTATCCGAAACCTCAGAGACTCTTACCTGCCAGACGATGTAACCACGATACCCAAGCTGTTAAAAGACGCAGGATACGTCAGTGCGTGTATCGGGAAATACGGAGTGGGTAACGGGCAACCGGATCTAGACCCGATTAAAAAAGGGTTTGACTACCATTTTGGCTACAATTGTATGCGTCATGCACATAATTATTTCCCCCCGTTTTTACGAGAAAATGGCGTTAAAGTCCCTCTTAGAAACCTTCCACCGGAAGGGGATGATTTTCAGTGGGAAACCGGAATTGGGGTAGCCGAGGTCAAAATTGACTACTCACCCGACTTCCTTGAGGATCGGGCTGTTGAATTTATTCGCGATTGTCAGGACAGGTCATTTTTCCTTCACTTTTGTTTGACTTTGCCACATGCAAACAATGAAGGCGGCTATACGACCGATGGAATGGAAGTCGATAGCTATGGTGATTTTGAGCACAAAGACTGGCCGCCGAATGAGAAAGGGTTCGCGCGAATGGTTCAGCGTATCGATCAATCTGTTGGTCGCATCATGCAAGAATTAACATCTCTGGGTATCGCAGATAATACCTTAGTGCTCTTTACCAGTGATAATGGTCCTCATAATGAAGGGGGCCACAGTGTCACGGCGTTTGATTCTACGGCAGGTTTCCAAGGGTATAAACGCAGCCTTCATGAAGGTGGAATCCGGGTTCCCTTTATTGCTTGGTGGCCAGGAACAGTAGAGCCTCAGGTATCAAACCGAATGGGCTACTTCCCAGATATCTTAAAGACGCTAGCAGAAGCTACGGGGGCAGATGCTCAGGGCATTCAAGATGGCTTGTCTTTTTACCCTCTTTTACTTAACCAGTCAGATCAGCAGTCGGTTCATGAACATTTATACTTCGAATTTGATGGCCAAATCGCGGTAAGACAGGGGAATTGGAAATACTTCTCAGACAGTGATGGAAATGAGAGGCTATATAACTTGTTAGATGATCCGCATGAAGATAACGACGTAAAGTCAGATAACCCCGATGTTTTTCACTCGTTGAAGTTAATCGCCGAATCGGAGCATGAGAGTTATTCCCCGACAGAGTCGCCGATATCATACAGTCCAACTTTTCTACGTGGCAAAAAGTAGCCTCTAGAACAAGTCTGGAAAATACAACATCTTTATCTTTAAGGCCGTGACTTAAACCAGTGGAGTCATGTGTAGAACGCTCCCTCAATAAAGGTTCCAATCACTTATCGAGCATGGCTTCTGACTTGAATGGCTAATCCTGCCTTGGAGTCTTTACCCAGCCTGGTGCAGGGCTTTTTGTTTATCCCATTCTTGTGTCTTTGAACGGTTTCGAATATCTGCTAGAAACAATTAATTAGCGAAAAGAATTATCTTGCTAGAAAATTCAAGCTAATAATATGCAAATAGGCTGGTAAACGTTATCGAAAAGTAAAAAAAAAGCCCGCTACGATAGCGGACTTGTAGAGACTGGTGTGAGCTTATTTGCCGTGAGGGTACTCTTTACAACCTAGCTTGTGAGAGATACGCGCAGCGGCTGCGTGCAGCTCTGCAATGTACTCTTTCTTCTTCTCTTCAGTAAAACGAATCGTTGGTAGAGACACACTCATTCCGGCTACAACGTTGTTGAAATGGTCGTATACAGGAACAGCTAAACAACGTAGGCCCACTTCTTGCTCTTCGTAATCTTCGCCAAAGCCAACTTCACGTACAGTGTGTAGCTCGTCAATCAGTGACTCGATCGTCTCATGAGTACGTTCTGTCGATTTAGTGAACTCTACGTCGCTTAGAATGCGTTTTACATCACCTTCTTCACGCTCTGCAAGCAGCACTTTACCGATAGCGGTTGAATAAAGAGGATTACGACGACCAACACGCGATTGCATGCAGAGGTTGTACTTAGAGTCAATCTTGTGGATATAGATGATGCTATCGCCATCTAGCGCTCCTAGGTGGAGCGCTTCTAGCGTCAGATCAGAGATACGACGCATCTCAATATCCGCCAGCTCAACCAAATTAACGTATTCTAAAGCTGTAGAACCCAACTCAAACAGCTTCAAAGTCAGTGAGTAGTTTTCACTCTCACCTTCTTGCGATACATAACCCATTGTTTTCATTGTTTGCAGAAAGCGATAAACCGTGCTTTTAGACATCATCAAGCGCTGAGCCAGTTCACTGATGCCGATATCTTTTTGAGTACTCAGAGCTTGCAAAATACCGAATGTTTTTAGTACAGAAGAAACTGATTCAGGTTGTTGCCCATTAGTCATTATTATTACCTATCTCTTTATCCGGCACACTTCATTGAAATTGAAGTTCAATACGTCATGCAAAACTTCTTTGCTTTTTTAATGATGCCTATTATTTAATTTTTTAGGCTGTGCTTACAAGTTTATTTCACACAATTTAAAATAATGTCCTAAAAATAAAAAGAGTTGTTACGCGGTTTTTGTATAGGAGCGCTCATTATCTACAACTGAATATATTTTGAAGCGAAAAATAATTTAACAAGCTGATTTTAAATGCATTTTCTATTATCAGCCGACCTTAATCAACCAACCATTAAGCTATATAATGGTTTTCAGTCAATTAATTTTCATCACAAATAAAGCCTCCCTTAATGATATTATTTTGTTTCTCGAATGTTAATTTGAGCTGCGTTCCAAATAGAGCTAAATTCTTAGATTTTTTATGGTTATTTTGTGGGTGTTTTTTAATCAATACTAATTATTACTGTTTTATTTGTTGCGGTCGAAATACTCTGAGCAATTCGATTAGTTTGCACCAAACATACCTTTAAAAATTTACTACTATTACTTTCCACTGACACCCGCATACCTCGGGGACATGATTCATTTTACCTACGCCAAGCATTCACTATTCAACTTCTGTTTTTGATGGAGACCTACTTCAAACAAGCTGTAATGGCTAACCAGCCAATCCAACAAGACTGACGATCTATTGCGGAGTTTTTAAGCACTAAAGTGACTAAATGTAACATTAGTAAACTTAGTTAACTTTGTTGTGTGATTTTGGATTCAAATCTGTTCCGCATTGAGTTTCACGGCGTTGGTATAATATTGCGGTCTAAGTACCAGCATTAGGAGCACCACATGACATCACAGCTAGAACAAGCTAGTTGTCAGTCACAACTCATTCATCATAAACCAACTCTATCCCTTAATTATCAACGTGAGTTTTCTCATTCTGGCTTTTTCACTATGCCAGACGCGTCACGCCATGTTTTTGATTTTAATGGGGGCTGGCTGTTCTACAAGGGTGATCCAGGAAACGCCAATCAACTCGGTTGCGATGATAAAAACTGGTCATCAGTTTCTCTCCCACATTGTGTGGAACTATTACCAGAAGATGCCAGTGGCACCATTAATTACCAAGGTGTTGTTTGGTATCGCAAACACTTTCTCATTCCAGAACGTTTAAAAGGTCAAAGAATTGTCATTGATTTTGAAGCAATTCAGGGCAAGTCAGAAGTCTGGATTAACGGAGAGCTTGTCGCCTCGCGCAAAGAGGGGTTTCTGCCACTTGTTATTGATGTCACCTCATACCTGAATTTTGATTCAACCAATCTTATCGCCGTCAAAGCCGACAACAGCGACGACTCAAGTTACCCTGCGGGGAAAAATCAATACGAGCTTGATTTTACTTACGTTGGCGGCATTTATCGTGATGTGTGGCTTTATTCCACCCATCAGGTGCATTTTGGGCACGAAGGGCTCGCTAACAGTCCGACCCCTAATACCAAAAATTCTGGCTTAAGAGTTCGCTATCGCAACGTTTCAGAGCAAAATGCCATCGTTGACCTTAGCATGCAGATTATTAATCAGACTAATAACGCACAGCCCATCACTGTTGAGTACCAGCTTAGCTCTTGCCAAACTGGACACGTTGCTACCAAGCACTCGTTGAATGCATCGATAGAATCTAGTGATCAGCATATCAGCTGCGAAATGCAAATCGAGCAGCCAGAGCTATGGCACCCCGACTCACCTAATTTATACTGGTTGGATTGTCGACTCTTTGATAAGTCCGGTGCACAGATTGATAGCGTGAGATTGAGAATTGGCATCCGCACTCTTGAACTAAAAGGTAAAGATGGCCTTTACATTAACGGCGAAGCTTACGAAGAAAAGCTTATCGGCGTTAACCGTCATCAGTATTACGCACACATTGGTACTGCGCTAAGCAATAGCCAGCACTGGAATGACGTGAAAAAGCTCAAAGATGCAGGCCTATCGGTTATCCGCACCGCGCATTATCCTCAAGATCCAGCCTTCCTTGACGCAGCGGATCAAATGGGGGTTTTGATTATTCAGCCTTCTATTGGTTGGCAATTCTGGAATGAAGACGCTCAGTTTGTTGAACAAGCTAAGCAAAACGTGCGCGAAAAAATTCGCCGTGATCGCAATCACGCATGCATTTGGATGTTTGAACCTGCTCTAAATGAAACCCATCAGCCGAACTGGTTTTTAGAAGATCTACACCAAATTGTTCATCAAGAAATGGATGACAGCACATGGGTTCCACTTGACAGTTATATTGACTGTGCGAAAGCGAGAGAGGTGATGTACGCCCACCCTAACCAAATCAAAGAAGGTGAAGCGGACGACGGTCAATTGATTTACCCCGAGGAATTTGATGTTCCCGTATTTACGCGTGAATGGGGAGATAACGTCGACGATTGGAATTCTCACAACTCGAACAGCCGAGTGCATCGTAGCTGGGGCGAGCAAGCACAAATCATTCAAGCGCTGCACTACGCGATAGGCTCCGATAGCTCAGGTCATGAATATGCGACCAACCTCAACGTATTACATCAAACACCAAGGCAGCACATTGGTGGCACTATGTGGCATGGCTTTGATCATCAACGTGGTTATCATCCAGAGCAATTTTGGGGTGGCATTATGGACGCATTTCGCCAGGAAAAATACAGCTATCATGTATTTATGGCGCAGCGTGCCCCAAACAAAACTCACCCTATTTGCCAATCGGGTTACCATTTAAAAATTTTACACGAAGCAACGCCTATTTCTGGCTCAGATGTTGTAGTAGTCAGTAACGTCGACAGAGTTGAACTTAGCATCGCAGGTAAAGACTGCGGCACGCAAGTTATTAAAAACTCAAAAAATGGCATTCCGTTTTTGCCTGCCATTTTCAAAGGTGCGTTTGACTTTATGGACTTTAAACGCCTACACCGCGAAGAAAAGTTCACAGAGGCCTGCATCATTGCCAAGGGCTATGTGGGTGAAGAATGTGTGATCTCCGAAATCAAATATCCGGCAAAACGTCCAACACGCCTGCGCCTGAGTGTCGATAACTCATCACTGATTGCTAATGGTTCAGATATTGGCACTGTCGTTGCGGAAGTGACGGATGAAGATGGCAACATCAAACGCCTGGCCCGCCACCATATTCAGTTTGAGGTATACGGTGAAGCGAACTTAATTGAAGCGGATAACATCTTTGCGAATCCAAGAGCAACCGAGTGGGGAAGCGCGCCAGCTTTGATTCGTACTACACAAACCGCTGGTAAGATTCTAGTGATTGCACGTCCTGTAAACGAAGGGTTAAACACACTGGTGCCAGCGATTCTGGAACTGGAAACCAAACCTAACCCTCATCCTATTTTACAACTGGAACCGCAAGCGCAATCATCCGATAACATTGAGCAGTTAACCGAAATCAAACGCTCTTTTGTTGAGGCGTTTGATAACCGAATTGCTCGCAACACCTATATAAGAGCAAAGCTTAGAGGTGTTGAGTTACAACAATCTGATTGTGGAGAGTTTCATTTCTAATCAGGCGCGCCAACTTAGTTGGCGCGTTTTTTTATCGGCCAAAAGCCTAGGGCGTGTTGAAAAGGAGACCGACTCTCCCAGCCTTCTTCGGCAAACTCTGATGCTCACGTTACCAATGAGGAGGGGCTATCCCTGTGGTTAAAACTTTGCTCAATAAATAGATACGCTAACCCCTTAAGTTGTTGAGAAAGAGACAATTCGCCAAAAATCACTTGAGTTTGATGGTGGGTGAGATCTTCATGGTTATTGAATGGATGTGAGGTAATCGTTTCACGAATGCGGCTTAACCAAGCGTCACCCAACTCGCATAAACGGCCATACAGTAAAATTTGCTCGATACCTACTAAATTTAAGCAGTTACTTAACGTTCGGCCTATCGCATTGACTGCATTTTCACTTAAAGGGATGGCTCTTGGGTGGTTAGCTAATACAGCATCAATAAAACGTTCATTGCCTGCGCATCCGTGTTGTAAAATTTTGTCCCATTCAGTTTGTAATGCTGATAGCGAGGCAATAGTTTCAAGGCATCCTCGCTGACCACAGCCACACTGTTTGCCTTGAAAATCCACCAGAGTGTGTCCTATTTCGCCATTAGCATGAGAACGGCTACTAAATACTTGCTCGTCGACGATAAAAGCTGAGCCAATTCCGTAGTCTAAATTCACTACGCAAAAATGTTCCGGGCGCTCACTTTGCCACTTTTCTGCCATGGCTAAGCCAACACAATCGTTTTCAACAATGACTTCGGTATCAAGCCGTTGTGCTAGTAAATAACGGCACTCAAAGCCGCCGTTCCATTTGGCAAGTGGCATGTGTAAAGATGCCCCACTATGCCTAGAAACCTGACCGTGTAACCCTATCGCAACGCGCAGCGTGCGCTGTTTGCAAGCTTTTAACGCGGTAGCATAAACATCACAGACCGCATCAAGTAACTCTTCTGGAGTGTCGACGTTAATCTGGTGCTCTGAGATCGGCAATAGCAACTGAAAATCTGCGCTAACCACTAATGCCGCGATTTTATTAGGTGATACATTCAAACAAAGAATTGGACTGAGTTTATTACTAAGCGCATAAATTCCAGCACTATTCCCACGGCCGTGAACAGGTACAGGGTTAAGTATGACTTTTGATTCTGCATCCAGTTCCGACAGTATATTGCTTACCGAAGGTATCGAAAGCTGTGTACGCAACGCTAACTGAGATTTACTCAAGGGGCCACTTTTGGCCAAATGCGTTAGAATAGAACGTTTGTTATGCACTCGAATCGCTTTATTGGATAAACCTAGTCCTTGACGTATCACCATAACTCACCCCAGCTTGTAATGCTTAATCAATTGAAGTTGTTCTATCGACAGCTCTTCCAACTTCTGCCCGTTCTCTGCCACTTGAACAGCACCTTTTGAGTTCAATGACGCTATATCAGAGATTCGACTGATGTTTTTTGCTATGTCTATCGCGGTGTTTTGTTGTTGTTCTGTCGCCGAAGCGATATGCGCTCCCAACTGAGTCAGTTCAGAGATTGATGTTTGAATCCCTTGCATTACCATGCTGGTTTCGTTTGATGATTCGCGCGAGTGTTGCATATAAAAATGGCATTGCTCCACTTGATTGACCGCCTGCTCAACCGATTCACGCAACAATTGAATCATAGTATGGATCTCTTGCGTTGAACGCCCTGTACGACTGGCTAGCTCCCTAACCTCGTCCGCCACCACCGCAAAACCGCGCCCCATGTTTCCAGCCCTCGCCGCCTCAATGGCTGCATTTAGCGCCAGTAAGTTGGTTTGATCTGCGATGGCTTGAATCACTTCAATCACACGGCCTATCTCAGTGCTTACATCACTCACTCGCGATATGGTATCTGTCGACTCTTGGAGGGCTTGTGACAATTGATTTTGAGCCTCTAGGTTGACGGTGGTTTGCTCTTGTCCTCTCACTATCGAACGCTCAATATCGGTTAACTGAGTTTGGCTTGTACGTGTTGCTTGGGAAACCTCAGCAACCGAGCTTTCCATTTCGTTCATCGCCGCAGCTACACTTTCGGTTTCAATGCGCTGCGACTCAAGCGATTTTTGACTGTTACTGGCCGTAACTTGATTGTGATTAGCAAGCTTGTTTTGCTGATGGGTTACCGACTGTACCGATGCAACTAAGTGCTTTAATGTATTGATCATTTGATCTATCGAGTTAGACAATTCGCCAAACTCGTTCTTACTTTTAATGCCTGTTAGTTGCGTCAAGTCGCCATTTTCGACACGATTTAAAGAAGCTTTGAGCTTATGTAAAGCGTTGTGGATTGTCCGACTTAGCGTCACAGCTGCAACTAACACGAACAAAAAAGCAACTAATGTCGCTAAAACAACAAGTTTTTCGCCGCCAGCTTGCATCGTATTGACCTGTGCGACTTGCTGTGCAGACAGTTGTCTTAGCTTTTCAGACTGTTGAACAACTTGTTCAATTAATTGTGTCGTTTCTGCCTGAACGCCACCGACGAGATCTAATATATTTGCCTGATCCAACATGGCGCGATAATGCTTCACCAACACACCTTGTTCATCTGTAGCATGATCAATGACCGCGTTTAGAAGTTTTTGATCACGTTTTGTATAGCTGCGCGTTATTTTGGCTAAAGACTGACTTGTTTTAAGAATCCGCTCAGCAACGACGCGATTCTTTTTGATAAGTCCATCGATAACTTGCGCCGAATTCGAATTTAAGCCTCTGTCGGTATTGAAGATCAGTGAATCTATAGTGGTCGCTAGGTTGTTTGCCATAAAGCTGGCATTCAAATCATCAACCGAACCAGACATGCCATAAGCGGCACGTTTCATTTTAGTACTGTCTAAGGCAAACTGCGCAGACTGACGTTCTACCCAATGCTCAGTATCAACTACTTGTTGATACCGCTTAAACAAATCCTGTGTTTTTGAGAATAGTGGTATGTCATGTGGAATTTTTAACAAATCGATTTGGTGTTCGTTGAGTTTGGAGGACAAAGCTTCCAACGCCAACCGTTTCTCATCATAGAGCTCATGTTTTTTTAAAAACTGAGATTCGATTTTTGTATACATGCCGGTATCCAACGGCGTGAAATAAGAGTTAGCCAGAGCTTGGCTAGTGAGCAAGTCAACTGTAATTCGATTAAGCACGACCATGTAAGGAGAAATCACTTCGGTCACTATATGGGTTCGCTCGGACTGCAAGTGACCTTGAACCAAACTCACTCCCGTAATCGAAATCATCGCCAGCAGCAATAGAATAAAGCTGATATGAATGCGCCTAACAATAGACAGATTTAACCAGAACTTCATAGGGTACCTCGAATTTTATTAAGTGTTTTTATAACTCACGAGTTTTGAAAGTAAAAAAGGCCGCGTCACGCGGCCTTATGTAACAGACAACTTAAAGTCGCAACTGGGTTACCAGCAAACCTTACGCCACGTCTTTAGGTAGTTCAGCAACGGGAACCGCCGCAATCAATTTCTGTGTATACGGGTCTTGTGGGTTGTGAATCACCTGTTCGATAGTACCCTGCTCCATAATGGTGCCATGCTGCAGTACGATCACTCGATCACAGAAGTACTTCACTGTTGCGATGTCGTGGGTGATCAAGATGAAAGAAGTACCAAATTCGTTTTGAAACTCAATCAACAAATCCAATACCTGGGCACGCAGTGATACGTCTAATGCTGCCGTAGCTTCATCAGCAATGATGAGTTTAGGGATCGTCACCAAAGCGCGAGCGATAACAATGCGCTGACGCTGCCCCCCCGAGAACGCGTGCGGATAGCGGCTTGAGAACTCTGCGGGCAACCCAACTCGACGCATCATATTACGTACGCGATCTTTACGTTCTTTCGCGCTCATCTCTGTACGAAGCAGTTTCAGTGGTTCCTCAATGATATCCGCAACCGTCATACGTGGATTTAAGGATGACCACGGGTCTTGGAAAATCAAACGAAGATCAGCAAACAATGGATCACGTTTCACACGCTTATAATCCGCTAGGTCAAGCTCGATGCCACTCTTTTCATCTACGTAATGAATGTCACCTGACGTAGCTGGCTGCATACCTAAAATAGCTCGACCTAAAGTACTTTTGCCCGAACCAGACTCACCAACAATCCCCAAAGATTCACCTGGGTGCAGCGTTAACGTCGCGTTGTTAACCGCCGTCATAAATTGCTTCTTCTCGAACATCTTGCTCGGTTTTTCAAACACTTTAGTGACGTTATTTACATCCAAAAGCGGCGTTTGCCCTTCGTGAACAAACGGTTTCTTCACCTTGGAAGGCAACTCAAGTGCACGCGTCGCATTCATCAGCTTAATCGTGTATGGATGTTCAGGTTGTTCGAAAATCTGGCGCACATCTCCTTGTTCAACAACGACACCTTTTTCCATAACGACTACGCGGTCTGAGATCTGTGCCACTACCCCTAAATCATGAGTGATGAACAAAATAGCCATACCAATTTCTTGCTGCAGTTTGGCAAACAATTCCAAAATTTCAGCTTGAGTTGTTACGTCTAAAGCCGTCGTCGGCTCGTCAGCAATCAATACATCTGGGCGGCTGGCAATCGCCATCGCAATCACAACACGTTGACGCTGACCACCAGATAGCTGGAACGAATATTTGTTAATCAAACTTTCAGGTTCAGGCATCTGTACCTGAGTCAGAAGTTCAATTGCACGTTCATGAGCCACTTGTTTCGTGATGCCTGGGTCAACAAGACATAGCACTTCTTTAATTTGGTCGCCAACCGTATGAACAGGGCTAAGTGCTGCCATTGGTTCTTGCGATACCAATGAGAAGTTAAAACGACGCAAACTACGCATTTCTTCACTACGTGGCTCCAAAGTGGTGATATCCACCATAGAGCCGTCCGTATGGTAAAGAATCTCGCCCGAATCAATTCGACCCGGTTTATCCAACAATTGAAGGATCGCGCTAGTAGTAACTGATTTGCCTGAGCCCGATTCACCGATGACCGACAAAGTCTCACCACGGTTCAATTCAAACGATACGTTTTTAACAGCGTGGAACGTTTCCATCGTTGTTGGGAAGCTGACGTTAAGCTCTTTAACTTCAAGAATTTTTTCAGCCATTTTAAATACCTTATTTTGCACCTTGTTCGTGGTAAGGGTCGCAGGCGTCACGTAAACCGTCGCCTACAAAGTTCATCGCTAGGATGGCAATGACAACACTCGCCGCTGGGATTAATAGCCAGATAGCATCAGCCAGAGCACGGATATTCTGCGCTTCTTGCAACAATACGCCCCAACTAACCATTGGAGGCTGAAGGCCAAGGCCTAAGAAGCTGAGTGCGGTTTCACCCAAAATCATGCCTGGAATCGCAAGTGTGACAACAGCAATGATGTGGCTTAAGAAGTTTGGCACCATGTAACGGCGGATGATTTCAAACGGCGTGTTGCCGTCTAACCATGCAGCGGCAACGTACTCTTCGCTTTTCAATGACATAAAACGACTTCGTACGACACGCGCCATATCAGGCCAAGCAACTAAACCAAGAATGATGGTGATCAAGAAGTAACGCTGTAGCGAGCTCCAATCACTTGGCAATGAGGCACCTAACGCCATCCAAAGAGGAAGGGTTGGGATAGACTTTACAATTTCCATGGTACGTTGGATGAAATTATCGATTTGGCCGCCAAAGTAACCAGAGATACCACCAATTAAAATACCGATGAAAAAGGTACAAAATACACCAATCAAACCAACCGACAGAGAGATACGTGCACCGTGGATCAAGCGAGACAACATATCACGCCCCATGCGGTCAGAGCCGAGAATAAAGAATGGGTCACGCTTATTTTTGGGTGCCAATAGCTTATGTTTCATCGGAATGAAACCCGCCAATGTGTACGGTTCTACCTCACCAAAAAACTCAAAGTAAACTTTTTTCGCTGGGTTTTCTGTGTAGTGGCGCTTCAACGTGCGCGTATCGGTTTTCACTTTATAACCAATCAAGTGTGGCGCCCAGTCCCAACCGTCATCCGTCTTTTCAAATAAGTTGATTGTTTGCGGCGGGGCGTACGTGTACCGGCGCCAGTTGTCACTTGAGTCAAACGGTGCAAAAAACTCCGCGAATGCAGCGACAAAATAGATTAGAGCTAAGAACCACATGCTGTACCAAGCCAGTTTGTGACGTCTTAACTTAATACCAATCAATTGCCAAGCGGTTGCTTCCGCTAGATCAATTTGTTTTTCCTTACGCTTAAATACACGAGCAAACATGCTTGTAGAAGGAGCGGTTTGAATATTACTTGTCATGGTGTTGGCTCCTAAGTTATAGACCAGCGCGCACGCGTGGATCTACCCAATACATAATGATGTCAGAAATGATGGTACCGATAATGGTTAAGGTGGACATCAGCAATAGAATATCGCCAGCTAGGTACATATCCTGGTTTCGTAAGGCGTTAAGCATGGTTGGCCCCATAGTTGGGATATTCAATACTTGGCTCACAATAACGTCAGCGCTGATCAACAGTGGTAATTGCCAACCGATAGTCGCTGCAAGTGGCAGACACGCTACTCGAATAGGGTATTTGACAAGGAGTGTAAATTCTTTTTGGCCTTTGGCACGTGCAGTCTTTACGTAAGGCTTCGTTAGTTCATCGAGCAAGTTGGCACGCATGATTCGGATGATACCCGCCATACCTGCTGTACCAGCCACAAGAATGTAAAGCCAGCTTCGGCTAGCACCATTCATGAACTTGTCAAAGCTCATAGGTTGAGAGATATATTCTGGTGAGTAAAGACCCGACAACATCACGTCAAATGAGTGGTAACCAATAAGTAAGGCGACAATCGCAATAACGAAGTTGGGGGTAGCCATACCAATAAAACCAAAAATGGTCGCAATGTAATCACCAAAGGAATATTGACGAAGAGCAGAGTAAACACCGATTGGAATGGCTAATAAAAACTTAAATGTCAGTACTGCACAAGCGAGAAGAATAGTAGGTAGCAGTGTGGGATGAATGTTTTCCCAAACTGGCTTATTGTTCACTAAAGACAGCCCAAGATCACCTGTGAGTAGCCCCCCCATCCAACTTAGGTAACGCTCATACAGCGGTTTATCTAAGCCAAACATTTCACGCAATACCAATATTTGCTCAGGATCGACATCTTGACCCATAGCGGCCATTTCTGCGATTTTTGCGGAAGCAAAATCACCCGGTGGTAAATCTATAACGACAAATACTAAAATCGACACGACAAGCAGAGTGGTAAACACCGCCGCTAATCTACGTCCAATATACAGAAAAAAACTGCTCATAAATCTTCCTACATTTGCGAATTCGCAAACCTTTATAACAAGAGGTTCGTTAGCCGCAGCAGCTAGTTACTGCGGCTAACAGGTCTGGTTAATCCATACCTAGTTCAACGGAGTTATTTAGACTCCTTCCATAGTTGTGAGGTGCGCATTGGACCAGGCGAAGCGATACTGTATGAGTTAGGAACTTCAGTATCAGCGTTATGTACGCCTTTACGGATAATCACGCCTTCATCTAGAGGTTGAACTGTACCAATCACATAGAAGTTTTCTTTTGCGATATCAATAATTTGTTGCATTAGCTTAGACTGTTCTTCATGAGAAGCGGTTTTGCCCATAGCACGGTAAAGCTCGATTTGCTTCTTAACATGCGCAGGTGGCTCAACAGCGTTAGCGTGTGAAGCGTCCGTCATCCAATAGTAGTAACCTAGACCCCAAGTAGATTCTGGGTTTTGAGGCGCGTAGCTACGGAACGTATCCAGCACACCGATACCGCCATCACCTTTCGCTGGTGCTAGATCATACTCGTTAGCTAAGCGTTGTGTTTGCAGGAAAGAACCTTCAACGATACGGATATCTAAGAAGATGCCCACCTTCTGCCAGTCATTCTTAACCAGTTCAAGGATGTCCGTTGTTTCGCCAACGTTTTGTTGGTTAACAAGAGCTTCAATGCGTAAACGGTTACCCGTTTTATCTAAGCGGTAGCCTTCTTCGTCTTTTTTGTTTAGGCCGATCTTGTCTAACAATTTGTTTGCTAACTCAGGGTTAAACTCCGTGTACTGAGTTGCAAATTCTTCATCGTAGAAAGCACTACCCTCTGACGGCGCAGCTTGATATGGCGCAACGACGCCAGAGAAAATCGTCTCACTAATGCCTTCGCGATCAATGGCGTGAGAAAGTGCGACACGGAAATCTTTGTTAGAGAATAGCTCACGCTTGATTGGATCTTTATGCGTTTGGTTGAAGCCAAGGATTACTGCATTCATGCTAGTGCTTGGACGAGTCGCGTAGGTGTAACCGCTCTTCTTCTCGTTTTCGATTAGCATTGGGCGGTACTTAGCCACACCAACATGACGCGTTTGGAAGTCTGTCTCACCTGCTGCTGCGCGAAGTACCATCTCTTCTTTGTTTTCAGAGAAAGAGAAGTAAACCGTATCTAGGTAAGGCAATTGGTTACCTGCTGTATCGACTTGCCAGTAGTATGGGTTACGTTCCCAGACTGCATATTGAGTTTGCGGACCTGGAACCACTTTTACCTTCCAAGCGTTTACTGTAGGGCGGTCTGGGTTTTGGTAGCTCTCTTGGAAGTAAATCGCACGACACTTAGTTTGGAAGTACTGCTGCCAGCTATCAAAACCCGCTGCTTTTGCTTCTTCCGTTACTTTAGCGTTTACTTCAGGCAGGAACTGCTCACAGTAGTGTTTAGGGAACTGAACGATGTTAGAACCGTCAGTGTTCGCCAGTTTACGGATGAACATACCATCGGCATTTTTTAACTTGACTTTGATCGTGTGCTTGTCGACAACTTCACCAACTGCATCACCCGGTGAACGGGCATATAGAGGTTTGTTGCCAGACCAATCTTCACGGTTGATCAAATCTAGGTAAAACTTGATGTCTTCCGCTGTAAACTCTTTGCCGTCAGACCATTTAACGCCTTTGCGCAAACTGATTGTGTATTCAGTAAGATCTGCGTTTACTGTGTAGCTCGTTGCTAGGTTTGGCTCAATGCCAGTGTAGTGACGATTAAAGTTAAATAAGTTGTCGTACTTCAGCATACGCATGCGGTGGCCTCGGTCTGCTTTTAGACCAAGCAAACGCAATTCACCGCCGTATTGACCGATTGACTCAATCGGCTCAACAACTAGTGGGTTTTCTGGCAAACGCTCAGAAACAGGGGCTAGTTGCCCTGCTGCAACCAACTCTTTTAGCTGTGGGGCCTCGTTGTACGTATCCGCCAAAGTAGGAAAAGAGACAGAGGCTGCAACCGCGATAGCGACTTTGCCAAACAGTGGTAAGCTATTCTTATAACTCATCAGTAACTCCCTGATTTTGTTTACACATTTATGGGTTAATTCTTTCGCACTTCGCGTAGCCATTTAACTCAGCGAGGCACATTGCCAGCGTTCACGGCGACAATATATTGATGGGTGCCGGGTTCGATACGACCAGTAATGGCAGGCACACTTGCTTGTGGATAAAGTAAATTGGTGTTGGGTGCGCATGGATATACTCGGGTTTGCCCTTCACCTTGTAGTAAAATCAGTTCACTAAAGAGCCGCTCAGATTCCACTCGCGCAGGCTGAATCACCTGATGACTAAACCAAGCTGACCAGCCATCCACGGCATGCCCTGTCATAACAAATTCCAAAGCAAAGTCTGTGGTGATTTCGTGGCTACGAAGCTCACCCTGCTCAGAAAATTGTTGGCGCGTTTTCACCACACAACCTTCAAACGGCTGCCACAGTGAGACCAATGCCTCACCTTCACGATAGCTATTGATGTTTCGGGTACGGCTGAACCATTGACGAGTTTGCGGATGAGAAAAGGCAAAAATATTGTCTCCTGCCCAGCCTTGATCCAACCAACGGGTTGATTCAACACACAGTCCATGCGCCGAGCTGTAGGCAAACTTGCTGTATTTGTCATCGCAATTACGCAGCTCGTTTGCAGGCGTGCTATTGGTTAATAGATAGCTACCTTGACGACGGATAAGCTGATGATGCTCACCAATCCACGTGGCAGGCATGTTGCTGGATAATGGTTTCTCTTCTACCGTCCAAAACGGATGCTCTTCAGGTAGGTAAAGGGCGTTAAAGGCTTTCAGTGCCAACATGGGTGACGCGTAACTGGTATAGAATTCACTTGCAAGCAAATTAGGATAAGCAAAACCCGGTAGCAATTGTGCCTGTTGATCCCAGATCGGCTGAGTCGCCCACCAGCGCATGGTTTGCATCCAATAGCTCTTTGCTGTTGCTATATCAATTTCAGGGTGTTCACTACGAGCCAATTCCGCCCAAAAAGCAGCACCAGCAAAGCGATAGTTCAACGAGCGGCCGTAACAAAGAGGTTGACCATCTTCACCAAACCAATATTGGTAGCGATGGGAGAACTCGATCGCACGGCTAACCAAAACCTTACTGAATTCGCTATTTGATTTGTCCCAGCGAGCGTAAACCAACGCGTAAAGTTGGAAAGCAAACGGGTTGTAATAGTCCACGACTCCTGTGAGACCGTCTTGGTACCAACCGTTTGTTAAATGCATTTCATCAATAAACGCGAGGTCTTGTTCAAGTACCTGTTGTTGAATGTCCACACCCAATAACGATAGCGCTTTTAAGATCAGAACCCTAAACCAGCGCCAGTTGTTTGGTGGCAGATCTAAATCGGAGACGGAATTTAACCAAGTCACAAGATTGGCGCGTTGCTTATTATCTAATGGCTGCCAGTAAAACTCGTTGGCATCAATCAGCGCGACTGCAATCGATGACATCTCCACAACGCGTTGGTCATAGTTACGTGGAAATTGCCAAAAGTCTGGGTGCAATGGATTGGTACCATTGACGATCAACTGGCGCAACTCGGCGTGTTCATCTCTTAGCGCCTCTCCAGCCGGTACAGCCCCCCACATCAAACGACAGATATGTTCGATACTCGCAACGTTTGTCGTGTAGTGCGCAGCACTGTTGAAGTCTGGCACGTCTTGTGTTGTTCCACGAACAACTTCCATTTGGCGCTCTACAATCGCTTTTAGCATTTTCTGTGTTTCAGAACGGCTTGTGCATCCTTGTGCCGTATTTGCCAAACAATTCAAACTTATTGCCACTGGTTACTCGCTTAACAACAAAATCATCAATGAAATGAATTAAAACCTATCAGCCATAATTATTGAAACGCTTTTTTATATTTATGATATGAAGATCAAAACTACGTTTTATTTTTTTAGTTCAACGACAACTCAGCTCACAAATTTGAACTCGAGATGGCAATATAATTGAAACGTCGTTTTATTTATATCTTGGAGAGTGTATGACTCTTGCTCTATTGCTCATGGAGCATACCCCTACAGATAGGCTGGGTTGTTAAGAGCGAACGCCGAACATAGCTCACTGACGCTTAAGCTAGTGTTCAACGCCAGTGGTCTCAGGGAGCTTTATGATTTGATGGTTGACCCAAATGAAATGGTCAAATTCTTATTTAGGTTTGTATTCGTTCTGGCGCATAAACCGCACATAATTAAGTGGCGGCAGTCCACGGTGCAAACATTGTCCCATTGCATCAAGATAAGGGCGAAGGTGTGAGAACAGTTGATAGTACCCTTCGCACAGATAGTGCTTAGCTGAGATTGATAGCTCGCCATTTTCATCGATTCGCTGCGCAGGGCATGCTCCATGACAAAGCGAACGTTGGTCGCATCGTTGGCAATGGGTTTGGCTACCAATAGGTTTGCGGGTAGAAAATTGTTGCTGAATAGGCGTCTCAATTAAGTCCGGATAATCCCGCTGGTTGATATTCCCCACTTTGAATTCGGGATAAACGAAATGGTCACAGCTATACACATCGCCATTATGCTCGACTACTAGGTTCTCACCACACTGCGGAGCATGAACACAAATAGACGACGGCATGCCTAAATGCATACCGAGCGCATTGTCAAAGTGGCTGACGTACACCTTGCCAACGTCACCTTTACGCCACTCTTCGAACACATCAACCATAAACTGACCAAACTGCGCCGGTGATACACTTCGCTCAGAAACGCCTTTGCCTTTCTCCGGCTCAACAATCGGGATGAACTGAATAAACTTCACCCCAAGCTGTTTCAGGTGTCGATAGACCCGCTTGCCATGGTCACCATTATGGTTCTGAATCACGGTCAGCACATTGGTGTCGACCTGATACTTTTGCAACATCTGCAAACCCTGGATTACCTGACTATAGGAGCCTTTGCCGCTGCGGGTTTTGCGATAATGGTCGTGCAGTTCTTCGTCACCATCAATGCTGATCCCAACCAAAAACTCATGCTGTTTAAGAAATGCCGCCCAATTGTCGTTGATCAGTACGCCATTGGTTTGCAGTGTATTAATGATCTTCATTCCCGGGCGGGCGTACTTCTTTTGCAACGCCACTGCTTGGCGAAAAAAATCCAGCCCTCTAAGGGTCGGCTCCCCCCCCTGCCAACCAAATATCACTTCCGGGCAACCAACTGGTTGGCTCTCAATATAACTTTTTACATGTACCTCAAGCGTGGTGTCACCCATATCAAACTGCTTGGTTTCTGGGTAATAATCGGTTTTATCGAGATAGAAACAATAGTCGCAATCTAAGTTGCACAAAGGGCCAATCGGCTTGGATAGAATATGAAACGGACGCTTTGCTTTAACTTTACTGGTAGGAATGATTAGTGACACTGTAACTACACCTTAATTCTTAGTTGATATCTTATTTTAAAACGCCATTTTAATTTATTATCAATCCGTGATCACAAACAACAATTTTAAAACTGCGTTTCAATATAATATTTAAAATCCTTAACTATTGTGAATCATGAAAAAGCCCAATCTACTCTATGTATTTCCCGATCAGTTCCGACTGATGTCGTTGGGTATCTGGCAAGATCCCAACTACCGTGACTTTATTCCCGGTGCGGGGGACCCAGTCTACACACCCAATCTTGATACCTTTATCCAGCAGTCAACTCTGCTTAACAACGCCGTAAGTAACTGCCCAGTTTGTAGCCCGCACCGTGGCAGCCTGATGACCGGACAATTCCCATCACGCAGTGGCGTACCGTTGAACTGTAATTCAGACCGTGTTGATTCCGAGTTGCCACAGACCGAGACTTGTTTCACCGATGTCTTGTCAATGGCTGGCTATCACGTCGGTTACATCGGCAAATGGCACTTGGACGTACCGACACCAAACGATCCGGCTAAACCCGGTCATTATGTTGATCCGAATATTCCAGCTTGGGATTCCTATACCGAGCCACAGCGCCGCCATGGTATCGATTATTGGTATGGATACGGCACATTTGATGAACACAACAATCCCCACTATTACGACACCAACGGCCATCGCCACGAGCCAAAAGTGTGGTCGGCAGAACACGAAACCGACAAGGCGATTGAATACCTCAAAAACGAGCAAGGCCAACGTGACGATGACAAGCCGTTTGCGCTATTTATCTCGATGAACCCACCGCACAGCCCATACGACAGCCTCGAAGACTGCCGCTTAGAAGACTGGCTGCGCTACAAAAACACACCCGTTAACGAGCTTTTATTGCGTGACAACGCCGATACAAATCTCGAGAAAGCGCTTAGTGCGCCTTATTACTTTGCCAACGTGACGGGCACCGACAGTGAGTTCGGTCGTTTAGTCGAAACACTGAAAGCAATCGGTGAATGGGATAATACCGTCGTGGTATTTACCAGTGACCACGGTGAAACCTTGTGCAGCCAAGGCGTAAACGATGCCAAAAACTGCATCTACAACGAAGCCTTCTCAGTGCCTTTCATCGTGAAAACGGCTGAGCAGAATCAAGCAAAGCAACACCCAGCCTTTTTGAGTAGTGCTGATATTATGCCAACCATATTGGGATTAATGGGGCTGTCATCGTCTTGCCCAACCAATATTCATGGTCGCGATCTCGCCGAGGCATTCCGCTCTGATGCAACAGATACCAGCCCAACTTATGCTCTCTATCTAAAGAATGTAAATACCGCTCCAGATGCAGACGGTAAAATCCGTGGCTATTTCGCTGCCGCCCGAGGCATTAAAACTGAGCGCTATTCCTTAGCACTGCATATTGATGCTTTTGGTCAACTCGAAAAAACCCAATTTTTCGACAATCTTCAAGACCCTTACCAAACCAATAACCTGTCCTTCAATCCTGAAGAGCCGGACCTTCGTCGCCTTTTACGCGCCATGGCGGAGGAATTAGTCCGAACGGAAGATCCTTGGGCTGATGGCCGAGTACTCGCTCACTTACTTCCATATGACTTGTTCAACAACTATGGCTGCGAGAAGGAACGATCATGAGTAACCATACACTTCCGAACGTAATTATTATGTATGCCGATGATCTCGGTTTCGGCGACTTGAGCTGTTACGGAGCCAACGACATTCCAACACCTAACCTGGATAAACTGGCCGAAGAAGGGCTTAAATTCCATCAAGGTTACGCCACTGCAGCGACATGTACGCCTTCGCGTTATAGCTTACTTACAGGCTCTTACCCTTGGCGTAACCCTAACGCCGCCGTTTTACCTGGCGATGCCCCGCAGATCATCACTATTTCTGATTTCACGATGCCAAAAATGTTCCAAAAGGCAGGCTATCGCACTGGCATAGTAGGTAAATGGCATTTAGGGCTCGGCAATGGTGAACTCGATTTCAATCAAGAAATTCAGGGAACACCGAACGATGTAGGTTTTGACGATTCGTATATTATGGCTGCGACAAATGACCGCGTACCGTGTGTCTACATTGACAATCGCCATGTCGATAACCTTGACCCTTCAGACCCAATTGAAGTGACCTACGAATGGGACCAAGCATTTGATGACGTTCCCACCGGCCGTCACAACCCGGAGCTTCTGGATGTCATGTACGACCATGGCCACGATGGAACCATCATCAATGGTGTTAGCCGTATCGGTCACATGCGCGGCGGCCAATCCGCAATCTGGAATGATGAAACCATGGGCGAAGTCTTTGCTGACAAAGCGATTAAGTTCATCGAGCAGAATCAAGAGCAACCGTTTTTCCTTTACTATGCTCTGCATCAGCCACACGTACCGCGTATCCCAAATCCTCACTTTAGAGGCGTTACACCCCATGGTGTACGCGGAGATGTGATTGTCGAAATGGATTGGTGTATCGGACAGGTACTCGATAAATTGGAAGAGCTGCAACTGGCAGACAATACGATCGTGATATTCTCCAGTGACAATGGTCCGGTTCTAAATGATGGATACAAAGATCAAGCGGTAGAATTCAACGGCGATCATCGAATGGCCGGCCCATTACGCGGTGGTAAATACAGCCTGTTTGAAGGTGGGACACGCGTACCATTTATTATCCGCTGGCCAAACGGCGCTACTCGAGGAGAAACGGAAGCGTTGTTCAATCAAGTCGACCTTTATCACTGTTTTGCTCAGCTAACAGGCTCCCAACTGCAAGAGGCAGAGGCTCCGGATAGCCAGCCGATCCTAGACACTTTACTGGGTAAGAACCCTCAAGGCCGAAACAACATGGTGCTAGAAGGGATGCAATATAAGAAAGTATTCAGAGACCAACGTTTCGCTTATATTCCGCCGCACGATGACGATTTTATCTGCCAATACACGGGAAATGAAAAAGGCAACCTTTCCAGCGCTCAGTTATTTGATCTACAGGATGATATTGGCCAAGTGGTTAACCTTGCCGAGCAGTATCCCGAAAAAGTAGAAGAGTTAGCAGCACTGCTTGAAAAGAGTATCAAAGCACCACGCACTCGTTAACGGCTTCTCCTTTATCATTGCTTAAACCACGAGAGCCCGAGTTTGGGCTCTCTGATTTCTTAGGTTTCATTACAACTGTTATTACCGCCCCCCATTAAGAACGATCCAAAAGCTCTTCGAGGTTTCGGGCGATTTCTTCGGCCGCAAGCATGCCGCGGTTTAGTGACCACAACTCAGGGGAGACCTCCACTAATTGTTGCTTTTTCGCAGCAGTTAGCAACTTGAATAGCGGGTTTTTATGCCATTCGTCCATAACATTTGGCTGAGAATAGAGCCCAATCAAAAGCCAATCTGGATTGGTTTTCAGCAACAGTTCGAAGCTTGTTGGCAGGTAAGCGTTTTGAGTTTGTTCAGCCAATGGGCTTTTTATCCCCAATGTGGACAATACGCCACCAGCGTAAGATACCGGGCTATGTAGCCACATGCCTTTGTCGGAGACTACCCCAAACTGTATGCTCTCTTGGGTAGAAAAGCGCTGTTTAAAATGCGCCATGGTTTGCTGATGCCTCTCAACACGTTGCACCATTTGTTCTTGCTTGCCAATCGCGACGCCAATTTTCAGCGCAGATTCAAGGTTTTCTTGATACGTCTCACCACGACTTTTTAGCAGCAATGTTGGCGCTATTCGCTGCAAATCCTGATAGATAGTACGATGGCGCTCCGCGTCAGCAATGATGAGATCCGGCTTAAGTTGCGCAATCACTTCTAAGCTAGGCTGTGACCTAGCACCAACAGACTGCCAAGGCTCTACTTTCTCTCTAACAGCTGCAATGACGCGTGTTGGGTCTCTATCATCAGCGACACCAACTGGCGACAAGTCAACCGCGGCTAAGGCATCCACAAAAGAGAATTCTAAAACAACGATACGTTCGGGAATCGTGTCAATCTCGAATGTACCCTGCTCATCTTGAACTGTGCGCATCTCAGCCATACTCGAAAATGAAGTAATGACAAGCATAATCGACATCAATGCAAGCACATAAAAACGATTACTGCCCAATCTATTTAAATTTTCCATATCAATACATTCTCCCATACTAAGATCGGTAAAGTCGCCAACCTAAATTGGCGACTTTTCTTTTAGAGTTGGTTCAACAAACCTCTTAAAACTGGTAGTTCAGATCAAGCGTGTACGAACGTCCCGGCGCCGGGTAGCGACCAACCGGGCTGGTATCAATGCCGCGGAAGCAATAATCCTCGTCGAACAGGTTATTAACGGCGACATTCATACGCAGCTTGCCCTTCTCGTCCTTGTACAGGTCGGCACCCAAATTAAAGTTCCAGACCATATAAGACGGTACTTTACCAGTCGCTCCAGTACTATCCTCTGAGCTGGTATTGGCGTTATCAGTGTACGCATCACTGAAGTAGAATCCGGATAAGGTTGTATCTACACCAGAGAATACATAAGTCGCATCCCAGCCAAGTTGGTGCTTGGAAGTAAACGGTAGCTGATTCCCTTTGTTATCTCCGTCTTCTTCGAGTATGGCATCTAAGTAGTTGTAGCTGGCACCTAAGCTAAGCAGCGGTAATGATTCCGGAACATATCGAGCTGACAGCTCTATACCTTGATGCAACGTTTTACCAATATTATCAAAAGTTTGTGTCGCACTTTGCCATTGCAGTTGATCTTCAAAATCGATGCGGTAAAGCGCCGCGTTAAAGCTTGTCTCGTTTTGAGTGTAACGCGCTCCCAGTTCGTAGTTCCACGCTAACTCACTGCCCTCTTCCCCTAAACCTCGGATATAAGCAATCTGAGGTGCTCGCAGAGATTTTTGCGCATTTGCGTACGTCACCCACTGGTCATTGACACTATAAGCTACCGTCAACCCAGGTAACCATTCCGTCACTTTGTTATCGGCTCTCTGCTCTTTGCCAAGATCGTCAAAGCTCATATCAACCGATTCAAATCGCAATCCTGGAGTGATTTTTAACGCATCATTAAACAGACCAATTTCATTACTCACATAACCTGCAAATGCATCCGTATCAAGGTGCCAGTCACGTGGTACTTTAGTGATACCGCCAGAGATAGGGGTTTGTGTGAGTTTGTAATCAATATCTTCATTGACGTAACGTGCCCCAACAATCCAGTTTTGAGTGACGGACTTACCTTCACCAAAATACATTGCCAGCTTCGGCTCAAAGCCATATACGGTAAATTCACGTGGAGATGTACGAATATCGGTGGATGGCAGCGCAGGATCGGCCCAGTGACCACCAGCACTATTAAAGCCCCACTGGAAAAAACGCTCCGATTGATGACCAAAAGTAAGTAGCTCAAGTTCAGCACTGTCCGCAAACGCTAAATCGTGGATGTATTTAACGCTCCAACGCGTCGATTCACCTTGATACTCATCGTATGGGCGTTTCGACTGCTCTCGGTCTTGCTGGTAGTCTTCTGGTGACAGAGCACCCGGCATTTGCGTATCCGCCTCATAACGCTGAACAAAGGCTTGCAGTTCTTGTGTGTCACTAAGCAACCACTGCATTTTAGCTTGGAAGTTTTCCACATCCGTGTCCGAGTGTTCGCGGAAACTCTCTCCTTTGAGAAAGTTTCCCTCCAGTTGCAATGCAAAACTATCATTCAACCAGCCACCCGTTCTCAGGTAAAAATCGTTCAGCGGTGTATCACCACCTTCAAATACTGTCAGACGATTGCTTATCTCAGTTTGCCAAGTGTAGGGAATCGGTTTGGTCACCAGATTGATCACCCCACCCACGTTGTTTGGTCCGTACTGAACCGCCGCTCCACCACGAACAATGTCAATCCGTTCAATCATCGACAAAGTCGCTGGGAAAATAGACTGACCAGTATGACCATAAGGTGCAAGAGTGAGAGGAACGCCATCCATTAAGAATTGAGCATGACCACTGCGACTCGCTTTTAAGCCACGAACCGAAATATTCGGCAGGACACCTGTTCCGGTTTCATCCTGAACTTTAATACCAGGAACACTTTGCAGAGCGCCATCAATTGAGCTTGCAGCTGTTTTTTCAATTTGCTCACTGGTAATGATGGTTCGTGCTCCCGGATACTCTTTGACATCTTCTATTTCAGAGTTACCTATCACGCTGCCTGTAACAACAACAGTTTCCATTGAATTCGTAGTGGTCTCTGACGCGGTTGCTGCTACAGCGTTCATTGATGTAGCAGACGCAATAGCGATGGCGAGTGCACTATAGGTCGTAGACAATCCCGCACGAACACGCTCCTTGTTGTTCAAATTTCGGTAAGACATTATTTTTCCCTTATAAAACAATTAAACTGCGAAGAGCCCCTGATTCACTAGCTTTCTGGGCTCATCGCTCTCAATATAAAAAATCAGAGATCGTGCAAAAAATACGCACAAATACGTTAAAACTGGTAACCATAGCTGAGCATGAACTCTGCTGGTGCGCCGTAGCCAATCTGGTTCAAACCAGAGCTGCCACTGGTAGCGCCAAGAATGTATTTCTCATCCAAAATGTTGTAAGCATTGGCCTGAAACTTATGACGTCCCGTTGTGTACGCCGCCATAATATCCACCGTGGTGTAATCGCCTAGCGCCACCGCCTCATTATTGCCCGCATATCGATCACCGACGTATTTCACGCCGCCGCCGAAACGCCAGTTGTCATCCAACTGATAAGTGCTCCAAAGGGAGAATAAGTGGTCCGACACATCGTTCGGCTTTTTGCCTGTCGCTTTGTCTTCCGCATCCAAATAGCTGTATCCGACTGAGATGTCCCACTGCTTGGTGATTTGGCCACGTGCTTCCAGCTCAATACCTTGGTGACGCACTTCAATTTTGTCGGTCACATCACCATCCACGTTGGTTTGAGGCTGCTCTTGGTCGATCTGGAAAAGTGCGGCATTCAGCATTAACGCGTTATCCAGTAAGTAAGCCTTTGCACCCACTTCTTTAAGATTGGTATGGAAGAATTCCGCTAATTTCGGATTGATGTAGATACCCGCGTAAGGTAATTGCCAAGAGCGAGCTAAACTGGCGTAAACCGATGCGTCATTATTGATGCGGTATACTAAGCCAGCTCGATAACTGACTTTGTCATCATCCAATTTTTCTTTCGCAGCACCCATTTTGCGTTGCTCCAACTCCATCGAGTCGTAACGCACGTTGCCAATCACAGAAAGATCGCCCCACGTGTACACGTCTTGTACATACACACCAGTGGTAGTTGTGGTGTTGTCGCGGAATGGTTTGAAGCCCGGATCAGGCGTTGGGCCAACAACTGGGTTGTAGATATTTTGCGGAGGGAGCGTTTTATCGCTCGCTAACATTAGGTCAATATCAATTTGGTTGAAATCCGCACCTAACATCAATTGGTTGTCATTGGTTTCCCAAATCAGTTCAGATTGCAAAGTAGTCGTGGTTCGAGGATCGTAACCAAAGTTATTCACGGTTTGAGACACTTCATTGCCCGTCACTTTGCCCTGACGCGTGCCTTTTTGTTCAAGTTCGATATGGTTGAACGCTGCGCGGTTATTCCAAACCCACTGATCATTGAAGCGCCACTCGTAATCGAGCGCAACACGAATGCTGTCAGACTCCTGATAATCATTCGTACCACCAAAGTAAGTGCTTACTGGCACATCAACTGGCTTGCCATTTTTTGATGGAACACCACGATAAGGAACCAACTCTTGATGTGCGTATTCGACATCAATATCGATCGTGTGACCTTCCGCTGGCAACAAACGAATGGTTGGTGCAATGAAGAAATCCTTCGAATCTACATGATCTACGTAAGAGTCTGCTTGACGGTATTCCAGGTTAATACGTCCATTCACCTTATCGGAAAACGCCATCGAACTGTCGACTTGACCGGCAAATTGGCTGTTACTGCCAACACTGCCTTTCACGTGGGTGAAGCTCTCACCATTGGCACGCTTGGTTACTAAGTTGATGATGCCACCGGCCGAGCCACGACCATACAACGCGCCCGCCGGGCCTTTGACGATTTCAACACGCTCAATGTTCGCCAAGCTGCGGTAAGACTGCAGCGTACCGTCGTCTCTCATGCCATCACGGTACATATCATTGAGGGAATCAAAACCACGGATCATGAACTGATCTCGGCTTCCTTCACCTAACGTGTTATTGACCCCTGCTACCCCATCTAACGCATCCACTAAGCGCACAGCGCCACGATCTTGCATTTCAGTTTTGGTAACAACCGATACGGCTTGTGGGACATCGAGCCATTCCACATCCGTTTTGCTCCCCGACTGCGGCATGTACTCGGCATAGCCTTCGTACTGGTAACCGTAAACTTGCACGGTTTCCATCATAGATGAGTCGGAGCTCTTCTCCTCGGAAGCCAAAGCAATCGGCGCAACAGCGCTCGCTACCACCGCAGAACTTATCGCAACTGCTAATGGGCTTAGAGGCAATAATTTATTCATTTCATCATCCCGTATAGTTTATATAAATCCAACGGATGCAAATAAGAACAAATATTATTTATATTTGCAATATTAATTTTATACTCTTATATTTGTTCACCTTAAAAACACAAGCAGCAACAAAAAATCAACACAATAACAATAAAGATAAAACCTTCTGCCCCTGCGCCTCGCTCAGAGGCACATTGGAAGTCGACTGTGAGCAGACAGTATCAACGTTAGAAAATTAGGAAAGCTCATGAAATCTACGATGATTATCGTAAGTCATGTCGTTAACGATGCAGTCACTCACGGCTTCGTGCCTGCAGCTAAAGCGATGGACCTCCACGTCGTTCTTATCACCGATCACAAGCTCAGCCATTTAGAGCTGGCGAGTCGTGACCATCACTTTAATCCGGATGACATTCTAGAGTGTGATGTCTTCAACCCTTTGGAGATCATCGAGACCATCACAGAGAATGAGTTGAAACCAGACGCTATTTTCAGCAATAGTGATCACTTACAAACTTCCACCGCCGTTTGTGCACAGTTTTTTGGCCTGCCCGCTAAAGATTGGTCAGTCACATTAAAAGCTAAAAACAAGCACTTAACTCGGCAAGTACTGGCGGAGAAATCACTACCCAATACGCAAAATTGTCTATTGCACCGCCATTCGAATATGGCATTGGACATGGCCTTCCCTGTTGTGGCAAAACCAAAAGAAGGCGTAGCGAGTTTGGATGTGCAACGCTGTGATTCTCAAAGCGAGCTCGATGCGTACTGCGATGCGTTTTGGCAGAAACACCCTAATGCCGCCATTCTGGTGGAACAGTTTCTTCAAGGGCCGTTGGTTACACTGGAAACCCTGGGAGATGGTGAACGCCTTATCGCCGTAGGCGGCTTTGATGTTGCACTCTCTGAGCCACCTTACTTTATCGAAACCGCCGCAGACTGGAACGGACCAAACGGCATCGCACACCGAGAGGCTTGCCTGGCTCAACTCAAAGCGTTCGGCGTTGGTTTTGGTGTTTGCCACAGCGAGTTCATCATCACTGAAAACGGCCCGGTTCTGGTAGAAATCAACTACCGCAGCATTGGGGATGGACGCGAATTCTTACTCAACAATCTCGCCCACTACGGCTGGTTCAGCACGATTTTAGGTCTGCATTTAGGACGAAAATTAGATGGCAATTACCAAATTCTTGGCTCAGCGCACGTCCATTACGTGGTGGCAGAACACAGCGGTGTGATTGATGGAAACTCGACTTCTTTCATCCACCACGATGGCGATGTCATTACCCAGCAGCAGGTGTTGAAGGCCGAAGGGGAACACTTGCAACAGAGTTATTCCAACAAGGATTATCTCGCTCGAATTTCCATTGTCTCGCCATCGGGACAAAACCTTGACCAAGCGCTGCAGAACGCGCTCAGCAATTTCAACCTAGCTCCAACTCGCGAGGTGGCAGCATGAATCACAACGCGTTGTACCTAACCCAACGACTGATCGATACTTGCCTGCGCGAAGACATGTTTGGAATTTTGTCGAACGCCAACTTCAGTAACGCCACACAAACAGGGGTAGTTGCTCCCAAGGGCGAGCAAGTATGGCTGACGTTTAATAATTCTGATTTCACCCTCTACTTACCTGTTGTTCCGGCGTATTACATGCAGCCCTGGTGTTACGGCCAAGTCAGCGGAGAAGCGCCACAAGGTTGGTGGGTAGAGAAAAATGGCCAAGTGGATCATCAGCAGCATTACCAAGAGTGGATTGCGTTGCTGACGACGTTGGCACATGAGAGCTCTCACGAACTGTTGGCCGGATATCTACAAGAATTGGAATGCGCAGAGAAACACAAACAGTTGTGTGACCAAGCGTTTCGCGACCATTCGGACCACATTTCTCAACCAATATCCAAGCTTGAATCTTGGCATCAAAAGCTGTTGCTTGCCGACCAGATCGCGTCCTATCTTGACCACCCGTACTACCCAACGGCGCGTGCGAAGTTCGGTCTGAGCGATGAAGACCTTGCTAAGTACGCACCCGAGTTCGCACAACGTTTTTCTCTTCATTGGATTGCGATTGAAAAGTCACAGGCGACATTAACCAGCGAGCAACCTGATTGTTGGCCAACGATGGAGCAAGTCGGGCTTCCTGCTGATTTTGCACTTAGCCACGTACTGTTCCCGGCGCATCCGCTCACTCTTCGCTCTCTGGAGACGCTACCTGAAGGTATGATAGAAGCGCCGTTTTCGTACCTAGAAGTCACGCCAACACTTTCCGTTCGCACGGTGGTGGTAAACGATGCGCCGAATATTCACATCAAAGTTCCGCTGATCATGCGCTCGCTGGGCACGAAAAACATCCGCTTAATCAAGCCATCGACGCTGTATGACGGCCACTGGTTTGAGCGTCTACTTAGCCATCTTGAACAAACGGACCCTGACTTAAACCGCCGCCTTTTCCATTGCAATGAACAACACGGTGGACATGTTGGCGACGATAAAACTTTTGCTTATATCGTGCGCGAGTACCCACTCACTCATTGTGAAGATAAAGCGTTAGTTCCGGTTGCAGCACTGGCAAGCCCAATGCCTGACGGACGCCTGTTCTTAGAGCATTTGGCTGAACAATACTACCAACAAGACACGCTTGCGTGGTTCCAAGATTACGTCGACCTGTTATGCCAAGTGCACCTCACCTTGTGGCTTCGTTATGGCATTGCGTTGGAGTCCAATCAGCAAAACGCCATCGTTGCGTTTGATCAACAGGGCAAAATGACGCTCGCGATGAAAGACAACGATGCGGCGAGAATTTGGCCAGAGCGCTTCAACTTCGTTACAGAACATGCAGCCCAAAAACATGGCGCGGGAAGCACTCCGGTACATTACGATGAACTGCTCGATCAACGTATTAAAGTCGATAACGAGTTAGCGCTTGGACAGATGTTTACCACCATCACATTGCAGCTGGATATCGCTGCGATTGTAGAAGCGATGTCGGCCAATGGTATTGCATCTTCAGCTTCGCTTTACGCCATTGTGGCCAACAGCATTGCAGAGCAACTCAACCGATTAGAAGGCAAAGGATTAGAAACAAAACTGGCACGCGAGCTACTGCAAACAGCGCCTGATCTTTATGCCAAGTACTTGTTGAGCTCTGGCAGTTTGCTCTCAAAAGAAGCCTCCGGCGCGAGTGACATCAACAAGTTCTACGGTTTGTCGGCCCCTAACTTCTTGCTACTCACTAGCGAGGAAGCGCAGCGTGCCTACTTAGAAACCATCAAAAAAAGCCTACGTTAACCGATTATGACCAAACTCATCTACAGTGTGTTGTTGTGCCACTTTATCGCCGCGTTTGCCGCATTAGGTATGCCGCTATTTCTACCCGTTGTGTTGCCAACATTGGGCGCAAGCATTGACGCGGACTGGGCAGGCGTTTTATTCATCCTACCCACTTTTTGTACCGCGTTGGCGGCGCGTTTTTGGGGCAACTTTGCCGATCGCTATGGTCGCCGCCGCTCACTCTTGCGCGCACAACTTGGCCTTGCGGCAGGGTTTGCGCTGTGTGGCTTGGCAGACAACCTCACAATGTTTGTGTTTGGTCTTATTGTTCAAGGAACCTTTGGCGGCACCATGGCCGCCTCGAACAGCTACTTATCTAGCCAAATTAAAGAAGCCAAAACCCTCGGCAAGTCGCTTAATAAAACCCAACTTTCTGCCCGCTTGGCACTGATCGTCGCACCAATCGGATTGGGCTGGAGCTTGTCAGAAACCAACCCGCTTAACGCTTACCTTTGGTTATGCGTTTTGCCTTTAATCGCAATGGGCATAACGCTGACACTACCCGCTGACCAAAGCCGCGAAAAGCCAAACTTAGAATCACAGCAAGAGAAAACCGTTACGCAAAAAAGCGTCATGCATGCTATTCGCTGGATCTTCTTCGCTCAGTTCGGTTTTGCTTTCTCGATGGTGGTGACCTTTCCCTATTTCTCGCCGTTTGTGCAGAAATATGGAATCACCAACCACGCATGGATCGGTTTTCTGTACGCGCTGCCTCATGTCGTCTATCTGTTGCTTGCTGGCAAAATCCACGTGTTATCGGATGGGTTTAATCGCTATCAACCGATGCGTACGTTGTGGCTTGGGTTTGCATTGCTTACCGTGAGTTCTGCCTTGCATTTGTTTGCGTCCGAAACCACGCTGATTGCAGCAAGAGTTTTCTTCGGCGTCTCGATGGTGTGTTGCTATCACGGATTGCACCAACATCTAGCGAGCAATCTGGATCGCAAACTCAGTGGCAAAGTATTTTCTCGATTTGATGCCATGTCCAAATGGGGTGGCGTGGCAGCGGGATTTTGCGCTTCTTTCATTTCTAGCTTGGGGCTACTTGAGGTTCCTTTCCTACTTTCTGCGATAGTCAGCGTGATCACCTTGATCGCACTGGTTATCCACTCAAAATTTGGAAATCAACATGTTACAGACTCAATCCTCTCCGACTAGTGAGTTGCGCGCGCATGATGTGCAACTCAACCGTGAAAAAGCCCAACTCAATACCATGATGGGTGTCCTCAATTGTTACTTACGCGAGTTTGCGTTGCCAAATCAGCAAGTAGAATGGCAATACAACTCGACGTCATTACCGCAGACGTTAAAAAGAAACTACTCAGCAAAACAGCTCGTTGCCGTTCATCTATCCCAACAAAATAGCGTGCTAGTTTTACCGATTCACTACGTAAGTAAACTAGGCAAAATCAAGTTGGCGGGAATGCCATGGGTAAAAATGCCTGGCTCTGCTTGGACGAAGTTGAACTCTACGCAAACCCTCACGCTTTTGCTTAACTATCTCAAGCAAGTGTTGGCGATCCCGTTTAACCATGAGCTGATCGAACAGCTTGAAAATAGCGTGCTGGTTACGGAGCAGTTTCTCAACGTCGCGCCCAAATCGCATCACAACGAATTTATCGCCTCGGAACAATCGCTGATTTGGGGTCATACTTTCCATCCGACACCGAAAAGTCGCTCAGGCGTCACAATGGATGATCTTTTGGCGTTCTCTCCGGAAGTCGGTGCGCAAGTCCCGTTGTTCTGGTTTGAAGTGGATTCGTCCTTACTTGATGTACTGAGTTCCGACAATGAATCTGGCTCTGCGCAGCACATGCTACAACAGCTCGCACCACATCATGCAGCCTGCAATGGGAAGATACTCTACCCTTGCCATCCTTGGGAAAGCTACACCATCTTAAGCAACCCAAGCGTGAAACGAGCGATTGAACAAGGTCAGATCACTCCACTGGGATTAGGCGGAGAAAAGATGCAACCGACGTCTTCAGTTCGTACCCTCTACCACCCTGATATGGACTGGTTTGCTAAGTTCTCCATCAACGTACGATTAACCAACTGCGTGCGCAAAAACGCTTGGTACGAACTCGATAGTGCAGTGCAACTCACATCGATTCTCAAGCCGATTCGAGAGAACGAACAGCTGCGCAATCCGGTGTTTAAAGTGATGACCGAACCCTACGCCACCACATTGAACCTTGAAAGTGTGGCCGAGAGAAATTGGGACGACAACACCAAAGCCCGCGAGTCGTTCGGCATTTTGTACCGCGAAAACTTCTCGCTTAGCGAAGTCGATATCTTAAAGCCAACCCTCGCCGGCGCTCTGTTTGCCTACGACAGAAACGGCAACAGCTGCATTGCTCAACACCTGACAAACAAAGCACGTACAACGCAAAGTCACTATCACGACATCGCGACACTGTGGTTTGAACGCTATTTGCATTGCCTGATTCCGGGCGTGTTTAATTACTACTTCAAGCACGGAGTCGCGTTTGAGCCGCATTTGCAAAACACCTTGATTGGTTTTGAGCAAGAGATGCCTTGCTGCGTTTGGATTCGTGATTTGGAAGGCACCAAATTGCTGCCAGAATTTTGGCCAGAAGAGGCCTTAACCAACCTGTCTGAACGCGCGCGACAATCAGTCTACTACAGTCGCGAACAGGGCTGGAATCGCATCGGATACTGCACCTTTATCAACAATATCAGCGAGGCGATATTCTTCATCGCAGAAGGTGACGATCAACTAGAACAAACACTGTGGAATGCGGTGCAAAGTGCGATTGTGCGCTGGCAATCAGTAAATGGAAAACAGCCGGAACTTGAAGCGTTACTTAATGGCGGTCACTTCCCAAGCAAAAACAATTTCACCACGCGTTTGATGCAAAAAGCCGATAAAGAGTCGGGTTACACCCAAGTAGCCGCGCCTTGGCAACAAGGTGAAAAAGGAGCGCAACATGCCTAACTCACTCGTCCTACCAACACGCGTCAGCCAGCAAATTAAAACGCTCGCACAGCAGCAAGATCAACCCTTATGCGCGTACTTGTACGACCTAAACAACTTGGAAGCGCACATCAAACAACTGCGTCACGTATTGCCAGAAAATGTGGAGCTGTTTTACGCTGCGAAAGCCAACCCATCAGGGCCTATCCTCACAACACTCGCGCCCTATGTCGATGGCTTTGAAGCTGCATCCGGCGGCGAGTTGGCTCACCTCCACCAGCAACAACTCGACAAGCCATTGATCTTCGGCGGCCCGGGTAAAATGCCAAGAGAATTGCAACAAGCGATTGAGCTCGACGTCGATGCAATTCATGTCGAAAGCCTAACCGAATTGCAACGTATTGGTGCACTAACCGAGCGACTAAACCGCCCCGCTTCGATTTTTCTACGTATGAACATTGATATCGGCGACATCACGCTAAGCAAGCTGGCGATGGGCGGAAAGCCAACCCCGTTTGGTTTGGACGAATCTGAACTGAGCAATGCCCTGATGTTGCTGCGCGATTTCCCGCAAGTGTCACTGAAAGGTTTCCATTTTCACTTGATGTCGCATCAGCTCAACGTCGAACGTCACTTGGCGTTGATGCAGCGCTACTTCCAAGTTGTGAAGACGTGGCAACAGCAGTTCGAACTCAGTGAGCTGATGATCAACTTGGGTGGCGGCATGGGCATTAACTATCAAAACCCTGAGCAACACTTTCCGTGGATGGAGTTTTGCGACAAGTTGGAATTTCTTATCGCGAAAGAGCAAGTGCAAGACTGGACACTGCGTTTTGAGTGCGGACGGTTTATCACTGCTCCATGTGGTTACTACGTAATGGAAGTGTTAGATATTAAACAAAATCTTGGTGAAAATTTCGTAATTGCGCGCGGAGGTACTCACCATTTCCGCACACCAGCGGCGCAGAGCCATGATCATCCGTTCATCATCCTTAAGAACGAACAACACAACGAAATTTCTAACCCAATCCAGCATGCGCAAGCGACCTTTGTCGGACAGCTTTGTACGCCAAAAGATGTGCTGGCGCGCAATCAACACGTCGAACACATCGACATTGGTGACTACGTCGTGTTTACCTTAGCGGGTGCGTATGCGTGGAACATCTCGCATCAAAACTTCTTGATGCATGAACCACCGATATTCCACTATTTCTAAAACGTAATACTTCGCTTCGTTTAAGCCCCAATAATTGGGGCTTTTTATTTAGCCTCAAGCACAGACTCACTTACATTAGCCACTTTGCGATCTACTTTCTCTCTAAAAACAAAAAACCCGCATTCAAACCGGAATGCGGGTGGCTTTAAGTAAGGTAAAGCAGTGGATTAATGATAGAACTGGAAATTAGAACGAGTATTTCGCTACAAACTTAAAGCCGTAACCGTCTTTCTTCTCTTCGCCTTCCTGTTCTACAGAACCTGTTTGAACGACAAAATCTGTTTTGAATGAGTCTGTTACCTCGTATCCAAGACCTAGGTATGCCGTTTGCGCTTCTACAGCCGTACCTTGTAGGTCACCGTCTACGTATTGAAGAGAACCGTAAAGTTTGAAACATTCAAATGTGTACGCTGCTGCTACAGAGTAAGTTTCACCGTCGTTTGGAGATTCAAGCTTAAGTTCAACACTGTCGCTTGCTTTCAAGCTCCCTGCGTTTTCGAAAGAAATGAATGCTGCACCAAATTTGAAATCACCCAGTTTTACGTCACCGCCTAAACCTAGAGAGTTCGCAGCATCACCATCAGAACCGTAAGCAACCGCTGCAGAGAAATCGTCTGTTTTGTAGTTTAGAGATGTTGCGTAGTTTGCCTCATTGTCTGAATCGCTGTCTGTTTCGTAGTTTGCAGAAAACTCAAGATCGTTGATTTTTGCCTTGTAACGGATACCTTGACCGTCTACACCACCTTGCGAAATCTTGTACAAGTTTGTCCCTTCACCTTGATGCGCTTTTTCGGCCGCACCAAAAGAGTTACCTGTATCACCGAAAGAGAAATTACCGTATTTAACATGGTCAAATTCTAATTTAATATCAGCGAATTCTGCATTGCGGTTTTCTTTTGTCACACTGTCGCCAGCATTAATTGCAAAAGAACCAATTAGTTTCGCATCTTCATTCAATTGATGCGTACCTTTAACTTTTAGGTGTGCATCCGTAAATACGTGTGGTGCTTTCTCTTTATCATCAGCATCAACGTATACTGCGATACCTTTTGCCCAACCTGATAGTTCAACTTTATTTTCTTCTGATTTGTAAATTTCGCCAGCTGCTGCTGCACCAGTGAATAGAACAGAAATTGCAATAGCTAAAGGTTTGATGTTCATATCGTACTCCATATGTTGCATATAAAGGTTAACGCAACTAATTGTATTAAAAGTATTTATAGGCTATGAGATTACATTCTTATACTGAATGTGCTTCTGGGGTAATATTATCGAAATAAATTATATTTAAAATTGAAATGTTATTTTAATTTTAATAAATAAGATCGAGATCATAATTAAACCAGTATTTGTAAAGTAACGATATGAAGTTTCATGCATTTAAAAAACAATCTAAAATAACCTTTATTGATCCAAATCAAATATGAAATCAAACATCAAAGATGTAGAAAAACGTGATATATGAATGTGTATTAAAAACAACTAATACAGTGATGATAAAGTCATTAAATTGTAAAAAATAAAAATTAGATATGACTCGCAATTCTATTAATAAATGTATTAGTAAATATTTTAAACATGCTATAGGAGGGATCAGATATATAAAAGCATATACTTCTGATCATTGAAGATGCTTGTTTTCCGCATTTATGAAGATCATGCTACGCACATGAATGTGACTCTTACTAAACAGTAAAAGTAATCCGTGTTCTTGTCGGCGATAGTCGAAGATGTCGCTGATTTCACGACCAACTATCAGCTCAACTAAGCGATCGTTAGTCGGTTGTGAAAGGTCACTAAATGACTGCACGTGCAGGCCATCTTTAAAGATAGTTAAGCATCACACAGATAGAAGAGCTCTTCCATACGCTGCGATACGTACATGATGATTACAGCCGCATCACGCAGTTCCGGATAACCTTGAATAGGTTTGAATTTCACACTGAGAAAAACTACTGGTTGGCTCATCAAATGCGATAATTTGTGCGTTTCGGCTCAGTGCTTTGGCTATATTCTCAAGGATAGGTCATTAATAATGATACATAGGGACGAATCCATTGTTTTCACGATCACAAGGATACTACTTAGGAATCAGGGGACTGGCGGTTAGGAATCTCATAGAAAAATAGTGATAACGGTTTTGAGCATGCCTTCAGCCAATCTGTTTGTGTGAAAGGATGGCAATGAAGAGGCTAGGACTAATGAAATACGGTTTGATAACAGCATCCCAACCTTATAGAAAACAATCATCCATGCATTGGAGTAAGGTTATCTTGAACACTGCACAGACACTGACTACAATGACGCACTTTCTTTACGGAATACAGGTCAAAAAATGAACGACACTACTAAACCAGCTCTACCAGATCGCCTTGCCGGCAACCCACGTAGCCCATTCTTTGTGAAAGAGTGCTTTGATCACCAAATCGGTATCCGTTTCAACGGAAAAGAGCGTACTGACGTTGAAGAATACTGCGTTAGCGAAGGCTGGGTAAAAATCGCGTCTCCAAAAGCAAAAGACCGTTTCGGTAATCCAATGCTGATCAAACTGAAAGGCGAAGTTGAAGCGTACTACGTGTAAGCAGTACTACTGAATCAACAATAAGCTCGAGCCTTGCTCGGGCTTTTTTGTGCTTGCTATCTCACCACGACACTCATCCATTCCCTTCTCTTTGGAGTACAAGTTGTCAGGAAGTCGCTATCTTTTTCAGTTTGTTGTCTAAAATCTTATAGATACAAAACCTCCAAAAAGAAACGACACAATTTGTTGGATTTAAGGAAGAGGAAATGGAAAGCCCACTTGTCACTCTTAAAAGTGCGAACAAAAGCTTTGTTGATGGTAAAGAAACACACTGCGTTTTGGAAAATGTCGACTTAACTCTGACAAACGGAGCGAGCGTGGCATTAACGGGGGCAAGTGGCAGCGGTAAAAGTACCTTGCTCAATGTCATTGCGGGTTTTGAACCTCTATCAAGTGGTGAATTATGGTTGGATGGAGAGGACACGACCGCTTGGAAAGATCCACAATGGAGCCGTTTTCGACACCAAAACCTTGGCGTTATCTTCCAACAATTCAACCTGTTAACCCCACTAAATGTTGAACAAAACATTGTCTTTCCACTAAGTTTGAACCAACTAAAATGGAACGAATGGTGTGACTATTTGGTGGAAACCTTAGGCATCAGTGCTCTACTCGACAGGCATGTCTCTACGCTTTCTGGTGGTCAGCAACAGCGTGTCGCAATAGCACGGGCCTTAGCCCACAAGCCCAAACTCTTACTCGCTGACGAACCTACCGGTAATCTCGACCAACAAGCCGGCTTAGAGGTCATGAAGCTGCTGAGTGAAATTATCACCCAAGGTAAAACCGCAGTGATATTGGTGACTCACAGCCCTGAATGTGCCGACTTTATGCAAACTCAGTTACGCTTGAAGAATGGTCACCTTGCCCGTGTTCAGCAAAACCAAGAGCCACGCTATGAAGCAAACTAGGTTTACGCACACCAAGCTCGCACTTTACTTGTTTGCCGCTCATTATCGGCAGGCGCCACTGCAAGCCGCCGCAATTCTGATTGGTATCGTGCTAGCCGTGACACTCTTTGTCGCGGTGCAGGCCATCAACCTCAATGCTAAGCACAGCTATGCTGAATCGACCGAGCAGCTTAGCGCACAAGCACAAAACCTGATTATTCCACCAACTGGGCAGCGCTATTTATCCGAATCGCTCTACTTCTCACTAAGGCAAAAAGGATTAAGTGCCTCACTGCCAGTGATTGAAGGCCGAGTTAGGGATACACAAGGTCGTCGGTGGTCGGTACAAGGAAGTGATCTCATTGCGGCGATCACCTCTGGAACTCGCTATTCCTCCGTTTCTAGTTACGAACAAGATATTTCCCTATTTGACAACGCACTGCCACTGCCTCGGCTATTGGCTGGCGAACCGATTGTGATGATGAGTCAATCCCAACACCAAAGACTAGGTGCCTTGGATGTCATGACTCTGGATGACGTTAAAACCAACGTGGTTGTGCTGCCGGATGAATGGCAATTGGGAAGTCGAATGTTGATGGATATTGGCTTCGCCCAGCAATTACTCAATAAATCAGGACAACTGAGCTATATCGCTGTTTTCAGTACTGAAGGCAATGAACTCACTAAATGGCAAAGCCTAGTCGGAGAACAAGGACAATGGGTGGCCAACAGCCAAAGCACCGATCTTGGCTCGCTCACAGACAGCTTCCACCTTAATCTTACTGCGATGAGTTTGTTGGCATTTTTAGTCGGTCTGTTTATCGCATATAACGGCGTGAAGTACAGCTTACTCAAACGTAATCGACTGTTAGTACAAATGCAGCAAGCTGGGATCGCACCGATAAACGTGTTCTCTGCACTGTTAGTTGAATTGACGATTCTGGTGATGTTTGGCGCTTCACTTGGGTTCGTCCTCGGTATGCAATTAAGCCATTGGTTACATCCAACCGTTGCCCTGACGCTTGAGCAACTCTATGGCGCAACTCTACTCCCCGGCATCTGGCAGTGGCAATGGTGGGCTCAGGCTCTGTTGCTGACTTTAGCTACGACTTTGCTCGCTTGCTGGCAGCACTTTAAACAGCGAGTCCATCAGCCACTTTCATCTCATGGTGGTCTTTATCAAGCACCAGAAACGTCCAACCAGAATCAACTGTTCATTATCGGCATAGTGCTCACCGTGCTATCTCTGGCAGGGTTATGGCTGAGTGAGCATCATCGCTTCACCATGGCATGGCTTGGTGTGTTAGTGGTTTCAATCCCTTTGTATTTACCGAAAACGCTCAGCGTATTAGCCCATTGGGGCGAACAGCGAACCACATCTGGTTTAGTACAATATCTTTTTGCTGAACTGCGTGAGCTGATTTCTCCACTCTCCCTTGCCATGATGGCGTTGCTGCTCGCCGTGACCGCCAATATCGGTATGAACAATTTGGTCGGCAGCTTTGAATCCACCTTAAAGCAATGGCTCGGGCAAAGGCTACATGCGGATATTTACGTAAGCCCATCACAAGGTGAAATTGCGAATGTTGAGCATGCGCTGGAACAGTTCGACAACGTCGAGAAGGTTTATAAGCAGTATTATGTCGATGATAACCTCCAGGGATTACCTATCCAGCTTGGAACCAAAGACAAAGACACTTTAGAACAAACCATGGTGTTCAAATCTCGTGTTGCTGAGTTCTGGCCGCGCTTCTACCATGGAGAGTTGGTTGCGATCAGTGAACCAACCGCCGTAAAACTTGGTTTATCCCTTGGCAGTAAACTGAAACTCGACGCGCTGCAAGACAAGACTCTGATCGTCGGCGCCATTTTCTACGACTACGGCGCACCCAATGGTGAAGTATTACTCGCGCCGATATTGTGGCGAGAGAGCAGTTTTACTGACTTGCCAACTAGCCTTGGAATCAAAGTCTCTGGCGACAAAAAAACCATGTACGAGCAACTGCAACAGCAACTTAATCTGCATCCAAGTCAGCTCTACGATCAGGCACATATCAAATCGATCGCATTAGATATCTTTTCACAAACCTTTGCTATCACACGTGCACTCAATGGCGTGACCTTAATGGTGGCTGCGATTGGATTGTTCAGCGCTTGCTTTATGTTGCTTGATGCGCGCAAAGCCGCCATTGCACGCTTGTATGCACTTGGCGTGAGTCGCCGAAAGTTAATGACTATGGTGGTTGGGCAAATCGTCGCGTTGGTCAGTTTCACTCTGGTTATCGCTTTACCACTTGGCGCGATGGTCGGCTATTTACTCACTGACATCGTCACCTTACGCGCTTTCGGCTGGAGCCTGAACTACCTATGGAATTGGAGTGATGCACTCAGTATCTGCGCCATCACTATTTTGGTCGCGGTGATTGCTACCTTAATCCCACTATGGCGCTTGGTGAGCAAACCTGTGGTATCCAGCTTACAGAGTGAGGTACTGTGATGAATCGAATCGTAAAACATGTCGCACTAGCTCTTGGTTGCTTATCTCTTATCGGCTGTGAAGAATCAAAGCCAAAAAATGTAGGGGCGTTATTAGGGGGAAATGAAGCACCTGTTGAGGCAGAGCCATTCACTCCCGTGGTGAAAGGCGTTGAGATCACCTTCCCTACCGATCATCAAGCGCACCTCGATTTTCGTCATGAATGGTGGTACCTAACGGCAAACTTAACCGACGAAAGGGGCAATCCACTCGGAGTGCAATGGACACAGTTTCGTTTCGCTGCTGTACCACAGAAGCACGAACCAGCGGAAAAAAGAGCCGTATGGCAAAGCCATCAAATCTTCATGGCGCACAGCGCTATCACCACCAAAAACAAACATTACGCCGATGAAAAATGGTCACGGGATCACAGCGAGCTTGCCGGAGTGGACGCCTCACCATTTCGTGTTTATCTTGACGATTGGCAATGGAAATCGTCAACCAATGACTTGTTTCCCGCGACATTAAAGACCAATTCCAAGCAATTTGGTTACTCACTCACACTAACCAGCAATGCACCCTATCAAAAACAAGGCGAGCAAGGATACAGCACAAAAAGTGCCGATGCTCAGGCCGCATCGTATTACTACAGTCAGCCCTTTATTGATGTAGAGGGAGAAGTCACCATTGATGGCGAAACTCACCAAGTGTCGGGTAAAGGTTGGATCGACAGAGAGTGGAGCTCAAAGTTCTTACTCGAATCACAGCAAGGTTGGGATTGGTTTGCGCTAAGGCTGACTGATGAAACGAGCTTGGTCATATTCCAACTTCGCGATTCAAAGACTGGAAAAACCAATTACTCACATGCGAATCTGATGAACCAAGATGGTAGCGGAACCGCTATTCAACAACACGATATCCGCTTAGAGGCGACCAAACAAACGACAATTCAAGGCCGAGATTATCCGACCGAATGGCAGCTTTCGATCCCTAGCCAGCAAGTTGAACTTACAATTTCTGCACTCAATCCAAAAGCACAAATGCCGCTGTCTGTAACCTATTGGGAAGGTCCGGTGACTATTGACGGGTCTCATTCAGGGACAGGCTATATGGAGCTTACAGGTTATTGAACATGTTAGTGTGAGCTTCACTTACCATTGTGGATTGTCTCCTGTGGTTGAACAGCAATGTCTTTATTGAAACTAACGACTGCGACGCATTTACCCAATAACAGCCTTGAAAGCCTGCCTTGTTACGATACGCTTTGAGCAAATCAAGCAAGGAAAAATCCACCAATGCGTGTCGATTATCATAAACGACTCGTTCCTGTTATTCGTTATCTGGAACAGCACTTTAACGAACCACTCAACCTGCTAGAAGTAGCAGCGTTAGCGAACCTGTCTCCCTACCATTTTCATCGAACTTTCAAGGCCGTGCAGGGCGAGACCCTAGCCGATTTCATCCGACGCTTAAGACTAGAAGCCGCAGCAGATGACCTGTTCAAATCCAAACAACCAGTACTCAACATAGCTTTAGAGTACAGTTTTTCTAGCTCACAAAGCTTAGCCAAAGCGTTCAAACAACATTATGGGGTGACGCCGACGGCCTTTCGCGATTGCAAAAACTACCAACAGTTTTCTGAGTTAACGCGAAACAGCAAGATTGGACACACATTGCGCAAGAATGGAAACGAAGAAATTCCCAGCGATTCATATACTGGCTCTGAATTCACAACATGGAGCATTATTATGGAAACGCAACACTTTGACCCCACCAAACTGGCGTACATTCGTGTGAATGGCCCTTACGGCGAAGGCTATGAAGATCCATCAAGTCGCCTATATCAATGGGCAGGCATGAAAGGTTTAGCGGGCAATACCTGCATCTTCATTTATCACGATAACCCAGAAATCACACCGAACGAGAAATGTCGAACTGACATCTGTTTGATGGTGCCCGAAGACACAGAAGTCCCTAGTGGCATTGAGCTGCAAGACTTTCCCGGTGGCCAATACGCGAGCATGCGTCAGCGCATCACGGAGAACAGTCAATACGCAAAAGCTTGGGATGATTTGATGAGTAAAGTGATCGAGTCTGGCATTGAAAACGATGATCGTCCTTGCTTCGAGCTTTACCATAGCTTTGACCCACAAACTCACCAAGCAGACGTCAGTTTCTGCACAGCCATCAAATAACCGAAAAGCCTGCGATTATGCAGGCTTTTTCTATCTGATTAAGCATTCCAACTCAATTAAATTGCTTCACCGTTTACCGTGACTACAACGTCGATATTACCGCGTACCGCATTTGAGTAAGGGCAAACTTGATGCGAAGTACGAGTCAGCTCAAGCGCTTGTTCTTGAGGTAAATCCAGTTCTACTGCCAAACTCACTGTCAAAGCAAAGCCGCCGTTGCCGTTCTGGCCAATACCGACTTCTGCGGTTACTGGTGCGTGTTTCAGATTTACTTTAGCTTCACGTGCTACGTGTAAAATGGCATTAGAAAAACACGCCGAGTAACCCGCAGCAAACAGTTGCTCAGGATTGGTTGCCGCTCCGGTGCCACCCATTTCTTTCGGGTACGCTAAGTCGAGAGACAATAGACCATCATCAGTTTTCACTTGGCCATTTCGACCAGCAAGAGCTGTTGCTTGAGTTTTGTACAGCGTTTTCATAAAAAGATCCTCTTTCAATTTAAGTTGTGTACAATTTAATTGTAGGCAATCTTATATCGAAACAAAGATAACTTGCAACTATATTGTGCACAATTTATTTTTATAACCTCCTTAGTGAACAGATAGGCCGAGTCCATGAGTCAGTGCTACAAAGAAACCCCGTTGAATGATGAAGAAAAAATCTTGCTAGAGAATCAAGTTTGCTTCCCACTCTATAGTGCCGCTAATGCCGTGATTCGTGCTTATCGCCCCTTACTGGATAAACTGGACCTTACCTACTCTCAGTATCTGGTTATGATGGTTCTGTGGGAAAAAGACGGGGCTAGTGTAAAAGAGTTAGGCTCACGCCTTCATCTGGATTCAGGCACACTGACGCCTCTGTTAAAGCGACTAGAAGTAAAAGGGTTTGTGACCCGAGGTCGAAGTGAGATGGATGAACGTGTAAGAGTGTTGAACCTTACCGAAGCAGGCAGTGCACTCAAAGATCAGGCCAAATCAGTACCCGATGCCATCGCCTGTAAGTTCACGTTGGATTTGGAAGAGTTGGTTACGCTAAAAACGCTGTGCGAAAAAGTGCTCAATACGTTGAGTTAACTGCCGCGCCCTTTTTCACACTTACCTCAGTGAATGAAGCCTGCGATTGCGGGCTTTGTTGTTATCATCACCGCAGCCGTCCTTCAAAAAAACCTATCAACTTCTCGCGTCTTTAATCGGTATTCCCTATTAACGAAAATAGGATTTGTCTATCAATAGGATAGCTACAAGCGATTTTATTTAGCCTACGCTAGATGACAATATACTTTCCGACAGCAAAATTTGCTCATCCAAAACAACTGAAAGGAAAGTAAAGAAATGATCAACACCAAAATCAAACCATTTAGCGCAACTGCATTCAAACAAGGCGAATTCGTTGAAGTAACAGAACAGGACGTTCTAGGTAAATGGGCTGTATTCTTCTTCTACCCTGCTGACTTTACATTCGTATGTCCTACAGAGCTTGGTGACCTAGCAGACCACTACGAAGAGCTACAAAAGCGCGGTGTTGAAGTGTACTCAGTATCAACTGACACTCATTTCACTCACAAAGCATGGCACGATAGCTCTGAGACTATCGGCAAAATCAACTACTACATGCTTGGTGACCAAACTGGCAACATTACAAACAACTTCGGTGTAATGCGTGAAGGTCAAGGTCTTGCAGACCGCGCGACTTTCCTAATTGACCCAGAAGGTACTATCCAGGCAATGGAAATCACTGCAGAAGGCATCGGCCGTGACGCAGAAGACCTACTACGCAAAGTGAAAGCGGCTCAGTACGTAGCCGCTCACCCAGGCGAAGTTTGCCCAGCTAAATGGAAAGAAGGCGAAGAGACGCTAGCTCCTTCTCTAGACCTAGTAGGCAAAATCTAATCCAAGATTAGCCAACACGGTTCACTGACAGAACCATAACCCAATTAAGAGAGCATTCTAGGTCTGATACCTTGACGACCTTCAGCCTAGTTTGCTCTCTCCTCCATTGTTTTTATCCAGCATAATCATTAAAAGGTATGTAACCCATGCTAGACCAAGCTATTCAACAACAACTAAAACAATATCTAGCCAACGTAAAAGAAGATGTTCGTCTAGTGGTTAGCCTAGATGAAAGCAAAGCGTCACATGACATCCTATCGCTTGCCAACCAAATTGCAGAGCTGAGTGACTTTATCACCGTGGTTCGTGACGACTCAGCAAGTGAGCGCAAGCCGGTAATGACGGTGTCTAATCCGAGCAAGAGTACAGCACTTAGATTTGCTGGCCTGCCAATGGGACACGAGTTTACTTCGTTGGTTCTTGCGCTGCTCCACTCAGGCGGTCACCCAATCAAGCTTGAGCCAGAAGTTATCGAGCAGATCGCAACACTAGACAAAGAGCTAGAGGTAGAAGTCTTTATTTCTCTGTCGTGTCAGAACTGTCCTGACGTTGTTCAAGCCTTCAACATGATGGCGGCGATCAACCCGAAAATTAAAGCGACCATGATCGACGGTGCACTGTTCCAAGACGAAGTGAAACAGCGCGATATCATGGCAGTACCAAGTGTATTCGTTAACGGTGAGCTGTTCGGCCAAGGCCGCATGACTCTTACAGAAATTCTGAACAAAGTCGACGACAGCGCGAGCGAGAAAGTAGCAAAAGCACTAGATGAAAAAGAACCTTACGACGTTCTTGTTGTAGGTGGTGGCCCTGGTGGTAGTGCAGCCGCTCTGTACGCGGCTCGTAAAGGTATTCGCACGGGCGTTGTTGCTAAACGTTTTGGTGGTCAGGTTATGGACACCATGGCGATCGAAAACTTTGTTTCAGTTAAACGAACTGAAGGCCCTAAGATGGCTGCCGATCTTGGCGAGCACTTGAAAGAGTACGATGTAGATGTTGTGACTGAGCAACAAGCGAAGAAGTTAATGGGCGCAGCGCATACTGAAGATGGCCTCATCCACATTCAGTTAGAAAGCGGTGCAACACTAAAGAGTCAGAGTGTCATTCTGAGCCCAGGCGCACGCTGGCGTGAAATGAACGTTCCGGGTGAACAGGAATATCGCAACAAAGGCGTGGCGTACTGCCCTCACTGTGACGGTCCGTTATTTAAAGGCAAAAAAACCGCCGTTATCGGTGGTGGTAACTCAGGTATCGAAGCAGCGATCGACCTCGCTGGTATCGTGGAGCACGTAACGGTACTTGAATTTGCTGACGTACTGCGCGCAGACCAAGTTCTGATCAACAAAGCAAACTCGCTACCAAACATCGACATCATTACCATGGCGCAAACCACAGAAGTTGTGGGCGATGGCAAACGCGTAACGGGTCTGAAATACAAAGACCGCAATACTGATGACATCAAAGAGCTGGAACTGTCAGGTATCTTTGTTCAGATTGGTTTGGTACCAAACACTGAGTGGCTAAAAGATTCAGAAGTGAACTTATCACCACGTGGCGAGATTGAAGTAGGCAGCCACGGTGAAACCAGCCTTGAAGGTGTGTTTGCAGCGGGTGACGCGACAACGGTTCCTTACAAACAGATCATCATTGCGATGGGTGAAGGAGCAAAAGCAAGCTTAGGCGCGTTCGATTACCTCATCCGTAAGCAAGGTTAATCTCCAGAGCTTTTGGAATAATAAAAAACAAAAGAAGCCCAAAGATTTTGCCAGCAGACCTCTATCTGCTGGCATTTTCATTTACCATAGAAATTGTAAGTACTTACATTAAAAATAGTCACAATCTTAACAACGCCTAAAAACATAACGTTGCCTTTGTGTTCTGTGTCTTAAAAACACGACTCATTGATAAAATATCAGTGTAATCACCCTCAAAACAGCTCAAAACTCGACTCAAACTCAAACCGAATAAAGTCATTGCACTATACTGACCTAGACAGTCAGTAGCATATGGAAATTAATGTATGAAAATCAAATCAATTGCAGCCATGATAGGGGCAGCATTGCCAGTGACGGCTCTAGCCGCAGACAAGCCAAACATAGTGGTCATTTTTGGTGATGATATTGGTTGGCAAAATGTCAGTGCGTATGGCATGGGGACGATGGGGTACAAAACACCGAACATTGACAGCATCGCCAACGAAGGCATCATGTTTACCGATCACTACGCCCAGCCGAGTTCTACGGCGGGTCGTGCAGCATTTATTACCGGACAGTATCCAATTCGTTCAGGTATGACAACGGTAGCGATGCCTGGTGGCGCGCTGGGAATTAAAAAAGAATCACCATCTTTAGCCGAGGTGTTAAAAGAAGTGGGTTATGCTACGGGACAATTTGGTAAAAACCATCTCGGCGACCACAACTTTTCCTTACCAACTGTTCACGGCTTCGATGAGTTTTTCGGCAATTTGTATCACTTAAATACTCAAGAAGAGCACGAGCAGCGCGATTATATAAACTTCGCAAAAGAGTATTCCGGCTCAGTTGAAGAGTATACGAAGAAATTTGGTACTCGTGGTGTTCTTCATTGCTTTGCAACAGACACAGAAGATAAGACGGTTGATCCTAGATTTGGCGTGGTCGGTAAACAAAAATGCACCGACACAGGGCCTCTAGGTAATGAGCGTATGAAAGACTTTGACCGTGCGGAAATGATCCCAGCGGCGCTCAAGTTTATCGACAAGTCCATGAAAGACGACAAGCCATTCTTTACTTGGATCAACACCAGCCGCATGCACTTGTACACGCGTTTAAATGATAAGTGGCGTTACGCTGCCGAAAAATTTACCAGTGAATATGATTTTTATGGCAGCGGGATGCTACAGCATGATGCCGACATTGGCTATTTACTGGAAGAACTTGATAAAAGAGGCGTCACAGACAATACCATCATCATCTACTCCACCGATAATGGCCCAGAGCACTCATCTTGGCCGCATGGCGGTACAACACCGTTCCGTGGAGAAAAAATGACCACCTATGAAGGTGGGGTAAGAGTACCAACCATGGTCAAATGGCCTGGCGTTATTCCTTCAGGGCAAGTATTGAGCGGTATTCAAGGTCATCAAGATCTCTTCACTACTTTAGCTTCAGCTGCTGGGGTTAAAGATGTGCACGAAAAAATGATAAAAGAGAAAAAACAGTATATCGACGGTATTGATAACTTAGCGTACTGGAAGGGGGAGTCAGACCATTCTGCCCGTAACTCCATCTTGTACTACTTTGAAAGCCAATTATCAGCGGTACGTGTCGGACCTTGGAAATTCCACTTCGCTATTGCAGAACATTACTACGACAACCTACTCCCTCTCGCTAAGCCTAAGCTCTATAACTTACGCGCGGATCCATTTGAGAGTTATGACTCGGTAGATGCGAACGGTCACTTAGTTCAGAAAATGTCATGGATGCTTGCGCCTGTAAGTGAAATGGTACAAGAGCATGTTCAAAGCTTAGTAGAATACCCGCCGACACAAGGTGGCTCTACATTTGATATGACAGAAATGATCAAAGAAGCGATGAGCTCGACGCAGCAATAAGAGATATCTTGGCAATTTTAAAGGGTGAACTGAATACAGTTCGCCCTTTTTTTGCCAAGTAGACACGGCTGGATAATCATTTACGCCAGATAGAAACAGTTTCGCCAACCCTAAAAAGGATTGGCGAAAACGTTTAGAACTAAAAAGTTAGTGAGGACTTACAGCATAGCTTGACGGCTTGGTAAGAAGACTTCACCTAACATACAGCGAACAGAGCCACCACCAATAGATTCTATAGTAGACACATCAAACGGCAGTAATTTACCGTGCGTCGCTAACTGGTTTCTTTGTGCAGGTGAAAACGCATCGTACGCCGATTGAGACATCGCAATCACCTTGTCACCGTTCACTGTTTCCAGTTGAAGGATGTTGCCGCAGAACTGGTTCATCTGCTCAATCGAAATTGAGATCACTTGCTTGTCTTTCGCTAGTGATTTCATTACGAAGCGACGCTCAAACTCAGGGATTACTTCATCACAAATCACACAGAACTGTTCACCTACCGCCATCATTACATTGGTATGGTAAATAGGCGAGCCAGAAGGCAAGCGTGTTTGGAAAGAAATCACGCGATCGTAGCCAACGCGATTTGCATAGTCTTCCAGAACCAAGCGATCACAACGCTGAGAAAGCGCCGCATAAACCGTCTTGTTAAAATGATCAAAAATCATCACGCCAGTACTTTCCAGATACGCCTGATCGTTCACATATTCAGTTAAGCTGGCTCGCTGGTGCACTTCTCGACCAGCTTGAGCTAGTGCAGCTACCAAAGCGTCTGGACGAACTTCTTTCTGGCGGTTTTCACAGGCCATCGGGAATGTATATAAAGTCCCGTCACAAGTTGTACTAAACCAGTTATTTGGGAATACAGCATCAGGCGTCGCAACATCTGACAAAGGATAATCAAACTCCACCACCTGAACACCTTCTTGGCGTAAGGTTGCTACCATCGCAGAAAATTCAGCCATGGTTTTTTGAGAAACTTCTTCCTGGCAGAGTGACACCTGATTTTGAAACTCATTGTCTCTTGCGGTTTCTTCGTTAAAGCGAAATTCTTTAGGTGGCACCATCACTACGCAGTTTGCGGTATGGCGCAGAGCACTTTGTATGCTTTCTTCATTCCCATTTGCAAATTGGGGTACTGATTCGTGTAATAGCATCCGATACATTCCTTCTCACTAGAATGAGGAGATTGTAAATACTTTGTTAAGTAAGGTTTTACTGTTTTCACGATTATTTCATCCATTAAAAAGTAAAATTTACTGCATAACCCAAAATTTTCAGGAATACTTCTGCCCACCTTAGAGTCTAAAACTTTTGTGTTACACGGGTTACAAGTCGGAAAAAACAGTGTTATGAACTCAAATTATCGCCAATTACACAGAGTTAGCTTAAAGATATACACGATTTATCATTGAATTTGCTTTAAATATAAGAAATAACAAACGGACAATAAAAATAAAAAACCTAAAAACATGAATACAAATTCAGGCAATAAAATGGCAAAACAAGACATTTTCAACTAAAAGCCCAAGCACTCCAAATTGAAGGTGTTACATTGCAATGGTGCCTTAAATAGCCATCGTTAAGCTTTGATTTTCGATTTATCAAGAAGTACGGATAACCATACAGAGAGCATAGATTCTCGGATATGAAACAACACTAAGTGATAAAGAGCAAACCTATTCTGCTACTATCAATGCTCATTGCGTATCCACAGCAATGAACACCTTACAGAGTATCTTGCTGGATCATTTATCGAGCTACGTAGCTACGTGTTGATAAACAGCTATACTCAATAGACGGCTGGTTCTACCCAGTCCACGATGCGTGGTCACGGGTAATTAAACTGACAATAAGGTAATTAGCTTATGTGTAAATGTGGTTCAATGCAGATCGTACAAATAAAGCCAAGATGGACTGACAAGCTATTTGGATACTCAGAAAGATGGAAGTGCCAACTTTGTTGTAAGATCTACCGCATCTAAAAATATAAAAATTACACTTAGATTTTCTAAGAAAAAGCAGTGGCCCGGCAATGATTGTCGGGTTTTATTTTTTAGCCCAGACCACCAGCCCCGTAGAGCAATTAGTAGATCTTCAAACCTTTGCCACACCTGTAAAGCAAGTCATTCTCGCTGAGCCTAGCATCTCGAGGTTATTTGGGTATAGAATCAGGCCCACTTATTTCACTGCTAATTTCATACATTACAGGTCACTATGAACAAAAGTTTGTTAACGAATGTCCTCGCAATGGTATTGATGGGTGCTGGCCATCAGCTTCAAAACAACTATCTTTGGTATGCGGGTTTGTTCGCCTTCTCAGGTGCTATCACCAACTGGCTTGCCATCCACATGCTATTTGAAAAAGTACCCGGGTTATACGGCTCTGGTGTCATCCCAGCACGATTTGAAGAGTTCAAACTCGCGATCAAAAACCTAATGATGGAGCAGTTCTTTACTGAAGCTAATATCGATAGGTTCTTGAATAAAGAGATGGCGGGTGGTGCGAGCATCAACCTTCAACCTGTTATTAATAAGGTGGATTTCAACCCTGCTTTTGATTCTTTGGTGGGAGTGATCGAAGGCTCTCAGTTTGGTGGCATGCTAGCGATGTTTGGCGGCGCAGAGGCGCTTCAGCCAATGAAACAACCCTTTGTAGAGAAGATGCAAGAATCTTTAGTTGAGCTGAGCCAAAGCGACTCTGTAAAAGAAGCACTGAAAGAACAGTTTGAATCACCAGCTATGATGGATGAAATCAAACAAAACATCGAAAGCATTATCGATCAGCGCCTCAGTGAACTGACCCCTGCATTGGTGAAAGAGATGGTGCAAAAAATGATTAAAGAGCACTTGGGCTGGCTTGTCGTTTGGGGGGGGGTCTTTGGTGGCTTAATCGGTATTCTGACTACCTTGATCAGTCGCTAATACTAATATTCCGAGCAAAATTAAAAAGGAGCCATATGGCTCCTTTATTGTCGCGACTGAATAATACTAACCCAGCAGCTCTGGGTTCACACCAAATCCGGTTTTATGTTCTTCAATCACCACTTCACTGCGTGTCTGAATCACGCCAGGTAAAGTACCAAGCTTACTCGACATAAATTCTTGATACGCTTTCATGCTTTTAACGCGAACTTTAATCATGGTATCGAAGTCACCAGAGAGCGAATAGCACTCCTCGATTTCTGGCATTAACTCAACCGCTTTGGCAAATTTCTCAAATATCGAGAAGCTGGTTTGATCAAGACGAATGTGAATGAACACTTGTACGTCCAGACCCAATTTTTCCGCATTAAGCTCTGCATGATAGCCATTGATATAGCCTTCTTTCTCTAACCTCTTAACCCGATCAGAACAAGGCGACGTCGTTAAATTTATCTGCTTTGCTAGTTCAACAACTGGAATTCGGCCTCGTGAATGAAGCACTCTCAAAATATGCAAGTCAATCCTGTCCAATTGATAACTCATCAACCACACCCTAGTCATATCATATGGAGACTCACAATAATCGTTAGTGACTCATTTGCAAACTGACAAATGAATAACGTGTGAAACCAGCTTTATTTTTGTATTGGCGACGCATAAAAAGCAGGCACAAATACCGAGTCCACCATCATTGATACCAATCACGATAATTGACTAAAAATAGCGTAGGAAAAGACAAAATGAAAAAGCCCACAGACTGATGAGAGATAACGAGTTCACGCTCGGGAGAGCAGCACTTATCGCGCACAACTTGACGAAGTACAAAAGAAAATAGAATTGAAACACAGGTGTTGATACAGCTTCAGAGAAAGAACAGAGAGGCAGAGACTGCGACTTATTTAAACCGTATAGACGAGCGAATAGCCCTACAACACCGTTTAACAAAGTCACAAAACTCTAGCACCTAAATGTACTCGCTTTAACTGTTCGACGATAATTCAGGGTCAGCGCACTTTAACGAAAAACCATCCACTCTATTACAGAATTGCAGACGTTTGTCTTGTCGGATGTGGTAACACTTCACCGATGGCTCGGTGATTACAACGACGGCAGTAGTACTGAGGCTCCATCTCATAGTAGTGTTCGCCCGACACAAACTTCGCCATCAACTGTGTAAAGCTCAGAACTTTGCCAGTCAGGGTTTCAACTGGCTGTGACTCACAACGCCTCATTATGACCTTATGTTGAGTCGACTTTCTACAAGCTGAGCAATAAATATCCGGCATTTCTTTTTTCTCCCAATTTTTTCTGTGCTACTGACAATTGACATATTTTGTTCAAAATAATTCCACAATAAAAAATGCCCTTTCGTATTTTGTGTCCTACCTCCAAAAAACAGGGCAATGTATTTATAAAATTGAGACATTGCTCAGATGTCAATTTTTGTTGTTAATTTGTGAAAATTAATGCCAATTACTGTCAGAACATGACGAAACACACATAACCAATTGTTGAATATAATTATTTTCAAAAGCACTCCCAAAGCTAACAGTAAAAATTCTCGCCATTAATGCTACTTTAAGTGAAAAATTTACACTGTTAACTACATATTTAGTGCTAACTTTTACTTTTCATTCAACGATATAGAGCCTTAAGTCAGCATCAGTATTGCCAGCCAGAAGCTAACAAATACTTAAGAAAAGAGAAAATCCAGTTACCGTTTGAATGGAGAGTCTTGATCACCAGTTGTACAGTTGCAGAATACAGACAAAAATAAAGCCCGCTATTAAGCGAGCTTTATTCGTTTTATCTATTGCAAGAAATTAGTCCAAATCAATCAATTTCTGCTTGTATGACTTATGTTGTTCCAGCACGTCATGCGCTGCACCACCCGTCATTTTACTTACTACAAAGATAGCCAGTGTGGAGAAGATGATACCCGGTACTATTTCGTACACGTCGAACCAACCGCCAGACAGCTGTTTCCATACAACGATAGTGATACCACCCATCAGAATACCAGCCAGTGCACCGTTACGGTTCATACCGCTCCAGTAAAGGCTAAGCACAACTGCAGGGCCGAATGCTGCACCGAAGCCTGCCCAAGCGTAAGAAACAAGTCCTAGTACTGAACTGTCTGGTGTCATTGCCAAGAATAGAGCCAGCAAAGAAATCACGATCACACCAACTCGACCAACCATTACGATTTCTTCTGAAGAAGCACTTGGCTTAAACACTTGCTTGTAGAAGTCTTCTGCTAGGGCAGAGGAAGAAACAAGTAGCTGAGAGTCTGCTGTACTCATTACCGCAGCAAGAATCGCGGCAAGCAGGATACCTGCGATAACAGGGTGGAATACCGTGTTAACCAGTAGCATGAAGATCTTTTCTCCATCTTCTAATTGCACGCCAGGGTGATCGCCAACCCAAACAAGACCAACAAGACCAACAAGCATTGCGCCCGCCATTGAAAGCGCAGTCCAACCAACAGCAATACGGCGTGCAGTCGTCAGGTCTTTATTTGAACGAGTCGCTTTAAAACGAGCTAGGATGTGAGGCTGACCGAAGTAACCCAAACCCCAAGCTGCAAGAGAGATAATTGCGATAGCCGATAATGGCTCACCTTTCACGTCACTCCAAAGCGTAAGTAGTTCAGGGTTGATGTCATGCATATCTGATGAAAGCTGGCTGAAACCACCGTCCATCACGGCAACAGGTACTATCATTAGTGCCGCAGCCATCAACAAACCTTGCACCAAGTCTGTCCAAGATACTGCAAGGAATCCACCGAATAATGTGTAAGAAACCACACATACTGTGCCGATGACAACCGCATAGGTGTAGTCTAGACCGAATACTGTTTCAAACAGTTTGCCCCCTGCTACCAAGCCTGAGCTGGTGTAGAAAAGGAAAAATAGAAGAATGAAAAACGCAGAGATTGTCTGGATCAGTTTTGAGTTGTCGTTGAAACGACGTGACAGGAATTCTGGCAATGTCAGCGCGTCAGTCTGGATACTGTAAGTACGCAGACGCTTTGCACTGATTAACCAGTTCGCCCATGTACCAACAAGCAGACCACCTGCTAGCCAAAATGCCTCGATACCCGCAGCATAAGCGTAACCTGGCAGGCCAAGTAGCAGCCAGCCACTCATGTCTGAAGCACCTGCAGATAACGCAGCAGGCCACGGACCTAGGCTACGGCCACCTAGGAAGTAATCAGATGAGTTGGAAGTCCTCTTATAGGCGATAACGCCAATGGCAACCATGATTAATAAATACGCCACAAAAGTGGACGTGATCGCAAAGCTATTTTCTATCATTTGATAGTCCTCGTTATAATTATGTCCTTCCTTGTCTTCTTTGATATTTTGCCATCTCAGCAATACGTCAAAGTAAGAGACACCAACCTGAAACTTATCTCAGGAGAGTTATTCCAAATTGGCGTCACAAGTCAGGTTAGTGAGTTTCGTTCCCCAGCTCGAGTAGAGTTGCGTTACCACCCACCGCGGTAATATTTATCGTTCGAGTACGCTCAGTAATAAAGCGTAACGACAGATGAGGATCATGAGCCAATTTCGGTGACTCTAAATCCGTTTCAGAAACTAAGCCGACGATGGCACCATCGCGCTTAGCCAGTTGAAGATTGAGCGCGTGCTCAACCTTAGAATGCCCAACATAACCCACACTACGTACATCACTCTCAAGCAACGGTGCTGAGGCGTCATACGCAACAACCTGGACTAAGTTAGATGGGAAGTTAGTCGACGATACCGCTTGTGTCACCAATTGGTTTAACTCGGTATTATCGCTGCAAATAACAACACTGTTGCCGGCAATTAAGGCACAGGTGATCATTGCAAAGGCACTGTATAACGCGTTAGACGTATTTTCGGTGTTGTTCTCACAAATCACCAAAGCTACGCCACGACCTGCGGCATACAGCTCGTTAGTTTCACCAGTAGGCCCTACTAACTGATGAGTGTCTGCAAGAAGTGCTGATGCATGTTGCAAATGGTATGAAACCACTTTTGCTACAACTGCATTCTGCCCTTCAAGTGCAGATTTAAATGCCAGCACGTGCTCGCATTTGTAATCAAAATCGGTCAGATTCCACTGTTCCCACGCAGAAAATGCATCTTTAAAATATGTGATCTGATGAACCATAATGCGACTCCTTATGCGTTTTCTGCTTGAGCAACTGTTCGTTGAGAAAAAGTTTGTTGAGTAAAGCGGTACAAGTAGTGAGGACCACCCGCTTTCGGGCCAGTACCAGACAAGCCTTGCCCACCGAATGGCTGAACACCAACTACGGCACCAACTTGATCTCGGTTGATGTAGCAGTTACCGACACGTACGTGCTTTTCAATCCAGCGATAAGTGGTTTCATTGCGGCTGTGGATACCCATAGTCAGGCCAAAACCAGTTTGGTTAATCTGCTCAACAACGTTTGGCAACTCAGACGCTTTAAAGCGAACAATGTGCAGAATTGGACCAAATTGCTCTTCTTTCAGTACATCAATACCTGAGATTTCAAAGGCACTTGGTGATACAAAATCACCATGCTCACAAGCTTCATTCAACTGTAGCTCAGCAACTTTCTTTTGCGTTTTCGCCATGTGCGCAATGTGAGCCTGGAGTTTTTGTTTCGCATTTTGGTCAATAACCGGTCCAACATCGGTTTTATGTAAGTACGGCAAACCGACATCTAACTCATTCATCGCACCCTGAATAAGGTTGATGATGCGATCTGCCACGTCTTCCTGTACGAATAGAACTCGTAGTGCTGAACAACGTTGACCAGCCGATGCAAACGCAGATCGAATAACATCACGTACAACCTGCTCTGGCAGTGCCGTACTGTCGACGATCATGGCGTTCTGTCCGCCTGTTTCTGCAATAAACGGTACTGGCTTCGCCGTGCGCTCTGCCAATGTTACGTTGATACGCTGCGCCGTTGCTGTCGAACCCGTAAATGCCACACCAGCAATCGCATCGTGAGAAGTCAGTGCATGACCAATTTCACTACCGCGACCAGGAAGCAACTGAATAACACCAGCAGGGAAGCCAGCTTCCAGCATCAGTTCAATCGCACGAGCTGCAATTAAGCTGGTTTGCTCAGCAGGTTTCGCGACCACAGTGTTACCCGCAACAAGAGCCGCTGTTACCTGACCAAGGAAAATCGCCAGAGGGAAGTTCCATGGGCTGATACAAACAAACACTCCCAAACCTTCACGGCTCGAAATACGTTTAACGCCGTCAAAGCCTTCTAGCTCAAATGGTTGCAGGTTTTGTGCTTGTTTCGCGTAGTAACGGCAGAAATCGACTGCTTCACGAACTTCATCGATACTGTCATGAATAGTCTTACCTGCTTCTTTGTGACAAATTGCCACCAGCTCAGCTAGGTTTTCTTCCATTAAGTCAGCAAGCTTTTCTAAACACTGCGCTTTCTGCTCAATCGCTGTACCTTTCCACTCAGGGAAAGCGTTCTGCGCTGCTTGAATTGCAGAGGAAACATGATCAAGAGTAGCAAAAGCCACTTTACCTGCTTCGATACGACGATCGTATGGTGCAGTAACAATCTCTGCTGCGTTTTCCTTGATCATGCTTTCAGCGAAAGACTGACCATTGATCACAGGACCAGCAGTCCATGTATTGTTCAGGAAGCTTTCAACTTGAGTCTCAAATGGTTTAGCTTCACTTTCAATATCAATGTTCACGCCGTAAGAGTTTTTACGCTCTGGGAAAATACCCGATGGCAATGGAATCTTGTCGTTATACAACGTCTCAAAACCAGTTAGCACATCGACAGGGTGATGCGTTAACTCGTAAATAGGACAACGAGCATCCACTAAACGGTGTACAAACGAGCTGTTCGCACCATTTTCTAACAGGCGACGAACCAGGTAAGGAAGCAAGTCTGCATGACTACCAACTGGTGCGTAAATACGTACAGGCTGACCGTATTTATCCATTACATGGTTGTAAAGTGAGTCGCCCATGCCGTGAAGGCGCTGGAACTCATAATCTTTGTGCTGCGCCATCACTGCAATTGCCGTCACAGTGTGTGCATTGTGGCTCGCAAACTGCGGGAAGATGTTGCCACGTACACCTTCACTCAATAGGAATCGAGCACAAGCTAGGTACGCAACGTCTGTCGCTTCTTTACGGGTGTAAACTGGGTAGTTGTCATAACCCGCTTGCTGCGACCATTTAATTTCACTGTCCCAGTAAGCGCCTTTAACCAGTCGTAATGGGATAAGATCGCCCTGCTCTTTCGCTAGCGCATTTATCCATACCAATACAGGAAGAGCACGCTTCGAGTACGCTTGAATAACAAGACCAAACTTGCCCCAGCCTTTCACTAGGTCGCTGCGGTACACTTTCTCAAATAGTTTTAAAGAAAGCTCAAGACGATCGGCTTCTTCTGCATCAATCGTAATCGCAACGTCTACTTCAATTGCACGTTTCAGCAGCTGCATTAACGAGTCGTACAACTCTGTCATTACACGATCTTCGTTTGCAACTTCATAGCGTGGGTGCAGTGCAGATAGCTTAATAGAAATAGAAGGTGCAGGGCTGGTATCATTGCCGTAAGTCTCTCGACCCACCGCTTCGATCGCCATTAGATAATCTTTAAAGTACTTATTCGCATCTGCGGTGGTCAGTGCCGCTTCACCCAACATATCGAATGAGTAAGTGAAACCTTTATCGCGCATCGGACGACCATTTTTTTGCGCTTCTTCAATTGTGCGGCCACGAACAAACTGATGACCCATGATCTTCATCGCCTGATACATGGCTTTACGAATCACAGGTTCAGAGAATTTGTTCACCAGACGGTTTACAGCCTGACTTGGGCTCTGGCTGCCTTTTTCACCAAGACCAACCACTTTACCCGTCAGCATAAGACCCCATGTTGACGCGTTAACGAAAACTGAGTCTGAGTTTTTCAGGTGAGATTTCCAGTCCGCAACACTGAGCTTGTCTTTGATCAACGCGTCTGCAGTCGCAGAATCAGGGATACGCATTAATGCTTCTGCAAGACACATCAACAAGATACCTTCTTGTGTATCTAAGCTGTATTCCAGCAGCAGGGCATCAATCATCTGGATTGACTTCTTATCGGCACGAATCGCTTCAATAAGTTGGGTCGTTTGGATAGTGATCGCCGATTTTTCTTCCTCTGTCGGCGTCGCTAGCGGCAATAATTGCTCTAGCCATTGAGACTCGTCCACCATATACAATGGCGAGATCAGTGACCACAACTTATCAAGCGGCTGCTCGATAAACTCCGGTGTCAACACGTTCGTAGCTGTAAACATGTGTGTTCCTCAATCTCACTCCTCGAAAACCGCTTCGAGGATCATCAATGGCTGGCAGTGTATTTTGAGGCCGACAAGAATACTTGTCAAAAACTACGGCATTTTTGCTAAAAACTCGCTTTTATAACAAAACATCCACACAATCACACTCAAAAAGGTAATATTTTGTATTGGAAATTTTAATTTTTCCGGCTTATTAACAACAAAAAACCAACGATATCAATAATATTGTTCGTAAGCTTACTGTTCAAATGGAATAACTCCGGACAGATTGCTGATTTAAAGTACAACTTGATGAAAAATGAAGGAAAAGAGATCTAAATCACACAAATAAAAAAACAAAAACCATGCTTAAAGCATGGTCTTGAGCGAGAAGTTTCTAAATTTACCCAACTTGTTTCTTATATTGGGAAGGCGATAATCCCTGCAAGCGAGTAAAAGTATGTGTGAACGTACTTTGGTTAGAGAAGCCAGTAAACTCTGCAATTTGACCAAGTGATAGCTGCCCTTGATTGATTAGCTCTCGCGCCATATCAATGCGTTTACCTAAAACATACTGATGAGGCGTAATCCCCATTTGCTCCTTAAACAGGCAGTGGAACTGACTTTCACCTAAAAACACTCGACCAGCAAGCTGAGCAACACTGATCTTGTGACTTAAATGCTGCTCGATATAACGATCGATCGCTTCCAGATCAAAACGGGATTCTTTGCGGCTGGTTTCAAAAGCGGAAATATGACGCTGCATCAATGCGATTACCGTATCGTTACAAGCGCGACTTAATAACAGATCTTCAGGGTGATTACGCATTTCCTGAACCAACATCTGTATTAACTTCTGAATTTGACCATCTAACTTAAAGTACAGGTGTGAACGCTCTAGATTATTGATTTTATTCAGCATTTCAGGATCATCATCCGTTGGTTTTGGCATATTAAGCACCAAAATGTCCGATTGATTAATCACCCCTCCGAAAGCATGATCAGAGCAGGCGGTTACCACACACCCCTGACCCGGTCCAACGAGATTTCCCTGGCCACGCACTTCAAATTCAGCTTGCCCTTTCAACCCAATAACTATCTGAGTGTAAGAATGATCATGGCACTCCATATAAGATGGAAGTGTGATCAGTTCTGCAGGACGAGGCTGCATAATCTCTTTATATAGCGGGGCTTTCGGGTTATCTGAATCAGTCATTTCACACAGTCATCTTAAGCGTAAGGCTTACAATCACGCATGATATACCTTCTCGAGTAGCTTGCAAATCTTCAACGGATTAATCGGACAAGATCAAATCAACATGATCAACCAAAACCACATGATCATCGTTCCGGAACGATGATCATGTTAGTTTAAACTACGGTTAACGCCAAACCAATTTTGATAATAAAAACGGATAGATAGCGAACACCATTGATTACAACCTCCACTATTAGTAAAGATCCTCACTTGTGATCGAAAGCATATTCAAACTCAACCTCCAGCGTGAAAAATAAACTACGATGATTCTATTCAATCATTGCACTAGAGGGATTTCCCCCCTTACTTATATTCCTTCGATTCAATACATTAGTCTAAGAGCTTGAGGGTACATCCCCCTTTAGCCCTGGGTATCTCATTGATACCTCTAACTTACTTAGCAGGCCCTCGCTAAGTAAGTTGGAACCTCTTCTACAAGTCAACAAGATAATATCTTGTGTTGCCAGCCCGTCTTCAGGCTGGCTTTTTTTATACATGAAAACAATAGCATAAGCTGATACCATATTGACCACCTAACTGTATCCTCGCGTCAACTATCATTCTGAGTAATCTTAATCACGCCAACTTCAACGCCAATAAGCAATAGCGAAACGACGAAAGCATGATCAAGGAAATCTCTTTGTGTGAATAGACAAAAACCACGACGTGAGCTTATTAACCTGTAATTACTCAGGCAGAGAGTAGTGAGCCCTTTTGTGAATATCCCAGTCAATAGCATAGAACAGTCGCTCCTTCGACAACTCCCCGGTTGTTGGGGATGTAAAGATAAAGATTCAGTGTTCCGTTACGTTAATCAGGAGTATGCCGAACTACTCGGTCACACCAGCCCCGAACATTGTATTGGTAAGACTGACTTCGACATGCCAAGTCCAACCACTGAGTGTGCGAAAGAGTTTCAACGTCAGGATCAGTATGTTCTAGAAACTGGTGAGCCGTTGAAAATCCTTGATATTCATCCTTACCCTGATGGACGCTGGCGTGCTCATATTTTCACTAAAACACCTTGGCGAGATGAACATGGAAATACTCTGGGTACCATCTTTTACGGACGAGAACTGACAGACACCGCTGTCATCGAGGTTGGTTACTGGGTTTGCCGAGCTGTCGACACTGATCCCAATCAGCAATCTATCTTTCGTTTCTCGAATCTGAACGCCAAGCCAGTGAAATTAACCAACCGTGAGCAAGAAACGCTTTTCTTGTTACTTTACGGGAAGAAACCACAGTTCATTTCACAAGTGATGGGAATTTCGACCAAAACGGTCGAAGGTCACGTCGCTCGCTTGCGGAACAAGTTTGAGGCGAACAGCAAAAACGAGTTGATTGATAAAGCGATGGAGGCAGGATACGGATCTCTGGTGCCGAAGACGTTACTCAAACATCAACTTTCTGTCGTTCTTAATGGTGACAGATAAAAATCGTAGATAACAAAACACCGCCGACGTGGCGGTGTTTATCAATCCTGTAAACTGACGTAGATGGACTATGGCGCTAAGCGATCGATGTCCCACTTACCGTCATGTTGTGAAAATAAGAAGCGGTCATGCAGACGGTGCTCTCCACCTTGCCAAAACTCAATACTTTGAGGTTTCACTCGGAAGCCCCCCCAAAATGACGGCACTGGAATTTCGCCTTTGGCAAACTTTTGTTTTAGCTCGAGGAACTTTCCTTCCAATACGCCACGAGCCGAAATGCGGCTACTCTGCTTACTGGCAATCGCAGCAAGTTGGCTCTCTTTTGGGCGAGACGTGAAGTATTTCATGTTCTCCATTGCAGTTAGCTTTTCTGCAACGCCAGTGATGTGAACTTGTCGTTCTAGAGGATGCCAAGGAAAGTGCAGGCTGATGTTACTGTTATGCTCAAGTTGCTGAGCCTTACGGCTTCCTAGGTTGGTGTAAAACACAAAACCATTTTTATCTACATTTTTCAGCAGAACAATACGTTGATATGGCATACCATTTTCATCCACCGTAGCAACTGTCATTGCGGTAGGATCAGTTAAGCCAGCCTCAACAGCTTGCTGTAGCCAAAGGTTAAATTGATCAATAGGATCCGCCTCTAAATCTTTACGACGCAGACCACCTTTAGTGTATTCACGACGAATATCAGCAAGTTCCATCTTTACTCCTTCACTATTTTTTGTCGATTGTGCTCTCGATAATAAGGAAATACAAGGACATCAATGGTTATGTCTCGTAATCGCTGCGCCTCACAGCATCATCAGATACCTTCTGATAATATATATCCTAAGTAACTTCTATAACCCCATGATTTAAAGATGCATGATTTATGCGTCTGAAACCAAATCTCTCTCGCAGCCCCAGATAGGGATAGCGTTACATCAGGTGAGCCAAACGTGAACTTACTCAATCCTAAAGCACTTCGCCACTTTTTATTGCTACTGTTTGCTATCGGCATCACAGGACTTGCTATTACTCATCACTACGCGACGAAGTATCAACATGATCAATGGCAACAAAAATTGAGAGACCAAGCTGCATTAGTATCACAAGAAGTCGACTACGAGCTGGCAAAGTTTGAGCAAATTCCAAACCTCTTGAGTCATGATCCAAGGCTGCTCAAAGCCGTGGAGAGAGGTATAGCTTCTGATGAGCTCAATATCTTGCTGACAAACTGGTTAAAGCAGAGTTTAGCGGACACGATTTATGTTCATGACAGCACCGGATTGGTTATTGCTTCTAGTAATTACCAACAATCGGATTCGTTTGTCGGTTCCAGCTTCAGTTTTCGTCCCTACTTTCAAAATGCACGGAGCGGACAAACGGCTCAGTATGTTGGCCTAGGGATACGATCGAATAAACGCGGTTATTTTTTCTCTTCACCGCTTTGGGTCGATGACAAAGTCTTGGGCGTTATCACCGTTAAAGTCAATCTGGAACAGTTGGAAAAACGACTGGCTCAAAATGGCACTGATGTTTTGATTGCAGATAAACATAATGTTGTCTTCATGAGTAACTTACCTGAATGGCGCTACAAAGCACTGTTCCCGTTGTCCTCGGATGCTATCCATGAGCTCACTCAAACCCGGCAATATGGTGATACTCTGCCGAAGTATAACGGTGCGATTACTGCGCAAAGCAATATCTCTGACTTTTCTGACAACCAACTTTTGTTGTCCCCTGATTATCTTGCCTATGCCACTCACCTGTTAGATAAAGGTTTTCGTGTTGTTGCCCTGATTAATCAGGATGCGGTTCTTGCTGCAGTCATACAGGCTGATGCTGTTTATCTGATCTTGTACGCGCTCATCGCTTTGATTGCACTCGCTTGGTTTCAAATGCTGGTCAACAAAACCCACCTAGCTAACCTCAATGTCAGTTTGGAAGAAAAAGTGGTACAACGAACCGTTGTGTTAAGTGAAGCAAATCAAAAGCTGCAACAAACCGTTCGCCAATATGAACAGAGCCAACAAGAACTTAAGCAAACACAGCAAGAGCTGACCCAAGCCGCTAAACTGGCGTTATTGGGAGAGCTGTCTGCCAGCATCAATCATGAAATTAACCAGCCTTTAGCCGCATTAAGAACTTACACCGAGAACTCACAACGTCTACTAACACTAGAACGCTACCCGATGGTCGTAGAAAACTTAGAGAAGATGCTTACTCTGAATGACACCATTGCAGAAGTCATTGCTCGGCTCAAAGTCTTTACCCGTAAAACCGACCACAACCCTCGCAGTGAAGTGTCGATATTGCATGACGCCGTGCACAATGCCACCAGCATATTAAGCAGTAAGCTAATCAAACTGGGCGTCACGTTAAAAGTGCCCGAGATCGATAGCAGTTTGCGATTAGCGATTCACAGTGTTGAGTTGGAGCAAGTCTTAATCAATATCTTTCACAATGCAGCACAGGCAATGGATGGTTATTGTATCGATCCGCAAATTTCCATTGCCGTTCAATGCCATGACTCGAGCTGTGACATTCTGATTTCTGATAATGGTCCTGGCATGTCCGACGAGGCATTAGCGAAAGTCTTCGACCCATTTTTTACCACTAAACCAGAGGGGTTGGGACTAGGTTTGACCATTTCTAAGAGGATTTTAGAGAGCTATCAGGGCTCGCTCAGTGCCTTTAATCATAGCAATACCACTTCAGCGCCGCGCGGCGGCATGACCTTTGTGGTGACTATCCCAATGACTGAGCAATACACCACACCTCAATTAATGGAAAACGATCATGCATAACCCTGTTTTCTTCGTAGACGATGAACCTCATATTCGTGATGCAGTATCTCAAGCCTTACTTATAGAAGGTATAGAAGTGACCTGCTTGCCAAATGCAGTCGAAGCCTTACGTGTGATCAACTCAAATACTCCGGCCGTTGTCATTACTGATATCCACATGCCTGTGATGGATGGGCTGGAGTTCATGCGAACTTTGCTTAGTAAGAATAAGCACTTTCAATTTATCGTATTGACAGGGCACGGAGATGTAAAAACCGCGGTTGAAGCGATGAAGAGTGGAGCGTACGACTTTCTGGAAAAACCATTTTCAACTGATCAGTTAATGAAATCGCTCCATAATGCCGACGATAAACTCAATCTACTGCAAGAAAATATCTGGCTGAAGAAAGAGCTCGACATGCAAACGCACGTCGGTCCTAAAATGATTGGTCACAGTAAAGCCATGGTAAATATTCGCCGGTTACTGATTAGCGTTCCGACGAGCCAACCATTGATATTCATTGGACAAGATGGCACAGGTCGCAGGCTCTCGACGCAATTTGCCCATGATATACACGCAACAGCCGACAGCGAATTAATCGCCGCCTCAGGAGAAGACTTACAAGAGCTCTCTATAGAAGCATTAGATAAAACCATTCACCATCTAACCGAAGGGAAAAGTCACTGCAGCTTATATCTGCATAGTGCGGAGAGCCTCTCTTTGGAACAATGGCAGAGCCTATTTGACCACTCAAAGCTAGAACGTGTATTCGGTGCTGCGACCCACGTGGATCAAGAATTAAGAACCATAGCGACACTGATTCACCTACCAACACTGGATGAGCGAAAAGAAGATATTGGCCCACTGTACAAGCACTTCGTGCGCCATGCAGCCAGTCGTTACCAACTGCAACCACCGCATATCAGTCTTGATGAGGTTAAATACATTACGGAATTATCCTGGCCAGAAAACATCAAACAACTGCGCCGATTTGCAGAATTACGCGCACTGAAACCTGATACCTTTCGTATAGAAGATTGGAATAGCGACAAAAGTATCGAAATTCAGAGTATGACGCAACGCACAGAACACTTTGAATATTGTCTATTAATTGATGCATTGCAACGGCACAGAGGCAGACTTAAAGAGGTTCAACTAGAATTACAAGTATCACGCAAGACCTTGTACGACAAACTAAAAAAACATCAGTTGGATAAAGCACAATTCAAGACTCTATAGCGACGGAAATCACGTCCAGAGCGCTATGGAAGAACGTTAGGAGAGTAACGGGGGAGATGCTCCCTTCACATCGGTTGATTCACGAAGACACAAGAATAACCGCATAAGAGTAAACAGTCATAAGATCAAAAATATAATGAGCCAGGTGATCAGGGAATGTGATGGGCCAAAATAATTACAGCAAACTCAGCACTGATGAATTGGATTTTGTCGACGATAAAACCGCAGCTTTGCTTCTCAATACCCCCAATAGCGCGCGTTTAATGCTTTGGATGATGGTACTTTTTTTTGTTACTGCCATTGGATGGGCCTCTTGGGCGAAAATCGATAAAGTCACCGTTGGTCAAGGTAAGGTCATTCCTTCCTCACAAATTCAGGTGGTCCAAAACCTGGAGGGCGGATTGGTCAAAGAAATTTTAGTGAAAGAAGGTCAGCTGGTCGAAAAAGGCCAGCAGCTACTGTTAATCGACGATACCCGCTTTCGCTCCGATTTTCGCGAACGAGAACAGCAAGTCGCGAACTTAACTGCCTCGGTGCTGCAACTTTCAGCCTCGATAAACAGTGTGGAAGTGAATCGAGATTTCGATACGGAGAACTGGCGACAAAATGTCGTACTGGATTACGGCAAACTCACCTTTCCCCCCTTATTAGAAGAAAAACAACTACAACTGGCACAGCGTCAAAAAGCGGAATACCGCGAAAACTTAGATAATCTGCGCAACCAGCTTTCCGTTATCGATCAACAAGTCCAACAAAAGCAACAAGATCTTGTCGAAATCGAAGCTAGAGTACGAAACTTGCGTCAAAGCTATCAATATGTCCGTAAAGAGCTCGATATCACCAAACCCTTAGCAGACGAAGGGGTGGTGCCACGTATTGAACTGTTGAAACTACAACGTCAGGTCAATGATACGCGTCGTGAAATGACGTCTAGCGAGCTGAAAATTCCGGTGCTCAAATCCGCGTTGAGAGAAGCTATGCTCAAGCGCATTGATGTCGCATTACAGTTCCGCTCAGAACAACAAGAGAAACTCAATAATGCGCAAGACCAACTTTCAGAACTTGTTGAATCAGCGGTTGGTCTGGAAGACCGAGTCAATCGCACCGTCGTCAACTCGCCGGTTACTGGCAAAATAAAAACATTGAACATTAATACTGTCGGCGGCGTTATTCAGCCAGGAATGGATATCGTCGAGATTGTTCCAACCGAAGATACGTTATTGGTTGAAGCCAAAATAGCCCCGAAAGACATCGCATTTCTGCGCCCGGACTTACATGCCATAGTGAAGTTTACCGCTTATGACTTTACCAAGTACGGTGGCTTGGAAGGTGAGCTCGAGCATATCAGTGCGGACACCACTCAAGATGACGAAGGCAATAGCTTTTATATCGTCCGTATACGCACAGACAAAACCAACTTTGGTCAGGATGCCGATTTACCGATTATTCCCGGAATGACGGCATCTGTCGATATTATTACCGGGAAGAGAACAGTATTGGAATACTTGCTTGAACCTATTTTGAAAGCCAAAACCAATGCATTAAAGGAGTAGACGACACTGGGCACTCTAAGTTCACACTAAATTCATAACGGCAGAGTTTGTAAGTTGTTAAATAAAAAGTAATTATTTCTCACAGACGAACTCATTATAAGAGTACACTTGTGATGTAAATCTAATATGCAACCCTTTTCTATATGTAAAGTCACATTACTATTTAGCTTAAGCTGTCTTTCGCTCCAAATTGGCGCGTTAAACAAAGAAGAGCAGCGATGGGTCGATAAGGTCACGGCAGTTTACGGCCAACGAGCAGGAGCGCGTGTCAGTACATGGAGAAATACACTAACCCAACTAAGTCATATGGATACTCGTGATAAACTCGACGGTGTGAACCGCTTTTTTAATCAGCTGTATTTCGTTGACGATAAAAAGCTTTGGGGCAAAACGGACTACTGGGCAACGCCTCTCGAATTCTTAGGCAGTAATGCTGGAGACTGTGAAGATTTCACCATTGCGAAGTATTTCTCATTACTCGAGCTTGGTGTACCTGACTCGAAGATGCGTTTGGTATACGTTAAAGCCATTGAACTGAATCAATTTCATATGGTGTTAGCCTATTACCCGACTGCTAGTTCAGAGCCGCTCATTCTCGACAACCTTAATGCAGAAATTGTCAGAGCCTCTAAGCGCCGCGACTTGCTACCGATTTACAGTTTTAATGGTACAAACCTGTGGTTAATAAAATCTTCTGCTGGTAATGGAGAACTGGCAGGAAAAGCCTCTCGTTTGAGCCTTTGGAATGACTTACGCTCACGCGAACGTAAGTTGCAGTTAAAAAAACCTAAAATTAAATATGACGAGTGAAAAACATGACCCTATATAAGAAGCTAGTAGTGGGAATGGTTACGGTCTTTGTACTCTTAATGACATCAGTATTCGTAATCGAATTCAATACTACTCGAACCAGCCTGGAACAACAGCAGCGTTCAGAGGTCAACAACACCATCAATACCGTGGGATTGGCATTAGCGCCCTATTTAAAAGATAAAGATAAGGTTGCCGTTGAGTCGGTAATCAATGCACTGTTTGATGGCAGCACCTATTCGGTTGTTCGTCTGACATCGCTTGACTCTGACTATCAGATCGTACGCTCTTATCCAATCAAACCGAGCTCAGTGCCACAATGGTTTATCAACTTAAATCTCTTTAAAGCAATTCACGACAAACGTGTAGTTACCAGTGGCTGGATGCAGCTTGCCGAAGTGGAAATTATCAGCCATCCCGGTGCTGCCTATGAACAGCTCTGGAAAGGATTCATTGGCCTATTATCTGCGTTTGGTCTTCTTTTTCTGGCGGGCTTAATCGCTATCTCATACATTTTGCGACGTTCACTCAGACCATTAGCGGCAATCGTACAGAAAATGCATGACATCGCGAATAACCAGTTTGGTGAACCGCTTACGCGTCCTAAAACCAAAGACCTAATTGCTGTAGTTGATGGTATCAATACCATGTCGGCTCAAATTGAGTTGTCATTTAAAGAGCAGGCGAAAGAAGCGCAACGTTTACGCGCTCAGGCTTACTTGGATCCAGTATCCAAATTGGGTAATCGATCGTTCTATATGAATCAAATTGATCAATGGCTGGCGGAAGAAACGCAAGGGGGTATCGCGCTACTCCATGCAGAATATATTGGAGACATTTACGAGACTAAAGATTACCAACGTGCTGATGCTCACGTGAAAGAACTTTCTCAACGCCTGAAAAATACCATCGATGTAGCCGGGGCTACGATTGCCCGCTTATCCAGTGACGAATTCGGTCTTCTTTTCCCGCATATGGATGAGAGTGAACTACGCATTATGGCTGACAGTATCGTTAACTGTGTGAATGGGTTAAATACCGACCCGACAGGTCTTGCTAAACCGAAAGTGGCACTGGGCGTAGCCCACAGTAAAGAGCACAAAACCCACTCTGAAATTCTGTCAATGGTCGATAATGCCCTGTCCAAAGCGAAAGCTCAGCCAGATAAACCTTACGGATTTATCGGCAGCGATTCCCCATCCAACCTGATGGGTAAACAGCAATGGAAAGCATTGGTTGAAGAGGCAATTCACAGTGACTGGATACACTTCCGCTTTCAGGCAGCTAAAAATACCTGGGGAAAAGTATTCCATAATGAAGTATTTTCTAGTATTGAAAAAGATGGCGAAACGTTCCGTGCGAACCAATACTTATTCGCGCTAGAACAGCTAGAAGCGACCAACATTTTCGATCAATACGTGATCGAGTCTATGATCAACCAGCTAGAAAGTGGAAAACTGAGCGATCCCGTCGCAATAAACATCGCTCAGAGTAGTTTATCTCAACCTTCTTTTATTCGTTGGACAACGAGCATGCTCGAGAAACACCCTGGGGTAGCGTCTAAGCTACACTTTGAGATTCCAGAAGAGTGCTTTATCGAACATCCTCACCACACCGCTCTGTTGTGTAATGCCATTCGCCAAGCGGGGGCGATATTTGGTGTGGATAACTACGGTCGTAATTTCCAGTCGCTGGAGTACATTCAAGAGTTCCGCCCAAATTACGTGAAGCTCGATTATCTGTTCACTCATAACTTACACGACGAAAAACAGAAATTTACGCTGACTTCGATCTCTCGTACGGCGCACAACTTGGGGATTACAACCATTGCATCGCGTATAGAGACTCAAATCCAGTTGGATTTCCTTGCTGAGCACTTTGTCGAGGTATTCCAAGGATTCATTGTCGACAAAGAATAAAAAGGTTCAACCACGATGAAAGACCCTTTGCTGAATTCGCTCATCTACGTTAGCCGTTACTATGGATTAGCTAACTCACCGGAAGCACTTATTAACGGGCTGCCACTCTCGGATGGCAAGCTCACCCCGTTTCTGCTTCCCAGAGCAGCAGAGAGAGCCGGTTTGGTCGCCAAAGAAAACCGTGGAGAGCTGGAGAGTATCTCCAGCTTAATACTGCCAGCAATATTAGTTCTTAAAGGTGGTGATTCTTGTGTTCTAAATAGCTTCAATCCGGAAACACAAGAAGCGGAAATCACCACCTTAGAAAGTGGAATGGTCCCCATCTCTATTTCATTACCAGACTTAATGCAACAATATGCTGGACGCTACTTTTTAGTCAAAAAGCAGTTTCGTTTTGATGAGCGCTCGCCAGAGGTACTCAAAACTAATCAAGGTCACTGGTTTTGGTCGACATTATGGCAATCGAAACGCATTTACCGAGATGTATTTATTGCCTCCCTACTGATCAATATTTTCGCTATCGCCGCACCAATGTTTACCCGTCTGGTGTATGACAAAGTCATTCCCAACCTTGCCTTTGAAACTCTATGGGTACTGGCAAGTGGTGTATTTGTTGTCTTCTTGTTCGATTTCATACTCAAAACACTACGGAACTATTTCATTGATGTCGCTGGTAAAAAATCCGACATTTTGATTTCCTCTAAACTGTTTAGCAAAGTGATGGGGATCCGATTGGAGTCCAAACCGCCTTCAGTTGGTGCCTTTGCCCGTCATTTACAAGAATTTGAGTCGATTCGTGAGTTCTTCACTTCGGCAACCGTCAGCGCCCTCATCGACTTACCATTTGCGTTACTGTTTCTGATTATTATTTGGCTGATGACAGGTAACCTTGTGTTCGTGCCTCTGGTCGGTGTCATTATTTTGGTTATTCACTCGTTGTTAATTCAAAAGCCGTTAAGACGTTCGATAGAAGAAGGATCGCGCCTCGCCTCGCAAAAATACGCCAATTTAATTGAAAGTCTCTCGGGTATAGAAACAGTAAAAATGCTCTGTGCACAAAGCCAGTTCCAGTACCGATGGGAAGAAGCCGTCGCACACATGGCAAACTGGAATATCAAAAGCCGACGTATCACGGACAGCATCCAAAACTCAGCGAGTTTTGTGCAGCAAAGTAGTAATGTCGGAATGGTGATTCTCGGTGTTTATCTAATTGCAGAAGGTGAGTTAACGATGGGTGGCTTGATCGCAGCGACAATGCTAAGTGGACGCGCCATCAGCCCTATGATTCAGCTATCTTTACTATCGACACGCTACAATCAAGCGAAGTCGTCGATGACCATCATAAATCAGGTAATGGAAATGCCAGATGAACAAGAAGAAGGAAAGCGTTACATTCATCGTCCTATTGTTCAGGGTAAAATTGAACTCGAGCGAGTCACCTTCTACTACCCTAATTCGCCTGTCGCATCGATTCGTGATTTAAGCCTAACCATCAATCCCGGAGAAAAAGTGGCAATTATCGGGCGCATAGGCTCAGGTAAGACAACGTTAGAACGTCTTATTATGGGGCTGTATCAGCCTACAGAGGGGCATGTGCGCATTGATGATACGGACATTGCTCAGCTTCATCACGTCGATATACGTCGTAATATAGGCTGTGTACCACAAGACCCAACCCTATTCTTTGGTTCGATACGCGACAACATTACGCTTGGCCGTCCTCTAACCGATGATCGCGATGTCATGGATGCCGCTAATCGTGCCGGAGTAACTGCATTCACTCAATCTGATCCTGCGGGACTGGAACGTCAGGTAGGTGAAGGTGGTGCGATGCTCTCAGGCGGGCAACGTCAGGCTGTCACCATCGCCCGTGCACTATTAGGCCACCCTCCGGTTCTGCTGATGGATGAACCGACCAGTGCTATGGATAACCGCTCTGAAATGCACATAAAGCATCAGTTATCGCAGTTAAAAGCCAATGAGACGTTGGTTTTCATCACTCATAAGACCGCGATGCTCGATATTGTTGATCGTATTATCGTTATGGAAAAAGGCAGCATCATCGCGGATGGACCAAAAGCGCAGGTGCTGAGTGATTTGAAAAAAGGTAAAGTTCGTGCCGTAGGCTAGTTCGAAAGCCAATTTCCTAACATAGCTCCTTAAACAGAGGTTTGCGGAGCTTGCTTTATCTGAACCCGAAATAGTTAACCTCTTCAAAGAACACCCAAACAAGCACTAAGCCAACAATCACAACCAACATCATAATCGCTTTTTCATCTTCTTCCATATACGCAATCTTATTCCCGATCCATTGGATTATTCAGCCGTTAACGTAGGCTTAATCGACACAAATGATTTGCTCTGATTACTCTTAGGTTAGCAGTAGAAAAGCGTTATTTCTGGGTATCATGGCGCGCTTCCTCGGTTCAATTTTGGATATGAGAGACACATCAAATCGCATCCTCGACATGAAACAAGTTTGAATTAATTAAGACAAAAGTTTGTGATTACTTAAAGTAAAAAATCAGCTATAACAGCCGTTTGTTAGTATTATCGAGTTGAAGATATGAATGATTGGATCCAATTAGATCAAGTGAGCCAGTATTTCAACGAGGGCTCTCTAGGATATAAAGTGTTAATGGGCATCATTGTCCTAATTGCTTACCGGATACTGAAAAGAGTAGCCAACCGAGCCATCATAAACCTAGCCTCATCTAAGGGGGTAAAAAAGGCGCGCTTAAGCTTCATTCAACGCTGCTTTAACGTAGCACTGCTGTTTCTGACCGCTTCCGTTTTTGCGATTGTCACTGGTATTGGTTACGGTGATGTATCACTGTTTTTGTCGTCTATTTTCGCAGTTCTGGGTGTCGCGTTTATCGCCCAATGGTCGATCTTGAGTAATATCACCGCAAGCTTTTTGATCTTCTTCGTATTCCCATATCGTGTCGGCGATCGGATTAAAGTTGTCGATAAAGATGAAGACATCAGTGGAGAGATTCAAGAAATCAGCATGTTTCACGTGTTAATCAAACACGACAGCGGCCACCTTATCACTTACCCAAACAACCAGATATTGCAGAAAGCGGTATTAAAGCTCGCAAAAGCCAAACCAGTGGCCAATAAAACGACGTCTCGAATTTACACTCGAAGAAAGTAATCACGCTCTTAGCGCCCAGACGTGTCTGAGTGAATCGCTATAGAAATAAGACATCGGATAGTAAAGCTTCGACGAGACACTGTAGAAAATAAAGCCCCGAGAGTTCGCTCTACGGGGCTTTAATATTACTGCTTAATATAGAGGTCTTTCGAGTAAATGCGGCCCTCTACGTTGTTTTTAGCAAAGCCACCAACGTTAGGGCGCACTAACCTCGCCTGCATGTAATAGTAAATTGGGGCGATGGGTACATCTGCCGCGATCAGTTTTTCTGCTTCATCGTAATACGCCAGACGTTTTTTGTCGTCAGTGGTAGCTAGTGCATTATTCATTACCTGATCATATTCTTTACTATTGTAACGCGCAAAATTCCCTGAGGAATCTGACCTTAACAGGCTCAAGAATGTCGACGCTTCATTGTAATCACCACACCAAGACGCACGCATTACATCAAAATCACCTTGCTTACGCGCCACTAAATAAGATTTCCACTCCTGATTTTCTAACTCAACCTTCGCATCCAAGTTTTCACTGAGCATCGAGGCGATGGCAACGGCAATGGCTTTATTTGACTCACTCGTATTGTAAAGAAGTTTAAAATCGAGGGGCTTATCTTTTCCATAACCTGCCTCTTCTAATAATTGGCGAGCTTTTTCGTCACGTTGTTGCTGTGTCCATTGGCTGTACTTTGGTTGAGTCGCATCAAAACCAGCCGTATATTGGTGAGCAAAAGTGTACGCCGGTAGATTACCAACCTGAGTGACTCCGTTAGTAATGACATCTCGCATGATCGAATAGGACACCGCTTGGCGGACTCTGACATCATCAAATGGTGGGCGCGTCGTATTGAATGCGTAGTAATACGTACACAGTAATGGCACCACCGTATACGCATCCTGATACTCTTGTTCAAGCTTCTGTGCCATATGAGTAGGTACATCAGAAGTGATGTCCACCTCCCCAACCACATAGCGATTAATCGAGGCATTTTGATTTTCGAACGGGATGTAAGTTACGCTGGTGAGATGAGTATCATCCGCGGCCCAATAATTAGGGTTTTTCTTCAATTCGATGCGTTCATTGACTACCCATTTATCGAGGACAAATGCGCCGTTACCGACAAACTGTTTTGGATCGCTCCACGGCTTGTCCCCCTGTTCCACCGTCGCTTTGTGTACAGGCATCATTGACGTATGACCTGTCATTGCCACAAAGTATGGGACTTTACTTTCTAGTTCGAAACGAAGTGTATATTTATCTAACGCATCAACACCCAACTGTTCAACTGGCAATTTACCTTCGGCAACATCCACAATATTCTTAATGTTTGTCATCTCAAGATACCAAACATTAGGTGACGCCAATTTCGGATCCACTGCACGTCTTAAGGCGTAAACGAAATCTTCAGCCGTCACCGGATCACCGTTTGACCATTTTGCGTCTTTACGTAGATGGAAGACAAACGTTTGGTTATCTTCCGTTTCCCACGACTGAGCAACCCCAGGGACAATATTGCCATTACGATCTTGAATTACCAGACCTTCAAATAAGTCTCGCAATATGTGCATTTCAGGCATACCCTCGGCTTTTGCCGGATCGAGAGTGGCCGCTTCTGCATCATTTGCTCGTACTAAAACTTGCTCAGCAGCAAGTTTAACGTCTTCAGGTATCGCAAACGCAGATGTCGTTACGACAGGGGTTAAAAGAGAGGAAATAAGTAATGTCATCAAGTGTTTTTTAATATCCATATCTTTTTTAGTTCTCCTAACTCGTCTTTTGAAGCCAACGCCACAATTAACAATACAACCATTGACGAAATTTAACTGTTCGGTTTATCTAAGTAATTAAAAATAATATTACTTCATCTGGTAGGAGAATATGGTGAGTCTAATTCCAAGAACGGAAAGAGCTGCATTTTTAATTAAGCCCAGAACCTACGGAAAGTCCGTCTTAGGTGCGCCTTTGTTTTACTTCCCTGCTCAGGTAGAAAGCAACTCACGTGGTTTGATTTTAGCGGGAACGCACGGAGATGAGACGGCTTCTATTACAGGTTTATCATGCGCACTAAGATGTTTGCCAGAAAACTGCTTACATCATGATGTCGTGTTATCCATGAATCCTGATGGTAACCAGCTTGGTACCAGAGCCAACGCCAATCAAGTAGATCTCAATCGTGCCTTTCCAACCCATAACTGGACTGAACATGGTACAGTTTACCGTTGGAGCTCTCATACACCAGTACGCGACGTAAATGTGAAAACGGGTAACGCGAGTCAACGAGAACCAGAGGTCGCCGCGCTGATTAATCTCATCGAAGAAAGACAGCCAAAGTTTGTGGTCTCCTTCCATGAACCGCTGGCCTTTGTAGATGATCCACAATTTTCTGACTTAGCAAAATGGCTCAGTAACCAGTTCGACCTCCCATTGGTCGAAGATGTGGATTACGAAACTCCAGGTTCATTTGGCACTTGGTGTCGTGAACGTGAACTACCTTGTATCACCCTGGAGTTACCTGCGGTTTCCTCAGATTTGACTATAGAGCAATACCTTCCGGCGATTATCGCATTACTTCAGTATGAGGCAGCCTATTAGCGTTATACCACTAAGTCTGGCATTTCATTATCTGCTTTGAAAAAGAAAGAGATAGGTATGCAATTTACAGTGTAAAACGTTTTTGTTGGAGGCGTGAAATGGCGCTTGTAAAGATATTTTCCGCCGCGAAAGGTATAGGCAGCGCAATTAGTAAAAGCCATGTTTTATGCTCATTAAGAACACGATAAAATCAGAACACAATACTTAAGAGAGAAAGTTAAATTGACAATAAGATGATATCTAAGCAGTAATACATTATTGTTCGAGATTCGCGGACACCTTGACTTCGTATTGATTAAATCGAAACGCACATCCGCCGTGGGTGTGTTTAGTCGTCACTTTCTCTGTATTAAACTGAACGGTTACTCGTGAAAAAACGTGCTCTTTCGCTACGACAGTGTTTTCTTTTAGGGCGAGTTCAAACGCAACCTCAGTCTGTTCCAGCTTCGATTTTAATTCTTCCAATAGACTATTATTTTGTATTTTTTGCTTTTTTATTTCTGTCAGATCTGAGTCACTACGCTCTGCTTTTGGTCGCTTTTTAAATTCTAACTCTTTGCGGATGACGTCCATAGTACCAAGTTGCGCACTTTTATATTGTTCTTTCAAATTGCCAATACGATCCTTATACAAAGAATAATCAGTGAAGGCTTCGACCTTCGTCGCTGTATCACCTTCCACTCCCAATTGTAAACACAACACACTTCCAGCTACCTTGGCATGACCACCGCTCAATGTACCGTTTTTGCCACTGGCATCCAGTACAGCCAGGTTCCTGCCACAAATGATGTCGTTATGCATGCAATGGACTGCGAGTTCGATATCTTTACCCGCAGTTAGATCACAATACTGTGCGTAATTGGCTCGTATAGACCCTTTAGTTTTAACACGACAACTTTTAGATTGGCCATCACTTACCGTATGTCCAATAATCCCTTTACCGATCAGAATGTCATCGTACGCTTGCACATCAGCAGACTCAATAAAGCCACCAACAGTGATCGAGCCTGTAGCCTGAACAATCATGCCTGGCTCGATGTTACCACCAATAATCACATTTCCTTTAAATTTAACGTGACCAGTGTTAACGCCTATATTATTGAGGCATAGCGCGTTGTCGACTTCAATCGTATTGTTCTTAATTAATGGCGTACCAGAAGTTGAAGCAATGAGTAAATTTGGATCACTTTTACTAACTTCGGTGCCTTTACCTGTTTTGAGCGCGGTATCTTTGCCCGCTTGTGGAGGAATGACTCGGCCTTGGACAGTATAGCCTGGTGTACCTCTAGTGGCTGGCGTACGGCGCATGACTTCGTCACCAATATTGACAGAGATTGTTTCGCCGAGATTTCTCAAGTCAATTTTATCACCGCTCGACTGACCTTGTTTTGGCTTGAGTATACGTTTGGTAATGTCTTTAACAAGAGGAGTAAAGATGGCATCATTCCCTTTAATTGGCGGTTTACCAACAGCAACAGGTTGTGTGAACTTTGCACCAGGCTTAAGTTGAGTGCTCACCAGCATAACTTTCTTTAGCGCGAGTTTGTTGATGCCTTTGGTCACCTTTGCTCTTGCGAGAGCGCGAACAATCTCTTCCCCTCGTAATCCTCTTCCGCCATAAGCACCAGCAACGGTAATGCTTGCAAGCATATCATTATTAGACAGCTCAACTTGAATGTGCGCATTTTTCTTCTGTGCGATCACTATGCCTTTGTACGCCTTAGCATCTCGATCTCTCACGCCGTCAATAAATCGGCTTACCTCACCATCCTCTACATATAATGAGTCTGCATTCATCAATGTTAATTGTGCGGGTAATTCTTCTCTATTGAGTTCACTTACAAGATCCACTTCTCGCGAAAGGCGGGCGATTATCCGTGTTTTATCTTCAGACCACTCCAGACAAAGATTCCACATAGCGATACCATTTTGCTGTACATCAACGCCTCCAGTCTAACTAAAAATATTTTCTCCACAAACTGCACTGTTTTAATAATCAGGGTTATGTCACTAACAGTGAGAATTATATCAATTCCAACAACTCGATGAATCGTCTCATTAAATAACAAATGCTATTCTAGAAACCAACAAATATAAAAGCGGAGATTTACAGTGTAAACCTCCGCTTTCTACACATTCTAATTTACAGTGTAAATCTAATCAGCATCCGTTTTACAGTGTAAATTATTTCAAAAGCAGCTGAACTTCCCGCCGAATCTCTTGTTCAATTTGCTTACGTCCTGTCAGTTTAAACTGTATCGCACAGCTCTCCCAATCATGGTTTAGAAATAGCTTACAGATCATTAAATCAGAAACTGACGCTAAGCCATTTCCCAATAACCACTGCTTTAGCCACACAAAGACAGATTCGTAGTTACCTCCGCCTTGGGCGTAATTCTGAATAAGCGTAAGTTGGCTAAGTTGAAGAGCTGCAACCATAAGAGGGGCATTCAATAAACGTCTATATATAGCGGGCTCTAACTTCGAGTAAATTAGATTGGCACTCATCGATATAAACTCAAGCAAAAGCGTTTCCGCTTCATCAATCCATTTCTGTGGATTATTCGCTAACTGTCTGACCATCAATAAAGAGTAACACCCACTAGCGGCATCACGCATCGTGCCGAGGCGAATCGGTTGATAACCGACACGGTTCCAAAAGCGCAACAGCTCTTCAGTCAAACCAAAGCTGGTAGAGAGATAAGTAACATTAGAGGGTAGAGATCGCTCAAGCTGGAAAAGCATTTGCTTCCCGATACCTTTATTCTGTAACTCGGGATGAACCGCTATACGCATGATACGAAGCGTTGAAAGACGCCCCACTTCCGGCATGCCAAGTTGATTTATAATCGTTACTGGCGTTAAGTGACCTGGCGGGCGACGTCTCCCGCGTTGAATATCAGAAACAATCGTATCATCCAAGTTCCCCTCTTCGACCGTCATGATGACACCAACGATTTTATTTTCGCTTGTTGCAACATAAATAGAACTGAAGTCATCTTGAAGTAAGTGAAGCAAATCATTTGGTGAGGTTTGATAGTGTGCGTTCACTAGGAGAGCAAAACACTCCCTCAGTAAACTCGGATTAGAAACCAGTTCATGCTTTGCAATTTTTTCAAGCAACGGCCTCTTTGTTGCCACTAATGAAGGGTCGCTCAGTTCAGCATCCAACACAAAAGCCTCATAAAGCCACGACTCCAGAAAGTCACTTTCACTCCAGCGGATCGGCTGCTGAAGGTGACATGTTTTCATCCCAGATCTTTGCTTTTTTAACCAGTCAACAAACTTAAGCGTGAACCCGCGACCACAACCTTCATAACCATGAATGGTGCTAGAAAATACGAGACGATGGTAATTTTCTGTTATCTGCTGCAGCATGGGAACCGGTATTGCTGCCGCTTCATCAACAAGTAGCAAATCACATTCAGGCAGTGACGTAAGTAACTCGTCCGGCGCGATAAACTGTATGCTCCCCAGCCCTGCTTCAAATCGGTCTTTTTTGACACGTTGGCCACTCTGCATCACTCGTTGTGCATGAAGGAAAACAGGTTCTACTGCTTTAATAGAGGGTGCCGTCACCAACACATGCAACGGTTTATTCTGTAATAAGTTGGCACACGCGATACCAAGGGCACTGCTTTTTCCTCGGCCACGGTCTGCGGTTAAAACCAAAGGTCGTTTTCGATGACCAGTTACAACTTTTTCAATTGCGGCAACAGCCTGTTCTTGTTGTGCGTATTGGGATATTTTACTGACGAGTTCAAAACTTGGTAACTCAGGCAATCCTTGATGTTGATCTAAGATGAATAATTTCTGCCACTGAGTCGCCATCCATTGTTGGGCGTAGTTTGACGGCTTAACGTTACTGATAGCAACTATAAGAATACCGCCACCGACCAATGAACCTAACGCCGCAGTAAAGCTATTCGCATCGAAATTTTTGCTCGCATCATAGACCAGTACGTCACATTCTCTTCCTAGTAACATATGGCCTTGTTTTGCAGATACACAATACGCGTCTCCCAACGACCATTCACCTACACAAAACCAACGTAGTTCTTGATGAGTTTGATGGAACGAATCAATTAGTTCTTTTTGCCAGTTGCCATCGCCTTGAATAGCTACGCCTATCCGTTGGAAAGATTGGGATGCCTTTTGTTGAAGTAAAGCGAGAAACTCATTTTGTGTGTGCATACTGTGTACCCAAGGTTAAACCAACGACATATTATCACAACTTAAACTGGCTACTCATCGGTAGCAAAAAACAACAGACATAAAAAAACCGCCCGAAGGCGGTTAATGTTCAGACTGGCACTATTGCAGTTTGCTGTGGACAAAAGCAAGAATTTCTTCCATCAAACTGTCATCCACTTTTTTTAGGTTAAGTGCCAGATTACTGCCTTTACGGCTGTAACTCGCACGACCTTTAATCAAATCGACTTTGTCTACCTTCGTCGAAGTTTTAGCTGGTGATAATGCCGTAATCCAACTTTCTAGGCTTTCCGTGACTTCTTTAGTCAAACGGGCAACACCTTGTGCCGTGCTACGCTGCCACAAGTATCCCTCGGTCGTACGACATTTATCTAATAATCCTTGCTGCTGTTCTGGCGTTAAATTCGTGAACTGCTTGTGCAATTTAACAATAGTAGGGCGCCCAAGATCCCCTACATTTGGATACGCTTGTAGCAATTCTAGCGGTAGCGATGCCGCTTTTAGTGCTCCACTCACTAGAGCTTCACTACACTGAAACATTTTTGCTAATGCTTTTTGGTCTTCAGCTTCACCACTGTCGAGCTTAGCCTGCATCTCCTTCCCTTTTTCATAAAGTGACAGAGGCTTATGAGCATTTGCGACATCAGATAAGAACTTAGCATGATTAGAGTTAATGTTATCGCCAACATAAACCAGAAAATCCTGTTCAGCCAAGATACAAGACTTACGACGACGACTACCGTCTAAAACTTCAATCTTACCCTCTTGAGTACGACGGCCAACCGCTGGATATTGCTGACCACGCTCTTTTAACGTAACCAATACATCAGATAAAGCGTGCTCATTCAAGAAAGACTGCTCACGTGCGTTATCAACAAAAACAGTCGTTTCTGATTCAACCTTTTCGGCAGGTATACGAACCAATTCGAATTGAACGGTATTCTCTCCCGCTACGGCTAACTCAATCGTTTGTGTTTTATCTCTTGCAGCCGTTTGTGCTTCCTGAGGAGTTGCCACACGACGTTTATTAGTTTTGCCAAATAATTTTGCGTTTAATTCAGACGTTTTCAAAGCCATTTACTTATTACCCCTGATTCAATGACGGCCAATTAGAGTGCAATACACGCTCAAGTTCAAGTGAGCTCTTGTGAACAGCATCTTGAGCGGTTGCGAGCGTTTTCTTACCACCTTCAAAATCACTCACGGTGAGATCAAATACCGTACTGTACGTGTCAGCACAGGTTTCAAACGCTCGACTACGCGGAATGGTAGCCATCATAACTTGGTCACCGAGAAGATAGTTCATTTCAGTTAAGACAGAAACTTGCTTCTTGTTGTCATCCTCAAACATGGTTGGCATCAAGCGTACAAACTCAAGACCATTCCAATCCTCAGGGAACATTTCATATACCGTCGGTAAATGCTGGAAGAAGTTTACCGTCGAAGCCCAATCAAGACGTTTAGCTGCGCATGGAATCAATAATGCGTTAGAAGCGTACATTGCATTCCAAACCAGTGGGTCCACGTGTGGGCCGGTATCGATCATGATGATATCGAAATCGTCTGAAATTTTGTCAATAAGCTGCTCTTTTAACAAACGAACGATATCGAGAGATGGGTCTTCAGATAGCGTTTGCCATGCTTCAGCGTTAAACATTGCGTCTTCTGGAAACGCTGAAATCGACTTTAAGTTCGGATATTGCGTTGGAAGCAACACATTCTTACGCAAGAATTCACTATCAATGTCTACGCCTTCAGGCACGTTACCTAACATAATATCAACTGCAGAATAGATATTATCGTGTTCGGCGACACTGATTTGTGGGTTTAGGAATAGACGCAGTGAGCCTTGTGGGTCTAAATCAATCAAACAAATGCGGTAGCGTTTATCTAAGTTAAGCGCTAAACAAGCGGCTAAATGCACAGCCGACATCGATTTACCTGTACCACCCTTTTGGTTTTGTACGTTGATAATCCACGGCTTATTATCATTATTTTTTTTGCGCTCATGGAACTTAGGCACCTCAGCAGCATCCATAAGCATATGCGCTTCTTCTAACGTAATGGAATAATGATTGGCATTATTCTTAGTAAATTGATGGCCCGCGGCTTCCATTTTACCAATCGCGTCATCGAGCTTTCGGCGAGTCAAACCAGAACGGGTTTCCATCATTGCCTTAGACATTGGAGGGAAGTAGTTGTCACTTCGCTCTTCCAAAACAATCTCAATACGGTCAGCTTGAACCTGCTGTGTTAGTTCCGCTAACTCATGAAGGTTGTCAATCGTTTTTTCTCTTTTCATGCCAAATTCCGTTGGAAGGATATCTGACTGCAATTGTACAGCACTAAACACCAAAAACAACTAAAAGGTGAACAAACATTTTGAATAACAATCACATATAAAAACAATAAAATCGACTATTTTATGAATTACGCCAAAAAACATATAGAAATATAATCAAACAACTTCGAGTAAAACATTTGCTAACTCTATAAATTTAAAGTGTTACCGTGTCACTCATTTACAATGTAAATTAAATTTTATACGGAACGATTATATTGGCCAGCTAAATTACGGATTATGTAAAATCAATACTCCCATACCTCAAAATAGATAAACTCAAGAAAGTATCTTCCACGGATAATGACTTGATCATGCATCCGAAGCAATAAATGTAGATATTGAATAAACAACCCGGAAAAATGATCAAGGTACTATCTTGATCATTTTTCCGAGACATAACCAAAAAACGAAAGCATGATCAAGGAAAAGTAGGGCAGAGCTTGAGTAAACAGACGTTCTGGTAAGCGATCAAACTAACGGAAAAATGATCAAGTGAACAAGTTTCTCGGAAGCATGCTTTTTATCCGCTACTTTACGGCTGAATGCAGACACACTGGGGCATTCAGAGAAAAAGGCTCAGAACGATGAAATGAAAACCATGAATTTGACAAGTTCTACTATCATGATCATGCTTCCTAAATTTTGGTAAGATACAGTTTTTACAGGGCTAAGATTGAATTCTGATGATATTTTCAACACATGAATGATTTATCACCAAAATTAGACTTCAATCGGACATTGTTATTATGCTTGATCATCGATCCGGAACTAAATACTTAATAAAATCCACTTTAGTTACACCTTAGTCGATCAATCAATCAATCATTTCTGTGGATAACCTGTACAAACATCATGATCATCGTTTCAAGAACATTTTGATCATCTTTTCATAAACTTAATGATCATGCTTGCGGGTGAATATGATCATGTTTTCAGGTTTTTGTTGATCATCGTTTCAGGAGTATTATGATCATAGTTCCGAAATTCATGAAAATAATAGTCTTATATAACAAAAGCTTAGAAACAAATCGAAAGCCAGATCATTAGATCATATAATCAATTAAGATCATAATAATCAAAAAGATCAGTTATTTAAAAAACAAGATTTTTTCTTTATTTATGATCTGTTTTTCTTTATTCTTCGGAACCATAGCACAACTACGGCTAGTGTGATCTGGATCTAAAATGACGGCTGATGAAAAAATTCTGATTAAAGCACCGAGAAGCCACAAAGATGGACATCTTTTTGAAGTGCACGAATCTTCTGCAGATTGGGTAGAACAATACCAACACTTCAAAGGAGTGACCAAAAGCATCTTAGAATTGCTTAATCTTATCTCCTTGAGAGGTTTCAGCAGCAAAGATGGGCTTGTATCAACCACTGAAATTGTTGAAGCCACAGATGGTCAATTGACTCGTGCGGCACTTCAACAACGCTTGAGAGCAGCAGTGAACATTGGTTTATTTACTCAAACTCCGGTTCGTTTTGAAGAAGGACTCGCCGGAAAAACCATGTTACATAAATTTGTTAACCCCAATAAGCTGATTTCCGTTTTGGGTGCAACAAGCTTAGTTACTGAAAAAGTTCGTCAAAATGAAAAGCAAAAACGTTCAAAAGCATTAGCCCAAACACAAGTAAACAAACGACTGTTGACGGAACATGGCTTAAATACACCACCGACGATGAAGGATGAAGCAGATCAATTTGTCGTTTCTCCAACTAATTGGGCAGGGATCATCGATCAGGCACTTGCGCCTCCTCGTACCCGTAAAAGTTATCAGAAGTCCATGGTGTCAATTTCTGGTACCAAAGCGGTCATTGAGACACGATCATCCAAAAATATCATGACCGTGGATGATCTGATGACATTGTTTGCTCTGTTCACATTAACCGTGCAATATCATGATCATCATAAAGATCAGTATCAACTCGACGCAGCCCACGTACCGAACAAAACGCCGTTATACATTACCGATATTTTGTCGCTAAGAGGCAAAAAAGACAGCGGTCCAGCACGTGACTCTATTCGTGACAGCATTGATCGTATTGAGTTTACCGATTTCCAATTGCATGAATTAACCGGCCGTTGGTTGAGTGAAAATATGCCGGAAGGTTTCAAAAGTGATCGATTCCGATTTCTTGCTCGAACGATTACCGCATCGGAAGAAGCGCCGGTTGAGGGCAGTGACGGTGAAATTCGGATCAAACCCAATTTGTATATATTAGTTTGGGAGCCATCGTTTTATGAAGAGTTGCTCACTCGTGATTACTTCTTCCTCTTTCCACCGGAGATTCTGAAACAGCATACTTTAGTGTTCCAGTTGTATTCGTTTTTCCGTAGTCGTATGGTTCGTCGCCACACAGATTGCATGTTGCTTAGTGAACTGAACCAGAAGTTAGCGCGCAACATAGAATGGCGACGATTTTCCATGGATCTTATTCGCGAGTTGAAACGATTATCTGACGGTAAAGGAACGGACGATCTGTTTGTTGTGAATTTGTGGGGTTATCACCTAACGATCGAAATGATGATCGAGAATGACAAAGTGATGGATTACCAGATCGATATAAAATGTGATGTGGAAGAAGTCTTGCGTTACTCACGTGCGCGAACAACGAACGCTGGAAAGCGTAACATGGCACCTACGCTGCCAAACCCACTTCGCAATGAGATGGTAACCCGACAACAGCTTGAAGAGCTCTCAGGCATCATTGACGGCGAATTTGAGCCTATCCAGCGCAAAGCACCATCCCCAAGAGGGAATTTAGGCCGTCGCGTGAAGCAAAGAAAACATCTTGTTGAGATCAATGCTGATGAGATAACCATTACTCTATCTAAATATACCTCACCAGAGGCTCTGGAACGCAGTATAACGGCTTTATCAGCAATGACAGGGCACTCGTATGCCTCAATTAAAGAAGAGTGCTCAGAGTACATTGAGAAGCTTGATTGGCTGAGGGTAGGAGATGAGCCAGTGCCATATGAGACATTAAGCAAAACCGTTGAGCTGTTCAACACGCAAAATGACCTCAAGCATCTTACCATTGAACGCTTGATTGCTGGCTTAGCTGTTCGTCGTAAGGTCTGTAGACAAATCTACGATGGTCATATAGATGAGATGGTATACCGAGCACTTGATGAGATGGCCATTTAATATCACTCAGTGTTATGCGCTAAGGCCGATGCGAGTGACGAATTGATGTTAAATGTAAGTATATTTTTCGATGATAGAAAGCAGACCTAACTCTAACAAAATGATGACATTACATCTCAGAGTCGAGACTAATATTGAACTCGAATAGACAACCTTTTGTCCTTTCTGATGATTATTAGACAGGCTCATATTGTTACATTCATTCTGAATAGATTTCGCGAGTTTCTGCTTATGAAACTCGCTTTTTTTTGTCCAAAACTCTGGTAAACCGTGGATCATTTTTCCTAACTAATGAGGTAAACCTTGATCATGCTTCCTAGTTTCATTCCAATTTAAAGATCGCATCAAAGCCACATGTGACTCGATCAAGTTATGGGCTTGTTGTTGCCACTCACTTTGATCGCACTGCTGATTACAAAACTCTAAAGCGAGCACTGTGAGGTTCTGCAAACGTTTCAAACACCAGTCTTTAATCAGAATATCGGTTGATACCTGACACGCGGCTTGTTCCAGTTTTGCACTTGTGTAGAGCAAGGTTTGATAGGCTTTTTGATGGTCATGATACCTGGCGTGTTGGAACACTCGTAAACAACCGTCTAGCCAGCAAGCAATCGCTTTGCTTTGCGACTCGCTCAGTTCTGGCCCAAATACGTCACTTGGAGCTTGATATAAGATCGATTCCAACTTTTCAACTTGATCATGCTTCCGATATTCATACCACATCGAGATCTGATCTTGCCAGGTACTCAATTCCATTATGCTGCCTCAGTCCATTGTTTTACAAAGTGATTTGGCCCTATTTGAGAAAATTCGTCGACAATGATACTGCTCCGACTACGAATCTCATCGGCTCCTGCCGAATAGTTTGGTTCATTTTTCACTAAGTTACCAAAAGGAAGGTCTGGGTCGGGGACAGCAGATATCAACAGTTTAGTGTAAGGATGCTGCGGGTTCTTGAGAATTGAGTGGGTATCACCCCATTCAACGATTTGCCCTTTGTACATGACTGCCGTTTCTTCCGCGATGTAGTGTGCGGTGGCAAGATCATGAGTAATGTACAAAAAGCCAATTCCAAGCTCTTGCTTCATCCGTTGCATTAAATTCAGTACGCCCAAGCGAATGGATACATCAAGCATCGATGTCGGCTCATCCGCGAGAATTATTTGTGATCCAACGGCGAGAGCACGCGCTAAATTAACCCGCTGGCGCTGGCCACCACTCAGCTCGTGTGGAAACTTGTTTAATGTCTCTTCTGGCAACTCCACCAGCTTCAATAGCTCTAGCAAGCGGGCTGAAATGCCATGATCGCTTTTAACCTGCTTATGAATCTTTATAGGGCGCGTGAGGTGATGGCGAATATTCTGTGTTGGATTGAGTGAGCCGAATGGATCTTGAAAGACCATTTGTACTTTACTGCGATACTCTTGGATATCAGATCGAGACGTGATCTCATTTATGTTGGTACCATTGTAAAGGATCTTGCCTTCTGTTGCCGGATAGACTTTAGTGATCAAACGCGCACAAGTACTTTTACCGCACCCTGATTCACCGACCAAAGCCAGTGTTTTCCCTGCATACAGATCAAAGCTAACGCCTTGGAGCGCACGAAAGGTTTCCTCTTTCGCTAAACCACCACCGACTTTGAACTCTTTAACCACGTTTTTCATTTGGATGATAGGTTGGTTCATGATTAGGCTCCTTGTGTCTCAGGTTGCTTGTGGACGTCGTGAATGTTTGGGAAAGAAGCCCATAGCTTTTGCGTATACGGATGTTGAGGGTGATTGCGAATTTGGTATGCTTGATTGACTTCGACAATTTCTCCGTGGCGCATGATGGCTATTCTGTCGCACAATTGGCTCATCAGCGCCAAGTCATGCGTGATGAAGAGTACCGAAAACCCAAACTCATCTCTAAGCTGATAGATTTGCTGTAAAATTTCTCTCTGTACAACGACATCTAAAGCCGTTGTTGGTTCGTCCATAATGATAAGTTTTGGATTGAGAGACAGAGCGATGGCTATCACCAAACGCTGACGCATCCCACCAGAAAATTGATGTGGGTATTCGCTTAACCGCTCTCGAGGGATATTGACCAAGTCCATCAATTTCTCTGCTCGATCCTTCGCTTGAGCATTGGTTAAGCCTTGGTGATAACACAATACATCGGCAAATTGCTCTTGAATCGTTAAGACAGGGTTGAGTGAGTTCATCGCGCTTTGAAAAACCATCGCGATTTCACTCCATCGTAGAGCCGTCAGCTCAGAATCCGAGAGGCTAAGGATATCTTTTCCCTCAAACAGTATTTTGCCGCCAGAAATGAACGCTGGCGGCTTATGGAGACGATTTATCGAGAACGCGATCGTGCTTTTCCCGCACCCTGACTCGCCTGCAAGACCAAATACCTCCCCTTTGCCGATATCAAAACTGACGGATTTCACTGCTTTAAAATCACCATTATCAGTGATGTAATCGACACACAAATCTCTGATCTGGATGACCGGATCATTGTGGTATGCATGATTTAAGTTAATACCACTCATATAAATACCTTACCAATCTAAAAGATAATTATTATCATTACCATGATGGGAAGGTTTTTAGAAAGTGACAAACGGAGAATCAGTGAAGTGACTCGAAAGTTAAGTGAAACAAATAGTGGTTTATGGTGTAGGTTATAAACGTCAAAGAGGACAAAAATGAGAGCTGGATCAGCACACTTTTCTTAGGGGTAATCATTCAAATTTAATCTTAATTCATTCCTTTGGCAAAACTTAAATGATGAATCTGTTAATGAGTTCGTGAAAGGTAGGGAGGGTTCACATTTCCCTATAGTTTTTCTTACCACACCTAATGGGGTTTGCTATAGATTACTCATCGAAAACATGGTGTGTTCGGAGGAAATATGTCCATTAATTCTATCGACCATGAAGAAATGAGTAACATCGCTCACAAGTGGGAACTACCTGAAGAGGAGTCCGTTGTGCAGCCTGACAAAACCGTGAAATCGGCAGAAGCCAGAAGACGCATTGAGGCACTTCGTGAAATCCGTGAAAGCGGTTTGACGATGGAAGAAGCCAGAGAACTGGGTTTGATTCACTGATTCATCTTTGTCACCAACAAACAATGTAAAGGGTAGCATTCAGCTACCCTTTTTAATTTTTGCACCAGCACATCAACGTTTATTGTTTTATCTATAGTTAACCCGCCTTTCTACAGAAGTATTCGCCGGACAACCACGTAATCAAAGCGTGCTGTCCCTTTAGTAAGCGAGGTCTGTTTACACTGTAAATGGAGCTTGCAAAAAATGGCCTTATCGGGATGTGTTGTAAGGGATATTTATTCGCAGCCGAACGCGTTGAAATTTGATGCGATACTGACAGATACTGACAGATACTGACACCAGTAGTTTGAAATTGATCAAGTTAAGTTCGTTTCTATTCTCCAATTGCGAGTCGGTATGCTATAGTGCGCGGCTAGTATTTAAAGTACCTTGAGGCTGTGAATGTCGTTTAATCTATCCCTATTGCCGCCTGATGAAAAAAACAAAATCGAACTGGATAAGCAAGCGTCGTTTTTGGTTTGGAAACTCAGAGAGGCCAAATCTGGTCCTGAAGTGATAGAAGAGCAACTATCTAAGATTAACGATGCTGATGAAAAAGCGTTTTTCCAGCAATCGGTTGAAAAGTACAAGCGAGTAATGGGTGTCGCGTAACGCGAATCGTGGCTCTGGTGTGAATCAATGCGGCGAATGAGATAACTTCCCCATTCCTCTGCAAAGCGAAAATTGAAAAGGTTTCGCTTTTTGCTAAAATCCTTCGCATTAAATTTGAATTTAGAGAGAACATCCCGATGGGAAGAAGTTTTGAAGTGCGCAAAGCCTCAATGGCGAAAACAGCGGGCGCAAAAATTAAAGTTTATTCCAAATACGGTAAAGAAATTTACATGTGCGCGAAAAATGGCGGTGCAGATCCAGACATGAACTTGTCTCTTAAGCACCTGATCGCGAAAGCGAAAAAAGACCAAGTTCCTGCACACGTTATCGACAAAGCGATTGATAAAGCGAGTGGCGGTGGCGGTGAAGATTACCAACCAGCGCGTTACGAAGGCTTTGGCCCAGGCGGCACAAGTGTCATCGTGGATTGTCTAACAGATAACGGCAACCGTACTTTCCAAGATGTTCGCCAGTGTTTTGTAAAAACAGGCGCGAAAATTGGTGTTGAAGGTTCTGTATCTCACATGTTCGATCACCAAGCGGTATTCCAGTTCAAAGGCGATGATGACGAAATCATTCTAGAAACGCTAATGATGGATGACGTTGATGTGACTGACGTTGAACTTGAAGATGGTGTGATCACGGTATTTGCACCTCACACTGAGTTCTTCAAAACAAAAACTGCACTAAACAATGCATTCCCAGATCTGACTCTTGATGTGGAAGAGATCACTTTCGTTCCTCAAACTCACACTCCGATCGCGGGTGAAGATGCTGAGAAATTCCAGAAGTTCCTAGACCTTCTTGATGACTGTGACGACGTTCAGCAGGTTTACCATAACGCTGAGCTGTAATTCGTTCGCGAATTCGATTGAAAAGGCTTCCTTCGGGAAGCCTTTTTTGATCGCGCCGTAAGTGAATCTTCAATCTTGCTTCAATCTTGCAGATTGGGAGAGCAATACAACCATTCATCCGTGCTAGCCCCCATTCACTCCGCAAAAAGACCGTTGGTCGCATCTCTCAGCAGGGGAGGGCACCTTTTCTTAATCTGAAACCATCTAATTACTTTTGATCAAGGACAGTTACCATGATGGTTTTCAATTCGCACTTCGCTTCGAGATTCAAATTATTCAGTACTCTGCTTACCGTTCTCGTGCTAAGCAGTAGTTTCGCATTTGCCAACCCAACGGATTCATTACTCCACCGATTTAACCAAGCTGAACAGGGCGATCCAGGCATGGTAGATAGTGTTCATGACGAGTTATCAGCTCTGCTTGAGCAGCAAGGAGCAACGCCTTTGACCTTGGTATACCTCGGTTGCACCCAAAATCTGCAAGGTCGGGATGCGTTTATGCCTTGGAATAAGATGAAGTTCGCTGAGCGAGGCCTCGCGACGATACAAAAAGGTTTGGATTTGATGGCTAGCCAGCCGATACCGGTTCAAGAGCAGCAACGACTGCAAGGCTTACCGGAATACCAGTTAGCGACCGCGATGGCTGCGACAACTTATACTGCACTTCCTGATATGTTCAATCACTTTGAGCGAGGCTATGAGCTGTACCTTGCTTTACTCAACGATCCAAGCTTCCAGCAACAGCCTTTTTCCTATACCGCATGGGTTTACCGTTACGGCATTGAGGCCGCTTTACGCGCCGACGATCAGACACAAGCCAAAGCTTGGTTGGCTGAGATGGAGCGCATAGATTATGACAATCCTGAAACGCAAAACGCTAAGTCTCTGATCGCGAAACATTAAGGAGCCATTATGATTACTTTCAATCAACTCAGTCGTGATTATGTCTTAGGGAACCAGATGGTTCATGCGCTGAGAAACGTGTCAGGGGAAGTGTTTGCCGGAGAGATGGTCGCGCTGTGTGGTCCTTCTGGTTCGGGCAAAAGCACGCTCCTTAATATTCTTGGCATTCTGGATACGCATTATCACGGGCAAGTGACCTTTAAAGGAAGCCCGTACCCAACCGGACAAATGGAAGCCGCTAAAATGCGCCGTCAAAAGCTCGGTTTTGTATTCCAGAAATTCAACTTAGTGCCAGTGATGACGGCCATAGAGAATGTAGCCTATCCGTTGCATCTCAACGGTTTTTCCAAAGCCGAACAAACTAGGCTAGCGAGCGAAATGCTTGAACTCGTGGGGCTTGGGGAGTTCATTCACCATATGCCAGATAACTTGTCGGGAGGTCAGCAGCAACGAGTCGCGATTGCGCGTGCTCTGGTCCACAAACCGGCATTGGTGATTGCAGATGAACCAACCGCCAGTCTGGACAGCCAAAGTGCCAATAAGGCTATCGACATCATGAAAGAACTAGGACACGAAAGGGGCACCACATTCATTATTGCGACTCACGATCTGCGAATGGCTTCACGCTGTGATTGTACCATTGAGCTGGTCGACGGAAACATTACTCACACGCCTCATGGTGCTGAGGAGGTTTTATGGGCAAGTTAATCCCAGCTTCGGTTCGCCTTGCGTGGTTAAACCTACAACGTAACCGTCGCCGCAGCCTGCTTTCAATACTTATTATCGCGATTGCTGTATTTGCCCTGACCAGTGCAGGCGGTTTTGGCCTTTACACCTATGACAGTTTGAAAGAGTCCACCGCGCGCGATACCGGGCATTTAACCCTAACAACGCCTGGATACTTCACGAAAGAGGAGGAGATGCCTCTCAGCAATGGTCTACGCCATGCTGATGATATTACCAAGCAACTGATCGGCATTAATGACGTACGAGGGGTGCAGCCGCGCGTGGAGTTCAGCGGATTGATTTCCAATGGTACCAAGTCAACCATATTTATGGGCATCGGAGTGAATGACCGAGAGTTCGATATGAAAGGGCCATTTCTGGATGTGCGAGAAGGACAGACGCTGTCCAATATCCACGCTTCACGTTATGACCCTACAGAACCGGAAGTTATGTTAGGTGCGGATCTCGCCAGCAATCTGAACGTAAGTGTAGGTGACTGGATCACATTACTGGCTACGACTACGGATGGGGCTCTCAATGCTTATGACTTTAAGATCCGTGGCATCTATTCAACGGGCGTTCCAGAGCTAGATAAACGTCAGTTGTATGTACACATTCATAGTGCGCAGGCTTTGCTTGGTTCAGACAAAGTCAGCGCGTTATCGGTTTTCTTATTCGATACCAACCTGACGGCCAAAGTCGAAGGACAAGTGGCGATGATGCTTGCAAATCAAAATCAGTATTTCGGTAACCAGGAAGTTGAAATTACACCATGGCAAGAACGCGCGTTCTTCTATCTCAAAGTTAAGGATTTGTACGATCGTATCTTCGGCATCATGGGGACGGTAATGGCGCTGGTGGTGTTTGTCGCCCTGTTTAATACCATGACCATGTCCGTCACTGAGCGCACGCGTGAGATTGGTACTTTATCTGCGCTGGGTAGTTATCCACATGAAATCATAGCCGGTTTCTTAAGAGAGGCGGGGCTGCTTGCCGTGCTAGGAAGCCTACTTGGCGGGCTATTAACTGCCATTGTAGCGGTCTTTTTGATGGTAGTTGAAGTACAGATGCCACCACCTCCGGGACGTACCGAGGGATATCCGCTCAACATTTACTTCTCTTGGGAGTTAGTTGCACTAGCTGGATTCGCCGTTCTAATGATCTGTTTGGTTGCGGCGTTTTTCTCGGCGCGCAAAGGGGTGAACAAACCCATTACTGAGGCACTGATTTATGTTTAATTTCACACGAATAATGCCATTGGCACTTTTAGCATTCTGCGGTGCCGTCTCTGCGAATGTTCCAACTTTGGATACACAGCAAGTGGCGCAATTAATGGAAAAAGCCGACAGTTACCGCTTGCAGGATCAATCTTCTAAAGTGGTCTCTTTAGTGCGCTTATACCAAGATCAGGAGTTGGATAAGACCCGTCTTTACCATGTTTATACTCGTCCAAACCGTGAGTCACTGGTGGTATTTAAATCAGCAGTCGAGGCGGGACAAAAAATGCTGATGATGGGTGATAATTACTGGCTGCAAATGCCCAAAAGTCGCCGCCCGATTCGCATAACGCCAATGCAAAAGCTACTGGGTGAAGCGTCGATTGGGGATATATCCACACTCACCTGGAGTCAGGATTATCAAAGTGAGTGGAAAGCGACCGAAACCATCTCAGTGAGTGCTCAGAGCATTCCTGCTTACCATCTTGTGCTCACCGCCAAAACCGCAGGTGCGAGCTATCAGAAAATCGACCTGTGGTTGGCCAAGCATGATGCATTTCCAATCAAAGCTGATCTCTATTTACGTTCTGGCAAACTCGCCAAGCAAGCTTACTACAGCCGAGCAACGAACCAGGAGCAAGATTACGTCAGCGAGATGACCTTGTTAGACAGTATCCAACCAAGCAAAAAGACCGTGATTGAGTATCAAGCGATCCAGCCATGGCAGTTGGACGACAAGTTCTATAACCCGAGTTATTTGCCAAAAGCGAATACCTCGCAAATGTAGGTTGTTGCAAGGAACCAATATGAGATTTCGTACTACTTGTATCTCAAGCTTTTTGGTCGGGGTTTTCGCTTTTCCCGCGTTCGCGAGTAACGAATTGAGTCTTGAATGGGATTGGGCACTGAGCTACGAGACAGCAAAGCAACGCGATACCAACTTTATGGTCGCGCAAGGTGACACTCGCGATTCGCTGAATGCGCTGCTCGATGTGCAAATGAATTACCAAAACATCAGCGGCTTATTCTCATTCTATAGCCAAGGTTTGTATCTGAATGAACATGGTCATAGCGGCTGGGGGAGTGATGCAGACAATCAACTCTTAGTTCGAGAGCTAGTTTGGCAGGGGGAATGGCAAGTCAGTAATACCACACTCGATGTTAGCTTGGGTAAATTACGTGTCGATTGGGGCGTAGGGTACGGCTATCGTGTTTTGGATTTGTTCAAACCCTATCGACAAAATCCAGTTGGTTTGGTTGCAGAAGAAGGGGCGGGCGTTTTTTCGATTTCGCATTACGATCTAGACGGCGAATGGACTTTGATTGCCACGGACTCTAGTTGGGGACAACAAGATCGAAGTGCATTAGACAAAGCGACCGAGCAGCAAGGTGTTGGCGTGCGTCGTTATGTGCTGGTGGATGATACCGAATACCAATGGATTGGTTATTACGACGATGTTCGACATGGTTTATTAGGAGCCAGTGCTATTACAGTTTGGGATGAGTCTATTGCCATGCACAGCGCTCTTCTGTGGCAAAAGCAGAGTGTCAGTTATCAAATGAGTGATCAGCGTTACCTGCCTGTTTCTGCAGAGAATCAAGGCAGTGCATTTCAAGCTTTGGTTGGACTTAACTGGGCCAGCCAAGCTGGACACAACGTGATCGCCGAATATTGGTATGACAGCCGTGCGTGGTCAACAAGCGCATGGGAGAAGGCGATGAGCCGTGGTGAGTTACTCTCTCAATCGCCCGCAACTAGGTTGCTTGCGAGCAGTTACGCGCAGGGCTTTCGGCATGCCAATATTGTCCAACATAATCTGATGTTGCATTGGCGTTGGGATATTGAGGCTTGGATAGCGTGGCGTGGAGCGACGAATATGACAGCGGATATGAACTGGTTAAGTGATATTACACCAACGATCGATATCTTGATCTCACCACAAGATGGCGGTGCTATTGTCACTCAATGGATAAATTATCAATGGATTGATACCGGTGACCAAAGCGTAGAACTGGAAGCTGCTGCACGATTTTTATCTGGTGATAATCAATCTGCCTATGCGCAGATCAATGATAAATATATGATTGTCTTTAATATAAAAGGGAAGTTCTAAATGTTCTCAGGGAAGTCAATGGATAAAGGTGGATGGCGACGAAGTTTGGTGGAGACATCTTTATTCTGCCTCTTTATTGCTGTGATGACGCTTTTTGTATGGGGCGGCGCGCTGTACATTCATTTGCTGGTTAGCTTTGGCTTTGGCTATTCGGCCATTTTCTTCTCGTGGTTGATCGACAAACTCTTTCCAACCATCCCGCGTGTAATGGAAATTGCCATTTCGCTCACCGCATGTTTGCTATTTGGGGTGGTAAATGCGCAGTTTTGGCTTGGCGAATATTTTGGGATCTCTGGCATGCTACCTATCGGTTTGATGGGGTTGTTGTTCAGTGCTATGTGTTTTTTCTATTTTCACTCGCGAGAGAAGCAAGTCACCGCACAACGTGAGCTGGAAATCATCAAGCTCGAGAAAGCGGAGCAAGAACGCGCCTTATTACTTAGTCAGTTGAAGCAGATGCAAAGCCAGATTGAGCCGCATTTCTTGTTTAATACGTTGGCGAACATCAGTGCGTTAATGTCACAAGATGTGGAGAAAGCCAGAATGATGTTGGAGCAGTTAACCGCGTTATTGCGCGCAACATTGCAAAGCTCACGTGAAGCACAGACTACCATCGATAATGAAACCACATTGATTGACGCTTACCTGGCGATCCAACAGATTCGCTTAGGTGAGCGCTTGTGTTATTCCATTGAAATCGAAAAAGGTTTAGGACGACTAGAGCTGCCACCAATGATGCTGCAACCCTTGGTTGAGAACGCCATTATTCATGGTATCGAACCTAAGCGAGAGGGTGGAGAAGTGAGTTTGCGGATCAAACATGAAGATCAGTTACTTGAAATTGAAGTCCGAGACTCGGGTGTCGGCCTGAATTACGTTAGTCAACACCGTGGATCGGGTATTGGGCTTAGCAACTTAAAGCAGCGTGTGGATGCTCTGTTTGCAGGAAAAGGTCAGGTATTGATCAGTGAGCTTGCCGAGGGCGGAGTGAGTGTCCGTTTAAGCTGGCCAATAGAACTGTCATCATACGCAAGGATATGAAGAAATGAAAACTGGAATCACTGCAATTATCGCCGATGATGAGCCGCTGTTAAGGCGGCATTTGGATAAAAGCCTTGCCGAAGTGTGGCCGGAGTTGGAAGTGATCGAGAAAGTGGCCGATGGTGAGCAGGCTTGGGATGCCATTCAACAAAATCAGCCCGACATTGCTTTTCTTGATATTCGCATGCCTGTTTTAGACGGGGTGACTCTCGCGCAAAAAATAAATCGTATGGTGAATCCACCATTGATCGTTTTTGTTACCGCATACGATAATTACGCCATAAAAGCGTTTGAACAAAACGCGGCAGATTATCTACTTAAACCTATCTCGGATGATCGTCTGCAAACCACGTGCGAGCGCGTTCAAGATCGTCTTACCAGTCTAGTGCAAGACAACAGTAACATGCAGATGAATAGCTTGTTAGAGCAGCTTCAGCAATTGTCAGCTCCCCAAACTCCTCAATACCTGCAATGGATTAAAGCCACTCAGGGGGAAGATATTCATTTGATCGCCACCTCTGACGTGCTCTATTTCAAGGCAGAAGAGAAGTACGTCTCTGTCTATGCACTGCAGGGGCAGGGAACGGTTGTGGAATACCTGATTCGAACATCGTTAAAAGAACTGATTCAACAACTTAACCCAGACCAGTTTTGGCAAGTTCATCGTTCAACGGTTGTTCAGGTTTGTCGAATCAATAAAGTTAATAAAGATTTTTCAGGACGAATGTTTGTCCATATTGGTGATACGAAACTGGCGGTAAGTCGAGCCTCGCAAAGTTTATTTAAAGGCATGTGACCGTTACTTTGCAAGGCGCTAGGTTCTTTACACTGTAAACTACGCTCTTATTCTATTAAAAGTATACCTATCCAATCTTTGTGAAATTGTGGCGTATCTTTGTGTTGGTCAGGTTTAGTCCCTTATTGTCACTTTCTCGATAATAATGGGATTGCAAGGAACATCATCATGACCGAGTTTAGACTCTGTTTTCACTTCTGCGATGCGATTTACCACATCCATACCGGCGGTGACTTTACCGAATACTGCGTAGCCCCAACCTAGATTTGTGGTGGCGGTATGATCGAGAAAGTCGTTATTTGCCAAGTTGATGAAGAATTGTGCGGTGGCGGAATGTGGCGCATCAGTGCGAGCCATTGCTATAGTACCAATGGTATTTTTTAAGCCGCGGTTTGCTTCATTTGCAATTGGTGCTCGGGTGGGTTTTTCTGTCATGTCTTCAGTATGGCCACCACCTTGGATCATAAAACCCTTAATGACACGATGAAAAATCGTACCGTTATAAAAGCCTTCTTCACAGTATCTTGTAAAATTTCTTGAGCTTACGGGGGCTTTTTCGGTATTCAGTTCAATTTCTATATCACCGAAATTGGTTGTCATAATGATCATGCGTTTTTCTCGATTCGAGTTTGGGGTAGGCATTATAGCTCAAGTGATTCTGTGTGCGTATTATCGTGAACATTGATCGGTGCCGCAGCGGGACGTGCCAGTGAGCCAGTAAGAAATGCGGTATCTATTGTTGGCAAATCGTAGATACAGCCAATCGGCAACAGGTCTTATCAAAGGCCAGCGCAATGGCGCATAAAGCCATCCTTTCCCCACGAGATGCCATGCTCGGTAGGTGACGTCTAAACCAAGCAGTAAATTACCGTAGTCGTCCAATGCGTGGAGTATAGTATTTGCATTGGCAGCGTCGATTTGTGGGTAATCAGAGAATGCTTCACTATAAATGTCGACGATACGGATATGTTGATGCGTATCGCGCTTAGTCAACGCTTTCATCTCTTTGGCACAAAGCGGACAGGTACCATCATAAAATATGGTGAGTTTTGTCATGCTAATCCTTACACTCCTTCTAAGAACACCGTTTTGAATACCCTCTTTTATACGTTGTTTCAGCGATGTGGATTCTAACCTATTCCATTTTATATCTTCAGATAGAGAGTAATAGTGCGTGATGAATAGGTTTGGCTGCGAAATATGGGTGGCGTGAATGTTGTTGAAATAAAGACAGTTTTTGATGATATAATCTGTTTCCGTTATAGCGAACATTTTTGTTGTGGCTTGAGAGTTTCTCTGGATTCGGCTCGTTTTAGTGTCCATGAATCAGAGTAAGTAAACGACTCGATAATCAGTCCCCCTTCTGCTCACATTTTAATGCGCTCTCATAGAGTCTATCGCGCATTTGTACGATCTTTAGAATATTTTTGAAAACATCAGTGAGAATATTTGCTACTGGAACACGGATAAATTAACGCTCAATCATTATGGAGGATGAAGAGAACAACAATAAGAGGTGATATGAATCATATAATATCTATTGGGGCTCTGGAGTCCTTCATGGTTGCGATCAGTGTGCTTTTCCTGGGACATTTCGTTAATGCCAAACTGCCAATTTTAAATAAGTTCAACATACCAGAGCCAATTGTAGGCGGTCTTATCGTAGCCTGCATAATTACGACACTGCATTTCTACGGCATCGATTTAGAGTTCGATCTTCCCTTACAAAACACGTTTATGCTGATGTTTTTTTCAACCGTCGGCCTAGCGGCAAATTACACCCAATTGATGAAAGGTGGCGCCAAGGTGTTCATCTTCCTAGCTGTGGCTTCATTCTACATCATCATCCAAAATGGCGTGGGCGTGTCACTCGCAGCAGCACTTGGCTTAGATCCATTAATGGGGCTGATCGCTGGATCAATAACGCTTTCTGGTGGGCATGGAACTGGTGCGGCCTGGTCTCAAACTTTCCAGGATGTCTATGGATTAAATAACGTTTTGGAAATCGCGATGGCGTCGGCCACATTTGGTTTGATCATCGGCGGTATTATCGGCAGCCCGATGGCAGAGCGTTTGGTGGATAAGCATGGTATTGAATCGGAATATGGTCGCAGCGCAAAAACGCATGAAAAATTCCCAGAATTAGTGACCTACAACGAGTACGAAGAAGACAAAGTGACCGCCAAAAAAGTGGTTGAGAAACTGTTCTTTCTACTGATTTGTGTCACTGGAGCCAAATACCTCGAGCAATGGGTAAATACGTTCGAAATCTCATGGCTGATGATTCCTGATTTTGTGTATGCCTTGTTTATTGGTGTGGTTGTGACCAATTTCCTAGAAGTGACCAAGATTCGTAAATTGGATGCAGAAACGGTTGATATGCTTGGTACGGTATCTTTATCCCTGTTTCTGGCTATGGCGTTAATGAGCCTGAAACTGTGGAATATTTTCGAATTGGCTATTCCATTTCTGGTTATTCTGGCTGTGCAGTCAGCGGTACTGGCATTCTTTACCTATTATGTGACATTCAAAGTTATGGGGCGCAATTACGATGCTGCGGTTATTGCTGGTGGTCACTGTGGTTTTGGCTTGGGAGCCACGCCAACGGCGGTAATGAACATGGGTTCTATCGTTAACCGTTATGGTCCGTCTCCTCAAGCATTTATGGTGGTGCCGATTGTCGGGGCTTTCTTTATCGATATCGTCAACTTAGTCATCCTGCAAGGATATATATCGTTTCTTGGTTAAGAGAAGAGGGCTGTTATTAAAAAATGGTCACAACGAAAGTTGTGACCATTTTTATTGAGTTCGGCGTTGAGTTTCTATCGCTATTGAATGGTTCGGCTTACCCTAAGGCTTGCTGCCCAGGCTAGTAAGCCAATAAAGGCGTAAATACCAAGATTGATTTTCCCTACCTCTACAAACGCATCCAGTGGATTTGGTGCGATGATGGCATGGAAAGGTAGGTAGAATATTTCAGAGAAAAACTGATCCACGCCGTAGTAACCAAACAGCGCGATCGGCATCCAGCGCAGTGCATAAATGGCGATAAATAAGATCACCAGCGGTGAGTTTACTTTTTGTGAGATGACCATGGTGGTCAAAGCCAAAGGGAGAAGTAAAAAGCCAGCTAACCCCATTCTTAATAGAAATTCGCTCCAGTGCAGTAATACATACCCTATTGATGAGTAACGATATAAGAAACCAATCTGATGATCGGTGGATATATTGAGTGACCACAACATAAAGTCGGCAATGATGACCAAGGCAGAGCACACCAGAGGAATCACTAACAGCCCGAAAACGAGCTTGACTACGTGAATCTGAATATCGCTGATCGGCATACTACGCCAGAACATGATACTGCCTTCTGAACGCTCTTTACGTAGCGTTCTCGGGAAGTATTGAGCTCCCAGCAGAATGGAAAGCAAGCCTGCACCGCCAGCAATAAGAGAACTTAATTCTTCCCCCAGTTGTTTATGGATGCCGTTAGTATCACCGCCGACACTCATATGGAAGAAGAAATTTTGCTGAAGGTTAGAGTTGCTCATTAAACCGATAAACAACAAGGTCCCGCAGACAAACATAAAAAATGGCACACGAGACACGAGTGGGTTTTCTAGCCATTCTTTATTTAACATCGTCATTATAGAACGCATTACGCTCCCCCTTTTTGCAACGCGAGAAACAGATCAGCAAGTGTGACACCGTGAATGTCACCTAAACCTTCGACTTGTGCGGCATACCTTGAGGGGAGCAACCATTTCGTTGTACCAAGCCCTTTTTGGGAAGAGAGGGGATGCATCGTTTCAATCTGCTGGTGGTATTGATCTTGTGCATCAAGAATGAAGTAGTCTTCATGGATTTTGTCCATCGACATTTGTAAAACAGAATGACCGTGTTTGAGGATCAGGACATCTGTTAACAGGTGTTCGATTTCGGACACTTCATGACTGGCGATGATCAATATACGTTCGCCATCGTGAAACCACTCTAAGAGGTGGCGATAGAACGTATCCCGATAAACTAAGTCCAAACCGAGAGTTGGCTCATCAAGGATCAGAATTTGCGTATTGGTCGCGATGACTATCGCCAGATGCAGCTGAACTTTCATCCCTTTCGACAACGCTCGAATGCGAGATTTTGCTTTGATATCAGTCTGGTGAAGTATGGCATTGGCTTTGTGGCGATCAAAACCTGGGTGAACCCCCTCGGTATAAGTCAGCAGCTGTTCGACGGTCATCCAGTCTGGCAGCACGTTAACATCTGAGATATACGACAAGTGCTGCATGATTTTGTGGCGCTGCATGATCGGCTCATAGCCGTTGATGCGGATCGTTCCTTTATATTCATGTGCGCCTAGCAGAGCGTTAATTAACGTCGACTTACCCGCGCCATTGTGACCGAGTAAGCCGAGTACTTGACCAGGATGCAAGTCAAAACTGATATCGTGTAGTGTTTCTCCTTGTTGGCTATAGTGTTTGGAGAGGTCCTTTACACTGACTGTTGCGTTCATTGGTCACCTTTAATTTGTAATTTGAGTTGTAGGATAAGCTCATCGATAGGCATATCCAGGCGCTTTAATGTCTCGGCTAACTGAGGGATCTGCTCATTAAGGAAGCGTTTCTTTTCTGCGGTTAATAACCGTTGCTGTGCTCCAGGTGAGACAAACATACCCTGACCACGTTTTTTCTCTACAACGCCTTGTTCAACCAAGAGTTGGTAGCCTTTCATGACAGTAAGGTGGTTAATTTTCATGTCAGCAGCGACGCTACGTACAGAAGGCAAAGCTTCGCCCTCTTTCCAAGTCCCTTGTAGGATTTGCTGAGTGAGCAGGTCCGCCAACTGACGAAAAATGGGTTGGCGATCATGCCAATGTTTCATAATGAAACCCTTTGGCCGAATTGGTGTTATATATAGGTATAACACCTTGGAGTTTATATAGAAAGGTTTGCAAGAAGATGAGTGAGAGTCATGGTTTTATTGATTGCGTAAGAGGTTTGTCACGACTGCCACTTCAAGTAATAAAATCAATAAGTTAATATTCATCCAATTGAACAACAGCCAGAGGTAGAACATGTCTGAAAAAATATCGACGTCGGCGTTAGCAAAAATGCGCAATGTAGAGGCCAAGCTGTTGTTCGCCGATCTTCAGCGAGCGGGTTATATCACACGTCAAGACGACAAATGGCTGCTCACTGAAGAGGGGGCTAAATTCGGCGGAGAGTACGTCAATCATGCCAAATTTGGCCAATTTATTGTGTGGCCAACCACGCTGCATATTGAGCTGACTTCTATTTCCGGTAAGACATTCAGTGCGACGCAGCTTGGGGAGAAACTCAACTTAAACCCGAAGCGTATTAATCAACTACTGAGTGAATTGGGGTGGATCAATAAGTCGGAGACAGGTTGGGCTGTGACAGCCACGGGTGTTCGTGCCGGAGGGCAACAGAGGACCGACAAAGAGTCGCAGCATACTTTTGTTGTCTGGCACGAAGTGGTATTGAAAAACAAGCGCCTGAAGCAGTCGGTGGTGGAGTTTTTAGGTCAGGATGCGGAGTCCCATTCGACGGATAAATCTTTTTCTAGTTTTCGCCAAAAGTTTGAAGCCAAACACCGCACTTTAGACGGGCACTATGTGCGATCGAAAGGAGAGTTGTTAATTGATAACTGGCTCTATTTAGCTGGTGTTGTTCATGCCTACGAACGTCAACTGCCGATTGAGCAAGATGTTACCAGCGATTTCTACTTGCCTACTGGAAAAGTCTATTTGCAGTTTTGGGGAAGTGACAGTGGAGAGATCGGCAAGGGTGACCGAGAGGCTATTCGAGTTGTTTATGAGCAGCACCAATTCAACTTGATTGAAGTTGATCCTAGTGAGCTCGAGAAGTTGGATGAGGTGTTACCACAACGGTTACGCCGGTTTGGTATCAAAGTGTATTAGTCGATAAACGAAAAACCCGTGAGTGATCACGGGTTTTGTATTTCTAGCGTGTGCCAAAAGCCTTCTTATTATTAGAAGCCTTTGATGTTTTCTGCTTCTAGTTCAGAGAAGTATTTTACAGTCTTCACTTTTAGCTCTTGCTGAGAAGGCTCGTCACATACGATCACGGCTTTCGGATGCAGTTGAAGCGCTGAGACTGTCCATAGGTGGTTAACGCAGCCTTCTACTGCTGCTTCAAGAGCAAGGGCTTTGTTATGGCCTGTCACCAAGATCATCACTTCTTCAGAATCCAGAAGTGTACCAACACCGATAGTCAGTGCGTATTTTGGAACTTGACTAATGTCGCCGTCAAAGAAGCGAGAGTTCGCGATACGAGTGTCTTCCGTCAGAGTTTTGATTCGAGTACGCGAAGAAAGAGAAGAGGCTGGCTCGTTGAAAGCAATATGACCGTCATTACCTACACCGCCCATGAACAAATTGATTTTACCGTAAGATTTGATCTTATCTTCATAGCGCTTGCATTCAGCATCATGGTCGTCGGTATTGCCGTTCAGCAAGTTAATGTTTTCTTCTTGGATATCAATATGGTTGAAGAAGTTGCTGTACATGAATGAGCGGTAAGATTCAGGGTGGTCGGCTGGGATACCAATATATTCATCCATGTTGAAAGTCACAACGTGCTTAAAGCTTACTTCACCCGCTTTATGCAGTTCAATCAATGCGTTGTAAGTTGCTAGAGGAGTGCCACCAGTAGGTAGACCCAGAACGAATGGACGTTCAGCTGTAGGTTGGAAGTCGTTGATGCGTTTTGCGATGTGCGCTGCTGCCCACTTACCTACTTGTGCTGCTTGAGTTAACGGGATAAGTCTCATTTTGTGCCCCTAGTAATTGAATTTAATATGTTTTGAAACATTAATTCGCATTATAAAATAAGTTATTGGTAACTGCCATTGTTTTAGGTCAAAAATTTGCTTTTTATTTAACCAATGTTGTTTTTATCAACAAGTAAGCCATTTCATGACGCTGGTACGGTCCTATATGCGGTTCTTTTCTCTTATTATCTTAGAGTGCATTGAGATAAAATTCATGTCTGAAATTAAGTTTCCATCGGGTGGGAACCCTTGCGGTAGTGCCGAAAAAGGTAATAAGTATCGACAGACATGAGGATATTTTGATTTCGGATAACCTCGATTATGGCGAGGTGTAAATTCCTTATCCATAATTAAGACGTGTGTACTGGTGAGGAAATCGCTATGAAAAACGAATTAGATCCAAGCAAAGTATTATCGGCATACGAAAATGTAATGAACAATGGTACCCCGACTGAGTTTGGAAAGATCTATGAAGGGGTGGAGGCGTTTTCTGACTACGATGGCTACAACGTATTTTTGAGAGGAAACGGTGTGGAATTAAAGATTGGTTTCCACAATACCTACAATCTTGAATACGATCAGGAACACTTGAAGGAGAGTTTTTTGAAAAAGATTGCGATGCTTGCCAAGTAGACCGCACTGTTTGATGTTCAAATAAAGCCCTCGGGAGAACGCGACCTTGGGCTTTAGGAGAAGAAACAAATCACAAACGTTCACTCTTAAGGCGAATTAACGCTTGTCTAAGTCTTCGACTTAACTATCTATTAATGATACTGGTTAATTAATCGTCTTCAACCAAACTCTCTTCCGTGAAATCTTCCGCTGCTTCAGGCTTATTACGTCCGTTTAGCGTATGGAAGCGCTTGCGACCACGAGCGAGTTGAGTGTATTTTAACCACGTGCGCTCAATTTTGGTTTTTGCTTTGCCTGGGTGCTCTAACACCTTAACGAAGTGTTTCTCTTCGCTGTTTTCCGGTGTTAACTCGCCTGTTTCCAGACCAAGCATTGTATCCCCATAAATTGTTAGGATTTCCTCTTCTGCAAGAGTAAAATCACCAGACTTTGCAAATCCGCGTGGGAATTTTACGTTATCGTAAAATCGTTTTTTGCCATGACGGAATTCAGTGTCAGACATGTCAACAGCCTCTGTAACCGTTATTGATGAATGTAATGAACTAAGGCGAAAATTAGGCGTAAAGCTAACAAAAGAAAAACAAATTTTTTTTATCGTCATGATTTTAATTAGTTGTTAATCTGGTTTGATATTAACCAGGAGATGGTTTATGGATGTAAAGGTCTTTCGAACATTTTTAGAGCTGGCAAGGGTTCGTCACTTTGGACGTGCCGCTGAGAACTTGTATATCACCCAAGCTGCAGTGAGTGCTCGCATCAAGCAACTGGAAAGTTATTTCGATACTCAATTGTTTATTCGTGATCGCAATAACATAAAGCTAACGTCTGCGGGGGAACGTTTAATTAGTTATGCCGAGGTGATGGTCACCACATTGCAGCAAGCCAAGCTAGAACTATCACTCGATGATGGAAAAGCGTTGCAACTTACCTTAGGTGGTACACCGAATATTTGGGATGCGTATCTACAGAACTGCTTAAGTGTGGTCACCGATTCTTTCGGCGGCTATGGTTTTATGGCGGAAGTGATGGGGCGCGAAATGCTCAGCCGCAGTCTGTTGGAGCGTACTCTAGATATGGCATTTGCTTTTGACCAAATAAAAGCGGATGAGCTGAACTGTAAAAAAGTTGCCGATGTTGTGCTTGTTTTGGTGTCGACTGAACACGATTCGCTGGATACGGTATTTGATAATAAATACGTGTACGTTGATTGGGGCACCCGTTTTGCTTCTGAGCATTCGGAACGTCACCCTAAGATCCCGGCTCCATTTTTGCGGACTTCTACCGCGCGTATTGCACTGGATTTTATTTTAGAGAAAGGTGGGGCCGCCTACTTACCGATATCGCTTGTTGAGCCATTTATTGCCAATGGGCAGCTCTATAAGGTGTCTGGTGTGGAAGACTGGCATCGTCCTATTTACTTGAGCTATCGTAAAGCCAGCTCGTCTGTGGACGCGATTAAGCAGGTTGAAGAGATTGTTAAGGACATCGATCCACTTACTGCATACAGCTTGCAGCAAATTGGATCGGGATTGTCTGACGAGTAATCCACATTTGCTTTTAATGACCATTAAATGAAATGCCTCTGACGTAATATCAGGGGCATTTTTTGATGAAAACCTGGATTTAAGCTAAGTCGAATACCAGAGCAACCGTCTGTTCGTTAGAGCGGTTACTAAACATCATCGTAGTCTGTTGTTCTATTTTTGCACCATCCCCTACTGTCAATGAAGTGGTGTCGACGTCAAGAGTACCACTTACCTGGTGGATATAAATGTTTCTGTTTGCATCGACATTAAATACCAGCTCGCGGTTCGGCTCTAGAATCAACTGGTATAAACGCGCATCCTGCTTGATGTGTAGGGTGTCATTTTCACCTGTTGGCGTCGCAATGGGCGTTAACCCGGCATGACGGCCAAAATTCTTTTGTTGATAACCCGGTTTATTTCCGAATGAGTTTGGCTGTACCCAGATTTGGAGAAAACGCAGAGGGTCAGTGTCCGAAGCGTTATATTCGCTGTGGTAGATCCCTTTGCCTGCAGACATAAGCTGGAACTCACCCGAGGGTAATTTCTGTACATTGCCTTCACTGTCTTTATGGGCAATCACCCCTTCGAGTACGTAGCTGATGATCTCCATGTCTCGATGACCATGGGTGTCAAAGCCTGCGCCTGGTTGGACGATATCTTCGTTGATCACTCGCAGATCAGAAAAGCCCATGTGTTGAGGATCGTAGTAGCTGCCAAAAGAAAAAGTATGCTTACTGTCTAGCCAGCCAAAATCAGCCCGTCCTCGATCTTTTGCGTGTCTCACCGTGATCATCTGTGTTTCCTCAGTATTCGTATTCAGACACACGGTTCAGAGTGTTACTGCACTGCACTCTGAACCGCGCTTCTAGAAGGGGGAATTAAGAAAGCTTCTTGTTTAATACATTATCCAAAGCGGCTTTACCTGAGCCTGATAAAATCAGAGAAACGCTAGCTGCCAATAGTGCTAATCCAAACTCATAACCGTTGTTTGACAGAAATAGACCATTCTCGAAGTGAACTGAGAAAATAGCGATAAGCATAGTAAAAGAAAGTACGGTCGCTGCTGGTCGAGTGAGTAAACCTAATAGAATAAACAAACCACCAAAGAACTCACCACTACCCGCCAGGAAAGCCATTAAGACACCTGGGCCTAAGCCAATCGATGCCATCCACTGACCCGTACCTTCTAGTCCATAGCCACCAAACCAGCCAAATAGTTTCTGAGAGCCGTGCGCCATAAAGATGATGCCGATAGGAATGCGAAGTGCCAGTGTGCTGAAACCTGCGTTTGATGCTGTGATTTTTTGTAGTAATGCTTTCATGATTCTGTCCTCAACAATATTTTCATGAGTTGGGAGGCATCTCCCTTGCTGTTGAGTACAGTTTAGGCTGGGTTAATACGATAAAAAATTGGGGTTATTTGATGTTGTAGTTCAATAAATTCGAACTAGAAGTGTTTTGTTTTATTATTCATTAGCTTAATGATTTATTTAATCTTTTAATATTATCTATATACCGTGTTTTTCTCATCACTATGTCATTTTTTTCGAAAGTATGAGCAGAAGCAATAATGATAGGGAGATGGTGTTGAAGCCAAAAAATAGAGCACGGGGCGGGTGCTCTATTGCTTTTTGTTATTAATGAGGGAGGAAGTTTTATTCGGGAACCACAATTAGAGATTCATCAAACTTTCAAGCGACTCCTCTACATTATTGTAGTGATAGGTTTTAATATTACCCCCATCGGTCGTATTGATTTGAATTTCTGAAATCTCGTTATTTGAGTCTCGCTCAATTATTCCGATAGAATGATCAACGGATTTACTCGTAATAACCTTTTGGTTTCTAAGCACAATTACGCATGTATGTAAGTCCATAGCAATTCCCTTTTAGCCGACGTTGTTGTGATGTTCTGGTCTTAACTTTAGTGTAGAAATACACTAATGCCAACTAATCTCAATATTGAGTTCCGAAAATGGCTAACCTCAGTAAATGCCTCGTTCTACAATGAACATATAAGCCATTGAGCAGATGAACTGCTCGTTAAAATTGTGCAAGCAAGGACAGCATCATGCTTATACACCCTTATACATCATTGACGTTTGAGCAGTGTCAGAAGGCGCGTATGTCACGTGATAGCCGTTTTGATGGTCGATTTTATATTGGTGTGAAAACGACGGGAATCTTCTGTCGACCAATATGCCCAGCTAATTTGCCGAAAGAAGAGAATGTCGAATATTTTACCGACAAAACTCAGGCGATTAAGGCTGGTTACCGTCCTTGTTTACGCTGTCGGCCAGATAGTGCGCCGGGTTCGTGGGCATGGAAGGGGGTGGAAACCACTTTTCAACGGGCTATATCAATGATTGATAGTGGGGAGTTGTATCATCATTCGGTTTGTGAACTTGCAGAGCGCATAGGGATCACTGATCGTTACTTGAGAATGCTGTTCGAGCAGTATCTGGGCATGTCGCCCAAGCAATATGCTCAGTATCAGCAATTGATGTTTGCTAAACAGTTACTGCATTCGAGTTCTATGTCTGTTACTGACGTCGGCTTTGCTGCTGGTTTTAACAGCACGCGCCGGTTTAATGATGCTTTTCAAAAGATTCTCAAGTTAACACCGTCTCAGGTAAGACGGAATGAGTTTGAAAAAGTGGAAACGAATCGGATCGTGTTACCGTTTCGCGGCGAGTTTAATTGGCAGCATATGCTGAATTTTTATCGCTTAAGGGCGATAGAAGGAGTGGAAGTTCTGACTGAAAACAGCTATAGCCGTACGGTCTGTATCACAGGGAATAAAGCGTGGTTTAAAGCGACGAAAGGTGAAAGCCATCTAGCACTGGATTTCGAAATTGAGGACGTAGCCAAACTGCAAAATCTGGTTACCAGTGTTCGCCGAATGTTTGATCTTGACGCTGATATTTGCGCGATAGAGCGGCATCTCAACTATGTTGCCCCAGGTATTGTGAAGAGCCATGGGATTCGTATTCCAGGGGTGTGGAGCTCATGGGAAGCTGGTGTTAGGGCAATTTTAGGGCAGCAAGTTTCGGTTAAAGCGGCGATTGGTCAGTTGAATTTGTTGGTAGCTAAACTCAGTGCAGAAGGAGAAGCACGTTACTTTCCTGAGCCCATCGACATCGTAAATGCGGATGTGGGTTTTTTGCGCATGCCTCAAAGTCGTAAGAATACGTTGGTGACCTTTGCACAATTTATGTTGGATAATCCGCAAGCGGAACCGCAGCAATGGCTAGAACTAAAAGGAATAGGTCCCTGGACGGTGAGCTACGCCCGGCTTCGGGGAGAATCTCACCCTGACTGTTTTTTGCACAACGACTTAGTAGTAAAAAAGGCAATGCAGCGCTTCCCATCTCTTAATAGTCATACGGCGTCACCTTGGGGAAGTTACGCAACTTTTCATTTATGGAATCAATCATGAAAACAATCTATACCGTAATGTCCAGCCCGTTAGGCACCGTGACAATACAAGCTAACTCTGACGGCCTACTTGGTATTTGGTTTGAAACCTGTACAACAAAACCGGACAGCTTGGGTGAGCGCAATGATCATCATCCGGTCCTGAATCAGACGGTTGTTCAGTTAGGGGAATACTTTTCTGGGTTAAGAAATGAGTTTGATCTTCCCTTAGCGGTTACGGGGACGGATTTTCAAAACCAGGTCTGGCATGCACTAACAACCATTCCCTACGGAGAAACATGGAGCTATCAACAGCTTGCGGATGCGATAGGTAACCCTAAAGCCGTGCGTGCCGTGGGTATGGCCAACGGGAAAAATCCGATTTCTATCGTTGTTCCCTGTCATCGTGTGATTGGTAAGAGTGGGAAATTGACAGGGTATGCTGGTGGTGTCGAGCGTAAGCAGCAGTTACTGGCTCTGGAGCAGGGCAAGCCTCTGTGACCGAGGTGAGTTGAAAGCGTCCCCAGACTGGACTGATCAGAAGATAAGCTCACCATTTTCATTGCCTACAAAAAGCCCCGGGACATTGGCTCGGGGCTTTTAGTATTTTAAGTTCTGATTAGGAAGCTGTTTTATACTTCCTGAGGCTTTGGTTGGTAACGCCCAGGCTTGTGATTCATGGCAAGAATTAAGTTGATGATGATGGCCCCCACCACCGATAGAGCAATGATGTAAACATCAACAATAAACAGAGACATGATGACGATGGCACAATCCAACGCCATCTGTACTTTACCCGCCCGAATACCGAAACGTTCCTGTAGATACAGAGCCAGAATGTTAAAGCCACCAAGGCTCATCTTATGGCGAAAGATAACCAACATTCCGATACCGATCAAACCACCACCCAGAAGTGCCGCGTAAACCATATTTATTCTTGAAATCTCGATAACTTGATGAAGGTGGTCGACCGCGAAAGAGACAATCGTCACCGCAATAAACGTATTGATGGAAAAGCGCCAGCCCATACGTGTCACAGAAAGAATGTAGAACGGGAGGTTGAGAGCAAAAAAGATTTGACCAAAACTGAAATCACTCACTTTGGTGAGGAATATCGCTAAACCTGCCGTACCGCCAGTCAGTAGTCCGACTTTGCTGAAAATAATAACTCCCAGAGACACCAACGCACTGCCCAGCGTCAGAGCCAAAAGGTTCTCTCTAAAGCTATGATCTTTATCCATAAAAGTTTTTTCCTTGGTTTAAGCCCTTCCAGCCACATTGGCAGCTAGAGTTAGGGATGCGGTCGCCAAAGTGGCCACCAAAATATTTGTAATATGATTGATATAACCTGATGACTTGATGTTGCTGGATGAGATAGGGAGGTTGGCAATACTTCAGGAAAGCACACCATCGTTCGCCTCCCAACTGTCACAGAAACAGCGTAAGTCTGGGTTAATTGCGCATAAAATGTCTTGAAAAGTGACCAATGTCGAGTTTTCAACAAACATTGAATTTTTGTTAGTCTGTTTAACATAATGTACACGTTGTAAAGTTGAGCTAGTAAGACAAAAGGAAAAGTCATGATAAAGAGAGTTGGAGAAGCAGAAATTAAACCTTGGCACAGGCTGACTTGTCATTGTGGAGAAGTTGAACTAGAGCTGTCACTCCCTAATGGTATTGAAAAGCCAAGACGATGTGATTGCTCGATGTGTCGCCGTCGTGGAGCCATTGTTGCTTCAGTGCCTCTTAAAGGAATTCGAATTGTGAAAGGCGAAGAAAAGCTTAAGCTTTATGAGTTCAACACTCATACGGCAAAGCATTACTTCTGTAGTGAATGTGGTATTTATACCCACCACCAGCGTCGCTCAGACCCGACTGAATATGGTTACAATGTCGGGTGCCTTGATGGTGTTAACCCATACGATTTGGGAGAGATTGAAGTGATGGATGGTGTGAACCACCCATCAGATCGTTAAACTGGTTTAGATAAATAGACTGCCGTTCATCCATAAGTGTGCGGCAATGCTGGCTGCGTAACCCAAAGCGATGACGGGTGCCCACTTGAGGTGGCCAAAGAAAGTGTATTGGCCACGAGCCGCACCCATCAACGCGACACCCGCCGCCGACCCTATTGAAAGTAAACTACCCCCAACACCAGCGGTTAGCGTAACCAGCAGCCAGTTACCGATAGACATATCAGGTTGCATGGTTAACACCGCAAACATCACCGGGATGTTATCCACGATGGCAGAAAGTATACCGACCATTACGTTAGCCCATATTGGGTTCCATTCGGTATACATCACATGAGAAACCAGCTCCAGATAACCGAGCAAGCTTAAGCCACCCACGCACATCACCACACCGTAGAAGAAGAGTAAGGTATCCCACTCCGCCCGTGAGATACGGTGGAAGACATCAAATGGCACCACCGAACCAATTCGTTTCAGCGCTTGTTCGTCTCCATTGGCGATGGCGATGGCGGTTTTTTTTGCCAAGGATTGTTTGAGAGTTTTACGCAAGAAGTAACCAAAAAACTGTAAGTAGGCTAAGCCCATCATCATTCCCACGACGGGAGGGAAATGGAGTACCGCATGGAAGGAGACGGCAGTGGCAATAGTTAGAATGAATAACAGCACAATACGCCGAGCCCCACGTTTGAGTTCCACATGTTCATGTTTGGTATTTGGTCTGGTATTAGGCACAAACAGTGACATCAAAAAGGCAGGAACCAAATAGTTGACCAAAGAGGGGATAAACAGAGGGATAAATTCAGCAAAGCTGACATGACCAGCCTGCCAGACCATTAAGGTCGTGATATCACCAAAAGGGCTGAATGCACCACCAGCGTTGGCGGCGATGACGATATTGATGCAGGCCAAGTTGACGAATTTCGGGTTGTCGCCGGAAACTTTCATAACAACAGCACACATTAACAGTGCAGTTGTTAAGTTGTCCGCGATGGGAGAAATAATGAATGCGAGGAAGCCTGTCAGCCAAAACAATTTTTTAAAGCTGAAACCTTTACCCACCATCCATGCTTGTAACGCATCAAAGAGTCTTCGCTCTTCCATTGCGTTGATGTAAGTCATCGCTACTAACAGGAATAGCAGTAATTCTGCGTACTCAAGTAAGTTGTGCTCTAACGCAGCCTTAGCAACGTCCTGTTGGTTGTATTGAGTGAAGGTGTATCCGATTAGAATCCAAATTAACCCAGCGGCGAGCAGCACTGGTTTGGATTTTCTCATCTTGAGGTACTCTTCCAGCATAACCAGAGCATAAGCAATAGAGAACAGTACCAGAGCGGTATAGCCAACGGTAGAATTTACTAAGTTGAGATCATTGGTGGCCGCTGCCAAGCTGTTGCTTGAGAATAACAAACAGCAGAAAGCCACAATTGGGTAAATTGGCATAGACATTTCTCCCTTTCTTGTTGGAGAAATATTAGCCATAAATTAAGAGGTTAGTTGTGAGAAAGCTCGAATTAACGGTAGGAGTCGGGTATTTATGCCACTATTTTCTTAGTGACACGATACCCGCTACGCTACATAGAATGGCTGCGGCATACAAACCGTAAGTTAGCCAATGGCTTATTTCTAAAAAAGGAGTAAGTCCTTGAGATGCCCACATACAGCCTCCGTTAAATGAGCAGTGTTGTATTATTCGGGTAAATCTAAAGGAAATGTACAATGTTTTTTGTGAGTATCGACAAAATTATTGAGTTTCAGAGAGCTAAATTTTAGCCAGTGAGAGCTCTCTCTCATTTTTTATTTGGCTTGCCCCAACGAACTTGTCAGAGCAAGCGATGACTCACATTTGAGTGATTTACCTTAGTAATAGTTGTCTTAGCGGTGAAGCCTCAATGCCTTTGACCAGAAGTAATGTGGCGACGATGGTGGTTGAGTAAATAAAAACATCTTTAAACAAATCTTGTAATTCGAGAATGCCCGCTACATTCATCATGATAATTACCACTAGTAGGTGGCTAACGTAGATACCTAAGATGCTTGGCGACCACTTGAGCACCCATGGCATATTGCCAAAATTAGGGTGAGCAAGTAGCCACATGAAAATACCAAGTGACCAAATAACTGTCCCAAATAAAAAATCATGAGTGTTAAAACCAACGCCGTGCTGCATCAATCCATAAGCCTCTCCAAAGTGAAGCACCACACCAATTACCATCAGGAGCAAGGCGTTACTGCTAGACCATTGCCATTGTTTTTCCCTAGCCAGATAACCAAGCACAATCAGTAACGTACCAAAGAAAGGGCCATTGCGAGTGAAAAAGGGAGAGGGCAGTTCAGTTAATGTGGAGTAGCTCCCTGCTAAAACACCATACACGTAAAGTAGTAAAGCGACAGGTAGTAGGAGTCGTGACTGTCCGGCTTTGACTAAAAAAGCTATCAGTGCCACGGCTATCAAGAGCGCTGGCAGGAACCATAAATGTACTAGCCCCCCTTCAAGTAAAGAGTTAATCGGGGATAACATCAGATAATCCCAGTAACCTTGTCGCTCTGCTAAGTAACCTACTTTAGAGACTGTTTGCCATTGGAACGGCACCAACAAGCAAATTGCACTCCACACGACCCAGATCCTGATTAACGGTTTAGAATAATGTTTCACTGTTTCGGTTGGATTAGTGCTGAGTTTGGGTTGGATCAAATAGCCTGAAATAAGAAAAAACTGAGGAACCGCGAAACGAGCCATCTGATTAAGGATGTAACCAACCCAAGGCACTTCATCCCATTGCCAGTAAGTGAGTGCCATCTGGCAGTGAAGACCGACTATAGCTAGCATGGCTATGATGCGGGCAAATTCTAAGCTGACAATTTTCTTTTTGGTTGTCATAAAATACTTACCTAATAATGAAATTATTTAGATAAAGTAACAGCTTGCAATTAAATTTATGCGTGAAAAATCAACTCCTACTCTCTTGGTTATCGGTGCTGGCTTAAATTCAGACGCGGTTCAAACTTCTTATTTTCATACCTATTTAGGAGCTCAATATACCGATCGCTGTACTTGTTCTCGTCAATAACTGGTTAGACTAGAACACTAAACCTTGCATAAAAGAACGATCGTGCTAAAAATACTGCTATGAAGAAAGGAAAAGTAACTAAAGAGTTAATTCTGCAGAGAGCCTTTGAGATTGCCAGTGAAGAGGGGCTAGAGAGCCTTACCATTGGTGAACTGGCAAAGCTGTGCGGGATGTCGAAAAGTGGCCTGTTTGCGCATTTTAACTCTAAGCTGAACTTGCAGCTCTCAGTACTAGAGCATGCGAATCAAGTGTTCACTTCTCGGGTGATCGAGCCTGTTCGAGAGCTAGGGGATGACCACATAGAGAGAAAAATTCGTGGATTGTTAGATTCCTGGATGACCTGGAACCACTCTTTTCAGGGTAGTTGTATGTTTCTTGATGCGTGGAATGATACCGCAGCGAATGATTGTCCATTACAAGTCGCATTGAGAAAGTCCATTAATACATGGCTGAGCTACTTAGAAATACAAATCGCGAAAGGTAAAGAAAATAGTGAGTTCTCAAGTGATTTAGACACCAAACAGGCAACCTTTGATTTGTACGGGCAATATCTAAGCGCACATGTGTTTTATTCGATTAAAGGCGAGGCAGAGAGTCGGAGACTGTTCTGGCAAGGGATAGATAACTTGTTTGCTCGTTGGAAAGCATAAGTATCCCGTTTCAATTCATTTAAAACACAAACACATTAAACATTTAGAGAGAGCGACAGAGTTCGCTCTTTCTTACCAGTGCAAAAAGCACGACCGTTCTATTTTGTACTGCTAGTTAAGGGAAAGATCATGAGCGATAAAATTTACTTTAATACCTCGCAGCGTTTTAGCGTCAAACGTAGCTTGGTCAATATCAGTACCCGTTTGCACCATACACTGGCACCATCACACGCCAAAAGTACTGCTAGAAAACTTCTTTTGACGCCTGTGCGTACTAAACCGAAGAATGTTCAGCCTCAAGGTCTGGTAAAAGGAGAGATCCAAGGCTTTGATGGGGTGATTAAAACCTACTCTCTCGGGTCTGGTCCTATTTGGCTTTTGACACATGGTTGGTCTGGTACGGCGAGCCAGTTTTTTCCCTTAATGGAACATATTGCCGCTAAAGGTTTTACCGCACTGGCTTATGACCATCCTGCTCACGGTGAGAGTGAAGGTCAGTACGGCCACATTCCCGGGTTTATCCGCGGTCTGGAAGATGTGTTGGATTCAGTTGGCGAGATAGCTGGTTTGATTGGGCACAGCATGGGGACGGCCTCTGCGCTTGAATGCCGACACAGCAAATTGGAGAACAAACCACTATTGCTTATCGCTCCCGTTCTAAACTATGTAGAAAATTTGTTTGGCAGTATTGCGCGTTCGGGTTATTCCATGAAACTGTTCAATGCGGTGGTATCCGAGGTAGAAGCGCAGTTTGATTACCCGTTACAGTCGATTGACCCGCTTAATCGCCTTTCTGAGCGTGAGTCGGTGACTATTATTGTTCACGATGAGCAAGACAAGTTCACTAAGCACAGTATCTCAGCGAAAGCGGCAGAGGATATCGCCAATGTTGAGTTGGTCACCACGCAGGGGCAAGGTCATGGCCGAGTAATGACGTGTGCGCAAGTATTCCAAAGCTTTGACCGATTAATCGAATCTATAGCGTAGCGATAAAGATAAAGGACAAGGAAGCGAGTGCTGTCCTTGTCCTTTAAATCTTGCTGATGGATTATTTTCGCAGACGGTAACGCTGATTAGTTACAGTTCGCTGTGCCTACTTCTTTCCAAACACCCCATTCGCCAGACTTTGTTGGGTCCTCGCCACGAGTCCACCACTTAGCTTCCCAAGTGCTGCCTACATGCGTCACTTGGTCACCAACTGTGTAAACTGCACCAGCATCCCAAGCGTTGTCACATGTGCCAGTGTTTGGATCTGTGGTGTACTGTGCAACCACAATGGTCGTACTTGCTGTCGAGGATGCTTCACCGTCACTCACACTCACTGTGAAGTTTAGGTACGTCTCTTGTGAGTACTCAGCAGCGGTAAAGGTCACTTTCGCACCGTCAACGCTTGCGTTTAAACCTTGTGGTAGCGTCCAGTTGAAAGTTAACGCATCATTGTCTGCATCACTAGACGCCGATGCATCGATCATCACAATATCACCCGCATTAGCAGTTGCTGGTGATGTGATTTGTGCAACTGGAGCGGCGTTTTTAGGTGGCTCGATAACGCCCGCTGGTTTCACTGTGACCACAACAAGATCTGAAGTACTTAGACCTTCGTTATCGGTCACGGTGAGTTTGAACGTCAGTTGTTCTTCTGTGGCTACTTTCGCTACGTCGAAACTTGCGTTCGCGCTGTTGGCACCAGTGAGTACCACTGCTATGCCCGCTACTTGTTCCCAAGCGTAGCTCGCAATCGTAACGTCTGAGTCGTTGGATTGGCTGCCATCCAGCACTACGGTTATAGGGCCGATTACTGATTGGTCTGCGCCAGCTGCTGCTGTTGGCGCACGGTTTGGCTGGTCAATAACGGCACCAGACATACCTTCGTGCATGGCATTTAGAATATCACCGTTATCCGCATCAATCTCCCAAGAGAATAAACCGGCAAGGCCAAGTGTCTTAGCGTAGTTGCCTTTTGTCAGCACAGAGCGGCGGTCATCAAAAGTGATCAGCTCTCCTGTTGAACGGTTCCACACCCAAGGCGCTTTTGCCAGATCGTCGTAGCCGTATTCAAAGCCGTTGATCCCAGTGTTATTCGCTCCCAGCATGAATGATTTAATGCCTTTGTAATCGATGATGCCAGCTTCCCATACACCCTGTGCGGTGCTGCCTTTCAACTTGCCTGTCGCAGTACCTGTCATCGGGTCATTTGGATCGGTTAGCGTATCTGGTGTTACCCCTTCCCAGCCACGACCATACATGGCGGTGCCTAGTACAAGTTTGTTGGCAGGAACACCTTGAGCGAGAAGAAGCTTAATACCGTTGTCTGCTGTATATGCAGGGCCTTTGAATGGTTCGCCGTTTTCATCAACACCGCTTCCGTCACACAGACCTGGGCGCATGAATGAACCACAGTAAAGGGCAGTCTGATGCCCAGGTACGTTGTTCCAACCACCGTAGAAGTCATAGGTCATGGCGAAAATGTAATCCATGTATTGAACCGCATCTGCATAATCAACGTCTTCGATCTTGTCGTAACCTACACCAATGGCCGAAGTGAGTTCGTATGTTCGACCTGTTTCTGCTTCTAACTCATCCAGCATTGCACGCAGTTCACGCATAAGAGCCACATATGCTGGGCCATCATTGACTGGATCACCTCTGTCCGCTGCTGCACCGCCACCACCAGGGAATTCCCAGTCAATATCAACACCATCGTAGAACTTCCATGTCTTGAGGAAGTTTTTAACGGATGCAACAAAGGTATCGCGATTGGCTTTATCGATGAAATCGAAGAATGGATCGGATAGAGTCCAGCCACCGATCGACGGGATGATTTTCAGGTCAGGGTTACGTTGCTTCAATGCCATTAGCATCGCGTAGTTCCCTTTAATTGGTGTGCTGTATTCATGACCTGCCTGAGGGAAGCTCTTCTGGTATGCTGCCCAAGGGTCGTGGATAACCACTTCATAATCAGGTACGTCATTACAAGCGGTTTGTAGTGCTGTAAAGCTGTTACCACCGACTGATTTTACCGACTCATTGGGACCACAAATTGGGATGAAGCCATAAAGGATGTGGGTCAGGTTGTCTGCTGGAATGTTGTCGACGGTGTAATCGCGGCCATAAATGCCCCATTCAACAAAGTAAGTCCCCATCACGACGCTTGAGTCAGTGCTGTAGGTCTTGTTATTTGGATCGATATTCATTGTTAGTGGTTTTAAGTGAGAGCCATCAGTATCGGCAATGGTAATCTCCGTTGGAGCGCTTTTCGAACAGACTGTCTCATCACACGCTTCGATCTCCATTTGATACAAGCCGCCCTGGCCGTATTCGAATTCGGCTATGGTTTGGCTACCGATGATAGATCCTGTGGCTACTTTTTCGCCATCAAAATAAATGTTGTAAGTGTCGCCCGTTGAGCCACTCCACTGGTTGAATTTTACGGTAATTTTTGCCTGGTCATGGTAAGTCACCATGCTGTGGTAACCAGATGTGGTTTCCATGGCCAGTTCAATTTTAGAAAACTGAAGGTTGTTGGAACCATATAGATCAATACTTGGTGCAGTAGGAGCAGCGACGGTAGCTCCAGATAATGCCAAAGCAACCCCTGCTGCACATAGGTTTAGTCGAATCATAACTTCTCTCTATCCTTAGATTCATGTTCTATCACAAACATAATCTGCTCTTGCGCCAAAGTTCACCACCATGTGCAAAAGCATCACGCACAGCATTTCAGAGAGTTTTTTTTCGTCAAAAAAAATTACAGCGGTTTTCGAGTCACTTGAGAGAAGTGACTTAAAACTCACTCGCTGTTGCACGGGAAATACAATCTTGAGTCAATAATCTAAAAATATTCTGCATGAGAAGTATTTATCGTTTACGCACTTAAAGAGGAATCAAAATGACGGTATTTATTTGTCTGAATATGATGGGAACTACTGCAGCAAGGGGCTTCAAGAGTGTGTAGAGTCAGGTTCAAAGTCGTCAATTGTCATGCCTAAATAATCACCGGTTTTGATGTGCTATGCATGGTAAGAAAACCTAGTCATGGACCTATTCGTCATTGATGTCTAATTAGAAGGTTTTATGGGCTTGAGTCGTGGCGAAAAACAGGGTAAAAAAGGTCAGATTTTTAATGAGGGAACTGATAATGAGTATCAAGGAAAACAGCTATTTTGCAGGCGGTGTGAAGTCACTAGGTTTTAGTCAACACGAGCAAGAAGTGAGTGTCGGTGTGATGCTTCCGGGAGAGTACACGTTTGGTACACAGTCACCAGAGCGCATGACAGTAGTAAAAGGTGCCCTTATTGTTAAACGTGTAGGTGAAGCGGACTGGACAACTTACAACAGCGGTGAGTCTTTCGACGTTGAAGGCAACTCATCGTTTGAACTGCAAGTTAAAGACGCGACGGCGTACTTGTGTGAATATCTATAAAACACCGTCTTGAACTGTGAATTAAAGCCACCTTCGGGTGGTTTTTTTGTGTGTATACTTATTGTGAGTACTCATCTACCCAAGGAGGAAGTGATGTCAGTACAACGCAAACACACCGATCTCCCTCCGCGTTACGAGGCCACCGACTTCACTACAGAGCAAAGGCACCGCTTTACTATGGTCGCGAATGCTGCGCAAAAGCGGCGAGACTTATACAAACGAGCCCAAGAGAAAGATGTAGTGGGTAGTATGAGTCGACAATCCTTCAAGTCCACTGAGTTACCACAACGAGAAAAAACAGGCCGAGCAAGCCAAGTAGTCTGCTTGCTGGTTATCCTACTTGTTGGTTTATGGGCGATGTATAGGTTCGCTTATTAGAATCACGTAAGCTTTCGCTCGTCGATCTAATAAGCCTCTACGATTTCTGGCTTATGCAACTGTTTGTTTTTCAACTCTTCCACCTGTGCGCAATGTTCATAATAAGCGTACTGATTTTTTCCGGTGTATTTTGCCACATACATGGCTTTGTCTGCGCATCGAATCAGCTCAGATAAGTCATTTGCATCTTGCTTATAAATTGCCGCGCCAACACTAATTGTGATGTCATTAATGAGGTCGTAGTCTTGGGGGCAGTTTTTAAATACATTGACGATACGTTTTAACACTTCATCCAAACTTTCTTTACTGGGTACAGCGTGAAGCAGCAGTACAAATTCATCGCCTGCAAACCGAGCGATGGAATAATCATTCTTAGTGGGAGTGTGGTCGGTTAGGCGAATACTCTCTTTCAATCGAGATGCAAATGTCTTTAGAACGCGATCACCAACGTCATGACCGTAGTTGTCATTGATGTGCTTGAAGTTGTCGAGATCAAGAAAGATGAGAGCGGTCAGATCGTGGCTATGTAAACGATCAATTTTATTCAGCTTTTGATGCGCCCACGTTTCAAAGCTCCAACGGTTCGCCAACCCGGTGAGTTGGTCAAAATAGGCCAGTTCTTCAATGCCTTCTCGATAGAGGATTTGAATGTAATTCAGAACTTTGGCGTAGTAATAAGAAAAGGTATGGCATACAAAGCTAATCGCAATCAATGTCAACATAAACCGACGTTCGATCATGGGGCTGGCGGTTGGCAATCTATCTAGAAAAGCGATGCCGAAAAAAATGAATAGTATGTAGGTGCAGCTAAAGAGAAGCCCAACTTTAAACTCGTTGATAAGAATAAGTGTCGCGACAATAGGATACAGCCATAAAATCTTCCCTGAAGGCGCATCATTAAAAAGAAATAACAATAATCCTTCTAGCATGAGTACGGCGCTTAATAGTAGGTCGGCATACTGGTGATGTTTTTGTACTTTTATCATGTAGCAAATCGCTAAGCAGGCTACCGCTGATAATGAATGGAGCAAACACAGCCCCCATTGTTCTTCCGTTGTTTGGACGAGAGCGCCATACACTAGGCATGTGGCAGCGATACTCGAGCATGAAAAAACAATCTTCTTTTTTCTTGTTGCACGGATGTCCGCCATCTCTTCTAAGCGTGCCCCAGCCAATGTCGACATTTTGTATTCCTACTTGATAGTTTAACCTCTATTCTAGTTGTTTAGTGAGCAACAGATAGAATAAAAGTTTGGTTATCTGTGACTTAAATCATTTTGAACGTAATTATGAGTAATTGAATTAGCAGTAGATTTCGGAGATGACGATGATGTTTAAGAGCCTCAGTATGTAAGAGATAATACGTTGTTCAGCCATTGTTTCTCATATACATGGAGAGACTACCTTTCATCCCGTCAATGAATATTCAAGTGATAAGAAAAATTTTACTCAGCTCGATGAATTTTTGTTGCTGTTGTGTCCTAGATGCGAATAAAATTTGCGCGGAAAATTAATTTTTCATTCAAATCAAGTTTCAATGACTATTTTTTTTAACTGCTTCACAGTTTCCTGTGGAGCAGTTTTTCATTGTGTGAAGGTTTACAACTATGCCTATAAGCCAGAAAATCGACCAACGCATGTCCATCGTGACACTCGCTTGGCCGATACTCGTGGAAATTTTGCTAAGGACGGCTTTAGGAACCAGTGATGTATTTATGCTGAGTGGTTACTCAGACAAAGCGGTATCGGCTGTTGGGGTGATCACCCAACTGACGTTTTTTCTGATCATCGTTTCAACGTTTGTTAGCAGTGGAACAGGCATCTTAATTGCACAATACAACGGCGCTGACCGAGAGAAAGAGTCTATCGATGTCGGTGTGGCGAGTGTTGTTATGTCGGTGATTGTGGGTATTTTTCTCAGCGTAATAGCCGTAATAGGGGCAATATTTTTCTTACCCTATTATGGCCTTGAAGCTCAGGTCGAGCAGTACGCTCGGGAATATTTACTCATTAGTGGAGTGATGACGTTCAACGTTACCATTGGTATTGTACTTACCACGATTCTGCGCAGCCACGGCTACTCTCGATCCCCGATGGTCGTCAACCTTATAAGTGGTGTATTCAATGTGCTCGGTAACTACATCGCGTTATACCAACCATTTGGTTTGCCGGTTTATGGTGTTGAAGGCGTGGCGGTTGCTACGGTAGTCAGTCAAGTGATTGGCACTCTGATGTTGGTGTTTATTTTGAGCCGCACAAACATCGAACTTCCAATGTCGACCATGAAGCAAGTACCGGCTGATATTTACAAAAAAATCTTAAAAATTGGTGGTATGAATGCAGGTGAGGTGTTGTCCTACAACATTGCTCAAATCTGTATCGTTTACTTTGTGGTACAAATGGGCACTGCTTCGTTGGCGGCATTTACCTATGCGCAGAATATTGCGCGTTTTTCTTTTGCCTTTGCACTGGCGATTGGTCAGGCAGCACAGATCCAAACCGGCTATTACATTGGTAAAGGTTGGGTGAGCAGCATCCTTAAGCGCATTCAGGTTTATTTCTTGGTGGGCTTTGTTGCCTCTACCGTCGCGACGACCGTGATCTACGTATTTCGAGAAGAGATTCTCCGCGTGTTCACTGATCAGCCTGAAATCCTTGCTCTTGCTAGCTCATTGGTTCTGGGGTCGATCCTGTTGGAGGCAGGGCGTGTCTTTAACCTGATCTTCATTGCTGGTTTGAAAGGCGCTGGCGACATTAAATTCCCGGTGCAAATGGGTATCGTAAGTATGTGGGGCTTAGGCGTGCTGTTCTCTTACGTGCTTGGTATTCATATGGGCTACGGCGTAATAGGAGCCTGGATGGCGATTGCTTTGGATGAATGGGTTCGTGGCATCATCATGGCGAGACGCTGGCGTTCACAAGTGTGGACAAAATTTAAAGTAAGCTAGTTCTGTTAGTCTCTCCCGAAAGTGACGAAGGAGCGTTGTCGGAAACCTAAGCTTCACCTGAACTTAAAAAGGCACTGAATTCAGTGCCTTTTTAGTATCCCTATATTAGCCTTACCGGGCTTAAAACTCACAATCTGCATGGAAGCTCATGCGTTCTTTGCTGTATGGATGATCCAGTTCCAGCATTTCAGCATGCAGGTGTAAGCGATTCGCCTTCTCGCCATACAAGCCATCGCCGACCATTGGCATATTTAATCCCATGTGATGAGCACTGTGGACACGCAGTTGGTGGGTACGGCCAGTTTTAGGGTACATATACACCTTGCTACGGCCGTCCTTAACTTCAATCAACTGCCAGTGTGTCTCCGCTGGCTTACCATGTTCAAAGCAAACCAATTGTCGTGGGCGATCTTCTGGGTCACCACGCATGGGTAATGAGATATCACCCTCGGCATCACTAAGTTCACCTTCCAGCAAAGCCATATAGCGTTTTTGTACGCCACGAGCCATGAACTGCTTCTGTAAGCTTTTATTAGCGCGTTTGGTCAGTGCAAACACCAAAATGCCCGATGTCGCCATATCTAAGCGATGGATGACAAAAGGCCCTTCAACGTCAGGGAACATCGTCTGTAACCTTGTGTACGCGGAATCTTTGATGGTTTTTCCCGGTACAGAGAGCAAACCGGATGGCTTGTTCACCACGACCATTGCGTCGTCTTGATACAGAATTTCCAGCTCTTTATCTTCTGCCCAGTTTTCAGCCAGCGGGTTTGGATCGACGTTCATACCTTGCAGCATGTGGCCCAGTATTGGCTGGCACTTACTGTTGCACGATGGGTAAAACTTCTTGTGCTGGCGTACTTCGGACTTTGGCGATTCCCCCCACCAGAACTCGGCAAGAGCCAGCGGTTTAAAGCCGTGTTTAAACGCGTATTGAAGCAGTTTCGGAGCGGCACATTCACCTGCGCCTGCTGGTGGCACTGGGTTGGTGGTGTTAGCGAAAATATCCACTAAATCCCGCTCTTTTCCCTGGCTGTCAAGAAATCGGTATTGTCTATGCAGTTTGTGTTGTAAAGCGTTAGATAGCGTTTTACGGTGTTCTTTAAGCGCAGATAACTGGTGTTTTAGCTTGGTTAAACGCTGCTCTTTTACCGCCAGTTTTTCATCCCACGCCCTCTTGAGATATTTGAGTGTGTTCTTTTCAGCCACACTTTGCTTAGCCAATTCGTCCAACAAACTTTTTATCTCATCGGAACTCAGTGTTTTCTCGCTTTGTTTACGCAGTTGTTTTCGATTTGCGCGACCTTCGATCATCACTTGGCGTTGGGCGTGTTCCTCTTGCTGGTAAGTGGCGCGATCGGCTTCAATCTCTGTTTTCAGTTCCGTCAGCTCTGGGTTCTCTGCAAACTGTTTGCATTCGGTATTAATTACATTTATCGCGTCTGTTTCTGCGCGAAAAAAACCTTCATCTGTCAGCATATCGTATACTGGAGGTACAAATCCCGGCAGCAAGTTTTGATCGGCGATTTTTCCGGAGAAGGCACTTAGATAACCTAGCTCGCCTTTTTTATTTTGCACCAAAAGTACCCCGAACATTTTACCGCGTCCCGCTTGCTCATCTTCCAGTCCAAAGTCATGCTCAAAGTCGTTTTGTGTTAGTAGGTGCTGTTGCAATTGTTCAGCCGCTAATACGCAAAGTGGATGTGGTGTGTAATAGAACGGAAACGTAAACTGCTCTGGTAACTCATAACCAGAAATATCAGCAGTAAAGCGAGTAAAACAATGTTCAGGCAAGTGCATGATGTGTATCCGCGCGAGTAAAAATTTGAGCGAGGATTGTACCTGTTTGATTCAAGATTGCCATGTTGATATTGCACCTTAAAATCGCTCTTTCTGTTGCTGAAAGAGCGAATCTATCGAGCTTACTGCATTGTTGCAAGGCGTCCTGCCATGGCTCTGGATTAGCGTAATCAGTCGTGAGAAGTACTTAAAGCATCACCTTTGGCAGGTGAAGAGCCAGTACAATAAAGGAATAGAGTAACTCGACTTGAGATTCATTCACGATCCTGTACCTTAAACGTTATCTCGGTTTTCCTACACCATTTAGAGTTTCAGTTCATGCCACTAGCTAATATCAAATTTATCGCCTCCGATATGGACGGCACATTACTCGATCAGTACGGTCGCTTAGACCCTGAGTTTTTCGATCTTTTTTTACGATTAGAAGAAAAGGGCATTTTGTTTTCGGCGGCTTCGGGTCGTCAGTATTATAGCTTGCGTGACACTTTTGCCCCGATTCAAGATCGCATTGTGTATGTGGCAGAAAATGGCACTTTGGTAATACACAAAGACAAAGAGCTTTATAGCTGTACGATTCCGAAACCCGAGGTGGCAGAGATAGTTCAAGCGGCGCGCAGCATTGAAGGGGCACACATTGTTCTGTGTGGTAAGCGTTCGGCTTATATAGAAATTCAAGAAAAAAAGGCGTTAGAAGAATTTCAAAAGTACTACCATCGCTGTGAAAACGTTGACGATTTACTTAAGGTTGATGATGAGTTTATTAAAGTTGCGATTTGCCATTTTGAAGGCTCAGAAGAGTTAGTGTTCCCAAAGATGAATGGCCATTTTGGTGATTCACACAAAGTTGTCGTCAGTGCCAAAATCTGGCTAGATGTGATGAACGCAAAAGCTTCTAAAGGTGCAGCAATTCAATATCTTCAGCAAACCATGAATTTTACGCCTGCAGAGACAATGACATTTGGTGATTATCTGAATGATTTGGAAATGCTGCAAGTGAGTGAACACTCTTATGCGGTAGCCAATGCCCACGAAGAGATTAAGAAAATCGCCCGCTTTTCAGCACCAAGTAATCAGGAATCTGGTGTGCTTACTGTTCTACAGAAACTGCTTTCTGATTAAACATCGAGCCGGGTGGTTCAGCTCAATAGCCTTGTAAATATAAAGTAAAGCCCCGCAATGAGAGTGCGGGGCTTTTATTTGTGCTGACGTGATATTAGTTCAGCGCTGAAATTTCATCTTGTACATGCGCTTATCTGCGATATTGATAAGAAAGTCTATGTTGTCGCTATCCACCGGGTACCGAGCGATACCGATGCTGGTCGAGAGTGACGAGGCATTTTCCGTTTTTAATACAGGGTCATCAAACACGGCATTAATGTGACGCTTTATTTCATCTTCACTGATGGCATTGTCCTGAACGACGATGGCAAACTCATCACCACCCATTCGGTAAGCGGTAAAATTACTGATCTCCATAGATTTTAGCCGGTTAGCGATAGCTCGTAAAACTTTGTCGCCCGCTTGGTGCCCATGAGTATCATTAATCTTTTTAAACTCGTTTAAGTCCAAGATACAAAGGCAAAACGTGTTTTTGTAGTGCATGTTTTTTCTTAGTGTCAGAAACAGCGCACATCTGTTGCCAAGCATTGTTAGAGGGTCACTAAGGGCCAGTTTTCTGTGGAAACTTGATTCGCGGTAAAAGAAGTAAATAAGAGACAGTGTCGACAAAACAAAAGTCGCAAACAGCATATATTGCGCTTGTACTAGTCGCTGTGTTTCACCTTTTTGTGCTTCATATACTTTGCTGGAGAGTCGGAAGTTTTGGTTCACAAAATCCACCAAGTCCAAGTACAGCGTTTGAGTTGAGCGATAAAACTGAGCTGCCGCCTGACGATCGCCGGTTTTCGCCTTTACAAGAAAAGGCTCCAGATCTTTATATTGTTCGAAGAGTTCTAAAAAGTACTGCTGGATATTGTTACGCGAAAAGAAAGTGTACGCGTCATCGCTGTTGATGAGTAAATCAAAGCGGCTCCATGCGAGTTCATACTGGAGCTCTGCGCCATTTATATCCTGAATGTTTTCATCGAGCCTACGGGTTTCGCCAACCAGTTCAGACAGTTCCTTAGAAAGTTGAAACAAAAACCACGTTGCTTGTTTTTGCTCATTAGTAAAATTTTGCGCTAATGCACGAGTTTGTTGAAGCAGCATTACATTCGCGAGCAATAAAGAGGTAGCAAAGACTAACAGCAGCAGTTTGCTGAGTGTCGTATACTGCCATTTTTTAGATTTGATAGAGTAGCTTTCTGATAACTTCATTATTTCTTTATCAATTTAATCTCATTAACTTGCCAGACCATTTGGGCATGATATGCCGCGCGATTTAGTTCTGGGTACAGACTCAGCGGATATACTACCCAAAATGGGCCTTTATCCCTGATTTTTATGTAATGTTTGTCTTTTTGATAGGCAAGTATCGGTTGATATTTAATAATATCTGACCGCGTAATAGCCGCGTGGTAATTGTTTAAGCCACTGATGTCGATTTGCTCCGGGATATCACCATATACGTGAGTCAGTAAGGTACTTAGTTTTACACCGGTAAACTCACTGCCCCCTTTACTCCATGGTAACTCAGTGGTGTAAATGGTTGCTGGCAACGATTGAATGTCTTCTAGTTTTAACGTAACACTAGGTTTTTGTGGACCGTCACTAAATGAAACGGTATTTGCAGAAATAAATGGTGCAAAACACAGCAAGCCTAATACGAGTATCTTTTTCATTCTATTCATTTTGGTTTTTTATTCTTTTTTGAGCTAGAGCAAATAGTGCTAGCAGCGATTTATTTCAGGTTTTGATGATTTGAATAAATGGATAAGGTCGCAAAAATATATTGTTTTTGAAAAGTAACCTTACGTTAACTTTACGTCAAGGCTATTAAGTTACTTATTAAATAAATGAACGATGAAAAGTAGTGACTTCAGGGAGATTTGGGCTCTTAGCGTATTTTCAACGCTATTCAATACAAATAGGTATAATTATCAATTGGTAATTGTTAGACGAAAATTAACATTTACTTCTTAATTTTAATATTATCTATGATTAACGAATAGATATTCAAAAAAATAAAGCCACCTTATTTAGGGCTGTCTTTTATACAGAAGTCTCTCACATGATGTGAGGGACTTTTTTTGAACTAAACTCTTGCTCCACGATCAGATCTTTAACAG
>JAAEZQ010000003.1:0-203386 GCA_018222805.1 Vibrionaceae bacterium
GCCTTCCAGCTTAGTCGAGAGGCTAAGTTGGAGGAGAAGGCTCAATGAGTATCAAAGCGTTTAAGGCGGATTCACAACACTTGGCGATTTCAGTTCAAATCAGTTTAAGTGTTTAATGCATAATGGATTAGGATTGTTGGTTGGCATTGTTCACCACTTAACGCGGCTAGGTAAGTAGATAAGGAATGGATGTGCAATCTTGCCAACAATAATTAGTCTTAGGTTCAAGGACTGTCAGTCTGGCTTAAATTATAGTTTCTTGTCTGACTTATCTAGCATCAAATTTTTTGTTCTAAGTATTGGTTTTTAAACTATTTTGTTTCTGATTATTTTTACGGAAATTTTGTTTAAGCCTTTTTTTATTTATTCATGCCTAATGGATTTTGATTGTTTTGGCGATTTATCGCATAAAGGAGTTTGTGTGGCAAATAAAGCAATTTTGCATTCTAAATGGTCTCTATATTTTTGGGCCTCATTGTTAGCCGTGCAATCGTACGATTTTACCAAGGAGCTTGCCGATGGATTTACATTGGACGCAATAGCTGACCCACTCCTGCCATTAATCTTTATCATTCAGCATGAGAAGGTTATGAGTAAAATAAATGTAAGAGTGTTAACAATATTATCCTGCTTGATAACGGCTTTGTTGGCATATAGTTTAGTGATTAAGCTTTCTAACCTCACTTAAATATTGATAATTTTCCTAACAAAGTTCAAGACGTTGGCGATTTCGGCTCAAATCAGTTTTAGTGTTTAAGGTACAATGTGGCAAGTGAGTCAGGGCGTTTCGGGCTACTTAATTGGGCGTTATGTACTGCGAGGTAATCATGAAATATCTAACTCAAGTTAAATTTGGGAAGTATGTATTATATGAATTAATGAGAAACGGAGTCATTTTGGGTGCACTTTACGGGATATCCGGGGAACATGGTGACCTTCTGTTTTTCGGTTTTGTGCTAGCGGTAGCTGGCATTATTTATGATGGTCGAGATTATCTGCAAGATGTCTACAAAAAACTAACAATCAACGGGGCTAATGGAGCACTCTGTTGGAATGGACGCGGCTGTGATGTGGATATTTCAGGGGTTGGATTATGGTCATCCCTTAAGTTAACTTACATGTTGGGTATGAACAGGAGAACCGTCCGAATTCCTAGCACAGTATTTAGTTCTGATGTGTGGAAACAGCTCACTGAATATCGTACATGACAAAGCGTTCAAGAGGGATTCTCAACGCTTGGCGGTTTCAGTTCAAGGTTTAGCTTTTGTGTTTATGGCACAATGTTAAGGTTTGGAGGTTTGCGTTGTTTCCCCCTTCATGCGGCGTTATGCGTCATTACATAAACGGAGTTCGACATGCCAATAGCAAGTTGTATTTTATCACCTAATGTCTCTGAAAAACCAATTACTTCAGAAAGCTTCATCGAGTTGTGGGGAAAACACTCTGGGTTAGATACGTCTGAATTGACGGTAACGGTTGTAAGAGGTGAAGAACAATTTGGCAAAGAGTATTTAGCTGTTTGTTCGTTAAACTTACCATCTATTTGGTCGACTAAGTCGGTAAGTTTGCTCCAACTTGGACTATCGAGCGCTATCTCAGAGTACTACGGTCTTGAAACCAGTCAGGTCATAGTAATGACATCTCTAATCGAATCAGGGTATGTCGTAGAAGGTGGCAATGAAATCAAGTGGTGAAACGCACTGAGTGTATACCCAAGTATTTAAGAGGGACTGACCTGCAGTCAGGTCATCAAACAAGAGAGTTAATCGGTAGTACCTTACGGTTTGCTGCTGGTTGCCAGGGCACAGCCAAGATACGTTTTGCCTGAGCTTGTTGGGCCGATTTCAAGCTATGCTTCTCGGGGCTTGGTGTAAGCTTTTAAGTAAATCTCCTCATATTTCAGGCCTCTCCATAAACGCTCAATAAAAACCTTGCCGACCCAGCGACATTTTCCTTCCATGCTTATTCGTATTCCATGTTCGAGCAACTTCTGTGCTAACTCAGCGATAGCTTTATCACTTTTAGCGGTAGCAATTGCTTAAATTCAGGAGAGTGGTTTCTACGTTTTCTAGTCATAATCTATTCCAGTATTTCTGTTTACTATCAACGCTGATCAATCATTTAAAGCCATGTCCGAAAATAGGGGGGCTACTTCAACACTATAAAGTTGTACTCGCTATTTTTGGTTGTTAATCAATGATCACTGGAGTGTTTTTGGCCTAAATTTGCTTTACAGCGGACAATTGTCCGTGTTGTTTAGTTCAAGAGCACATAGGATGGATGCAATGGTAGAGAAAAAGGAACAATCATGACTCCTCATATTAACGCATCAAAAGGTGACTTTGCTGAAACAGTTCTGATGCCGGGCGACCCACTTCGAGCCCAATTTATCGCTGAAAACTACTTGTCTAACGCTAAGCAAGTGAGCGATGTGAGAAATGTACTCGGCTTTACTGGTGAATACAAAGGAAAGCCCGTTTCTGTACTGGCTTCTGGTATGGGTACGCCGTCAATGGCGATTTACTCGAACGAGTTAATCAATGAATACGGCGTGAAACAGTTAATTCGTGTCGGCAGTTGTGGGGCGATTGCAGAAGATATAGAGCTGAGGGATATTATTGTTCCCAATGCGGCTAGCACAGGCAATGCCATGAACCGTGCAAGGTTTGCCGGTTACGACTATGCAGCTGCACCGGACTTTTCGATGCTTAAAACATGCTGGGATGTGTCTGAAGAGATGTCTATTGACGTGCGAGTCGGTAACATTTTCACTAATGATTTCTTTTATGAAGATCCTGACTACCTCATGCCAGCATTAAAAACTATGAACATATTGGCGCTAGATATGGAATCAGCCGCACTGTTCTCGATTGCGGCAAAAAATCGCGTTAAAGCACTAAGTATTCTCACCGTCTCTGATCACGTGGTAAAAGGTGGTGAGCTTACACCACAAGAGAGACAAACATCGTTTGATAACATGATGATCTTGGCTCTAGAAACGGCGACTAAATAACTTTGCCAGCGCCGCATATACACTGCGGCGTTCTGTCGATCCGACGCCAAGAAAGGTTGTCTACAAATTGCCTACTAACTTATAGCGCCTGCCTGTCTTTTCTAAAATCCCTTCATCAATTAAGTCATGAATAATTCTGCGGTAAGTGCGTGGGGTGATACCGAGTTTCTTTGAGTTTAAGGTTGACGACATTTCAAAATAGTCTTGGCCAGATAGATTGTGTGCTTGGAGGATTTGATTTTCGATGCTGGTTCTGGTTGGTTGGGTGAGTGTTTCAATCAGTTTTCTTACGTTAGTGTTATAGCGTTGTGTCATTAGGTTCATTAGATCGGAAAACACCGTTTGGTTTGCCGAAAGTACTTTCAATACCTGTGGTTTTGTTAGCTTGTAATAACTTCCGGGCTGGTTGGATCTGACGCTAAAGAGTGAGTGATTGTCCTTTTGGAAAAACTCCATCTCGCCGATAAATCCGGTGTAATTCTCCTCTATTTTTAAAATAAACTCGTTACCATTACTATTTATATATGAAATGGTTAAGTTAGCATTAAGGCAAAACAGGAGCGAGGAAACGGCGACAGATTGTTCTAGTAAATACTCATTTTTTTCGTAGTGGTGTTGATGGGCGCCACAAGACTCCAGCACCGAGATGATATGTTGCAAACGTGGTACTCCTAGTTGCAATAGTTACTGGTAAAGGAGTGTCACGTATAGTCATAAGCCATCACACGACTTTAGCGATTAGGCGACTGAGGTATTAACGTGATTGCTTAACAGCCTGTCCATTTACCTATACTTTAATAATATGGATTATATCGGTATAGGCAATGATTTTCTCGAAGATGTCTTGGACACTTCTAGTACTGGAAAAATATTAACGGCATCGCTATTGGTATCTCTACACAACGTCGAACAACTGGCCTTGCGCAATAGTTCCAGTATTGGTTCTTAGGCTTTGCGCGCCAGCAACGGTTGCCATCCAGTACGCTTCGAGTAGCGCGACTATTACCTCTTTAGTACAGCGTTGTTCAGCGGATAACTGATAGTCAACACCATTTTCTCGTGACCTCATCGAAACATCATCTAAACAGTGAGCGGTACGGAGAGGGGGGCTACATCAGAGCCGAGACCAACTTGAATCTCATTATCCAATATCTAGCGACATGGCAGCGCAGTGTCAGAAAAGAAGATGTTAGATAGGGGGCAATGGGCCGATGATGAGTCATGCCGTTGAATAATTTCTAAGTCATTTTTGGTTAATGATAGAGCCTGTGGCAACCGCTTCTAACCAAGGCGCCCCCATTAAAACGTGAGTGGTGCAAGCAAATATTTGTCCCGCTGCTGTCATAAAAAAGGAAGTAAGAATTCATTTCGGGTCAATTTGACTACGCACAACTTGGCGGAGCTTCCACCATGATTAAGGCACTGAACAAGCAGGGCTCGGTATGTCTGGAACTCAGTGTAGTGATTGAGAACTGCTCAATTTAAGATCGGTTGATTTACCACCCGAAGTACGAAACAAAGTCGTGTGATGATTATCATAGTTTTAAATTAATTATTTTTAATCAAAAAAAGAGGGTTATTGATTAGTGTCAAAGTTATATAACTTAAATAACCTTGCGTGCTGTTTTTTTATTGCCTTTGTTACTCATATTCTCGGAATTGTTGCCATTATTGCGATTTCTAATAGCTAGGATTTAATTTAATAATTTCATCGTCTCCTTTCTACTTGCTAATTTAATTAGGCGTAAATCAAAGATTGCAACTGTATTTTAATGGCAAAGGGCAAGGCGATGGAAATAGGAAAAAATATGGCGCTTGGCGCGCACTCGGCGGATATTGCTGACTTTACAGATCAAGACCGAGAAAGACTTTCTGCGCGAGGCTATGCGGAAGAAGTATTACCACTTGGAAAAAAACAACGTACATGGGAAACGAAGAACTTTATTACCGTTTGGATGGGACCGATTCATAACATTCTTAGCTATTTCACAGTCGTCAGTTTTTTTGCCTTCGGACTTAACGCAATGCAGGTGGTTGCGGCAATACTCATTGCAGCATGTATTGTATCTGCGGGGTATGTTTACAACGGTCGAGCTGCGGCAAAATATGGCATTCCGTTTGCGATGCAAATCCGTGATACCTTTGGTATCAAAGGAGCCGCTTTCCCTGCAATGATCCGTGGTTTGGTCGCGGGTTTTGTGTTTTTTGGTCTCACCACCATCGCTTCCGCGCAAGCACTTGATATTGTTTTAGCTCGATTGTTCCCTGGATTTTTAGAAATCGGGGGAGGTGCCACCATAGCCGGTCTTGCCATCCCGACTGCGATTTCATACGCTATCATGACCGCCATCACTGTTGTTCTTTACCTCTCTGGCCAAGCGCTTATTAATAAATTCTCTGCATTTGCTTCTCCTGTTGTTTGGGTTTTGATGGTGATTGGTGTGTTCCTCGCTATTGGGAATGCAGGTGGGTTGGGTGAGGTATTCAGTTACCATCCGGCAGCAGGGACTGAAGTGACGGTCGTAGGCTTTATTACTTGCGTTTCTATGCTTGTGTCTAACTGGGCCGGTCCTATCGTCAACACAGGGGATTTCACTCGTAACGCAACCTCTATGTCTGCGCCTATGAAAGGTTTCCCGATCGGTATGCTAGTCTCCTACACCCTATTCGCTGTGGTTACAGTAAGCTTTATGGCTTCTCTCTCTGCGCTTACTGGCGGCGCAGTTGATGTGAACAAACCAACCATCTTCGTTGATGCGATCAACTCAATTGGCAACCCATTTATCGTTATGCTGCTTATTTTGGCGATGAATGTGGGGGCAACGGCTTTCGTTGTTTTCGGTAACATGATGCCTTCAGGTCTGCAGCTCACCGCACAGTTCCCTAAACTGTTTAACGTGAAAACAGGTGGTCTCGTTGCTGCCGTTGTGGGTACATTAATCCTACCTTGGAAGTTTGTTGAAAATACCACCATGTTATTCCTTTTCTACAGCTTTATCGGTTCAATGTTTGGTCCAATCGCTGGGATTATGTTGGCAAGCTACTTCTTTGAACGCCGTCAAAAGCTAGACCTTGACGCTATTTATCCAGAACCAGGCACCGATGGTGGTCACGAAGGTGGTGTGAACCGACGTGCGGTAGGCGTATTGATTGTCAGCTTCATTATTACTATGGCAGGTAAGGTGTTCCCAGGTATCCCAGTCCTTGCCACGATCAACAGTTGGGCATTCTTCAGTGGTCTAACTATCGGATTTATTGGTTATCTACTAGTAGGAGCGCGTAAAAACGCGTAACTCACTTGATTAATACAGTTTAATAAACGGAGAAACAGCATGTGTACCACAAAAGACAATAAAGACAATAAAGACAATAAAGACATGAACGATTACTTTCACCTAGCTTGTGATGCTACTCTTAAAGGAATGAATCAAGGTACAGGTGGTCCATTTGGAGCGACTTTGACACGAAATGGTGAGGTTGTTTGTGCCGTGGGCAACACAGTACTTAAAGATACTGATATTTCTGGCCACGCTGAGATGGTTGCTGTACGTGAAGCGTGTAAGAAACTGGACACTCTAGACCTATCAGACTGTGTGATGTACGCAACGTGTGAACCATGTCCAATGTGTGTAGCAGTGATGATGTGGGCAGGTATCAAAACTTGTTATTACGCTTCAACTCACGTAGATGCTGCGGAGCATGGCTTCTCAGACCAACATCTGAGAAACTACCTAGACGGAACAGACACTTCAACGTTGGATATGATCCACCTTGAGGAAGGTCGTGAAGATTGTGCTGAAATTTGGGCTGAGTTCCGCCGCTTGAACGAAGAAGTGGAAGCTTAATCCATCATTAAATGTTCTTAATTTAGTGCTAGGAGCAATGTTACCCCTAGCACTTTTATCTTTTATCCACTATCTGCAATGCTCAACCCAAAAGACTTATTACAAGACGATCGTGAAAGTGCTGCCTTGGCCTAAATGTGAAGATAGTTCTATTCTCCCACCTAGGTTGTTCACCATCGCGGCGGCGAGTGACAGTCCTAAACCATATCCCTCTGTATTGCTACGGCTGCTGTCTACACGATATAAGCGCTCAAAAATAAGTGCATGCTCATTGGGATCAATGCCAATACCTGTATCAGTGACCGAAATCGCAACCGCGTTATTTTCTTGGGACTGCACATCAAGCGTTACCTTGCCTTTCTCAGGAGTGTATTTGATTGCGTTGTCCACTAAGTTAACCAGTACCTGAGTGAGTTTATCTGGGTCAGATTGAATCGTGGCCTCATTGTCAGATGTATTGACCGTCAACGAAATCTGTTTTTCCTCTGCCACGTCTTCATACCAAGAACTGACGGTTTTTACCACGTCATTTACGTCCGTTAATACTTTTTGTTGTAAGCGTTTACCCATTAATTCATCGTTTAGCTTCATGAGTGCGGTTAACATGTTGCTGGCTTGCATCGCATGCTCAGAGCAGTCGGATAATGCATCTCGCATGGCGTGGAAATTATCGCCACCGATCAGTGCTGATTGTGAGGACAACATGATCCTTGATAAAGGGGTTCGAATGTCGTGCGCTATTGCGTCTACGGTGGTATTCAGGGTTGTGGTCGTATGCTGCAATCGAGCTATCGCCTGATGCACGCTGGCGTTTATGACATTCAGCCCTTCAGGTGGCTCCGTTACTGCTTCGATCTCATCGTTCTTTCCCTGGCGCAGCCTTTCTAAAAAACTTCCTAAAGTCATCAGAGGCGTCATCGCATTACGAAGAATTCTATGTGTAAATAAAGCGGTAATCACCACCATGACCAACATGGCATAAAACGTCATCCGCCACTTTTCGAAGGCAATGTAATCGCGCTGTCGGTTATCAAGTACGAGCCAAAATTCACGCGCTTCACTTGCCAACTTCAATGTAGTGTAGGGGTTAAAAATAAAGGAGTGCACCCAATTCTTGTCTTCCCCTGTCTGTATGTCAAGATTGATATCTAATGGTAGTTTTTCATCGCCAGCGATAAATTTACGTGTTTTAAAGTCATTATTCTCCACCAGCAACGCAGTGATATCATTGTCAATTAAGCGATGGGGATTGGCTTCCAATACGTGAATCAGGCGTTCTTCAGAATCATAGGTTAAAATCCGCTGATACTCAGATGCCATCGAGGATAGGATTTTTTTTTCGGTTTGGTAAAGGTCATAAAAAAATAGTGCACCGACAGCTAATTCCACTAGCAGTAAGCAACAGAAAAGTAGCGCCATAAAGTGTAATAATAGCTTTTTTTGTGCTTTACTCAGCGCTTGCTCAATGCTGTGACTTGAGGACATAACCAACTCCTCGCAGAGTATGTATAAGTTGAGAACCAAAGTCTTTATCGACCTTACTTCGTAAGCGGCATACTAATACGTCCACAACATTGGTTTGAGGATCAAACTGATGCCCCCATACTTGCTCCAATATCGCCGTTTTTGAGATCACGACTTCTGGTCGTTCTAACAGTAACTTCATTAAGGTGAACTCACGCTGATTGAGATGAATGTCTATATCGCCTCGTTTTAAGGTATGCTTTAGCAGATCCAGTTTTAACTCGTTGTAGGTCAACTCTAGCGGTTGAGAGAAGTTTTGTTTCCCCCGACGAGCAAGTGACTGACATCTTGCTAACAGTTCTGGAAAAGCAAATGGCTTGACTAAATAATCATCTGCGCCTGATGTGAGTCCTTGAACGCGTTCTTCAACGGAGTGTTTCGCACTCAGGATGAGAATCGGTGTTGTATGGCCTTCTCCTCTAAACTGCGCGAGTACTTCAAGCCCACTTTTTTGTGGCAACATTAGATCTAAAATAATGACGTCATAATCTCCGGTTAACGCTTCGTGTAGTCCATCGACGCCGTTTGCAACGTGTTGTACTGTATCGCCTTCTTGCTGAAAGCCATTCAACAAAAATTTCGCAATATAGGTATCATCTTCAATTAGCAGTATTTTCATTGGTTTTTCTTTCCATTCAATAGCGGGGAGTGCTTGTGAGACACTCTAGCAATAATATTTCCTTTGATGACTATATATTGCAATTTTGTAATGCTTGCGTAAGCCGACAGCAATAGAACCTCAGCTATAGTGACTGTGTTGATTACAACGATAGTTTAAATGGAGTAAACATGAACAACGTAAAACAAACCGCTTTAATCGCAGCGCTTGGATTTTTCTCCGCAAATGCTCTTGCTGCAGATAAAGCTGCCACAGTAAGCATGGAGCAAATTTCATCCAAGTCAGCTTTCATCCTAGCTCAAGAAACTGTAAACCAATGTGAAGCGAAGGGCTATAAAGTGTCGGCGACCGTGGTGGATCCGTCAGGCTACGTGATTGCCCAGCTACGCTCAGATGGCGCCGGTGTTCATACTCTTGACAGCTCACGTCAAAAAGCATTTACCTCAGCAAGTATGAGGCAGCCGACGGGCAACCTGATGAAGCTCATTGCTGAGAAGCCAATCATGCAACCGTTGCAAAATATGAATGATAACCTTCTGTTTTTGGAAGGTGCACTTCCGATTGAAATTAACGGCAAGATCGTTGGTGCCATCGGCGTTGGCGGAGCACCTGGTGGCCATCTCGATGCTGCTTGTGCAGAAAATGCGATGAAAAAGGTGTTGTAATTTAAATCGCTTTGCCTCTGATATTCGCAAGCACAATCTTCCCTGAAGGTTGTGCTTGTTTGCATTCTAAGTATAGATAGTCCCTCTTATTTACTGACTAAAGCGGGCCCAAGTATCCTGAAGTTACTTGGGTATAAAAGAGACGGTTAGAATATATTAAGCGAAAAGTGTTAAGCCAATATAAATACCGCACAAGGTATCGTGCCCAGAAGAGTGTCCAATTGCTAATAAATGACTAATTTCTTCTCCGATATGCTTTTCATTATTAATGGCGGAATATAGGTCGACTATCTCTTGGCTGTATTGGTGCTCACAGGCTGACTGTAGCATGACGCGACTCACATCAGTGGTTCTATCCACTGCGTTGAGACAAGCAGATTGCAGGGTGGCAAAGTAGGGATGTTCAAGCACATCCAATACTGAAAGTAAGCCAACTAGCAAGTCGTCTGAAGAAGGCGTTAATCCTGACCCAAAACCAACAAAGCACGTTAAATCAATGGCTAAAGAATGTCTCGCTACCGCATCTATAAACGTAAATAGCTTAGGGAGAAAATAATCCGATAGCATAGGTGAGTAGTAAGTGACAGTGGATGACATTGCCAACTTTTCACTGAGGCACAGTAAAGGGTAGATGCCCATTTCTTTCTGATGGGCATATAAATAGTTGTAGATCGTCGTCTTTATCTGCGGGGTTAACGAGATTTTGTGACTCAAATAAGGAGAAAATTGGATCACAGACTGCGGATTAATTTTTAGTTGGTGTGGTCGAGGGGTAGACCCCTGCTGACTAAAAATAAGTTCAACCATATGATTTGGCTGCAAATGTTGAAACCAATTCGTATCGTTGACCATTAAAGCACGCGGATTCATTCTTTTTGTTTCACTAATGACGGAAATTAACCCTAACTCACTGCTCAAATTACACGCAGAATTAAATACGGAGTGAACTTGAGCACAAATATAAGGTTTAACTTCTAACGCTTTATAGAGAGGCTGTGAAATTTTAATAACGTCCATTCTAATTGTGACTGCTGTTATATATGCGGTTTACCAGTGTGCGTGTATTCAAGCTCAAATAAACGAACCAATGTCGTGGCGATTTTATGCAAGACAGGGCTATGCATATCCGCAATATAGAGACCTAAATAAAGATCGTCGGCTGGAGCGAGAGACTGGAGCTCTTCAACGATGACATGCTCGTGTGTCTTACAGGTGCGAGGCAACAACGTCACACCAAAGCCAATCGCGGATGCGGTCATGATCGCCGATAAATTGCTGCTGCAGTAGTTGATTCTGTGGCTGTAGCCTAGTTGGTCGAGTGAAGTCAGAATATGGTCGCGGTACAACGCTCCTGTTGGGAATAACACCAGTGGAACAACGGGATGGTGGAACGCTGGCGCCGAAGCGCTATCTAGCCAAAGCAGAGGCTCGTGGCGAAATGCAAAGGCGTTACCTAGAATCTGCTGTTTGGCAAGTACAATATCGTATTTTCCCGTTAAGTAGGATTGATAAAGATCGTTACTAAGACCTGAAGTAAATTCAAATAGAACGTTATCGCTTTGTTGGAAGGGGATAATGGCGCGTGTGACGTCGACAGAAAGATCGTCTGGTACACCAATTTTAATAATGGTCTGTTCGGAAGTGGCGTTTAAGTTGTCCAACATAGTGCTGTTCAGCTCAATGATGCGGTGCGCATAGCGCAATACAAACTCGCCTTTTTCGGTTAGGGTGACTTTTTGCGGCGTTCTTATCAGCAGGGTATCGCCGATGATCGATTCTAGTCGGTTAATCTGTTGGCTGATGGTGGACTGCGAGTTATGGATCCGGTCTGCAGCTCGGGTGAAGCTTCCTGTTTCGCAAACGGCGATATAAGTGAGTAGTAATTGGGGGTGGATCAATTTCATTAACTCATTTCCTCGAATATCCACATATAAATCGTTTTATTTTTAATCAATAATTTGGTGTATGAAATTAAGTGCTTAATTTAAACCATTACCAAGCAACTAATTCTAAAACTAACACTTTAATATAGAAAGTAAACCATCATTCGATTTATCAATGATTATGATTCAAAAGATTAATTTAACTATTGCTCAGCGACTACGTAAAATTTTTCTCTTCAAATAATTTATTCGATGCTATAGATAAATGTACGATAAATATACGCAAAATATACTATCGATCAGAGTATTTGCGATAGTGATATTAATTGGACTGAATTTAAGGCCATTTTTAGTCGCAATCGGCCCCTCTATTGAGCAAATAGTTCAGGATACGGGGCTAGGCTATTCGGTGACTTCACTGTTGACGTTAATTCCAATGGCGCTAATGGGGGCTGGGGCGTTAATTATCACTCGCTTTCCGTTTCTTGCAGAAAAGGTCAATTATTTGCTTTTGGCCCTGCTGATGTTAATGATAGGTAACTCGCTGCGACTGTTTGCTGAAAACGGCGCGGTTCTACTGCTCTCCACATTTGTTTGTGGCGGTGCGGTGGCATTGATACAGTCTTGTGTACCACGCTTAATCAAACAGCATTTTATAAAGCAGATGCCGGTCGTTGTCGGTTGTTACTCCGCCTCTCTAATGGTTGGTGGGGCGTTGGGGGCGTTGGTTAGCCAGACGCTAATCGGTGAAGGCCTATCGTGGCGTGAAAGTATGGCTTGGTTGGCGTTACCCTGTTTGCTGACTTTGATACTGGCTGGCGTGGGACTACCGCGCAGAAATATATCACCGAACGGTCGAACCGAATGGACACAACTTTTTCGGCAAATCAGTACTTGGGAATTGGTGCTTTTGTTCGGGCTTGTTAACGGTGGGTATGCGTCAATTGTGACTTGGTTGCCTCCGTATTATCAGAAGCTGGGTTTCGCTCCTGAGCAGAGCAGCCATTTGATCTTCGCGTTGTCGATAATACAGGCGTGCTGCGCGTTGCTATTGCCGATGAGAATCAAACACCATGGCGATCGGCGTGTTTGGCTGATGGCGATGTTAACGTCATTAATTTTGGGGTTGCTCGGTGTGATGTTTTGGCCACAGCCGTTGTCATACCTTTGGGCAGCGCTTAGCGGTATAGGGTTGGGAGGCGGTTTTTCTATTTGTATGTTACTGGCCTTGGAGCGGTATCAAAGCCTAGAACATTCCAATGCGCTGAGTGTGATCATGCAAGGCGGTGGCTTTTTATTGGCGTCTTTATTTCCGCTGGTTTTTATCCTTTTCGTTGAGTTGTCTGGGGAGTTTTCTAGCGGTTGGATGATGCAAGTCATGTCGTTATTGTTTGCAACATTACTCTGTTTACGTCTACCTAAATTGCGACAACATCAGCCAGAGCCCAATCATTGAGCCAGCGTGCTACACAAAGCCTTCGACTCTCAGCTGTCATGAACGCTTTTGATGCCCAAGTGATTTCTGTTTTACTTGGGTATTCATCTCAATTCAATTCTTATCTTTCAGATCTGATAATTAACCGCTCAAAGTTCCATATTCCAGAATATAACCAAGACTCTTTAATTTACATAGATAACAATTCAGTGATTGAATCGTGCCTATTTGTATTTTAAATATTCAACTAAGCACAGAGCTTAATGCTGGTGTGATTAGCTTCATAAATATAACGTTAAAGACTCCGCTAGGAAATCGGGAATAATTTGCCTGTTATCACATAAATCCACTATTTTCATCCGGTTTTGTTATCGGTTTGTTTCAATGCGTAGTGTTTTTGAGTTGCTATTACCAGTTTAGATAATCGTCATCCATTTTATTAATTTATAAATCTTATCTAATCTTGCTAGTTTTAATCTTGTTTTAACGATATGAAAAAACAGTTAATAACATTAGGACAATAACTATGGATATGACAAAAATATGGCGAAAAGGCGATTGGGCTGCATTCTTTGGCCTATTTACCAATAACTTAACTAACTTATTAACCATGATGGGCTTACTGCTTTTTGTGGTTGGTTTACCTAAAGATTTTGTGATGGGCCAAGTGGCTCCAGCATTCGGTTTTGCGGTGATGTGCGCGAGTGTTTTTTACGCGTGGTTTGCTTACAAGCTGAAAAAAGAAACAGGGCGTGACGATGTGACGGCGCTTCCTTCTGGTCCGAGCGCTCCCTCTATTTTTACTGTGACCTTCTTGGTGATTATGCCGGTATACCAAACCACGCAAAACGCCCAGTTTGCGATTCAGATTGCGCTGGTTTGGTGTTTTGTCGAGGCGATGATCCTGCTCGTAGGCTCTTTCTTTGGTGATGCGATTCGCCGTATTGTGCCTCGCACCGTCTTGCTGTCCTGTCTTGCGGGCCTTGGTCTAACATTATTGGCTCTCAACCCAATGCTGCAAGCGTTTTCCACTCCGGTTGTGTCGTTTGTGGTTCTTGGTTTGATTTTCATTAACTGGTTTGGCTCAAAGCCACTGTTCCCTAGAATTCCTACCGGTCTGCTACTGATTCTTGTCGGTACGGTACTGGCTTGGGTATTTGGTCTGCAGTCGCCAGAAGCGATTGTTGCGTCGTTGTCTGACATGGGCTTTAACCCTCCGGGTTTGCACATAGATGATTTTATTGACGGCATCCCTCATGCACTGCCTTACTTGGCATCAGCAGTACCACTAGGTCTGGCGAACTATGTATTTGACTTGGAGAACATTGAAAGTGCGGATGCGGCAGGCGATGCGTACCCAACACGTAAAGTCATGACGGTTAATGGCCTATCTTCAATGGTTGGTGCGTTTTTAGGTAACCCATTCCCGGTGACGGTATATGTGGGACACGCGGCATACAAAGAAATGGGCGCGGGTATTGGTTACACCTTGTTTAACGGCGTGATCATGTTTGTGGTGTCTCTGCTTGGTTTGGGCGCATTACTACTCAGTTTGATCCCGGGTGCGGCTATTGCTCCAATCCTTGTTTACATCGGTATCGTTACTGCCAACCAAGTGGTGCGTGAGTCACCAAAACTCGAAGTCCCAGCTATCTTTGTTTGTTTGTTCCCTTGGGTTGGCTACTGGGCACTGACCATGTTCAAAAATACATTGGCAACGGCAGGCACGAACGCGTATGAAGTGGGCATTGATGCACTGGCAGCTAAAGGTATCTACTACGAAGGTATGGTCGGCTTAGGTAACGGTGCACCGCTTGCTAGCTTGCTTTGGGGTTGTATGGTGGTCTTTGCTATCAATAACACGCCTCTGCGCGCTGTGGTAGCGGCACTGATCGCGGCCTTCCTCTCAATCATCGGCTTCATTCACGCAAATGGTGTTGGATTCGCCCAACCCGAATCAATGATGTTTGTGTACTCTTACTTAATGCTTGCTGGGCTGTTCGGCATCAAGCACTTTGCTAACGTGAAAGAAAATGTCACTGAATTAGAAGCACAGAAATTAAAGTCGGAAACGGCGTAAAGGAAACATTATGAACAGTAATATTTCATTATCACTGCACGACCTAGTCAAAGCAGGTTCACCGAACGATGTGATGCGACAGTTAGAGAATGGTGCCTTAATTGACACTCGTGATGACAACGGCTGCACGCCACTGATGATTGCAGTGCAAAATAATAATGTTGCTATGGCTGAGTTGCTCTTGGAAAAGGGGGCAGATGCTAACGCACGCGATGTCACTATGCTAACGCCTTATCTGTGTGCGGGTGCAAATGGCTTTCACGAGCTGTTGTCACTGACTCTCAAATATGGTGCTGATGTGACTAGCGTTAACCGTTTTGGTGGTACTCCGCTGCTGCCATCAAGTGAAAAAGGTTTTCTGCGTACTGTACAAGTTAGTCTAGAGGCTGGTATTCCGGTCAACCACGCGAATAAACTCGGTTGGTCTGCGTTGTTAGAAGCGGTCATTCTTGGTGATGGTGGTTATTTGTATGGTGATGTGATTGAGGTTCTATTAGGTGCAGGCGCAGATCAACACCTTAAAGATCGTGACGGTATTAGTGCGCTACAACATGCACAAGCGCGAAAGCAAACGAGAATTGTCGAGCTAATGACTGACGCTGAAGCACTGCGTCAACGCCAAAGTGACATATTGCGTCAAGTCAAAGCACATATTTCCGCTTTTGAATACGAGCAAGCACTAGGTATATTGGTTGCGAACCCATCTGACTTTTATGACAAAGTAGGTTATCACTACTACCACGGCTACGTGTTAATGGAATTGGGCCGTTATCAAGAAGCTGTTGATGCTTACCGCGAAGGTTTGCCGCTGAGTGACAACCCTGCTGAGTTTCATTTGTATATTGCCAATAGCTACCGCTTGGCAAAACAGAGTGAGCAAGCATTAGCGGAGTTTGATCTCGGGATCGCAGCGGATCCTAACTCATCGTTTGTGCGATATCACAAGTCGAACTACCTGCGTGAGTTGGGCATGCATGAAGTCGCCGTCGACACGATGCGTCAATTGTTAGCAGCGGAGCCAAATCGTTACGATTACTCGTTCCATTTGGCGAATAGCTTGCGTTCATTGGGCCGACATAGTGAAGCGATATGCGCGATCGAAAATGCAATTACTCATGATTCCACCAATGCTCTGTATTATTTACATAAAGGAAAATCATTAGAGTTAATTGGCGAAAATAAACAAGCATTAATACTCGTAAATTATGCAATTGATGTTTGTGATGATGAAAGTGAATTATTGGAATTTAAACGTCAACTACTCAATTAATAAATAACGATTTATTAATTGGAATAATTTAAAACAAATTATTTCGTTATTCACACTTTGTGGCAATAGTGACAGAGTTGGGTTCACTATTGCCAAAATAAAGTAAAGATATAAAAGAGGCGAATATGTTCGTTAAAGTAACAGTCAAAAAAAATACGTATTTTGATTCGGTGTCGTTAATGGCTTTGTCTACAAAAGTCAATGAATTAAAAGATGTCGAGCAGGCGTTTGTCGCAATGGCTACCGACATGAATAAAGGTGTATTAGACAATGTAGGTTTATTGGACGATGAAATTCGCAGTTCGAACAGCGGTGACCTATTTGTTGTTATTAAAGCAGTTAGTGAAGAAGCGTGTGAACAGACGCTAGAAGAAGTTGAAAAATTATTAAAAGGTGGCGATAACGCTACTGCTGGATTAGGCGGTTCGCAAGATAAGAAATTTACTACTCTAAAAAGTGCATTAAAGCAGCAGCCAGAAGCTAATCTTGCGATTATTTCGGTACCGGGCGAATTTGCTAAACGTGAAGCGAAAATGGCACTGGATAATGATCTGCATGTATTGATGTTTAGTGATAACGTTTCAGTCGAAGATGAGGTCGAGCTAAAGACGTTAGCTCATCAAAAGGGTTTGTTGATGATGGGGCCTGATTGCGGTACTGCGATCATCAATAACGTGGGCCTTTGCTTTGCGAATAAAGTACGCACTGGAAACATCGGTATCGTTGGTGCATCGGGCACAGGTAGCCAGGAAGTAGCAGCACGAATCCATGACTTTGGCGGCGGCATAACTCAGCTACTGGGTACCGGTGGTCGTGATTTGAGCGAAGCCGTTGGTGGTATCATGATGCTAGATGGTTTACGTGCACTTGAAGCCGATCCTAACACTGAAGTTGTACTTATCGTTTCTAAGCCAGCAGCGAAAAGCGTTGAAGCCAAAGTGCTTGAGCAAGTGAAATCAATGTCGAAACCTGTTGTCGTGTGTCTACTTGGCGGTGATGAAGCGCCTGTGGTAGAAGCAGGAGCGCATTTTGCGAAAACCACCAAAGAAGCTGCGCTACAAGCGGTTATCCTTGCGGGCATCGACGAAGCAGGCATTAACAAACGCACGCTTAACCTCCCCCTAATTGAAGAAATCAAAGCGAAGCTGAAACCAGAGCAAAAGTACATCCGCGGTCTATTTTGTGGCGGTACTCTGTGTGAAGAATCGATGATGTTAGCACGTGAGCATTTCTCAGATGTATACAGCAATATCGCGAAAAAACCAGAACAACGTTTGACTGATATTAACGTTAGCCAAGCACATACCTTCATCGATTTTGGTGACGATGATTTCACTAATGGTCGTCCTCATCCAATGATTGAACCATCATCACGCATCGAGCGTTTGCTTAAAGAAGCAGACGATCCAGAAGTCGGCGTTATCGTTCTTGATTTTGTGATTGGCTACGGTTCTCACGAAGATCCAGTCGGTGTGACGCTTCCAGCGATCATTGAAGCGAAACAAAAAGCCGAAGCTCGTGGCCAACATTTAGAAATCCTTGGTTATGTTCTAGGTACGGATTTAGATAGTCCAGACATGAATGAACAAATCGAGAAACTGGCACAAGTGGGCGTCACTATCTCCAGCAGTAGCCAGAACACCGGATTACTGGCGCGTGGTTTTGTGAGCAAAGGAGAATAAAAATGAGCAAAGTAGCACAACTATTTTCAGATCTGAATGTAATCAACGTAGGTTTGGAATTTTTCAAACAGGATATTCAGAAACAACAAGCGCCAGTTACTCAAGTAAGCTGGCAGCCAATTGCTGGTGGTAACAAAGCAGTGATTGATGCTTTGGATAAATTGGCACAGCCAGAAATCGCTGCCAAGATCGAGGCGGCAAACGAAGAAGCGGTAACGCGCATCATTAATTCACATCCAGTATTGGTAGGTTACGAGCGAGCGATTGATGTTGTTCCGGGCATGACCAAAACGACAATCCTTCACGCAGGACCACCGATTGCATGGGAAGATATGAATGGTCCAATGCGTGGTGCGGTGACAGGTGCTCTGATTTTTGAAGGCCTTGCGAGCAACTTAGATGAAGCATTCAGACTTGCTGGTTCAGGTGAGATTACCTTTTCGCCTTGTCACGAGCACGACTGTGTTGGCTCAATGGCGGGTGTCACTTCTGCATCTATGTACATGCACGTAGTGAAGAACCAAACTTACGGTAACATCGCGTACACCAACCTCAGTGAACAGATGGCGAAAATCCTGCGTATGGGTGCAAACGATGAGAGCGTTGTTGAGCGTCTCATTTGGATGCGCGAAGTACTAGGTCCAATGCTAAAAGCGGCGATGGAATTCGGTGAGCCGATCGACCTACGCCTGATGCTAGCACAAGCACTGCATATGGGCGATGAGTGCCATAACCGTAACAACGCGGGTACGGCACTATTGGCTCAGGCTCTGACGCCACGAATTCTACAAACAGACTTCACAACTGAGCAAAAACGCGAAGTATTCGAGTTTATTGCTTCTAGTGATTACTTCTCTGGCCCTACGTGGATGGCAATGTGTAAGTGTGCACTGGATGCGGGACACGGTGTCGAAAACAGTACTATTGTGACCACAATGGCACGAAACGGCGTGGAGTTTGGTATTCGAATGAGTGGTATGCCTGGCTTTACTTGGTTTACTGGGCCTGCGCAAAAAGTGGTTGGTCCTCTATTTGCGGGTTACAAGCCTGAAGACTCTGGCCTGGATATTGGTGATAGTGCGATCACTGAAACATACGGCATTGGTGGCTTTGCTATGGCAACGGCACCAGCAATCGTTGCTTTGGTTGGTGGAACAGTTGGAGAAGCAATTGATTACTCAATCCAAATGGATGAAATCACGACCGACACTAACCCAAACGTCACGATCCCTCTACTTAATTTCAAAGGCATTTCGTCTGGTATTGATGTGCGTAAGGTATTGGAAACAGGCATTTTGCCTATCATCAACACCGCTATCGCTCACAAAGAACCAGGCGTAGGCATGATCGGTTGTGGTATCACTAACCCACCAGTCGAATGTTTTGAGAAAGCGTTACTCGCATTTGCCAATAAGATGTAATTAAGAGAATAGAGAGGGGCTTAGCCCCATAACACTTAATGACTGCGCCAGTGAAGACGCTGGCGCAATCCCCAGCGGCTAATTTTAAGAATATTAAACATGTTCTATGTCTAGATGGGGGCTAACAGTAGAGGTGTACCAATGAGAATTGTTTTAGCACTAGGCGGTAACGCTTTATTAGAACGCGGCCAACCATTAACAGCCGAAAACCAACGTATCAATATTAAAAAAGCTGCCGCAGCGATAGCGGAAATTGCCAAGCAACATGAAGTCGTTATTGTTCATGGAAATGGTCCACAAGTGGGCTTACTTATGGAACAAAATAGCCAGTATCAACAACAAAAGCCAGAAGTGACCGCGTATCCATTGGATGTGTTGGGTGCACAAACCTGCGGTATGATTGGCTATATGTTACAGCAAGAGTTATTCAATGCTGATAATCAATTACATATCACAACGATGTTCTCCCAGACATGTGTCGATATCGAAGATAGTGCATTTGACGATCCAACCAAGTTCGTTGGGCCTGTATATAGAGACGAAGATATCGAAGCATTGCGTGCAGAGAACCCTGCGGCTATCTACAAGAAAGATGGCGACTACTACCGTCGAGTTGTAGCATCACCTCAACCTCAAAATATCGTTGAGTCGGCACAGATTACCCGTCTACTAGAAAGCGGCAACACGGTTATTGCTTGCGGCGGTGGCGGCGTTCCAGTATTTGAAGCGCAAGACGGTAAGTTGGTTGGCGTAGAATGTGTAATCGATAAAGACCTTACTGCTGAGCTACTGGCAGAGCAAATTAGTGCCGATCTGTTTGTTATTCTTACTGATGGTGCAGTTTACCTCAACTACGGTCAGGAAAACCAACAGGCTATCAAATGGACTACACCAAGAGAGCTCTCAAACTATGACTTCCCGGCAGGATCTATGGGGCCAAAAATTGATGCAGTATGTCGCTTTGTCAATCGGGGGCACGGTTATGCAGCGATTGGTGCGTTAGACCAGTTGGATGCGGTGATCAATGGTGAATCAGGTACTCGTATTACTCAAGGTGAAGGAATAAGCTTTTATTCCTGAATATTTCAGTCACTTTAATTTACGTAAATAGCCGATTAATAAAGGCTATGGGTAAGTTTTTTATTTTTAATTATTAACATGAAAATAGTGATACTGTTTTTATATAAACAATAATTCCTATTCCATTAACGGTATTATATAAGGAAGATAGAATGAAAAAATTATCGCTCACAGTATTAATGACTGCCATTATTTCCACCCCACTAATAGCGGAAACTATTTATAACGGAGATGTAATTCAAGGTCGAAAAGTTATTACAAAGCTGGATGTGCAAGATTTTGATAATAATAGTGTCTCAGAACTTTTTTTTCGGGCTGGTGACCAAATTAATACAGGTCAGTATTATTATGTGCCGGTAACCGTGATTAAAGGTAAGCGTCCTGGTAAGGCTGTTATGTTTGTCGCTGGGGTGCATGCCAACGAAATGAATCCTTACTTAACGGCGAATCTGATCAAACAACAACTCGATACTGAAAAAATGTCAGGAACAGTGACAATCGTTCATCAGTACAATATCCCTGGCTTGATAAATAATATTCGCGAGTATGTACCCTCTGGTCCAGTAAAAGTAAACAGTAATCTCAATCGTCAAGTTGCATTGGACTCGGTCATTAGCAGTAGTCAACGTTACTCATATACGCTTTGGAACCATTTGCTAAAAGATAATGCTGATTATGCGTTAGATATGCATACCGCTAACCCGACAACCTTCCCATTGGCTGCCTATTCGGATTTGAGTATTCCTGCTGTAAAACAACTGACGCGATTGTTCCCTCTTGATGCGACGATCAATAGTTCGGGAACCACGTCCGTTTCTGGTGCATATAATGCTATCGGAGTACCAGCATTTACTCTGGAAATTGGCTCTCGTGAAGTATATGAACCGGAATGGGTAGAAAAGGCGCTGCAAGGGGCAATAAACTTATTGCGATTCGCTGATGTCATAGATGGTGAGTTCCAGACCTATCAAGACATCGTAGATACGAATGTATGGCTGGATGTAACGGCTGAGTTCGGTGGATTTGTCGTGCCGGAGATCGAGGTACTCGATAAGGTTAAAAAAGGCGACTTAATGTTTACTCAGTATGATGCTTTTGGACATGCTGTCAAACAATATACCAGTCCAGCCGATGGACTAGTGATTCAGGTTATTCAGAACCCTATGGCCGAAGCCGGGATGCAATTGGGATCCGTGGTGTATTTTGATCCTGCCAAGGAATTGTCTGACAACGAAGGTGTTGGTTCTGTTACAGTGAAAGATATACCAAGTAAAAAATAGAATTGAGTTGTTGAACGTAGCCTGGCTTATGCCAGGCTTTTGTTTGTGTTTGTTTTCTGTTTATGAGAGTTAACGAATGGATAGACCACAACAATTATTGTGCTCATCAAGAAAGAGCTGTGGCATAACACCAATAGAAACATTAGAGTGTGGGAAATTCATCTGGGCTGAAAAGACTCTAGCCCAGACATAACTTGGCAGGCACCGAGCCAAAAATGGGTAACTGTCAGTTCAGGCCCGACTTAGTACACCTTACTTTTGACCCAGGCTTAGTCGATATTACTGCTATTGAGTTCTAGGTTGGGATTTGCATCACTTTGAGTTTTGGTGATATCAATAACTTAGCCTCTGTTGCTAATTGCACCTCTTCAACTGAGAACTCTGGAGCAATTTCTGTTAGCAGCATGCCATTTTCAGTTAACTCAATCACGCCCATTTCGGTCACAATCAAATCAACTTGATTAGCGGCAGTCAGTGGTAAAGTACAGCTGCGTAGGAGCTTTGGTTTACCTTTGACAGTGTGCTCCATGGCGACAATCACTTTTTTTGCGCCTACAACCAGATCCATCGCTCCACCCATGCCTGGTACCATCTTGCCTGGAATGATCCAATTGGCTAGATTGCCTTTTTCATCAACCTGCAAGGCACCTAATACGGTGGAATCGACGTGGCCACCGCGAATAATCGCGAATGAGTCGGCACTGTCGAAGTAACAGCAACCTTCGATTGCGGTGATAGGTTGAGCTCCTGCATTGACCAAATCTGGATCGATTTCATGTTCTTCAGCGAGGTTATCTATCCCAAGTAATCCATTTTCCGCATGGAGTAGAATTTCGACCTCTTTATCTACTTCGTTCGCAACCAAAGTCGGCAGGCCGATACCAAGGTTAACGATGTCACCATCATGCATTTCCTGAGCAACACGCCAAGCGATACGGCGACGAATAATATGTTTATCTAGCTGTACTGACATTAGACTTCCTCCGTTAGGATATAGTCGACATAAAGGCTAGGGGTTTGGATCGCTTCTGGCTGAATAACGCCAATATCGACCACCTTTTCCGCTTCGACGATCACTGTGTCTGCTGCTGTGGCCATCAGTGGATTAAAGTTTTGGCTGGTCTTGCTATAGAACACGTTACCGCGTCGGTCGACTAATGAACCTCGGATTAGTGCTAAGTCTGCTTTTAATGGCGTTTCGAGCAAATAATCTTTTCCATCCACGTTAATCACTTTTTTGCCTTCCGCAACGATAGTACCAAGGCCTGTTGGCGTTAGTACGCCGCCCAAACCTGCACCTCCACTGCGAATTCGTTCAGCAAGAGTGCCCTGAGGAACCAGCTCAACCTCTAGCGTTCCATCATTCATTTGTGCCCCCGTTTCAGGGTTTAGACCAATGTGTGAAGCGTATAGTTTTTTGACACGTTTTTCGGCGATCAGTTTGCTGGTTCCACGGCCTGGCGATGCGGTGTCTGTGGTAATCAGGGTGATGTCCTTGATATCAAACTCGATAAGGAGGTCTATCAGTTTCTCTGGCGCACCTGTGGCCATGAAACCACCGACCATAATGGTCATGCCATCATGGATAAGTTCTTTAAGTTGTTGAGGTGAAGCGGATTTTTTCATAACAATATCCTATTTAACAGCGTTTGATGATCACTGCGGTACCCATGCCACCGCCGATACACAGAGAAGCGAGGCCTAAGTCGCTGAGGGTTCGATGTAGCTGATAAACGAGCGTAGTTACGATACGGTTACCCGATGCACCAATAGGATGACCGAGCGCAATTGCCCCACCACTGAGGTTACTTCGTTCAAGAAGCCACGGCGCATCGATGTTGTGTTGGTCTGCTAATGAGTGCACGACCCCAAGTGCTTGTGCAGCAAATGCTTCGTTCAACTCGAAAACTTGAATATCCTCTATGGATAAGTTGGCTTTGTTAAGAGCATTGGCGACAGCAGGTACTGGCCCAAGTCCCATTACTTCAGGTGCGATGGCCCCCTGACCGTACTCAATGATCTCGGCAAGCGGAGTCAGATTTAAGCGTTCAACCGCACTCTCAGAAGCAAGCAAAATCGCTGACGCTCCATCATTAATGCCAGAGGCATTACCAGCAGTGACAGACCCATCTGGGGTAAAAGCTGGTTTTAGCTTTTGAAGCGCTTCATAGGTACAGTCAAGCTTTGGATATTCATCTTGCTTAACTTCAACTTGGCGGCGACGGTTTACGATAGTGATGGGCGCGATTTCCTCATTGAAGAAACCACTTTCGATAGCATGGGCTGCTTTCATTTGGCTGCGCAAAGCAAACGCATCTTGCTCTTCACGGGTTAACTCAAACTTTTGAGCAATGTTTTCCGCTGTAATGCCCATGTGGTAGTGGTGGAATGCATCTGTCAAACCGTCTTTGATAATGCTGTCTTCAAGATTCTGATGCCCCATTCGATAACCACGACGAATTTGACCATTGGCAATAAATGGTGCATTAGACATGCTTTCCATACCGCAAGCCATCACGACTTCAGCATCTCCTGCGCGAATATGGCTCGCGGCGTCCATTATGGTTTTCATGCCACTGCCGCAGATCATGTTCAGCGTATACGCAGGAACCGAATCTGGAATACCTGCTTTGATAGCAGCCTGGCGCGCTGGTCCCATACCTGTGCCGCCAGTAAGTACATTACCGGCAATCACCTCATCAATCATTTCAGGTGCAATATCTGCTTGCTCGATTACGGCTTTCATAGCGTGTGCGCCAAGCTCCACTGCAGAGAGCGGGCTTAATGCCCCGTTAAAACTACCTATTGGTGTGCGTTTCGCAGCTACAATAAAAATTCGTTCCATACCTACCTCCAAGTATCAGTGCTTGAGTTCAGTCTAAGTGTCGATAGAGGAAGGGTGTTATAGGCAATAATTCAAACCCGCTTTGCATAAATGCAAATACCAAATCCGGGTTGGATCACGTCTTTTCGTTGGCATCACTTTTATCTTTGAGAGAGGTAAATTGGAGATATGGTTATGCAAAATCAGATTGCTTGTGCCCCTTGCTGTTGGGGTGTCGAAGACTCTAAAAATGGCGAAAACCCAAGCTGGGGGAAGGTGTTGATGGACGCCAGTGATGGTGGATATCGAGGCATCGAATTGGGACCCGATGGTTTTTTTCCTGAAGATGACGCGTTACTTACCAGTGCTTGCCGAACGCGTGGCTTGCAGATTTGCGCAGGTAAACTGCAACTTCCCTTTAGCGATAGCAGCAAAAGGGAAACGATATTTGCTGACGCTGAGAAGGTGTGTTCACGGCTAAATAAATTACAGGTAAAAAACCTATTGTTGATGGAAGGCATTCACCCTGAGCGCTTAGGAGTCATCGGGCAAAGTGCGGTAGCTCCGCGTTTATCAAGCGAGCGCAAATCAGAGCTCATCACGAACTTGAATGGAGTTATAGCCGTAGCAGAGAAGTATGGTTTGCGTTGTTTACTGCATCCGGGAGTCGGTGGCTACATTGGTTTCAAAGATGAAATAGATTTTGTTCTTCGCGAGATCCCGTCGGCTAAGCTTGGCCTCTGTATCGATGTGGGTCATACTTTCTTGGATGGAATGAACCCATCAGGTGTAATTGAGCAATATGGAAAAAGGATCGAACACGTTCATTTGAAAGATGTGTCTATCGATAAACTAAGAATTGCAATCCGAGATAAAACGCCTTGGTTTGAAGCTTATTCGGCTGGCTTAGTAACGCCGTTGGGGGAAGGGGATATCAAGCTTAACCAAGTTATCTTAACTCTTAAGGAAATAGACTATCGAGGCTGGTTGGTTGTCGAGCACGAACATTGTAGGACACAACTGGAAAAGGTAAGGCAAGATCTCAAACGTAGCCGTGCCTATCTAACAGAGTTAGGAGTGTAAATATGGCGATAGTCAGTGACCCTTGGTTTTATGTGATGGCGATACCCGCCGTCTTGATTTATGGCATCGGTAAAGGCGGCTTGGGAGGTGCGCTTGGCATTATAGCGGTACCGCTTATGGCGCTGATCATTTCACCGACGCAAGCGGCAGCGATTCTATTACCCATATTGATAGTAATGGACGCATTTGCTGTACGCCATCATTACCGGAGTGCTGACTACCGAATACTTCGCCAGATGTTACCCGGTTCTATAGTGGGGGTGGTCGTGGCGGGGCTGTTTATCAGTGTAACGCCGGAAGCGGGGCTTAAGTTGACCATTGGGTTGCTGTCCCTCGCTTTTTGCCTGCAATACTGGTTGGGGGTGAAAGAACGTAGTACCAAACCAAGTCGAATAAGCGCTTGGTTTTGGAGCACCTTGAGTGGGTTTTCGAGTACGGCTATCCACGCTGGGGGCGGGCCAGCGAGTATTTATCTTTTGCCGCTGAAGCTAGAGAAAGTCACGCTCATCGCAACCATGGCGGTGTTGTTTGCTCTGATTAATCTGGCAAAAGTCGTTCCTTACGTAGCGTTAGGTGAGTTTGATAGCACCAATTTATTAACGGCACTAATGCTTATTCCATTGGCACCTGTCGGTGTCAAACTGGGCGTTATCCTGCTCCATCGGGTAAGCCAAGAGAGAATCTATCAGCTTTGTTATGCCTTTCTCTTTTTATCCGGCGTCAAACTTTGTTTCGATGCGGTAACCCCCTTGATTTAGAGCTATTTCGGATTTGTTCTGGAAAGGAGAAAGTCTTTAAATTTGGTCGCAGTAGGAGAAGCGGTCTGCGGCGAGTGATAGTACAGATTCAAACTCCAAATACTGGTCTCATAGTCTTCAAGAAGTGCGACCAGTTTCCCTTCTTCTATCGATTCTTTAGCTACAAACTCAGGAAGGTATGCAATACCAACTCCATTTAGTGCGCCTTTCAACAACAAATCACTATCGTTGACTTCAACCGCTCTAGGCACTTTAAGAATGATGTTTTCTGCTTGCTGGCGGAAAATCCAATCGTTGCTACCAGTGAGTGTGGTAGCAATCAAACAAGGGTGTTGGGACAAGTCGCTTGGGTGTAACGGCCTCCGATGAGAAGTCAGATACTCGGGAGATGCCACCACAATAAAGGGGCATTGCATCAGTTCTCTTTTCACAAGCAGTAAATCTTTTTCACGATATCCTTGAAAACTGGCGTTGGCGCTGATCATTAAATCGGACGTGCTGGCGTGGTCTAATGCCCAAGGAGTGACATTGATATTAAAGGTCACATCGGGGTGGCGTTGAGAGTAGTCCGCTATAAGATCCATTAGGTAGTGGTTGGCATAGACGGGCGTGCTGACTATATCGATATGTCCCCTTTCTTGAGACTGGTAGTCTTCAAGCTTACGGCAAATGTTTTCAGCATTGTCGACAAGCGGAGAGAACTCTTCGAATAGTGTCTGTCCTGCTTGTGTCGCTTCAAGTAACCGGTTGGAACGGCGACATAAGGTGGTACCAAAGTGATTCTCTAGCTCTTGTAACCAACGGCTACCAGCCGATACAGAAATGTTGAAATGTCTAGCCGCAGAAGAGATAGAACCTGAGCGGATCACGTAGACGAAAAAGGCCATTTTATCAAGCATAGGAACCTCGTATGTTCATTCGCTGAAAAGTAAAAAGGGAACAGACTTAACTTAGCCTGTTCCCAGTTTGTTGTGGCGTTTATTATTTAAACATGCGTTTCAACTGTAGACTTAGGCACACTTTTACCCAGTTTCGCAGCCATAGCCTCTTCCATTTTCTCTAGGCTGACACCTTTAGTTTCCGGTACATACTTAACCACTATGTACATACAGATGATGGAGAGTACAGCGAACAACCAGAAGCTAAACGCACCATTGAAGTTTTCTTTTAGGTAAGCGTTTTCGTTTAGCATCGGGAATGATTGGGTCACAATAAAGCCGGTAAACCATTGAGTACCTACAGCAATTGCCATGGCGCGAGAGCGAATGCTGTTCGGGAATATTTCCGAAATCATCGTCCAGCATGCGCAGCCCCAAGAGGTCGCGTACGAGACCACGTAAATACAAAGAGCAAACAGTGCAGCGTAACCTTCAGTTTGCTGGTACAGCACATAGCCAACGACAAACATACCTAAAGCACAACCGAACGTACCGTATTTCATGAGTGGAAGACGACCCACTTTATCGATAAGGTACATACCTAGCGCGTTACCTAGGATAAACACAACACCAACAAACGTTGTTTGGAACAGTGCGTTTTCCGTAGAGCCTGTGATTGGTTTTAGGATTTCCGGTGTGTAGTACATGATGACATTGATACCCGTAAGTTGCTGAGCAGCGGCGACAAAGGTACCAATAATCAGAATGCTAAAGAGCAGTGGAGAGCGTAAACTCACTTTGCTTTTCGTAGCACTTCTGCTGTCTTTTAACGAATCTTGGATTTCACCAATCAGTTGGTCTGCATGTTCCGGGTTAGAGATGCGCGATAGTGTGTCTTTGGCTTCAGCCAGCTTACCTTTCAATACCAACCAGCGAGGAGATTCTGGGATAATAAAGAGTAGGACGCAAAATAGCGCGGCAGGTATCACCTCTGAGCCTAGCATCCAGCGCCAGCCCAAATCGACCAACCAATTTTCTGACATGCCTTTGGCGATAAGGTAGTTAACATAGAAAACACCGGTTTGACCAACCACTGCGGATTGTTGGAACATACTGACAGCACGTCCGCGGAAGTCTTTCGGTGCAACCTCTGACATGTACATAGGTGAGACAACACAAGCTAGGCCGACAGCGACACCACCAACTATACGGAGTAGCACATAGGTGGTAAATGTGGTGGCGAGTGCAGAACCAATCGCAGAAATAATGAAGAGAATAGATGCGATGAAGAGTGAATTACGACGACCATATTTTAGCGCCGCCCAACCAGCCGAAACAGCACCTATGATACTACCAAGTACTACACTCGAAACTGCCCATCCTGTTTGTGCTGGTGTTAAACCGAAGTGCTCTCTGATAGGACCGATAGCACCAGAAATTACCGCTGTATCATAGCCTAAAAGTATCCCACCTAATGCGGCGATACAGCAGATCCTTACTATATAAGCAATGTTGTGTTTTTGCGCTTCTACCGTGGATGTTACTTCCATTTTCTTTTCCTTGTTGATAATTCCCAAGGCTGTCCCCTTACCATCGAACCAGTTCCAGCTGGGTAACGCCCAATACTTCGGTTTGTAGGGTACGAGTATTGGCACTCTATGATTCCAGCAATTGTTATTGTACTTGAATTTGAAAATTATTTTTCATTTTGCTGGTGTTTCAATCATATTGACTTTTCTGTTTTCAGACTACCGCTATGAGGTTATTTTGTTTAAAAGTGTTACACTTATCAAACTATGAAAAATATTTTTCACTCCGGCCTTTTTGTTTAAGTTGTTGATATTTAATGATTGTTGTTAAATGAGATCTAGATCAAAAATGGCGTTAAGTCACGTGATATAAAGGCTTCTTCCAATTTTTTGGCATTTTGAAAAACTCTCCGATTAAATTGAAAAATATTTTTCAATTGTATTTTTTTGGGCTAAAGTAATTCTCAGTGAAACAACAAAAGGTGTTCAAAGCAGTATAAGCAATCGTTCAGATGACCCTAGTGCTTTGAGTCTTTATAGAAAATCTTGAAAACATTGGCGGAGAATAAAAATGAGCAACGTGCAATATGGAATTAGCCCACTAACTTGGACCAACGATGATATGCCAGAACTGGGCGGTGAAATCCCTTTGGAAACTTGTTTAAGTGAAATGGCTGAAGCTGGATTCACAGGCACTGAGCTAGGTACAAAATATCCGCGTGATCCGGAAGTGTTGGTACCTCTACTTAAGGAACACGGCCTTGTGCTTGCGTCAGGATGGTTCAGCGGCAACTTAATGACCTCGAGTGCTGACGAAGAAATCGCAGCAATGCAGGATCATATCAAACTGCTAAAAGCTGCGGGTTGTAAGGCAATGGTATACGGTGAAGTGAGCAACTCTGTACATGGTGATATCAACACGCCACTTTCACAACGTGTCATTTTGTCTTTGGATGAGTGGAAAACGTACTGTGAAAAACTAACGAAAGTGGCGGAGTATCTGTTAAACGAGCACGACATCAAGCTTTCGTTCCACCATCACGTGGGCACCATTTGTGAAACTGAGGATGACATCAACTTAATGATGGAGCTGACAGGCGACGCCGTTTATCTGACTCTGGACACGGGCCACATCACTTATGGCGGCGGTAACCCGGTGACTATGATTAAGCGTTGGGGCCATCGAATCGGTCATATGCACTTTAAAGATCTACGCCTTGACGTCATGAAGGCTGCGCGCGACGCAGATAAATCCTTCCTGAATGCAGTACTAGATGGGGTATTCACAGTGCCTGGTACTGGTGATGTGGACTACGACGATGTATTTGCTGCTCTTAAAGAGCGCGATTATAAAGGATGGTTGCTTGTGGAAGCTGAGCAGGATCCTGCAAAAGCTCATCCACTGACTTACGCGAAAACGGCTTATCAAAATATTAGCGGCTACGCGGAAAAATACGGCCTGTAATTAGGGTTGGAGGTGAAGGGAGCGATCCCTTCACCGTAAGCTACGAGGTTAGGGGAAAATAACGTAGCTTATTCATGGAAAGGACAAAGTTTGAGACTACCGAGGAATAGAATGAAAACTGTACGCCTAACTGTCGCAGAAGCGCTAGCACAATACTTAGCGGCTCAAATGATCGAAATCGATGGAAAAAAAGAGCAACTATTTGGCGCCGCTTTTGCCATTTTTGGTCACGGTAACGTGACTTGCTTTGGACAGCAACTAAAGAACATTGAAGATAAGATTCCAACTTGGCGTGGCCAAAATGAACAGTCAATGGCGACTGCTGCTATCGCTTATGCAAAAGCGAATCAACGCAGACGCATTGGTATTGCGACTAGCTCGATTGGTCCTGGTGCCACTAATATGGTGACTGCAGCGGGTATCGCACATACTAACCGTTTACCCGTTCTATTGATCTCTGGGGATGCATACGTAAGTCGTCTTCCAGATCCGGTTCTACAGCAGCCAGAGAATTTCTACGATCCATCGATCACTTGTAACGACGCCTTCAAACCTCTGACTCGTTACTGGGATCGTATTATATCACCAACTCAGTTGATGCATTCTTTACCACAAGCGATTGACACCATGCTTGATCCGGAAACCTGTGGTCCGGCGTTCATTGGCTTACCGCAAGATATTCAAGGTGTGGCTTATGACTTCCCAGTCGTGTTCTTTGAAGAGAAAGTTCATCGTATTCGCCGACCTGAGCCAGAAATTGCCGATTTGCAAGACGCAAAAGCGCTGCTGCTGAAAGCGAAGAAACCTTTGATTATCTCTGGTGGTGGCGTTCATTACTCATTAGCAACGGATGAGCTAGCAGAGTTCGCCGAAAAACACAATATCCCAGTGGTAGAGACCATCGCGGGTCGCGCAACTATGCTGCAAGACAACCCACTAAACGCTGGCCCTATCGGTGTAACAGGTTCGAATTCAGCGAACTACATGGCTGCTAATGCTGACGTTGTGGTCGCTATCGGTACGCGACTACAAGACTTTACAACGGGCTCTTGGAGCGTTTTTAAGAACCCAGATATGAAGCTGGTAACCATCAACGTTGGACGATTCGATTCGATTAAACACCGTGCACTTCCAGTGAAATGTGATGCGAAGCGTGGCTTGGTTGAACTGTCTAAGCTGATGGGTGATTGGCGTGCGGATGATGAGTGGGCTGCGACGGCTAAAGAACAAGCGGATGAGTGGAAAGCACTGGTGCATCGCAGAACTCACCCACAAGAGGGCGATCTACTACCGGGCACGTCTTCGTATGCTGAAGTGATCGGTAAACTGAATAAGTCGATGCAACCAGGCGACACAGTCCTAACTGCTGCTGGTGGCCTTCCGGCTGAGCTAGCGATGAACTGGCAAAACTACCAGATCGGAAAATTTGATATTGAGTTTGGCTTCTCATGTATGGGCTATGAAATTGCAGGTGGTTGGGGAGCGAAAGTAGCTAATCCAGACAATGATGTCGTTGTGTTAGTCGGTGATGGCTCTTACCTAATCCAAAACTCAGACATTTACTCTTCAGTGCTGACAGGTCACAAGATGATTGTGGTGGTTTGTGATAACGGTGGTTTCGCTGTCATTAACAAGCTCCAGAACAACACTGGTAATGACTCTTTCAACAACCTACTTGAAGACTGCCGTCGTCCAGATGGTGAACTTGCCCGCGTTGACTTCGCGAAGCACGCAGAAGCACAAGGCGCGATCAGTGAAAAACTGACGTCAGTGACAGATTTTGATGCGGCATTCCAGCGTGCGAAAGAAGCAGACCGTACCTACGTCATCGTGGTTGACATTGACCCAGTTTCACCAGCCGCATGGTCTAAGTGTGACTGCTGGTGGGAAGTCGGTCTACCTGAAGTAACTCGCAATAGCAACGTAGCGCAGAAGGTTGCGGAATGGGAAGAAGGTCGAGTTTCTCAGCGTCGCGGTGTCTAGCTTAGGTTTTTATCAATTACTTATTAAGTTATTCGGCTCCTAGTAAATGGAGCCATACAAGGAGTCAAGCATGTTTAATGAAGAGCATCATTTTGAACAACCAATCCGTTGGGCAATGGTAGGTGGCGGCCGCGGTAGCCAAATTGGTTACTCACATCGCAACGCAGCACAGCGCGACGGCCTGTTTAAGCTCGTAGCTGGTGCATTTGACCTAGACGCTGACCGTTGCCGCGACTTTGGCGTCAATCTTGGTCTTGATCCAGAGCGTTGCTACTCAAGCTACAAAGAGCTATTCGAACAAGAAGCTAAACGAGAAGACGGCATCCAAGCGGTTTCGGTCGCGACACCGAACTCGACGCACTATGAAATCTGTAAAGCAGCATTAGAAGCCAACCTTCATGTGGTGTGCGAAAAGCCGATCACTTTCACAACTGAAGAAGCAGAAGAGCTGAAAAAGATCGCTGCAGAAAAAAGTCGCGTTATTGGTGTTATGTATGGCTATACCGGTTTCCCAATGGTTCATCAGGCTCGTGAAATGGTGCAACGTGGCGACCTTGGTGAGATTCGCGTTATCAAAATGGAGTTTGCGCACGGCTTCCACAACGAAGAATACGAAAAAAATGATCCAGGCTTGAAGTGGCGCGTCAGCCCTGAAGTGTCCGGTCCGACTTATATCCTTGGCGACGTCGGTACGCACGTATTTTATCTGTGTGAAATGATGACTGGACTAGAAGTAGATCGTTTGGCTTGTATGCGCCAAAGTTTTATTAAGTCTCGTGCTCCACTAGAAGATAACGCGCACGTTATGCTTCAGTTTAAAGGCGGAGCTGTGGGTACGATTTGGGCTTCGGCAGTGAATTCCGGTTCTATGCACCAACAAAAAATTCGCATCGTTGGCTCTAAAGCGTCTATCGAGTGGTGGGATGAGCATCCAAACCAACTCCGCTATGAGATCCAGGGAGAGCCACCACGAATCCTAGATCGTGGTATGGGCTACCTTTACCAAGACGCAGAAGGCGTGGCGACAAACCGCGTTGGCGGTGGTCACGCAGAAGGTTACTTTGAGTCTTGGGCGAATCTATATCATCGTTTTGCGCTAGCGTTCGACGCTGCCGACCGTGATGACCAAGACACACTATCAAATCTCTGGTTCCCAGGTATTGATGCGGGTACCGAAGGTGTTCGCTTGTGCGAAAAGTGTGTTGAATCCTCTGACCAAAATGCAATTTGGGTAGATTACAAATAATAGGAAAGACGATGACAACAATAGCACTTCAACAAGATAGACCGTTGGATGCCATCGTACTTGGACGTGCGGGCGTAGATCTCTACGCTCGTGAGCCTGGCACCGATATGGCTGATATCTCCGGTTTTAACAAGTTTGTGGGTGGTTCAGCTGCGAATATCGCAGTGGCCATCAGCAAACTTGGTGGCAAAGTAGGCTTTATTGGTTGTGTAGCAGGTGATGCGTTTGGCGATTATGTCAAAGGTTACATGAGCGAGCAGGGTATCAACCTTAAGGGCATGATGACTGACGACTCTGGATCCAGAACTTCCGTTGCATTTACGGAAATGAAACCCAGTGATTGTACCGTTCTGATTTATCGCAATAAGGCGTCAGACCTGACCATTAAGCCCGAGGATATCAGTCCTGAGTACATTGCTAGTGCGAAAGTTTTGGTTGTAACAGGGACTGCGCTTTCAGAAAGCCCAAGCCGTGAAGCGACTATTCTTGCGATGCAGCATGCGAGAAGAAGTAACACGCTAGTTGTTCTGGATGTGGATTATCGTCCTTATTCGTGGCGAACTGACACTGATGCCTCTATTTACTACGGAATCGCATCAAGCCTTGCCGACATCGTGATTGGCAACCGTGAAGAGTTCGACATGATGGAAACCGTCATCGCACCGGGCAACCAAGACGACGATGCTACCGCTGAACGTTTCCTTAGCGACAACACACAAATCGTCGTGATTAAGGCGGGTGAGTTTGGCTCTAAGGTTTATTGCCGAGATGGAACGAAGTTCTCTCAAGGTATCTTCCGCGTCGAGGTGAACAAACCGTTTGGTTCTGGCGATTCATTTGCGGGCGGTCTGCTCTGGACCCTAGTAAATGGAGGCACGCTAGAAGAAGGAGTCAGAAATGGTTCCGCTGCGGCTGCGATTAATGTGAGCGGCGACAGTTGTACTGAGGCAATGCCAACCAGAGAACAGCTTTTTGCATTTATTGAGACAAGAAACCAAGGTGTTTAGTGGCATCTCGTGGATGTAACTGAAGACGATATTGAGTCTCCCGGGCCGGTATTTTATTCCGGATACTCACGGAAATACACACCATCGGGGCCCGGTTTTTTATCTAAACAGTATGTCTTGATAAAAAGAAGCGCGTTTTAGCGTAGCAGTAGAGTAGGTTTTTAGGAATGAATAACTGCGTAATTGAACAAGAGCAGTGAGGAGAAAGAACAATGGGTAAACATATACCTCCCTACAATAATAAAAATGAGCCGATTATAGGGATTAACGATGAAGTAACACCACTTTGCTATTTTAACCAAGTTCGCTTAGCGCAAGGTGAGACGTTTACTCACGAAGTGGAAGGTTACGAGTCAGTCATCGTCTTGGCTGGTGGTACTTGTAGCATTACGGTGGCTAAAGACGACGACAGTCAGCACTTTGACAATATTGGTAAGCGCGCGTCTGTTTGGGAAGGTAACCCAGAAGCTGTGTACGTTCCGCTTGGTTACCATGCTGTGATCGAGTGTGTAAGTGAAAATGCGGACATTATGATTGCGGGTGGTAAGTTCGAAGCGTCATTAGAACCATTCTGCGTAAGAGAAGACAACGTAGATATCGTGCAATACGGCTCTGACGAAACGAAAACTCACCGAAAAATCAAGCATGTACTGGGACAATCGAATGCCGATAAGCGTGGTCGTTTATTAGTGAGCGAATTGTTTACAGTCGGCGCTGGCGGTTGGTCTGGTTTCCCACCTCATAAGCACGATGAGGACCGCGTAAAAGAAGATGGTAGCAAAGAAACCTTGTATGAAGAGGTATACCAGTTCCGCTTCAACCCAGACTTTGGTTTTGGCGCTCAGTTTTTGTATGAACATGAAGATGACCATGGGCCTGTCTACCACGTTAAAACAGGCTCTGTTATCGCGATTGACAAAGGCTATCACCCAAGTGTTGCAGCACCGGGTTATGAGATGTATTACTTCACTATCATTGTCGGCAAAACATCTAAGTCTCTGATTCAACACTTCGATCCACACCATGAATATCAAGTTGAAACCATCCCTGGTATCAAAGATATGATTGCGAAATTCAAGTAGGAGATGACTAATGTTAGTGAATCTTAATGACTTATTGCCTGATGCAGCAAACTCGGACTATTCGGTACCATGTTTCAATATCTTTGGCTATGAAGACGCACGTGCAGTGGTAGAAGCGGCAGAGGAAGTGAATAAAGCGGTTATTCTTGCCTGCAACAAAGATGTGGTTGATTTTTATGGTGTAGAAACGGCAGCCGCGATGTTTTTGAATCTCGCCAACAAAAGCTCTGTTCCTGTGTGTCTTCATTTGGACCATACTTACGAAGAAGACATTGTGTATCGAGCGCTCAAAGCAGGGTTCAGTTCGGTAATGTTTGATGGATCTCAGTTGCCGCTGGAAGAAAATATCGCGCGTACCAAAAAGGTAGTGGAAGTCGCTCATGCGCTGGGTGCTTCTGTAGAAGGTGAGATTGGTTCTGTACCTTATGAAGAAGGTCGAGACCACATTAAGTCCATCTATACAGAACCTGAAGACGCTGCACGATTTGCAAAAGAGAGTGGTGTGGATTGCGTAGCTATCTCAGTTGGCAACATTCACCGTTTAACTGAGCCGACTTGTACCATTGATTTTGGCCGCTTAGATAGCATTGCCAACGAAGTGAGTGTACCGCTCGTTATTCATGGTTCAAGTGGGATTCGCGATGAAGATATGATTAAGCTAAAACACAGCCGAGTGTCCAAGTTCAATATTGGTACTTGCTTACGTCAAGCGCTTGGACATAATTTACGCGGATATATGAACGATGAGCCGCAAAAGTTTGATCGAATCTACTTTATGCAAAAGGCGATGCCTTATGTTAAGCAAGAAGCGATTCGCAACTTTGAGTTATTATCATAAAATAGAGTCCCCAACCTAATTTATAGGAGGGGGACCTGTTCACTACTTTTCGCGTTCGAATAGGAGAGCGTTATAGCTATGGATGTTGAAGTTAAAGTACCTGCCGATTTAGATACGTTGCGCGAGCTAATCGTAAAGCGTTACGACAGCTTAAGTAGTAGGCTGCAGCAGGTAGCTGATTTTGTCATGGAACAACCTATGCTAGTTGCCGTAGAGACCATGGCGACCATTGCTCAGCAAGCCAATGTGCCTTTGTCGACACTAAGTCGATTCTCAAATGCCATGGGGTTTGATGGCTTTACGTCCATGCAGGTATTGTTCAGAGATCAGTATCTGAACCGCCCAAGAGATTACAAAGAGCGCGTTCGTAAAGCGCGCGAAATCGAAGATGTACCTCATGACTCACCTCAAGCTATTTTTCAAGATTTCGGTGACGCAAACGTAGACGCGCTTGAACAGCTTCAGGTCAGCGTATCACCTCAAAAGCTTGAACGTGCAGTGTCCATGCTTGACGGTGCTGAAACCATTTATATTCAAGGTATGCGCCGTGCGTATCCTGTTGCTTTCTATCTTTGGTATGCTCTGATGAAGTCTGACAACAATGTGGTGTTGCTGGATGACCACGGCGGTATGTTATCTCCAATGACACGTCGTATGAATGAAAAGGATGTGTTGTTTACCATTACCTTTAATCCATACGCTGAAGAAACCAATGATCTTATAGATGTGGCTTACAAGAAAAAGGTACCTATCATAGCGATCACTGACAACCATATGGCGCCCCAAGGCAGCAAGATGGACGTTTGCTTTGAAGTGCAGGAAGGGGAAGTGATGGGCTTCCGTTCACTGAGCAGTTCTATGTACCTAGCTCAAACCCTTGCTGTGAGTCTGATATGTCGTGAAGTAAATTGATCTTATTTATTACCCAAATCCAATATAACGAGTAAGCCTTGCCGAAGAGAAATAGCAAGGCAAATCGCCTTGTTATCTAATTTTTTTGGAGGCTTAACCATGCGTTTTGCTCTACACGGAATGTGTTCCCTTCATAGTAATATCATTTCTGATATTCGCCTTGCTCACGATACTGGTTATCAAGGGCTAGAAATTCATACTGAAAAACTTTGGCGTTACATCAGAGCTGGGCTTTCAGCCGAGCAGTTCAAGCAACGTTTAGATCAATTCAACATTGAGCCAACGGCTATCGACATTATTGGTGCTATTGAAGTCACTGATAAAGCGTCTAAAGATCAGCTATTCAAAGATACTGAAACCTTGTGCAAGTTCGCTAAGGCCATAGGGGCACCTACTATCCAGCTCAACGCATTTGAGGCACTGAATGGTTTGTCTATCGAGCAAAATATTGAACTTACGGCGCAAAATATTCGATCAATTGCGGATATTGGCATGGAATATGGCGTCCGTTTCCAGTACGAGGGAGCCGCTTGGACACCTATTGCAAAGCTTGAGGATTATTACCGACTTCATGATGCTGTTGGGCGTGATAACTTCGGCTTTGTTCTCGATACCTGGCATTTTTGGGCATGTCGCGGCGCGACACTTGAACAAGTGTCTGACATTGATGCGTCGCTTATCTATAACGTCCACATCTCCGATGGGGCTCGCCCAGCAGAAAACGAAGCATGGCCCGACGAAAGGCTATTACGCGGTCACTTTATAGGTGGAGGTCATATCCCGCTTCAAGAATGGGTAGATGCTATTGTGGCTACGGGCTACCAAGGATTCTATTCGGGTGAATACCTCAACGACCAAATGTGGGAACAAGATTACCATGACGTCGCCAGTAAAATGCTACAAGGGATGAAGGCACTCTTTCGCTAAATCTAACCTAGCTTACTTAACAGGCTAACCGTAGTGGACTGGGCTGAATTCATTGCGGAATGATTAGCTCTAGTCGCGGGTAAGGCTTCTAAGGCGACGAACCAGTGGAAACGGTTACCGTTTACCACAGTTACAATCTCAACGAGATGGCAGGCTAAAAAAGAAGTGGCTATTCAGTCGGGGAAAAGATCATGAATAGGTGAATTTCGATAACTATCTGTAAGAGCGGTCGGATAAAAGAGAGTTTGCCAACTATTGAGTAAACAAAAGCCTCAGAGAAGATAAAAGCGAGGCTAACAACCATCAAAGGAAGGAATGCAGAATGTATAATATCGCGCTATTTGGAGCAGGACGCATTGGACAAGTTCATGCCGTAAATATTGCTGGCCACCCAGAAACCACCTTGTACTCAGTGATTGACCCTTATGATGTCAATGCGAACTTATTGTGCGAACAATATGGCGCTAAGCGTCAGTCTATTGAAGAAGCGATGGCGGATCCACAGGTTCACGCCATCTGTATTTGTTCTGCGACAGACACTCACGCGGATCTTATCGAATTGGGTGCTAAAGCAGGCAAAACGATTTTCTGTGAAAAACCAATCGATTTAGATTCTAGTCGAGTACATGATTGTTTGGGTGTGGTAGAGCAGCATAACGTACCTCTGCTAGTGGGCTTTAATCGTCGCTTTGATCCCCATTTTGCTAATCTCAAACAGCGTGTTGTGCAAGGGGAGATTGGTAAGCCTGCCACATTGACTATTACTTCACGAGATCCTGAGCCATCTCCAGCTGAGTACAGTAAAGTATCTGGTGGCATGTTCCGAGATATGACAATTCATGATCTTGATATGGCGAGATTTATCCTCGGAGAAGACCCAATAGCCGTCACGGCACACGGTAGTTGCATGATTGATGAAGATATTGGCAAAGCGGGTGATATAGACACGGGTGTGGTTGTACTAACGTTTGCTTCAGGGGCTACCGCGACGATTCAAAACAGCCGTAAATCTGGCTATGGCTATGATCAGCGTATCGAGCTGCATGGCCAATTGGGAATGCTTAAAGTCGATAACGTTCGAGAGAATTTAGTTAGCGTCACATCAAGTGAAGGTAAACAAAGTGCAAAACCGCTTCATTTCTTCTTAGAGCGCTATAAAGACGCTTATATTGCTGAATGGCAACATTTTGTTGATGTCCTCAACGGCAGTCAACCTAGCTGTTCTGGCGTAGACGGCGCATTTGCACTGAAGTTGGCGGATACCGCTATCCAGTCGATGAAGGAAAACAAGACGATATTTCTCTAATGAGACATTGAAAATGCCCCGAACGAATCGGGGCATTTTTTTAAGTGTTTTTGTTTATGAAGGTGCATCTAAGATGCCGTACCTTCTCCAACGGCCATCGCAACAGCCATGCTTTGTACCAAACACAATGAAGCGGACTGCGAGCGAAAGGCGTCGACTCTCGCTTCTTTTATCACGAAACAGACGTCGCTGAATGCAACAAGAGGGCTGACCTGGCTGTCAGTAATCACTATCTGTTTTGCTCCCACCTTGGATGCAACCTCACTTAACGCCACTGTTTCACAGGCGTAGGGGCTAAAACTGATGGCCACGACTGCATCATTGGCTCCAATCATACTAAGTTGCTCTTCATACATGCCACCGAGTCCATCGATTAGGAAAGCTCGTTTATTGAGATGTCTTAGTGCGTAAGTGAAGTAGGACGCCACACTAAAAGAGCGCCGTAAACCAATAAGGTAGATGTTTTCACAGCTCTGCAGGATATCAATAGCGCGGCTTAGATCTTCTTCAGATGCTTGTGAAGCCAGGAGGCTCAAAGCTTCTGAATTGGCGTTAGCAAACTCTTGTAGAATATGTTTTGGGCTTTCTGGCGCAAGATGCTCAGCCTTCATTTGCTTGTGAAGACGTGCGCGGTCAGTATAGCTCGATGTCTCTTCAACGATCTTGTTTCGAAATAGTTGTTTCATCTCATTGAACCCACTAAAGCTGAAAGCGTTAGCAAAGCGAATGAGTGTTGAAGGTGGTACCTGCGCTTTTTGGGCGATGACGGCCACAGTTTCGAGAGCGATGTCGCTTGGGTTATCGAGTACATATTTCGCGACTTGCTGCAGTCGTTTGCTTAGGTGGGGATACTCTTCTCGTATCCGTTCTTGTAATTCACTTAATGTAGCTGCCGCTGACATGGCGCTCTCCGAAAACTAAACCGATAGGTATTTCAATAAAATACCTCAATCGTATCTATATTGAAATGTTTGTTTCATTATCTAGATAATGGGGAAAGTGGGGGAGGAGTTATGAAAAAAGCGCCTTAAAAAAGGCGCGTTGAGCGAAATTGAGAGCGACGTTTACAAGGTATACTCGTCGCCTCGTACCCTACTTACTCAAATTAACAGGAAAGGAACTATTTACTCTTCTTGTGTCGTTTCATATCAAACATTACCGCGAAGATGATTACTAAACCTTTTACTACTTGCTGCCAGTATGCTGATACATTGAGTAGGTCAAGACCGTTTTGCAGTACACCCATGATCATTGTGCCGATGATGGTGCCTTGAATAGTACCAATACCACCCGCGTGAGAAACGCCACCAACGGTCGCCGCTGCGATAGCGTCCAGCTCATACATCACACCCAGACCAGGTTGTCCCGAGTTAATACGTGCAGCCAAAATTAGTGCTGAAATACCCGCTAGTAAACCGGCATAGGTATACACTAAAATCTTATAACGCTTAACGTTGATACCGGATACATAGGCTGCGGTTTCGTTACCACCAATGGCATAGGCATATTTACCGAAGCGTGTGTAGTTAAGTAAGACATAAGAAACAAAAGCCATAAATGCAAAGATCAATACTGGTACTGGGATGCCTAACACACTACCTTGACCAATCCATTGGTAAGAGTCGATAAGGCTACTTACCGGACGTCCATCTGAGTACAGCAGCGCAGCACCACGAGCCACGATCATCATACCCAGTGTTGCAATAAATGGTGGAATCCCCGTGTAAGCGATGAGAGCACCATTGATATATCCACAGATCGCACCCACAGCCAGAGCTGCAATGATTGGTACGATAATAGGAAGCTCAGGCATGGCTGGATACATTCTCATCGACCAGTCGATGGTCTGTGCCATACTCGCCGATACGACAGCGGCGACCGCCAAAACTGAACCCGACGAAAGGTCTATACCGCGGGTGATAATGATGATCGTCACGCCAAGTGCAAGTAAGCCAATACTCGCCATTTGCGTAAGAACGTTCATTAGGTTCGCTACGGATAAAAATACAGGGGAAAGAATGGACATAACGATACACATAAAGGCGAACACAACGTATATCGCGTACTTGGAAACCATTCTTTTGAGGTTGTTTTGTGCTTGACCTTCACCTGAGGTCGCTTTTATCAATTTTGCAATCATAACTGCATTCCTTGAGTTACTACTTTGTACTTTACGCTTTACAACGAGAAGTGTGAGTTCTTTAAGCTTGCGGGACTCAACAGATTTTTAGTTGAGAGCCATCGACATGATTTTCTGCTGAGTGGCCTCAGCCCCTTCTATTTGGCCTTTCATTTTGCCTTCATGCATGACTAGGATTCGGTCGCTCATGCCCATAACCTCAGGTAACTCTGAAGAGATCATCACTAAGCTTTTGCCCATTCCGGTCAACAACCGCATCAGTTTGTAGATTTCCGATTTAGCACCGACATCAATGCCTCGGGTAGGTTCATCCAAGAACAGGATATCTGGTTTAGTCAGCATCCATCGCGCCAACAGTACTTTCTGCTGGTTTCCGCCACTTAGGTTTTCAATCATTTCATGCATGCCAGGTGTTTTGACTCTCAGCTTGCTGCAGTGCTCTTCGCTATCCTTTTTCATCTTTCGAATATCAAGCACGTTAACGACTTTATTTCGATAAGCATCTAGGTGGGCGATTGACGTATTAGCAAATATATCCAGCATTAGATACAAGCCTGAATGGCGACGGTCTTCAGTAAGAAATGCCATTTTGTGAGATATTGCATCTTGAGGAGAGGTGATTTCTACGCTATTCCCATTGATGCGGATAACTCCCGCACTTTTTTCTCTTACGCCAAACAGAGTCTCTATTAATTCTGTTCTACCAGCACCAACAAGACCTGCAATTCCCAGGATTTCACCTTCATGTAGCTTGAAGTTAATGTTCTCGAACACACCATCGACCGTCAGATCGGTAACTTCCAGCCGAGTTTTGCCAGGTTTGGCGGTAGGTGGTGGGAAAACGTCACCAAGATCACGTCCTACCATCATCTGGACGAGTTCTTCGTTGTCGGTTTCGTTGGCGACACGCTCACCAACAAAGCACCCATCACGGAATACAGTAATGTCATCGCAAATTCGGAAAATTTCGTCCATCTTATGGCTGATATACACGACAGCACAGCCGCGAGACTTCAACATTTCGATGATCTCGAAGAGGTGATCAACTTCTTTGTCTGTAAGAGCTGAAGTTGGTTCATCCATAATGATAATTTCTGAGTGATAGGAAATCGCTTTGGCTATCTCGACCATCTGCATTGTTGCAACAGTTAAATCACTCATTGGTGTTCTCGGATCGAGGTTCAAATCGAGCTTCTGTAGCAATTCTTCCGTATCTTTATACATCTTTGCGTGATCGACGAGACGGAGAGGACCTTTTAGTGGCTCTCTTCCTAGCCAGATGTTTTCAGCAATACTGCGATGCAAGATTGGGGATAGTTCTTGGTGAATCATTGAAATTCCTGCCTCTAGTGCTTCTTTCGCACCATGAAACTCAACGGGTTCACCTTTGTAATGGATGGTGCCACTATCGCGTTGATAGATCCCAAACATTACTTTCATTAGGGTGGATTTCCCAGCGCCGTTCTCACCCATTAGTGCCATTACGCGGCCACTTTTTAATGTGAGTTGCACGTTATCCAGCGCTTTAACACCAGGGAAAGTTTTAGTGATTCCACGCATTTCGAGTAAGACTTGACTCATAATATTTCTACTCCGAAAAATGCTCCGTATCCAAAAAAGGGGGAATGAATACAGAGCATGGGGTGTTAACCTTTGTGTTTCGCTTCGAATGCTTCTATATTGTCTTGAGTGACAAGCTCGGCTGGTATCCAGGTAACTTGGTCGTGTTGATTGCCTTTTACTGCATCAACAGCAGCGTCAATAGCACCGCGAGCTTGGCCTGCACCATCCTGGAAAACAGTCGCACTTAACGCACCTTTCTTAACTGCGACAAGTCCATCTGGAGTTGCGTCTACGCCAACTACGACTGTGTCATCTAGTCTGCCAGCGGCTTGCAGTGCTTGAATTGCGCCTAATGCCATGTCGTCGTTGTTCGCTACAATGACATCCAGTTTATCGCCCGAATTTAGCCAGTTCTCCATTACCATCATGCCTTGTGAGCGTTGCCATAGGCCAGTTTGCTTTCTAACAATTTTGAAATTTGGATTATTTGCTAAGTAGTCTTCTACACCTTTGGTTCGCATGATTGCGGCCTCGTGAGTCAGCATACCCATGAGAATGGCAACATTACCGCCATTAACAGAGTCTGAAATGTACTGAGCTTGAGTTTCACCAAACTTCAATTCTTCAGAACCAACGTAAAATACGCTGTCAGGGAGGTAGTCTGGTCGGCGGTTCAGATAAACAAGCTGAATGCCAGATTTTATGATGCGGTCAGTAAGCGGCTGTGTTGCATCGGTGTTCACTGGAACCAGAATAATTGCGTCCATTTGTTGAACGATGAAGTTTTCTATTTGCCCTAATTGTTTTGCAGCATCTTCCTTGGCATCGACATATGTAAGCTCGACTTTACCGTCGAACTGGTCTGCATATTTATCCATCGCGTCTTTCATGTAGACCATAAATGTGTCATCAAAGTTAGGTATAGCGACACCAATTCTAGTGACATCGGCTTTTTTTTCTTCTTGTCCACAAGCCGTTAGGACAATCAGGCCCAGCACCACCAATGTACCTTTAAATAGTGCTTTTGTTTTCGAACCGAGTATTAACATTTTATCCAGCAGCATAGTAATCCCTTGTTTCTTCGTTGGCATAAATGCCTCCTTGGTATGCTTCACACCTAACCGTAGATAGATATGAATATTTCATTTCGTTATCAGATGAAATCAGTACAGCTTCCATCTGTTTTTACCCTGATTTTTTTCAACAGAGGACCTAAATTGAATCTGAAAAATTTTTTTTGTCCCGCGTTGTTTTTTAACTATAAGGTGATGTTTGAATTATCACCACTGTTAATGTGTCGTATTTGTTAAAAATGTTACGCCGATCTCGCTAAGTCCTGTCTCCTTAATTTGTCATTGCATCTAAGGTAATGAAATATATATTGTTTACCTATTTGTGGGTATGTGGTTTTAATTTGTGATCTGGAGCTTGTTTGGTGTAATTATAGTATGAATTTACTTTTTTACTGGATGAAAAATAATTTTCATGTTTATCGGTGCTTTTGTGCTTGTAACTTTATCAGGTTAAAAAAAATAGCCATTGGTCACAGTTTTGAATGCTCATTTCAAAATACAATTAAATGAAATAAATATTTCACTTAATTGAGAGCGTCTCACACTCGAGTCTGCCAATCTGAGGAGAATGTTATGAGTAGTAGCGATAAGAAATTGGATGTTATCTGCATGGGGAGAGTCGCCGTTGATTTCTATGGTCAGCAGATCGGTGCTCGTCTTGAAGATATGAGTAGTTTTTCTAAGTATCTGGGAGGATCTTCAGGGAATGTCGCGTATGGAACGGCTAGACAAGGTTTAAAGTCATCAATGTTTGCCAGAGTTGGTGATGAGCATATGGGGCGCTTTCTTAGAGAAGAATTACAAAGACTTGGTGTCGATACCAGTCATTTAATCACTGATAAAGAGCGGCTCACTGCTTTGGTTATCTTAGGCATTAAAGATGACGATACCTTCCCATTGATTTTTTATCGCGATAATTGCGCTGATATGGCAATAACGGCAGACGATGTTGATGAGGATTACATTGCTTCTGCCCGTTGCTTGGCAATTACAGGGACACATCTGTCTCATCCTAAAACGCGACAAGCTGTACTAACGGCATTGCGATACGCGAGAAAACACGGTGTCAGAACGGTTCTAGACATTGATTATCGTCCTGTACTCTGGGGGTTAACTTCTCTTGGCGATGGTGAAACACGTTTTATCGAGTCTGAACAAGTAACGACAGAGTTAAAAGAAGTATTGGGTTTGTTTGACCTAATCGTAGGCACCGAAGAAGAGTTCCATATCGCGGGAGGAACAACAGAGACACTGGCTGCATTAAATGGTGTTCGCCAAGTCTCTGATGCAGTTCTTGTCTGTAAGCGAGGGGCACTTGGTTGCTCTGTTTACGAATCGCAGATTCCGGACAACTTGGACGGGGCAATTAACGCCAGAGGCGTGAGAGTCGATGTGTTAAATGTTCTGGGAGCAGGGGATGCATTTATGTCGGGCTTACTCCGTGGTTACTTAAATAACGAAAGTTGGCAACGCGCTTGCGACTACGCTAACGCATGTGGGGCGCTTGTAGTATCGCGTCACGGGTGTGCGCCAGCCATGCCAAGTAAAGATGAGTTGGACGATTATTTAGGTCGTGCGGAACACGTTCCACGCCCAGATCTTGATGAAAAACTGACCCACTTACATAGAGTCACTACGCGAGATAAAAAGTGGGGGGATTTATGTGTACTGGCTTTTGACCACCGAATGCAGCTTGAACAGATGGCAAAAAACGTTGGGGCACCTCTAAGCCGTATCTCGATATTGAAGAAGCTCATCTTGAACGCCTACCAAGAAACGGTGGAAGAACAGGGCTTGCAGGGCAATGCCGGTTTACTTTGTGACGGAACATATGGCCAAGCTGCGCTAAATGAAGCAACAGGCAATGGCTGGTGGATTGGCCGTCCTATTGAATTACCCGGTTCACGCCCGCTGGAGTTAGAGCACGGCAATTTAGGTGCCCAACTTATTTCTTGGCCACAGGAGCATATTGTAAAGTGCTTAGTGTTTTATCATCCCAATGATGCTGTGGAGTTAAAAGCTCAACAAGAGCGTACTCTTACTGACATCTACCGTACGTGTTGCCAATCTGGTCATGAGCTACTTCTCGAAATTATATTGCCACGCGATATGCCTCAGGATGACCTGTACTACCTTAAATCAGTTCAAAGAATGTATGAAATAGGGATCAAACCAGATTGGTGGAAGTTACCTCCATTGGCTGAAGCTGGGTGGGAACAGTTAGAAGAGATTATCGAGCGCGAAGATAAATACTGTCACGGTGTTGTGTTGCTTGGACTCGATGCACCACCGGAAGAACTCGCGGCAGGGTTCAAGTGTGCTAGAACGAGCCGTTTGGTGAAAGGTTTTGCGGTTGGGAGAACGATATTTGGTGAGCCTTCGAAAGCGTGGTTAGCCAATGAGTTATCCGACGAAGAATTCAAAACGCGAATCAAAAGTAACTACTTAAACCTCATTTCTGCTTGGAAACAGCGAGCTTAATTACTGCACGCCAAGTCAAACTAATTTTCAGTGTCGATATTGAGCTTGGCAAGGAAATAAATAACTAATTTGGAGCAATCATGGAAACCGTTCAAAATCACATCGCCGGCAACATTAAAAACAGCACCAGCGAGCGTTTCTCTCCCGTTTTTAACCCGGCTACAGGAGAGCAAACCAAGCAGGTGGTATTGAGCTCTGCGGCTGAAGCGACTGAAGTGGTCGCCGTGGCTAAACAAGCGTTTATGTCATGGTCGAAAGCGTCACCATTAAAGCGTGCGAGAGTGATGTTTAAGTTTAAATCGTTACTTGAGAACAACATGGATAGACTGGCTCGCGTCATTTCAAACGAGCACGGCAAAGTGTATTCAGATGCGGTGGGTGAAGTAACACGAGGTCTAGAGGTTGTAGAGTTTGCTTGTGGTATCCCGCATCTTCAAAAAGGTGAGCACTCAGCGAATGTTGGTACAGGTGTTGATAGCCATTCATTAATGCAGCCACTGGGCGTGTGCGTGGGTATTACCCCTTTTAACTTCCCAGCAATGGTTCCAATGTGGATGTTCCCAATCGCTTTGGCTACAGGTAATACTTTCATTCTAAAACCGTCTGAAAAAGATCCTTCAACTGCGCTTATTTTAGCAGAGCTTCTCCAAGAGGCAGGCCTTCCGGACGGAGTTTTTAACGTTGTTAATGGTGACAAAGAAGTCGTTGATGCGCTGCTTACTGCGCCAGACGTTGAAGCGGTGAGTTTTGTCGGCTCTACACCTATTGCAGAGTACATCTATACTACTGCTTCGGCTCATGGCAAACGCTGCCAAGCTTTGGGCGGAGCGAAAAACCACTGCATCTTAATGCCGGATTCGGATATGGATATGGCGGTAAACGCGATTATGGGCGCAGCATATGGTGCAGCGGGTGAGCGCTGTATGGCACTGTCGGTGGTGGTTGCTGTCGGTGATGAAACAGCGGATGTTTTAGTTGCAGAGCTGAAAAAGAAAATAGCAGAGATGAAAGTGGGACCTGGCATTGTCGAAGAGGGAGAAAACGACATGGGGCCTGTTATATCAGCTCAACACAAACAGAAGATTTGTGACTATATCTCATCGGGCGAAGAACAAGGTGCAGCGATTAAGGTTGATGGCCGAGACTTTTCGGTTCCAGGCCATGAAACAGGGTATTTCGTAGGGCCGACGCTGATTGATAAAGTCACTTCAGATATGACCATATACAAAGAAGAAATCTTTGGTCCGGTACTTTCCGTGGTCCGAGTCAGTGATTACCACACCGCGTTGAAACTGATAAACCAACATGAGTATGGCAATGGTACCGCTATTTTTACTCGGGATGGTGAAACAGCAAGGCAGTTTAGCGAAGACGTTCAAGCTGGCATGGTGGGAGTTAATGTACCAATCCCAGTGCCGATGGCGTTTCACAGTTTTGGTGGATGGAAACGCTCAGTGTTTGGACCGTTGAATGTTCATGGTAATGATGGCGTACGTTTTTATACAAAAATGAAAACCGTTACTAGCCGTTGGCCTGCTAGTGTTCGTCTTGAACAGCACTCCAGCTCTTTCTCTATGCCTACTTTGGGATAGAGGAATTATCTGCAGGTAGAAATTAGAAAGGTCTAGCGCTTTAAGTTTAGCTAGACCTTTGTTTTGATATCTGAAAATGTGTCGATAAGGCTCTTTTGGCGTTTCTTAGCATTTCTGCATGGTACGTGCTTTGTTGCTTTAGTTCGATGGAACTAAAGCAGAAGTTACGATCTGATCCGCTACATTTATTAATCGTCGTAGCCACATGCCGAAGCCTCATTACCTTGATAAGAATTACGCTTGGCGGTTTTGATTCAAAGTTTGGGAGGCATAGTGTTGTCGTCCCGTAATGTGGCGTTCGCTGGCTGTGTTATCCACAATTAGTGGATGCCTTCTATAGTTAGACTATGTCTAACATTGAGGTGACTAAAGATGGTTTACTTTAAGAATCTTGATCAAATCGTCGCATCTCTTGAGGCTGATGAATCTACGAAGTGCGACCCTATTAAGAGAACTTTTGTTTTTGACGGAGAGCATCTGACAGCGAATGTTGGGGTCGTCAGGGATACCGGTAATGCACTCCATATACAGAACAATCATGATGAGTTGCTTGTCATTATTGAAGGTAATGTGGATTTTAAGGTCGGAGAAGAAATAAAGAATGTCAGCAAGGGTGATCTTGTTTTCATTCCCAAAGCAACTCTCCATGGCCCCATTTTAAAGGAAGGGCAAAGCTTCGCGGCTCTTTCGGTTTTTGCACCCTACTTTGATCGAACAAAGGACAACATTAAGTGGGACAAAGAATCCTAGATGATGCAGGGTGTCAAGGTGTAGCAAAAAAGCCATCGCTAAACATCAACCCCGTTGGGAAAATAGGACTGATGGCGATGGCTTTAGCCGATGGCAGGTTATTTAGACTCGTAAGTATATTCAGGATAACGCTTATTCAGCTCACTACGTAACATACCATTGTGTCCAACTGTCACATGACAAGAAACGCATTGAATCGGTTCGCCTTTTTCACGCTGTGATTTGTAGTGAGCGTGCGTTTGAAGTGATTTTGGGTTGTCAGCTTGCATTTTATCCAAAAGGTTTTGGTGACAGTTTAGACAGCCGCTATCGAACACAAACCGTTCTCGTTCTTCTCGCCTTGCGATCCAATCAATCTCATTGATATCAGTAAAGTTCTCGACAAATACGTCATTAATACCATGTGCCGTTTTTGCTACCATGTAGCCGAATACCGAATCTTGTGGCAGGTGACAATCAACACATTGGGCAACAAAACCGTGATCATTCTGACCGCCATGAACATCAATCTTGAATGTTTCAGCCATCGGTTCCATTGAGTGGCAAGAGCTACAGAACTCGGCATCGCCAGTACTATGAGCTATTTCTGCTGTAATTAGACTTGCCCCTGTCCCCAATAAGCCACCTACAGCCAGTAACAGCACTATTAACCATTTTTTATTCATATTTATGGTACCTTATCCATCCATGAGGTCGTCGTGTGACAGTCAGAACATAGGTTGGTTGATGGCTCATGCTCTGCGTGACACTCATAGCAATCCAGATCGAGCCCATCATGGAATGAGTTGTGAGGGTTAGTATGATGCTTGTCCATAAAGCCAAGGCGATCCGCTAGCTTCTGCGTACTGCCGTGGCAGCTTAAGCAGTTTTCTGTCTCAAGCGGCTCAAATTCATCAGGGTTATTGCCTTCATGGCACATAACACAGTCAAACTTAAGAGCTTTGTGATGAGGCTTCAAAGGGTATTCTTCGGCCAACTGATTCCAATTAGAGTCTTGTTCAGCATAGGCTGAGAAAGCGAACAGCAACGATACAAACGCGATTAAACGGAGTAAAAGGGATTTTTTCATAAGATCTATTTCTTTGCCGTTAGGGATGGCAACAGCCACCCCTGTTGGTGTTTATGCCCAAGGTTTCGCTTTTGCAGCGTTCTCACCCGCGACCATACCAAATGTACCGCAGTCGATGGTTGAACAAGCCGTCAAACGAATGTAACCATAAGTTCCTGCAGAAGCTTCACCACACACAAATGCACCTTCAATTGGCTCACCAGTTGCAACGTCTACCGCTTCCGCTTTCGGTGTGATCATCGCGCCACCTTGTGCGTAGTTGTAACGTGGGTTCAGCTGCATCGCATAGTATGGGGCTTGTGAAATAGACGTCGCTCCTTTTAGTACACTTTTAGGCTTGTGGAACTCATCCTGATCCAACTCCATATTGGTATTGTATTTATCGATGTTCGCTTGCAGTGTCTTAACATCCATCTTGAAGTTATCCGCTAAGGCCTCAAGCGTATCAAACTTCCAGATCGTACCGTTGATACCATTTTTACCGTCAAGCGATAGGTGGAATCGTTGCTGATCATGGTAGTGCTCGGCACCTTTTTGGTCATAGATAAGTACCGTATGCTCACCATCAATATGACGACGCTCTTCCAAGATAGCCATACCAATTGCTTGGCGATCATTGTTGTTGTACTCATCAACAAATCGTTCACCAGTGCGAGGGTTAACTAGGATACCCCAGCGAATATCTTCAGTTGGAATTGGGAACGCAAAGCGGAATAGCGTCATGTGAATAGGCTTGAATCCAGAATTGATCATTGCCTTAATCGCACCTGCAGTTGCTCCCGGTTGAGTTGTCGACGCAGCGTTATACATGGCGCCCACTTCATCACCACGGAACTTTCGGTCTTGGTTGTAACCACCTGTTGCCATCACTAGGCCACGCTTCACTTTGTAATACTTAACGTTACCTGACTTGTTGATCTCTGGGTTGTCATTATCGCCCAAGTCATCATGTTTGCGGTTAAAGCGGTACTTTTCGCGTACCTTAACACCTATTACGCGACCTTCATCATTACGTAAGATTTCGTCTAGAAGAATCTTCTTACGTACTTCGACGTTACTTAGGTTAGCCGTACAGTAATTTTGCAGCTTCTTAATAACCTCTGTACCGCCACCCTTTGGCCACACACAGCGAGCACGAGAGTGACCACCTAGCTTCTTAACACCGGTACCACCGCCAATAGACATGTCATATTCAACGCCGTGGTCTTTTAGGAAGTTGTAAAGATCAAGTGTGCCCTTAGCCGCAACTTCTGTCAGTTCACGGTGGTTATAACCTTTTGCCTCACGTTCGATATCTTTAAGCAAGAGCTCCCAAGAGTCATCCTCCACACCAATGTTCTTTTGTAGGTCAGAACCGACAACCGCCATGTTTAGACCTGAAATCAGAGATGAACCACCCAAGCGTGACATTTTATCAGCGACGACTACTTGCGCACTTGGGTTCGTTTCAGCAGCACGAATTGCGGCAATCATCCCCGCCATCCCTGAGCCAATAACCAGCACATCCATTTCATCATCCCACTTAATATCAGCAGGATTGGTCGCAGCAAATGCTGGGATCGCTAAACCTAAAGCAGACACAGGGGCAATCGCAGCGGCACCTAAGCCTAGTTTTAGGAAACTACGACGTGAATTTTGTTCAGACATAATCTTTTGCTCCATCAGTAACTATGTACTTTTTTGTTTTTATTTAACTTAGGAGCATTCTCTTTAACCAAGTTTTATACCTCTATAGTGGTAAGCCGCATATCCCCCTTATGATTGATCTAAAACAATTAATGTTATAAAGAATATGAGACGCTAACCACATATTGTTAAAACTGTAGAAATATTGTTGCTGTGAAAATTCGACTTTTGCTTGCTCTGACGGCACTTTTGATCACAATACCAAGTTACGCTCAACAGAAGATTGTCCGAATAGGTGTACTTGCCTTCAATGGCGCATCGTATACGCTTAAACGCTGGCAACCGACCGTCGACTATCTCAACGATGCATTACCGGATTATCATTTTGTTATCGTTCCTGCTGATATCCCCACACTTGATCACTTGGTCGATAGAGAGTTGGTCGACTTTACACTCACTAATGGAATTCAATTTCTACTTTATAAATACAATCACCAAGCAGTGAAAATGCTCAATCTCAATCCATTTCATGGAGAAGCAAAGTACGCTATAGGTTCGGCATTAATTGCACGCGTTGACGAACCAGAAGTCACCTCTCTCAAACAGTTAAAAAAGCGTTCAATTGTTTCAGTCAGCGAAAAAGCATTTGGTGGATTTCGTGTCATGCTGGGTGAAATGCTAAAAGAAGGAGTAACACAAGGTGATCTCCAACAGCTCAAGTTTGTCGGCTACCCACAACAGAAGCTATTGACGAAAGTACTGAATGGCGAGGCAGATTTTGCCATTGCCCCAACTTGCTTACTCGAACGACATGTGAGTGATGGCACTATTCCGGCGAATGTACTAAAAGTGACTTTTCGCCAGCAACCTAAGTCTTCATTTGTATGCCACACCTCAAGTGAGCTCTACCCTAACTGGACACTAGCTAGGATGAAGCACGTTCCTGCTGATTACTCTAACCATATCGCACGTATACTGCTTACTATTCCAGCCAATAGTGATATCGCCATAACAGGACTATACGGTGGGTGGTCAGTTCCTATAGACGACAGTTCAATCTATAGATTGATGGAGAACATTGGCGTCGCCATCCAGCCCTCGTATCTCGAAAAACTGTGGCAGAAATACCGTTTTTGGGCGTTTTCAGCCGTCGGATTATTACTGATGTTCGTCGTCTATCACCTAAGAGTAAACTACCTTGTTCACATTCGTTCCGCTCAGCTGCGTGATGAGATTGAGCAACACAAACAAACCTCACTGCTACTGGAAAATGAGACGAACCAGCTATTCAAAGCTCAACGTATCTTACTCACCGGAGAGATGGCATCAGGTATTGCACATGAACTGAATCAACCTTTAATGGCTATTGGCACCTATACTGCTGGTTGTAAGAGTCGGCTTAAGAAAGGCGCACTAGAACCTATACAACTTGAAAGCGCATTGGATAAGATTGAGCAACAGACTACAAATGCCGCTAATATTATTCAGCGCATGCGTAATTTTATGAAGGTGCAGAACGATGAGCGTCAAGTGGTAGAGCTCGAGCAGTTGATATCCAATACTTTGCTCATCTTTCAACATACCTTTGAACACCACAACATTCGCGTAAGTTTCCACTCTCTACCTGCTTACGCGTCGATCGATTTTATTTTGATTCAGCAAGTGTTGGCGAATCTTATTCAAAACAGTATTGATGCACTCAAAGAAGTCGAACAAGAAGCCAGAAGCATATCAATAACTTCCTATGAAACTGAACACCACTGTATGATTACTATTGAGGACACAGGGTGTGGGATCAGTGATCAACAGTTGGAACAACTTTTCATGCCATTTCAGAGCAGTAAAGAGTCTGGATTGGGGTTAGGTATGGTCATATGTAGACGTATCATTGAAGCTCACGAAGGCACCATCACTGTAGAACAACTACAACAAGGGTGCCGCCTGTCTATCACATTATCTAAAGTTATATCTGAGGACTAACCATGTACTGCCCCATCTATTTAGTTGATGACGATACCGCAATCCTAGATTCCGTTACCTTCTTACTTGAAGGTGAAGATTTTCAGGTAAGCGCGTTTCAAAGTGCGAACGAGTTTCTTGATAGCGTCGATATGAAGCTACCTGGCGTTATACTCCTCGATGTCAATATGCCTGGTATGGACGGGTTAGAGATGCAGAAACAGGTAGAAAGTGCTGAGTCCAGCTTAGTTATCGTCTTTCTCACCGGACATGCAGATGTAGAAACTACTAAGCTTGCGTTTAAACGGGGAGCCCACGACCTGCTGCAAAAGCCTGTTCAGGGAGAGCTCCTATGCCAAACATTGCAGCAAGCACAAGCACTCTCGTTAGATACGCACAATGCCAAACAACAAAATGCTGACTTTGAAAGCCGAGTACAAACACTGACCGAGCGGGAGAAAAGCCTAATCCCACTCATTATTGAAGGTAAACCGAACAAAACCATCGCTGACGAGCTCTGTATTGCACTACGAACCGTTGAGATCCATCGCCATAACCTATTCAAAAAGATGGCCGTCACTTCAGGTATTCAGCTTGCGTTTGAAGGCAGGAAGCTGCTCGACCTTATCGAAGAGCAGCAGAGGTAATTGCAAACAAATTGGACAAAAGCTTACTAAGGCCGGAATGGTGACAACGACTAAACGCGAACTCTTGTTCCAACTCAGCTCAAGATCCCCTTGTCAATACTTGATGATACGTATCCGCCCCATGATCCCACGGGGCATCGTACTGCTGACAAAGGTCTAGCTTCAAGCTAGTTCTTTGATCTAATAGAGGTATCGAAAACTGGATACCTCGACATGCTTTAAGCACCTTCTTCGCAACAATACGAACTTGAAATGGCGAAGATGGAGCAACTACCCAATGAGTATGAACGCCTATATTGGGAAAACTCTAAAACCGTGGCCAATTTTAATTGACCACTACAAAAGGGGAGTTAATGGTAAGAGCAAGAGTGTTCGAAGAATTGGCTAATGAGTTAGGTCATGTAGCAACCTTTCTAACCATAGCCTGTCCCTCCAAGTACCACAGAAGCTATTCGAAGTCGGGACACATCAATCCCAAGTGGAAGGGGGACACCCCATTAGACGGTCAATCCTACCTCAATGAGACATGGAAACTTATTCGCTCAAAGCTAAGTCGCTTAGGTGTTCGTTTCTATGGTTTTCGTGTAGCAGAGCCGCAGCATGATGGTACACCGCATTGGCACCTGTTGCTGTTTGTCGAAGCGAAAGACTATGAAGGGATGACTCAAACCATGCGTGAATACTTAATGCGAGAAGATGGAGATGAAAAGGGCGCAGAGCAACACCGCTTTACTGAAGTGAAGATAGACCCATCAAAAGGCAGCGCAACGCGCTATATCGCCAAATACATTTCTAAGAACATTGATGGTGCAAATTTAGAAGATGACATTTACGGAGAAGACCCTTTAGATGCGGCGGCACGTGTTGATGCATGGGCATCGTGTTGGGGTATTCGTCAGTTTCAACAGCTAGGCGGCTGTTCGGTGACTGTATGGAGAGAGTTAAGACGCCTTAAAGAGACTCAAGACCTACCTGAGCACGCGAAGACCATCATTGAAGCGGCAGATAAAGGGGATTGGAAGACGTTTACCCAACAAATGGGCGGCGTGTTTAGCAAACGTAAAGAGCAGGTATTCAAGCCACATTATGAGTTTTCAGTGGATAGAGAGACGGGGGTTATCAAAACCAGCCAGTACTGCGCTAGCGAGCTAATGCGAGCATTAAAAGGCGTAGCCTTAGCAGGTCAGCAGTTCATCACAAGAGTCTTTCAGTGGCAGGTATCTTCAAGCGTGCGCTTCGCTCTTTAACTTGGAGTTCTGTGAATAACTGTATTTTTAACTAAAAACCCAATGGATTAACCAAAAATGATTTACTTTGCAATTTAGGAAACCATCAGTTGCGAGCGATGATATTGCGGATATATAGTGGTTTCGAGCGGATTGACGCTGAGGAGACTAAAGCATGTCCAAAGTAACAAAAATGCGTAACGAAGATAAGCTCGTCAAGAAAGCATTAGAAGTGGGTTCGAAGCTGGCAAAAATGCAAGGGTTTGAACTGCCTCAACACTCCCAACCGACTCTAGCGAAAGCAGTGTACCTGTTCTTGGTTGAAGCTAAGCAAATCACACCATTACCAGCAAATAAGTTGGACGGTGCGAACATTAAGAAACGCTTAGCCATATGGATTCACAATGCATTACCAGATGGTGATCCCCTAAAGTAATGATTTCAAATTATTTAAGCCCCCAAGTTTGCTAGGTTTGTGTGACCGCTCACTTTAGCGACCAGTTGTAGTGGGGAGGGTTACAACTTGAGTTACCTTCCACTCTATAACCTTTCGGAATACCCTTTCACAATATTGGAATTGGTAAAAAGCTTAACAATCTCTGTATATTGTGTTTAACAACTTATCAACACTGATGATGGGTTTTAAGCACCAAAAACGCAGTGAACCTTATCAATCTTAGATGGAACTTATTGGTTGATAACTAAAATTGTCATTCAACGATAAAACGGAGATCAAGGATGAAAAAGCTAATTTTTGCTTTAACGGCAGTAGCAGCTTTAAATGCAGGGAGCGTATCCGCAAAACAGTGGGAAAACGTACGTATTGGCGTTGAAGGTGCCTACCCTCCTTACAGCTGGGTTACTCCTGAAGGAAAGCTGGCTGGCTTTGATATCGATATTGCCAACGCGCTATGTGAAGAAATGCAGGTTAAGTGCACATTAGTTGCTCAAGATTGGGACGGAATGATCCCTGCTCTAATGACACGAAAATTTGATGCTATTGTGGCGTCTATGTCGATCACTGAAGAGCGTAAACAAAAAGTCGATTTTACCGACAAGTATTACCAGGTAGCGTCACGATTTGTTGCAAAGAAAGGCGATGAGATCCAGTTCAGTCCTGAAGGGCTAGACGGCAAAAAGATTGGCGTACAACGCGCGAGTACCCATGATAAATACGTCACTGCTAACTACTCGGGTGTCGACATCAAACGCTACGGCTCGCAAGACGAAGCCTTTATGGATCTTAAATCGGGGCGCGTGGACTTAGTAATCAACAATATTCCGGCAGTGAAGAAAGGACTTCTCGAAAAAGAAGGCGGGGAAAACTACACGTTTGTTGGTCCTCAAATCACAGATCGAGAGTGGTTTGGAGAAGGTGTTGGAATTGCAATACGCAAGAATTCCCCTGAACTACGTCAGAAGTTCAATCAGGCCATTCAAACCATACGTGAGAATGGCAAGTACGAAGAGATTCAAAACAAGTATTTCGATTTCGACATTTATGGTGGTTAACCACCCACTAAGGCTGTTCAATACTGGCTGCAAGAGCAACTAGCTTGCAGCTTTTTAGACAAATCATCCATCCCTCATCCTCTTTAATAACGACGGTGTTTTTATGTTTTACCTTCAACGTTATCTGCTCACAAACAATACTCCTAGGGAACATCAATCATGAAAGAGTGTGAGGTTGCGATTGTTGGCGGTGGTATGGTTGGCTCAGCTCTGGGTTATGGGCTGGTAAAGCTTGGCGTTAATACTGTCATACTCGATCAGGGAGATAATGCGCTAAGAGCAGCCCGTGGCAACTTTGGCTTGTTATGGGTGCAGGGTAAAGGGGCTGATTTTAAGCCTTATTCCGATTGGACGTTATTATCTGCGTATTTATGGCCAAGTTTTGCACAAGAGCTCACCTCACTTACTGGCATTGATATTCAGTTTGAGCAAAAAGGCGGTATTCATTTTTGTCTTGATGAGGAAGAGTTGAATGAGTACGCGATTGAACTGGAGCAACAAGCGACAATAAGTGATGGCAAGTTCAAATACCAGATACTTAATGCTGAAGAACTAAAAGAGATTGAGCCCAATATTGGTTCTACGATACCCGGCGGAGGTTACTCACCCAATGACGGCCATGTGAATCCATTACTCCTGTTACGAGCGATGCATGCCGGATTTATCGCTTATGGGGGAAGTTACCGCCCCAACCATAGTGTCCAAAGTATCTCAACAACCTCTGATAGATTTTTCCTGCAAACAGAACAAGGTGAGATACGTGCCAGAAAAGTGGTTTTAGCCGCTGGGTTAGACAACAAACGTTTAGCGCCGATGTTAAAACTAAACCAGCCGCTCCATCCGCAGCGTGGGCAAATACTCATTACTGAGCGTCTGCCGCAACTACTGAATTACCCTTCGATCTACCTTCGTCAAACTCATGAGGGCACGATTCAGATCGGGGACTCTTGCGAAGATGCAGACTTGGATGACAGCAATACCGCTATGGTGATGGCTCAGTTATCTAAACGGGCAATACGGGTTCTTCCGGCATTACAACATCGGCGTATTGTGAGAGGTTGGGGAGCCCTTCGGATACTCAGTCCAGATGGATACCCTATCTATGAACAATCAAATGACTGCGGTTCACACGCTTTTGCATTCAGTTGTCATAGCGGCGTGACTTTAGCTGCCGCACACGCCCTTAAACTGGCTCCCATGATTGTCACTGGTAAATTAGATGACTCAATCTCTCCTTTTTCACCATTACGCTTTAAGGGTTAACTAATGTTTAAAGACGTCAGTCAGCAAGACAACCACAACATGGTGAGTATCTCGGTTAATGATGCTGTACTTCAAGTCCCTGATAGCTATTCAGTGGCAGCCGCGCTTTTAGCGCATGGTTATCGCGCGAATCGACGTTCTGGTGTGTCAGGAGAGCGACGTGGTTCCTACTGCCTAATGGGTATTTGTTTCGAATGTTTAGTGGAAATAAACGGCCAACCTAATCAGCAAGGCTGCATGACACAAGTCGTGGATGGAATGTCGATTCGCTTTCAACCTCACAGTGGTGAAGAACCGCAGACTCAATCGGTGGAACAGGAACAATCTCGATGCAAGTAGATTTAGCTATTATTGGAACTGGCCCAGCAGGAATGGCGGCGGCTATCGAAGCACAAACCCTTGGGCTTAAAACCGTTCTGTTGGATGAACAAACAATGGTTGGCGGTCAAATCTACCGAAATATAGAACGACCTTCATTACAGAACCAAGCTATTCTGGGCGCTGATTATTATCAAGGATCCGAGCTTGCTAAAAGATTAAAAGCAACAGATTGCCTACATATCTCCGGAGCTATGGTTTGGCAGATAGAGCCTGACGGAGCAATATTTTATTCCTGCAATGGTATGTCGAAAACGCTGCGAGCTCGCCACATTTTAATCGCCAATGGCGCGCAGGAACGCCCGGTACCTATCCCTGGTTGGACGCTACCAGGAGTGATGACAGCAGGCTCAGCTCAAGTACTACTGAAAACATCAGGCATGGCTGCCGAGAATGCGGTATTTGCTGGTAGCGGGCCATTGCTCTACTTAATCACATGGCAATATCTACAAGCTGGAATTAAGGTTAAAGCACTGCTCGATACCACGCCAAGAATCAATTACATCAAAGCCCTTAAGAAGATTGGTCATGCAGTGCAAGGTACTCGTTACGTCCTCAAAGGACTAAAGATGATCCACGCGATCAAGACTGCTGGTATTACTGTAGTAAAAAACGTCGAAGACATCGAGGCAGTAGGCTGTAAAACCAACGGCTTGGATGAAGTCCGGTATCATACCAATGGCAAACAGAGCACTATCAAAACAGAGCATTTGTTTTTGCATCAGGGGGTGATTCCCAACATCAATCTAGCGATGGCGAGCCAATGTAAACACGAATGGAACTCGCAGCAACTTTGTTGGCAACCGAAAGTAGATAGCTGGGGACAAAGCACCCAGGCTATTATTAGTATCGCCGGTGACAACAGCAATATAGGTGGAGCAACAGCCGCGCAACTCAGAGGAAGTATTGCAGCCCAAAATATCGCTTACCTGCTGCGTAAACAGAGCGAAGCCCAAAGAGATCAGAACACGCTTCAATACAGATATCAATTAAAGCGTGAGCTCGCCTTTCGGCCATTTATAGATACCCTTTATCAGCCCGCAGAACAATTTCGAACACCACAACGTGATGATGTCACTGTTTGTCGTTGTGAAGAAGTCAAATTTGGAGATATTCGTAAAGCCGTAGAACAAGGCTGTATGGGCCCAAATCAACTTAAAAGCTTTACTCGCTGCGGTATGGGGGCATGTCAAGGACGCCAGTGTGGTATAACCGTCTCTGAAGTGATGTCTAAACTCACCTACAAGCCCATAGACACCACGGGTTATTATCGCGTTCGAGCACCTATTAAACCACTGAGTTTAGGTGAGCTAGCGACGCTGGCTCCTGATGAAAGTCGTCAAGCCAACAAGCATTAATCAGTGTATGTGCTGCTAACCCATCGAGCAGCAAGGGTTAGGCGTAGTTGCTCATAGACAAATAGCGGTGTCAGTCACTTTCACCGGAAGAGATATCGCTACGTTCCAAAACAATCCCCTCTTCACTCGCCATGGCAAAAAACGAATCAACAAACAGCTTCACTGAATGAGGAACTGGTCGTAACGCGGGAAACAATATACTAAATTGAAAAGGGATCGTAGGCTTAAAGGGTTTAATACACACATCGTGATTCATCTTACGTGCTTGGTTAGCAGTAAAAGGATCCACAATAGCAGCACCTACGCCTTCCGAGACCAAAGCAGCGGTTGAGCTGGCAAATGATACCTCCAGTAAATCGTTCCGTTTCACGTTGGCTTTCAAAAACGCGGCGTTAACCAGTTGCTGGGTACCGTCGGTTTCGCTGCGGATAAAAGGCACAGAGGTAAGGTCTTTTGGCTCTAGATGAGATTTACTACAAAGTGGACTCTCAGGAGGCAGAATACACAGGCATGCACACTTCACTTGAATATGACTGACACCAGAACTGATTTCATCCACCGCAGCAAAGCCCACATCACAAGATTGAATTTCTGTGCGACGTAAAACCTCCTCAGAACGATATGCTTTTAACGATCCCTTCAGTTCTGGGACGTTTTTAATGTATTGCCCCAATAGTTTAGGGAGGTAGCTATTCGCCAGCAGCGGAAAGGCAGCAATATGAAGGCTCCCCCAATGTCGAGTGCGGATATCACGAGCACTATCCTCTAACGTATCGAGTGCATTAAACGCTTTTGATACTTCAAAATAGAACGCGCTTCCCTGGGCCGTAGGAATTAACCGACCTTTGATCCTTTCAAAAAGCTTGAAACCAATTCTATGCTCCAAAGCTGCGATTAATTTGCTTACAGCGGGTTGTGTCAGATGCAAGCTATTAGATGCGGCAGTCACGGTTCCTAACTCGTAAACGGCTTTGAAAGCATGGAGTTGCTGAAATTTCATTCAAGTTATCCTTTACGGCCAGTCTAGATATTTCCTTATCGAGTAACGATACAGCATATCGACTATAAGTTTTTAATCAATATGAAGTAATTAGAAACGAGGTACTGGATAGTTATGACGGTTTTCTTTAGACCAAATAGCTTAAAAAAGCTCACTCAAACCAGAGAAATCAGTACCATACTTATAGAAAATAGATTCTTTGGAGAGAACATGTCGCTAGGCAACTTTCCGACGAAGCCTTTCACCAGTCTATTGGCTCCATGGCGACTGGCTTAGCGATCACGTTCAGCATGGCGGCGGTTAAATCCGCTGATCGCAAACAGATCATTCTGACTGAAAGTTATCCGTAACTTTCTAATTTGAGTTATTACCCTAAGAAGCTTTTGTCCAAAATGAGTCAGAAAGCATTTTTGGACTGTCTAGAGTTTTAATGAAAAACGTACAATTCAAAAGCTACATATTCGCTACATAGTGCTTTCAATAAACTATGGGAATCTTTTTAATGTTTTGATTTATAATTTTTAAATTATGCTTTCACCTTAACGCGGTGTTATACGGAGAGATTTATATTGAAGGAAGTTGAGGTTATTTTGGTTAACTCCTTTACTGAGAATGGAACTGGAGGAAATCCTGCTGGTGTGGTGTTACACGCAGATCAGTTGTCGGACCAAGAAAAATTAAAAGTAGCACAAGCAGTTGGGTACTCTGAAACTGCGTTTGTCTCTCGAGATGACGAAGTCGATTTTGAACTGTCTTTTTTCACCATAACAGGTGAAGTTGATTTTTGTGGACACGCAACGTTAGCTGCTTTTTCAACAATGTATCAAGACGGAATCATAACTGAAGGTAAATACCTCCAAAGGACGAAATCAGGTCTGCTTGCGGTAACCATAGAGGAAAATGGTCATATTGTCATGGATCAGAAGTTACCTGAGTACCGTGGAGAGTTTAGTTATGAGGATATATCTAAGTTAATAGGACTAGATTCGACAATACTTGAGTCAACACAGTTACCGATTGAGGTTATATCAACAGGACTACCGGATATTATTGTCCCAGTGCCATATGGGTATCTCGATAAAATTCAAGTGAATGAAATTTTAACCAGTGACTTCTGTAAAAGGCACGATGTAATTGGTATTCATGCTTTTGAGTTGTGTGAAAAAACAAACATGGTGACAGCAAGTTGTCGTAACTTTGCACCATTGTTTGGTATTCCAGAGGAATCAGCAACAGGCAGTGCGAGTGGTGCCTTGGCATGTTACTTAACCAAACACCTTTGTAGTACAGGTTCGAATAGCTTTACTTTCGAGCAAGGTCGGGCAATGGAGTGCATTTCAAGAATTACAGCGTCTGTTGAGTCAAGCGAGCAGGGTATTATTAAGGTAAGGGTTGGTGGTTTTGCTCATAGAGTCGGCAGGCAGAACATCTCCTTATAGCAGTCCGTTCCACAGGAACTTCCGACGCGTGGCATTTCTACTCTTCGTTGGTTTTAGTGTTTTTCGGAAACTTCGGTATTGCGTCCATTTTTCTTGTGAGCGCTTATGCATCGAGCAACCTAGTAAATTGAAAGTAAATATATACGGTAAAAGGTAAGTATTAGATACTTACCTTTTACCCATTATACAAAGGAAGCACAGGTTAACTCGTACAAAAGCCACGAAACTATTTGATAAGAAAGCCAGTCACCATAGCTGCATTGAGAGCGTCACAAGGATTAAATCCTGTGTCTATCTCTGCTATTGACCCCGACCATCAAACATCACCACGATGGTTTTGGTGATGATGCTCATATCCATGCTTAGCCAAGACTTTATAGAACAGAGTGAAAGCGCGTAACTGTGGTCGTAGCCGACTTTTCGTCGCACGTCATCAATACAGGTATCATAACCCTGATTGACTTGCGCTAATCCGGTGATACCCGGCATGACGCCATAGGTTCTATCAGCGAAATAAGGGATCGCATCTTCTAGTTTGCTATAGAAACTAGGACGCTCAGGGCGTGGACCTATCAGAGACATGTCCCCCATAACTACGTTGAAGAGCTGTGGGATTTCATCTAAACGAGTCTTACGTAAAAATAGCCCAACCGGAGTGATTCTTGGGTCATTTTCCGTCGCCCATACTGCCCCTGTGTATTGTTCTGCATCTTGGTACATGGTGCGGAATTTAATGATTTCGAAAAACATCATTTTCTCTGGTGTAGATTTACCGACTCTAAGCTGTTTATAAAACACAGGGCCCGAAGAGGAGAGTTTGATTGCTATCGCGATAAAAGGTATTACTGGTGACAGTAGCAGTATACCCAATAGGGCGCCGAACAAGTCAAAGAGACGTTTTGCAAACCAAATTGATATATGTGCGGATACGTTATTCATAGTAAATCTCCTTATTGGCCCACACGAGACCATTTTCCTGACTCAAGACCAAATAGGTATCGCATACCACCGATGAAATTTGCGCAATGACCTGCAACGACGTAAAGCAGTAGTTTGCAGGCTTTGTGACAAAATATATGTGGTAGGTGATAAATCACAATCGCCAGTGAATAGATCGCGATTTGAGCGACCAGTGCAGCCATGAAAAATGGGTTGTCCATCATGGCGATAGAACTGACAAAACAAAATAGAAGCAGGTAAGGGGTCATGAGCCGTAGCCCTTTGCCGGAAAAGAATGCAAATGCGACGCCTCTGTACTTCGGTAAGAACATCTCACAAAGCTGGATAGCCTGCTGCATGTTGCCTGCAGAGATACGCAGTCTTCGGTTAAAGTCATCTTTTTCGTTGGTGGCTTCCATCTCCAGAGCAACCATCTGAGGCTCGTACTCAGCAACATACCCCTGACGTACGATAGACATAGGGATAATAAAGTCATCATTGATTATATTGGCACTCATTGACTCAAACAGGTGAGTGCGGAACAGGTAAAATGCGCCATGTGCCCCAAGCGTTGAGCCAAGTGAGGCTTCACGCATCTTAAGTTGACTTTGGTATTTCCAGTAACTGGCTTCCCCAGCATTACCGGGCTTAAGCAATTGATAATGGCCATTCACGACGCCGACTTTACTGTCCCGAAAATGTGTATTTGCAATCCAGAGCGCATCAATGGAAATAAGGGCGGACACATCGCTTAACGCCGTAATATCACTGGTGATAGTTTTTATCTGTTCATTTATCAAGGCAACTTTGCCACGATTGGTTTTAAATGCCCTGATTTCAAAATGCGTATCTGAACAAATTGCTTCTTGGATGGTTTGTTCTGCAATACTCACTGTGTTATCGGTACAGCCATCACAAGCGATGACGACTTTGTACTTATTTTTTGGATAATCAAGCGCAGATAGGTTGCGAATTTTGTCCGCTATCCACTGCTCTTCGTTGTAGGCTGGCACCAAAATGGTGATGGTTGAACATCCCCGATCGCTTTTGATATTTCTAAATCCGCGCGTTCGATAGCTGCGGGCTTTGTAAGGGTGATGTTTCGAATACCAAGACAGTAGAACAGGATATCCAACGTGGTGATAGATAACCAACACGCAACTGATAATAAACACTGTTGTAAGTAGTAAATCAATCATGCGCTTTTCTCCTCAGCTAATGTTTCGTATGCACGCATCATGTCCCTGATGTCGTTATGCTCTAAGACAAACTGTCTTGGAGATGTTTTTGCTGGTTTCTCAATGACAGCGTTTAAACTGGCGGCTAACTGTTGCGAATTTTCACTTTCAAACAACACTCCGGTACAAGGGCACAGCGTTTCTTTTGTCGCACCAACGTCGCTTGCCAAAGTGACAATGTCACATGCTTGAGCTTCTAGAGTAGAGAGTGGGAAACCTTCACGACGTGAGGGCAAACAGAATAAGTCCAGCGTCTGATAAAATCGCGTCATGTCATCAACAAGACCAAGAAAAGTTACTCGACGATGTAACCCAAGTTGCTTCACTTGCTGGTCTAATTTGATACGTTGGCTACCATCCCCAGCGATAACTAGCTGTATATGGCTCGGTAGTAACGCCATCGCGTTGATCAAGATGTCGTGACCTTTGACTTGTTCTAGTCGACCTGCGGTTCCAATAATGGTGCTTTGCTCAGGAAGACCAAAAAGCTGACGGGCAAGGTGCTTGGAGCCAGTTGTGAATTTCTCGCAGTCGACACCGTTTTTGATCACCCTGACATCCTGATAATCAAAATGCTGATGAATTTGTTCTTTTACCAGGAGGGCATCTGCAACAACACAGGGTCTAGCGATTTTTAGTGCCAGGCTTTGTAATGAGCGGTGCTTTTGGTCTGATAGATGCCATGCATCGTGTTCGGTATGAATTCGAGCTTTTATCCCGGCTAAACGAGCGGCAATTGAACCATATAGAATCGGACCAATATGATGCGTATGAACGACGCTTGGCTTTAACGTGAGAAAGAGTTTAACAAGCTGCATCAGCGTCTTAAGGCTATAGCCTGACGGCTTGTTAAGAAAGATTAATTGGTTTTCAACCGATTTTAGTTTTGACCATTTTAATACGGATTCTTGTTTTGTGCCTTCCAAGCTAACAATAAGTACTTTCTGGTTTGGGGACGAAAACGCCAGCATGTTGAGTGCGAGTGCCTCTAACCCCCCTGGGGAAAGGTGCTGAACCACGTGGATAATCGTTTTGGTCTTTATGCTCATACGTTCTCCTAACAGATGCTTAGCTTTAAACTAGTATTAGCATTATGTGTGCCAGTTTCATTGTCTAATTAATACAATGATTTATGTCTGTTTTCGAATGTTTCTCAAGCTGAAAGTCAATTTGAAAATCGTTATGATTGATACGGTTTTATTCTTGGAATGTGGGTGAGCACGGGCGCGTTGGTAATGGCTTCGATCTCTTCTTTGCGTCTTATCGATGAATCAAACAGCTCGATCAATAACGCAACACCAGCACCTAAACCAATCCCCGCAACCAATCCCGCAATGACAAATACAATCGCCGGAAGATTCGCAGGGCGACTAGGGGTATAGGGAAGGTCAATAATTTTAACGCGTTTGTTTTGTTCGAAAATCCCCAGAGAACCAGTGAGCTGAGCCATTTCGTAACGCTGAATTAATTCATCATAGAGTTGACGCTTAATTTCAGCATTGCGTACTAAACGATGCATGGTTTTCGCATTATCACCGAATTGATTGGCTTCTTGCTCTAGGATGGAAATCATTTCTTTTAAACTTTTCGTTTCTTCCTTGAGAGATTCATAACGACCTCGCACGAGTTGTAAGCTTTGTAGCTGGGTTACGAGCAAAGGTTGAATTTCTCCAAGATCTTTTAATTTATTACTGCTGGCAATATCCCAAAGCTGATCGCTACTGATATTAGGTTGCTCTATTTTCAATAATAAGGCGCGTTCATTCTCTAAACGGCGTAACTCACGCTCTTTGCCTTGAACGGCACTATGGCTCTCCGTATATTTCGCTTTGAGAAGAGTCAGTTCGCTACGGATCTCGATGATTTGATCTTCAATTTTACCGACGACGGGGTTTGTCTTTGATAGTTGTTGATCGAGAGAACCCAGGCTCTTTTCGACCCCTGCGAGCTCGGCTTTTTTCTCAGCGTAGCTTTGTTTCAGAGAGGCTAGGCGGCCTAGCGACTGACTTTGCATCTCTGGTGTGACAGATGCAAAGCGATTTTTAAAATCAGCCAGTTCGTTTTCAGCGATGTCGAGTTCGTGTCTGCGTTTCTCAATATGAATAGCGAGAAATTCTGAGGAGTCCTGGATAGATGAACGCTCTGGTGCTAGGAGCTGCTCAATAAAATGCTCACTGATAGACTCTAATAACTCTTTCATACCGTCCGGGCGGGGAGCGGTCAGTGAAATTTTAAGGAAGTCTTTGCCCGGTTGAGTGATCGTTAAACTGTTTGAAAGCTGATTGATGATGTAATCACGCTTGGCTGGTGGCATTGAGTCGTTAATAAGTTGATGTTCATTCGCCACAGCAGTAAGTACATGGCGACTTTTCAGTAGTGTACTCAGGGCATTTAACCGTTCCTTTAGCATGGTTGAGACCGCTATATCTTCAAGAAACGGATTCATCTTTGCGGTTTCTTGAATCAGCATTGACGTATGCGACACGTAGTTGGTCGGTGCAATTTTGCCAATAAAGTATCCAACGAATGGAAGGATAAGAATCGGTACGCCAATCACATACCGTTGTCGCCATGCTGAATTGAGTATGACGATAAATCTCCGTTTTAGCTCGTTCATAGTGACTCCAACATACAGTTCAATTTAAGCGTACGTGCATCCCAACTTTCGTTGATAACCGACTTTTGTCGAGCAGAGGTTGATTCACGATCTAACTGGTTTAATGCGTCAGTGAATTGCTCACAATCAGTTACGGTTGAAACCAAGGCTTTGTAAGCCGATAAAGCGGGAAAAGGGGTAGTAATGACGTGACAACCTGCCGCTAAGTATTCCAGTAACTTTAAAGGACTGCATGAAGCAATTTGTCCATTGGATTTAAACGGAAGTAAACTTACATCCCAATGTTGACTGTAACTGGGTAAATCGCGATGTGGCTTAGGACCAAGGTAGTGCACATTCGCCAGTTTAGGTAGCGGATAGTTAGAGAGTTCAATTGGGCCGATAAACACAAATTGCCAGTTGGGGTTCATGAGACAAACTTGCTCGATGAGTTCGTAATCTAGCCAGTTAGATAGGCTGCCGTAAAACCCTGCAACCTTGTGATTTGGAGAAGGCAAATCTGTGGCACGCTGGCTTGGCTGACTAAAGAGTGAGGTATCTACGCCATGAGGTAAGTAGTGAGTTTTGGTTTGGGGAAATTTTGCTAGCAACGGTGCACTGGCTGCGAGAATAAGGTCCGCGTGTACAACGAGTTTGTCTTCGTGTTGCTTGACCACATCATGATCGACACCGGCAAGCGATGAGAAATCGTCACCACAATAGTAAACCACCGCTGACTCACCCAGAGTTCCACATAAATCGGCTGCGGTCGGAAGTGAAGTCCATAAAATCGGTTTGTGCAATTGAAGCTTCTCGATAACGGGTTTCAGTTGCAGATGCATCAACGTTTTGGCGATATAACGTGCGAATGCTGACTTGGGAGCGGGGAGCGTTTTAAGGTTGATCACCGTAATATTTACGTGTTGCTCTCGCTGGTCGGTGTAACCACCTTTACTTTTACCCATAAGCTTACAGAAAGCACGTTTAACATCGTGCATATTTAACTTGGGTTGACGGAGTCCGATCGAGTTAACCCAAAGTACTTTACGTTGTTTTGCTAACCGAGTAACCAGATGTTGTGTGCTCGATGGTAAGCCACCAAAATCTTCACCAAAAACAATAAGATCACGCATAATGAACTCCTTAGTGATTAAGTGAACGAATCACTCTGGCAGGATTACCAGCAGCAACAACAAAAGCAGGTAGGTCTTTAGTGACCACGCTACCGGCACCCACAATGGTCCCTTCGCCAATTGTGACATTGGGACAAACCGTGACATTTGTTCCTAGCCAAACATCCGATTCAAGTACGATATCTCCAACATCGCAATCGAGATCGCCAAAGCCTTTCGCTCTTAAACCGGCGTCAAGTGAGTGTCCGGAATACCCAAACAGAAAGGCGCGACCGGCGATTCGAACATTGTCACCAATTTCAATGCGGCTCCCAATCGCAAAAGTACTTTGCCAACCGATATCGACGTTACTGCCAACAATCAGTTGCGGATCACTGGATTGGGGTCTGGCGCTAAACGTCGTTTGACCTGAGATGCGGCAATCATCTCCGAGAGTGATGGAAAGTGGTCCCGAAACAAAAGGCACACCACCAAAGAGATAAAGTCCTCGACCATATTGAGAAAGGCGACCTTTAAAGGTGGGGGTATGGATAAATACCCGAACCAAGTTGCTCCAAATTGAGGTACTCGCTGAATAAACGGTGCGAACCGTCTTGTTCATCCACATCGGTGTAGGAAGATCACATGCACGAATCGATTTCAAAATGAGAAACAATTTGCGATATGAAGGGTTTTCGTGGTGTTGTAACCACACTTTGAAGTCATTTAACTGCTGAGCCAACATGATACTGTCCCTGATATTGAGGTGATAAAGAGACTATTTCACGTTGCGTGCCAAAAAATTAATTGTTTAAAAACAGTAATATAAAAATTATTTGTTGAGTGTTTCTTTGGTATTCTCAATTTGAGAACGGATTTGAGTAATGCGGGAGATAGCGATACAAAGCGCTGCGAGGATATAAATCGGCCACGTGAAGCCTTGGGTTAGGAAAGTACCGGAAACCACAGTGCCAATTACACCCGCATACACCGCAAGCGCTGTTGCTGTGAGATAAGGGGACACCAAGCCTTGCCGCTGATTTAAGATAGAAAGCGTTTGTCGGCTCGTTTTAATAAGCGAAATGATCATACCAATAAACACAGCCAGGCCAAGAAATCCGGTCTCAGCCAACACGCCGAACCAAGTACTGTGAACCGCGTGGTTGAGCCCATCCCAATGTGAGCTGTAATAGTAGTAGTTCGAATAGAAATTGTTTAAACCTACGCCGCTAAACGGGTTCACCACTGCCATCTTAAACGCAGCTTCCCATGCATATAAGCGTCCCATAGCTGATGCGTCGATGCCGTTTTCTGCGGCGCCTCCTGACTGACGGTCGGAAATTCCGGCTACGGCAAATAATCCAAGTAACCCAATTACAGCGATGAAGATCAATAGTGATTTAGAGCGAATCAGGCGCAGACCGAAAATACCGAATACTGCGACTGATCCAAGAAGCCCACCACGGCTTTGAGTCGCTATAACAGCTGCCATTGCCAGTACAAGTCCGGTAATACCAAGAATACGTAGGAATCCTATGCCTTTTGTGGTGGCAAAGCTGATAGCAAACGCCAGAGGGAACATTAATACTAACGACAAATCATTAGGGTCGCCAAGCACAGAGCCTAACTGTCGACCGATAGTGACTCTCGTGCCCTCAACTAAGCCAATACCCGAAGCGGAGTTATACAAAGCAACCACGGCAATTAATCCACCCGCCAAGATAATCAAGGTTGCGATTTTTCGCACTGCATCTTCCGTGTTCACCAACCAAGCGATGGCTAGAGTCATGATAATGATTTTCCAATAGATATTTTTAAAATAGGTAATGGCAACTCCCGGGTTGGATGACAAGACAATGCCTATGACAACAAGCCCCCAAAATAGTACTAGCCAAGTCATGCTTGGGTGCCAGAAAGTTTGTAGCTGGCGACTGATCAAGGTGTGCCAAATCAAAGCGCCAAGCGCCCCTAAAGAGAGGAGTAGCGGTATTTTTAATGAATAAAGTGCGGGTAAGGCTTCGTGAATTCTAAAGAAGGAAAACAGTACAAATAGACTCACCAACCAAAATGTCTGATTGAGCACAAACAATGTTGCAAGCGGTAAAAAGCAGAGTACGACGACAATGGCTGGATGAGGTATAACATACCAAACCATAGTTAACATAAGCGTAACCAGCGTCATGATCATCATTGGCTTGGCGTGTTTGACGTTATTCATAGTGAACGACCCAGATAATGAGTTAACGTGCTTGAAAGACTTTTGAGTGAAGCACCTGAAATCAACTGGAATCGAATGGCAAAAGCGATAACGCCTAACGGCTGAAGCAGCAGCATTAACGCGGACACCTCGATACTTTGATGATACCGACTGGTTAATAGAAACAGCACCGTTAACGTTATCAGCGCACAGATAGGACTGGTTTGATAATCCAGATAATGCGCACGTTGGCTAAACCAGATTGTGAATATGAATCGACTTAATTGCCCCGCGATCAACCCGTAAAGCATTGCTTCAATGCCGAGGTCAGCAGAAAGGATACAAATCACCATCGCCAATGCAGTGGAGGCGAGGTTAATATACAAAAGCTGAGAGGTGTGCTTTTGGTAGAGAATGCCGAAGTTGGTCAACTCGACCAGCTCTTTGAATAGCATCATTGTTATGGTCATTCCAACCAAAGCGATAGCAGGCTGGTAAGAGTCCGGTAAAGAGAACGAAATAAAAAGCTGACTAAGCCATGCCACAGCGACAGCAATAACGCACAACAGCAGTATCCCTTGAGTCGTCACGCTAGCGACATGTTCACCTCCATTTTTGTCCATGGTTTCGAAACGTTTTGGCATCCACCACATATGAAAAGGTTGGATAAGAATCCCGACGCTAAGCGCGAATTTAGCCGCAATCGCATACATGCCTAAGGTTTCTAAATCGGCTGCTCCAGCGATCAGCCACCTTTCTGCACCACTTAAACCAAAAGCCACCACACCGGACAACATTAGCGGCGCAGAGTAGCGTATATAACGAATAAAGCGTTGTTTGTTAGGTAGGGAAAATGGAAAGTTGATGAAAACGTGCAAAAACAAAAATTGGATAAAGGTACACGCGATATTGAGGGCAAAAATGAGTGTCACGTCGGGTTTGTGTGTCAGGGCGACAACAAGTAAAGAAACCTGAGCTAAAACGGTCACGACACATATCTTAAAGAACAAGATTGCTTGATTATGCAACCTTAACCAAGCAAGACTGATTGCAAGAGGCGCTTCGTAGCACAATACCAAAGCCATAAATAGGATTTGCTCACTGCTGAACATCGAGAGCTTAAAAGGGACTAGGTAGTAAATGAACACGATAAATAAACTCAGACTGAAAGAAACAACGAGCGATACACTGTACAGTTGAGAAGCTTTTCTTTTTCGAACCGTGAAGCGACTGATTGTGCCTATAAATCGATAGAGATTTTCATGCATTGCAATGCCAACAATCAGACTAAAGAATACCGTTGTGATACCGAGCAGCTCAAGATGACCGATTTCTTGCGGTGACAAGTATTGGGCCATAAGAGGCAAAGTGAATAGTGACACACCTTTAATGAGGAACAGGCTGACTGCATATAAACTGATGTTTTTCAGATGGCTAACATTCATTGCAAAACTTCCTATTCAAACTGAATTAATCGCATGCTTGAATGACGGATGTAACCACGTCACCATTAATGTGTTGCGCAAACTTTTGGTAGCAACGCTCAGCTTTATAGCGGGCAGAGATTTCTAACGCATGCTGGCTGCAACGATGAAATGCTTGTTGATCGTTATTTGCGTAGAGCAGGGCATCGCACAAAGAATCAGGGTTTCCAGGCTGATACTTAATACAGTTTTCATTGTGGGTCAGTGTCTTGTCCCAATATGCGCCATCTTGAGGAATGACAACGCACATACCTGCAGCCAGAGCCTCTAGAATTGATAAGCCGAATGGCTCATTACAGCTGGTTGAAACAAAGATGTTGGATTGACTCCGGATATCATCCAGGTTTTCGGGATCTTCATACCATATGGTGTGGGACAGAAAAACCGGAGCGTTGGATGTTGGTAAACAAGTATCCACGGGGCGAATGTAGCAAACATTGAGTACGACAGGCTGACCAATAGCGGCTCTCTTGGATGCTTTTATTAACGTTTCCAGACCTTTCCATTTCAGTAGCGACGCAGCCCAAAAGTAAATAGGCGTATTCTTTTGACATTCCTTTGGCCAACGTGAAGCCGGAATTCCATTCACAAATGACTGATACTGAGATGAGTTTAAGTAACTTTCAGCGATTGCCGACGTGTCTTTTATTTTAGTCCCTGTTTTGAGGTAAGTTTCTAGTGCCGCTTTGAGGCTACAACGGGTAGAGGGTAAGTAAAACACGGCGTTCGCTCTGGTAAGACAATAGCCAATAGAGCGTGAGAGCCCGACGTTGCCGTGGATAAATTGAACGACTTCAATATTAAGAACCATCTGTAACAAATAGACTGGCATATCCATACCAGGCCCTGAAGCGCCAATGACTGTCGTAATGCCGCGATGTTGAAGTAATGACTTTAACAATACCAATAGGAGATACAATTGGTTTAGCCAGTAGAGAATCCCATTGTGCTGACTCATTAACCAAGGAATTGGGGAAATGGAAATCAAAGTAACATTGTGTTTGGCGTAGAATTCTGTTTGCTTCCAGAATGCCGGGTCTACTGTTGCGACAATGAAATCATTGGACTCTACACGACATATATTGAGCGCATCACTGGTTGCAATCTTAGAGCCTCCTTTAAATGCGATAGGGTCAAAAATAAGCGTTTTCTTGTTTTGACTAGTCATGCTGGCCTCCAAACGACAAACGGTTTACCACATAGCTTTTAAGGGGTAATAAGGTACTTATTAGAGATCGATTGGATACAAATGGCTGTTCCAATAAGTCTCTATAAAGAAGTTCTATTTTTCGGCAACTGACAGATAGATCATAATTTTTGGTGATATGCTCAAAACCGCTCATCCCGTACTGTTCACATAGTTCAGGATTATTGATTACCACGCGCATCGCTTTTGCTAATGGGTCAATGCCCTGATTCGGATACAGAATTCCAGTTTCGCCATGGGAAATGAATTCAGGAATTCCGCCTTCAAGTGGCGCGATAACCGGGATTTTAGCAAGGGCAGCTTCTGCTACAGCCAGCCCAAAGGCTTCGCTTCGAGCACCACTGATAAAGGCATCACATCCCTTAAGCCATCCAACAACATTGGTTTGTTCACCAACAAAGTGAATACGATTGCTTAGGTGCAGGCGCTCGGCTTGTTGGAGAAGCTTGTCCATTAAAGCGCCATCGCCAATGACAACAAGACTGACGTTAGGATACTCAAAAGTAACGTGACGCATTGCGTTTATGATCCGGTCTACGCCTTTACGGTGAATTAGGGAGCCGACCGTCGCAAAAATAAAATCATGCTCTGGAATGGACAGTGCCTCTCTGACATCGACTTTTTGCTGCGCGGATAGAGATACGGTATCAATACCATTGTGAATGACAGATATTTTTTCGTTAGGGTAACCATCTTTAACCATGAATTCTGCGACGTACTGACTGACCGAAATAATGTGGGGAGAAAGATGCAGGCCAAGTGTCATGCGGTCGCGCACCGGATAAGGGCTGTGGAGCTGGGTAACGACGGGCACTTTCTTCATTCGCGCAGCGGCCAACATCCACTGGCAGGGCGCGCCACTATTAATGTGTACAAGGTCTACTTTTTCACGTTCAATGAGCTCGCAACCGTGCTTAATCAGACCAAACCAACTTGATACGTTGTATTTAGGTGGTTTCCAGCCAAGCAGCAGTGGAAAATGATTAAGCTGAGTCGGAACATTCATAAGTTCTAATTGTCTTGAGAGTTCGTGACTATTGGTCCAAACGTAAGACGCGTAGTGATGGTGTTCCATGTACTTAATAAGATCGAGTAAACATTTCTCGCTGCCTCGTATCCAATCATCGCCGTAATGTACAAATAGAATCTTTCTCTTCATGCCAACCCCTCACATCGTATTTGCATAAAACAGTTAATTGCACTTTTTGATATGACTAACGCAAATGTGATGCCAAGAAGAGAGTAGTTGTATGTGTTTGTTTTTAAGGTGATTTATAGGCGACTTGAGGTGGGGCTTTATTGTTTCTCAATTTGACAATCAGATTGAGATCAATTGGGGAAGTAGAGTTTCATCATTTTTGGGATGACGGCAGATTGAGAATAGTGTTGTTCAACGATATTAATCGCCTGCTTTTTAATCGCTAATTGCTGGTGAGGTTCGAGGGATAGGTAGGTGTTTAAAGCCTCATTCAATTGATTGACGTTTTCGACTAAATACCCGTTGGTTTCGTGTTTAATGAGCTTAGACATATTGCCTACATTAAGTGAGATGACAGGGATACCTCTCGCCATCGCTTCAAGCGCGGTCATGGGTAAGCCTTCATAACGAGAGCAAATGATCAAAATGCCAATATGTTGCCAAATGGCGTCCATGTTGTTTTGGTGACCATGAAACCTGACGTTTGCTGGATCGCCCTGTTTTAGCTCAGACTGCATTGCCCCCGAGCCATAAAGATCAAACTGCCGTGTTTGATTTAGGCGCGCCAAGTCAATAAATCGATCAGGTCCTTTCTCATGGCTTAGCCTGCCAACAAACGCAATTTGGTTTCCTGTTGAGGTAGATAGCGTCTTGGTATCAATAAAATTATTGAAACTTTCCGATCTAGTTATCAGCTTTTGCGCAATGCTTTCACTCACTGCGATTGAGTGATTTGAAACAAACGTGGTCAATCGGTCGACACAGTCATATACCCACACCTTACCTGATGAGGTTTCTCCAGCGTGATACGTAGATATTTGGCGAACTCTTGTCACCATCCTTGCCAGCTTGCAGACTAAGCTTGCTTTATAGCCATGAGCGTGGAGTAGAGCCGGTTTTTGATTTCGTACTTGGCTAATTAAGGCGTTAAAATAATTCGTGTCAGCAGAGTCCAGAAACTGGACAGCAATGCCATTTGATTCCAGCTTATTTTTGAGCAATTGCGGTTTGGAATAAGATCGCAGCAACATGACTCTTACAGGGACTTCAAAATGCTTGAGCCCATTTGCAAGCTCAAGCACATGTGTTTCAATACCACCGAAAGCCAGGCTGTCGATGACTAGCCAGACTTCGTTACACGAGTTGTTGCTCATCTTCAGCTTCCCAGGCTTGCTTCTTACGGTATACCGTAGAAGGGCTAAGCTCTAAAAGTACCGCCGCGTTCAGCACGTTTCCGTCGCAGTAATCAATGGCTTGCTGTATTGCCTCACGTTCAATTTGCCACATTGGCCTTATCGCCACAGGTCTTTCAATTTGCTGCTCAGCAACTGCGTCGTGACTATTTTCTGGAGCCTGATTGATCACGGCCGGTTGTGGCGTGATGATTGGCTCAGGTTTAGCTACGGTGTTTTGCTTTGGCGTACGGCTTGATGTGACCTGAGATGGTAAATGCTCAAGGCGCAAATGGCTATCGTCATTAAGGACGACAATATTGCGAATAATATTTTGCAGTTGACGAACGTTACCCGGCCACGCGTAGCGTTTTAGCGTTGGCTCTGCGTCTCGGTGTATGGCGTTGAACTTTTTGCCATCTTCTTTCGCGTACAGTTTAAGGAAGTGAGTCGCTAAAGTCGTAATATCATTGCCGCGCTCGCGCAGTGGTGGCATATCAATAGGCACTACATGAACACGGTAGTAGAGATCTTCTCTGAAACGGCCTTCTTCTACTTCAACAAGAGGATCTCGGTTCGTCGCACAGATTATACGAATATCGACTTTCATTTCTTTATTTGCGCCTAGTGGGGTAAACGTACCTGTTTGCAAAAATCTGAGTAATTTCTTTTGCATTTCAAGTTCCATCTCACAGAGCTCATCAAGAAAAAGCGTACCACCGTTGGCCATTGAGGCCGCGCCTTTGCGATCGGCTGTGGCTCCTGTAAATGCGCCCCTGACGTGACCAAAGATTTCACTTTCCATGAGATCTTTTGGAATCGCACCGCAGTTGATGGCGATAAATGGTTTATCTTTACGCTTACTCTCTCGGTGGATGGCTTCGGCGCACACTTCCTTACCCGTACCACTTTCACCGACAATAAAAACACTTGCTGTCGTTGGTGCCACTGAATCGATGATCTTGTACACGCCTTGCATTGGAAGGCTAGATCCGATGAAGCCGTGGAATCGGTTTCTATCGAATTTGTTTTCTATGTCTTCGACAAGGTTTTCCAGTTTAACTTGTTGTAAGTGCAGAGCGATTGAGGTCTTTAGACGATCAGCATTAATTGGTTTTTCCAGAAAGTCTTTCGCCCCTTTTTGCACAAGGCTAACCGCCAGATCAACTGAGCCATGTGCCGTGGCAACGACGACGGATGTCGGGACTTGGTTCGCGTTAATCCAATCCAGAATTTGCTCGCCATCCATGTCGGGCAGTCTGAAGTCTAGAATAACCAATTGCGGAACATTTCTTTCAATAAAGGCGATGGCTTCTTTACCTGTTTCTACGTGAAACAGTTCATAGGGCTCATGCTGTACATACTGTTTGTACAAGATAGCAAGAGAAGTTGAGTCTTCTATTAGTAGTACTTTTGGTTTCATTGGAGCTGTCCTCTCTTAAGCCTTTATAGTTGTGTTGGTTCAATAAACCCTTGCTGCTTTCTTTCCTCTAATGCTTTTAGTGACTCTTTGGCAACAACTTGAAGTTTTTGCTTGTAGCTGAAAGCCTGCTCTTGTTTGCCGTCTAAGCAAAGATGCTCGATTTTTCGCGCGAAATTGGACAGAGTTCTATTCCCAAGTGCGAGAGCTGAACTACCTAGGGTGTGCGCTTCAAACTCTACCGTTTCTTTGTCTTGAGACTCCATAGCTTGATATATTTTTGCTAAACGCTGCTGAGATTCTTCAAGATAATGCTCGATGAGCAATGGAATGACATCGGCACTCGTGTCTGCGATCATTTGCTGCAAAATCTGTTCGTCTACTAAATCCAAATTTACTTCTTCCTCACGTTGGTTCACTTGACCTACGCTTGTATTTGAATATAAGTTTTGTTGCTCAATCAAATGGCAGGGGCCTGATTTTAGATCTTTGTTTTCCTCTTGGCCTTCATTTAAGAATAGGTTAATTTTTTCAATTAGTTGTGACAGCCTTAGGGGTTTTGATAAGTAGTCGTTCATGCCAGATGCAAGAAACTTTTCTTTATCACCAGCCAGTGAGTGTGCAGTTAGGGCAATGATGGGGATATCGCACGCCTTACTGTCATCAAGACTCCGAATCGCTTTGCAGGCTTGTATGCCATCCATTTCAGGCATTGATATATCCATAAAGATCAGGTCATATTGATATTCCTGAACCATTGAAACCGCTTGTTTGCCATTTTCGGCGATATCGATAGATAGGCCAACCCGCTTGAACATTTCTCGTATGACGAGCTGATTCGCTTTGTTATCTTCTGCGACAAGAATACGAGCGTTTGAACGAATCAACTCTTGACGGAGTGAGTCAAGAGTTGGAGAGGCCAGTAACTCATCTGCTACGGAGAGAGTGATGTCAAATGTGAATGTACTGCCCACTCCGGGCGTGCTCTCGACAGTGACGTCTCCTTCCATAAGGGTACAGAGTCGGCGACAGATAGCGAGACCAAGCCCCGAGCCTTCTTTGCTACGTGAATAGGTTTGGTCAGCCATCGTAAACTCATCAAATAAGTAATCAATCGAGCTATTGTTGATGCCTATTCCAGTGTCTTGGATTTGGCAGGTGATTTTTACTCGCCCTTGTTCCAATGCCTCCGACCCAACTTTAACTGTGACGCTTCCTTCGTGAGTAAACTTGATGGCATTGCCAATCAGGTTGAGCAGTATCTGTTTGACGCGGTTTTTGTCTCCGCTGACTTTGCTTGGAACAGTGCCCTCAATGTAGCAATGTAAAATAAGGTTTTGACTCTTGGCTGTGGGCAAAAATGAATTCACCACGCTTTCGACACACTGTCTGAAGTCGAAAGGTTTATCTTCCAGAATGAGCGTATTGGACTCCATACGAGTGAAATCAAGAATGTCATTAATGACGGAAAGTAGGAAATTTCCCGATTCAGTGGCGGTTGCGACCAGCTTTCTTTGCTCGTTAGTGAGCTTAGTTTCTTCAAGGATATTTAATATGCCCAATACGCCATTCATCGGAGTACGTATCTCATGAGACATGGAGGCGAGAAAGCGGCTTTTAGAGTCGTTCGCTTGTTCGGCACCCTCACGTGCTGCAGTGAGATTTTGGTAGTCTTGTTCTAACTTAGCCGACATCTCATCGAATGCTTTAATGACTTCACCAAGCTCATCTTTGGAATAGTGATTGAGCTGAAATCCTGGGCCTTTTTCCCTAAGTGTTTGGGCAGCAGTAGTTAAACGGGTGAGATTCTTAGTGAGATAGGCGCCAAGGATAAAGGAGAAAAACGCAACCAGTACGACTTCGATAGCTGCGATACTGATAATTGCTTGCTGTGCGTTAACGAGCATGTTGCTGATAGGATGCGTTTCGAATCCCATATCCACATACCCATATATATTGCCATTACCTTCAATTGGGGTTCGCAGATCGAAGATGCCGTCATTGACATCATTTAGAGATTCATCACTTGCCATTGAACGTTCGAGTAACGCTGTGTCACCTGCCCACGCCATTTCGTTGTCGCCGCGTAACACACGAACGTAAGCAACATCTTCTAAGTCAATGAATTCTTTGACTAAGTCATCCAGAGTGGCTAAATCAGTAGAAAGTAGAGCATCTTTAGCTGCATGAGCAAACATAACTGCACTTGAATGAGCCCTTTGGATCAATTGTTTCTCGTTGGATTCCGAGAGAAAACTCATCGCGTTAGCCACCAAGATGATGAGGGCTGTAATTTCGATGACAGCAATGCCAAGTATTGTTTTAGAACGCAAAGTCATTACAGCCTCCGGTTATTCGAGTACTTTGATATTGAGTGCTCTTACATCATCCCAATCTGTATCGCTAGCTACTTCGAATCCATTGATATTCAATAACTGTAGGGACTCAACCCCTTCAAGTGTTGTATCTATGGACACGAGCGCTTGTTGGATAGACTCGACTTGGTCGAGAGTCATTCTCGGGTGATAAGCTATGGCATGTGCTGTGTATGCTTTTGTTGTCCAAATCGGCTCTAGCTGAGATTTAACAGCGTCCGGTAATAAGTTAAAGGTCCTCAACACGCCGCCACCCGCTGGGTAAAACCCTCTTGCCACCGACAAATACACCGAGTCGTGTGACGTTACGTAGTCAGACTCAAACGCGACGTTAGCCTCTCTCAAATCACTTTGTGTCAATACTGTCGCCGCAAAGGCAGCCGGTGAAGGGAAGGCGATCTTTTGTCCTTGTAACGCTTGTAAAGACTCAATATTGTTAGCTTTCCTCGCCACTAGGATTCCGCTTATCTTCTTATTCTTGGCTTTGGCGATGGCTTGATAACCAGGATGTTCACTGTAGACGGTGTAATGGTATGGGTTCATGTAAGCGACATCGTATTCGCCAGCAGATAAACGTTTTTCAAATTCCGGAATGTTAGGAGCGGTACTAAAGGAGACGTCATAACCTGTTTTTTTGCTTATTTCAGCAACGAGAGGACCCCATTGCTGGGCCAGTCGGCTAGCAGATTGCTGAGGGACAACGCCAAATGTAAGGGGTTCAGCAACGGTTACTGCCGAAAGTATCAGAGTCGAAAGGGTGATGAAGATTTTTTTCATAGCAAATCCTAAGCAGATTGAGCAAGGAACTCGTTGGCAAGAATATTTTGTGACCACTTTTCTCGCCATTTTTTTGGGATAAAACGTAGTCGATTTAGTTCTCGAACCATCTCCTGAGCAAGTGATGCTTGGTTTTTTAAATTTAGTATCGAGCCTAATAAAGTGATAGAAGGCGAATTAATCAATTGCATCGCTTTTTCAAGTTGCCCGGACGAAGTTTTGCCACCCATCACAACGAGCGCTGTCTGGTCGCAAGCACTAGCAACGACTTGTGCAGGAATATTTCTTCTATTGATTTGAAGCAGCGGCGACGTATCGCAAATAACTCGGTCGTATTGGCAAAGCCATTGCTTTACGGCTGCTTTGAGAACGGTGGGGTCTTTATATTCGAGAACTGCTGATTGATTGTTTGGCACTGTTAAACCCGTAAACAATTGATGGGTTGAAGCGTGCGCTACCAATAAACCAATCTGATTTTCTATGCCTGGTGTGATATCAACGCATTCGAAAGCAGGGTGGTAGGTATTAAGATCCACCACCAAAGTTCGATGACCCGCGAGTAGATAACGTTCAGCTAGTGCTGTGACCATTGAAGTTACGCCGTCACCAGATTGACAGGCGGTAATGCATAATGAGCGACTGCCAGACATTTCCGCTGCTAGATAGATTTGCTCAATTTCTGTGTGAGTTGCAGGAATAATCATCATAAAGCTCCTATTAACACGATGGTTGTTGTTAGACGCAGAATGTCTTCAAGACCCACGCGTGCTTTTTCGATGATACTTTCGTTTCGATCGGGCACATAGATGGTGTCGCCAGCTCGTAGTACCGGCAGTTTGTAAATGTTGGCAGTTTTACTGAAGTCAACCAGATCAAAGGTTCTTGCTTGGCCTTGGCAACAAGACATATTGACGATCGAGATCTTCTCTAAGTAAGCTCGATCAGACGGACCGCCCGCTTCGGCAAGTAAGTCCAGCAAGGTCATGTTGTCGTCAAATACATATCGACCTGGATTATTGACTGCTCCTAGTACGCGTACCGTTGACTCCTTAGAACGATCTAACCAAATCTTATCTTTTTCAGGGATGTAAATAGTGTCGCCCATAGTGACATTTGGAAGCAAGCTTTCATCCCCAGTCTCAAAGTATAACGATAGGTTAAGCTTGCTTACTTTGGAATAGCTTTTGTCACGATGTGTGATACGAATGTTGTGGATATCCGCGTCTTTTGTTGGGCCATCTGCCGCAGACAAAATATCGAGGAAATGCATATCCTTAGTGAAACGATAGCGGCCAGGGGCATTTACTTGACCAAATACATAAATGGATGCATCTGAGCTTTGGCGAACCCATTGTGATTTATTGTCGGAAGGATCTTGGGGTAGATCGTGTACACGTACAATCGCACCAGCACTGATGATAGGTAATTCCTTGTTAGGCGCACCTTTTAGAATGAAATCATCGAGATCGAAGATGTGTAGCTGGTTATCAGGGGCGACCACTTCAATTTTCGAAGTGTCCGCGCGAAGTGTTGGGCCGCCAACATGAGCTAGCAAGTCCATTAGGTCCATTTCATCTGACCATTCGACGCGCCCGGGGCGAACCACTTCTCCAATCACACTGACGGCGCGATTGGGCGCAATTTTCAGCCAAGACTTTTCGTTCATGTCTGTCTTCTCAGGAACGAAGATCGCATCTCCCGGGCCAATTTTAGGCGGGCTTTTACGGGTCAGACCTTCAGTGAAAGCAGTTAAATCAAATTTGATCACCTGACCGTTGGACTTAATGACTCGAATTTGGCGTGATTCTGCATAACGAGTAGGACCACCCGCGTTCGCCAGAATATCCATAAACGACGCATTTTTCTTGCCTTCATAGGCACCAGGGCTTGCCACTTCACCCATAATGTAAACCACGTTTGCGCCTGCCTTGATCTCTTCTTCTTGTTTAGGAACGAAGATGGTGGTTCCCGGTGTTAGTGGCGGTAGCAATGAGATATCACCGCTATCGAGATAGGTTTTAAGGTTAAACAGCTTAGGGGTATTGTCTGAAATGACACGTATTTGTTCGACAGAGGCATAGCGAGTAACGCCGCCAGCTCGCATAATGATATCAACCAGATCGGTATTGGCTTTAAAGCTGAATGAGCCAGGCGCGTTTACTTCGCCAAACACTTTAATTGCTGTTCGGCCGTCGGCGCTGTCACCTGCGTTGGCGAGTTTGTTCGCATCGAACTCTTGTTCGATATTACCGACTAATGGGGACGCAGGAACAAATATAGTATCAAGTGAGACCAGCTCAGGTAGCAGTGATTCATCACCTGTATCGAGAAACGTTTTGTAGTTAAAGGTGATCTTATCTTTGCCACGTTTGATAAATAGACTGTTGAGCTGCGCTCCGGAGCGTAATCCGCCCGCAGCGTGAATGGCCATTTGGACATCAGAAGACTTAGATAACGTGTATTCGCCCGGTGAGGTCACATACCCTTGTACCGAGACTAAAATTTGTTGCTCAGCAATGTAAACAGAAGCAGAGGAGAGGTCACGATACACTTTTTCCAGAGATTCTTTAACGACTTGCTCAAGCTGAGCTTCACTGTAACCTGCGACGTATAGCGCGCCAACTTCAGGCAGAGTGATGCGGCCGCGCTTGTCGACTTGAAAGCCTTTATTTAAAGATGACTCACCGGGTAAGTTGACCTGAATGAGATCGCCAATTTGTACTCGTTCTTCATTCGCGTGCGCCACAGAGAAAATTGAAGTAAGAAGAAGTAGGGCAATAAGGTTAGTCCATTTCATTGTAAGCCTCCCTGCAGACCCTGCTTGATATGTTCTTGAGTATCCACCACTTCGATGCTTACGCGGCGGTTGGTAAGCCGAACACCTTCCGATTCGCCCTCATAGAGAGGAAGCGTGTCGCCGACAGATTGTGTTTCTATACGTTTTGGATTAAGGCCAAAAATGGTCAGGTAGCGCTTGACTTGAGTCGCACGTCCCATCGCAAGTTCCTGGTTGTACTGACCATCACCCACTGAATCAGCGTGACCAGTAACTTTGAGGTTTAAGCTTTGGTGCTCGTTTAAGATGTTCGCGGATTGGGCTAGGTGGCCCATGTACTTTGGATTTACTTCTGTGGAGTTAAAAGCAAACTGATTATCGACGTTAAGCAAGCTATAAAGTTGATCAATCATGGCCAAGCGCTTCTGAAATGCGTTTTCATCCATAGGAGGTACACACTTGGTCTGTGAGGTCGCATAGTCCAGTTGAAGTTCTAGTTCATTAAGACGCTTGCGCTGAATAACAATATCGTTGGCGGCATCTAGCAGTAGACCTCCTTCAAGCTCTCTAGCGATCCGGGTTTGTTTCTCCAACGCTTGTACAACTGCAGCTGGAAAACACCAACGCGCGCCTTCTCTTATCAAAGAGTCTAATTGCAGCTTGGTCAGTTGCCAGTCGAACCGAAGTCCGTGCTCAGGACCGAGAGGTTCATCTGGCATCACGGGAGTGAAGCTTGATTGGATGTAGTTTTCCCCAAGACCACCACGGCCTTCTTCTGGGTAACTACTGCATCCAATCACGGCAGTCATAGATACAGCTAGGGCTATGTGTTTGAAAGAAAAGTTCATGCCAACGTCCTTTGTTAGTGATCGTTATTTAGTAAGTACGAGAGTTAACAGGTATCGCTTGGTTAATACGTAATAGATTCATTATTTCGAGAGGTTGGCCGGAGGCGTTTTCAATACGCATGCTTCTCTGGCTCTCGACAAGCCGTTTATATAGGTACACGATCGCACCTACGCCTGATGAGTCAAGAAACTGGACTCTGCTGAAGTCAATTTCTATTTCTCGAGTTGATGACTCAGCTAAAATCTCATCAATGTGTGGCTGGGCCTGGCGGCTTCCGTCTGCGTCAAGGTTCCCGTTGATCACCCAAGTCACGATAGTGTCGTTTGTTTCAATTTTACGAAGTTCCATAATCGTATCTCCTGCTAGTGTTTACTGCAGGACTGCAGGGAGTGTGCCAGATTTTATTTATTTAAATATCAATGGATTAGGTTGTGATTGGGAGGGGTTCTCAAAATGAGAATATGAAAGTTTCAAAATGACAATCAGAAAACGACAGCTTATTTGTGTCATCAATCTTTGTGTAATAACGTAAGTATTAACTCATCAGCAATTCGCATAGATGAGTATACACGGCTTGCGCTTCCTTATGTGGCGGAGTGTTTGTTCGCTGAAAAAATCAATCGCCGAATTTTGTTGGCTAGAGTGAGAAGAATCTAAGTTAATAGTTATATCATTTGGTTTTGCAAACAAAAACACCACATTACGTGCTTCACATCTTAACAAAGCATCAATAGACATAAGAAAGTTGATATAGCAGAGTAGTTGAGTTCAACAACACTCTAAAAAGGACGTATAAATGTTCAGTCACGTTATGGTTGGCTCAAATGATGTCGATAAATCCAAACAATTTTATGATGCAATCTTGTCGGTTCTAGGTTACCAAGAAGGTGTCTTAGATCCACACGGGCGCTGCGTCTACTTTCATCCTGAAGGGACTTTTGCTATTACTGCGCCAATCAACGGAGAAGCAGCAACTTCAGGGAATGGTATGACTATTGGTTTTAAAGTGGATAGCCCTGAATTAGTAGAGCTATGGCATAAAGCTGGTTTGGAAAGTGGAGGCGTTGAGTGTGAAGATCCTCCAGGTGTAAGAGCGGTTGGTCCACGCGAAATGTACCTTGCCTATTTACGTGATCCAGCGGGCAATAAGCTTTGCGCTACCCACATTATGGCTTAAGCAATATCGCTTATAACTAAAGAGCTTAATTCTGATTCGCAACGTATGGCACTTGGCTCTGCGTTGCGTTTGTTTTAGACGGCCTTAAAGGATATCAGAAAGGGATAAGCGTGAAAGCTGGTGGGGGTTTGGGGGTTAAGAACGGAACCCGTTAACGCATGGTTAATCAGGCTCCGAGATGGGCTAATGCTTAGTTTTGAGCGAATTTAACTCTGATTTTGCTCTTTGCGACGCTAGTGAGATGAAGGTTATCAAGCGCACTTTTAGCTTCATCCTTATCCGGCATCTCAACAAATGCGAAGCCTTTAGATTGCCCAGTTTCTTGGTCTAATACTAGGTTGCACTCAGTGACGGTGCCGTAGGCTGAAAAAAGAACACGAATTTCATGCTCGGTAGTGGTTCGCGCAAGATTGCGGACTAAAAGTTTCATATTGTTTCGCCTGTAGTAAGTTGTGGCCATTGTCTCAGGTATATTCTGACAAACCAAGTAAAGAATCATTTTCACTTAGGTGGAGCAAGCCTAAAAGAGTATTTACTGTGCTGTTTATTTATGGACTAGCCGGATCGTAATCAAAGGCAACGTAAATATTTCTCATAAAGTTCCGAAAGTCATATTAAATTTAAGGTATCATGTACTATTGACGAAATTGTAGTTACTCATGAATATACCTATCAAAAATACCTCTCCAGAAACTCCGTCTTGCTCAAATTGCAAAGCCTGTTGTTGCCGGCTTGAAGTGATGCTCATTTCAGATACTGGCGTTCCAGAACAGTTTATCTCCCGCGATCAATATGGTGGGGAAACCATGATGAGGCTAGATGATGGTTGGTGCGCGGCTTTGGACAGGGAAACGTATATGTGCACAATTTACGAAAACAGGCCCTGGATATGCCGTGAGTTCGAAATGGGCTCATATGAGTGCATCGATGAAAGAGTAAAATTTCTATAAGTCAGGTGGTTATACCTCAATGATGCTGTTTTATCTATGGCACATCGTCCCGAATGGCCCCGTGCATTTGACCCGTTTGGTTTTTTCCAACTTGGCTGGCGGGTACGGTGAGTCCCTCCGACGGTTTGTCGTTACTCTATTCAGCCCTCAATCTGTGCAGGATTTGAATGCATTTATTGGCGACTTCTTGCCCATTCCCGCTCATATGCGCAGTGACAATTGCTCCTTCTTTCATTAAGCAGATAGCATCAATTAATGAGCTATCGTTACTTTGTAAATGATTGGCAATGATGTCTCGTACTTCTTTTTTATGGTGCCCGCAAAAGCGTGCTACTTCGCTATTTAAATCACTAAACTCGGCAGAAGTGTTGATAAAAAAACAGCCTCTAAAGTTACCTAGCTGAGGTTCTTGACTGCTAAACCAACTTGCAAGCGCTGAAAATAACTTATTTATCAATTCTTTGTCTGATTCTGCCCCTGACAGTTTTTGATCTAGCCAACAAGAAAACGTGTCGTGTCTTTGTTGCAAAGCGGCTAACACTAACGCTTCTTTACTTGAAAAGTGGCTGTAAAGTGTACGCTTGGCGACACCGGATACACTAAGTATTTCATTGATTCCAATCGAGTTAATCCCATTGGTATAAAAAAGGGCTAACGCGGTATCGACAAGTAGCTGACGTTTTTTGCTCATAAGAGACTCCTCCGTGAAAAGTAGTTTGACAAAAGTAGACCGATTTGTCTATCTTAGTCTGGTAGACAGGTTGGTCTACTTTTATTGAGAGGTTAAAATGAAAAACATAGGATTGTCCGTTATCGCAGGAATTGGTGCATCACTCGCGATAGGTATGCTGTCTTTTTTTGATGCAACGATGAGTAATGTTGCATTGCTTATGGCTCCGTTTGGCGCAACAACCGTTCTTGTCTTTGGTGTGCCAGATAGCCCTTTGGCTCAGCCTAAAAACGTCATTTTCGGGCATCTAATCACAGCGTTGGTTGGTGTTATCTTTACTCAGTATGTTGGTGTCTCACCACTTACACTAGCGTTAGCGACTGGGATCGCTGTGAGTCTTATGTTGGTGACGAAAACCACGCATCCACCCGCGGGTGCAAACCCTTTACTAATCATGTTGTCAGGGCAAGGATGGGCTTTCCTTATTACTCCTGTTTTAGTGGGAGCTGTTCTTATTGTGCTAGTCGGAAAGAGCATGCAAGGGTTGCTCAGGCAATGGGTAAAAAGTTAAAGTGCTAACAGGGAGTTATGTGCATGGAGGCATAATGAATATCGGAATATACATCTATGACGGGGCAGAGGTGCTGGATTTCTCCGGGCCTTTCGAAGTATTTAGTACAGCAAAGCGATTAGAGACAAGTGATTGGAATGTGTTTCTCGTCGCAGAAACTAAAAACACCGTTGTCGCAAGAGGTGGCTTCAACGTCTTACCTGACTATTCTATTCATGATCATCCCGATATTGATTTGTTGGTTGTTGTTGGCGGTGTACACACTGAGGAAATGACGAAGTTACCGATATTGAACTGGATAAAATCGGTTGATCAACGTGCCAGTCGGGTCGTATCGGTTTGTACTGGTGCTTTTTTATTAGCCAATGCCGGTCTACTCAACGGTTTAACGGTCACAACCCACTGGGAGGACATCCCCGATTTGACGCGTCGCTTTCCAGACCTAATGGTGATCGATGATCAACGCTGGGTTACTTCAGGGAAATATACCACTTCTGGAGGCATCTCTGCCGGTATAGACATGAGCTTATATCTGGTTTCACAGCTACATAGTCGTGACCTGGCCGAGTTGGTCGCGCGTCAAATGGAGTATACGTGGCAGGAACGATCATAATTGAGCGATTGATGGTTCAAGTAAGGAAAAAAAATGAAGACAGTAGGCATGTTAGGTGGGATGAGTTGGGAATCAACCGCCAGTTATTACAAAGCACTGAATGAAGGCGTCAAGTCAAGGCTAGGTGGCTTGCACTCAGCAAAAATCTGCTTATACAGCGTCGACTTTGATGAAATAGAAAAACTCCAGCATCAGGGTAAGTGGTCTGAAACGGCTCAGATTCTTGCTGAAGCAGCCAAGTCGGTAGAACGTGGTGGCGCAGATTTTTTAATGATATGCACGAACACGATGCATAAAGTTGTACCAGAAATTGAGTCGCACATATCTATTCCAATTTTACATATAGCTGATGCGACCGCAGAGAGCTTGGTTCAAGACGGGGTCACCAAAGTTGGCTTGTTGGGAACGCGTTTTACAATGGAGCAAGACTTCTACAAGGGAAGGATCTCAGAGAAATTTGGAATCGAGGTAGTTGTTCCAAACGTCGATGAACAAACCGTCGTTCACGATATTATTTATCAAGAGCTCTGCCTGGGTCAGATAAATACACACTCCCGAGAGAGTTATTTAAAGATCATCGCCAATTTGCATGCTCAAGGTGCGCAGGCTGTGATCCTGGGGTGTACTGAAATTGCATTATTAGTAAAGCAAAGCGACACGACGGTCCCTTTGTATGACACCACGGAAATTCATGCAGCGCATGGCGTTGAATGGGCATTAGGTAATTAAGGACCTTTACATGGACATTATTACTGGGAACAGCTCAGAGATCATTCAAAAAGCACAAGCTATTCGTTATCAGGTGTTTACTGTTGAGCAGCAGATCCCGAGAGAGTTAGACCTAGATGGATTAGATGAAGGCTCCATTCACGCATTGGTAGAGGACAAGGACGCTCTAGTTGCAACGGCACGATTAACGATAAAAGAGGGCGGTTCTTCTGTGATGGCCAGAGTTGCGGTTACAGAGCCTTATCGAGGAATGGGAATCGCGTCTAAAGTTGTCCAAGCGCTAATGGATTACGCTCGAAATGATGGGATAAGCTCTATCGAAATTCACGCTCATGGTTATTTACGCAATTACTATGAGAAATTTGGTTTTGAGTTTATTCGAGAAGTTGAAATTGTTGGTGAACATCAGCTCATCGAAATGCAGTATCACATCAAAACGAAAGCATAACGATTGAATCGCTACGTGCGGCGCGTTTTGTGTCTGCGTTTCGGTTTAAGGCATTTTCATTTAAAAGGATTTTATCATGGAGTTAGTTGTACCATCAGTAGAGTTTGAGTCTTCCTTTGCTCACTTTTACGATGACTTTGCTCAACATGATGTTGAAAACTCAGAGTACTACCAAGAGGGTAAATCCAATTTCGTTCATTACGTTCAACTTCTGACTGATGAAGCGAATGGCGTTAACCTGAGAGAAGGATACGTACCCTGTAGTCATTTCTGGCTCGTCAATTCAGACAAAGCCATTATTGGTGCGATTCGCGTCCGTCATAATATCAACAACGATTTTCTGACATTAGAAGCAGGCCATATTGGCTACGACATTGCGCCTTCCTACCGATCGAAAGGTAATGGCAAGCTCATGCTCAGACTGGCTTTGTGTAAAGCCAAAGAGTTAGGAATCGAGCAAGCTTTAATAACCTCGGATGAAGACAATATCGCATCACGAAAAGTTATCGAAGCCAACGGTGGCCGACTCGAGAATGTTGTAATGGGTAAGGTGTTTCCCAATCTGCTGGCCAGATATTGGGTGGCCTGTAAGTGATGCTGTCACTTTTTTTGAGTGTAAATGGAGAAAGTATGAATTCAAAGGAAGTCGTACAGGGTTTCTGGGACGCAATGAAGTCGAATGATTTCGCCAAAGCGAGTCAATGTCTCAGTGATGATTTTGAAGGCTACTGGCCGCAATCAAGAGAGTTAATACGAGGCCGCGAAAACTTCGCTGCCATAAATTCTTATTATCCCGTGAATGGTGTGTGGCGTTTTGAAGTCCACTCTATTGTTTGTGAAGGTGATACCGTGGTCACTGACGTGTCAGTTACGGATGGTGTGCAGAAAGCCAGAGCTGTAACCTTTCATACAGTTAAAAATGGGCTTATTAGTAAACAAAAAGAGTTTTGGCCAGACGAAATGGCGGCACAAGAGTGGCGTGCAAAGTGGGTGGAAATCGTGTCCATCGAGAAACGCCCAGAGCAGAGGGTGTAGACGCTTTAAAGTTCATTGAGAGAAATACAAATGAATATGGAAACCAGCAGATTGATTCTGCGTCAGTGGAAAGATGAAGATTTCCAGCCTTATGCTGATTTATGTTCAGATCCCCACGTGATGAGGTATTTTCTGTCAACACTTTCCCATCAGGAAAGTAACGAGCAAGCGGAAAAAATTCAAAATCTGATTGCTGAAAACGGTTGGGGGTTTTGGGCGGTTGAACTGAAATCAACAGGTCAGTTTATCGGCTTTGTTGGTCTGCATAAGCAGGATGAGAACAGTGGTTTTCCAAATGCACCGTTTATTGAAATCGGTTGGCGATTGTCATCTGATTCTTGGGGACAGGGCTATGCGTCAGAAGCTGCGCAAAGAGCATTAGAGTATGCTTTTGAAGAGCTTGATGCTCCATCTGTCTATGCGTTTACGACATTACAAAATGAGCCTTCTCAGCGCGTCATGCTGAAAATAGGCATGGTCGATACGAAGCAAAACTTCAACCACCCTAGAGTTGAAGAAGGGCATTCGTTGGAAAGACATTGTTTATACAAAATCTCGAAAGATAACTGGTGTGGGATCCAACAGTGAGCAATTTATCGTTAAATGGCCTTAATGGAACGGTTATTCGTCGTGAGCTTTCGATGTCACCTAAAACGGATTTAACGCTAGGAGGGAGCGTTGCTTGATTTAATTAAAAAAGTGCTGCTCATTAACATGATTGCCACATTAACTGTGTTTGTTCTGTCGAAGTTTGTGCCATTCTTTGCAGCAACACAGCTCGTCGATTTTTTATTTTTTGTGGTCATCGTGATTTGGGTCTTGGCAAAGCTTATGTGGGAGCCGGGTGTAGACAGTAAAGCATCCAGACTCGCCAATCCCAGAACTGATAAAGTCTACAAAATGGTCAAAGGCCATGATTTTGACAAAGAACAACAATTGCATCGTCGACTTAACTATCAAACAGGGCTAGTGTTGTTTATCGCAGGCTTACCAGCATTTGTGACTTGTTTGGTGCTGCAGTTTTTTTGAGAATGGAGAGTGTATTTAGTTTTAGCTTAACAATAACTCGACGAACAACATTGTAACGACAGATCAGCTTAAATAAGTAAACGTTACAAAAATAATTGCGTAAGTTGGTATGAAAGGAACGAAAATGCAATCAAATAACATTAAGAATGTCGTGTTTGACATTGGAAATGTGGTCGTTCGCTGGGCTCCACTTGAGATCGTGAGGCTAACGTTTGGAAATATTGAGTTCGCTGAAGAAAAAGTGAAAATTATTTTTCAATCAGACACTTGGTTAGAGTTAAACAAAGGTATCATTGCTGAAAGCGAAGCCAAGCTCCAGTATCAACGACTTCATGGTTTCTCTGAACTCGATTGTGAGCGCTTGTTTTACTATGTGAAGCAAACTCAAATATTAATTTATGGTTCGGTCGAATTGATCAAGCGAGTTAAAGCCGCTGGTTATCGCGTATTTGCGCTCACTGATAACGTACATGAAATCGTTTCGTATTTGAAAGAAACATATACTTTTTGGCACCTGTTTGAAGGGGCTACGGTCTCGGCAGAAGTTGGGTTGTTGAAGCCGCAACCAGAAATTTATCAGTATTTACTCACTCAGCACGCATTAGAGGCGTCGGAAACCGTGTTCATTGATGATATGCCATATAATGTCAAAGGTGCTGAAACTGTTGGCATGTCGGCAATTCAGTTTGAAAATGCCGTGCAGTGTGAGGCGGACTTGAATTCACTTGGGCTAAAGTTTTAAGTTGCAGAAAGTTAATAGCTATTAAAATCCACATGGAAACGTAAAAACAACATCACAAGGGATTAAAGTGATCGATCATTTTGAAATTAAAGTCGTTGATTTTGAACACTGCCGCGACTTCTACCAACATGCACTATATCCGCTTGGCATTGAATTAAAATGGGCAGATGATGCTGCTGCAGGCTTTGGCTTACCACTTGTACCAGCGGAGCGGTTTTCAGAAGACGACAGGTTCTACTACATGTCCCGGGCAATCGCGTGATGTATATCATGAGCGTATCTTACTCAGTTAGTTTTTCCCTGAGTTTAAAAATGATGGTCTATGGTTAAGAAGCTATCGTTCAACCCATTAATGATATGGGTTGAACGATAACATTTTCGTATACATTCATGTTTAGCTAGGCGTTATTTTGTCGTGGTTCAGTATTAATTAGGGGATCTTATGACTGGAGAAATTATCAAATCGTCTACTGCTACGATACAGGTTGGTGTGGCAAGAGCGGATGGGAAGCTGTCTCTGACAGACACTGAGGTCCTTTTTGAACCGTATAATCAGAAACTTGCACTTGGCCCATACATATTGAAACGTGATGAAATCGTTTCGGTAGAAAAGTGTATAGGAAAAGGTGCTGGTATTATGCCCGTTACCAGTGATGCCATTCGTATTACGTTATCTGACGAACGCGCTTACGCGTTTATTATTGCAGAGCCCAATCAGTGGATAGCAGCGTTTGGCGCAACCAGTGTAAATAAGTAAAGGCAGAGGAGCGTTTTGTGGAAAGTGTACATAAAGGTTCGTGCCTTTGCGGCAGTGTGAGGTACGAGCTTACGGGCGCGTTTCAGCAATTCTTTTTATGTCATTGTACTCGCTGCCAGAAGGATACAGGTACAGTGCACGCTGCCAACCTTTTTGCGCAAGAGTCAACGTTAGTTTGGACTCAGGGTAAAAGTGACGTTAAGACTTATCAATACCCAAATACGCTACACAGCAAAAGCTTTTGTCAAAACTGTGGTTCAGCATTGCCAACGGTATCAGAGAGTGTTGGTTATATTGTCGTACCCGTAGGGAGTCTTGATAGCCCAGTACCTATCTTACCAACGGCAAAAATATTTACTGGTAGCTGTGCAAGTTGGGCAAAAGATTTGTCTCAAGTCCCGAGTTTTGAACAACTGCCTGAGCAAAATAGTAATTAAATATTAAGGCGTTCGTGCTAAGGGAAGCCGTGTCGGTAGAGTTGATTTTAGGATTCATTTCGATGATAACATCCGCCATTGCGGGGGTGATTGGATTTGGTGGAGGGATGCTACTCATCGCAATTTTGCCCAACTTCCTCAGTCCTAGCTTAATCATCCCGATACATGGTGTGACACAGTTAGCCAGTAACTCATCTCGAATGTTTTTCTCGTTCGCTCACGTGAAGTGGTCGTTAATTCCCAAGTTTCTGGTTGGCTCACTAGTAGGTATGCTGCTGTTTGGGTTATTTATCTCGAATATTTCCTTTGAATATGTTCCTGTTGCAATCGGCTCCTATATCTTGTTGAACCTTTGGAGCAAGCGATTTGCTCACTTGATACGTCGCTATGAAAGCTATTATCTGATTGGATTCTTACAAACGGGCTTGGGGCTTATAGTCGGTGCTGTAGGGCCGCTGTCACTGGCGGTTCTCACTAAACAGTTGAAATCAAAGAATGAAGTTATTGCGACAAGCTCAATGTTTTTGACGATCAGCCATCTAGCTAAGATCCCTGTTTACGCTGCAGTAACGAGTGACCTAGTTTCAAACTTAAATCTCATTGTCTATATGGTTATCGGATCTATACTAGGATCATTTATTGGTACTAAGATTAGGTTTAAGGCGGGTAATGAAAAAGTTATTCTTATAATCAAAGCCTTACTAACATTATTAGCAATCAGAATGCTCGTGGCTGTTTTCTTATAACATTTAGGCATTGCGTGCATTTTTAGCGTGACGTATTAACATAGCATGCCGATTTTAATAGAAAAGAGATAACTATGGCTTTCCCTCCTTGTCCAAACTGTCAATCCGAATACGTTTACCAAGACCAAAACCATCTCATCTGTCCTGAATGTGCTTATGAATGGAATCCAGCTGAAGTCGAAGAAGTTTTTAGCGTCAATGACGCGAATGGCACTTTGCTCGCAGAAGGGGACAAAGTAACTCTGGCGAAAGACCTTAAGGTTAAAGGCAGCTCTCTTGTTTTAAAGATTGGTACTAAAGCTGTGATTAGACGTATCGTCGAAGGCAAAGATCATCAATTGGACTGCAAAGTGGACGGTGTTGGTGAAATGATGGTAACGGCTAAATTCGTCAAGAAGGCTTGAGCTTCTCCACTTCTTAAAACCACACATTTATGAACAAAGAGAATGAGCCCTACAGCCGAATTACACCGTAGGGCACATGTTGTGGGGCCGGTAGAGTACTAGGAGATATATCTACGCAGTTCGTGCGGGTACACTCTCATTCCGTTTAAGGTGTTTTCGTAAACGGCTTGTTCTTGGATATAAGACCAGATGTAGGGTTCTGTTCCTGTCTGTGCTGCGAGATGCGAGATCACCGTATCAACATCGTGGCCAGAGTAATCTTTGGGATGAATCAATACTTCCTTGATAACTGATAACATGGCAACTCCCTTTTTATGTAAATAAATTACCAAATGGTATAATTAAAACGTAGTTTGGTTTTCTTATGTGATCAAGGGCAGATGTTATTTTTAATTTAAAATTCATTTGTGTAACTTAATAACATTGCGGGGCGGAGTTTTCTCACCAGTGTTGAGTAATTGATTTAGAGTCGATGGGCATCTATTTGTGCATGGTGGGGTGTTGTGTAGACCGTGTGATAAAAGAAAAACGGCACCAGTATCTAGCGCCGTTTTGAGCAAAGAACTCGTTGAGTTCCTTTTAGTCTGATCGATTACTGAGTGCAGACGAGTTTACCTTCTTTGTACGTTTTTAAGACTTCTATGGTGTGTATCTTTTCAGGTCCCACAGTAAGAGGGCTGTTAGAAAGAATCACTAGGTCTGCCTGCTTTCCGACGTCAAGCGTCCGTTTATGAACTATCTAGCTTTTTACTGCTCAACAATCAGTTGATGTAGCCACTACCAATAGCACGAAACGGCATATCTAAGTTAAGCTCGGGGATTTGCTGTCCCACCCAGGCAGGGAAGGTGTTGCTGTTTGGCCCCGGAAACAGAGTGTACTCATTCGCCCAAGGATAGTGCTCTACAACACGCTGAATTTTAGGAATGAGACTCTGAGCTTTTCCACCCTGTATCGACAGTACTTTCTCTGGACGCGCACCATACCAATAACGGTCAGGCGTTGCTGTTTGATACGTATATAGCGCAGGTTGGCCACGGCCGACCCGCCACCCAACGACTTCATAAACGGTATATTCATTCGCATTCTCTGGCTTAATCGCAAGCCAAGTATGTACTGCAAACCAACCGCGCCAGCCAAAAGCGTCTGCCGCATAGAATTCGATTACCGCTTGTTTAACATCATTGGGATTAGGAGCAATGCCTGCTGGCTCGCGGCTCGCAGTGCGCCAGTCACTTTGAGTGCAGGCGCTTACCAGTACACAGAAAGCCAAGAGAATCGGCTTAAGCACCTGCGTTAGACTCAATCTATATTTCATCGCTGTACTCCTAACATTCTTCTCATATCGACTAAGCGTTATAAATGCCATTGGCTACTTAGAGTCATCTCTTTAATAAGTGTTCACCATAAAACTATAAAGGTCTGTACGTATTTGTCACTGCCAGAGGTCATATCGTTGTGCGTTTGTCAGTGAGATTTTAGAAGCTGATTTAGGAATTATCTGGTAGATGATATTTTTTAAACAAGTTTTTTATTGATAACGCTTATGGGATTTATTGCTTAATTCAGAGATAAGACATCCTGCCACCTAGTGGCTAATCCCTAAGCAATATACTGCGTTTCAGGCATGGGGCTACGACGATTAATGAGTGTAGCGGATCAGATCGCAGCTTCTTCATTTAGTTCCATCGATTGAAGCAACAAAGCCCTGCTATTAGTAAGCAGGGCTTTTGGTTTTAACGGTCAGTTATTATCCAATAACAAGGAAGAAAATTGCTGTCGCGATAATACCGATAAGTGCGTAAGGGAACTGAGTTGTTGCGTGCTGCATTGACGTACAACCAGAACCTTGTGCAGAAAGTACGGTTGAGTCACTGAAGAAGCATGAATGGCTACCAGCAGCAGACGCAGAAAGTAGAGCTGCAACGGTTAGGTGTAGTGGCACGCCTAGTTGCTCACCTAATGGCAGAACGATTGGCATGGCTACTGCGAATGTGCCCCAAGAAGATGCTGTCGCGAATACCAGACCACCCGTAATCAGGAAGATGATTGCAGGGAAGTAACCAGCGTTTAGATACGGACTCACGGTTTCAATAACGTATTGTGTTACCCCTAATGAGTCGTTAACATTTTTCAGCATGAAGCCGCCAATTACAGTAGCAAGCGGTAGTAGCATAACTTTAATGCCATCATAAACAGCTTCAAACATATCATTCATGGAGATAAGTCGTTGGAAACCGTAGAAGCATACTGTGAAAATGATCGCGACAAACACACCTGCCAATAGGTCAATGCCGAAGTACCAGCTTGCCGCCACTAGAACAACCATAGGCAGTAGGAAGTTGATTAGACCCATTGTTGGATTAGTATGAGCCGCAATATCAGAGCCAAAATCTACATCAGTTGCGCCTTCAGGACGAACTTGACCATTCTTCGCGCGTTGCTCTGCTGCTTTCATTGCACCTAGATCTGGGATCTTTTCCATCGCAACTAACAGAACGATGGCTAACGTTACCCAGCCATAAGCCATGTATGGGATCGCCTCGATGTAGGTTTGAATCCCTTTGCCTGCCTCAGCGACGCCATTGGACTCTAGAAGAGAGCTAAAGAATATTGCCCAGGTCGAGATTGGTACAAGAATACAGATTGGTGCCGCAGTTGAGTCAACGAGGTACGACAGCTTTTCTCGAGAGATTTGGTAACCGTCTGTGACCTTCTTCATTGATGAAGAAATAGCAATGGCGTTTAAGTAATCGTCGATAAAGATAAGAATACCGAGTAAAAACGTCATTAGCATTGACTGTTTGCGGCTCTTAACTTTTGTCACCAGCATATCTGAGAAGCTCAGGATACTGCCACCTTTCTCAAGAATTGCTATCAGGCCACCCATCAAACCACATACTAGGATGATCCAAGCAATGGTTTCATCCATCATAACCGTCATTGATATATCAACGATTTGTTCTACTGCTTCAGTTGGGTTAAGTAGTAGAACCCCTGCAATTGCGCCGCTAAAAAGCGCTTCTACCGTTCGGTGCGTCGTTAAAGCGAAGACTAAAACTAATGCGGTTGGTAGAAGACTCATCCATCCGTAGGCTTGTCCCTCTTCGTGATTCAATCCGATCGTTGTAAAAAGTACGAATGTCGCAACACAAATTAACGAGATAATAATATGTTGCATGTTGAATTTTAACGGCGCATCCATCGCCTTTGTTTGCGTAGTCATAAAGTGCATTTCCTTTGTTTATGCCGAGTGCAACATCCAGTCAATTTCCAGTGGCGTGATAGCACGCTCAAATTCAGCGAGTTCACTGCGTTTGCAAGCTAAATACAAATCGATAAATTCCCTTGAAATGTACTGAGCCAGCTCACTGTGCTCCAACTGCTCTAGAGCTTCTGACATACGTAGAGGTAAGTCAATTGCATCGTCACTTAAGGTTGATGGACATTGGTCTTTGGTATAGTTTTCACTCGCTAATACTGCGGATAGTACTACTGCAGCGAGGATATAAGGGTTAACGTCAGCTCCTGCGATACGATGTTCTATACGGCGGTTTTTACTATCGCTGATGGGAACACGTAACGCGACGCCACGATGGTTTTCGCCCCAGTCCGCTTTTGTTGGAACGTAAGCGCCAGGAACAAATCGGCGGAAAGAGTTAACGTTAGGACAAATCAATCCCATGGCATCTGACGTTTGTTCGAGCATCGCCGCCATAGTCTGATAGAAGAGGGGACTCGCCTCGCCATCTTGTTGGCTAAAGTGATTGTTTCCAGCACTATCCACCAAGCTTAAGTGGATGTGCATACCGTTACCAGCTTGGTCGCCGAATGGTTTGGCCATAAACGTTGCATCGAATCCGTGCTGGTGGGCAAGCTGACGAATCAGGCGTTTGGCGATGATGATCTCGTCACACGCTCGAAGTACATCTTTTGAGTGGTTGAAGTTGATTTCGAATTGGCCGGGAGCAGATTCCGAAAGTGCACCTGAAGTATTTAAGCCTTGTTCTATTGCGACTCTGTTCAGGTCAGATAAGAAGTCTGCGTAGTCGTCCAACCCGTCTAGGTCATATACCTCGGTGTCTTTTTCTCGTGTTTTCTTTGTGGGGTTTATCGCGGTTAAAGGTGCGCCATTCTCACCACGCTGTTTATCAACTAAGTAAAATTCAAGCTCTAGAGCAACACAAGGGTACTGATCTTTAGCCTGTAACTTCTCAAGCATCGAAGCGACGATATTGCGAATGAACAAAGGGTTTGGTTGTTTTCCTGAATCATCCATCATGCTGAGCATTAACTGCCCAACTTGTTCTTTCGCGGTTGGCATTAATGTACCACTTATCGGGAAACAAAGATTGTCGGGCTCACCCAAGTCTTCGCCTAATCCTGCCGTCTCTACTACATTGCCTTTCGTATCTAGCGTAATCGTTGAGAGAGGTAATGCGACACCTTTATTAACTTTTTCCAGAGCCTCGACCGGGATACGTTTGCCTCTTGGTGTTGCGTTGATATCGGTAAAGATGAGGTCGACAAACTCGATATTGGGCCACTGTTGTTTAAAATTTTGAACTTCCTGTAGATACGATTCCATTTTTTTCTCCAATAGCCAGATGAGTAGAAATTAGAGATAGCCAAATTAACAATTAAATTACAAAGCGTTAATTAATGTGCGGGTTAATTCGGTTATTTTTAATTTAAACAATTGCTTATCTTGTGTTCTGACTTTTTAATGGGTTATTTTTGTGCTTTGTTGTTAACTATTTTGTAACAGTCGTTTCTGTTTTGTTCAATATAATGAGCATAAATATTCAATTTATTGGCCTAAAAAGTGTCCTTCGTCACATTGTGGCGATAATATCGAACGTCGGTGTTGATAATTTTGTACACGGTTTGTAGTGTTGATGTTAAATAAATTGAACACGGATATGTTATGTCAACGACACGCAAACCCATTATTGGCGTTGTTAGCTGCACCAAGGAATTAGGTGGCTACCAAATTCAGGCAGTGAATGACTTTTACCTACGCGCAGTTAAAGATTTTGGCGGACTACCCGTAATGCTGGTGCCGGATATGTCCTGTGATGAAATCACGTCAATCCTAGAGCTTTGTGACGGCTTTTTGTTCCCGGGCAGTCATTCGAATGTTGCACCGCATCGTTACAACGCCAGCCACACTGAACATAAGAAAGATGAAGCGCGAGATGAATTGGCACTGAGCCTGATTCGTCATGCCGTAGATAAGGACATTCCTTGTCTTGGCATTTGTCGCGGTTTCCAGGAAATGAACGTAGCGCTAGGTGGCACACTTAACCCTGCGGTTCACGATTCTGGTTTTAATGATCACCGTGAAGCACCCGTTGATGATTTTGAACAAAAATACGCACCAGCACATGCAGTATTGGTTCAAAAAGAGAGCTTGTTTGAACAATGGCTAGTTGAAAATCATTGGGAGAATACAAGGTTTTTCGAAGTCAATACGCTGCACAATCAAGGGGTTGATCAGTTAGCACCACAACTTAAAGTGGAAGCGAAAGCACCTGATGGATTGATAGAAGCTTTTAGTCTGACAGGACAAAAATATTTCGTTGGCGTGCAGTGGCACCCAGAATGGAAAGCAAAAACCAATCATTTCTCACAAATTTTATTTAAAGAATTTATCATGGCGGCTTCTCTTTAATTTTTGGAGCCACATGAATGGACAATCAAGAGATTGGTAAAAATATTGTTCAGTTAAGAAAAAAACATGGATTGTCACAACGAGAACTAGCCGAGCGAGCGGGCATTACTCACAGTGCTATCTCATCGATTGAAAACGGCAAGGTGAGCCCATCGGTTAGTTCGCTGCAAAAAATAGTGAACGTCTTTTCTTTATCTCTATCTGAGTTTTTCATATTTGAGCAAACTCAGATTGATGAAGTGAAAGTGGTTGTCACACCAGAAGAGCTGGTCGAAATGGGTAGTGAAACCGTTTCGATGAAACTGGTGACCAATGGCAATAAAGATCAAGTTATCGGATTCTTGATCGAAGAATATGCACCACACGGGACCACAGGTTCCGCCGAAATTAAACACGAAGGCGAAGAAATTGGCACGGTACTAGAGGGTGAAATCACTCTGGAATACAAAGGCTTATCTTTCGTCCTCAAAGAAGGCGAGTCGTACGTTATTGATACGACGCAGCCACACAGATTTACGAATCACACAGACAAGGCTTGTCGAATGATAAGCGCGCATACGCCAACCACATTCTAAGTGGTGCTTGCCTTGTGTGATAACAAGGAGAGCGTATGAAAACTCAAGAACAATGGATTGAACTTAAAAACAATCTAAACATCGAAAACAGGGCGTACATTAACGGCGAATACAGTGCTGCACTAAGTGGAAAAACGATCCCTGTCGTTAACCCAGCAACAGACGAAATATTTACCGAAATTGCTCGTTGTGAAAATGAAGATGTCGATCTTGCGGTGTCATACGCTCGTAAAGCATTTCAATCAGGTCAGTGGAGTGAAAGCAGCCCTGCACATCGTAAAGCGATACTGAAACAATTCGCTGATCTGATAGACCAAAATCGTGAAGAGCTGGCTCTGCTTGAAACTCTAGATACTGGTAAACCTATTTCTCATAGCTTCTCTACAGATATCCCTGGCGCAGCTTCATCTTTACGCTGGTATGCAGAAGCGATCGATAAAGTGTACGGCGAAGTAGCGCCAACAGAAAAAGACGTTCACGCTTTTATTTCTCACCAGGCGATTGGTGTTGTCGCGGCGGTTGTTCCTTGGAACTTCCCACTTTGGCTAGCTTGTTGGAAGCTCGGTCCTGCGCTTGCTGCGGGCAACAGCGTGATCCTTAAGCCGTCAGAAAAGTCATCTCTCACTGCTATCTTCTTAGGTCAACTTGCTCAGCAAGCAGGTTTGCCAAAGGGCGTATTCCAAGTCATTACGGGCTTTGGCCACGAAGCGGGTGACGCGCTAGCAACACACGAAGACGTGGATTGTATCGCTTTCACCGGTTCTACGCGCATCGCGGGCCAACTGATGGTTCGTTCTGGCGAAAGCAACCTAAAACGTGTCTTTGCCGAAGCGGGAGGTAAGAACGCCAACATCGTATTCGAAGACTGTGACGATTTAGACCGCGCGGCGGCTGAAACGGCAGCAGGTTGCTTCTATAACCAGGGTGAAGTGTGTGTGGCAGCAACGCGTCTGCTGATTCATGAAAGTATTAAAGAGCAGTTTATTGAAAAAGTCATCGAGGCTGCCAAAGCTTTTGCACCAAAAGATCCAATGGATCCTAGTTCTTCTATGGGTGCTCTTATCGACCAAGACCACAAGTCAAAAGTGTTGGAATACATTACATTAGGTCAGAATGAAGGCGCAGTTTTGCGCTGTGGTGGCAATGTTGAAGGCCAAGGTGCGTTCGTTGAGCCAACCATTTTGGATAACGTGGATAACCAATATCGCGTTGCTCAAGAGGAAATCTTCGGACCAGTACTCTGTGTAATTCCATTCAAGGATGAAGCACAAGCTATCGAAATTGCCAACGACTCTAAGTACGGCCTGGGCGCGGCACTTTGGAGTAGCAACATCAACCGTGTTCACCGAGTCGCTAAACGACTACAAGCCGGCTCGGTATGGGTGAACAACTATAACGAAGGCGACATGACGGTTCCATTTGGTGGATTCAAAATGAGCGGAAATGGGCGAGATAAATCGCTACACGCCATTGAGAAATTCACAGAGACCAAAACCACTTGGATTCGCCTTCACGCCTAGAAAGGCTCATGTTCTAACCCAGCTACGATTAATAAAGGAATATCACTATGAACAAGCATACGGATTCGTTCTACGCGCACTCTGTGCCAAACATGCCGGACTACCCACAACTTCAAGATAACATTGAGTGTGATGTGTGTGTGGTTGGCGCAGGTTTCTCTGGTCTTTCTTCTGCACTACATCTTGCAGAAAAAGGTTTCAAAGTAGTTGTGCTTGAAAGCGCAAAAGTAGGTTTTGGAGCAACTGGTCGTAACGGTGGCCAGATCGTCAACAGTTACAGCCGAGATGTTGACGTCATTGAAAGCCGTTACGACCAACGCCAGGCAAAGGCTCTGTGTGACATGATCTTTGAAGGTGGCGACATCATCCGAGGTCTGGTCGATAAATACGATATCGAATGCGATTTAAAACAAGGTGGCTTGTTCACAGCGTTAAATAAAAAACAACTTAAAGGCCTAGAAGAGCATAAGAAAAACTGGGAGCGTTACGGTAACGACCAGCTAACTCTTTTGGACGCCGATGAAGTTGAAAAAGCGGTGGGTACTAAAGTTTATACCGGTGGTCTACTAGACATGCGTGGTGGGCATATTCATCCGCTTAAACTGGCGTTAGGCGAAGCGGCGGCATTCATTTCCCTAGGTGGTCAACTTTTTGAACAGTCTGCGGTAGTGTCGATTGATAAAGGCATCAATCCAGTGGTGAAAACTGCGAAAGGCAGCGTTAAGAGTAAATACGTTGTATTGGCAGGTAACGCATATCTAGGCGGTCTGGCACCAAATATCAGTAACAAAGCGATCCCTTGTGGTACGCAAGTGGTAGCAACTCAGCCTCTAAGCGAAGATCAACTTAAGCAAGTACTGACCAGCGACTACTGTGTTGAAGACTGTAACTACCTATTAGATTACTTCCGTTTAACAGCAGATAAGCGTCTTTTATTTGGAGGCGGTGTCGTTTACGGTGCTCGTGATCCAGAAAACGTAGAGGCGCTTATTCGTCCGAATATGGAAAAAGTGTTCCCTCAATTGAAAGGCATTAAAATCGATTATGCATGGACAGGCAACTTCCTGCTGACTTATTCACGTATGCCTCAGTTCGGTTCTTTTGCTGACAATATTTACTACCTACAAGGCTACAGTGGCCACGGTGTTACTTGTACGCACCTTGCAGGTAAGCTTTTAGCCGAAGCGTTAACCGGACATGCAGAACGTTTTGATGCATTTGCAACGCTAAAACATTACTCCTTCCCGGGTGGCCGTCACTTCCAAATTCCATTTACTGCAATGGGTGCGGCTTACTACAACTTACGTGACAAACTGGCGATTTAAGAGATAAGGAATATCCAATGAGCAAAGTAGTTAAATTTGCAGCGCTTCAGCTAACCAAGAGCTGGGATCTGGAAGATAACCTAGACAAAGCAAAAAAGGCGATTCGCGAAGCGGCACAAAACGGTGCAAACGTGATCCTTCCTCAAGAACTATTCGCAGCGCCTTACTTTTGCAAAAAACAAGAAGCGAAATATTTTGAATTAGCGGAAGAAACTGAGAATTGCCGCCTTATCAAAGAGATGAGTGCTTTAGCAAAAGAGCTGGGTGTGGTTATTCCTGTTAGCTATTTTGAAAAAGCGGGTAACACCTTTTTTAATTCGCTAGTGATGATTGATGCTGACGGTACGGTACTGGGAAACTACCGTAAATCTCATATCCCTGATGGGCCAGGCTACAGCGAAAAGTACTACTTTAGCCCTGGTGACACTGGCTTCAAAGTATGGGAAACCAAGTTTGGTAAGTTTGGAGCAGGCATTTGCTGGGATCAATGGTTCCCAGAGCTTGCTCGCTGTCTGGCTCTGCATGGTGCGGAAGCGATTTTCTATCCAACGGCAATCGGCTCTGAGCCACAAGACCCAACGCTGGACTCACGTGATCATTGGCAGCGCACGATGCAAGGTCACTCTGCTGCGAACTTAGTTCCGGTAATCGCTTCAAACCGAGTAGGTACAGAAGTGGATGACGGCATTGAAACGACGTTCTATGGGTCGTCTTTCATTACTGACCACACGGGTGCAAAAATTGCGGAAGCACCACGTGAAGGCGAGACGATCATTTACGCAGAGATCGATTTAGCAGCAACCGCAAAAGCTCGTCACGCTTGGGGTCTATTCCGCGACCGTCGTCCAGAGCTATACGCTAGCGTTGGAAAGCTAGCTGTTTAAAGAGGCGTTACTATGAAGTTATCTACAACACCAGCGAATGATGGCTTCTATTTTCCGGCTGAGTTTCAGCCGGTAAGTGAAGTCTGGCTTGCTTGGCCTGAACGACGTGATAACTGGCGTGACGGTGCGATTCCCGCTCAAGAGACGTTCGCCAGAATCGCCAACGCGATTGTCGAAGTAACCAAAGTTAGCGTGGCAGTATGTTCTCACAACTTTGACCGAGCACGTCGGTTACTTCATCCAGAAGTTCGATTGGTAGAAATTCCATTTAACGATGCATGGATGCGAGATATTGGACCGACCGTTCTCGTCAATCAGGCAGGTGAACGTCGTGGTATTAGCTGGAAGTTCAATGCTTGGGGAGGGGAATTCAATGGCCTTTATGAAAACTGGCAGCAAGATGATTTAGTCGCAGGCTCTGTGTGTGACATCATCGGTATTGATTACTACCGTGCCCCGTTTGTACTTGAAGGTGGAGCGATTCACACCGATGGAGAAGGGACGCTTTACACGACAGAAGAGTGCCTTCTTAGCCCGGGTCGTAATCCACACTTAAGCCAAACGGAAATCGAAGAGCAGTTAAAAGAGTATCTAGGCATCGAAAAAGTCATTTGGGTTCCAAATGGTTTATTCAATGACGAAACCGATGGTCATGTGGATAACCTGTTGCATGTGATTGCTCCGGGGAAAGTAGTACTGAGCTGGACTGACGATCCTAGTGATCCACAGTACGCACTTTCCAGACAAGCTGAAAAAGCACTGAAGTCACAGAAAGATGCAAAGGGACGCGACATCGAGATTGTCCGTTTACCTTTACCGGGGCCACTGCACTACAGTGAAGCCGAAGCCAATGGTATTGATGCTAGCGCAGGAATGAGCCGACATGCAGGTGAACGCCTCAGTGCTTCATATGCGAATTTCCTCATCGTTAACGACCATGTTTTTTTGCCAATGCTTGATGAAGAAACTGATTCGCTCGCTATCGATATTTTGCAAAACGCGATGCCAGCACATCAAATCATTGCTATACCGTCTAGAGAAGTGCTGCTTGGCGGTGGAAACATTCACTGCATTACACAGCAGATCCCGGCTTAACAAGCGAAAGCTTCGCCACCACTTCCTCATTCGTGTGGCGTTGTTGAAAATCGGTTAAAAGGAATAACCATGGAACAGATAAAAAATAAAAGCCTTCTTTCGTTCATGGTAGCGAGTGAAGCGCAGGGCACAGCAGTAACGAATCCAGCGACTGGCGAAGTACTTGGTTACGCGCCTGTGACGACTGAAAACGACATCCTTGACGGTATCGAACGTGCGAGCGTTGCACAAAAAGAATGGGCGGCGCTGCCAGCGAAAACTCGCTCTGGCTTGCTTAATCGTTGGTACCAACTTCTGCGAGAAAATCAAGAAGATCTTGGCCGCCTTATGACACTAGAGCAAGGTAAGCCATTGGCGGAAGCGCAAGGTGAAGTCATTTACGGCGCAAGCTTTATCGAATGGTTTGCAGAAGAAGCGAAACGTACTTACGGTGAAACAATTCCAGCGCCAAGTGCAGACAAGCGTTTGGTTACCATCAAGCAGCCAATTGGGGTTGCGTGTGCAATTACGCCGTGGAACTTCCCGATTGCAATGATCACCCGTAAAGCCGGTCCGGCATTGGCAGCAGGCTGTAGTTTTATTGTGAAGCCGTCAGAAGCAACCCCGTTCTCAGCATTTGCAGTGGCCGAGTTGGCTTATCAAGCTGGTATCCCACGTGATGTTCTGCAAGTCGTGCTGGGGGAAAGTTCTCGTCAGATTGGTGGCATCTTCACTTCACACCCACTGATCCGCAAGCTTTCGTTTACTGGCTCTACTCAAGTTGGCAGTGTTCTAATGCAGCAAAGTGCGGGTGACATTAAACGCACATCGATGGAGTTGGGTGGCAATGCACCGTTCATCGTATTCGATGATGCTGACATTGATGCAGCGGTTGCTGGTGCGATGGCATCAAAATTCCGCAACGCAGGTCAAACGTGTGTTTGTGCTAACCGTTTCTACGTACACAGTAAAGTGTATGACGAGTTTGTTGCTAAGTTCGATGCCGCGGTTCAAAAGCTTAAAGTCGGTAACGGCTTGGAAGAGGGCGTGAACATTGGCCCCGTGATCAGCGAGTCTGCCAAACAAGGTATCCAAGCCTTGATCGATGGTGCGATTGAACAAGGTGCGAAGCCAGTTACTGAGCTTAAAGAGCTTGATGGCTTATTCATGCAACCAGTGGTGCTAAAAGATGTGACTCACGACATGAAGATTGTCTCTGAAGAAATCTTCGGCCCTGTCGCTCCGGTTATTCACTTTGATACTGATGAACAGCTGATCGAAATGGCGAACGACACGATCTACGGCTTAGCATCTTATTTCTACAGCCAAAACATTCACCGTGTTTGGAAGATAGCAGAAGCGCTTGAATACGGTATGGTCGGCATAAACGAAGGCATGATTTCTACTGAAGTGGCTCCTTTCGGTGGGGTGAAACAGTCGGGTATCGGACGTGAAGGAGCAAAACAAGGTATCGATGAATACATGGACGTGAAATATCTCTGCTTTGGCGGCAACTAATTAAGGACAAAACAATGACAAATCAACAACTACACGAAAGAAGAAGCCAGGTAATTGCTCAAGGCATGGGCGCTTTATACCCGCTTTACGTAGAGAAAGCAGAAAACGCGCACGTATGGGATATTGAAGGTAATAAGTACATCGATTTCGCAGCGGGCATTGCGGTGACCAATACTGGTCATTCTCACAAACGCATCAGCGAAGCGGTAAAAGCTCAGTTAGATAACTTCTCACATACCTGTGCGATGGTAACGCCATACGCCTCATTTGTTGAGTTAGCGGAAAAGCTAACGGAACTTGCACCGGGTGAGACTAAGAAGAAAGCAATCTTCCTGACAACTGGCGCAGAAGCGGTAGAAAACGCAGTGAAAGTAGCACGTGCTCACACAGGTCGTAGCGGCGTGATTGCGTTTAAAGGTGGTTTCCATGGTCGTACGAACATGACAATGGGCCTAACGGGTAAAGTTGCGCCATACAAAGCAGGCTTTGGCCCATTCCCGAATGAAATCTACCACGCACCATACCCAAATGCGTTCCACGACATCAGCGTTGAGCAAAGCTTACAAGCAATTGAGGATCTGTTTGCTTGTGATATCGAGCCTTCACGAGTAGCAGCAATTATCTTTGAACCAGTGCAAGGCGAGGGCGGTTTCTACAAAGCGCCAGAAGCATTTGCACAAGGCTTGCGTGAGTTGTGTGATAAGCACGGTATCATGCTGATTGCCGATGAAATCCAAACAGGTTTTGCCCGTACTGGCAAGATGTTTGCGACCGAATACTTAGGTATTGAACCAGACCTAATGACCATGGCGAAAGGCATTGCGGGTGGTTTCCCTATCTCAGCTGTGGTTGGTAAAGCGGATGTCATGGACTCTGCACTACCAGGTGGCTTAGGCGGCACTTATGCAGGTTCGCCACTAGGTTGTGTTGCTGGTCTGGAAGTTCTGAAAATCATCGAAGAAGAAAACTTGTGTGCGAAAGCGATGGGCATTGGTGAAGTGGTTAATGCACGTATGACTGAGTTGCAAAAATCCGTACCTGCTATTGGCGAAATCCGTACCATTGGCGCAATGATGGCGATTGAATTTACTGATCCAGAAACCGGTAAGCCTCTGCAAGATATGACCAAAGCGGTCATTGCTAAAGCGCAAGAAAATGGTCTAATTCTGCTTTCTTGTGGGGTAAAAGCTAACGTGATTCGTCTGTTGCCGCCACTGACTATTGAGTCAGAAGTACTGAACGAAGGGTTAGACAAACTGGAAAAAATTATTCTTGAGCTGGCGTGATACCCAGTAAACAAATCGAGCCTTAAATAAAAAGAGGAAGTCAGTGACTTCCTCTTTTTGATCAATCTGTTCCGTCCTAAATAAGGTTGCTTGCCTACCTGAAAAACTTCATCACCAGTTGCGGCAGTAGTGATACCAGGATCATACCCATCATCAAGCTATATTGAAGAGGCGTGAAGCTTTCTCCAAGCAGTAACAAGCCAGATAAAATACCGGCAATCGGATTAATGATGTTGCCAAAGGTAAAGTCAACGACCGACATTCTTTGCAGAAGCCATACATACATGGTGTAGCTTAATGCGGTATTCAGAATAATCACCCAAAGCAGCCCCAAGATGTTAGCCAGTGACGTGTTGCGCACCGCATTTAGGTATGGCTCAGGATCGAGGCTAGCCATCACAGCAGAAACGATGGTCAGGATCACACCTCCTATGATCAATTGCCAAGTTAGGACCGTCCACCAATGCATTCTTGTACCGAGTGTTTTGGTGACGCTGCTGCCGATTACAATACACATAATTGCGCAAAGCATGGCAAACAAGCCCACTGGGCTCAGTGTGATGGTCGCTGGGTTAAATAACAACCACGCGAGGGCAACTAAAGTAAGGCCTCGGCATACTTGTAACGCATTGGGCTGGAGTTTATAGACCACCCAACTATACAGCATTGCAAACACCGGTAGCGAAACCATACCCACGCCTGAAATCGCTGCAGGCAGCGTGAGTGCCATGACAAAGACAAGGGAGAAGAAAAGCGCAATGTTGATCGTGCCTAAAACAAACAGTGCTTTCCACTCGTTCTTTTTCGGCAATGTCGGATTTATTGCGAGCAGCAATAGTCCCGCAGGCAACGCGCGTAGTACACCCAGCAGAATAGGAGGCCAATTTGGCACCGTATACTGCGTAACCGCGTAAGTCGTGCCCCAGAAAAATGCTGGGATCATGGCGAGTAAAATGTTCATGTCAAATATCTTTACGTTAAGATAATTAAGTGTAAAGATACGCTTTAGGTTACTTTTTGTAAAGTATCTTCATGTTAAAGTAATTAGACAAGCCACGTTGCTTTGGAGACAAGTGAGTTATGGACGCAATTGATAGAGTGGTAGAGCAGTGGTTTAAAGAAAAGCCAGAGCTTGATACACAGCCGATGGCCATCATGGGGCGATTAATGAGAATTGCCAAACATATGGAGACGCGCGTCGCAGAGCTTCATAAACAGTATGACCTAAAAATGGGTGAATTTGATGTACTGGCTACTTTGCGTCGTGCCGGAGCGCCTTACTGTTTGACGCCTTCAGCCTTGATCGAGTCAATGATGCTCACGTCCGGAGCGATGACGAATCGTTTGGATAAGCTGGAAAAGAAAGGCTTAATTGTCAGGGAACATAGTAAGGAAGACAGACGCAGTGTTACGGTTGAATTAACCGCTGAAGGTTTAATGTTGATCGATAAGTTAATTCTTGAACATGTTGAAGTTCAGCGAGGTTTTATCCGTGATCTGTCCGACGAGGAAACGTCGCAGCTTAATGACGCATTAAAAACCTTGTTGCCTCAATTTGAATAGACACTGGAGGGGAACGTTTATGACTAGCAAAGAACTAGAACTGTCTCTAAACAGCTTTGTGTGTGCGGAGAGTGACTTTCCGTTTGGTCCGGAAGCCTTGGTATTTAAGATTAAGGGAAAAATGTTTGCGATACTTGCACAGCGTAATGATCGCGAGTACGTCAGTGTAAAGGTGAAGCCTGAAGATGGAGAGGTGCTGACTTCTCAGTTCGCTGATATTACACCTGGTTATCACCTTAACAAAAAACATTGGATCACGGTGTATTTCAATGGAGATGTTGAGGATGGGCTTATCCAAGATTTGTGTGAACGTTCTTACGAACTTGTCATTGCTAAGTTGACTAAAGCTGAGCGTACTTCGTTAGGTTTCGATTAGTTCGAGTGAAAATTAATCAGAGTATTGGCAGAGTAAACTGCTGATATCTCGTTCTTATCACTATGATCAAATCAAATTTTTAGCTCGTGTTTCAGAAAAACTCGCACCTTTATTAAGTACAGACTATATAAAAAGTATTAGGGTGAAAAGGGGAACGATATGAGAGCACTATCTGATTGGCTCAAAGCCTATGGAGAAAGTCATCAAAACCCAATCAATCGAAAAATCCACGCGATAGCCGTGCCCGGTATTTATCTCTCTGTGGTTGGATTGATTTGGTCGATTCCTCAAATACCAGTTTTAGGTTTTCAAATAAATTGGGTGTGGTTAGCCGTTATTCCAGTTTGGATTTTTTATTTCCGGTTGTCTCTCAGTGTCTTCATGATGATGTTGGGCTATACATTGGCGTGTATTGGCTTCATTTGGTCATTGGAAATACTCCAACTTCCAGTTCTGTATATATCTTTGCTGGTTTTTGGTGTGCTTTGGATGCTGCAGTTCATCGGGCACAAAATAGAAGGGACCAAACCTTCATTTTACGAAGACTTACAATTTCTTCTGATTGGCCCTATCTGGGTATTTAGGAAGCAATAGCCATATCACGTTAGCTCTGAGCCCTGTATGTAAGAAGGCTTGGGCTGCATGGATTTTCTACAATCAGTAGCCCCTCATGATTTTCCTCAAATCCATCCATGATTTTTAGGCTGTTCAGCTTGTTTGGACAGCAATCCCATATGATTCAAACTATGCTTAAAGTGCTGCAGCGTACTGAAACCAAGTGGTTATGTGTCGAGTGACGATGTCACGCTGGGAGGGGGAATGTATAACCGAGAGCACAAATATAGTTACTGGAAAGAGGAACGTAAAAAAGGCAAATGGCACTATATACTTAAGTCGTTTTTTATGATTTGTTGTGCGTTGCTGGTGGGTAAAATCATAGGTCTGTTCATTTTTGGCGAGTTGCACTCCTTTAAAGATATTGCTGAGCAGTTACCGGCGGATCTGTTTATCATGATGCTGGTGGGGTTTCCTATCAGCGTACTAGGTTGGTATCACGAGGAGTCTAAATTTTTTAGAGCGTTAAGGAGAAAAGACAAGCAACTCAAAATGAAACAGAAAAGTACTAATCAATATAAAAACTAGAAAACAAAGTTGAGCATTACCGTAACCATGTTGGCATTGTCATCTTCTGGATTTGAAAAGAATACGCCTAACTCATTGTCAAACATATTAAAGTATTGCCATTCCGCGTTAAGAGAAACGTTGTAGTCGATGTCATACCTAATTCCCAAAAGGTAGCTGTCTCCGGTTTTGTTTTCATTGCTATCGAGTGCTTGCCGTAAGCCGCCAAGAAGATAAAGGCTGGTAACGAGGAGCGGTGCTCACCATAAGCAGTTTGCCTAGGTCATCGTTTCGATTTGATGCAGCAGCTTTTCTTTTTTAACTGGTTTTGGTACATAGGCATCCATCCCTGAGTCAAAGCAACGCTGGATATCATCATCTACAACACTGGCGGTCAACGCGATGATAGGTGTTTTTTTGAGCCCCTTACTGTTTTCAAAAGCACGAATTTGTCTTGTCGCTTCGAACCCATCCATCACTGGCATCATGCAGTCCATTAATATAACGTCGAAGTTGGTATCTTGTTGGAACTTCTCCACAGCAATCTGACCGTTTTCTGCAATTTCATATTGATAACCTGCTTTATCCAAAAGTAGTGACGCGACTTTTTGATTGACTCGGTTATCTTCGACCAGCAAAACTCGCTCTGCGCGCAGTGACAAAGCATCAGTGATGTTTTCTCCTACCTGTTTTGCAGGCGAATGCGAATTGTCGGGCACGTCTTTTACTTTTGGCATACTTTCAGTAGTCAGGGTCTTTTGAAAGCGAAGTCCAAGTGCTTTATTGAGTTTGTCTTTCAATAAGTCGGCTTTGAACGGTTTTGGAATGTAATCATCCATACCAACGTCGAAGCATTTTTGAATGTCGTCATCGACCGCGCTTGCGGTGAGAGCGATGATCGGAATACGAAAAGTGCGTTGTTCACTTGCTTCAATTTTGCGAATTTTTTCCGTTGCCTCAAAGCCATCCATTACCGGCATCATGCAATCCATTAATATTAAACTGTATTGGTGTTTTCGAAACATATCGACAGCTTCAGCCCCATTCTCGGCAACATCAAAGTGAAAGCCTACTTTGGTGAGGTGTAAGCCTGCTATTTTTTGATTTACGGTGTTGTCGTCCACGATCAAGATATTGGGTAGCGTGGGAGAGTGGCGAGGAGTCGAGCGATGTGTGTCCTGCTCTGAGAAACTTGCTTTACACCTTTCTAGTGCTGTTAGAAGCCGTTGCCCTAGCAATGGTTGGCTAATAATGACATTGACCACTTTTCCAAAATCGAATTGATCACTATGTAAGTGTTTGATTAAGCATATACGTATGTTTTGGTTTTCAAATCTACGCATATAATCTGATGTTGTGATCGCCACATTTGGTGCGCCTTCTGCGTAAATGATAATGATATTTTCTTTGTCATTGATCCATGTTGGTAAGGCGCTGAGTCCATCGACCGACTCATGAATGTTGATCTGATAGACACTCAATTCATCACGTAGTTTACTTTCCATTTCTGCATCATCACACACAACCCAAATTTGGCAACTGTTCAGCGTATGATGAGGATTAAAATGTTGCTGACAAACTGGGACTGTCACCTCAAAGAAAAAGCGACTGCCGCGTCCTTTTTCTGATTCGAGCTGTATTGTTCCTCCCATTAAATCCACAAGCTGAGTACTGATGGCTAAACCCAGGCCAGTGCCACCAAACTTCCGCGTTGTGGAGTTGTCTTCTTGAGCGAAGGGCGAAAAAATATTTTGTTGTTGTAGTTCATCAATACCAATACCTGAGTCTTCAACGGCAAACTCTATGGTTGCGCAAGAGTCTGTAAGTTTATGAGTTGTAATAGAAAGCTTTACATAACCTTGCTCAGTAAACTTTACTGCATTGGACATAAAGTTCATGATGATTTGGCGTAAGCGGTGATCATCAACCATTATGTGGTAAGGCGTATTTCGGCTAATACTTACTTTTACATCAATGCATTTTTCTTTCGCTTTCGGACAAATGATGGATGCGATGTCATAAATTGATTCGCGAATACAAGTTGAATGAGGGCTAATTAAAAGCATACCGGATTCTATTTTAGAAAAATCCAGTACATCGTTGATAAGGCCTAGTAACAGTTGTGATGACGTTTCTATCATATCGACGTAATCGCGTTGTATAGCGGTGAGAGGCGTATCTGCCAAAACTTCGGAGGTGCCAATAACACCATTTAACGGTGTTCTTATTTCATGTGACATGTTAGCCAGAAAACTGCTTTTGGCTTTACTTGCTTCGATCGCTTCATCCTTTGCTTTTTCCGCGTCTTCTTTTGCTTGCGTTAATTTCTGTTTTGTTTGCTCGCGCTCGTAACTGAGTTTATCAACTTCCCGGGCAAACCTGCTCAGTTCATCTTTGCCTTTGATCAAATTGGATAGCGGAGAGTTTGCGTTGTAACTTTCACGACTAAGAAATTCGAGGACGATATTTAGGTTTCCGGTGACTTTACGTATTAATCTGATCGTTAGACTAATCACTAACATAGTGATTAACAAAATTGCGGCGATAAAAACTAAACGATATTGGGTCGTGTTGGTAATGGACTGACTAATACTTGCTTGTAACTGCTGTTCAATCTTGTTATCAATCTCGTGAATGAGGGAGAGCCTTTTGTTTAGCGCCTCTAATCCGTCAGAAACTTGTAGGGGAGTTAACATCTTAAGTTCTTGTTCTTGAAGCAAGCGGGTCCGGAACTCCTGGCTTTTTCTAAAGACATCATCTTCGAAGGTATCGACGAGTAAGTTGATCTGTTTCTGGTTGGCATTTAATATCACGAAGCGCTCTATCAATAATTGCTGGTTCTGAACCAGTGACTCAATTTCGTCACGAATACCCGTATCGTAGTACTGTTCTTTTTCTACCGACTGGATGAGGAAGTGACTGAGCTGATGCTCTTTAGTCGACCAAAACATCAACCACTCCAGTTGTAGAATGGAAGACAGATCGTTGCTGATTTCATGGCTGATATTATTAAAGTAGAGCTGGTCTAAGCTCAGAAGGATCTGTTCATAAAGATCAGTTCGCCATTCTATGGAGTCAAGTCGATCGTCATTTTCTTTGGCAGACAGTAAAGAGTTGGTCGCTTCTTCAAAGCTAGTTAAAAGGTTAGAAATCTCGGTATTTGTGCCGAAAATTGCAGTTGTCCATTTTTGAAGTTCAAGAATGAGTCGCTTTGTTTCCTTGGGTTTATTGCTAACCTCTTGATTATTAGGTAAATCGTACAAGTGTGAGGCGATATCGATATAGTCAGTAAATCGTTGAGCTCTATGTAATTCTTGGGCTTGGGCTGAAAGGCGATGTACGTGTTGACCTGCCAGAATAAGCAAAAGCATAATTGGCAAAAGTACTAAGCCAAATAATTTTTGCTTTATAGACAAGTTATCCCAGGAAAAAACGCCAACCACCGTACACTTCCATGTTCAAAATTTTGATATGAAAAGTGTAGTTTATCGAACTAAATAGTTAGGCCTTCAAACAAAACCCTGACATAACAGCGAAAAGAAGTGTGATACTCCTCCAAATAACCATCCTAACAAAAGTCATGGATTTTTAAGCCGATATATTACATTTTCTCGAGTTGTGTTTTATACCTGTGTTCTAATGCCTCATTTCCAGCTACACGCTCTAGTTCAACCATTAGCTTTAATGACGGTTTCTTTACTCCAAACATTTGATTGAAACGCATTAGTCTAATTCTGGCATTAGTAAATTCACCCGAATCTATTTCTAATTTTGCCAGTTGTAATATAGATTTTGGCCGGTGTGGATCATGATCGATAGCACGACTAAAGTAATATTTCGCTTTGTCGTTGTCTCGTGATTTAAGCGCACAGAACGCAGCGTTTTCGTAGCTTGCTGGGATTAAATAATAGTAGGGTTGCTCAATAGCTCGTGTAAACATGAGATCGGCATTTTTATAGTCGCCACGTTTACACAAAAACGTGCCGTAGTTGTTGAGTACGTTACCGTTTTTGGGGTGTTGACGAAGTGTTCGCTTATACATCTCCTTAGCTTTGGACTCTTCACCGACGTTCTCGTAATAGTGTGCCATGGAAAGCTGTGCGCGGTAATAGTTAGGTGCATGGGTAAGTGCTTGCTGCAAATTGTCATGGGCACGAATTGTCCTCCCACCTTCCAGATAGCCTAGGCCAAGTGCGATACGGGACTCTGCCATTGCGATAGGGTCAGGTTTTACTATTGGTCCACCGTCTTTTTTCACGGTAACACAGCCTAGCAGTGAAAATTGAACCATCAATAAAAGTGCGCCCAGCTTAATCGTTTTCATTTCCCGTCCCAGTTACCTAAATCTCACAGCATGATAAGAATTGCGAGATAAAAACCTATTGGCGAAAAATTACTATGCGAGCGGGTTTGCAAACTGATATGAAAAAGCCGCCATATGGCGGCTCGGTTCACAAAGTTAACTCGTTGAATTAGTCATCTTTAGTGAAAGCAGACTCACTGAAATGATCAAGATCGTACGGTGTTTGTTGGTAAACACAGTAGTTAAGCCAGTTAGAGAACAGTAAGTGTCCATGGCTTCGCCAGCTAGCTGTCGGAGTGTTGTCCGGATTATTATTCGGGTAGTAATTGACCGGAATTGCGGGTTCCATTCCTTCACCTAAATCACGAACGTACTCATTGTGGAGAGTATGAGAGTCATACTCAGGGTGACCGGTAACAAATACGTTTCGTTTATCTTTGGTCGTCGCTAGGTAAACACCAGCCACATCGGATGTCGCTAAAATCTCCAAGTCGGTATGTTCCTCTAGGTAGTGAGGTGAAAAGTCCGCATAGCGTGAGTGAGGAGCCAAAAACGTGTCATCAAAGCCTCGCAATATTGGGTGGTACTGATTATGAATCTGATGGTGGTACACACCTGAAAGCTTTTCTTTACGAGTTTTTTTCGGCAGATCGTAAAGCAATTTTAACCCGGCTTGCGCTGCCCAACATACATAAAGGGTAGAGGTAACATGATCTCTGGCCCACTCCATGATCGTTTTCAAATGGTCCCAATATAGTACGTCTTCAAATTGTACTAAGCCAAGTGGGGCTCCTGTGATAATTAAACCATCAAAGTTTTTATTTTTGACCATCTCAAATTGGCGATAAAAGTTATCTAGGTGCTCGGTTGGTGTATTTTTACTTGGACGGTCATCAATTCTGAGTAATTCAACATTGACTTGAAGAGGGCTGTTCGAGAGCAAACGTAAAAACTGCGTTTCTGTTTCGATCTTCTTAGGCATCAAATTCAGAATCAGTACTCGCAATGGACGTATTTCCTGACTAGCCGCTCGAGTCTCACTCATCACGAAGATGTTTTCTGTCCTTAGTATGTCAGTTGCTGGTAATTGATCTGGAATTCTAATTGGCACGACTTTCTCTCCCTAAATCTAGTCATCTAGACGTCTATACATCTAACGCTAACTCAAATAGATCTAGATGTCGATACGAAATGAGACTTTAAACAAGTTTAATGCCTGCTCATCGATCTGAACAATAAATAGATTCCCTCTTTTGGTGCTTGGAGAACCTTCATTACTGGCGAATTGTGACTGAATCAGAATTTTTGATAAGACATTATGTAATACAACTAACAGTATTTGATGGTTATTATGCAATCGCGCTAGTATTGCTTTGTAACTGAGTAAGAAAAATTCGAGACATGTAAAACTTATCCTTCTCCAAACCACATGGTCATAGGAAGTTGAGATGAATCGTCATTGGAGGACACTATGTTCGGTATTTTTAAGCGAAGAATGAAAATCCAGAGCATCGCTCAAGAAGTTCCCAGTATATTGCTTAGCAAGTTTGGCGATAAATGCACTTATGCTCCCGATGAAATTGATATTGCATTACTACAACTTGGTTACGATAAACAAAAAGATATCCACCATCACCTATATGCTTATGGCATGTTCAGCAGCGAGTCGAGCTACCAGCAACTAGGTTTAACAGACGAGCTTGGCGACTATAAACACTTTCAGCGTGAGGTTGGTAAAATGCTACTCAACACGCCTGAACCTATTGATATGCATATTTATTTTGTTATTTCTGAAGAGCATCATAAAGCGGTTAAAACGCTACATTAAACATGTAGCTTTGACGTTGCCATAGCAGCTCATGCAACAGCGGCATCGTTTCCTACAGCTGTTTCATTCAATCCTTTATTTCCAGAGTTCCGCTCTATTGACCTTATTCTAGGGAAAGCCGCTAAATAAAACTGTTATCGGCCTTTGAACCCGAAAGGAGATCGCAATGGGATGTTGTAATAATGCGCCTAATGGAGGCTCTGGAAAACTATCTTATCTGTTGAAGCTGATAGCGGTAATGTTTGTCGCGATTTTTCTGCTTGCAGCATTTTGGGGGTAGGAAAGTTCTGTTTATTTAAAAGTTCATGAAAGTCAGTGGATTAATTACTCTATTAAATGTTAACGTGTCTTATCGCCGCTAGCGCGTTCACATACCCTGCCTAATTCTGTAATGGTTTTACTGTGTAGTGTGTCGAAGAACCATAAAATACGCGTGCTGGAATTTTGCCATAAGCACAATCAATGATAAATGTACATGCAATTATCTTCGAATTTTTAATCACTTATAGATGGGCACATCTGATGATACTCTCATGATTCAACAACAAAAACCTAAATTTAAGGCTCAATTCCTACTTCCTCGCTACTGGGGAACGTTACTTACAATCGGGCTGATGTATTTACTAAGCCTTCTTCCATTCAAAGTTCAACTGGCTTTAGGACGCCGTATTGGTCGCTTAGCGATGCGAATAATGAAAAAGCGTCAAGTGACAATAAAGCGAAATCTTGAGCTCTGTTTTCCATGCATGGAGGCGACTGAGCGAGAAGCAATTTTCAATGCAAACATCGATAACTCTGGAATAGCACTGTTTGAGACAGCTATGGCTTGGTTTTGGTCAGATAAAAGAGTCAACAAGCATGTAACGATAAAGGGGATGGAACACCTAGAAGCGTTAGAGCAGGATGGTAAAGGGGTATTAATGCTTGCTGTCCATTCTATGAATTTAGAGCTAGGTGCACGTGCGTTTGGCATTAAAAAATCAGGAACTGGTGTTTATCGGCCTAATAACAATCCATGTTTTGACTATTTTCAATACAACGGACGATCTCGCTCTAATCGTACCTTAATTGATCGCAAAAACGTTAGAGGTATGCTGGAATCTCTGAACTCAGGGCACCGAGTTTGGTATGCACCAGACCATGATTATGGAACCAGAAGGTCGACCTTTGCGCCTTTGTTTGCCGTAAAGAACGCGTGTACAACAACAGGCACAAGTTTACTTGTGGATGCAACGGATTGTGCCATTGTACCGTTTACTATGGTAAGAGGGGATGATGGGCACTACACGTTAACAATCAGAGAACCAGTTGACGGTTTTCCAAAAGGCGACACTAAGAACGCGGCGATTTTTATCAATAAAATTGTTGAAGAATCTATTCTGTCCTGTCCTAGTCAATATATGTGGTTACACCGTCGCTTTAAAACGAGACCGCAAGGTGAAGAGTGTTTGTATAATCCTCAGTTAATCCCAGCAATGAGTTAGTGACTCGTTTTTAGCTTTTAATTCTATCTTGGCATTTACTTCTAAGTAGTGGCCTTACCATTTAAAAAGCCCCCAATAGTTCACATTCAATTGGGGGCTTTTTATAAGTAAATTAAACTAGGAATGAGCCCCATTCTCTACCTTTACCTGAAAGTAGAGTATTGTCAGAGCTGTCGCCTACTGACTCGGTGGCTATTCATACATTGATTTAGGAAACACAGCTATTTCTAAGTACAGTGGTTTGGCCTACTTTTCCTTGTACTACAAAGAGTCTATTGGTTTCGTTACTTTTCAATGTGCTCAGTTAAGTTAAATATAATTTTTCTTTGCTTAGAGTCGACTTCTTTCACGGTAACTTTTACTTGAGTACCTAGTGTGAAGGTAGTGGATTGGCCGGAAATTTTTTGTTTGATCGCATCAAATTCAAACTCCCCGTTTTGGAAACTTGATAATGGTATGAGGCCTTCAATTCGGTTTTCCTCTAACTCTACAAATACACCAAAGTGCGTCACTCCAGAAACTGTCCCCATGAAGTTTTGTCCAATGAATGGTTTCATGTAATGACACTTCAGTGCTGACTCTACTTCTCGACTTACTTCATCAGCTTGGCGAGATTGATGTGAACAGTGCACGCTGAGTTGCTCAATCTCTTTTGTGTCGTAAGGATAGTTATTCGCCACGCCTGTTAGTTGACGGATAGGTTTAAGCTTCATTATCAAACTACGTAGCTTGCCAATGTTTTTCTCTCGAAGTTTGGCGCGAATAGCACGGTGAACGAGTAAGTCAGGGTAACGACGAATTGGCGAGGTAAAGTGTGAGTAAGCATCATACGCTAAACCAAAGTGGCCCATGTTTTTAGGCGAATATTCAGCTTGGCTTTGAGAGCGCAATAGTAAAGTGCGTATTATGTCGCACTCATCCAAATCTCGAACTTGTTCCAATAATGAGTTGTAGTCGTGAGAAGTTGGCTTATCACCGCCCGCTAACGTTAGCCCTCTGTCTGCAAGCAACATTCTCAATGAAGATAACTTTTTCATCTGAGGGCCAGAGTGCACGCGATATAGGCTCGGCATTTTATGTCGCTCTAAAAATTGTGCTGTCGCAACGTTGGCGCACAGCATAAACTCTTCGATCATTCGATGAGCGTCATTTCGAACAACAGGAACGATTGAAGCAATCTTCTTTTTGTTGTTTAACGTAAAAGCAAGTTCTTGTGTGTCAAAATCAATGGCTCCGCGGATTTTACGCTGACCTGATAAGTTCAGATATAGGCGATGAAGATTCACCAAATGCTGAGAGATGTTATTTTTGGGATTGCTGCTTTGGTATTTTGTTTTCGCCGGAGATTGCATAACAATGCGGTTAGCTTCGTTGTACGTTAATCTGGCATGTGAGTGAATGATCCCTTCAGAAAACTCTGAATCTAGCAAGTTACCATCGCCATCAAAGGTCATCTCGCATACCATCACTAATCTGTCTTCATTAGGATTAAGTGAACACAAACCATTAGATAATGACTCTGGTAGCATTGGCACGACACATCCCGGGAAGTAAACGGACGTTGCACGAGACTGTGCTTCAAGATCTAAATGGTCGTTTGGTTGAACATAATGAGATACGTCAGCGATTGCGACGAACAGCTTCCACTGGCCATTATCCATTTGATACCCATAAACAGCATCGTCAAAGTCTTTAGCATCATCACCATCTATGGTGACGAAAGGTAAGTCTCGATAATCCACTCGTGATGTTTTGTCTTTTTCTTCTACATGAGAGCCAAATACGGAAGCAGCATGCAGTACTTCCTTATCCCATTTGTCATTGATGCCATGGCGACGCAACGCCAATTTAACTTCGATGCCTGCCTCTCCTGCACGACCCAATACTTCAGCGACTTCAACCGTGGTTGATTGTCTGTGATCTGGGTATGCAGTGACTTTACAATAAACGAGTTTACCTACATTTTTGGCTATCAGTTCATTTGGGATGACATGGATAGTTTGATTCAGTTTCGCGCTTTCTGGCACTAAATAGAAGTTAGAACCTTTTTTCTTTAACAAGCCCACAATATGAGTCGTTTTACGTTCCACGATCTTGATCAAGCGATGGTTTGAACGACCTTGTTGTTGAGCGTTGCCTTTCAGAACCAGCACGATATCACCATCGAAGACATGAGTCAGTTGATGTTTAGGTAAGAAAAGGTCTTTCTCATTGCCGTCGTAAGTGACAAAGCCAAAGCCGTCAGCGTGAGTACTTATTTTCCCTGAAACTAAAAAATCCTGATCGACTTTTTTGTAACCTCTGCGATGAGTAAAAATCAACTGTCCGTCTCGCGCCATTGCACGTAAACGTTTTTTTAAAGCGTCTTTTTGTGGTTTCTCATCCAAGCCAGCAGAATGAGAAATCTGTTCATGGCTTAAATAGCTTTTTACTTTGTCGAATAGGCTAAGAATAAAATCTCGGCTAGGAATAATGTCGTCATATTTAGTGTGGTTTATTGATTGAGCGGATATATTTATTTTCATTTAATTCTCTTTTATTCGCCAATCGCTTTTTATATAAACCTATTTATATGAGTAAAGCACTAGGCGAAATGATTCATGTATGAATCATATTAGTTATTATTTGGGGTTGTTTATTGGCATTCCACCAAAGGTATATACTGAAATGACTTATTTTATAGGTTTATTTGCGTTGAAAACTGAATATTAACGTTTAAGTTCAAGTTACTTGGGTATATAAATTTGGATGAAAGACTTGCGATGATATAAAGAGGAGAGAAGAGGCACCAACGAATGTCGATGCCATATGGCTGATTACATTACAGTAACTTCGCCTGCTTGAAGGCCTTTTTTGCCTTGCTCGACAACAAACGAGACTTTTTGGCCTTCAGATAGTGTTTTGAAACCAGTTGAGACAATTGATTGAAAATGAACAAACAAGTCTTCACCACCATTCTCAGGAGAAATAAAACCAAAGCCTTTAGTTTCGTTGAACCACTTTACTGAACCAGTTGATTTATTAGACATAGATACCTCTATATTTGATAGTTTTAATATTAATTTTATTAGCTAATAAGCGCTATTATATGATTTAGAGATATATTTTGTCGCAGGAACGTAAACGAGGAAATCGATGAGGAACTGAGAGAAATTTGATCTTAAAATAATTAAATAGCTCTTTTCTTAAGAGCTGGTGTGAAGTATACCGATAAAATTGATAAAGGCTAGCTTTTTTATTTTTTATTTTTCCTTGTACTTTAAACATTAGCGCATTGTGATAGAAATTGCTGTGCAAGAGGTCTGGCTCTAGTTGGTGAATGCTTTATGGCACTCGTTCCTGCCAAGCTATCATGCGTGGTAATTTGTGATTTTACGTGCGGTGTTGAAGGTAACCTATTGATTATTAAGGTTTGTTTTTGCTATTTGCTTTTTATAAAACCGGATGAAGCAAAGAGATAACTTCTGAACCAAATGGAGAAAATAGAAAATATCTATCTATTTATTGTAATGAGTGTATAGTGAGCCTAGCTCCGAAACGTGAGCTATTAATGAAACATACAGTTCGAGTCTCTTCTTAGTTTTCTTTCGAGTCATATCGTTATACAACTCCCTTAGCAACTTATTCTTTATCTTCCATTAAATAGTCTCAGTTTTGTTTTTTAACTATTAACGAGGGTTAAAAAGTAGCTTCAGAATGTTTAAGTCTCTATCTGAAGGTCACAAAGTAGCATTCAGAACCGAACATGACCTGAAAGGTCTTTCAGTCATAAATGTTATGATCATTTAGATAACTTATCATTAATTGAAACGCTATTTATTGTCGTTAATGATTACTAAAGTAGTATGTTGAATCAGGCTTATTAAAGCCATTGTAGGTGGATGTATAAAATATAGTCTGCATATTTAATATACTTTTAATAAATATGTTCAAACAGGAACAAGAATGCGAAAAAGACAAGATAAATCGCCAAGAAAATATAAAAAAAGCGGCTATGAAGCGAAGTTTGAGCAAATGGTTAAAGAATACCATAATGCCAAAGAAGTCCTAGAATCAATGGACGCTGGTTCGGATGAGTACAACAAGCAGAAAAACCTCTGCGAATCTCTTTTTGCCAGTGCTGAACGTTTCTTTAAGCAGAATCAGTAGAATATAAAGAACTAAATCGAGTTCCTACGGTGATTGTGATGTGTAAGTATCACCGACTTCCGCATCACTATCAGGTTCCCCATATTTACTTAGATTTATTATCAATAAAACTCACCAAATTGAAGACTGTCTTTATCTAACCTCATTTTCACACAGCCGTTAACTATAAACTGACTTAGCAACACTACTTTCGTGTTTGTCATGCTTATTAGCATGACTCGATGTTCAGGATTGAGAGCAGAGTATGAGAAAATGCAGTAAACGTTATAAGTCTAAATTATCTGGTCTTTATTAAATCGCAGTATCAAATCAAATGACACTAGCGCAATTAATAGAGTTAAAACGTCGAGGTTCGGAAGTCGAATCGGGCATACGTTTAACCGATAGATACGATGGGGTGATCGCCTGGCAGGATTTCAAGTGGAATGATTTTTATATTACCTTCCCATTGCTGGCTGGGAACAAACAAGCCGCTGGCTTACTTTGCATCTGTCATGATTTACATTCATTTGAAAAGCTACAAGTAAAATTTGGTGATTGTCCAGATGAGATTAAAATTCAGGTTTTGCTTACGCTAAAAGAGATGGATCAATGAGTCAGTTAGTATGCAGCTGGCTCGTTCCTGCCCCATTCCAAGCTTGGGTCTCTGCTATTTATTATGAGATTTGTCATTCCTGCCATTCTGCAAAGTGGTCGAGTAGAAAGTCGATGGCCAGCCTTGCTCTTAATGGTAGGAAATGACGATTTTGATATACAATCCAACTGCTGTTGCCGCTTCCCCAATAAGGCTCAAGAATTGGTACTAACCGACCTGACGAAATGGCATCGCTAAAGCTGCTTTTTGGTAGATACGCCACGCCTAAACCCTCTGTACAAGCTTGCAAAACGGTGTGGACATTATTGCTTTTCCATCTGCCTTGTACTTTCACACCATTTATAGGCTTGCCATTCTTTTCAAACAACCACACATCTTTATTGGCGATAATACAACTGTGACGCTTAAGCTGTTCAGGGTGAGTCGGCAAACCATGCTCATCAATGTAGTTCTGACTAGCAGCCGCTGCCATTGGACGGTCTACGAGTTTTCTCGCAACCAACCCTGAATCGTTTAACCTCCCATAACGAATGGCAAAATCAAAACCATCTTCAATAAAGTTTACCATGCTGGTGTTGAAGTTTATTTCTACAGTAAGGTTGGGGTGCTGTTTGGCGAATTCCATTAAAGCTGGAGCTACATGGTTTTCAGAAAACGCGCCTGCCGCACTCACTCGTAACGTACCACTCAATTGCGTTTGTTGCGTGGTGAGTTGCTCATTGGCTTGTTGAAGCCCAATAACTAACTCTTTGCACTGTTGGTAATACGCTTGGCCAGCTTCCGTTAAGCTCACCATTCTTGTCGAACGCGCTAACAAGGCGACACCTAATCGCTCTTCTAACCTGGTGACTTGGCGACTGACGTGACTGGTACTGCAACCTAATTGTTTTGCCGCCGCAGAGAACCCTAGGCTCTCAGCAACCGTAACAAACTCGTTGATGCCTTCAAAACTGTCCATAACCACCTTTGCCATATGGCAATAATGTTTTGTTGATATGGCATATTATCACTTATTTGCTTTGCAACTAGTATGTAGGTGTTCAACAAATACAATTAAGCCAATAGGGAAACCATCATGAAGAAAGTACTCATTATTGTGACTAACCATGCGACGCTTGGTGAAACTGACCAAGCAAATGGAACTTACGCACCGGAGCTAACTCATGTACTTAGCGAACTAATTGTTGCTGGCTTCGATTACGACATTGCTTCGATCAAAGGTGGTCAGGCTCCACTATATGGAACTGATATCGAGGGTGATGCAGTAAATGAGAAAATCTTAGCTGATGATGATTTCCAAAACCGTATCAACAACACGATTCCGGTGTCACAGATCAACGGCGACAGCTACGACGCAATTTTCTACCCAGGTGGCTTCGGTCTTCTTTCCGACCTAGCGAGCAACGAAGACTTCGCAAAAATCTCAGCAAAACATTATGAAGATGGCGGAATTGTAGCAGCCGTATGCCATGGCCCAAGTGCTCTTCTACCTATCACACTAAGCAATGGTGATAAGTTGCTTGCGTCTAAGTCAGTGACAGGCTTCACTCGTGAAGAAGAGATCGATTTTGGCACTATCAATGACATCCCTTTCCTATTGGAAGAGTCTCTCGCACGTAGTGCAGCTCGTTATTCTAAAGTTCAACCTTGGCAAGAGCTAGTGATTGTGGATGGTCGTGTTATCACAGGGCAGAATCCTACAAGCGCTCACGGGGTCGGTAAAGCTATCGTGGATCTATTGGCCTAAGCGATAATTAGGACTTAAACCGAACCTCACTGCGGTAACAAGTCCGATAAGAATTTCCCTCCCACATCCACAGTTGGCACTTTTCGGCTCAGAAGTGTCGCCATTCGAGTTAGCTAACCTAGCTAACTCGAAATTGCCCCATTCGAAGTTACGCTTAGTTTATTCATCATTGCACCGAGCATTTGTTCTACATACTTTTGGTAATGCTAAAAGTGGCTATTATACTGGTGGCTATTCAACTTATGATTTAAACACCATAACTTCAAGCGTACAGCGCACTTAACTCGGGGTAGAACATGTTAGTTGGCTCTAAATGGTACCGATTCGATTTCCATAATCACTCAACCGCATCAGATGACTATGCTCAGCCTGATCTCACAGAAAGAGAATGGCTTCTCAGCTATATGAGAAAGAGTGTTGATGCTGTAGTGCTGACCGATCACAACACTGGTAAACAAGTAGACAAGCTTAAAGCTGAACTTGAGTTAATGAGGGTAGAAGCATCCACTAATGAACTTCCTGATTATCGACCGTTAGTTCTGTTTCCAGGTGTAGAGCTCACTGCGACTGGTGATGTGCACATCATTGCTATGTTCGATGAGGATGCGAGCTCTGCAGAGATCGAGCGGCTTATCGGGCAATGTAATGTGAATGCCCCCATCCCAAGGGGGAGAAATGATACTACTGTTCTTCAAGGTAGTGTCCCTACGATTCTGACTAATATCGCTGCGAACCCTAACATATTGTCTATTCTGGCACACATTGATGGACCCAAAGGTGTATTGGGTATACAGAATCAAGGTGAGTTGGAAGCAGCTTTTAAGGCTAAACCTGATGCAGTTGAGGTTCGAGGGTGTATTTCTGACATTCAAGGACTAAACGCTAAGCTAATTGAGGATTTGCCTAAGCTTCGAGGTTCTGATGCCCATCATACTGACAATGCAGGAACTAGAACTTGCTGGCTTAAAATGTCAGACCTCAATTTTGCGGGGGTTAGAAATGCTCTGCTAGATCACGAGAATTGTGTTTTGGCGGACGGCGAACCACCAAAAGAGCCAAAACACAAAATAAGCAAGCTAGAGATTAAGACTAAGCTTTGCCATGACGAACAAAATTCTCCTGCGTCGATTAGGTTTAACCCTTTCTACAACGCTATTGTAGGCTCGAGAGGTAGCGGCAAATCTACTTTGATTGAGAGTATTAGACTAGCTTTGCGAAGAGACGCTGATTTACCTGACGGTCTGCAAAAGTCTATTGATTCATTCAAAAAAGTTGGAAGGGCTATGAATGCGGATTCCTACATTGAATGTATTTACACCAAGGAAAGTACTGATTTCAAGCTGAGGTGGTCTCCAACAGGACAGTCCTTGCAAGTCTATTATGAAGGAGGCTGGGTTGAAGACGAGAACTGGTCAAATGAAAGGTTCGGAATATCAATCTATAGCCAGAAAACTCTATTTGAGCTTGCGTCGGATAACAGTGCATTCTTGCGTATTTGTGATGAAAGTAACCTTGTTAATAAAGCTGAGTGGAATAGCCAGATGAACAAGCTTACCCGAGACTACAAGACTAAGTGCATTGAACTGCGAGAGCTTTATGATCGCAAAATGAGACAATCCACATTGCAAGGTCAACATGATGACGCCAGCAGATCGATAGATAGGCTCAAAGAGAGCCCTTACTATGCCGTAAAAACGACATTTAACGATCTGGAACGCGAACTAAGTCTAGTTAAGTCTAATGTGAGCTGTACTTATGAGCACTTTAATAAACTAAGACCAATTGTCGAGCTGCCCGATTTCGAGGTAAACGATGTTCAATCTATTGAGCAACAACTTATTAACTTGCACCTTAACGAGTTTAAGCAAGAAGCCATTGAAAAGATAAATAGTACTTTGGATACAGTGTTGGGGCAGATGGTAGAGCTCTCACTGACTGGTCTTTACAAGGACTTATTGGATAAGGTCAGCAACGCCGAAACTAAAGCTAAAGAAGAATATTCAGCATTAGAACAACAAGACCTTGAACCTGATGAGCTTGATAACCTTATAGCAACTGAAGTGGACTTGACGAAACAACTTGAAGTGTTCGCTGGCATCGATGAACAAATCATCAAGTGTGAGGAAAAGCTAGCAGAAATGGAAAGCGAACTTGTGGAGCATCGAAAACTTCTATCAAGTAATAGGATAGCCTTCATCAAGTCTTTGAAGTTAGATGAATTATTGAGGGTTAAGGTGTTACCACTGAACTCTCAAGTAGAAGAAGTTGTTAGTTCCTATCAGTCTACACTAGGGTTAACAGCTTTTGCAGACAAAATATACGACACTGATACCGGCACAGGGTTCCTGAAAGACTTCATTGAGCGGAAAACATTCTCTCCTACTCAGCAAGCCATCGATGCTAAGTATGAAGCTTTAAAACAAGTTAAAAAGAACCACTTCGCTGTCCATTCCGATAATTTGAGTGAAGAAGTAGATATTAATGGGGCTTTTAGAAACAAGTTAAAGCAACTGACTGAAGAGCATTTAGATGCTTTAGCTTGTTGGTTCCCCGAGGATGGTATCGAAATACGATACAAAGCCTTAAATGGTGCTATGGAGAATATTGAAAATGCATCTCCTGGGCAAAAAGCGGCAAGCATGCTTCAATTCTTGCTCTCATACGGTACTGACCCATTACTACTTGATCAGCCTGAGGATGATTTGGACTGCATGATGTTGAGCGACAGCGTTATACCTGCTATTGCGATGAACAAGCAGCGTCGACAGCTAATAGTAGTATCACATTCGGCTCCGATAGTTGTGAATGGCGATGCAGAGTATGTAATCTCAATGGTACATGATAGACATGGCTTGCGTCCGAATGTTTGTGGTGCGCTTCAAGAGAAAGACGTCAAGGAGATGATATGCAATCAAATGGAAGGTGGCGAGAAGGCTTTCCGTTCAAGATTTAGTCGAATACTTGCTCACACTCACGACTAATAAACTCGGAACTTATTCTAGTGTAGAAGAGTCTTAAAGTCTCATACTAAAGTGGCAGCGATCACATCAGTTTGCTGCCATTTGTCAGCACAGTGTCGGCTGACACGAATCTGCCCCGTTGTGTGTTGAGACTGCTTAACTAGTCTATTCACAACAACATAAACTGGATTATTTTTTCTTATCACAAGGCTTACAGGGCGTGATGCATTTAAGTGGGATCGCTTCATCAAAATTCGACTATTATTGTTTTTATCATCCTATTCGGTTGGGTCTCATATTGAATAGATGGTGAAACAATGGGGATGTTGTTGTGACCAGAAAAACGGCAAAGATACTGGGGCTCATTGATACAATTTATGAAGGGGCTTGTGATCCAAACCAATGGCCGAATATCGCCCTAACCATCCAAAAATCAGTTGGGGGACATAGTGTTAACCTTGCCCTTGAAGATAAAACCAACCCTCATTTTCAGTACATCTATACCAACGGTGTGGCCGCAGCCGATGTGCAGTATTACGAACGGAATGTAATTGGAAAAGACACTATAGTTGAACAACTTGAGTGTATCACTCCTGGTGAGACCTTTTTGTCACAGGATATCTGGGATGAAAACGCATTGCATCAACAGTACCCGTATGAAGAGTTTTATGAGCCATTGGGCTACTCAAGATTTGATGCCTGCGTTTTTTATAACGATGGAAACCGGCGTGGTTGGCTGTCGGTCGCAAGAAGTTTCAAGGATAAACAATTCACATTGGCTGATAACAATGTAATGCAACTGATTGCCCCTCATCTCAAACGCGCCTTCCTAATTAATGTAAATTTAGCGGAAGCGCACGCTCATCAGAAGATGTGTCTAGAGGCATTGGAGCGACTGACAACAGGCGTCATATTTTTCAATGCCAGCGGTCAGTTTGTGCATTGTAACAAGCGGGCAGAAAAGTATTTGTGCCGTGCAGATAACTTGAAACAAAATTTTCGTATCAAACTGCCTGATAGTAAGGCTAACGCCAGATTACACTCTGTGATGGCCGAAGTGCTTTTCTCCGATACCTTATCCCATTCCGGCATTGTGCCTTTCTTTGATCACGGCGCAATGATGGTTGCCATCTGCTTGCCCTGGCGCATGAATGAACAATCCTTCACTTGGCTCAACCACGGCGTATCGTGCGTGATCTTCATTTTTTCGTCGGCAAACTCGTTACCAACAGCTGAACAGCTGCAAGCCCTGTTTCAAGTCAGTACGGCTGAATCTCATGTTCTTAGAGAAATATTGAAAGGTCACACCACCAAGCAGATTGCACACACCTTGTCACTTTCTGAGTCTACGATCCGTTTTCACATTAAAAACCTTCTGAAGCAATTTGAAGCCACAAGTCAGATAGAGATGTTATCTAAAGTTTTCAGGCTACTTATATGCCAATTGAGTGGAACCAACACTGATTGACTCATAGAGCCAATCGGCACTGCTTAGGCTATTTAAAATTAAATGTGGCGGCGTAGGTATTGCCGTCATTTAAGGTTAATTTTAATACGCGGCAACTGCCTTTCATGGATTTGGATGTCTTCCAGTAAAGACAAACTGCTCTTCTGTTTCATAGAAACAAAGGCCGGCCTTGCAGGCGCTTTCTGCATCAGAGATATCTGTGCCACTCAATAAACCGTCATTACAACTGGCTGTTTCAAACGTCACTGAGCCGACAATACTGGTGTATCGAATAAAACCATCTGCCGACGAGAGGACAAGCCATTTTATGGGGATGACCTCAAAGATATCCGGGAAGGAGGCGGTACCAAGGCCTGCCGTGGTTAACGTGCCAGAATTATATTTCGTTACATCCGCCGGTGCTGTCACATAGGTGTATTTTGATAAAACTATCAAAATTGATGGTTCGCATTTTTCTAGTTCGCTCTAGTCTTGAACTAGCCATGCACGAAGCGATGGTGATTTTGAATTGAGCGCAACTTTGTAAAGAGTGTCCAAACCATACTCCAGCGAGAAGACGTGCTCATTATCAGAAATGAATAGGAGTCTTGATCATGAACACAAAACCTTTATTTAACGAGCGGGATCAGCAATCAGAGCCATTGCTGAAACAGCTTAAATCCGTCACGGCATCCCCCATCTACAAATCATGTTTTTTTGATTTTGGGAAGCTTCTAATCACCTTGATATTGCGAGTGCTGGATCAGGCAGCAAATGAACTTGAGTTCGGTGCCTCTGATATAGGACGCAAGCGATAAAGGAGCATGGATCTGTTAACCATAAAGCAACGCAGTCCGCAGCTACAATGCGAGCTATCTTTGAGGCGGTATTTATGATTTCCCATGTCAACCATGAACTGTTTAACGACAGGAGGGAGATTATTACTGGACTCTAACATCATTTTTTTATTAATAAGGAAATATTCAATGTTTGCCAAATACATCAAATCATTTATTGCATTGCCGCTAATGCTAAGTAGTACCGTTTCATTTGGCGAGGTTAATGTGTCATCAATGCACTACTGGCTTGGCCAGGAAAATGCCGAAAGTAGTAAATACTCCGTTACTTTTGAAGTCACATTAAGAAGTACTTCGGAAAGCCTGAGTAATGTGACATTGACTCCGATTGATACTCATTACTTATATACAAGTAACCTTGCGCCGATTGCGGTTGGAAACCTTGATAAAGATATTCCAGTGACGCTGCAATGGTCATTTGAAAGCGAAACCCCAATGAAAAAAGAACTTAATGAATTTATGATGGTTTTTCAGGGCGATGGCTTCGATGCCAATGGAAGTCGTGTTACGTTTCTCATTGAAAGCCAAGGAAAGAGCAATTTGTAAGCTAGAAGATTAATAGCTTGAGAGTTAGATCAAGTTCAATTACAAATATTTTGTTTGGGAGTTTAAAAAATGAATATCAATCATTCATCGGGAAAAGGTTTACTCAGAATTGCCCTTGCGTTTTCTATAATGGGAGGAGTGACCAGTGTCAATGCGGCGCAAGGTGTTATTACATTTGATAACTCGACAAGTAGTTCATTCAATCAAGATGGATTTAATGTCAGTGGATTTTGGGTTGAAAATGGTTCTAATATTGGCGGGCACTTGCATGTTTCAAATGGCGTCGAAAATCATCATTTTCAAGGTAATAATGCTAGGCAGGGGTTAATTATCACTGCGTTGGACGGCAGTGCCTTCAGCCTTTGTAGTGTTGATGTAAAAGGGTTAAATTCTTCAGCCAATAGTCATGATTTAGAAATAGGAACAACGTTTCCTCCATTATCGCCGGGAGATACCTTGCCAGGGTATGTCAATTACCCTGCTCCGGTGGGTGTATTTACGACCGTTCCTATTTCAGGGTTCAATAATATTACCACTCTGTATATCACTAGCCAAAGTTCACAACAATGGGACAATGTTGTTCTTAATTGCAGTATTACTGTTGATATTGATATTAAGCCGGGCAGTGATCCTAATTGCTTTAACCTGAATGGCCATGGGGTAATACCTACGGCTATTCTGGGCAGTGCTGATTTCGATGTGACTAGTGTCGGTATCAATACACTTTCCTTAGCAGGTTTAGATGTACGCATGAGAGGTAACAAAGGCCCACAGTGCAACATCGAGGATGTCAATGCAGATGGCTATCCGGATCTCGTATGCCAGTTTGAAGACGATCCGCAGAATTGGAATTCAGGCTCTGATACCGCAACCCTTACAGGTACAACAATTGATGGTACGCCGATTGAAGGGAACGATAGCATTTGCATTGTTCCTTAATTATGTCGATACGCTTCGAGCCAGAAATTTCAATACGTTAGTAGATTGATTGCCGGTGTCAAACTGACAGGTAAAAGGCGTGCAGTGCAATCACTATCCTGTCCCGTCCTAAAATAGGTTGACGGTTTTATGTAAGGGCCAGTGGGTATTTCCTGCTGGCTTTTTCATGTACCTCATTTGGGGTTTTCATCCCCAAGCTTAAGTGAGGCCTAGATTGATTATACAGTCTAACACTCTCCTTAATGAGCTTTGATAACTCGTCTCTATTTGCGCACTGATAAAGTAAGAACTCTTGTTTCAGTATGCCATTAACTCTCTCTGCAAGAGCGTTTTGATAGCAATCTGTAGTGGTTGTAGTGGATAAAGAAATTTGGCCGACCACATGTAGGCTAGCCGTAAGGTAGCAATAGTAAAGGTAATCCGAAAGGCTAGAGTGTGCTAACAATCGTAACTCGGAATTGTCCATTTTCGTTTTAGGACATTCGTAATGACATGGTGTTGAGAGTTAATTCGGTATGTGGCTAGCTCCACAAAATACGAGCTATGATCTGGTTCTAATGAACTCTTGTATTCTGGCTATTCACACCCCACTTATTTGATAGGAACATTATGGTCAACTCCAACCAAATTTTGCTGTTTGTCGATGTCGTCCAGCAAGGCTCGTTTTCCAAAGCGGCAGCGCTGCATGAGATGGATAACTCCTCGCTCTCCAAACAGATCAAGCGCCTTGAGAGCGATCTGGGCGTACAGCTACTGAATCGTTCTACGCGCTCATTTTCAATGACCTCAGCCGGTGAGGAAATCTTCCGCTACGGACAAACTCTGCGCAATACCTTGCAAGAGATCCAACTCTCCGCAGATGCCTATCAGGCAAAACCCAAAGGGGTCTTGCGTATCACTTCGCCTAGTTATTTTGGTCATCAATATTTACTGCCAGTGATCACCGAGTTTATGCGCGCCCACCCCGATGTGCAGATCCACCATTCGTTAGACGACAGAAAATCAGACATTATCTCTGATCATTACGATCTCGCTTTTCGCTTGAGTAAATTGTCCGACTCAAGCCTGATCGCCAAAACTATCGCCAAATCTCACTTTATCTTGGTGGCTGCAAACTGCTTTGTTAAAGAGTATGGTTTGCCGACCTCGCCGAAGGCACTCAATGCTTTGCCTGCGGTGATCTACAGCAATAATGATGTCACTTTGGATACTTTTACTATCAGTGAAACTGCCAATGGCGAGGATTATCAAGTGTATAAGATGCAAGGACGCTATCGGGTTAATGATGTGCGCACCCTGATTGAAGCGGTCAGAGATGGCGTCGGTTATGCGCGTCTTGATGCCTCAAACCTGTCGCAATCGCTCTCCGAGCTTGGGCTGGTACAACTGCTTCCGAAGCATAACATTGTCACGCATGATAAGGCTATTTACGCCCTCTATCCGCACCGTAAACAAACTCGGCTGGTTCAAACGTTTATAAGCGCAGTAGAGGCGTACATAGGCAACCCACCACGCTGGCTTGCGTATATCGAGAACAAAAATCCGTTGAATGAAGATAAAAAAACCACCCTCGCTGAATGACTCGGGTGGCTTAGTGATTCTATCTTGTGCTCTTAATTACAAGGTAACCAGAACATCTTCTGCTGCAAGGCGAGATTTAGGCAAACCGTAGTTGTAGTCTTGACCTTCAAGGTGGTAACCCATCGCCAGTGCAAACTCACATACGTAGCCACCAAGCTCTTTCTCGAAGATTTTGCCGATCATTTCAGGATCGACGCCTTCCATTGGTGTTGAAGCAATGCCAAGGCGTGCCAATACATGCAGAGTATTACCTAGAGCAATGTAGGTTTGCGCTTTAGTCCAGTGGCCATTAAAGCCAACTTCATCGGTTTGTGCCTCAGCAAATCCGAATGCTCTATTGAGCATGTTGTCATACATCTCTGCTGCTAAGTGACCTGAAGAGACTTCCACATCGACGACTTTGCGGTAATCATCTTTGGTAAACTTCGGGTTGTGCGCAAACAAAATGATGTGTGACGCTTCTTTCGCGTGCGGCTGATTAAACTGGTGCATGTTAGCGAAAGTATCGTGAAAACGTTGTTTCGCTTCATCGCTTTCGATCACGATGAACTTCCATGGCTGCGAGTTGATAGAAGACGCTGACAAACGGATCGCTTCTTTGATTACATCCATATCTTGTGGTGAAATGCGCTTACTTGCGTCGTATTTTTTCGCTGTGTAGCGACGATTCAAATCTTGGATGATTGGATGTGACATGTATAATTCCTTATTGCGTTACCGATGCGGTGCATATTACCTATCACGTGGTAACAGAAACAGAGCTATTTGGGCCAATCATTATGGAGAAAATTGTCCATAATTTCTTTTGAGCAATCTATTGTCTGCACCACTAGTTTTGGACATCAAGTAAAGTGAATACAATCACTAACGAGGTGAACCATGACAAGCAATAAGAAACGTATTATCTATTCACTTGAATTTAATTTGAAGCTAGCAGAGAAAGTGGGAGTAACTGAGGGAGCAAGACAGCTTATGTTGACTCCCCGTCAGTAACACCTATCAATAGTTGGAAAACTTGAAAGCGCATGAAATCACCACGGTCTCTTTCTGCGTTTCTTGAACCGTTCAATAGCAGCATTATTTCTGCAATACCAATTCCTATTGTGAAAACTAATTAACCCAAATAGCGAGATTTAAGGTGGTTCTTAAAATGCTCAGGGTTTAATACTTCACCTGTAGCAGCCTTAACCAGTTCATCGGTTGTTAATAAGCTTCCTTTACTCCAAATGTTGTCTGATAACCAAGTGAAGATAGGACTTAAATCACCACTGCGGATTACATCATCCACATCAATTGTTTTGCACATTGCAGCCATAAATTGAGCTGCGTACATTGCTCCTAAAGTATAACTTGGGAAGTACCCAAAACTTCCATCTGTCCAATGGATGTCTTGCATGCAACCGTTTTTAAAGTTGTCTTTGGTCGATAAGCCTAAGTAGGTTTGCATTTTTTGATCCCACAACTCCGGTACATCAGTATGTTTGATCACGCCATTGATCAAGTCACGCTCGATCTCGTAACGCAAAATAACGTGAGCGGGGTAGGTAAGCTCATCGGCATCAACTCGGATAAAGTCTTTCTTAACGCGTGTGTATAGCTTTTGGAAATTTTCTTGCGAGAATAACTTAGGATCGTGTCTTGTAAAGTGATTGCCTGCAAGGCGTGCCAAGTGTTCAATAAACGCATTACTACGACCAATCTGCATCTCAAAGAACAGAGATTGAGATTCGTGAATCCCCATTGAGCGCGCTTGACCAGACGGTAAGCCCGCGAGAGATTTCGGTAAGCCTTGCTCGTAACGAGCATGACCTGTCTCGTGAACAATGCCCATTAGTGATTGTACAAACTCGCTGTCATCATAGCGTGTAGTGATACGAACGTCAGTGGGAACCCCACCGCAAAATGGGTGGACACTTTCGTCAAGTCGGCCGTGTTCGAAATCGAATTGCAGCAGCTTCATCACATCCAAGCCCAGCGCCTTTTGTGTGTCGCTCGGGAAGGTACCCTTTGGCTCAATGAATTTTTCTGATGACTGCTTTTCGATTGCTTGGTCAATCATTTCTGGCAACCAAGTTTTTACATCGCTAAATAATATATCTAACGAAGCAGTCGTTGTGCCCGGTTCATAGATATCAAGCATTGCATCATAAGCGGAAAGACCGGTTACTTCAGCGCGGATTTGGGCTTCTTCCTGAGACAGTTTTACCACCTCTGCCCATTTCTTTTCAAAGCCTTGCCAATCATTTTCACCGCGTTGAGTACGCCAGGCATGTTCACACTTTGAACCAGCTAGAGATTTTGCTTGCACCAACTCCTCTGGTAGTACGTTAGCTTGCTGCCAGTTGCGTTTTAGTTCGCGAAGTGTCGCGCTATCTTGAGCGTTTAGTGCCTCTTGACCTGCTTCAGAAAACCAGTCAGCGAGTTGTGGCTGAGTTTGCAAGTTATGCATATGAACATACAATTCAGCCATAGCTTCAGAACGAGCCTGGCTACCACCATTAGGCATGACCGCCGCTTGGTCCCAGCCGCAAATTGCTGCGAGATGCTGAAAGTGTGAGAGTTTTAATGAGTGTTTTTTGAGTTTTTCGAATGCGCTCATGTGTCGCCTTCCATGACTATAGAGAAAACAAAAGTTTACCAACCCTCTCAGGGCTTACCAAGTTATTCGCGCAGAAAGTTAGATTTATTCCAATATGTTTTATAAACATTTGCGAAAGGATTTTACGATATGCAATCAAAATTTATTGAAATGACAGCGTAAATATGACAATAAAGGAGAAGTTTCTCTCTTTGCTTGGTGGATGTAAGCTTGATACACAATTTTGAAGCGTTTTTAATCGCTATAACCATACTGACGCTCACACCGGGATTGGATACCGCGTTAGTCATTCGTAATTCGTCACGTGGTGGGTTTACTGATGGAGCGGTCACTAGCCTTGGTATTTGTCTAGGGTTGTTTGTTCACGCGACATTTTCAGCGATCGGTATTTCGGCGATCCTTGCCCAGTCTGCAGAGTTGTTTCATGTGGTGAAGATGGTAGGCGCGGCTTACCTTATCTACCTAGGCTTTACAACGCTTAAAGGGTTATGGAACAACACAGCAGCACCGCAAGATACGGCTGGGAGAGTTACCCGTCACGAGTTCAGCTTCTCTCGTTCCTTGAGAGAGGGTTTCTTGTCTAATGTTTTAAACCCGAAAACCGCCGTTTTTTATCTAGCGTTCTTACCACAGTTCATCAACCCAGAAGGATCAGCATTTTTACAGTCGACCTTTATGGCGGCAATCCATTTTGTTATCGCAATGGTTTGGCAATGTGGTTTGGCGGGGGCGTTAACCTCTGCTAAAAGCTTACTTAAGAGTGCACGCTTTATGAACTGGATGGAAGGCACGACCGGTTTTGTGCTGGTGGGGCTTGGCGTTAAGTTGATGTTAGAAGACAAATAGTCTTTATCGAGATGAGCAAAAGAGCGGCTGGATAGCCGCTCTTTTTTATGCTGGCTACTGCATTTGTTCGTTTTTTAGCTCAGCGAGCAATTCATACGAACGTAGTTTCTTCTCGTGATCAAAGATTACTGAGTGAGCAATGATTTCGTCCGCTTGAGTACGCTCTAGTAGAGAGTTGATCTTCTCTAACGCAAGGGTTTTGTCACCATGAATGGATTCTCTGAGCTGATGAGTGACTTGATGCTTTTCATGTGGTTTCCAGAGCTGATCCATGTCGGTAACAGGGGTAGGAATTTTACCTTGGCCACCGCGAATCAACTGCAAGAATTTCTGATATTCTGTCGTCGCTAAATAATTTGCTTCTTCAGTGCTCTCGGCAACGACTACATTGACGCCAATCATCACGTAAGGTTTATCAAGCTGCTCTGATGGTTGGAAGTTTGCTCGGTAGATGTCCAGTGCACGCATCATTGCATCCGGGGCGAAGTGCGCGGCAAAGGCAAATGGCAATCCTTTTACACTGGCAAGGTGCGCGCTGTAGGTACTTGAGCCCAGTAGCCAAATTGGAACCGATGAGTTGGCGCCAGGGCAGGCTTGTACTGGTTGAGCTTTAGATACCGGGCCCATAAAGAACTGCAGTTCCTCAAGCAATTCAGCGAAGTCCGGATCCATTCTTTCTGGGTCTCTGCGTAGGGCGTGCATGGTCGGGTAGTCGGTTCCCGGCGCTCGCCCGAGTCCGAGATCAATACGTCCTGGATATAGCGCTTCTAATGTACCGAACTGTTCTGCAATAACCAGAGGCGCGTGGTTTGGGAGCATGACACCGCCAGAACCGAGACGGATAGAGTGAGTATGAGCACCGATATGACTCATCAGCACAGAAGTCGCAGCGCTGGCTATGTCTGGCATGTTGTGATGTTCTGCCAGCCAAAAACGGTGGTAGCCCAACTTTTCTGCATGCTGAGCTAGGGATACCGACTTTTGATAGGTTTCCGTATAGTTGGAGCCTTCTGCAACAGGGGCTAAATCTAAGATGGAGATTCGTGGGAATGGCATGTGACCTCAGAGTTTCTTTCTTTATTCATACTATGTGGAGTCAATGTGGCACGAAATAAGCCCCTAGCTCCTCAATGAGATGATTTGAAATCATAATAGTTAGGAATATGAAAAAAAGGGAGCGAAATGCTCCCTTTTGGATGAATCTAACCTTTAAAGCCAGCCTTCGACTTAACTTGCGTTAGCGATAGATACCTTACCAATTGTGTTGGCGAAGTAATATTTTGTCTCTTCTACAACAACATGGCGCAGAGCAATCAAACCAATCAGGTTTGGAATCGCCATTAGGCCGTTCACGATGTCAGCCAGTATCCAAATCATGTCCAGATGCAGGAACGCGCCTGACGCCACTAACCCAACAAAAACCAGTTTGTATGGAAGTACCGCTTTAGTGCCGAACAGGAATACAACGCAACGTTCACCGTAGTAGTTCCAACCAAGAATGGTGGTAAAGGCGAAGAACATCAGGCCGATTGATACCAGCATTGGACCAAAGGTATCAGCATTTAAACCAACCGCAAAAGCGTGTGTTGTCATTGCTGCACCAGAGAAGTCACTCTGCCATGCGCCAGTCAAGATCAGAGCAAGACCGGTCATTGTACAAATGATGATGGTATCGAAGAAGGTACCTGTCATTGAAATCAGGCCTTGTTTGACACAAGAATCTGTTTTCGCCGCCGCTGCCGCCATTGGTGCACTACCCAAACCAGATTCGTTTGAAAATACACCTCGAGCGATACCCGATTGGATAGCCAGCATGATGCTTGCACCTAGGAAACCACCTGTTGCTGCTGTCGAAGTGAAGGCTGATACCAACACTAACTCAATCGCATTCAATAGTTGGTCTGCATTCATGATAATCACGCTTAGACACGCTAATACATAGAATACGGCCATGGTTGGTACAACTTTACCAGCGACCTTAGCGATAGATTTGATACCACCTAAAGTAACAAAAGCCACTAATAGAGTTAGGGTGAAAGCAGATAGCTCACGGTCGGCACCGAAAGAAATCTCTGTCGCATCCAAAATCGCATTTACTTGAGGAAAAGTACCGATACCAAAACAAGCCACACCTAAAGCAAATACAGCGAACATAATCGCTAGTGCTTTAGAGCCAACGCCATATTGTAGGTAGTACATCGGGCCACCAATCATTTGGCCTTTATCATCAACTTGGCGGTATTTTACTGCAAGTAGACACTCAGCGTATTTCGTTGCCATTCCGAATAGGGCTGCAAGCCACATCCAGAACAAAGCACCCGGACCACCAAGTTTGATTGCAGTAGCAACACCAACGATATTACCGGTACCGATAGTTGCTGAAAGTGCAGTACATAATGCTGCAAAGCTAGAAACGTCACCCTGTTTATCAGATGACTTATCTTTACTAAATACCATCACTAATGCTGTAGGTAGATGTTTAAACTGGATCAAGCCTAGGCTAAAAGTGAAGTAAACGCCGGTACCCACAAGCAAAAGCAGAAGTGGTGGACCCCAGACAAAGTTATCGATGGTTTGTAGTAAAGATTGTAGGTCGTTCATGATTTCCCCTTAATAAAACAACTAATAAGGAGAAGAGGGAAAGGGCGAGATATAAGATCTCTAATAGAACAAAGCTATTTAAAAGACGGGAACGCCAAATAGTTAGGTTACAACTTTCCACTCCTCTGTCCTTTTGCCTGAGAGTTTCACCCTGTGCATGACACAGGACTTGCTCCTTCGGCGACCGATTAAACGGTTCTCTCCAGAGGTTCCTCCAACTACAGTCCCCGCTACCTAAGTAGCACCTGAAATAGTTAATTCTTCGGCAGGTTATGCTAATCAAATGTTCAACTTTGATTAATAACCACTCTCCTGCAGTCTTCATCGGAACAATTACCTTTGATTTATATAAAGTTTCTTAGATGTTACTAAAATGTTATATAACTCTCGGATAATCAGATAGTTAGCCTTTAGCTAACAGCGCGTAATTTACCAAAAGTGTGATGTAGGTTTCAAGTGGTTTTTGAGTGAAAAGACAATTTGTATGCCAACTTAAACTTGGTTTTAGCACTGTTGAACAAGTAATAAGTAGTCAATTTTACCAGCAACAAACAGGACTCGGTGAGTGGCTCAATAACGCTGATTTTAGGTGTTATTGGGCTACCATTAGATAAAGAGATATGGCTGCTAAACTTCACCTAACGATTACAGGTTGTTCTAGGCAACTGAAGAATGCCTTTAACAAGCGATAAAGTTCACTTGAAAAAAGGAGGGGAAATATGTACGAACAGGTAGAAAAAACACATGAGAAAAAAAGACAATTTTCGGCAAGAACAGTTTCACAAAGGCAAAGTAGCAGTAAGCCCACCTTTCAGTTTGTAGACAACCGACCAGAAGCCGTCCAGATGCGGAAATTGCAAGAATTGGATAAAAACACACAGGCTAAGCAAAAGGTCCAACTTCAAGTAATAACTAATAATTTTAGTGCGCAACATCAGCCCATCCGAGGGAAAAACAACTATAAAGATCAGGGTGTTTTGCAGAGATATTTTGATACTTCTGGATACACTTGGGCTCGAAAAATGTGGACAGATGCAGAGGATTATGCGAAGCACCTTGATAATCGGCTCGATTTAAGGGTTTCAAGGGGAGACAGTTACATAGACGATTTGAAAAACAATCTTGAATTAAAGGCACGTAAGGCAGGTGGAACATTGGCTGGAGAGGCTTATGAAACTTTCCAATGGGATCAGCCTCAAGGGACCAGCATCGTATATGGACCTGGAGGTTCCAGTGGCGGTGATTTAATGGCGTACGAAAGTCTAAAAAGAGGGGCTCGTGCTCGCACTCCAACCACTGCTGGTGAAGTTAAGTCTGCTTCGAGTATAGAAACATACAAAGACGGTGTTGCAAATGCATATCGCCAAAGAGGTCAAAACTACATAGTCATGTATGCTACAGACGAAAGTATAGTACCTGATTTACATGAGTTTGTAAGATCAGGTGTAAACTATGCAATTTCTGATAGGCATCTTCCAAATGGAACTTATATGGGCAAGACATATACTTGTGTTGCCAAAATCGAACTTCCTGATCAATATAGATACCAGTATCTATACACATGGGTATAACATATTGAATGCCTATAATTAACATATGTTTAAGTGCGTTTTTAGCCCTTTACCCTCTATACTTCGACAAATCCTTCAAAAAGGAAGAGTCGCTCCAAATAAAAGTAGCGACTCCTTTATTTTATAAAAACTAATGGTTTTCAGTTCACTAAGTACTGTTGATATTTTAGCTAAACTAGAATAGGGCAACTTTCCGAGCTGTGTGATCTATCAGAACTAATAAAACCTTGAATTAATAGTACCGGTTACGGCCTAATCAGTCCATATATGGTAATTGATTGCGGTAAGAGTACGTGCCTTCTAAGGTTGTGGTCGTAGGTTCGAATCCTACAGGGCGTGCCATTCCTGCCCTCAGCACAGTATTCCTATCGAAAATCGTTAGGACTGTGTCATGTATTTAGTGAACAATCTCACAAAAACTCCACCACAAAATCTTAATTTAAACACCCCAATTCCGTCTTGTATAGACAGCTACGTTCAAATTCGAGCGCAATACCATAAAACTTACATTGGGACGTTAAAGTACCGATTAGAGCGAATCAGCCGCTACTTTTCTTCTTATTTAATCAAAGATCTCACCACAAGCCCTTATGCTAGGGATAACATCAACTCTTTCATCACTCATCGTCTATCTAGTGTTAAGCCAGGTACCGTTCGGAAAGATGCCGCAGCTCTGCAAGCGATGCTCAATTGGCTTCGTCGGGATATCGGCTTACAAATCCCAGATATTTTTAAACAGATACGGTTACCAAGAGATTACGGCGTTCGTCAATTCATTCCCACTTTAACACCCAATGTGGTCAAGTTATTCCGTAGCTTCAGGGAATGGTTATTCTGTGACTCTCGATAAGTAGTTCAATTAAGAGCACAAAATTGATCAAAACAACCGCACTCACGTTAAAATCTACGCTATGTTGACGTTGAGGAATATAGAAATAGGTTACAATAAACTTTTGTGACTTTGGGTATAGGCAAAGTCACAATCGGACAAGGAGGCTGTATGACCAGATTGTTAGCCATAGTGGTTTTGATTGTGATAGCGTTTGTGCTATTTCGTTATCGAACCAATGAAAAAGTCCAAAAAGCGACCATCATTATTCTGATAGGCGCATTCCTGATTTATACCGCATCGATAATGGTCGCGGAACTGATTCGCTAGCAAAATAACGAGATTCCTTGGAGTAATATACGGTGAGTTCTCAGAATAATATTGAAGAACATGAAGACGTGGTTGTGATTGAGCAGCGTGACAAGCGCACTCAGGTTTATATCGCAATTGCTGCGGTCTTGGGCATAGCTTTGGGTGGCTTAGTTGGCTCAGTTTTGACCGCAAACAAATGGGAATCGGCTTATCAAATTTTAGAAGATAAATATCAGGCACTTGCTCAGGACAAAACGCAGCTAGTATCGCAAGTGAAAGTTCGTGAAGAAGGTTTGGATAAAGAAGTTGAGGACAAAGTCGCGGCACTTCTTGCAGCAAAAGAAGCTGAGCATCAAAAAGAGTTGAAAGCGCTACAATCGCAACTTACCGAAGTCGAGAAGGTTAACTTATCACTTGAGTCACAGGTGAAACAGCAGAATGACAAGATTAACACGACTAAATCCGAGAACGAAAAGCTGACTCGCCAGAGTGGTATACAGGCGACCATGTTAGAACGTTCGCGAGATGTCTTTCAAAAAGAACTTAAGATCTCCCAAGAGTTAGAATCTTTAGAAAAAGAGCGCGAGAAATTACTCCCTAAAATTAATAAGTTGAAGAAAGAGTGCGATGTGTACCTAGAAGGCAAGTCTTGGGACGTGAAATCTGACGTGTGTAATAAACATGACGAAGCCTCATCACGACTAAGCCAAATTGATCAACTTACTGAAGTCTACAAAATGGATTTAAAACAGATCAAAGAAATGAGTGAAGATATGGGGCTGTAACCTTATCTTTTTCTCATATACTAACGAATAAGGAGCCAATGGCTCCTTATTTTATACCGTTGTGATACTGACTAAATGCGTGATGCGTCATAGCCTGACGCCAGCAGTAGCTCTCTTTCACGTTTAATTAACTGTGCACGATCTTCGATTAGTTCGTTTAACGCTAGGGAAGGCTTACCCGCAAACGTTTTGAATTCAGCGAAAGTTGTCGCCTTGGCAATTTCATCGATCATGCTGCTGATGACGTTACGAGCTTCACACGGGTTATCAACGGTTTTGAAATATTCAACTTGTTGTGCTGCCGTTTTCATTTCTGTCAGTAGTTCAAGAGGACTACTATCCTTCGCCACTGCCATGTAGTTATCAAGCACGCGTTTTGCGTACAGGAGTTCTGTTAGTGGGATATCTCGTCCGCTTTCGATTAGGGACTCGCTAAGGATCATACTTGAGCTCATTGCCATTCCTTTTTTGTCTTCTACACAGCTGTTGGTTTTCACTTGAGTCTAATTTATTGAAGTCCCAATGGGAATGGCTGAAGAGAAATTTAAACAATATTTTTAGTCTTTTATGGTGAATAATAATTCATTTTGCTGGTCGAGCTTAAAAATATTGTTTTTCCGGTACGCACTTTAATCACAATGTGAAAAAGCTACTTGTTCTTTACATGTGTAAAGAGGAGCCCAAATAGCTCCTCTTTGAATAGTAGTTACACAAAAATCATCCTCTTATTGGGAGCTGTACCAGCCGTGTTGATATGCTTTTGATGCAAATAGCGCATTTGCTTTTGCTCTTTCAACAATGGCTTCTTCGACATCAAGAGGTTGCATCGTTTTGCTTTCAAAGTCGTATGACAAAGTAGTCACTTTTTCTCCAGGAGAGAACACGACTAAGTTATCACGCGTTAAGTAACCGAAGTTTTTGTCGTACTGCATCATAGCTCGTTCGTCTTCTCGTGCTAACGGCTTGGTCAGATCGCGCCCAATCATCGGACTTTTAGCATCAACGCCAATCAGTGAAAGCAGTGTTGGTGGCATGTCGATGTTGTTTGAAATTCGCTCGTCTTTGCGAGGTTCAATCCCTTTACCGATGATCAATGCAGGGATGTGGAAGTGTTTGACTGGCACTAAGTTAGCGCCTGATACACGAGCATCATGATCTGCAATCACGATAAATATGGTGTCATCCCAATAGGAAGATTTCTTTGCTTTGTCAAAGAAGGTACCAAGCGCGTAATCTGAATACTTCACTGCATTATTACGCGTCATGTAGTTTTCATCATACTGCTCAATTTTACCTTGAGGGTATTCGTACGGGCTGTGGTTACTTGATGTGAATACTAAGCTGAAAAATGGTTTGTTATCCTTAGACAGTCGTTCGAACTCTTCATCAGCCTTGTTGTAAAGGTCTTCATCACTCACGCCCCATGAACCAACGAAACCTGGGTTGCGGTAATCTTTTTCTTCGACAATTTGTTCAAAACCGTTACCAAAGAAAAAGGTCTTCATGTTGTCGAAGTTTGCCTCACCGCCATAGATGAACTGTGTGTGATAGCCTCGGTTTTTCAACAAATCTGCAATGGTAAAGAATCCAGTTTGGCTTTTGCTTAATTTCACTACCGAACGTGAAGGGGAGGGAGGGAAACCGGTGGTCACAGCTTCAATACCTCGTACTGAGCGCGTACCTGTGGCGTACATTTGCGTAAACAACCAGCCTTCTTCTGTTAATTTGTCTAGGTTTGGTGTCAATGGCAAGCCACCTAAAGCGCCCACAAACTGCGTACCCAAACTTTCTTGCAACAGGATGACTAAATTTTTAGGTTTTCCTTTGTAAGTCGCAGAGTTGTGATTCATTGTTGGTAATAGCTCGGGATTAAAATCCGACTTTCTGGAAGATAAGCGAACGATCTCCAACATTTTTTGGCTATCCATTTTGCCGTAAAACTGCTCAGCACTCTTTTCCGACTTCATATTATTGACGGCAAACAGCAGTGAGTATGAGGAGTTAAGGGTAAGGTCGTTCAGTAAAGGATCACTAGAGAAGGCAACCATGGCTGGATTAAGAGGACGGTGACCAAAAGAAGAGCGCGCGCCTGCGACACCAATCAGCACAACCAAAATCGCTAACAAAGGGCGCCATTTCCAGTTGATCTGCTGTGCAGAATCAGTCAGTTTTTTACTCCATTTCCAACCCAAAATGAGAGTGAGAGCGGTACCAGCTGCACCAATGAACAGTTCTAGCTTGTAACCTGTCCAGAGCATACTCATGACTTCTTTAGGATAAATTAAGTATTCGATGAACAGGCGGTTAGGGCGCAGGTCATACTCCTGAATAAACGGTGCGGTTGCCAATTCCATGTAGACTAAAATCCACAGGCCAGCGACCATCCACAGGCGCAGCACCCACTTCCAGCCATCGCCTATTTTTCCGTTAAAAGGTAGCAGCGCAGAGAGCAGGGCTGGCAGAATAAATAACCAGCACAATGTGGCGACATCAACTCGTACGCCTTGGCCGAGAATATAAATGAAATCTTGAAATGATTCGATTCGGTCAGATTGCCAAAAGAGTAACAACACTCGTGAAAGAGATAAAAAAGCGAGTGAAAACAAAGAAAAAACAGCAATTGGCTGCAGTGGCCCCAAAATGGGTCTATTAAAGGTACTTCTCATATTTACTTATTTGATAGATTTAATAATTGTGCGATGCGGTTTTAACACGCGTGGCGTGAAATAAACGTGAAACATAACCACAATCTATATGTTAAAGGAGAAGTATCTGGGCTTTTACTAGGGAATGCGACGAGCCTCACTGATAGTTAGGTCAATAGTTGTGCAACCATACGCAGTCGCGTTTGGCTCGCTTATTCGGTTTTGGGGAACTCGTTCACAAACGTATTCCTCCCGTTTTGCCGAGGAGCAATCTCAACAGTGGCATTGTGCAGTAAAGCAATGTCTTTGTAAATTGACATACCGAGCCTTCCTATTCGCGCCGGAAACACGATCGTGGATGTCATTTCTTTCCGTGAGCATCATTACGGGCAGCGACTGTTATTGAATAACGGTTGATACGAGGTTCTGAGCTTCGTCTTCCAGGTACTGTTCAAGAAATAGAGGCTCTTGTTCTGCAATACGAAACCCACAAACTGAAATAATATTGTCGTTATTGATGAGCGTTAAATACGCAGGCATGAAAACTTTAAGTTCGGCAAAGAATGCTTCCTGATAACGCAGAGAAACATGCTCGATCACTTTATGCCAAAGAGGGTGAGTGTGGCTTACGATATCTAAAGTAAAACCCTGAATAGAAGTCTGTGCATGTTTTTTCATTGGCGCTTCCATTTATTGTGTAGTCACCACCAAAATAAAACCCGAAACTTAAGAAACTCTTAAGGAATGAAATTTAACTAAACTTTATGATTTAGAAATGCGGTTTCAGTAGCTTATGAGAATAGGGTTTTAGGGAAGGAGCGGGTGCTCAAAGAAAAAACAAGAGCCAATTGTGTGAACAACTGGCTCTTGGAAGTGTTTTATTTTGTGCTGTCACATAGCACGATAGGAGTGGTTAGCTGACGGTTACATCGCCGCTTTCTTAGCTTCGGCTACCCAGCCATCGAACATTTTTTGGTGCGCTTTGATCCAGCCGTTCACATGAGATTCGATATCTGCAGTACTGTTTTTGCCCTGGCTCATCATCATGTTTTGCGCACTCACATCATTAATGTTGAGCTTAATGATTTCAAACAGCTTGGCGGCAGCCGGGTTTTTCTCGGTAAACTCTTTGTTTGCGACGATGCGCATTGAGTTCATTTCGAAACCGTAGTTCTTACCGTTTGGAAGGGTAGTGTCGATTTCGTCACGCTCACCAGGAAGAGAAGAGAATGGTACTTCTAACCACACGACGTCTTTACCTGGAACCAATACGCCACTTACCCAGTATGGAGTCCAAGTGTAGTAAAGAATTGGGTCGCCTTTCTTGTATCGAGAAATAGTGTCTGCGATGATCGCTGCATAGTTACCTTGGTTGTGTGTGACGGTGTCACGAAGTTTGAAAGCATCCATCTGGTGCTCAACCACCATTTCACAACCCCAACCTGGGTTACAGCCAGTTAAGTCTGCTTTGCCGTCACCGTTCGCATCAAACAGTTTCGCCAGTTTTGGATCTTTCAATTGGCCAATATTGGTAATGCCATATTTCTCTGCGGTTTTCTTGTCGATCAAGTAGCCTTGAGCTGCACCGCTGACGTACTGGCCTTTACGATAGAATTTTTCATCACCACCAGACATGGTGTACTTGTCGGCGTGAAGAGGGAACCAACCAACGGCTAGGAACGTAGCATCACCTTTAGCAATGGAAGTGTAACCAACGTTGTAGTCCACTTCTTTGGTTGGTTTGACGTCGTAGCCAAGCTCTTCCAACGCACGATTCACGATTAACGTTTGAAACGTCTCTTCTGCTACGGTTGATTGTACTGGTTGAACAGTCACACCTTCACCTGGTAGATCCGCTGCAATACTACTTGTCGAAAAAGCAATGGTACTTAGTGCCCCAATAGAAAGGGTTGTCTTCCATGAACTATTCATTCGTTTTTCTCCTAAGTTTTTCGTCGTCTTGGTTCGTTTTCAGTTTTAATAGGTATGAAACAGGACCCGTGTGATACCAGCGCAGTTTTGTATTACCAGCGTTTACGCCTAATACCTGAGTGATTCGGTCTAAAAGAATCGCAAGGATTACGATACCGATACCACCTACAGCCGCTAAACCCATATCAAGTCGCCCGATACCACGTAATACCATTTGACCCAAGCCTCCGACAGCGATCATGGAGGCGATAACCACCATAGAGAGCGAAAGCATCAGAGTTTGGTTTACACCCGCCATGATGGTTGGCAGTGCCAAAGGTAATTGGATGCGATAAAGCATCTGTTTTTTGCTTGCGCCGAACGAATGACCTGCTTCGATCAGCTCTTCTGGTACTTGTTGAATGCCCAGAATTGTCAAACGAACAACGGGCGGAAGTGCAAAAATAATCGTAACCACAACACCAGGAACATTACCGATACCAAACAGCATTACGATAGGCACCAGATAAACGAACGCTGGTGTAGTCTGCATGGCATCTAAGATCGGCCTGACAAATTTTGCAGCTGTGTTACTTCTTGCTAGCCATATACCCAACGGTAGCCCAATCAATAGACAGAAGAATACGGCGGTTAAGACCAGTGACAGTGTGGTCATCGCTTGTGACCATGCGCCAATCAATCCAATGAATATCAGAGATAAAGCGGTCGAGACACCCAGTTTGAAGTTAGAGAATTGCCACGCGAGTAGAAACAGAACCAGAACCATGATCGGCGCTGGCGTTGACACAAGTGCAGTTTCAAAGGAGGTCAAAATAAAGTCGATAGGAACTCGAATAGCCTGAAAAACCGGGCGACCGTGATCCACTAGCCAATTTAGCCCCGTTTCTACCCAGTCATCGAGGGGAAGCACTGCTTCCTCAAACGGGTTCATGATATCGAAAGGTGCACGTTCAACCGTTTCTGAGATGAGCCAGTCGTTACTCGTCGCCGAGTCTGATGTTTGACCCCAGGGATCATCTTGCGCAGGAGCAGGCTGTGCCCACGGATCATTGTTTGTTTCTTCTGATGACATTGCCTTACTCCTTGTCTAGTGTTTGCAGAAGACGTGATTTAGTCACGACGCCAAAGTAGGTACCTTGTTCATCGACAACGGGTACTGCATAAGGAACGTCAGCAACCACGCCCAGAATATCGTTAATGGATTGGTGTGGTTGGAGCGTGACATCGTTCTCTAGCTGTGCACTGGACAAAGAACGGTTCTCTTTGTGTGCTGAACGCAATGACTCAAGGGAAACAATGCCGGAGTAGCGGCTGGATTTGTCTATGACGATACCGTATTCACGATCATGGTCCATGAGTATCTGCATTGCAGAGCCCGGACCGTCGTTATCCGATTTTTTAAAGACGGCCGCCGGTTTTTTACGAGCGATATCTTTAACCGTCAAAACACTGGCTATGTTTACGCCGCGGAAGAAGGCCTCGACATAATCATTTGCAGGATTGTGAAGGATTTCATCTGGTGTACCGACTTGAACAACCACACCATTTTGCATGATCGCAATTCGGTCACCGATTCGCATCGCTTCGTCAAGATCGTGAGAAATGAACACAATCGTCCGCTTATCGTCGTTCTGTAAACGGATAAGCTCATCTTGCATTTCAGTTCGAATTAATGGGTCAAGGGCAGAGAAAGCCTCGTCCATCAGGAGAATATCAGGGTCACAGGCAAGGGCTCTAGCTAGGCCAACTCGCTGCTTCATACCACCCGATAATTCATCCGGAAAAGATTCTGCATAAGGATCGAGTCCTACTCGTTCAAGAGCGGAGAGCGCACTGGCATGACGTTCTTCCACACCAACGCCCGCGAGCTCAAGGCCAAACGCTGCGTTTTCAATCACCGTCATGTGCGGCATCAGTGCAAAGCTTTGGAAAACCATTGAGATATTGTTACGACGAACTTTTCTTAGTGCATCTTCAGAGATGTGGGCGATATCTTCACCTTTAAGGTAGACACTCCCTTTGGTTGGTTCAATCAGTCTGTTTAGGAGGCGGACAAGAGTGGATTTACCTGAGCCAGAAAGACCCATAATTACGAAAATCTCACCTTCGTTGATGGAAAGAGAAACATCATTTACACCGACCGTTAAACCAGTTTGCTCGAAGATGTTGTCTTTATCGACACCTTTGTCGATAAGTGAGAAAGCACGCTCTGGGTTTTCACCAAACACTTTATAAAGTCCCTTAACTTCCAGTATGGGGTCCATGTAATCGTCCTTTTTTGTGTCTAACGCTTTGTACTCTAATTAATTTTCGAAAAAATATCAACGAAGTAGGTATAAATGTGATTTTGGTTCCACCTGTATTGAGGTGATTGTTAGCAATGTTTCTGCATTGATTTATGTGAATAAATACAGATGCTTAAGATTGTTTTGTTGCGGTTTATTTAGCCCTTAACGCGAGCGTAAATTAATTTTGAAGTTTATTAGACATTTTTGTGTAGATGACCTGTATGCACCACAACCAATTTTTGAGCGTTTTCGCTTCGAATTTAAAATTAGAGGTCAAATGATTAGATGTCGAATTGTTAGTGCATATGTCAGAGTTGAGATGCATCCGCTAGTAAAATGGTGACGAGAATTGTTTGTAAACTTAGATCAATTGATTAGCAAGGAACCTATTTGAGTGCTTTCATGCGATGAAGGAGCCCAAAAGAGTACCTTCATTCATTGATAGGCTTTATTTTCTCCCGAAAAATAGAGAGCGTTCAAAATTATATTTGCTAATTTACCGCGTTCCGCGTTACTAACAGCTTCTGGATAAGATTAGAACTCAAATATTTTAATATATGGTTAAATGGCACTAAAATGTGATATCCATCACATAAAGGTAGATATAATCCACGAATATTTGATTTTTGGTGGCGAGAGATGCCCATAATAATAGCGAAATTAATTAGACCTCAAAGGATATGAATTTTCACATGATCACATCAGCACCTTGGGTCCTCTATCCAGAGATTGAAGAGGAAACAAGAAACAAATGGATTTTTCGTGAACCTAGGATCTCTGATGGTGACGACATCTACAGCTTAATTGCTGACTGTCCGCCGTTAGATATGAATTCTTCTTATTGCAATTTCCTTCAGTCAACACATTTTAGTAAAACCAGTATTCTGGTTGAATGCAATAAAGATATCGCCGGTTTCATATCGGGTTATCAGAAACCAGACGAACAAGAAGTGTTGTTTGTCTGGCAGGTTGCAGTTTCACCTCGTTACAGAGGTCACGGTTTAGCGTTTCGCATGCTAACAGAGCTTCTTACCAGAGAAAGCCTGAGTAGCGTGAAAATGGTAGAAACGACTATCACGGAAGACAACAAAGCCTCTTGGGCTTTATTCAAAAAGTTAGATGCGATGAACGGCAACTCTGGCCAAGTAAGCACATTTTTGGATGAAGATGCCCACTTTAAAGGCAAACACGATACAGAGTACTTGTATCGAATTCCCCTAAAATAATCCTCTAATCTATAGGAATTAAAAAACGGTCTCATCATGGATATTTTCAAAAAGCAGGAATCCAACGTACGCTCATATTCAAACAACTTTCCAGTCGTATTTCGCAAAGCGAAAGGTTGCTGGCTGGAAACAGAACAGGGCGAACGCTATTTAGACTTCCTTGCTGGAGCGGGATCTCTAAATTACGGCCATAACAACCCTGTACTTAAGCAAGCATTACTTGAGTACATTGAAATGGACGGCATTACACATGGTCTAGATATGCACTCAGAAGCGAAAGCAACGTTTCTTGAAGCGCTGGACAACTACATTCTTAAGCCAAGAAAACTGGATTACAAAGTTCAGTTCACTGGGCCTACTGGTACAAACGCAGTGGAAGCTGCACTCAAGCTAGCGAAAAAAGTGACGGGCCGAAGCAGCATCGTCGCTTTCACCAATGGCTTCCACGGTTGTACAGCTGGCGCATTGGCGGCAACAGGTAACCAGCACCACAGACAAGGTAATGGTTCTAGCCTACATAACGTGTCTCGTATTCCGTTTGAAGGTTACGCAGGCGTTGATGGTTTGGCTCTGTTCGAAACCATGCTTAACGACAACTCAGCTGGTATGGACAAGCCTGCCGCTGTACTCCTTGAAACAGTACAGGGTGAGGGGGGCTTGAATGTCGCTTCAAACGAGTGGCTACAACGTCTAAGCAAAATTTGTAAAGCAAACGACATTCTTATGATTGTCGATGATATTCAGGCTGGTTGTGGACGTACGGGTACGTTCTTTAGTTTTGAGCCATCAGGCATTCAGCCAGATATCGTAACCTTGTCAAAATCTATTGGTGGTTACGGTTTGCCAATGGCGGTCGTGCTTCTGAAACCAGAGCTTGACCAATGGAAACCAGGTGAGCACAACGGTACTTTCCGTGGTAACAACCACGCATTTATTACTGCCGCTAAAGCGCTTGAAATTTACTGGGCGAACGACGACTTTGAAACGCATATTAAGCAGTGTTCAGAAAGTGTAAGTAGCGTGATTGAACGTTGTGTGCGTCGATTCCCACAAATGTTCGTGCAGAAAAAAGGTCGCGGTATGATGGTTGGTATCGAGTGTAACAGTGGTGACCTGGCATCAGAAATTGCTAAATCGTGTTTTGACAGTGGCATGGTCATCGAGACTGCTGGCCCTGACGACGAAGTCGTTAAATTCTTCTGTCCACTAACGATTAGTGAGTCAGAGCTCGATCAAGGACTAAGCATTTTTGAAAATGCAGTAGAAACCATTGCTGCAAAACACTTCAAACAAGCATCTTAATAAGGAAAATTAATCATGATTGTTAGAACACTCGAAGAGTGTCGCAACAGTGAGCGACGTGTAGTTTCAGATACTTGGGAAAGTGTCCGTATGTTGTTGAAAGACGACAAGATGGGTTTTTCTTTCCATATCACGACTATTTACGAAGGTACGGAAACACACATCCACTACAAAAATCACTTAGAATCTGTTTTTTGTATGAGTGGTGAAGGTGAAATTGAAGTGGTAGGTGGTGAAACCTATCCAATTAAACCAGGTACACTGTACATTCTGGATAAAAACGACGAGCACTACCTAAGAGCATATAAAAACAAAGAAATGGTAATGGCGTGCGTATTTAACCCACCTATCACAGGTGCTGAAGTACACGATGAGAACGGCGTGTATCCTCTTGTTGACTAAAGCGAAATAGTCACTGTGAGGTGGGTTTCCACCTCACATTTCAATTCTCTCTTCTTTATTACTTTTAAGTTACCAATCAAAAAAGGCTTATCATGACTTTTACCGTAGAAAAAATCGGCGGTACTTCAATGACAGCATTTGATGCTGTTCTAGACAATATTATTCTTCGTCCCAAAACACCATACAACCGAGTTTTCGTTGTATCGGCTTACGGTGGTATGACTGACGCGCTATTAGAATGTAAAAAAACCAGCAAAGCGGGCGTATACCAACTAGTTGCTAAGCGCGACGACACATGGGAAGAAGCGTTGGCATACGTAGAAAACCGTATGTTACTGACAAACGAGAATATTTTCGCCGATCCAATGAATCGAATGCGAGCGGATAAGTTCATTCGATCTCGTATCTCAGAAGCGAAAAACTGTATCGCTAATATCCTGGAGACTTGTCAGTACGGCCAGTTTTCACTGCGTCACTACTTGCCTCAAATCCGCGAGTTTCTTTCTTCAATTGGTGAAGCGCACAGTGCTTACAACACCGCATTGAAACTGAAAAATATGGGCATAAACGCGAAGTTCGTTGATTTGTCTGGCTGGGATACGACAGAGCCACAAACTCTTGATGAATCGATTAGTGAAGCGTTCGCGGACATCGATGTAACAAAAGAACTGCCTATTGTTACCGGTTATGCATATTGTAAAGAAGGCTTAATGCATACCTATGACCGCGGCTACAGTGAGATGACTTTCAGTCGTGTCGCTTCGATCACGAAAGCGGATTTAGCGATCATCCATAAAGAATACCACTTGAGTTCTGCTGACCCACGCGTCGTTGGCCCTGAGAAAGTATTGCCAATTGGCAGCACTAACTACGATGTAGCAGACCAGCTGGCTAACCTGGGAATGGAAGCTATCCACCCTAATGCTGCTGCGGGTTTGCGAGAAAGTGGTATCGAACTGCAGATTAAAAACACATTTGAGCCTGAACATGAAGGTACTTTGATTTCTTCTGGTTACCGTCCAGAGGAAGACAAAGTGGAGATCATTGCCGGTAAACAGAAAGTGTTTGCGTTGCATCTGTTTGACCAAGCTATGGTCGGTAAGGTAGACAACGTAAGCTATGAGTTGATGGAAATCATCTCTGATGCACGCGTTACTTTGGTTGGTAAAGAAATGAACGCCAACTCGATTACTTACTACCTAGGCGGTAATGCTGACAGCTTGAACAAAGTTCTGTATAAAGCGGAAAAATGTTACCCGAAAGCGTCAATCAAAGGCCGTATGGTGGCGTTGATCTCAGCGATTGGTTCTCAGATCGACACCAACAAAACCTTGGCGAAAGGTGTACTGGCGCTAATGAATAGTGGTGTTACACCAGTCGCTCTACACTCATCACTACGTAATGTTAACGTCCAGTTCGTTGTGGGTGATAAAGAGTATCAACGAGCAATTTGCGCACTGCACGATGAGTTCTTCGAACCAGTGGAAAACGCTGAATCAATAGAAGACGTAGCGTAAAACACATACTCAACAAGCCATGCTACAAAGGAGCCTTTTTAGGCTCCTTTGCTGTTTCTACTTTACTGTGTTTAATTCGGCAATCGAAAAGCGGCTTAATTGAACGATAAGAAACGGGCTGTGTACGTTTGCTTATTCACCCATTAGCTTGAACTTTCTGTCACAACAGGTTTTGAATTACGTCTTGCTATCCAATACGCGATACCACCCCAGAACACTGCAAGCAGCCACAGGGCAGTCCAGTGTTTAGCCACTTGCTGCCATGTTGCCCCCATTTGATTTAAGGCGAGAAAGCCCTTGATTGCCCAAGTACTCGGGCTTAAATCTGTTATCCAAAGTAGGGGGCCGGGAATGGATTCTACTGGCCAAATGAATCCAGCAAGGAAGATAAGCGGCATTGAACTTACCAGTACGACTAAGGTGACCAACTCTCTTCGTGGTAACAGGTAACCAAGCCAGAAACCCAAACCACAGCAGCTTAAAAGAAAGGGCAAGAGTAATGTTAGTAGCTCGGTCGCTTTAGCGATGTGATTAACACTTAATCGCTCAAAACTGGCTCCAAAATAATACGCACTAAGCAGAAAATAAATCGTGACAAAGATAAGCGTCCGCACCAGCAGCAATGAAGTGGTTGATACTCGTGACCAGTAACCCCGTCCATGACGCTGTGATCCTGTTTGTAACCCAACCGCCATGATCAACGTTTGTTGTAAAATCAGTACGAAAACTGCAGGTACCACGTATTGGATATAACCCATAGTGGGGTTAAAGGTCGGTTTCATATTGAGTTTTATCGCCGAGTAGTTGTGGCTGGCCATACTCAAAGGCACACCTTCAATCACGAGCTTACTGACTTTTACCTGCGCTCCTAACGTTCCGCCAGCTTGTGCTAGACCTTCTACGACTGTGCCATACACCAAAAAGTAAGAAGCGTCGGCCGCATAGGCTAGAGTAGGGCTTTTACCTAGCATCAAATCTCTATAGAAGTGCTCAGGAATCACTAAAAAACCAGTGATATCGCGGCTCAAAAAGGCTTGTTTGGCGTCTTCGATGGTATGTAACCTAGATACAATTTTTACCTGAGGTGTTGCATCAACCATACGCTCTAATTTCAGGCTGGTCTGGCTGCCATCCAAATTGACAACGGCAATCGCCTGCTCTCGTGGGGTTTGCTGTGTATAGGGCAGTGGGTAGAGGAATGAGTAAAACACCACACCACCGAAGACGGTTAGCGTCACGACAGGGTTGGTAAAAACTGAACGAATTTCCGCTTTAATCAGTTGCCAGAGTGTCATACGATCTCCTGGTGGTGTGTACGGAGTGCGGCTTTACGGTGTTTGTGAACTAACGCTGCAGTTAATAACAAAGGAACGATGTACCCGATCATTGTCCATAACGAGCCCAGAGATTGAGCGGCTGGCGACCCATAACTTGCTTGGCCCACTTGAACTTCGATGTAATGACTAATTGGTAATAAGGAGCGCCAAGCCGTAGCGAGCGTATTCATGTCTGTTACCGGAAAGGTGATGCCCATAAATGCAAAACTTGGCGCAGTGAACGCACCAGCAAAACTCATTGCCCGAGCAGGATCCATAGAGAGAAAGAAAAACAGTGCACCCATAATAATACAGGCGATAACAGTCACCAGTTGCGCCAGTAATACAACAATTACACTGCCTTCCATCGGCCAGTCCAGCAGAACATAAAACCAGTAGATAAACAGCGCGCCTTGAAACAGAAACACGGGGATGTAACAACCTAGAATGGAAGCCAATCTTAGACAGGGTTTTTCGCCTAAAAACTGAAACCCATTTTTGTCGCCATAAATACGAAAATGAGCGCCAAGAATTAAAATCGTACTTACTACGATACAAATTTGCCAGATAGCGGGCACGATAGCCGTCACCAGAAACTGTGCATAGTTGGTATTGCGATTAAAAAGCGCAGTAATTTGTGTCGACACAGGCACTGCCTGTCCGAGAGCAGCAAGTGAAGTTATATTGCCTTTGGAGAGGTTAGCCATGGTTTGCAATTGCGCATCAAAATAGCCTTGAGTTTGTGCAACGGCGGAATTAATTAATTTAGCAACCAGAATATATTGGCTGTTAAAAAATACTGACAGCTGGGGCTGACGATGTTGCAGAATGTCTTGATCGAATTGAGGAGGAATGACGGCGTAAGCGTAAATGTCCCCTTCAATCATGGCATTTTTTGCATCGGTTGCACTAACGTAATGGTAATCCACTGACAAAGTCGAAGAGGCATCGAAGGACTGGATTAATTTTCGTGAAAGCTGCGAGTGCTGCATGTCCACGATACCGATGGGCAAATCGCGTGCAATGCCAGCAGAGAAGACTCCCCAAATGGTCAACGCGAGTAAAATAGGTATCCAAGTGAGGCAGGATAATAACCACTTATCGCGCCGTAGGATATGTCGTTGTGAAATATCTATTGTCATAGCGTAAACTCTAGTGGCGGTGTTCAGAGTTCAACCACGACACTCATGCCCATGCGTAATTCAGTTTCTGGTTGAGTCGGTCTTGCTTCGACTTCGAACGTGCGTAAATCAAATCCTTGAGCAGAGTCTGTTGCGCGCCACGTGGCGAAGTCACCCATGACCGCAACATGCGTCACTTTAAATTCTACTTTCTTATCCAAAGCGGGTAAGTAGGCAAGAAACGTTGAGTCTTCGCTGAAGTACTGCAAAAGATCTTCACGTACATTGAGTGTTGCCCAAGCGTCTTGTGTATCTATAACCGTAACGACAGGGAACCCTTGTGGTGCAAGTTCACCACTTTGCAACAGAACCTGAGATACTTCCCCGTTAAACCAGCTGTGGATTTGAGTATCTTTCGCGTAAGCTTCAACTTCAGCAACCGCACCAGAAGCCATGCGGGCTTTTTCTGCCGCAGCTACTTTGGTTTCACTGCGTGCACCTTCCTTTGCCATTTCGTACATTTGGAAAGCTGCACTTTTTGTGTATTTTGCTGCCTGCCATTGAGTTAACGCCTCATCGCGTTTTTGCTCTGCAACGACCCCATCTTTATACAGATTATTGACTCGGTTGTAGGTTTTTTCCATCAGATTCGCGGCGGCCTGAGCCTTTAGCCATTGATCTTTTGCCGCTTGGATTTGTTGTTCGCGAGCACCTTTCTCCGCTTCTTGCGCTAAGGCATCTGCTGCTTTCTCTCCAGCTTTCGCTTGCTCTAATTTTGCGGCGATTTCTGGACTGTGGAGCGTGAATATAAGCTGGCCTTTTTCTACGTCATCTCCTTTACGCACCATAACTTGATCAATACGACCGGGTACTTTTGAAGAAATGCTGTACTGCTGCGCTTCAATCATACCTTGCAGACGAACTGGTTTTAGCTGATACGCCTGATAAAACTGGAAACCTACCCATGAGGCAACACCTAAAGCACAAAGTGATAATAAAACGGTTTTTAATGATTTTGCTGCCATGGTCTATCTAATCTCTTTAGAAGTTGAAACTGGGGTATATGCGGTGCTCTGATATTGTTGAAAGCTGTCAATTTCGCTACTTAATGCCAGTAACTTAGTCAAAGAGATAAGATAGCGGAATCTTGCTGCCGAACGTTGTGTTTCTATATTGGCGACATAGAGCTGTGCATCGACAACATCAAGGGAAGATGAAAGGCCTTGAGTGAACGCTTTTTCCCGTAGATGCAAGTTTTCGTTTGCAAGCGCGATACTCGATTCCAGCCCTTGCACTTCATCAATCGCTTGCTGTGCTTCCAGGTAGGTTTTCTGAACCAACAGTGATAAGTCTTGTTTCGCCTGAGACTTTAACGCATCGACTTGCGAAACTATGCTTTGAGCGGCTTTGGTTTTTTCACTTCGACCTGTGGACTCAATCAAAGGGACACTCACACCAACGCCGACTAACCAGTCGGGTTTCATTTGGCTTGCGAGAGAGTCGTCTTCATATAAGGTGTAGTCACCGTATAAAAAGACTTCGGGATAGTACTTACCTTTTTCCGCTTTGAGTAAGCTTCGTGCTTGTTTGTCTTTAGCATCGAGAAGGTCTAAGCCTGGGTAGGTGAGTAATGTTTGCTCGATAAAGGCATGGAGTGGTGGAAGACTCGCGTTGATAAATAAGGATTCTGCTGGCTCAACAGATTGCTTTTGGGCGAGTAGTTTTCCTAGTGCTGCTTCGGCAATGGTGAGATCACTTACGGCTTTGCGCGTTTCTACCGAGGCTTTATCGAGCGATGCCTCAGCTTGCAAACGTTCAACGCGGGCAATTTGCCCTTGCTCTTCCAGTTTAATCGCAAAATCCCGGTGTTTTCTCAAGCCTTGTTCCACCGCCCGACGAGTGTCCAGAACTTCTTTCGCGAGCACTACGGAAAAATAGTACTTCGATAGGTCTTCAAATCGCGCTTGTTGTTCCATCGCGAGTTGGCTTTTCGCTTCGTCGGTTTTACCTTCAGCGGCAGTCTGCGCGGCTGAGATACGACCACCAGTAAAAATAGGCCAGATTGCGCGGATCGAAGAAGAGAAAATATCCCGCTCGGTAATGGTAGATGTGGTGTTCGCTAATGTGCCTAATAGGTTTTGAAAGACAGGAGGAACCACAAGCTCTGTACCTGTGCTGTCGAAGATCTGTTTGCCGGATAGGGTAACGTCTGTATCTAAACGCGTATAGTTTGCACCGAGAGAAACTTGCGGCAAATTGAGGTTGCCTGTTGCTTTCTCTTGATACTGGTAACTTTCTACATTAGAACGTTGCGCTTTCAGAGAATAGTTGTTTTCTAACAGCATTTGCCATGCACTATCTAATGTTATAGGAGTGGAATGACAGGTAAAAGAAAGAGAGCTACTGATGAGAGCAAGTACCCAAAACTTTCCAGTTTGTTTCATAGTGACTGCTTTGTTGTAGAGTATAAGCTCTAATATAGAGGAATAATTGTTTGATGTTAAGTGATTAAAACGAGATAGCCGGGCTACAACGGCGTCTAGTTAATATCTATCACCAGACGCCAATTTAGCACAACTTTATTTTTGGCGCGGGCAGTGGAACTCGGCTCTCCACTCTAGTTGACGAGAGCCACACATTGTATTCAATAGATCCTTGCCACTCATTTGTGGGAATGACAGCAGCACTTTAAGCTCAGAGGTGCTACCTCCATTTTTTTCGTACGCGCGGACATGCGTAAAAGTTGAATACATATTTTCTGACAACATGGCCTTATTAAGGCAAATTCCAAAATTATCACGTTCCATTATTTGGTGGTCCTTCTAACTATAAAAACACCTCTGTTTATAGTTTTGCAGTGCTCAGATGGTGTTCAACTATTTGTCATATAGCAGTATTTCTTTCTAGTCATTTATATTCGAATGTACTGACAATTATGTTGAGCTCTTTATAGACTTTCGGTTTCACTTCTTTTTACGAGTGGCTCTGTTCGGCCTCCCTGATTAAAAATTATACGCTTGAAAGCATGATGGCGCTTTAAAAATCGACCCAATTGGCGTGATCAAATTCATATTTTCGAGTAAGCGTTATGTATTGTGTTGAATATAAAGAAATTACCGTTGTTTGGTGAATGGTGATACTTATATTTCATGTCGTCTATTATTTAACCACAAACTTCGCTGTTTGTTTGTGTTGTTCACAGATTTGCCATCTGATAACAGTCTGGCTGTTAACTCAATGTTAACTTATTTAACTGGCGACGGTTGATGAGGAATGGATCGTGAGTTGGAGCACCATTAGCTTTCGTAAGCGCATGCTCATGATTATGACACTTTCTGGTCTGATTGAATTATTGCTGCTTGTCGCGGCTGGGTTTACCTACCTGAAAGTAAATCAAGAGCAAGAAATGGGTGAGAAAGCGCTAGGAGTCGCTCAATTTTTAGCGAAATCCGAGATTGTCCGCGAAATAATAGAAAGCGATAATCCTGAGCCATATCAAGATCGTTTTCGAGATCTGACCCAAGCCTTAGGGGCTGCATTTATTGTTGTTGGTGACAGTCAGGGCGTACGTGTGATCCACCCCGTTGATGAACGGGTTGGGAAACCGATGATAGGTGGTGATAACCAACGAGCTCTGGATGAGGGAAAGTCATATATCTCTACAGCAAAAGGCTCATTAGGTTACTCTATTCGAGGCAAAGCCGCGATATTTGACGCCGAAGGCCGAGTTATTGGCGTCGTGTCAGTAGGTTATTTACTCGAGCGGTTACAAGATCGTATCGAGCCTTTTTTAGTGTTTTTAATCCTTATGGTCGTGGTCGTGGTTATTGCTAATGCAGTGGTTTCAAACTATGCCTCAAGAAAGTTTCAACGTGCAATTCTGGGCTTCGAACCAGAAGAAATTGGCCGTTTGTACGGTGAACTTGAAGTCACGATGGGAACAATAAAGGAAGGGGTTTTAAGCATAGATTCTCAAGGTGTCCTTCGTTCGATAAACCGCAGTGCGTGTCAGATATTAGGTATCGATAGAGAAACAGCGCTCAACAAACCTCTAACAGATACTTTGCGTGATAGCGATTTATATACCGTGCTTGAAACCGGTCAAGAAGACAACGACATTGAAATCTACCTTAATCACAAACGCTTGATTGCCAATCGCTCACCAATATACGTTGATGGAAAAGTGGTCGGTGCGGTATCCAGTTTTCGTCTGCGTGATGAAATCAGTGAATTGACAGAGCAGCTGTCTCAGACCAAGGAATATGCAGAACTGCTGCGTTCTCAAACACACGAGCACAGAAACAAACTCAACACCATTAGCGGGCTTGTCCAGATGGGAGAGCTTGAAGCCGTCCAAAAGTTGATCGGGCAAGAAACCGCGCATTACCAAGCTATGATCGAGTTTTTACGTGACACAATAAAAGATCCTCTGATTGCTGGAATGTTATTGGGGAAGACAGAGCGTGCTCGTGAGCTTGGCTTAAATTTAGTCGTTGAAGAAGGGAGTCGTTTAGAGCCACTACCTGAATGGTTGAACGCAGAAGATTTGGTCACTATTTTGGGTAATTTAATTGATAATGCTTTTGATGCAACTTTGTCGACGATTCGTGCAGAATCCACCGTAGCGATAGAACGAAGAGACATCGAAGTATCTCTGAGTGACTACGGTAACGAAGTGATCATGGAAGTTTGCGATCAAGGATGTGGCTTGCCAGACAATATTGAACCACAAACACTTTTCAAAAAAGGTATTTCAACGAAAGCTCTTCACAATAGAGGTGTGGGATTGCACTTGGTTAACCAACTCGCCACACGCTATCACGGCCATGTTGAGATGCTGCCGAATACGCAATATGGAACAAGAATAACCGTGTATTTGCCTAAGGAAGAACAAATATGAAGACGGCAACGCGTGTAATGATCATAGAAGATGATCTTGCTATCGCAGAACTCCACCACAAATACCTTAGCCAACTCTCTGGGCTGGAGGTAGTGGGCATCGCAACAACGCGAATGGAAGCAGAAATGCAACTGGAGATACTCAAACCAGATTTACTGCTGATGGACGTTTACCTTCCTGATGGGACAGGTCTGGAGATCCTGAACACGTTGCGTGCTAAAAATCAAACTTGCGATGTCATTTTAATTACCGCTGCGAGAGATGTTGATACGTTGCAAACGGCCATGAGAGGTGGTGTGGTTGATTATCTGCTAAAACCTATCATGTTTCCGAGGTTAGAAGTGGCATTGAAAAAGTACCTTTCGCAACGTGAGCGATTGGATGTCGCTGGAAGTCTGGATCAGAGTTTGGTTGACAAGATGCTGCAATCGAACAGCATTGCAGACAAGGCATCGAATCGTCTGCCAAAAGGTATTGATAGTGTAACACTGGACAAAATCCGAGACTTGTTCCTAGGTAGAGAAATACTCACGGCGGACGAAGCAGGAGAAAAGATCGGCGCGAGCCGAACGACGGCAAGACGATATTTGGAATACTTAATTAGCGCTGGTGAATTAGAAGCCGATTTAAATTACGGCACGGTTGGACGTCCTGAACGCTGTTATAAGAAAGTGACAAGGTAACTTGGTGTGGCTAGTTAAAGCTCTGAAAACGGTGGCGTTAAGGCCACCGTTTTTTATTTTGAGCTCCAAACCACCTACTTCAGTTGGTGGTTATCATTCAATTCGGCTTTGCCTATAAAACTACTTATGCTGAATGCTTCCTTGATTTTTTCCAGAAGTCAAAGAGGACAAATAACATCAGTAGATACAATCAAACTTCCCACGTATTTTGTCGATAGTGTTGGAATCAATGAAGAAATAGTATGCCGATAAGTAAGACATCAAGAGAAGCAAGAGCGAGTGGAGCAGCAACAGTTGGCGCTAGACTAAACAAAGGCCCTTTTCTTTATAAGGGGTAATTTACAATTAAATGAATAATTTTTATTCATTGTAGAGTTGAAGCTCAAATTGTAGCTAGATTTGTTATTGGTTTTTTTATTTATAAAATACAATGCTTTAACTGATTTTCTGCAACTTATTTAAACGTTTGCACTGGCAAGTGTTGATGTAAATCAAATTGTCGTAGACAATACTGCACCGTGTCGGACTCTCCTTGACCTATGTAACGGGAGGGCTCCTTGACCTAAATGACCTCAACAAGTCGTGCTTTGATGTGGTTAATGAGCATTACTTATTGAGGTTCTTTGGGCCTAAGTAGACTTGCCTATCAACGTAATAGGTAAGAGCAATTTTCTATTTTGAAGTGCCATTGATAGGGTAGGCTCATCCTTTTAGCCATATCCTGGCACACAATAAGTACCTCGTTTTTAAGGGAAAGATGATGGTAATACCAGAAAACAGCAGCATCGTGATTTTTGGTGCTTCAGGCGACCTTACATACCGTAAGTTAATTCCTGCTTTATACCACCTTTATGCGAATAAGCAGCTTCCAGATAACTTTACGATTCTGGGCGTAAGCCGAACTGAATACAGCGATGAATCTTATCGTGAGAAGCTGAAGAAATCGCTTCAGGAGATGGAAAAAACAGAGCCAGAAACGCTTAATGCATTTATTAACCATCTGCACTACCAAGCTATCAATACCTCTGACACCCAAGATTACGGCAAGTTGGTGACTCGTTTAGATCAGCTAGCCATCGAATACAAGCTAGAGCAGCGTAATACGCTTTTCTATCTAGCGACCCCTCCTAGTTTATACAGCGTGATCCCTGCAAGCCTTGCGGCACATGGTCTAAATAATGAAGAAGACGGTTGGAAGCGTCTGATCATTGAGAAACCTTTTGGTTACGACCTGGAATCAGCACGCAAACTGGACAAAGAAATCCACGAGCATTTCCAAGAGCATCAAATCTACCGAATCGACCACTACCTAGGTAAAGAAACGGTTCAAAACCTGCTGGTTTTCCGCTTCTCAAACGCGATGTTTGAGCCGTTGTGGAACCGTAACTTCATTGATTACGTCGAAATCACAGGTGCGGAGTTCCTTGGTGTAGAAGAGCGTGGCGGTTACTACGATAACTCTGGCGCGGTGCGCGACATGTTCCAAAACCACCTGCTTCAAGTACTAGCAATGGTTGGTATGGAGCCACCTGCACAAATCAATGCTGATTCCATGCGTGATGAAGTAGTAAAAGTTCTGCAGTGTTTGAAACCTCTAGATGAGGAAGCGCTGCGTAACGACCTCGTACTTGGTCAATACACAGCTTCTGATGTGCGTGGACAGCACCTACCAGGTTACCGTGAAGAAAACGGCGTAGCAGATGACTCTCGTACCGAGACTTACATCGGCCTGAAAGCTTACATCAACAACTGGCGCTGGAACGGTGTGCCTTTCTACGTGCGTACAGGTAAACGCCTGCCGACACGCGTAACAGAAGTGGTTATCCACTTTAAAGCGACACCACACCCAGTGTTTGGTCAAAATGCACCAGAAAACAAACTGATCATCCGAATTCAGCCAGACGAAGGCATCCAGATGAGCTTTGGTTTGAAAGAACCAGGTGCAGGCTTTAAAGCCAAAGAAGTGAAGATGAACTTCCACTACACTTCTCTAGAAGAAACGCAAATGCTGACCGCTTACGAGCGTCTGCTGCTTGACTCACTAAACGGTGACGCGACACTATTCGCACGCAGCGATGCAGTGGAAGCGTGCTGGCAGTACGTGCAGCCAATTCTGGACTTCAAGCAAGATCCACAATCGCTGTTTGGTTACGCGTGTGGCACTTGGGGACCAAAAGAAGCAGACGATTTGCTGCAACGCGACAACCGCGCATGGCGTTTCCCTTGTAAAAACCTAACAGATACGGACTACTGCGAACTATGATCAACCATAAGATCTTCAATACAGCACAGCAGGTTGTGGAAAGCTTAGCCAACGACATGAAAGCGCTGAGCGAACAAGGACAACCTATTCACATCTCACTGTCTGGTGGTAGCACACCAAAAATGTTGTTTAAACTACTGGCAAGCGATGCGTACGCAGAGTCAATTCAATGGCAAAACCTTCACTTCTGGTGGGGTGATGAGCGTTGTGTAGCGCCAGATGACGCGGAAAGCAACTACGGTGAAGCAAACGCACTGTTGTTTAGCCAAGTGAGCATTCCAGCGGAAAACATCCACCGCATTCTTGGTGAAAACGACCCACAGGGCGAAGCAGAACGTTTTGCAAAAGAGATGGCGGACGTTATCCCATGTGAAAACGGCACACCAGTATTTGACTGGATTCTGCTAGGCGTTGGTGCGGATGGTCACACGGCTTCTTTGTTCCCAGGTCAGACTAACTACGCAGACGAGAACTTATCTCTGGTTGCGTCTCATCCAGAGTCTGGTCAACTTCGTGTGTCTAAAACCGCGAAAGTGCTCGAAGCAGCAAAACGAATCAGCTACCTAGTGCTAGGCTCAGGTAAAGTTGAAATCGTTCACGAAATTCACACCACTCCGGCAAGCGAGCTGCCTTACCCAGCAGCAAAAATCCAGTCAAAAGCTGGTGAAACGGAGTGGTATTTAGATTTAGATGCAGCGGCGAAAATCGTCTAGTACGGTCGCTCGTCCATTAGAGAAAATTGGAGAGAAATAATGAAAGGTGATATCGGTGTAATTGGCCTAGCAGTAATGGGCCAGAACCTTATCCTAAACATGAACGACCACGGCTTTAAAGTTGTGGCTCACAACCGTACTGCAGCTAAAGTAGACGAGTTTCTGGAAGGCCCAGCAAAAGGCACTAACATCGTTGGCGCATACTCTCTTGAAGAGCTAGTAGAAAAGCTAGAAACGCCACGTAAAGTGATGCTGATGGTTCGTGCGGGTGACGTGGTAGACAAGTTCATCGACGCTCTAGTACCTCTACTAGACAAAGGCGACATCATCATCGACGGTGGTAACACTAACTACCCAGATACGAACCGCCGCGTTGCAGCACTACGTGAAAAAGGCATCCACTTCATCGGTACTGGTGTCTCTGGTGGTGAAGAAGGCGCTCGTTTTGGCCCATCTATCATGCCTGGCGGCGCACCAGAAGCTTGGGAAGCAGTTAAGCCTATTTTCCAAGGTATCTCAGCGAAAACTGACGCGGGCGAGCCTTGTTGTGACTGGGTTGGTAACGACGGTGCAGGCCACTTCGTTAAGATGGTTCACAACGGTATCGAATACGGCGACATGCAGCTGATCACTGAAGCTTACCAGTTCATGAAAGACGGTCTTGGTATGTCTGCAGACGAAATGCAAGCAGTATTCGCTGACTGGAACAAAACTGAGCTAGACAGCTACCTAGTAGAAATCACAGCTGACATCCTTGGCTACAAAGATGAAGACGGTGAAGCACTAGTAGAGAAGATCCTAGACACGGCTGGCCAAAAAGGTACCGGTAAATGGACGGGTATCAACGCGCTAGACCTAGGTATTCCTCTAACGCTAATCTCTGAATCTGTATTCTCTCGTTGCCTATCTGCACTGAAAGACCAGCGTGTAGAAGCGGAAAAACTATTCGGCAAGACAATCACACCAGTTGAAGGTGATAAGCAAGAGTGGGTTGATGCACTTCGTCAGGCTCTTCTAGCGTCTAAGATCATCTCTTACGCTCAAGGCTTCATGCTAATGCGCGAAGCATCTAACGAAAACGGCTGGGACCTAAACTACGGTAACGTTGCGCTAATGTGGCGTGGTGGTTGTATCATCCGCTCTGCGTTCCTAGGCAACATCCGTGATGCGTACGAAGCGAACCCAGATCTAGCGTTCCTAGGCTCTGATGATTACTTCAAAGGCATCCTACAAAACAGCCTAGTAGCATGGCGTAAAGTTGCAGCTAAGTCTCTAGAAGCAGGCATCCCAATGCCATGTACGACTTCTGCGCTTACTTTCCTAGACGGTTACACAACTGCGCGTCTACCTGCGAACCTGCTACAAGCTCAACGTGACTACTTTGGTGCTCACACTTATGAGCGTATCGACCGTGAGCGTGGTGAGTTTTTCCACACTAACTGGACGGGTACAGGCGGCGACACAGCGTCTACGACTTACGACGTTTAATACGTTTTAAGCAAACCGACCCAATCTAAATGGATGCCCAAGTGGCATCCATTTTTGTGTTCCCAAACAAAGGGTAGAGTATTCAGGCACTCTTGCCTTTAGTGCGATTTTTAGTGCAGGCAATCTTGTCTTTTAAATAGAGGATTGCGCTGACGATAAGAGCCGCGGCGGAAACGGTAAAGAGCGCATACATGCTCAAAATCCAGGCGAACGTGGCGGTCAGAAATGCAATAAAAGAAAACATTCTACTGAATGACATTACATGACCTAGCTTGTTACTTTTCATAACGCCTCCCAAAGTTTAGAGGGGAGAGACAAGAGTGATGTCTCACTTCATAGTGATTGTCTCCATTTCTTTGTTTTAGAGCCTAAAAAACAGCTAAATATTTCTCAAAAAAGGTTGAATGTTGAAGCTGTAGACAAAATTTTCACTGAAATGAAGAGATCTGCAGGGCATGTGTACTTTCAATTCTTAGAAAAACTCATCCTTTACGTGTTGGAATTGAGTCATGTTTTTTCTTTTTGAGACAATAAGTTGCTGTCAAGCAAGTAATTAGACCCGTTATCATGCCAACTGATGTTAGTGCTATTACTCTGATAATCGTATTAGGTAAGCCCTTGAACTACGCCCGGAATATCCTCGTAAATGGAGGATGTGTCACTTTTAAAGACACACTATCTTCAACATCAGCCATAAGTCACCAGAGAAAGCCGTTTTCACTGGTTCTATTTTAAAAACTTGAAGGTAACAATCACAACTCATTGAGGTTCTCAAGATGACTCTTAACAAGTACTTTGTTTTCAACCCTGCCAAATTGGAGCAGGACATTCAAAAGAACAATAAAGTGGTATCTGAAAAGGAAACTCAACGTCAGGCATTGGTTAAACAGGCACAACAAGCTGGTGGATTATAGCGCCAGACTATAAAAGGAAGAGCACCCATCGCGGGTGCTCTTCTAAACGCCTTCATAACCACCAATAACGATGATTGTTTATTTAATCACTCCCATACTTTTCAGCTTCCGATAAATCGTATTCCGGCTCACTCCTAGCATTCGAGACGTCTTGCTAATGTTGCCTTGATTGGCTTGGTAGGTTTTTACCAGTTTGTCTTCGACCGTAGCTCGAATATCAGTGGTGGGTTCTGCGTTTTCACCTTCTTGTATCTGACTAAGCTTTTTGGATAGGTGTGTTGGAACATGAGCAAGCTTTAACACATCTTCACCTTGTGCCATGAGCGTAGAAACTTTGATGAGGCTGTCTAGCTCACGCAGATTGCCTGGCCACGAATAAGAGAGCAACAGAGATAACAGGTGAGGGCATAATTGTTGATTCGGTTCAGCATGACGAAGATGAAGGTTCTCAATCAGTTTCTGTTTATCGCCTCGTTCTTCCAAACGAGGTAGCTCGATGATTAATCCGTTCAGGCGGTAATATAAGTCTTGTCGGAACTCTCCCTGTTCAACTAATGCTTCAAGATCTTTATGCGTTGCCGCAATAATTTGTGTATCCACTTGGACGCTTTGATTGGAACCAACAGGAAGCACAGTTTTATCTTGTAGAACATGTAAAAGACGGCTTTGTGCCGCTACGGGTAAGTCAGCAATCTCGTCGAGAAAGAGGGTGCCCTGATGCGCCTGGCGAATCTTACCCTGATAGCCTTTGCTGCTTGCCCCGGTAAAGGCTCCAGCCACATAGCCAAACAACTCAGATTCAATTAGGTCTTTAGGCAGTGCACCACAGTTGACTGCCACAAGTGGGCTGCTTTTTCTCTGGCTATTCTTATGCAGGGCTTTTACAAATTCGTTTTTACCCACGCCAGTTTCACCCAGTATCAGTAAGCTAATGTCTTTATCGATGACTCGGTTCGCTTGTTGCCAACAATGTTCAACCTTCGAGTCGCCATAATGAAGATCATTGGAGGCACTGATGGATCGAGACTGGATTTTTCTTTTCGAGAGAGGGGCTGTTCTGAATATGATCGGCTGGTCTGAATTCTGGTGAGACAAGATTTCTTCTAATGATTGTCCAACCACTGTGCTGCGATCGAGTAACTGCGATGCGACTTGGTTGTGCGCCAAAATTTCACCTGCTTCATTGGCGATAATAATGCCTTGCCAGCCGCTGTTTAATAGATTTTTATCACACGCTAAGTCGACCCGAATATGACCACTTGGAATTTGATTTAACATTTGGTTTTCGACAAGTTGAACCATATTCTGCACTAACACCTGGGTAGACAGATCGTGCTTTTCCTGCTCACTGGTGATATCTAGTACACCAAGGAGTCGGCCCATATGGTCGAAGATAGGATTCGCAGAGCAACTAATAAAACGATGATGCTGAATAAAGTGTTGATCGCCAATTACCGAGACTGGTTTGGCCTCAATCAATGCAGTGCCGATGGCGTTAGTTCCTTTGAGTTTTTCTTGCCAACATGCTCCTGAACTAAGCGCGATTTCTGTAAGTTTCTCTCTAAACCTTGGTTTACCCCAGCTACCAATAATCACGCCATCCGCATCAGTAAGAATCAATCGACTATCACGGTGAGCGAAGATTTGGTTAAACAGAGGAAGCGCGAATTGTTTTACTGCATCCAGCAGGAAATTCAATTGGTGCCGTCTGTCCTTAAGTGTTGCCGGGTTGACGCGGACATCTTCTGGTCGTCGGCGCTGCTTTAGACCCGCTTGCTCGCTTCTGAGCCAAGAAGTTGATAGCCAGTTGTTATCGGTAATATGTTGAAGTTCCATGACTGTACCATTTTGTCACAGTGAGCATGTGCCATTTTGGAACACTTGAACACTGGTGTTCACACCATACATCTATTCAAACAACACTCACTTAAATTGTTATCGCTTGGTAATCATAGTGTTACATTTGATTAACAACAAGTGTGTCTTAATTGGCCTGTGACTTGCGTATTACTCTTCGTTAACACTGTTAAAAAAACAAAGTGTTTCAAACACTAATTGAACGAGAAACAAAAGGAAGAGTTATGATTTACGCACAGCCAGGTAGTGAAAATGCCATCGTCAACTTCAAGTCGCATTACGACAACTTTATCGGTGGAGAGTGGGTGAAACCGACAGGTGGAGAGTACTTCGACAATATTTCGCCAATTAACGGAAAGCCATATTGTAAAGTTGCTCGCTCTGGTGAAGCAGATATCAATTTAGCATTGGATGCGGCACACAATATCAGAGAAAAGTGGGCGAAAACCAGCGTTACAGAGCGTTCTAACATTCTGTTGAAAATTGCAGATCGTATTGAACAGCACGTTGAAGAGTTAGCGTTAGTGGAGACATGGGAAAACGGTAAACCGATCCGTGAAACACTGGCAGCAGACATTCCACTTGTTGTCGACCATTTCCGTTACTTTGCAGGTTGTATTCGAGCTCAGGAAGGCAGCGCCGCTGAAATTGATGAGACAACGGCCGCGTACCACTTTCCAGAACCAATTGGTGTGGTAGGTCAGATTATTCCTTGGAACTTTCCAATCTTGATGGCAGCGTGGAAAATCGCACCGGCACTTGCTGCGGGCTGTTGTGTGGTTCTCAAACCTGCAGAGCAAACGCCAACGTCTATTTTGGTTCTGATGGAAAAAATTGCTGATTTGCTTCCACCGGGTGTTATCAACGTCGTTAACGGCTACGGTTCAGAGGCAGGCCAGGCACTGGCAACCAGCAATCGTATTGCGAAACTGGCATTTACAGGTTCAACGCAAGTGGGTAACCACATTCTAAAATGTGCAGCAGACAACCTGATTCCTTCAACCGTCGAGTTGGGTGGTAAATCACCGAACATCTACTTCCCAGATGTGTTTGATCACGAGGACGAATTTGTCGATAAGTGTATCGAAGGTACGCTTTTGGGCTTCTTTAACCAAGGTGAAGTGTGCACCTGTCCATCTCGTGTGTTGGTCCATGAGTCAATCTATGACAAGTTTGTCGCTAAAGTGGCTGAACGTGCGAAGTTAATTAAGCAAGGCAACCCGTTAGATACAGAGACTCAGGTTGGCGCGCAAGCTTCGCAAGAGCAATTCGATAAGATTTTGAGCTACTTGGAAATCGGTCGTCAGGAGGGGGCGCGAGTCGTCTTTGGTGGTGACGCTGCGAAACAAGAGGGTGATCTTGAGCAAGGCTATTACATTCAACCAACGCTATTGGAAGGCCACAACAAGATGCGCGTTTTCCAGGAAGAGATCTTTGGCCCTGTTATTGCTATAACGACTTTCAAAGACGAAGCAGAAGCGCTTGCGATTGCCAACGACACTGAGTACGGCTTAGGTGCTGGTGTTTGGACGCGCGATCAAAACCTCGCGTACCGAATGGGTCGTAACATCGAAGCCGGTCGTGTTTGGATCAACTGTTACCATGCATACCCAGCTCACGCTGCGTTCGGTGGTTACAAGAAATCTGGTATTGGACGTGAAACGCACAAAATGATGTTAGGTCATTACCAAAATACGAAGAACCTTCTGATCAGTTACAGTGTCGATCCGCTAGGGTTCTTCTAAGCTGATTAACCGGTGGTCACTAAGAAAAAGCGGTATTAACTCAAGCCCCATACATTTGGGGCTTTTTTCTTGTTGTCAGTTAATAAATGAGTTGTATACAAACATGTAAACAAATTTTATATGCTGTGAACTCATACATAATCAATCGATTAACGCTTGCTATACTTTTACCGTCACAAACAAAAGGAAAAAGGACGTTCAATGTTAAAGTTTAAGCAAATCGCGATAACGGCTTCTCTCGCAGCGCTAAGTACAAGTTTCTCTGTTGCTGCCGAAGGTACTTTCGTAACGATTGGTACGGGCGGGGTTACAGGGGTTTACTATCCAACGGGTGGTGCAATCTGTCGTCTTGTGAATAAGTCGCGTGCTGACCACGGAATCCGTTGTTCAGTAGAAAGTACTGGTGGCTCTATCTACAACATCAATACGATCCGAGCTGGCGAATTAGATTTGGGTATCGCTCAGTCAGACTGGCAATATCATGCCTATAACGGTACCAGTCAGTTTGCTGATGCCGGTCCGTTCAAAGAACTTAGAGCCGTATTCTCTGTTCATCCGGAACCATTCACCGTTGTCGCACGTAAAGATGCCAATATTAACTCGTTTGATGACTTGAAAGGCAAACGCGTGAATATTGGTAACCCTGGTTCAGGTCAGCGCGGTACAATGGAAGTGCTGATGAAGGAGTACGGCTGGACGAATGATGACTTCAAATTAGTTTCTGAGCTGAAAGCAGCCGAGCAGTCTAAAGCACTATGTGATAATAAAATTGATGCGATGGTTTATACCGTTGGCCACCCAAGTGGTGCGATTAAAGAGGCAACCACCTCTTGTGACAGCAACATTGTTGCGATAGAGGGAACTCATGTAGACAAGTTGATCGCTGACCATAGTTTCTATCGTGTCGCTACGGTACCTGGTGGTATGTATCGCGGCTCTGAAAAAGACGTTCATACTTTTGGTGTCGGGGCCACTTTTGTCTCTTCAACTTCAGTATCCGAAGAGGTGGTTTACAACGTGGTGAAAGCGGTATTTGAGAACTTTGATGATTTCCGTCGCCTTCACCCGGCATTCGCCAATCTGAAGAAAGAAGAAATGGTGAAAGATGGCTTATCTGCGCCACTTCATCCGGGGGCATTGAAGTACTATAAAGAAGTGGGTTTGATTAAGTAGCCAGAAATCAGATCCCAATATCCAAAACAGCAAGCGCCATCAAAATGATGGCGCTTTTACTTTAATGTTTATAGCCGAGTTGGTTAAGCATACACATCAATGAAAAAGTAGATAGTGATAAGCGTTGAAAAGACGGCAACAAAGCCTCTCACGTGATTTGGATTCAATTGACGTGATACACGGGCTGCGAGATAGCCTCCGACTAATGTCCCCGCCATTACTATGCTACCTTTGCTCCAGTCAATGGAGCCATTAGCGATGAAAACGACGATAGCGACCAGTGAGACCGAGGTCGATACAAGCAGCTTTAATCCATTCATTAGATTGATGTCCTGATGACCAGCGATCACCAAGTAACTCAATACAATCACGCCTAATCCAGCATTAAAAAATCCACCGTACGCAGCGACGCTAACTAACAGAATGCCCAATGCGATCGCACCTAAAATACCCGCGTGTTTATGGCCTTTGGTTAAGGTTTTAATCGCCTTAGTTAAACGTGAACCAAAGATAAACAGTAAGGTTGCAAATAATAATAGCCAGGGAATCGCTTCCAAAAACACTGATTCAGGAATATTCAGCAACAGGTAGGCACCAACTCCACCGCCTACGAGACTTAAACTGATGGTAAACAGCAATTCTTGCTTATTTTTTAGGATCTCTTCTCTGAAACCTATTGCGCCACTGATGTAGCCAGCACAAGAGGCATACGTATTTGTGGCATTTGCGATAACGGGAGGAACACCAACTGCCATCAGAGCGGGGAAAGTGACAAAACTGCCACCTCCGGCAATAGAATTCATGATTCCTCCGATCACTCCGGCAGCAAATAACAACGTAAGTTCCAGCAGCATAAGTCTTCCTTGATTTTTGTTTTTATGTTGTATTTTTATGGCGTTAACCCTACTGAACTTGATGAAAGAAAGATAGTAGCGAAAGGTCAAAGAAAAAAGCCACCGGGCTGGTGGCTTTTACAAGTCAATCAAGGGTATCAACTTATTTATTGTTCAACTTTTACTGGTTGAGCTCGTAGCTTTTGGAACAGTTTCACAAACAGTGGGCTGCCCAGTACCAGTACTGCTAATACAGTAAAGGTTAGAGTAATAGGGCGTTCCCACAAGAAGCTCAACTCACCATCTGAAATCATCAATGCGCGGCGTAGGTTCTCTTCCATTAGACCGCCTAGGATGAAGCCAAGCAATAATGGAGCAAGAGGGAAGTTCGCTAATCGGAGCGCTATGGCAGCCATCGCAACAAGCAGCATCACAAAGACATCCATAGTATTGAACGAAACTAGGTATACGCCGGTGATTGAGAAGAACAAAATCATCGGAAGAAGTACGGTTCTCGGTACCGCTAGAAGTTTCGAGATGTATGGAATAAGCGGTAAGTTAAGAATAACCAGCACGATGTTGCCAAAGTACATAGAGATGATCACTGACCAGAATACATCCGGGTGCTCAACAAACAGGCGTGGACCAGGTTGAATACCGTAAGCGATTAATGCGCCTAACATGATGGCTGTCGTACCTGAGCCAGGAATACCCAGTGTCAACAATGGTACAAATGAACCGCTCGATGCGGCGTTGTTCGCCGATTCTGGTGCGACTAGGCCACGAATGCTGCCTTTACCGAACTCTTCCTTTTTCTCTTTTGGCGCGAGATTTCGTTCTAGACCGTAGCTGAGGAATGCGGCAATCGTTGCGCCTGCGCCCGGAAGTACGCCAGTAAAGAAACCTAAAATAGAAGAACGAATAGAAACAGGCGCAACTTCTTTGATCTCTTCTTTGGTGACTTTCATCGACCCGATATTGCTAAGTTTGTCTTGCTCTTCGTCACGAGTATCAGCAGATGGTTTAAGAATGCCCATCAACGTTTCACCCAAGGCAAAGGTCGCCATGGCAAGCAATAAGAAGCTAAAGCCATCCATCAAGTCAGTTAGCCCAAACGTAAAGCGTTCTACGCCCACGCCTTTATCGATACCAACGGTAGACAGCATCAATCCCAGAATAGTCATCATCCATGCTTTAATTACCTGACCTTTACCGGCGAATGCCGCTACAGCAGACAAGCCAAGAAGCATCAACGCGAAGTAGTCTGAGGATTGGAAACTTAGCGATACCTTTGCTAATGCAGGAGCCGCAACTAACAACATGATCGCCGATAGTGTACCGCCGGTGAAAGAAGAGTAAGCAGCAAGTGCTAACGCTTTCCCGGCCTGACCTTTCTGCGCCATTGGGTAACCGTCAAATGCCGTTACCACCGTTGAAGAACAGCCCGGTGCGTTAATCAGAATTGAAGACGTAGAGCCACCAAATACCGCGCCGTAGTAAACGCCAGCCATCAAAATCAAACCAGAAGAAGGTTCTAGACCGTAAGTAATTGGGATCATCAACGCAATAGCAGAGATAGGGCCAAGACCGGGTAGCATCCCGATAAACGTACCGACGAAGCAGCCAACAATCACCATCATGATGTTCATTGGCATTACCGCAGTGGATAAACCTTGTAGAATTCCATCTAACATAATTCTTTCCTTTCTTTGGCTACCAGATGGTGAAAATCAAACCCGGCTCAAGGTAGATATCTAAACCTTGAGTCAGCAATAAATAAAAGGCGATAACAAAAGGGAAAGAAGCGCCAAACAAAATAGACTTGCGTCTTTCACCAAGTAAGTAAAAGCCTGCTAGAAGGAAGAAACCAGTCGCTAACACAAAGCCCAGATAAGTTAGGCCAACGCCATACAATGCCATTAACACTAAAAACGAGATCAGCAGCTTCCAGTTGAACGTCAACACAGCTCCACTTTTCTTATCCGGCTGGCCGGTGACTAACAATAAAAGTGCTAAACCGATACCGATGTACGTCAGAATTGTCGGCAATGTGCGAGCGGTGAACGGTTCGTACTCATCACCTGGAAATAATGCAATTTGAGAAGTTTGGAAACCGTAGCCTAGACAGAAAAGCAAAAAGATCATCGCGCCAACGCGATCGCGGCAGAGCAAGTTTTCTTTGGTAAAAAAATTGGTTGAACGAGACATCTTCAACTCCTAACGAAGGTAGAAAAGACCGTATATGGGCGTTAATGAGCAAGGTAATTCATTAACAATTAAGCATTTCGCTGCTAGTCGAGCCGCTTATCAATCTATAAACAAAGGAGTGTGTATGCCGAATTGTCGACAATGCCCATATACGGTGAAACTTAGAGTGCAAATGCAGTGTGGGGCGAACACCAAATCAGATTTAGTTACTGGCTTGGTATTGGAGAATTAGCCCCGTTTACTGTTTACTTCATAACCAAGTTATTTAAGGAAACCTAATTCGCGCATTAGATCGCCCATTTGCTTCTCCTGATCTTCGAGGAACGCGAAGAACTCTTTATCCGCTTTATAGTTGTCGATCCAGCCATTACGGTCACGAACGACTTGCCATTCGTCGGTTTTGTACATTTTTGTTAATGCAGAATTCCACTCGTCGATTTTCTCTTGGCTAACGCCTGGCGCTGCGAAGAAACCACGCCAGTTAGCAAATACAGTTTCATTGCCGTATTCAGTTAGGGTTGGAATGTTTGGCGCCGCATCTAATCGCTTAGGGGCTGTGATAGCAAGTACTTTAACTTGTCCAGATTTCGACATTTCAAGTACTTCACCTAAGCCAGTTGAAAGCAGTTGAGTTTCGCCTGAAAGTAGCGCAGCCATCGCTTTACCGCCCGCGTCGTACCCAATATAACGGACTTTACGTGCGTCAAAACCTTCGCCTTTGAATGCTGCAGCAATGACAAGGTGATCCATTGAACCACGAGCTGAACCGCCAGCGATCTTCACTTTACGTGGATTCTCTTTAAACGCTTTGACGGCATCTTCCCATGAGTTATATGGCGAATCCGCTGATGTAACAATAGCGCCGTAGTCAGCAACGGTTGCGGCAACTGGGGTCAGGTCGCGGAAGGATTGGGGGAAAATACCGCTAAGAGAACGTACTACGATTGGCGTTGAGTTCACCATTAGTGTGTCTTCTTGACGATCTGCGGTTTCAATTAAGTGAGCGATTGCTTTACCGCCGCCGCCGCCAGATAGGTTTTGAAATGATACGTTTTCAACGATGTCTGACTTTACCAATACATCACCAGTACCGCGTGCTGTCATATCCCAGCCGCCACCGGCGCCACCAGGAATGAGGAAATGTATTTTTTCTAAATCAGCAGCGAAAGCGTTAAATGAAAATGAAACTGCGATGATTGATGCGGCGAGCGTTGGTTTTATTACCTTTAACATGTTCACGTTCCTTATGTGAGTGACTCTATTCTTGTGATGAGTCTTACTGTTGTTTCAGCTTTGAATCTGAACTTTGTTGAAAGGTTAATTAAGTGTTAAATATAAGTCTGCAAAAGGTAGATAAAGAGAATATTGAGCATAACGGGAATTTTGTTCATAAAGTTCACGGGCGGGGGATAGGAGTCAGTTCACGCAAGTTTGGAGTTAACACCTGATATCTTTACCATTTAAAAACCGTCGTATCTTGTCACGCTATCCGAACTCTAAAGCGACTACCACACAACAAGCCGCAGGCATACCATACCTAAATACTTATGTTAATACTCAGTAACTATTCTTAAAAACTAATCTTGTTTATAAAAATCAGTCAGTTAGTTATGTAAAAGTTGTCGACAACTGCGGAGGGCTCTCAGAGTAATGGGTGAAAATCACGCCTTTATTAGGTTTATTCTCGACCTTTTAATAAGACCTTAGTCTAAATTGTCGACAATTTACTTGATTGTCGACACTTTGATCGTTTATCTTGTATTTAGGTTAAGGAATTGTAGACATTTCGGTGTCGTTGAATTGAGTGCTTGAATATGAACTCTGAGTTGAAAGCTCGTTATAAAGTGATAGCTTCTGAGAAAGAACACACTAAGTCTGAGACACTGACGGAGACTTTGATTGAAGTTATCGTGAACGGTGATGTTGAGCCGGGGAGTAAAATCTCAGAGCCAGAACTTGCTAGGAAATATCAAGTTAGTCGTGGTCCTTTACGTGAAGCGTTGATGCGTTTAGAAGGCTTGGGCCTAATTGAACGTATCCCGCATGTTGGAGCGAGAGTTACAACCTTTTCTCCAGAAAAGCTTATTGAACTTTATTCCGTACGCGAAGCGTTAGAAGGGATGGCTGCACGACTTGCTGCTCGCCATATTACCCAAGAAGAGCTATTGAGTTTAGAAATGCTATTGTCGACACATTCGAAGCATATTGACCAGGTAGAAGGCTCTTCTTATTTCCACCAGCATGGTGACTTTGATTTTCACTATCGCATCATTCAGGCAAGCCGAAACAGCAAATTGATTACTTTGTTATGTGATGAGTTGTATCACTTACTACGCATGTATCGCTACCAGTCGCCACGTTCGCAATCTCGCCCTAATGAGGCACTCAACGAACACAAATATATTTTGGAAGCCATTCGTAATCGCGATGAAGAACTTGCAGAAATGTTGATGAGACGACACATCTCTGGAAGTCGAAAACTCATCCAATCGCAGATTATTCATACAGAAACTGAAAGTTTAGACAAAGACTAGAAGGAATTCGTCATGAGCTTAACACCGGGGGCGAAGTTCAGACTCGCCATTGAACAAAACAATCCGCTACAAATTGTCGGTACCGTTAACCCATACTGCGCCATGATGGCGAAAAACCTGGGGCATCAAGCGATTTACTTATCTGGTGGCGGCATTGCCAATGCTTCTTATGGATTGCCAGACTTAGGCATCACAACACTGAACGACGTGTTGGTGGATGTTAACCGCATTACAAACGCCTGTGACTTGCCATTGCTGGTGGATATCGACACGGGTTTTGGTGGTGCATTCAATATCGCTCGTACGATCAAGCAAATGGAAAAAGCCGGTGCAGCTGCAGTTCATATGGAAGACCAGGTAGCACAAAAACGTTGTGGTCACCGTCCAAACAAAGCCATTGTTAGCCAGCAAGAGATGGTTGACCGCGTTAAAGCAGCAGTTGATGCGCGTAACGACGCAAGTTTTGTGATTATGGCTCGTACTGATGCACTCGCGGTAGAAGGCATGGACAGCGCGATTGAACGTGCGATTGCTTGTGTGGAAGCTGGCGCGGACATGATTTTCCCTGAAGCGATGAACAAGTTGGATCAATACCTACAGTTCTCTAATGCGCTAGAGCAAGCAACAGGAAAGCATGTTCCTATCCTAGCGAATATCACCGAATTCGGTGCAACGCCACTGTATGGCTGTGATGAACTGGCAAAAGCGAAAGTGGACATGGTGCTTTACCCACTCAGTGCATTCCGTGCCATGAACAAAGCCGCTGAAACAGTATACAAACACCTTCTAGAAGTAGGTAACCAGGAAGCGTTGGTTGATTCGATGCAGACACGTAAAGAGCTGTATCAGCACCTGAATTACCACGACTACGAAGACAAACTTGACCAGCTGTTCTCAGAAGGAAAATAGCGGGGAAGTAATAATCAAAGGAAGCCCAAGAAAAGATAATCGGAATTTATCAAATCCAATAACGTGAAACTTGTCTGGTGAATAAAAACGCTCCAAAGAGAGCAAAGCCAGATAGAAAAGGAGTTCAAACAATGCCTCAAACTGAAGCAAAGAAAGCAGAGTTAGGTGGTGCAGGCCTACGTGGTCAAAGCGCGGGAAGCACAGCTTTATGTACTGTCGGTAAAACGGGAACAGGTCTTACTTATCGCGGTTACGATATTACTGACCTTGCCAATAATGCTCAATTTGAAGAAGTTGCGCACCTGCTGTTACGTGGTCACTTACCAAATCAACAAGAACTCGATGCGTACAAGACGCAGCTGTTGAGCCTTCGTGGTTTGCCAACGGAGCTTAAACAAGCTCTAGAACTTATCCCTGCGACTGCACACCCAATGGACGTGATGCGTACAGGTTGTTCTATGCTGGGTAACTTAGAGCAGGAAATGAGCTTTGATGAGCAACTGCAATCCACTGAGCGTATGCTCGCGCTATTCCCTGCAATCATCTGTTACTGGTACCGCTTTAGCCATGATGGTGTCCGTATTGACACTGAAGATCAGACTGAAGACAGCATCGGTGGTTACTTCCTGAAGCTTCTTACTGATAAGACGCCAACCGAACTGCACAAACAAGTGATGCACTGTTCACTAATCCTGTACGCAGAGCATGAGTTTAATGCGTCCACATTTGCAGCGCGCGTATGTGCATCAACATTATCAGACATCCATTCTTGTATTACTGCGGCAATCGGTACGCTTCGTGGCCCACTGCACGGCGGCGCAAACGAAGCAGCGATGGAAATGATCGAAGATTGGCAGACGCCAGATGAAGCAGAAGCGAACATCATGCAAATGCTTGCCAACAAAGACAAGATCATGGGTTTTGGTCATGCAATTTATCGTGAAAGCGACCCTCGCAACGCGCTGATCAAACGTTGGTCTGAAGAGTTATCTAAGCAAGTGGGTGACACACACCTATATGCGGTATCTGAGCGTGTTGAATCGGTTATGAAGCGTGAAAAAGGTCTGTTCTGTAATGCTGACTTCTTCCATGCATCGGCTTACCACTTTATGGACATTCCGACCAAACTGTTCACACCGATATTCGTGATGAGCCGTTTAACTGGTTGGGCTGCACACGTGTATGAGCAACGCGCGAACAACCGCATTATTCGCCCAAGCGCAGATTACACAGGTCCAGAGCATCAGGAATGGGTGCCTATCGAAAAACGCTAGCGCGTGACTCCTTCCTCTATGCGATTCTCTCCACATGGAGGAAGGAGTATTTCTCATCACTAAGGTGACTAGAACGACTACTACATCTCAAAAACAGTTCTCCAATCAAGTATCCAAACAACTTTTCTAGGGTAACGTTTCTAGAGTGATGGGGAGAAGGCCAAGATGTACAGATTGAATGGAAGCAAATCATGAGCACAACTATTAATACCCAATATCGTAAGTCGCTTCCGGGGACTCAACTTGATTACTTTGATGCCCGCGAAGCCGTAAATACTATTTCTCCTGGAGCCTATGAAACGCTCCCTTACACCTCACGCGTTCTTGCTGAGCAGCTGGTACGCCGCTGTGACCCGAACACACTAACAGATAGCCTAAAACAGTTAATCGAACGCAAGCGCGATCTGGATTTTCCTTGGTACCCAGCACGTGTCGTTTGTCACGACATCTTAGGCCAGACAGCGCTGGTTGACTTAGCAGGCCTGCGTGATGCAATCGCAGACCAGGGCGGTGACCCTGCAAAAGTAAACCCTGTGGTTGAAACTCAGCTTATTGTTGACCATTCTCTCGCAGTAGAACACGCTGGATTTGATCCAGACGCATTCGAGAAAAATCGCGCGATTGAAGAGCGCCGAAATGAAGACCGATTCCACTTTATCGAGTGGTGTAAAACGGCATTTGAAAACGTCAGCGTTATTCCTGCTGGTAATGGCATCATGCACCAGATCAACCTGGAGAAAATGTCTCCGGTGGTGCAAGCGAAGCAGGGCATTGCCTACCCAGATACTTGTGTAGGTACCGACAGTCACACTCCGCACGTTGATGCACTTGGTGTTATCGCGATTGGTGTTGGTGGTCTGGAAGCAGAAACTGTGATGCTTGGCCGCCCATCAATGATGCGCCTGCCAGATATTGTGGGTGTAAAACTGACGGGTAAACGTCAGCCGGGCATTACTGCGACCGATATCGTTCTTGCGATCACTGAGTTCCTGCGTAATGAGCGCGTTGTTTCTTCTTACCTTGAATTCTTTGGCGAAGGTGCAAGAGACCTGACTATCGGTGACCGCGCAACCATTTCCAACATGACGCCAGAATACGGTGCAACAGCAGGTATGTTCTACATTGACGAACAGACCATCAACTACCTGAAACTGACTGGTCGTGATGAACAGCAAGTCGACTTAGTTGAGAAATACGCGAAACAAACAGGCCTTTGGGCAGATGATCTTGATACTGCGGTTTACGAGCGTGTACTTGAGTTCGATTTGTCATCAGTAAGCCGTAACATGGCAGGTCCTTCAAACCCTCACCGCCGTTTGCCTACTTCTGAGCTGGCACAACGTGGCATTTCTGGTGCTTGGGAAGAGAAAGAGGGCGAGTTGCCAGATGGCGCGGTGATCATCGCTGCGATTACATCGTGTACTAACACCAGTAACCCACGAAACGTTGTTGCTGCTGGCCTTGTCGCGAAGAAAGCCAATGAGCTTGGCCTTGTACGTAAACCTTGGGTGAAGTCATCATTTGCTCCAGGTTCGAAGGTTGCACGTCTTTACCTGGAAGAAGCAGGCTTACTACCAGAATTAGAGAAGCTTGGCTTTGGTATTGTCGGTTACGCATGTACCACCTGTAACGGTATGAGCGGTGCGTTGGATCCAAAAATTCAGCAAGAGATCATCGACCGCGATTTGTACGCGACAGCGGTACTGTCTGGTAACCGTAACTTTGATGGCCGAATCCACCCTTACGCGAAGCAAGCTTTCTTGGCTTCACCACCATTGGTTGTCGCTTATGCGCTAGCGGGTACGATTCGTTTTGATATTGAGCGTGATGCGCTTGGTACTGACCAAAACGGTAAACCAATTTACTTAAATGATTTGTGGCCAAGCGACGAAGAGATCGATGCGGTGGTTGGTAAACACGTTAAACCAGAGCAGTTTAACCAGGTTTACATCCAGATGTTCAAACTGGATGACGCGGCGCAAAACTCGAATCCGCTATACGATTGGCGTCCGATGAGTACTTACATTCGTCGTCCTCCTTACTGGGAAGGTGCGTTAGCGGGTGAAAGAACGCTGTCTGGCATGCGTCCTTTAGCGGTTCTTGGTGACAACATCACGACTGACCACCTATCGCCATCGAATGCGATCATGGCGAGCAGTGCGGCAGGTGAATACCTAGCGAAAATGGGCGTGCCAGAAGAGGACTTTAATTCTTATGCGACACACCGTGGCGACCACTTAACCGCGCAACGAGCGACCTTTGCTAACCCGAAACTGTTCAACGAAATGGTGAAAGAAAACGGCGAAGTGGTACAGGGTTCTCTAGCTCGAATTGAGCCAGAAGGTCAGGTTGTTCGCATGTGGGAAGCAATTGAAACTTACATGAACCGCAAACAACCACTGATCGTGGTGGCTGGAGCGGATTATGGTCAAGGTTCATCTCGTGACTGGGCAGCAAAAGGCGTTCGATTGGCAGGTGTAGAAGCAATCGTTGCTGAAGGCTTTGAGCGTATCCACCGTACCAACTTGGTCGGCATGGGCGTACTGCCGCTGCAATTCAAACCAGGTGTTAACCGCAATACGCTAGAACTGGATGGTACTGAGCTTTACGACGTAGTTGGTGAGATTAAACCGGGTGCTGATTTAGCCTTGGTCATCACACGCAGCAACGGCGAAAAAGTCGACGTTCCTGTTACCTGTCGCTTAGACACTGCGGACGAACTCCACGTTTACAATGCGGGCGGCGTATTGCAACGTTTTGCTCAAGATTTCTTGGCGCAATAAGGAGTGGTTATGGAAAACAATACTCCTAATCAAATGAGCCAAATCAAAGTGCCGGCGACGTATATGCGTGGCGGCACGAGTAAAGGTGTCTTTTTCAACCTTGAAGATTTGCCTCAAGAAGCGCAGGTGGCAGGAGCCGCGCGTGACAAACTGCTGTTACGTGTTATCGGCAGTCCGGATCCTTACGCAAAGCAAATTGATGGCATGGGTGGTGCGACATCAAGTACCAGCAAAACGGTGATTGTTTCGCGCAGCAGCCGAGACGATCATGATGTCGACTACTTGTTTGGCCAAGTGTCGATTGATAAGCCATTCGTAGACTGGAGTGGTAACTGCGGCAATTTGTCTGCCGCAGTTGGGCCGTTCTCGATTCATGCTGGTCTGATTCCGCAAGATCGCATTCCAGAAAATGGGATTGTGACTGTGCGCGTTTGGCAAGTGAACATCGGCAAAACGATCTTGATTCACGTGCCAATCGTCAATGGTTTCGTGCAAGAAACCGGAGAGTTTGAACTCGATGGCGTGACATTCCCAGCGGCTGAGATTCAAGTGGACTTTGTTGACCCAGCAGACGGTGAAGGCAGCATGTTCCCAACAGGTAACTTAGTCGATGATTTGGTGGTGCCTAACGTGGGCACCTTCAATGCCACTTTCATCAACGCGGGCATTCCAACCATTTTCATTGATGCAGAGTCGATTGGATATCAGGGCACTGAACTGCAAGATGATATCAACAACGATGACGCTGCATTAGCAATGTTTGAATCTATCCGTGCGCATGGCGCGTTAAAAATGGGTCTGATTTCTGAACTAGAAGAAGCTCAGACACGCCAGCACACACCGAAAATCGCTTTTGTATCCAAACCGAAAAGCTATCTCTCTTCAAGTGGAAAAGCGGTAAATGATGCAGATATCGATGTGCTAGTTCGCGCGTTGTCGATGGGCAAACTTCACCATGCGATGATGGGAACAGCAGCCGTTGCTATCGCTTCAGCAGCATGTGTGCCTGGAACGTTGGTGAACCTAGCTGCCGGTGGCGGTGAAAAAGAGTCGGTGACTTTTGGCCACCCGTCAGGAACGTTAAAAGTTGGTGCACAAGCGAAGCAAATTGATCAAGGCTGGGTGGTTCAAAAAGCCATCATGAGCCGAAGTGCAAGAATACTGATGGAGGGATTTGTGCGTGTACCCTCCAATGTCTTTGAATAGAGAAGCAATGTCAGGACATACTGGAGGAAGCAATATGTCTTCATACGAAAAAGAATATTTATGGGCGAAAAACGAACCGGAGAGTTTTTGGCGCGCTCAAGCGGAGAACATCGACTGGTTTGAATCTCCAAAGACCATCTTGAAAGCCGATGAGAATGGTATCGAGCGTTGGTTTCCAGATGGAGTGATGAACACGTCTTGGTTGGCATTGGATTACCATTGCGAACAAGGACGAGGAGAAAACGCAGCCATTATTTATGACTCGCCAGTGACGGGGAATAAGAAAACCTACACTTATAGTGAGCTACGCGATCAAGTAGCGAAAATAGCGGGTATGTTGTCTGCTCAAGGTGTTGAAAAAGGCGACCGGGTCGTTATTTACATGCCGATGATCCCAGAAGCCGCAATGGCCATGCTTGCATGTGCACGTTTGGGCGCCATCCACTCGGTGGTGTTTGGTGGCTTTGCGCCAAATGAGCTGGCAGTGCGTATTGAAGATGCGGAGCCGAAAGTGATCATGACGGCGTCGTGTGGTATCGAAATCAGCAAAATCATTCCGTACAAACCAATGGTGGATAAAGCCATCATGGATAGCCGTTGGAAGCCTGAGAAAGTATTTGTTCTCCAGCGTCCAGAATGCGAAGCCGAGCTAAACCAGGAAAGAGATCTGGATTGGCAACAAGAATATAGCCAAGCATTGCCACACGCCTGTGTACCTGTATTAGCGACCGATCCACTCTACATCCTTTATACCTCAGGTACGACGGGTAAACCGAAAGGGGTGGTCCGTGATAACGGTGGTCATGCTGTAGCACTGAAATACTCAATGAGTGCAATATACAATATGCCACAGGACGGTGTATTCTGGGCGGCATCCGATGTTGGTTGGGTAGTCGGGCACTCATACATTGTTTATGCGCCACTGATTCATGGCTGTACCACGATACTGTTTGAGGGCAAGCCAGTTAGAACACCGAACCCGGGCGCATTCTGGCGAGTATGTGATGAGTACAAAGTGGATGCGTTATTCTCAGCACCTACCGCATTCCGCGCGATTAAGAAAGAAGACCCAGAAGGTGAATTTTTAAAACAGTACGATCTGTCTAACTTAAAAACCATCTTTATGGCTGGTGAGCGTCTTGACCCGCCAACACTGGAATGGGTGCAGAGTAAAGCCGATAAACCAGTTATCGACCACTGGTGGCAAACGGAAACGGGGTGGGCTATCGCTGGTAACCCAATGGGCATTGAAATGATGCCAGTCAAAGCCGGATCTTCGACCAAGCCAATTCCGGGCTATCAGGTTGAAATTCTTGATGAACTCGGCGAACCCGTGAAAGCGAATCAACAAGGTTTTGTCGCGCTAAAACGTCCCTTACCACCAAGCTGTTTACCAACCGTATGGCGTAATCATGACCGCTTTGATACCGGTTATCTTAGCCAGTTCCCGGGTTACTATGTCTCGGGTGATGGTGGCTATCTAGACGAAGATGGTTACCTGTTCATCATGGGGCGCATCGACGATGTGATTAACGTCGCGGGTCACCGTTTGTCTACTGGTGAAATGGAAGAGATCGTTGGTGGCCACCCGGCGATAGCAGAGTGTGCGGTTGTTGGTATCCATGACGACTTGAAAGGGCAGCTACCACTTGGTTTTGTTGTACTTAAAGACGGCGTTAAAGTGGATGAGTTAGATCTGGAAGGTGAGTTAGTCGGAAAGGTACGTAGTGAGATTGGCGCGGTAGCTTGTTTTAAACACGCTTTGGTCGTTGATCGTTTACCGAAAACACGCTCCGGTAAAATTTTGCGGAGAACGATTCGTCAAATTGCTGATGGTGAGAAATACACGGTTCCATCGACCATTGATGACCCAACTAGCTTAAATGAAATCGAGCGCGTGTTACGTCGTTAATATAATAATTTGCTCCATCGTTTTTTGTGTCGCCCCTGTATTTTTACAGGGGCTTTTTCTTTCTATGGGTAGAATCGATACATTTCGCCTCTGCTCGCCGCAAGAATAACCAAATGACGACTTTATTGAACCTAACTACTTGCCATCCTTGTACTTTGGTCACAAACTACAAAGGTTCAAATTTTGGTAAGCTTTTTTATGAGTGCATTTGTAATCAAATCTGCGTGTTTTGACGATATCAGTATTCTCAATGACCTTATGTTCGATTTGCACGATGAGCATCATGTTCAATCACCGGAACTGTTTAAAACGGCAGAAGAAATTGAGCAAGAGAAAAGCATCGGGCGCTATATAGATAACCCTGAATGTCTGGTTTACGTCGCATCTAAGGACGATGAAATTATAGGGTTTGTTTCTGGGCACTTCTGTGAGCTAATTTCTGTCGTCAGTAAGCCCGTGATGATGGGCAGTGTTGATGAGTTGTACGTGTTGCCTGAATTCAGGAAGCAAGGGGTCGCAAAAGCACTACTTGATAAAATTGAATCAACGTTCATCAATTATGGTGCGAAACAGATGTTTGTCGAAGTATGGAACTTTAATCAACAAGCGTTGGCCCTTTATGAAAAGCAGGGCTTTGGTCACCATATTTATTGTCTAAGAAAGCCACTAACCATGCCCGATAAAGTCAGGTGATTCTTAAATAGCAGAAGTTCCCTACCACGCTGCACAAAGAGAATTAACGCAATTAATTACATATTAAAGGCCACAATTGAGCTTTGATTCATTGCTGCAAACTATTTGCTTCGAACAAAAGCCCCTAATTCATGTTTCAAATGTGAGAATTTAAACAAGGCGGGCGAATTTTCCTGACACAAACCTCATATAACTGTCAAAATCGCGACCAATCTTGCAGGTTGTGTCTGGGGTTTGTCAGGGGGGGATTAATTTTTATCTCCAGCTGCCCCAGTCTTATGTATCATACGCTTGAGGCACCACTTAGTTTTCTTCAAAAATTACCAGTATTGCTGCCATCACACGTTGGTCATTATTATTATCATTAAAGGTTATATTTTGTGTTGAGACAGTTGTTTTTCCTCACTCTTTACTCCGTGTTGTTGGGTATCTCACCTGCCACTGTTGCGGAGCCGTCTTCAGAGCCAGTGAAAGGCGCGCTTTGTGTTGTGCGAGCAGATGACAAATTGGTACTGGTTCACGAGATCCTAACCAATCGAATTTCACTGCCCGGAGGGACAATAATTGAGGGTGAGCCACCAAGAACTGCAGCTCAAAGGGAAACTTGGGAAGAAACCGGATTAGTCGTAACGGTAGGCAAAGAGCTAGGTCGCACTGAGACGGCGGTTTTCTTTGATTGTGTATCAGACTCAGAGATCATTTCTTACTCAATGGTTAATTCAATGGGTGGGAACGAGCTACCAATTTGGTTTGCGCCACATTATGGTGTAGAAATAGCGTCAGCAATGTTACTGACACCTGAACAGCTTCCCGCCTCAGCGTATCGTTACCCCGCGCAGTGGCAAACGGTTGTGAGTTATTTTGATGATGCGACGTATCAACCAGTTCACTACATTCATCACTTGATCGAGTCAGCTCCATCGTTTCGTCAAATCGAGTTGGATTGGATGATGGGGTTACAAAGCTGGGTCGGTTCATTATCAGAAACCAGTTTTCAGACGGCTTATCAGATCGCTGATTTGATTCTTGAGCTCACGACACCAGCTATTTTACTGTTTTTGTTCCCGTTCGTGATGATGCAATTTGGTAGCCGCTTTGTTTTTCGGCTATTTTTTGCGGTTTCAGCAACGTCAGTGATGATGCTCGTCGCACAGCAGGGTTTTTCACTACCGAGGCCACACGTTTATATGCCAGTGGTTGAACTTACACATAGCTTTGGTTTTAGTTTTCCAAGTCTGCCTATTGCAGTGTGGTGCTGCGTGCTCACTTTTCTATTTCAGAAAACAGGCAACTTTGGTGCTAATGTTACGACGGCTGTGATCATCGGTATCACTTTGCTGGTTGTTCTGGCCAAATACTTCCTTGGTACCGCTTTTATGTTGGATATGCTGCTTGGCGCGTTATTGGGGATTTTGGTCTCTTGGCATATTTTGCGTCTGGAAGTAAACCCGGAGATAAACGTTGATCAGCTGCTCACTTCGAAAGGGGTGTGGTTTGCTATGACAGCCTTTACTGCGGTGATTTCCGTCATTTGGCCGTTACCTGTATTTGGCAACTGGCTGGCAATTCTGATGGCGGCCTCTGTCATCGTTATGACTTTCGACAAGTCTCAAGTGCAGATAAGCGCCAGACAGACCGTTTTCGTTACTTTGGTGTTGGTATTGGCTCAACAATTGTACCTATATTCGGCAACTATCGTATCGCATAGCGGTTTTTGGTCTCTGGTATTTACAACGCTGCAATACCCCATGTTGATGCTGTTGTTCACGCTTCTTGTAAGAAAACTCACTCAAGAGAAGCGTCAGAAAACAAGAGTTCAGGAAGCCGAATAGAGTACTTCATGCAGATCCAAAAAAGCCTGCGAAGTTCGCAGGCTTTTTCGTTGTTCTAATGGAGTAATTTTTCAAGTTGTGCTGATTAGTACTTCACTTGATAGTTCAAAACAAACGTTCTTCCGCGGCCTTTATAATCGTAGGCTGCCGACTCGTAATGAGACGAATACACAATTTGAGCTCGCTGACCCCAAATGGTTGTATAATCTCTATCAAATAGGTTCTGAATACCAAAGCCTAAACTGCCAACAGGAAGTTGATAACTACCGACGAGATCAAACACGGTGTAGCCATTCAGTTCGTTTTGAGCGTCATCTTTGTAGTCAAACATGGTTTGGCTTTGCACTTTTACCGATAGATCTGAGTCAACCCAACCCGCCCACGCGTTCGCTTTTGAGGTACTCGCTTCACCCGCGCTAAAGTCTTGCCAGCCGTCGTCTCCCTTAACCTCTGAGATCACATAATGACCCGATGCTCCGAGTTGGATATTGTCATTCATCCAGTAAGATGCCATCGCTTCCAGGCCGTAGACACGCTTTTTATCGTCGATTTCATCGATGAGCATGGTTGTCTTGTTATATTTCACTGACTTATCAGACTGTGAGTAATAAGCGGCGGTTTGTACATTTAGCCCACCAGTATCCAGGCGGTAACCAAGTTCAACGCTGTTAGTTTTGATGCCCGACATCTTAGATTTATCCACGTTGATACTATCGTTAAGCTGCCAGTGATCGCCAACAAGGGTGTAGTCTCCTTGTCCATAGTATTTAGCCGGGTCTGCTAGGTCGAAGCCTTGAGAGAAGTTAGCCCAAATTTGAGAGTCGCTATCTAGATGGTAAACCGTACCCAAGTTAAATAGGCTAACACTGTAGTCGGTTTCACCGCCCGGAACGGCATCGGCTGAAGTGCCATTTCCTGCTGCTATTTTCTTCTGTTGGCTGTAGCCAATAAAATCGTCAATCTCGTTTGATATGTATTGGTAACGAATGCCGCCTTCAACGGTCCAGTCATCAGTTATTGCATAATCAGATTGTACAAATCCAGCAAGGGAACTGACTTCGATACCTGGATATCGGCCAACTTTCGCGTAAGTTTTGTTGATCAGATTGCCTGAATTGTTAGCAATGGTTGGATCGTAGAGCGCTTGATTGCTGTCGAGTTTATCCTGGTAAGCATCAATGCCATAAACGATGTTTAATCGGTCAAAACTTTTCGCCAGCGCCGCTTTTAACGAAACGACATCGGTAATTTGTTGACCAGAAGATTGATAATAAGGCGTGTAAGTCTGGTCTTCTTTACGGTAGGAAGCTTCTGCAATCAACTGATGTCCCAGGAACTGCTCGTCGACGTAAGACGCGCTTAGCATCATGCGCTCGGTTCCATGTTCGCGATCTGATTCAAAACCTTTTCGTACATCAATAAAATCACGGCCAACAATGTAAAGACCATACGGAGAGTCTTGTTGGCTGTCATAGTATTGTGCCAAAAGGTTCAGTTTTTTTGTCTCAGAAATATTAATGCCAGCGGTTGTAAGAAAATCAACGGTTTTATTAAATTGTAACGATCCCTGAGAAATGTCCGGAGTCACAATATTCCCATTAGCGTCGACGTAGCCTTGCGTTTCACTGTAGATAACAGAAGCGCGGGCTTGAATTTTTTCACTGCCACCAGAGATTGCTTGACCTATCTTGTAATCAAAATCTTCGCCAGAGTTAAAGCCTGAGGATCCACCAAAAAAGGATTCAAACTCAATATCTTCGCTCTGCGCTTTTTTCGTTATGATATTAATCACGCCACCTGAAGCGCCAGCACCATACAGAGAGGTCGCTCCTGAAAGAACTTCAATACGTTCAATATTAAATGTATCAATGGAATCTAAGTAGCGACTGATTTGTCGAGATGAATGCAAAGAGACGCCGTCAATCATGACGAGCATCTTACGTCCACGCAGGTTTTGACCGTAATTGGTTCGTGCTCCGCTGCTTACATCTAACGAGGGAATGGTTGACGCTAGAATTTCACCAAGAGATTTTCCTCCACGATATTCTTGTTCGATCTGTTCGGAATCGATATACCAAACCGTGCCTGGAATATCACTAAGCGCTTTAGGGGTGCGGCTTGAAACAATGACCACTTTTTCATCAGTGACGTATTCTTCTGCTTGAGCTATCAACACTGTACTTGCTGCGGCAACGGCAAGTGCAACAGTGGAAATCTTTAAACTTCCTTTTTTAATGTTCATTTTCTTCTCTATGTTTATCAACGAAAGGACTTTTAAGTCCTCAGATAGGCACGCAGACCTTTGATTTTGTTCTAATTAAACAAGCCTTCGTCTTTACCTGTTGAATGAAAGACAAAGCCACTTAGATTGCTACAAATAAGGCTGATTCGTTGTGGCGTTATCGGTTCACTGAATGTCATCAAACCGCGTAATCTCGCTGCGATTATCCTTAAATATAAATAAGAATCATTATTATTGTATTTTTGATGCAAAAATACAATATGAAGGTTAAACTTTTTGTTTTCGTTAGCTAAGGTTGAGTGTTTGTTGTCCGAAGAGTTGGCCGGAATAAGAATGAACAAGCGAATATATGTGAAGAGTGAAAGAGCCTGACTTGGTTAGTTAGGCTCAAAGTAATGCTTAGCTAGTGGAAAAAGGAAAGGTTGGAGGGAGAGGGGGGCTAATTGAATTTACGGACAACGTTGTTTAACAGACTCTCTCGCTGCGCACGAGGTACATTCATTACCTCTTTATAGGTTCGTTTCATAACGCGAATGTCATTTTCTAGTAACTGAGCGAGCTTTGTTGCGGCTTGAGCGTTATTTCCCTTTAACAATAGTTCAATGATTTCGACTCGACGTTGGCAAGAGGTAGTCACAGAGGATTGAATATGCATAGATACCAGGTCAGTGGCTTTGCGAAGACGATTGTGTTGCTGCATGATGCCTAACAAGAAACGATTTCCCGAGCAATCTGCGAGCACTTCGTGAAATTCGGCGCTTAGGTTAAATAGCTGGCTTGCCGTTACTGTTTGTGGTTGAGCAACGGCTTTTAGGTGGCGATCAAGTAGAGTTTCAAGTGCGTCGCGATCCAGATTCCAGCTTGGTTCGAGCAGACCTGCGGGTTCGAAAATAAGGCGGCATCGATAGCTTTCTGTATGCCTGTCAAGCGTATTCAGCACACCTTCGAGCTGCCACTTGTAGCCTGGGCTTCGCTGGAGGATCGCGTCACTTTCCAGCAATCGCAGAACATTTTGTATCTCACCACGGTTGGCGTCATATCGCACTTGAAGCTCTTTTTCTGAAATAGGGCAATCCAGCTCACCAAAAAACAGATCCATAAGTACTCGAAGATAGAGTTTCTCTTCACGGGATTGTTGGCTGGTGTTTTGACCCATCTCCTCGATATTTTCAGCGTCGATGAGTAATACGAAACCTTTGTTAGGAACTGCTTTGGTGATGTCTTGATCAGCCATATATTTTAGTACGGCGCGGATTGGCGTTCTGGATACGTCGAACTGCAACGCTAAAGACGATTCATTCAGACTATAACCAGCCAGCGCGTTGTCTGCCTTTAGTTTTGCGATAACTTTGAATAATAAGTCTTGTTGGAGTCGTGTGATTGCTGTCGTGCCCATAGAGTGAAAACGCGGTTGGTACATTTGTCTTCATGGTAAACACAAACGCATTTGATTGCTATAAATTGTGTTTTCGCAACATAAATACAAAGCCTTAGCAAGATGGACTTAGTTAGTCTACTCTGAGGTTTACGTCGTTGTGTGAGTACGAGAGTTAAATGGACAGAGTAGTCAGAAATTGTTTCGATGCATATCTAGACAATGCTCGTATTCGGTTAGAAGAACTTCGAAGTCTAATACTCAACGTCGCTTCCGAGTTAGCGTTAGGAAAAGTTGAAGAATCCCTTAAATGGGGTGAACCAAGCTACAGTGTCAAAACGGGAACTCCGATCAGAATGGACTGGAAATTAAAGTCTCCCAATCACTACTGTCTCTTCTTTAATTGCCAAACTAAGTTAGTCGACACATTCCGAGAACTGTATGGTGAAGTCCTAGAGTTTCAGGGAAATAGGACGATAGTGCTGTCCTTATCAAAACCATTGCCTGAAACAACCATCAAACACTGTATAGAGTTAGCTTTAACCTATCAGCAACGGAAACATTTGCCTCTTCAGGGGGCATGATAAATCGCCTAACAATGCGTCTAGGATTTATTCTCAACACTTGGCACTTTTTGCTTAAATTCGGTGTAGTGTATTTGCCACAGAGGTTTATCGCAGGGCTGGCTTACTCTTTAGCGCGGCTATTGTGTAATCAAGTTTTGAAGTCTGTCGCAACATCTAAATTACCATTCTCGACGAATAGCTACATGGACATAAAATCCAGATAACATACAAGTAATAGGGTTAATATGGAAAAGGCAGAATTCATTCAACAACATCTGATTGAAAAGGATGTTCCTGCGGATTTAACAAAGCCAACAATATTTGTTTGGTTCAAATATAAAGACCCTTCCAAAATACCTTTAGTATTCCAGTCTCCTGTAAAAGTATTCTCAATGCATTTCTTATTTATGGGGCCAATATGGGGAGTGCTCATGTGGACATTTAGTTGGCGTACAGAACCAGAACATTGGAGGATCTATCTAGTTGCATCCGCTTTGTTTGGTATTTGCATGGGGCTTATCAACATGTTTCGAATTAACAAGGCTCGAAAACGTTTGGGTGAAAAAAGCTGGGAGAACTGGTGTAGGCGAAACTACGAGTAATGCATATAACCAGCGTTTAGGGCAGATTTCCAACGCTCGGCATTTTTGGCTCAAGTTGAGTTTTGTGTATACGGTGCTCTTGTCTTTTCAAAGAATTATGTTCGAGAGGAAATTGAATGTTCAGGGAAACAACGAAGGCGGATTTTGAATTATTTTGGCCAACCTTTTCAGCAGTCATTCACGCTCAGGAAACCTACGCATTTGACCCAGAGATGACGTTTGAAGAGGCGTACCATATCTGGTGTGAAGTTCCACTGAAATCGTACGTTTATGTAGAAAACGAAGTGGTATTAGGTTCCTATTACCTGAAGGCTAATGCAATGGGGCCAAGTAATCATATTTGTAATTGTGGTTATATGGTTGCGAGCGAGGCAAGAGGAAAAGGGATCGCTCGAAAAATGTGCATGCACTCTCAACAGTTAGCTAAAAAATTTGGTTTTGAAGCGATGCAATTCAATAGCGTTGTTTCGACGAATGAAATAGCGGTTAAGCTTTGGCAAAAGCTCGGCTTCAGCATAATCGGTACTATTCCTAAAGCATACCGGCATGGTCGTCTAGGGTATGTGGACAGTTTAGTCATGTATAAATGGCTACGAGCATGACAAACAGAGCAAAGGGATAGTTAACAAGCTGTAGTGAGCGTCTATGCCATCTCTATGATAACTATATCCACGATTCAGACTCAAACGGCACCTGTAGATGGGGTGCCGTTTACTATTTGGGATAACTGGTGTATTTGATTCGTGAGTTTGAGCTAAGGCTAATTTTAGCGATTAAGCTTTTAGAACAAATTTTTCGATTGCTCTGGCCACACCATGATCATCGTTACTTGCGGTAATGTAGTCGGCAATCTTTTTGGTTTCTTCCATCGCGTTTTCCATTGCGATACCTAAGCCCGCAAACTCCAACATATGGTGATCGTTTTCTGCATCACCCATACAAATCACTTCTTCCGGTTTAATAGACAAGTGCTCAGCAATCGCAGCGATGCCAATGCCTTTATTGCTCAAAGGGTTAAGAAACTCCAAGAAGTAAGCGGCACTTTGTACTACAGTAAAGGTCTCACGCAATTCAGGCGGTAATGCAGCGATGACTTCAGTAAGCTTGCTTGGCTCTGCAACTATCATGGCTTTAATAATTGGGTGGTCATCTTCTAGCGACTCAAAGCACATCTCGGTGACATTAAGACCGTTGATGTTTGCTTCAATATCGGTGTAAGGATTATTTTCGTTGGTGATCAGACCGTGAACCTGACTAAACGCGTGCACATAGGCGCCGAGTTCTTTTGCTTTTTGAGCGACTAATTTTGCCGCTTTACCATCTATGATTTGCTGGTGGATGACTTCATTGGTACCAATGTTTTTTACCATTGAACCGTTGTAGTAGAGCACGAAATCTTTGTCTGAACGAATGTCCAGTTCATCTAGTTTATCTTGCATGCCTTCGATTGGACGACCAGAGGCCAGAACAACCGTTACGCCTGCTTCTCTAGCTTTAGCGATCGCTAGTTTATTTTCTTCTGAAATTACTTTTTCGCTGTTTAACAGCGTACCGTCCATGTCTAGGGCGATCAATTTATACATTTTACTTACCTTAAAAATTGAAAATTGTGGCGTGTTTCTTTAACAACCATTAGAAGCACGCCCTTCCTATGAAACTACAAAATGGTCTATTTTAACAATTAATTTTTGGTTTGAATTGACCTAGGCACAGCTCTCTATTAAGGTCTTCGCCTCGAAGTATTATGAGTGAGTGAGTTCTACGTTGTATAAGCTAAATGAGATGTTTGAAACCATCCAAGGAGAAGGGGTCTTTACTGGCGTTCCTGCTGTTTTTGTTCGTCTTCAAGAATGTCCGGTGGGGTGTTCATGGTGTGACACGAAACAGACCTGGGAGGCCGCGAAGGAGGACCAGCGTCCGATTGGTGATATTCTGGTAAAGACGGAAGATTCGCCAACATGGTGTGTTGCATCGGCGGATGACATCGTAGAGCAATATAAAAAGCAAGGTTTTAATGCAAAGCATATCGTTATTACTGGTGGCGAACCGTGTATTTATGATTTGCGCCCTTTGGCACAAGCGTTTGAAGATATGGGTTGTCAGTGCCAGATCGAAACCAGCGGTACGTCAGAAGTCGTTACGACAGAACAAACATGGGTGACAGTGTCACCAAAAGTGGCGATGAAAGGCAAATTACCAGTGCTGAAAAGCTCATTGGAAAGAGCGAATGAAATCAAGCATCCGGTAGGGACTCAGAAAGATATTGATCATCTTGATGAGCTGTTAGCGTCTGCTGAGATTACGTCGCAGACTATCATTGCTCTGCAGCCGATCAGCCAGAAGCCTCGCGCAACTCAATTGTGTATTGATACGTGTATCGCTCGTAATTGGCGCTTGTCGATTCAAACTCATAAATACCTAAGTATTGCTTAAGCCCGGAGAGTAACATGAAAAAAGCCGTCGTTGTTTTTAGTGGTGGACAAGATTCCACTACCTGTCTCGTACAGGCACTGAAAGAATTTGATGAAGTACATGCGATCACTTTTGACTATGGTCAGCGGCACAAGCTCGAAATTGAGGTTGCTCAACAGGTAGCCAATGATTTGGGTGTTGCAGCGCATAAAGTGATGGATGTTGGTTTATTGAACGAATTGGCTATCAGCTCTCTGACTCGTGATGACATCCCTGTCTCGCATGAGTTGCAAGAGAACGGTTTACCGAACTCGTTCGTACCTGGACGCAACATCCTGTTTTTAACGCTAGCGGGTATCTATGCCTACCAGATTGGTGCAGAAACGGTTATCACTGGCGTTTGTGAAACAGACTTTAGTGGTTACCCTGACTGTCGTGATGATTTCGTTAAAGCAATGAATACCGCTTTGGTAAAAGGGATGGATCGTGAATTGACCATTAAAACGCCATTGATGTGGCTGAACAAAGCGGAAACTTGGGCACTAGCTGACCAGTATGATGCGTTGCAACTGGTTCGCGAAAATACGCTCACCTGTTACAACGGTATTATTGGTGATGGTTGTGGTAACTGTCCGTCGTGTGATCTGCGCAAAGCCGGTTTAGAGGACTATCTGAACAACAAAAACGCGGTTATGCAGTCATTGATTGAAAAACAGAACTCAGACGTTTAAAACACGACCATAGGGATAATTTCAGACATACTGACATTATCCCGTACGCAGGTTAATTGGATAGTCGCAAGCATCAATAATAGCATTGTTCCCGCGTCTTTTTGCCTGAGATAGAGCTTGGTCTAAGATCGAATAAAGTTCATCAAAGTGAGTTAATGGCTTTGGTGTTGCGAGATAGGCTAAGCTGGCAGTAATGCTAACTTCTTCATTTTTTCCCGTTTTGATTCGTTGCTCTGAAATCGTTTTGTGTAGGCTCTGAATACGGAATGGAACATCTATTTCATCTACATTTTTCAGTAGTATAATGAACTCTTCTCCACTCAAGCGCCCAATGAGTTCACCCTTGTTCAACTTAGTGCTGAGTTTCTGACAAACCTGCTTTAGTACTAAATCTCCTGCAGGATGTCCGTAAGCATCGTTAATAGACTTAAAGTCATCTAAATCAATCAACGCGAGGACATATCGTAAATCTCCGTCCGCTTTCGTCGTCTGTCTCTTAATCGTTTCAATACTGGTGGAACGATTCAAAATGTTGGTTAAACTGTCCAAACGCGCATTTTTTCGGGTTTGTCGCTGCAGTACAAGTGTCAGCGCTAGCAATGCCACCAAACAGGAAACAACAAAGTTATAGATGATTTTCTGTTCTGTAAGTTTCTCAAATTCACTCTCCTTTAAGCTGCGTTCAGTGTTTAAGCGAGCAAGCTTAAGATCGTACTCATACTCATTTTTGGTGAGATCCAGAGCTTCCATCGCTTTCATGTTTTTTGAATCTCGATTGGCTAACTCTAATGTCGAATACACTTCGTAGTGCGACAATGCGGTTGGATAGTTTTGCAGCAACTGGTGAGCCTTAGAAAGAAGCAATTGCGCTTTTGCTTGTAGTAATGGGCGTGAGTTGTCGGTCGATAATCTTAGCGCTGAACTAGCGTGCTCAATCGCAGTCTCCGCCTCCAAACTTTTCAGATAAGCAAAACCTGCGGCTAAGTGCGCTTCTGTTTGAAGGTGTTTATTCTCGTATCGCTCACCAAGCGCCAAGGCCTTATTGACATACTTTAATGCTTCTTCCACATCGCCAGATTTGACCGTGGCAGATGAAAGACCCAGATAAACTAAACCTTGGCCGTATGGATACTCGACTTGTTCAAGAATAGTGAGTGAGTTTTTAAAGTGTGTAATTGCTTTATGAAAGTCTTTGGCTTTGGCATACATGTCCGCAAGGCTATGCTCGACTTGTGCTACCTGTACTGGTGTACCATTACTTTGACGGGCAAGCAGGGCCTGTATTAGATACTGTTCTGATTGTTCAAATTGTCCGAGTTCTGCCAACAAAATACCCACGTCGTTATAGACCCCAGACGGATCGCTTTGATAGGGCATATTCGCAAGTAGTCGGCGATATACGCTTATCGACTTTTCATAATCTCCGCGAAAATTGTAGTTATTGGCGATGATGCGTAGTGAGAGATCTTTCGGAAAGCTTTCCTGGTGTTTACTATCCAGGTGACTCTCCAGCGAGGAGCAGAAAAAATGCGCCTTATGGTAACGTCCTTGTTGATTCAAAGTGTAACAAAGCTGATAGTTCATCAGGGCTTCTCCCTCGCTATTAGAACTCTGTTTCATCTTATTTCTTAGCGAGATAAAGCTCTTTACTGAAGCATCATAACTGCCTTGTTTTCTCTCATTTAAAGCGAAGATGTACTCTGATTCAAGGCTGGCAAACTCATTGTTAAGATTCTGGCTATTACCATAGTAGGGTTGTTTAATGTTGGCCATGTATTCATAAATCAAACCACTCACATACAGCTTCTCACTGTCATATTTTGCGGTGTGATAACGGCTTTGAAGCATGATGAGTGCAGACTTCGCACTGGTGTTTAATGTGGCCTGGTAAACCGAATGCCATTGAGTGATGTTCTGATTTTGTTTGGTATATTGAGAGTGACTGGCATAGACCGGGCTGCAGAAAAGCAAGACGGAGAACAAGGGGGACAGCGTACGCATATTATTGTTTTATCAAACTTTATTATGAATAGATTACTCATTATCTAATGAACGGTGTGAAATAATGAAGAACAGTAAGCAAAAAAGAGTGATGAAAACTATGCGCTTCGTCGATATTTGGAGTAAAAACTGTCAAAGTGGTAGACTAAGAGGCCTCAGCTTTGTGGGCTGAGGCCTTACCAATTAGTCTAAATAAAGTTTCGCTAGATCTTGTGGCTCCATTTCTTTGCCTTCTAGCTGTCCGTTCCAGTTAGTGCCAACAAGAACGCCATCTTCTGCAAGAGTAAGAAGCCAATCTTCAACAAAGATATCCAAAGGTATTTCTAGGACATCAAAATCAGCCCACTCTTCAACATTATGCGCTTCTGCATCTTCTTTAGCCGACCAGAAAGGCATAACTTCACTATTTTCGAATTCAGTTGAATCGCAGGATAGCCAACCTTCTTCGTTGCGAAGGCCCCAAACCAACTGGTTTTCTTTAGTTTCGGACACGAAAAGGTCAAGGTTTGCTTGGATATCTGATGTAAGTTTGCTCATTTCAAAACTCTCATTGTTATGACGTGGCTAGGTTAACACTAAAGGGCCGATTCCTAAAGCATAATACGGTTTTGCATAGCTGCTAAAAGAAAAGGAGCCGAAGCTCCTTTGTACAATTTAAGAGTTCCAATCGTCAGAAAGGAAAGTAGTTAATTTTTTGGTAGAGTCGTAAAGACGGTCCACTCTTTTTTTACCGCGCCTTTATAGCCGATAACGGTTGCCGTCACACGTCTGTTTTGAGCGTGACTAACTTCATCTGTTCCTTGTGTTGCTAGAACAGTATCGCCATAACCGACGATAGTGACTCTTCCAGGACTAATGCCGTTACCGAGTAATTCGGCTCTGACGTTATTTGCACGACGTTTTGAAAGGTCTAGGTTGTGCTCTGCGGTACCTGTTCGGCTTGCATAACCTTGAATCTCTATAGAGGTTTCAGGGTACGCTTTTAAGAAATTAGACAATTCAAGTATTTGTTGCGCAAACACAGGGTTGATTTCATCTGAATCATTGGCGAACAAAACACGAAGCTGCATTTTCTCTGAAGTGTTTTCGTACGCGCCACAACCATCGTTGTCTATGTCAGCACCTTCTGGTGTACCTGGACACAGATCTCTTTCGTTGATCACACCGTCTCTATCATCATCAAGGTGATCGGCGCTTTGCTCGGCGATAGGTGTATCCATGTATTCATATTCGTCACCTTTTTCATCGGGTGAAGAACTACACGCGGCCACTGCGAATGACAGTGCAATAATCGTTATGTATTTCATAATTAGTACTCTACCTTATCTAGCCATTCTTGCGGTACTTCAACTCTCAATGCACTAAGAAGTTGACCTGTTGCGTTCATTACTCGGTATTTTGCGTACTGTTCGGCATATTTCGCGTCAAGGTAATCTTTTCGTGCTTCAAACAGTTCATTTTGAGTATTCAACACATCAAGAAGTGTTCGTTGACCTATTCTGTATTGCTTCTCGTAAGCGATTACGGTTTCAGACGCTGAATCTACGTGATCCTTCAGGAATTCTTTTTGTTGGAGTGTTAAATCGAGCGCTGTCCACGAGAGCTTTAATCCTTCCTCCACATTTCTGTACGCGCTTTCACGTAAATCTTTCGCTTTGTTAAGTTGGTACGCGAAACTATCTGCGTTAGCGGAATCACTGCCGCCATTAAACAAGTTATAGCGAAGTCGGAGCATGGCTAAGGTTTCATCACTTCGGCCTTTAAGACCATCTGCATCATCGCGCCATGTTTGCGATGCTTCTATCGAAATTGTTGGGTAATACACGCCTTTTGATTGCTTGTACTGGAACTTAGCTGAGTCGACATCCGCGAGAGCAACTTGAATCACAGGATGGAGTTCGTATGCCGTATTTACCGCCTCGCCCACGGTGTAAGGGAGAAAATTCTCATCTGCTCTTGGAAAGATTAACCCTTGCGGTGTTTGTCCTACTAGACGGGTAAACAACGTATGAGTGTCGTATAAGTTATTTTGTGCTGCAGCAAGGTTACCGTGTGCTTTAGCGATACGAGCTTCTACCTGGGTTAAATCTGCTGTTGAGCCAATACCAGATGTAACGCGCTTTGAAATGTCTGAATAGATGTCTTTATGAACCGCGAGATTGTCTTCTGAGAGTTTCAACACTTCATAGGCTTTTACAGCATCTAAGTAAACCTTTGTGACCTCAAGTGCCTTGTCTGACGCATCAGCCAAAAGTTGGAATCGTACCGATTCTGCATCAGCAGCGGTTCTGTCAATGTCATTCAGTGTCGCGCTACCGTCCCAAATCAATTGGGTCAACGTGATCGAAGCTTCTTTTCTGGTGTAGTCTGTGTCCCCCCGTGCTACCTCACCCGACGGGTCAAGACCTTCGTAACCAATCCCCGCATCCAAATCAATGGATGGCAGGTAAGCACCTGTAGACGCATCATTTACGTACCGCTTACTCGTAAACTCGTTGAATGCACTTCTAATATCTGGGTTGTTTTGTAACGTCAATGTCACTGCTTGCTCTAACGTTTGACCGAAAACGGGTATAGACACCATTAAGCTGCAACAACAGGCGTATTTGAGTCGGTTCCATTTCACGGTAGTTCTCCTAAAAATCGTGTTTCTTTTTGTTGCTTTATCTCACTATTGAGACAGAACACCACAATTAACAGTGTTTGAGTTAGGAATAGATCAACCTACTGTTAAACCTAGGCTTTTACTTAGAAAATCCACGAACTTACCTGTATTAACCATAGCGCATAGGCCATAGTTGCTTAGCTAACTATCGTACTAAATCATGGGAAAAGCTCGATTTTTGAACATCATAGCGCTCCGTAGACTGTGCATTAACAAGCTTTTTAAAAACCCCGCCCCTTGAGTTCAAAAGCACTGTAAGCATTAAACATACAACGAAAAATATGATGATTTTGACTAAACTATAGTCGTAAATTAAAAGGTGACAAACTTTTGGATTAGTTTGAAGTGGGGCGAGGTAGGTATGGATCGAGTAACTTTGAGCTCTTTAGTGGGCAACATAGTGGTGATCGGGCTTGATGGGAATATAAGGACCCTTGCAGAAGGAGAATCCCCAAAGCCAGGTGAATTAATAATTGAAGAAGTTTCAGATACTTCGGATCTGGTTGTTGAGCAAGTTACCCCGCAAGGTAGCTCGATAAATGTTACTGATGACATTGCTGCCCTGATTGATGCGATTGCACAAGGGCAAGACCCGACTCAGCTTGGTGAAGAGTTTGAGACCGCAGCTGGTGGAGTAAATGGATCGAGCCCTCAAAACACGGGGGCGATTAGCCGAACTGGTACCGAAGTATTAGCTAGCACTAATTTTGAGACAATTGGGATAAACGGAACAGGATTCTCTAGTACACAAGTTCAGACTCTGCTTGATATTTTCCAACCTCAAACACCACAACCAACCGTTATTCCGATTCCTGCGGAGGTCGTCGTTCAAGAGATATCCAGCCCTACCGTTAATGAAGGCGAACGAGTCATTTTTGACGTCACTTTAGATCAGGCGACCCAAGTACTTACGAATATTGAACTGTCTTTGGATGATGGATCCGCTGTTGGCGGTTCTGCTGGTGCAGAAGGCGTGGACTACGTTAATACAACAGTATTAGTGACGTTATCCGATGGAACGACTCAAGAAATCCCAGTGAATGAAAATGGAACGTTTACCGTTTCTCTCCCAATTGGCGAGCAATCTTTCACGGTGAGTTTAGATAGTGTCGCTGATGATATTTATGAAGGCCCAGAAACCTTTACCTTGGCGGGTACAACCCCAGATCAAACAACCCCCGTTTCGGGCACTGCGACGGTTTTAGATGACGGTACTGGACCGGGAACTGACCCTGACGATGACCGTCCAAGCGTGTCGATCACGGATGCGGGCACCATTGATGAAGGAGATACGGCGACCTTTACCGTGTCGTTAAGCAATGCGTCGGAAGACAGCGTACAGGTGCAGTTAGCGTTAAACCCAGACGAAACCGAAGCGGGCGATCTGGGCACCTTGGAATACAACACCGGCTCTGGCTGGGTGAGTGTACCTGTGGGTGGTATCGTCACCGTACCGGCGGGTATGACAGAATTTGATGTGCGCATCGCGACCATCGGTGATGAGGTGTACGAGGGACCCGAAGCGTTCAGTGTCACCGTAACCGGTATTGGTGCGGTACAAGGCAGTGATACTGGTCTGGCGACGATTGTCGATGATGGCAGTGGCCCAGAGCCAGATCCGGACGATGACCGTCCAAGCGTGTCGATCACGGATGCGGGCACCATTGATGAAGGAGATACGGCGACCTTTACCGTGTCGTTAAGCAATGCGTCGGAAGACAGCGTACAGGTGCAGTTAGCGTTAAACCCAGACGAAACCGAAGCGGGCGATCTGGGCACCTTGGAATACAACACCGGCTCTGGCTGGGTGAGTGTACCTGTGGGTGGTATCGTCACCGTACCGGCGGGTATGACAGAATTTGATGTGCGC
>JAAEZQ010000003.1:203486-302277 GCA_018222805.1 Vibrionaceae bacterium
ACCTGTGGGTGGTATCGTCACCGTACCGGCGGGTATGACAGAATTTGATGTGCGCGCCGCAACCATCGGTGATGAGGTGTACGAAGGTCCAGAAGACTTCAGCGTGACCGTGACCGGCGTAGGCGCAGTTCAGGGCCAAGACACGGGAACCGCGACTATTGTGGACGATGGCACGCTCGTCGATGACGACCGTCCAAACGTATTTATCGTCGAACAAAGCGTAGGCGTAAATGAAGGTAATGACGCTGTATATACTGTCAGGTTATCGGCTGCGGCAGACATAGACGTGACGGTAAGGTTGAACTCGTCAACAGGAGGAAGTAATACGGCGGAACCGGGTGACATCGGTGCTATCAAGGTGACATTATCTGATGGGGTAACAGTGGTGACCGCCAACAGTGATGGTACGTATACTATTCCAGCAGGTGAAACTGATCTCAAATTGTTTGTACCAACCACGGACGACGATGTGTATGAAGGAGATGAAACCTTCACGGTGGCAGTGCAAGGCGCTACAGGAGCACTTGGTACTGACACTGCGCTTGGCATCATCTACGACGGTGGTAACGGCCCTGGTCCTGACTCGGACGATGATCGTCCAACCGTCTCAATCTCGGATGCGGGTATCATAGATGAGGGGAGCACCGCGACCTTTACCGTGTCATTGAGTAATGCTTCGGAAGGCACAGTTCAGGTGCAATTGGCCTTAAACCCAGACGAAACAGAAGTGGGTGACCTTGGCACGCTAGAATACAATACTGGCTCAGGTTGGGTTGCCGTACCTATCAGTGGCACCGTAACAGTGCCAGCGATGCTCACCGAATTTGATGTGCGTATTGCCACCAATCCTGACGACGTTTATGAGGGACCTGAGGACTTCAGTGTTACCGTGACTGGTTTGGGCGCAGTGCAGGGCACCGATACTGGTCTGGCGACCATCGTTGATGATGGCACCTTAACGGACGACGATCGTCCAACTGTCTCAATCTCGGATGCAGGTACCATTGATGAAGGTAATTTCGCTACATTTACCGTGTCATTAAGTAATGCCTCAGAAGCGTCGGTGCAGGTTCAGTTGACGCTGAATCTGGACGAAACAGAAGTGGGCGATCTTGGCACATTAGAATACAACACAGGTTCAGGTTGGGTAAGTGTTCCTGTAAGTGGCATCGTGACGGTACCGGCAGGTATGACCGAATTTGATCTACGTATCGAATCGATTGATGACGGTGTGTACGAAGGTCCGGAAGATTTCAGCGTAACAGTAACAGGCTTAGGCCCAGTGCAAGGTAGTGACACCGGTCTGGCGACCATCGTGGACAACTCACCACCAACAGCCCGTGATTTCATAATCTCTCTTACTGTCCAAGACGGTATTTTTCCAGTTCAGGATGTCGAATTTGATGGCATAACAAGCGTTGGTGAACAGCGTGTGGAAGACCTCGAAGATGATACGGTTACTGCCAACGATGGTGATATTCTAATTCAAATCGTAGATCTTCCAGAACACGGCGAGCTCTACTATGTAGATAGTAATAACCAGGAAGTTATCATAGACGAAACCACACTGTTTCCTGAAAACACAGAGGTTAAGTACCGTCTGACTGAAGACTTCTTTGATGAGCAGAGCTTTGATTCAGCTGATCTTCTTGAAGATCAAGGGAAAGATATCTTGGTTGGTTCTTATACACCACCTAACTCGAACTTAACTTTCACTGGTGGTCAGATAACGGTCATTGGCAATAGCATCATCTTTGATTCCGACGCTCAGATCTCAGTAGATTTTGCGAACCAACAGGTTGGGTTAGTTGTTATTTCTCCTAGTGAAACGGGTAATGGTGATGAAATCAGTACTAGTGAATACATTACGCTAGAACTGGATGATGATTTATCTGCAAACGAAGCGAAACTGAATTTAGCCAGTCTGAATGACCGCTTTAACAGTGGTGCAGCATGGTTAACGGCGTACATCTTCCTAAATGGTGCTCTTGTTGATGTCCAGCAGTTTTACTCAACTGATATTACTTATACAAGTAACCACGAAGGCTCTATCACAGTTGCATTAGCGAATGGTAGCTTTGATGAAATTAGACTGACTCCAGACACCAACAGTTCGAGTGATAAAGCAAGCTTTACCTTAGTTGGGACTGAAATTACCAGTTTTACTGACGTGAACGATGACTTTACCTATCAAGCTATCGACACTGATGGTGCGGTAAGTAACCAAGCAACGGTATCTGTTGACTTTAATAACGTCACATCTGACTCAGTATCAACGGCTGACTATAATACTCAATCGCTTACATTGACCGCGGCGGCAGATGCCGAGACCAATATCATTATGGGTGACGAGCAAGATAATGAGCTAGTCGGTACCAGCGGTGATGATATTATAATTGGTGGTTTAGGTGATGATATCTTGACTGGCGGCGAAGGTGATGACGTCTTCAAGTGGACAGAAATGAAGACTGCCACAGACACCGTTACAGACTTCGACACTGGAGATGAGCTTGATTTTTCTGACTTGTTTGAAGATGTCAGTCAGAGTGATATCTCTGTATTACTTGATGATTTAGGGTCGGGTGATTACAGCGGGCAAGTCGATGATATTAGCATCACAGTGACTGAAAGAGGCCCTAATTCAATCTTGACGATTCATAAAGGTGGTATGGACCTCGAAGTCAATTTTGACGGTGCTTCTGCGGCAGATATCGCAAATAGCTTGATTAGTAATTTGGAGCAGCTACGAGAGTAGATGACGTTAAGTATTAAAAACGGAGCGAAAGCTCCGTTTTTTTATCCAATACTTGTATACAGAGGTCTAAAGGACTTTACAGGCAAAGCCTTTCAGATAGAAGCCTTCAGGGTATGCTGTGTCCGTTGGGTGGTCTGCCGCTTGTTCAAAACGCTCAACAAACTTAACTTGGCGATTTGCATCAACTGCCGCGTCTGCGATGATTTTTTGGAACAGGACTTGGTCCATTAAGCCAGAGCACGAGTAAGTAAGCAGAGTGCCACCAGGCTTTAGGATTTGCATCGCTAGCATGTTGATGTCTTTATAACCACGACACGCACCATTAAGTTGCGCTTTGCTCTCGGCGAACTTTGGTGGATCCATAATGACAACGTCAAATTTAGTACCTTGGTCACGGTACTCACGCAGCAACTTAAAGACGTCTGCATTTAAGAACACAGCACGCTTCTTAGAGATGTCGAACTCGTTCAATTCGGCGTTAAATTTAGCCGTGTCCAGAGCTGGCTGAGAAACGTCTGCGTTAATAACACGCTTCGCTCCACCTTTAAGCGCATAGAGCCCAAATCCGCCAGTATAAGAGAAGCAGTTTAGGACTTCTTTATCTTTCATGTATTTCATCGCTTGCTGACGGCTGTCGCGTTGGTCCAGATAGAAACCCGTTTTGTGGCCACCAACAATATCTACACTGATCTTGACGCCGTTTTCTTCAATAACCACAGATTTTGGTGGCTCTTCACCATGTAGAACGCCTGTGGTTTCTTTCAAACCTTCTTTTTTACGTACCGCCACATCAGAACGCTCGTACACATTACAATCTGGGAAGCATTCTACAAGGGCATCAACAATTGCTTGTTTGTTGTACTCTGCACCAGCGCTCAGTAGCTGACAAACGAAGAAGTTTTGGTAGCGGTCGATAGTTACGCCCGGTAAGCCGTCAGACTCTGCTGCAATTAAGCGATAGCCCGTTAATCCATCTCGCTCGATTATATCTTCGCGCAGAAGCTGTGCATCTTTAAAACGTTTAACGAAAAACGCTTTATTAATCTCTTCTTTTTCAAAACTCCAAATACGAGCTCGGATTTGAGATTCCGGTGAATATGCCGCTTTTGCTAACCATTTACCGTCGTGAGTGAATACATCAACGGTTTCGCCAAGCGCGGGTTCGCCCTCAACTTTATTGATGCCTCGGGAGAAGATCCATGGGTGCTTACGCTTAACCGATTTCTCACGACCTTTAACCAAATAGATAGCAGCTGTCATTTCTTTAGCTCTTGTTGAATTTTGAAAGGGGCGTATTGTCCGGGATGTTGCTGGTAAAAGCAATAACCATTGGGATTCAGTTGGTTTTGTTTTGTGTTACGGCGTCACGCAATGGTGCGTGGATAAAATTGAGCCAACTCTATTTGAAATTTAAGTGAATGAGAGACTTATCAATCCCGCCTGTCAGATTTTCTTCCATAATTGTTCTAGAACCCACTACGCTTATGAAGGCTCGATGGGTCTATAACAGCCATTAGAAGAAGCGAAATGACGATGAATCTAAAGTGTGAAAAGTATGTAGTAAAAGGTGTTGTTCAAGGCGTGGGATTTCGGTATCAAACCTCACATCAGGGATTGAAGCTAGGTTTGACTGGCTACGCTAAAAACCTAAACAATGGTGATGTAGAAGTAGTCGCCTGTGGGACTGAAACGCAAATTGATGAGTTTACTGAGTGGTTGAAAGAGGGGCCACGGACGGCAACCGTCGAGAGCGTATCACATGAAAACGCTTCGTATAAACCATACCGCGGCTTCAAAATTTTATGATTATAGGCATTTCGCTGGTTTAGGGAGGCCAGCCAACTTGGTCGCTTGTTTTGCAGGCCCTTTTTTGAAGAGCTTAAACAGGTATTTGCTGTTGCCTTTTTCTGGTCCGTGCGCTTTTTCCATCGCCTTAACCAACATTCTTACTGCTGGGGAGGTGTTGAACTCTTCGTAAAAGTCGCGAACAAAGTGGACGACTTCTAAATGCGCGTCGGTTAGCTCAATGCCTTCTTCTTCTGCCAATAACTCAATCATGCCTTCTTCCCATTGAGTATGGTCCAACAAGTAACCCTGAGCATCGGTTTCAATTTCTTTGCCGTTGTAAACGAACATAACGTTCTATCCGTTAAGTAATCTTTGATGTTTATAGATTAGCGTACAGGCGTGGAACTTCTCAACTAAATAATCTCACCATTCTTCCAAGCGAAGTAAAAGCATACAAATTCGGACTTAGACTGCTTTTTATTTGTTTATTCAAAATATTAGGTATTCATTCAGTGTGTTAGAAAATTCTCGGGATAAATACAGGTGGATTTGCATGGATATTCATTTTTGGTTCGTTTTTTCTGCTGTTCTGACTCGTGTAAATCGGAGAGTACTGGCAGTTTCTGTTGAAATTGAGTGAGTTACAATGTTGTGCATGCTCTGATTGAGTATTATCTTTGATGAAATTAAGTGAATAATGATGACAGGTAGTCAGTTATGTCGAAACAAAGGTATATTGAAATCAATGACAGCGTGAAATCAACTTGGTTTATAGAAAGAATTTGGCAGCTAGCAGAATCGTTGCCAGTAGAAGAGATTCCAATTGACCAAATTAATGGGCCAGATGAAGTGACATGGTTTAACGTTAATGGGCCACTACCAACGTGTCGTGAAATTGCCTTGCATTGCCAGCGAATAAACGAAGCTGATTTGTCGTATCCCGTTATTTTGACCAGCGATTATAGAGTGTTTGATGGTATGCACCGAATCGCTAAAAAGATCATGATGGGCGAACAGACTATTCAAGTAAGGCGCTTTAGGCAAAACCCTGAAGCGGATGAAGTCGTCGAGCTAGAACTAGAGCAAGTGTAATAGTAAGACGTGAACAAACAAAAAGCCCGAAGGTGTGTACCTTCGGGCTTTTTAAATTCTATTCAATCTGACTGATTAGTCGTCATTCATGATGCCTAGAATGCTTAGTAGGCTGATGAAGATGTTGTAGATTGATACGTATAGCGTCACTGTCGCAGAGATGTAGTTCGTTTCACCGCCACGGATGATGCCTTGAGTCGTCATCAGAATCGCCATGGTTGAGAACACGATGAACAAGCTGCTCATTGCCAAGTGTAGAATCGTTGATTGAATGAAGATGCTTGCAATCATACCGACGACAAGGACCACAAACAGAGACAACATCAGGCCACCCATCATAGATAGGTCACGCTTAGTCGTTAATGCGTATGCTGACGCTGCCATAAATGATAGCGCCGTACCACCTAGAGCGGTCAGTACAACGTCACCCATACCTGCACCGATGTACATGTTTAGGATTGGACCAATCGTGTAACCCAAGAAACCTGTGAACAGGAAGGTGAAAACCAATCCAAGGCTGTTGTTACGGTTCTTTTCTGTTAGGAAAAGCAGACCATAGAAACCAACCAACATAAGGATGATGCCCGGACGTGGTAGGTTAAAGGCCATCGATACGCCAGCCACAACGGCTGACCAAAGAAGCGTCATAGAAAGTAGGGCGTAAGTATTACGCAATACTTTATTGGTTTGTAGAGCACTTTCTTGTGTTGAAGTGCGGGTAAACATTGGACTGTTCATATTCTTCCTCGATAAGAGACTTTCTTATAAGTACATTTATGGGGTTGAAAGTTCAAAAAATCAAGCCCTAACCATGTATCGCTATGACAAAATAATAATAGAAATAAGATGTTATGTATGCGAGAACTTGTAACACAATATTACTGCCAGAACTAGCGAATGTGATTACATTACCATAACTGACCAAGTATTGAAAAAGGCACTGTTCCTATTGAAGCCAGTGCCTTTTGAATGGGTTTAACGCAACAATTAATGATGTAGAATTTGCGATAAGAAGTTTTGTGTACGATCAGATTGCGGGTTCTCGAAGAAGTCCTTCGGATTATTTTCTTCGATGATTTCACCAGCATCCATAAAGATCACTCGATCAGCTACCTCTTTTGCAAATCCCATCTCGTGCGTTACGCACAGCATGGTCATGCCTTCTTCTGCTAATTCAACCATAACATCCAGCACCTCACGCACCATTTCTGGGTCGAGAGCGGATGTTGGCTCGTCAAACAACATCACTCTTGGGTTCATGCACAGAGAACGAGCGATTGCGACACGTTGTTGCTGGCCACCAGAGAGTTGACCTGGGTATTTATCCGCTTGGTCAGGGATCTTAACGCGCTCCAGATACTTCATTGCAATAGCTTCTGCTTCGTCTTTAGGCATCTTTTTAACCCAAATAGGAGCAAGCGTACAGTTCTCTAAAACCGTTAGGTGAGGGAACAGGTTGAAGTGCTGGAAACACATACCAACTTCACGACGAACAGCCTCAATGTTTTTCAAGTCTTCAGTAAGCTCGGTACCGGAAACGAAAATGTTACCTGCTTGGTGTTCTTCCAGACGGTTAATACAGCGAATCATGGTCGATTTACCTGAACCTGAAGGCCCACAAATAACGATTTTTTCACCTTTTTTAACGTTTAAGTTGATGTTTTTTAGTACGTGAAACTCACCATACCATTTGTTCATGTCCTTCAACTGGATCATGTAGTCTTGTTGTTGCGTCATAATACGTCCTTGATCTTAATGAATTATCGTTTGTGACCGGTATGCAGTTTGTTTTCGAGCCATATCGAATAACGTGACATGCCGAAACAAAATACCCAAAACACTAACGCGACAAATACATAACTTTCCGTCGCAAAGCCGAGCCACTCAGGGTCGGTGTTTGCTGCTTGCCCAATGCCCAGTACGTCAAACATACCGATGATTAGTACCAGACTGGTATCTTTAAACAGGCCGATGAAGGTATTCACGATAGAAGGAATCGTGATCTTCAGTGCCTGAGGTAAAATAATTAACCCTGTTTTCTTCCAGTAGCTTAAACCAAGCGCATCTGCCGCTTCGTATTGCCCTTTTGGAATCGCCTGTAAGCCACCGCGAATAACCTCTGCCATGTAGGCTGCGGCAAACATCACTACACCGATAAGCGCACGGATGAGTTTGTCTGTCTCCGAACCCTCAGACATAAACAGTGGCAACATCACCGACGCCATGAACAAGACAGTGATTAGCGGTACACCACGCCATACTTCGATGTAGACAGTACACATGCTGCGAATAATTGGCATCTCAGAGCGACGGCCTAGTGCTAAGACAACACCAATCGGTAACGAAACAACAATACCGACAAGCGCGATGATTAAGGTAACCAGTAAGCCACCCCATTTATGTGTGTCAACAACTTCGAGTCCAAACACACCACCGTATAGAAGGCCAGCAATCAGGAATGGATAAACATTGACTAAAAACAGCCAAATCCACATCCGCTTTGGTGTTTTCTCATAGGCAACAAGAGCAGTTAGGATGGCCAGCGAGATGTAAAACAGGCGAGGGCGCCATAGCTCAGCTTCCGGATAGAAACCATACATGAACTGTTCCCAACGAACACTGATAAATACCCAACACGCCCCTTCTCGGCTACATGCATCTCGTGTTGTTCCAACCCAATCAGCATTGATAAATGCCCAATCGATGATGTTCCACAAAGCAGTAAATGCTATGTAAGCGAGAATAATGGTAACAATGGAATTTATTGGTCCATTGAACAGGTTTTTACGCATCCAACCTACCACACCGACCGTATTAGATGGCGGTGGGAGATCAGGCTGAAATTGATGTGTGCTCATATTATCTCTCCACCAGTGCTACTTTACGGTTGTATAGGTTCATTAACGCGGAAGTAATCAAACTTAACGCTAAGTAAACGCCCATTGTCATCGCGATAATCTCAATGGCTTGTCCGGTCTGGTTTAGCGTTGTGCCAGCAAACACAGACACGAGATCTGGATAGCCTATTGCCATTGCCAATGAAGAGTTTTTGGTTAAGTTCAAATATTGACTGGTTAATGGAGGAATGATGATTCGTAAAGCTTGGGGAATGACCACAAGTTTTAGCGTTTTGGCTCGCGGCAGGCCCAGTGACATTGCCGCTTCGGTTTGACCATGGCTTACGGCATTGATACCAGAACGAACTATCTCTGCGATAAATGCAGCGGTATAAACACTCAAAGCGATCAGAAGAGCTGCAAGTTCAGGAATAATACTGATCCCACCTTGGAAGTTAAAACCTTTCAAAGCCGGGTATTCAAGAGAGATAGGCATACCAACAAGGAAATAGACAACCAAAGGTAAACAAACAACTAAACCCAGAGCAATCCTCCCCATTGGTGTCTGTTGACCAGTCAGGCGCTGTTTGTTCTTAGCCCATATTGAGATGAAAAGAGTGGCAATTAGCCCGATAATAAACGCTGCAATGACAAAACTACTGCCGTTTTCCAATATTGGAGCAGGGAGATAAAGTCCTCTAACGTTCAAGAAGATAGCTTCGCCAAGGCTGATACTTTGTCTTGCTGAAGGTAGTGCCTGCAAAACGGCGAAATACCAAAAGAAGATTTGAAGAAGAAGGGGGATATTTCGAAACGTCTCAATGTATACCGCAGCTAAGCGGCTTACTAGCCAGTTAGACGAGAGACGAGCAATACCCATTGTAAAGCCAATTACAGTGGCCAGGATAATACCCAAAACTGAGACCAGTGCGGTGTTCAGTAAACCAATGACAAAGGTTCTGCCATAAGAATAGGTTTCATTATAATCGATCAGCGTAAGCCCTATACCAAACCCCGCTTCTTGATTAAGAAAATCAAAACCAGTTGCAATGCCACGGGCATCTAAGTTGTTAAGAGCGTTATTTACAATGGTATAAAAGAAAAATACTAATGCAGCTACGGCAATAATCTGAAAAATAGCAGAACGAAAAGCAGGGTTATAAATCAGGCTTTTACTTCCACTTGGTTTGGACATCGTACTTAGCGATGCATCTTTAGTCGGTTCCATACAGCGTTAACCTCAAACCTTAGTTATAGATATCAGTCTGTATGAGTAAGTACTTGTTGCTATGAGCTAAGTCTTGAGCTCCGGCACTTTATAGATCATTAGCGTTAAATTTTTTGCCAAAATCCATTTCGTACTGAGCGTCGCTTTCACCAGCTAATGAGCATTCCTTACTCATCCAGATCAATAGTCACGAAAAAGGGCGACGTAGAGCCGCCCTAAGTACTCGTTTCTATCGGATTGGTGACGCGTACATGAATCCACCCTCGTTCCATAGTGCGTTCACACCACGAGAGATCTCAAGAGGCGATCCTTTACCTACAGTGCGCTCGAAGCTCTCACCATAGTTACCTACTTGTTTAACGATTTGGTAGCCCCAATCATCACGGATACCAAGGCCTTTACCTTGAGGGCCATCTACACCAAGGATGCGTTTGATGTTTGGATCTTCAGATTTCAACATCTCATCAGCATTTTTAGAGGTGATGCCGTACTCTTCCGCATTAATCATTGCAGATAGTGTCCACTTGGCAATGTTAAACCATTGGTCATCACCCTGACGTACAACAGGGCCTAGTGGCTCTTTTGAAATAATTTCAGGAAGAACGGCTGCCGATGAAGGATCTTGCAGGTTCAAACGCAGCGCGTACAGACCAGACTGGTCTGTTGTTAACACGTCACAGCGACCTGAATCGAAACCTTTTGAAGTTTGAGCGGCTGTATCAAATACTACTGGCTTGTAGCTCATGCCACTATTACGGAAGTAGTCTGCGAGGTTTAGCTCGGTAGTGGTACCTGATTGTACACAAACAGATGCGCCATCAAGTTCCTTAGCACTTGATAGGCCAAGCTCTTTTTTCACCATGAAACCTTGGCCATCATAGTAGTTAACGCCAACGAAGTTTAGGCCAAGAGCGGTATCGCGGTGGAGCGTCCAGGTGGTGTTACGCGAAAGGACATCGATTTCACCAGATTGGAGTGCAGTGAAACGTTCTTTTGCAGTTAGCGGAACGTACTTCACTTTCGTTTTGTCCCCAAGAACGGCGGCAGCCAGTGCTTGGCAATATTCTACGTCGATGCCTTCCCATTCACCTTTTGAGTTAGGGTTTGAGAAGCCTGGAAGACCAGTACTTACGCCACAAGTAAGAAAACCTTGTTTTGTTACTTTGTCCAAAGTAGAGTCTGCAGCTTGAGCTGATGTTGCCATCATTGCAGTAGAAGCAGCTACGACGGAAGCAAGAATTGTTAGTTTATTTGCCATTTGTATCTTTCCTGTATGATCCATGTTAAATCAATGTAACACTGAAATTAACGTGTCCAATTTATTATGTGTTGTGTCCTACGTGATTGATTTTCGAAGAAACGGCAATCGAACAATCAATCAGTTATAAGCGTAGAAAAGGATCTGTGAATTCTCAAATATATAATTTAAATGGAATTTTAAGAGAACCTACAAAATTCCTCAGGTTTTAGAATGACGAAATGTTAATTGTTTGTAAATAGTGCAACTGGTGTACAAGATGGTGCATCAGAATAATCAACGAAGTATTGTATGCAAATAGAGAATAAAAAGTCGTTATTAAAACTATCATTAGCTGACCCCAACTATGTTCAGTGAAAATTCGAACAAAAATTATTTGTGTCAGCGAAACAGGGTGATGACTATGCCCCATTTTTGGTAGCATGGTTTTTAATAGTTAATTAGTGTAATCAAAGGTTGAGATGCGATATTTTCCTCTGTTCTTAGACTTAATCAATAAACCAGTTCTTGTTGTTGGCGGCGGGGAAGTCGCGAGCCGTAAGATAGAAGCCCTAATAAAAGCGGGCGCTGATATCACGGTCGTTTCTCCAACCTTGGTTGACTACCTGTCCAAGCTCGCTAAGGATCACCAACTACGATGGATCCAGCGTTTTTATTCAAGTGACATTGTCACAAAAGGGTTTGTTCAGGTCTGGGCTACAACTGACAACCCAGACTTGAATCATCAGGTTTATAAAGATGCGAAAGGGCTAGGAATCTTAGTGAATGTGGTTGATGATAAGCCATACTGTGATTTCATCACCCCTTCAATGATCAATCGCGGTCGTATTCAGATAGCCATTTCGAGCGGTGGTGCGTCCCCAGTCTTGATTCGTAATATTCGTGAGAAGCTAGAGATGATTCTTCCACAGAACATGGGACTGATGGCAGAGTTTGCAAATTCCAAACGTAATTCAATTAAAGAGGCGTTACCAAGTGTCGATTTACGTCGTAAATTTTGGGAGCAATTCTTTTCGAATCCTGACGTTGAAAATGCGCGTGATAATCGAGATTTAGAAACCATCTACCAAGCAACCATGGCTGATCCGCTCGAAGAAAAGGGCAGTTGCACTTGGATTCACGTCGGTAAAGACGTTGAAATGTTGCCCATCAAAGCGGTTCGTTACATGCAGCAAGCTGAATTGGCGTTGTACTCGACCAAATGTCAATCAGACGCAATGGAGCTAGTGAGAAGGGACGCAGAAAGGGAATCGTTCACAAACGCTGCTCAGTTATCAGACATGCTTTCTAAGGCAAAACAAGACAACTTGCGCGTATGTGTGTTTATTCCTGAAGGCACCAGTGAATTCATGTTGTTACAGGGAAAAGATCTCGTGATCTAGAACCCCAACTAGAATATACAAAAACGCCGACGATCACTCGTCGGCGTTTGGTATTTGCTATGTTAATGATTACTACGCGAGGTTCTAATCACTAATGAGCATTAATCACGGAAGTTGTTGAACTGAAACGGTAGACCTAACTCTGCTTCACGAATGGCTGCCATGGTTGCCTGTAAGTCATCACGCTTTTTACCCGTAACACGCACTTTATCGCCTTGGATTGAAGCTTGTACTTTAAGCTTCGCATCTTTGATTAACTTAACCAGCTTTTTCGCGGTTGGCGTATCGATACCTTGGCGGAACACGATGTTCTGATGCCAGTTTCTGCCTGTTGCTTCAGGGTTTTGAGAGTCCATTGCATTGGCATCGATACTACGTTTTGCTAGGTGACCGCGTAAAATGTCACGCATTTGTTTAAGCTGAAATTCACCCTCAGCGGACACTTTCACATTTTCTTCTACTAGCTCAAAGCTCGCATTTACATTGCGGAAATCGAAACGAGTAGACAATTCACGGTTAGCGTTATCAACGGCGTTACGTAGTTCAACCGTATCGATTTCTGAAACAATATCAAACGATGGCATGAAGATTCCTTGATTATCTTGTTATTAATTACTTAGTGGATTTTACAGCGTCTGCCAGCATGTCTAGCATAGTCACTGTATCTTCCCAACTCAGACACGGGTCTGTGATTGATTGCCCGTATGTCAGGTTATTGATGTCTGTCATTGGCTGATTGCCTTCAATGATGAAGCTCTCGGCCATAATGCCTGCAACACGTGTACTGCCAGCCTGTATTTGTTGGCAAATATCTTTAGCAACATCAAGCTGCTTTCGGTGTTGCTTTTGGCAGTTAGCATGACTGAAATCGACAATTAAGCGTTGTGGCAGATCAAATTCGGCTAGCGCGTCACAAGCTTGCTTGATTGAAGCTTCGTCAAAGTTTGGACCTTTTTCGCCCCCACGTAAAATAATATGACCGAATGGATTACCACTTGTGCGATAAACCGTCATACGACCGTGTTTATCTGGAGAGTAGAAGTAGTGAGATGCTTTAGATGCACGAATCGCATCAATCGCTATTTTCACATTACCGTTGGTACCATTTTTAAAGCCGACCGGGCACGAGAGTGCAGATGCCATTTCTCGGTGAATTTGAGACTCAGTGGTACGTGCGCCGATAGCGCCCCAAGTGATCAGATCCGCAATGTATTGACCAGTAATCATATCAAGAAACTCAGTAGCGGTGGCAAGACCAAGCTTGTTGATATCCAGTAGCAGCTTACGCGCTTTATGAAGGCCAGCTTCTAACGCATAAGAACCGTCAAGGTTTGGATCGGTAATTAAGCCTTTCCAACCCACAACTGTACGCGGTTTTTCAAAGTAAGTACGCATGACAATAAATAGCTCGTCTTTGTACTTATCCTGGATTGCGCTCAGACGCGTAGCGTAGTCGATTGCGGCTTCTGTGTCATGGACAGAGCAAGGGCCAACGATCGCAAGAAGACGCTTATCTTCACCCGTTAAGATTTTTTCAATCTGACGTCGAGATTGAGCAATACGGTCTGCAACGTCATCCGTAATAGGATATTCACTACCTAGCTCCGCTGGGGTAGGCATTGGACCCAAAGGTTGGGTTCTCAATTCATCTGTTTTTATAGGCATCTTATAGCTTTATTCTCTGTTGCGAAGGGGTAAAGATAACGGAATTACTGGCAGGAATAAACTGTTTCACGGGATTCTTCGCCTCTAAATCCCAAATAGCGTGAAACGGTTATAAGGTTCTTACTTTTTTATAACAACCTGAAAGCATACTATCAGGAGATAGTTACGTAACGAATCACCACCAGCCACGGCGGTGTTGAACAAAGTGGCAAAAACAGCAAGCGCTCTCAATACCTTAATTATCGATAAAGTCAGGTGAAATTAGCCTGTGTAGAAACGATAGCCTGTCTGAGTGACGTTGTCACATTTTAATGTGTTTATGACGAATAATTTAGTAGGTAGATCAAGTTTTGTTAACAACTTTTTGACATTAAAACGAGCGTTTGATTAACTGACTGAGTTAGGTTGGTAAGGAGACCAAAATGTTATCTGCAGTACGTCGCGCAAACCTCTACTTGAAAGTATTCGGTTTCACTAAAGTTCCATTGATCTGGCTTTGTCGTCCAAAAATCATAGATATCGACGATAGGCATGTTGAAGTGAAAATTCCTCTGCGTAAAAGAACCAAAAACCACCTTAACAGCATGTATTTCGGTGCGTTAGCGGTTGGCGCTGATGTTGCGGGGGCTTTTTTGGCGATGAGTAAAGCTCAGGAGAAAGGTGAGCCGATTTCTTTGGCTTTTAAAGGCGTGAAGGCGGAGTTTTTAAAACGACCAGAAGCTGATGTTCATTTTGTGTGTGATGATGGTCCTTTAATCGACGAAATGCTGGACTACACGCTGGAGACTGGTGAGCGTATCAATCGTGATGTAAAAATTACGGCACTTTGTCCGTCTCTTCATGGCGATGAGCCAATGGCAGAGTTTTACCTGACGCTTTCTATTAAAAAAGCAGCACAACAAAAAAAGAAGGCTGCTTAATCGTTAACTATTTTCGTTAGCTCAATTCGATTTTCTCAATCGACACTATCTTTGACCGGTTCAATACCACTTTCCAACGGTAGTACACGGGTTCATCAGTGTGGTTGTCTTCTTTGACGATCACATTGATGAGGTGACGTTTCTCAACCGATTCTTTGGTGACTTGCCCTTCATTTAGGTGGTACACGCGGTTTGACCCTTTGTCCATTAATCGAATAATGGGTCTTAAGCTAATGTTTAGGGTTTGTCGCGTTTGTTCATAGCCACTTAAAAACATCGATGTCGCCATTTCCGTCTTTTCCTGATAGTGAAGAATCTGCTCTTCTCGCTGAACGACGCGTTTTTTACGTATCTGTTGAATCTTGTCCGGCAGGCTAGAAAGCGTTCTATAGTCAAGCCACTCTAACTTTTTTCCAACGACTTTCTTGGTGGTTGGATCAATGTACTTTTTACGCCATTTGGGCTTTCCTTTACGTATCCAGCGCCACATGGCATCGCGAAGATCATCTTTAAAAATTTCGCGTAGGGCATAGATGAAGGACATCGCAATAATGAAGGATGCTGAAATCTCTCCTAGGTAGTCTCGTGCGAGGATCACAGTCGATGTCACGACGACCATCACTAAACCTGTCGCAATGCCTTTTATCGCCCGCTTAATATTTTTCCCCATTGAGACCGTCTGCTCACGTAGGACGATAGGGTGTTCAATAAGACGTCTCAACAGGCGCATTTTGTTGGAAAGTCGAGTCACTTCTTCGACGACTTTGGGCGAGTTATATTTATTTAACTTACGGTGTGCTTGCTCTTTTTCACATAGAGTGATCAGTCGTTTCTTGATCGTGCTGTACTCGCCCTCTCGGGGCAAGTGAGCGACAAGTGACAAGAACTTCTGCTCTGTGTACCACGACAAATAGTTATCGATGTTAACGTAATAACGTTTTAGGTTCTCTTCAAAAGGAATACCACGACGAAGGCGTTTTAAAATCGCAATAGCTAGTTCGATGACTTCATCAACTTCATCTTCCGTTACGGAGTTACTTTCTAGCTTATTCAGACTGGCGACAGCTTTGTCTAGGGCGATGACGTACTGATAGGCGAACAAACTCAAACTGACACGATACTGTTGATTCGAGAGACGTCCTCGCTTGGCTAGTCGGCTGTGCACCAAAGGGAGTAGGATCTCCTTACTATAATAGGAGCGTTGTTGTGTTATAGATGTGTAATAGAATTCGGATTCACTGATGATGTCGGCGTTTAGGCCGAGCTCACCAGGGACAAAGAAGTAAATATCAAGGTCGACACTTTTACTTTTTGCTAGCTCATGGCTGATTTTTAATGTGATTGAGTCTTGTTTATCAACGGTGACCAAAAAAAGCTCCTGACTTTCCTAACGCATCTTTACCCCGAAAATTGTACTTTTCATATAAGTACCAGATTGCTAAGAGAATGATAGGGGTAGACAATAACAGCATAACAGAGCGATATGCTTTTCTCTCTGATTTTCTTGTTAGTTTAGGTATAATTCCACGTAAATTTAAAAAGAGACAAAATCAATGATTAAAATTGGTCAAATTAACAGCTTGGAAGTCATTAAAAAGGCTGATTTTGGCGTATTTCTGGATGGTGATGATTACGGTTCTGTTTTGCTGCCAAATAAACATGTCCCAGAGGGCACAGAAATTGGCGATCAAATCGACGTATTTTTGTACTTTGATTCAGAAAGCCAACTGGCTGCGACCATTGAAACCCCAATTGCTCAGGTGGGTGAATGGGGCCTGATGAAGATTGAAGGTGTCAATAATACCGGTGCTTTTGTTAATTGGGGTATCAAAGAAAAAGATTTGCTCATTCCATTTAGTGAACAGCGTACGCGCTTTTCTGCCGGTCAAACGATCTTAGTTTACGTATACACTGATAAAGCATCAGGTCGAATTGTCGGAACAACGAAATTCAATAAATGGCTGGATAAAACGCCAGCAAATTACGAAGTTAACCAGCAAGTGGACCTTATCATTGCTGAACGCAGTCAACTTGGTTATAAGGCGATCGTGAACGGCAAACATTGGGGTATGATTTTCCCTTCAGATGTTTTTGGTAAATTGTATATTGGTAAAAAGCTGAAAGGTTTCATTAAGCAAATTCGTGAAGATGGCAAGATTGATTTGGCGTTGCAAAAAGTGGGTGTTGCTAAGATGGATGATCTTTCAAGCAAGATCATAGAGCAGCTAGAGAAGAAGGGTGGTTTTCTTCCACTTAACGATAAATCTTCCCCAGAAGCGATTTTTGAAGCATTTCGTACCAGTAAAGGAACGTACAAAAAAACCATTGGCGGTCTATACAAGGACGGTAAGATCGTTATCGAGAAAGATGGTATTCGCCTGGCATAGTTTTCCGGCTGTGTACTTTAGCTAAAATAGCAAAGTGAAATAACGGACAAAAAAAACGGCCCAAATGCTTCCATTTTTTGGGCCTAGGGGAAATGGCTCCTAGGAGCCTACGCTAAAACCTTATTAATCGCTTATTTTTGAGCGTTTATTCCTGAAGCTATATAAAAGATGCAGTCATAATGCTCTGAGTTCATATATTTAGTTTAGTACAGGCCACTCGGAACGCTAGACCGCTAAGCTGCTTTAATACTCACAATAAAAAGCCATCGAATTTACGATGGCTTTTCTTTTATTTATCGTTGAGTTATCGCTGTGACAAAAACATTAAAATAAGTTTTTGTCTCGTACTAATTCTCTTGGAAGACCATTTTTAATTCGGTTACTGACCCATTTCCCTAAACCGATGATTGCGCCCTGATACTTAACAAACACTTCGCCTTTACCTGTTTTTAGGCCTTCGGGAATATTTTGTGGGCGAACGTCACGCCCCATATACCACTCGCGGGCCTCATCTATTGTTAGTTCGATAGCATTACTTTCTTTACCTGTCGCCAGAGCCGTTGCGACCTGATGTTGCCAACGGTAACCGTTTTTGTGTGCCTCAGCTATTTTAATTCCCATACGAGAGAAGCGCAGTTCACCAATCATAGGCTCGAGTGCATTAGGGAACAACCAAACGTCTTTATCGCGTAGCCAAACCGTACTGTCATCCGGGATCTCAATGCCCAGTGTATTGCAAAGCTGTTGGGTTATCTCTGCAGATTCCTTTTTTGAGGCTTTAGCAAATGGGAATTTACCCATGCGTTTTTTCACCTTTGGCGCTTCGACTGAAGAGTGCTTGCGAATACGTGCGACGAAGAAGCCCTCACAGTCATAAACCTGAGGGAAGATATGTAAAAAACCATCTTCTGTAAGAGCCGCTTTCGCATCTTCAAACAAGCTTTCCAGACTTTCAAACTCAACAGCATCACCAAAGGTGCTTTTTAAGTGATGACAGACCTGTTGGTTTTCTTCCGTGCTTAAGGTGCAGGTTGAGTAAACCATTACACCACCGGGTTTCAAAGCGTGAAAGGCACTTTCAATCAAATCTTTTTGTGTATCCGCAATGTCTAAAACCGATGCTTGTGTCCAGTTCTTCATTGCATCTTCGTCTTTACGAAGGGTGCCTTCTCCGGAACAAGGTGCATCCAGCAAAACGGCATCGAATTGTTCTGGTAACCAGCCCCCGAACACTCGTCCATCAAAGTTACTGAGCGCGGCGTTACGAACGCCGCAACGTTCAATGTTTGCATGCAGTACTTTCACACGGCTCGCGGCGTATTCATTGGCAACAAGTACGCCTTCATTGTTCATTAGCGCTGCGATTTGTGTCGTTTTTGAGCCCGGAGCAGCCGCGGTATCAAGAACAGCATGGTAAGCCTCATCGTTCATGAATAGGGCTGACACTGGCATCATCGAGCTCGCTTCCTGAATGTAGAATAATCCAGACATGTGCTCTGCAGTGTTTCCTAGCGGTACCGCAGACTCATCTGCATCAATCCAGAAGCCCGTTTCGCACCATGGAACTGGTGAAAGTTTCCAGCCTTTCTCTTCTGCTCGCTGGATAAATGATTCGACGGTGATCTTCAGTGTGTTGACGCGAATGCTTTTACGTAATGGCTTTTGACAGGAAGAAATAAAGTCTTCCATGTTAAGACCAGCAGGTAGGATAGTTTGGATTTTTTCCAGAAACGCGTCTGGGATGTATACATTAGGATGCAATGTGGAATCTCGTTAGCAGAATTTGTCGCAAATAATATACGAAAGCGACGCAGAAACGAATAGCGACCGGACGTGGGGATTAAAAAAGAGCAGCCAGTGCCGCTCTTTTGATCACCTTATAACTATGGCTTAGGAATTGCCGTTCGCCACTGTAGCCAACTCTCATCTGCTTGAGGATAGAGGAAAAAAGTCTGACCATTTTTTGCGGCAGGAAGAATTTGCGATCGTTCAGGCGTTGAAAAGGCGATCCCGCCACGCACAATACTATCAATGGTTCCGGCTTTGATATTCGCACCAGTCAGGCCTATCGAGACATCGACACCAGACACATTCCAAAACACACTGTTCTGGCGCACAAGGTATGCATACTCCGGTTTTAGTTTGATTGTTGTGACAATGCGATCGGCGAACTCTCCCAAGCGGACATCGGTCACCTGACCAACCTCCATTTGACGATACAAAATAGGAGTTCCTGCCTGTACTGAGCCGCGTTGTTCACTTTGAAGCGTGAACATCACACCATGGACTTGATCAAACTGTTTCTCTAACTCGAAACTAAAGGCACCATTACCTTTACCCGGCTGCACACGGATGGATTTTGAAACCAATGCGCCGAGATTTTTTACCCCGCCAAGACCAATTTCTGGCTCAGTAAGCCAAAAACGAGAACCTTCTACGGCAATGTCAGATACGTACTCTGGTAATATGCGCGCCGTTACTTCCACCAAATTGCGTCGGAAGTTCGGTACGACAAGGGTTACTTCACCCACTGTCACACCTTGGTAGGTGACTGGCATTCCTTTCACGACTTCTTGGGTGCCGTCAGTTGTCAGTGATATAACACGGCCGAATTTACGTGCTGTTTTTTGGTCTTCGTATAGCTTCCAGCGTTCACCGATTTTGTTTTCAACGCCGGGAACGGAGTCAAAGGCAATGCCACCTTGAATAATTGATTTGAGCGGATGAGCTTTAACACTTACACCTGCTAGAGATGCATCAATTTCAATACCTGAACGGTTCCAGAACACGGTTTGAGAGGTTAAAAGGTGAGCAAATCGGTTTTCAATACTCACCTGAATAACCACGCCGCCATCAACCAAATGGAAATCCGAGACGCTACCCACCGGAAGGTTACGGTAGAGTAGAGGGCTGCCTTTTGAAACCGAAGGTAATTCAGGCGCGAATAGGGTAAGAATTTGAGAGCCACGGCGGTTGTATTGCGCCAGTTCCGCTAATGATTCACTTTGGAACAGTTGATATTCTTTCTGAATACTCGCTGCGCCTGCACTGACAAAGCTGATCGAGCCGGTAAGCAACTGTTTCGCTGGCGGTACGGTTACGCTGAGTCCAGATTCGGTCAGCTCAGCCGAAGCACTGCCTGTGACGTAGAAGCGGTTGTTCGATTTAATTAAGTGTTTGTATTCGTGGTCAATGAGTACATCCATGTATACTTCATGTTGTGCTTGCTGACCTTCTTCGATTAACCCAACATTAATAATTGAGCCAACCACAATACCTTTGTAGAGCACATTCGCGCCACTGTCCAAACCAAATGAATTATCTGAAATAAGCCTAATCGCTATCGATTTTTCTTGTTGTTGATTGAATACATTTTTACGGATAGCGGTGAACTGGCGAGAGCGTTCGCCATCACCGGGAACAATCGTCAGATAATTACCGCGCACTAGGTTAGCGATATTTTCGAAACCGGAAAGAGAAACCTTTGCCTCTTCCAGAACAAATCGAGTTCCGGTTGTTAGCATGTCACTGAATGCTGGCTGTATAGCTGCAGAGGCTATGATTACTTCACGGCCTTCAGAAAGGTTTAAGTCGGTCACCTGACCAATTTCGAGCCCGCGATACATGATAGGGGCACCTGCCGCACTAATTTTGTTATCATCTGGTAGTACAATTTTAACTGCAATCCCTCGTCCAGCAGTTTTCAAGTCTTTGTATAAACGGAACTGAGTATTTTCACCTACAGGTTCACCATCATCAGGAGAATCCACCGCGATAGCGCCTCCAATGAGGGCGCTCATACTCTCTAAACGAACGTCGACACCACTAAAACCAATGTTTGCTCCAATGCCACTTACGTTCCAGAAACGGCTGCGATCATTAATGATATGGCGATACTGTTCCTGAATGTTTGCCTGAATTGTGATGGATTTTGCATCATCATCCAACTGATAGCTGTATACCGCACCAATAGGGATTTTCTTATAAACGATTTGAGAGCCAATAGAGACGCCACCCAAATCTCGGCTTGTCAGTTTGATATTTAAACCCTGAGTTACGCGCAGGTCTGTAGGGGCGGCGTCGAGTGCATGAAAAACGGTTTCTAACTCATCGCTATCACCCGGTTGAATAGAAATGTAGTTACCAGAAACGAGGGCATCCAAACCGGAGATGCCGCTGAGGCTAGCGGTTGGTTTTACGAGCCAAAAGCGTGTGTTTTCATTGAGCAGTTTTGTGGCTTCGGGATAGATATCTGCATCAACGTAAATACTGCCCAAATCTTCAGTCAGGTTAATATCGCGAACCATACCCACTTCCATTCCCTGATATCGAATGGTGGTTCTGCCTGCGACCAAACCTGCCGCATCGGAAAAGTAGATTTGAACGCGCTGACCAGCATCATGGATCGATTTCACCACCAGCCAGCCGGCTAAAACCATCGTCAAAATCGGAAGCAGCCAAAGGGGAGATATACCTTTACTCCTTTTAATCTCTGGCACGTATGACGTTTGAGAATTGTTCTGATCACTCATTCATTGACTCTTTTTCTGATTGTTTTTGGGGCTGGTCCCAGATTAGCCTTGGGTCGATACTGTCTGCTGCTAGCATAGTGAACACTACTACTAAACCAAAGGCGACAGCACCAAGCCCTGGTGTAAAATCGAGTATCTGACCACGGTCGATCAAGGTCATCATGATAGAGATAACAAACAAGTCCATGACTGACCACTTACCGATCCATTTTACTGCGAAGTAAACCATCATCCGTTGGCGCTTAAACACCGAACGTTTGAATTTGATGCATAGCATGATGTATGCGAGGCTGAGAATTTTGACCACGGGTACGACAATGCTGGCGATAAAAATAATTGCAGCAATGCCGTACATACCGCTGTTAATCAAAGAAGCAACGCCGGAAAGAATGGTGTCTTCTAGGCGTTGGCCGTTGGTTATTAAAATTGAAATCGGAATTAAGTTAGCAGGGAAGATCGCCACGGTTGCTGCAATCAGATATGCCCATGTTTTCTGAATAGAGTGTGGTTTACGATGGTAAAGCTCGTGTTGGCAGCGGCGGCAAGAGTCATTCTCAGGTTGCGACAAGTGACATTCATGGCAGTGCACATCTTTGTGTTCAAACGGGTAAGTGACCTCTGGTTGCCAAACTTCCCAGTAGCGACGCACGCTGATTCGTGAAACAAGCAGGACGGTAAATACTTGCAGTAAAGCAAGGCCAATTAAACCGGGGCCAACAAAAATATCCGAATAGTCCTGCAGTTTGAAGCAAGCGACAGCAATACTGACCAGAAACACATCCAGCATTACCCAATGCTTGAGATGCTGAATGAGCCAAAGAGAAGTGCGCAGCCCATTAAACCATCGTGTATGGATTGAAATATGCGCCGTAACGACAGAAACACAAACGGTCAGCGGTGCCAAAGAACTACAAAAAAGTATCAGCAGCGAGAGAAGTACGAAACCTTCTTCCATCAATGCAATCATTCCGGATGGCAAGGTCGCCGGGATCATGACACCAAACAGCCTGATACTGATGAAATTAAAAAAGTGGGAAGGAATAAATAAAAGAATACAGGTTACGGCGATGGCTAAGTTACCCGACAGGCTATGCTGCCCACCACGATACAATTGTGTACCACAACGAGGGCAGTAGGCATGTCTACCTTGAGGTAACTCGACGACATCAACCGGAAGTTCACAACCCTGGCACAATCGCACTCGGTTGGGTTTCATGGCGTGCTTAGATAGAGAGGTCATCACAACGACCTCTCTAAACAGAATGTTTTAAGCGTGGGACTGAATGCCACCATATAAGGTTTGATATAAGCCTTCCTGCTCAACTAACTCTCCATGGGTCCCGGTTTGTGTCACTTTTCCATCTTCAAGCACATAGATCAAGTCGGCTTGTTTCACCGCAGACAGACGATGGGCAACAATTAACGTTGTTCGACCACGCAAGAATTCAGTTAACGCCTTGTGCAGAGCAGCTTCTGTCGCTGTATCTAACGCGGACGTTGCTTCATCCAAAATAACAAATTGAGGATTACTCAATACCATTCTGGCTATCGCGAGACGCTGGCGTTGCCCGCCTGACAATCGAATACCATTGCGGCCAATTTGTGTATCTAACCCGTGGTTTAACTGAGAAATGACATCTTGTAGCTGAGCGACATCTAGCGCACGCCACAATGACATCTCATCGAAGTTACCCCCGAGAGTCAGATTATGCCTTAAGGTATCGTTAAATAATATAGGTTGCTGTAATACCACGGCAATTTTATCGCGGATTACTTCAAAGCCTATCTCGTCTGTGAGCTCATCGTTGTAACGAATCTGTCCTGAATTTTGATGATAAACCCCTATCAGTAGCTGAATCAATGTCGATTTACCACCACCACTGGCGCCCACCAAAGCCACCTTTTTACCCGCAGGAATATGCAAAGAGAGGTGTTCCAGTACATTGTGTTCATTGTTGTAAGAGAAGTTCACATTCTCTACTTTTACATCTACCTCTCTATCATCAGTAAAAGGATTTACTCTTGAAGGCGGCCTATTTTCTTCTTCTAGAGTAAGTAGATCGTTAATGCGCTTTAATGCCGCTTTGGCACTGTACCAGGAGAACTGGATACCAAGTAGCTCCTGAACAGGGGACAACATGAACCACAAGTAGCCAAACACGGCAAACATTTGGCCGATGGTCAGGTCACTAAATAGAACCATCAACATTGCCACTGCGCGGAATAATTCAAAGCCAATTAAAAAAAGTAAGAAAGACACACGGCCAGCCGCTTCAGATTGCCACGCATACTTATCAGCATTGACGCGGACTTGATCGGCACTATTTTTCAGTTGTTGGAGGAATTCTCGTTCTTTATTGGCGGCTCGCAGCTGATAAATACCATCTAACGTTTCGACCAGACGTGTTTGAAACAGCTCGAAAGAGTGGTTTTCTTTACGCTTCAGGTGCTTGACCATGCTGCCGAGTTTGCGCGAAAAATAGATAACGACCGGATTAACCAACAAGATAAATAAGCCCAATCGCCAGTCTAACCAAAGAAGAACGATTGCAGTTCCTATTACGGTCAGTAAACTAATAACAAACTTCGCCAGAGTTGAGCCGATAAATTGATCAATGGTTTCAATATCAGTAATCAGGTGAGCGTTGATACCGCCACTGCCTTTGGTCTCGTACTGACGGATACTGATTCTGCCTAATTTGTCGATCATCTTGCTGCGCATTTCGAAGGTGATGGTCTTCGATATCAGCGTGAATTGACGACTTTGAACGATGTTGAGTGCTTGACTCGCAGCTCGCATGAGCACGACTAAAAAAAGCGTAAAGAAAATATAGCCAATAGGTGTGTGCCACGCTTCTGGAAGAGTAGCATTCATTGCGGCTATGCCATTGGCTGGTTGATCCAATAAGACTTCATCCACCATTAACGGCATAAGAAGAGGGATTGGAACACTAATCAAGGTCGCCAAAACAGCAATCAAGTTCGCTAGGATCAGCTTGGACTTGTGCTTTTTTACTTGTGTTATCAACCAAGAACGGCTAATAGTGTCATCTTTCTTAATCATTGTAATTGAGAATAAGTCCTATTATAAAGTAGGTCAGCATTTTAGCGTTATCCCATAAGAATGGAAGCGTTATAAAGTAAGTAGGAAGTTAATATGAACATAGAACAGTATCAAAGACTAACCAAGCAAGCCACTGCACTCATTGAGTCAGAGCCAGACTTTATTGCCAACTTGGCAAACCTGAGCTCGCTTCTATTCATGGAGCTAGAAGATCTCAACTGGGCAGGCTTTTACCTGACTAAAGGGGACGAACTGGTTTTAGGGCCGTTCCAAGGTAAGCCAGCTTGTGTTCGCATCCCAATGGGGCGAGGTGTCTGTGGTACCGCAGCAAAAACTAACACTATACAAAGAGTATACGACGTTCACGCGTTTGAAGGCCATATTGCTTGTGATGCGGCAAGTAATTCGGAAATCGTGATTCCGTTTACTATTGATGGAAAAGTGGCAGGAGTGTTAGATATCGATAGCCCAAGTATTGGCCGATTCAATGAAACGGACGAAGCTGGGCTCACTCATTTTATGTCTGAAGTAGAAAAGCTGCTTAATTCACACGCGAACAACGCATAAATTCGTCCACGAGTGTGGTTTTTCCTTGGCATCTCACTATAATACGAGAATATTTTTTCTTAATGCTCTGCGGAAATCCGCTCAAACCAGGAACCCTCATGACTGAAAAGTTAAAAAACAGCAAAGAAGTTATCGCATATATTGCTGAATGTTTCCCTAAGTGCTTTACTTTAGAAGGTGAAGCAAAACCTCTGAAAATTGGTATTTTTCAAGATCTTGCGGAACGTCTAAATGAAGACGAAAAAGTAAGCAAAACTCAGCTTCGTGCAGCGTTAAGACAGTACACTTCATCATGGCGTTACCTACATGGTGTAAAACCAGGTGCGGTACGTGTTGATCTGGATGGCAACCCATGTGGTGAGCTAGAAGAAGAACACGTAGAACACGCTAAAGCAACACTTGCAGAAAGCAAAGCGAAAGTTCAAGCTCGTCGTAAAGAACAAGCACAGAAAGCTCGTGAAGAGAGTAAGGCGAAAGCAAAACCAGCGGCTAAGAAGCCTCAACAGCCTCGTCGTACCAACAAACCAAAAGCACAAAAACCAACTCAGCCTGTAGAAACACGCGCGCTAAATGCTGACGAAATCACAGTAGGCAACGCAGTTAACGTGAACATGGGTAAAGGAAACATGGCAGCGACCATTGTTGAAATCAATAAGGATGATGTACGTGTTCAACTTGCTAACGGCCTACAAATGGTTGTGAAAGCGGAGCACTTGCGCGCATAAGGGAGATACTCCTACGCATGAATTGCCGTTCAAAAGTGACCTTGATTGCTGCTAGCTTATTGCTAGCAGCATCAGCTCAGGCTCTAGAAGCCAAACTAAATAAAGATGACTTGCCGGTGCTTACTCCTGAAGTTCAGCACGAAACGGCCAGCAAACGAGTCACCTCTCGATTTACCCGCTCTCATTACAAGCATTTCAGTCTCGATGACGATTTCTCCAAAGCGATATTTGAACGCTATGTAGAAATGCTTGATTATAATCGAAATATTTTCACTCAAGCAGATATTGACTCCTTCAAAGATTGGTCTATTGAGCTGGATGATCAGCTTAAAGCTGGCAATAACCAGATCGCATTCGATGTCTATAATCTGTCCATGCAAAAGCGTTTTGAACGTTTTGCCTATGCTTTGACTTTGCTCGACAAAGAAATCAAATTTGATAATGAAGACGAGATCGAACTCGATCGTTCAGAAGCAGTATGGCCAAAAAATGAGTCGGAAATTAATGAGCTATGGCGAAAACGTGTTAAATATGACGCGCTAAATCTGAAACTGACAGGCAAAGAGTGGCCAGAAATCAAAGAAGTTTTAGAGAAGCGTTATAACAATGCGATGAAGCGAATCACTCAAACTAATAACGAAGACGCATTTCAGCTTTATATGAATGCCTTCGCTAGACAAGTTGATCCGCATACCAGCTACCTTTCTCCTCGCAACGCGGAACAGTTCCAGTCAGAAATGAACCTTTCTTTGGAAGGTATCGGTGCTGTTTTACAAATGACGGATGATTACACCGTTATTCGCTCTCTCGTTGTCGGTGGGCCAGCTTCAAACAGTAAGCAGCTTGATGAAGGTGACCGAATCATTGGTGTTGGTCAAGATGGCGAAGAAATTGTCGACATTATTGGTTGGCGTTTAGACGATGTTGTGCAGTTAATCAAAGGTCCGAAAGGAACAAAGGTTAACCTTCAGATCTTGCCAGAAGGTGCTGGAGCAAAAAGTCACATTGTCACTATTGTTCGTGATAAAGTCCGTTTGGAAGACCGAGCTGTTAAGTCAGAAGTTATTGAGAAGGACGGCAAGAAAATCGGCGTTTTGGAAGTGCCGAGCTTTTATGTCGGACTGTCAAAAGATACTGACAAACTGTTGGCGGAGTTTAAGACTAAAAATGTTGACGGTGTCATTGTCGACTTACGTAACAATGGTGGCGGAGCTTTAACAGAAGCAACGGCACTGACGGGACTGTTTATTAAAGAAGGTCCGGTAGTACAAGTTCGTGATAGTTACGGTCGAATTAAGGTTAATGCCGATACTGATGGACAAATCAGTTACGATGGTCCGCTAACGGTTTTAATCAACCGTTATAGTGCATCCGCCTCAGAAATCTTTGCAGCAGCAATGCAAGATTATAATCGTGCAATCATTCTTGGTGAGAACTCTTTTGGTAAGGGCACTGTTCAGCAACACCGTTCGTTGAACCATATCTATGATCTTTTTGATAAAGAGTTAGGGTATGTTCAATACACTATTCAGAAGTTCTACCGCATTGATGGTGGCAGTACTCAGAATCGTGGGGTAGCGCCAGATATCGCTTATCCAACGCCAATTGAAGCTTCCGAAACAGGTGAAAGTGTCGAAGAGAATGCACTACCATGGGATAGCATCGATAAGGCAAGTTACACAATGTATCCGAGTGAGGATACATTGGTCGAGAATTTGACCAAGTTGCATAACAAACGCATCGCGGATGAACTGGAGTTCCGATTCATTAAAGAAGACATAGAGAAGTATCGTCAAGAAAAAGACAACAACTTCTTGTCGCTTAATGAAAAAGTGCGTAAAGATGAGCAAGAGTCAGAAGACAAGCTTCGCTTGGAGCGTATTAATGAACGCCAAGCATCAGTAGGCAAAAAGGCATTTAAGTCGTTAGATGATGTGCCTAAAGACTACGAAGCCCCAGATGTTTATCTCGATGAATCTGTCTCAATTATGATTGATATGTTGAAAGCAACCAATCAGTCATAATGACTAAAAACTCAATACTACAAGAGCGAGTCCTTATGACTCGCTCTTTTTTTATACCTTTTTATCTGTGCTTCTCAGCAATATTGAGATAGATATGCGCTTTTTTTGTACTAACAATTTACGTGATGAAGCTCAAATATTTCGCGTAACAGATGACTAAAGCCTAAGCTAAAAGAAAACGATAAGGATTCCGGTATGAAATGGTTCTTTATTTTACTTAGTTTTTTTTGCTTTAGTGTGTACAGCGCAGACAACACTCGTGAAGAAGAATTAAGTCACTTTGACACCCCGTTCTTAATCGGGGATTGGTACTTGCTGAATCAGAACCCAGGAGAGTCGGCAGAAAATTTTCGTGCCATCAAATTATCCTTGGGGTCTAACTATATGTTTTCCATCGATATACAGAAAAAGGACTACTCCATTGATCACTGGGAAGGGATGTACAATGTCAACGAAGACACGATTGTTCTTGGACTGAATACTGATGAACCTCAAATTTATGCTTACCGGAATAACCACAATACGCTTGATCTAAATGGTGTTACCTTCACTAAAGGTCTGTCAAATGCGCTTGCTGGAATTTGGTCTAGTTCTTACGTCTCTGGGGATGGTCTGGCCGCGAGTAAGATCAACCACATGGACCTGATACTTCAGCCTGACTTCGTTTTTCTGTTCCGCGTTTCCAATGAGGCAGGGAAAGAGTCTATAAAACAAGGTGTATTTTATACCGAGGATGAGTATTTAGTTCTTTTGTATGAAAATGGCGAGCACGGTACTACGTATAAACTCAATAAAAATGAATTGACGATAGAAGACTCAAATGGTGATATGTACGCGGTTTTAAATCGGGTTACACAATAATAAACATCTATAAATGTTCACTGTGACGTACCCCTACCCCTAGTGAATGCAAGTTATGTTGTATAAATGTTAACCATAAAGTAGAGCTAGTACACTATTAGCTCTATTTTTTGGTGTAAAGGCTTGTATTTTGATACCACAAGCACTACTAATAGCTTATATAGTGATACCACTTCGACGTTTTATTCTTTAAAGAAGTGGTTTTTATTCTTCGACAGACAAGGATTTATGGACATGTCCCAAGCTCCCCAAGCTAAATATCGCAAAGATTATAAAGCGCCATCTCATACTATTACCGACATTGATCTCACGTTTGATCTATTTGATAACGACACTATCGTTACCGCGGTATCAAAAGTCATTCAAAAAGGTGAACTAACAACATTGGAATTAGATGGTGAAGGGTTGGAGCTTCGTTCTGTCAAAGTGAATGGCGAAGACTGGGCTCACTATGAAGTGAAAGACACCTCTCTGGTTCTTTCTGATCTTCCTGCTGAATTTAAACTTGAGATCATTACCAAAATTGATCCAGAAGCGAATACAGCACTTGAAGGGTTATACAAATCAGGTGGGGCATTCTGTACTCAGTGTGAAGCGGAAGGTTTCCGTCGAATAACTTATTATTTGGATCGCCCAGACGTGTTGGCAAAATACACAACAAAAGTCATTGCGGACAAAGGGTCTTACCCGTACTTGCTTAGCAATGGTAACCGCATTGCAGAAGGCGAGGCAGAAAACGGCCGTCATTGGGTTCAATGGCAAGACCCACATCCAAAGCCTGCTTACTTGTTTGCACTGGTTGCCGGTGATTTTGATGTACTACGAGATAAGTACACCACAATGTCTGGTCGCAGTGTAGACTTAGAGATCTTCGTTGATAAAGGTAACCTTGACCGTGCTCCCCACGCAATGACGTCACTGATCAATTCAATGAAGTGGGACGAAGAGCGTTTTGGCCTTGAGTATGATCTTGATATTTATATGATAGTGGCTGTCGACTTCTTTAATATGGGAGCGATGGAAAACAAAGGCCTGAACATCTTTAACTCGAAGTTCGTTCTAGCCAATGACCAAACTGCGACAGACCGTGATTATCTGGGTATCGAAGCCGTAATTGGTCACGAGTACTTCCATAACTGGACAGGTAACCGCGTGACTTGCCGCGATTGGTTCCAACTTAGTCTAAAAGAAGGTCTAACGGTTTTCCGTGATCAAGAGTTCTCGTCTGATCTTGGCTCTCGTGCGGTTAACCGCATCGATAACGTTCGTATTATTCGTGGTCCTCAGTTTGCTGAAGATTCAAGCCCAATGTCGCACCCAATTCGTCCGGATAAAGTTATCGAGATGAATAACTTCTACACACTCACTGTTTATGAGAAAGGCAGTGAAGTGATCCGTATGTACCACACCTTACTAGGGGAAGAAGGATTCCAAAAAGGCATGAAGCTTTACTTTGAGCGTCATGATGGTACGGCAGCAACATGTGAAGACTTTGTGTCGGCGATGGAAGATGCAACGGGCGTCGACCTGAAACAATTCCGCCAATGGTACAGCCAGTCTGGTACCCCAACATTGCGTGTAAACAGCAAGTACAATGCTGATGCGAAAACTTACACGTTAATTGTTGAGCAGTTTACTGAGGCAACACATGATCAAACGGAAAAACAAGCATTGCATATTCCGTTTGATATCGAACTGTACGACGATAAAGGTCAGGTGATTCCATTGATTATCGATGGTGAGTCTGTACACAACGTACTGGATATTAAAGAAGATAAGCAGACATTCGTATTTGAAAATGTAGAAGTGAAACCAGTACCGTCATTGTTGCGTGAGTTCTCGGCTCCAGTAAAACTAGAATACGATTACAGTGATGAAGAGCTTATCTTCCTGATGAAACATGCGACGAATGATTTTGCACGTTGGGACGCAAGCCAAATGTTACTGGCGAAGTACATCCGTCAAAATGTAGTCAACGTTCAAGCGGGTGGGGAAGTTAAACTTTCTGAAGAGCTGCTCGACGCGTTCCGTGGCGTATTGCTCGATGCGAACCTTGAGCCTGCCTTCATTGCGCAAGTGCTATCACTACCTTCGATCAATGAAATCACAGGTTGGTACCAGCAGATTGATATCGATGCTGTTGATACAGTATTGAATAGTATTACACTGTCACTTTCTAAAGAATTAGAAGACGAGTTGAGTGCGACTTACCATACGTTAAAACAAACAGAGTACTCAATCGATCACGACGCTATTGGTAAGCGTGCGTTGCGTAATCAGTGCCTTCAGTTCCTGGCACATACTGAGAAGGGTAACCAACTTGTTCACGCACAATATGAATCTGCAAACAACATGACAGATACCATTGCTGCGATGACTGCTGCGAATAATGCACAGCTTGAGTGTCGTGAATCACTAATGGCGGATTACAGCGATAAGTGGAAACACGATGGTTTGGTCATGGACAAGTGGTTTGTACTGCAAGGTAGCAATCCTGCTGCAGATGCACTTGAGAAAGTGAAAGCAACCATGTCACACGAAGCATTCAGTTTGAAAAACCCGAACCGTATTCGTAGCTTGATTGGTTCGTTCTTGAGTGCAAACCCTGTACACTTCCATAATAAATCAGGTTCTGGTTATCTGTTTGCGGGTGAGATTCTTCGTCAACTGAATGATACCAACCCGCAAGTTGCATCTCGTCTGATTGATCCTTTACTCAAGTTCCGTAAATATGATGAAAGTCGCCAAGCGCTAATTCGTGCAGAGCTTGAAAAGCTCAAAGCGATGGATAATCTGGCCAACGACTTGTTTGAAAAAGTCACTAAGGCACTAGACGAATAGTTATCAAACGAATAGGGTGGTCTGATAGGTCACCCTTTTTATACTTACCTTTTATCTAATGAAGTACTACTATTTTTCACTCAGCATTCCCTATCAAACATTTCTTTCACATTATTCTGGTGTTTCAAACGCCATCCAGGTTGTGACTCACAATGGTTTAAGACTTCAGTTGTCAGCAGCTAAATTTAGACCATTTCTTACCCAATTAGGCATTAGAGGGCAGTTTAGGCTAACAACTGACCAAAATAACAAGTTTATTAAGTTGGAAACTCTGTGAGGTAAGGTATTTCTAGGTGTTTAAATAGGTATCTTAGTCACAGAATCAGACATTTCACCTCATACCACTGCTAATAGTTGTTAAACATTTGTAATTATCCTTTTACAATGGTTCGTATGCATTACCAATGCTTAGTTTTCGGGAAGTTTTCCTGTTGCTAAGTCCCCCTACAAAACAACAATTATTCTGTGGAGTGTGAATATGACCGCGCGTGAAAATGTAGTGCCGGTTCTGCTTGAAAAAGTTTACCAACTGATTCAAGACAAACTCGAGCTTTCTCACCAGACGCTTGTAACTAAACTTGCTCAACACTTATTTAGTAATATTTCCGATGACGACTTGATTCAGCGCAATGAATCCGATCTCTATGGTGCCGTTATCAGCCTCTGGCATCATATCAACGAAAAAAAACCAGAAGACGTTTCGGTACAAGTCTTCAATCCGACAGTCAGCCGTCAAGGTTGGCAATCAACTCACACAATAGTAGAAATTGTTGTTCCTGATAGTCCGTTCTTAGTGGATTCAATCAAGATGGCATTAGCACGCCTAGACTTGGTTTCTCATTTGATGTTGAACAACCCGACTCAATTACAACGAGACAAAAAAGGTCATGTCACCGACGTAAATGGTGAAGGTGGCGTTCTGCAGTCTTTGTTCCACATCGAAGTCGATCGTCTGACCAGCAAAGAAGCGATGCAGGCACTTAAAGCTGAGCTCTTAGACATCCTTTCTGATACGCGCCTTGTGGTAAGCGACTGGAAAAAGATGGTCGACAAACTAAACGTTGTTACTGATGAACTCGAGCAGAATAAAGAACGCGTAACGATTCAAAAGGATCGTATGGATGAAACCATTGCATTTCTGCGTTGGTTGGGTGAGCACAACTTCACCTTCATGGGGTACAAAGAATATGATCTTGTGGAAAATAATGGTGATACAGAGCTAAGCCCTGTCACAGAGAAAGGTCTGGGTCTGTTTGCGGATGACAAGCGAGTTCGTAGCGTGAAACTGTCGGAGCTGTCTGACTCAGCAAGATTAGAAGCGAAAAAACCTTACGCGCTGATCATCACTAAAGGCAATCGACCATGTCGCATTCACCGTCCTGCTTATACCGACTATATCGGTATTAAGAAGTTTGATGGAAATGGCAAAGTGATTGGTGAGCACCGCTTCACAGGTTTGTACACGTCAGCTGTGTATAACCAAGCGGTTCAAAGCATTCCTCTGATCCGTGAAAAAGTGGATCGCATTCTTGAGGCAAGTGGCTACCGTCGCGGTTCGTACTTTTACAAGGCACTGCACAATATTTTAGAAAACTACCCACGTGACGAGTTACTACAAGCAAACGAAGAAGAATTGTTGGAAGTCGGTATGGGCGTAGTACAAATGCAAGACCGTGACTTGATACGTCTGTTTGTTCGTAAAGACCCATTTGGCCGCTTCTTCAGTTGCATGGTGTATGTAACGAAAGACCGCTACAACACAGAATTGCGCCGCCAGACTCAACGTATTTTCAAACAGTACTTTGGTTGTGAGCAAGAGGTTGAATTCACCACTTACTTCTCAGAAAGTCCGTTGGCTAGAACGCATTACATTGTTCGTGTAGACAATAACAACATTGACGTAGACGTGAAAAAGATCGAGCAAAACCTAATGGAAGTTTCCACCTCTTGGGACGACAGACTGAAAGAATCCATCATTGCTAACTTCGGCGAGAGCAAAGGTCTTCCACTTTCAAAAGAATACATGAGTGCGTTTCCGCGTTCATACAAAGAAGACATGATGCCAGGTTCAGCTGTTGCTGATATTGAACGTCTGGAAGCGTTAAGCGACGACAATAAATTGGGGATGCTGTTCTACCGCCCACAAGAAGAGTCGGCAGATTCAAAAGCGGTACGTTTGAAGCTTTACCATCGCGACGAACCGATCCATCTTTCTGACGTGATGCCAATGTTGGAAAACTTGGGACTACGCGTGATCGGTGAATCACCATATGAGATCGAGAAAACGAATGGCCAGACATTCTGGATCCTTGACTTCTCAATGCTACATAAGAGTGAAAAAACGGTCGATCTTCGCGAAGCTCGTGACCGATTCCAGCAAGCATTTGCCGCAATTTGGTCTGGCAACCTTGAGAGTGACGGCTTCAACCGTCTCGTGTTGGGTGCATCTCTGACTGGTCGAGAAATTTCCATTCTTCGTGCTTACGCGCGCTACATGCGTCAAGTTGGCTTCCCATTCAGCCAACAGTACATTGAAGATACGCTAAGCCACTACCCAGATTTAGCCACCGGGCTGGTTAACCTGTTTGTTAAAAGATTCGATCCTAAGCACAAAGGCAGCGAAAAAGGTCAAAATGATCTTATCAAAAAGCTGACTGAGCAATTGGATCGTGTAGAAAGCTTGGATGATGATCGTATTATTCGTCGTTACATGGATATGATCATGGCGACGTTGCGTACCAACTATTACCAGACTGACGAAAACAAACTGCCTAAGCCTTGGTTGTCATTGAAGATGAAACCGAGTGAAATCCCAGAGATTCCACAACCAGTACCGGCATTTGAAATCTTCGTTTACGCACCAGACATAGAAGGTGTTCACTTGCGCGGCGGTAAAGTTGCTCGTGGTGGCTTGCGCTGGTCCGATCGCCAAGAAGATTTCCGTACAGAAATTCTTGGCTTGGTTAAAGCACAGCAAGTTAAGAACACCGTTATTGTTCCTGTGGGCGCAAAAGGTGGTTTTGTTTGTAAACGTCAGCCGTCTTTGACTACACGTGATGAAATCTTCGCTGAAGGTCAACGTTGTTATAAGCGCTTTATCCGCGCATTACTTGATGTATCAGACAACATCATTGAAGGCGAAGTTGTTCCTCCAAAAAGTGTGGTTCGTCATGATGAAGATGACCCATATTTGGTGGTTGCGGCAGATAAAGGTACAGCAACATTCTCGGATTTAGCGAACTCAGTTTCTGACGAGTACAACTTCTGGTTGGGTGATGCATTCGCTTCTGGTGGCTCTAACGGTTACGACCACAAAGCGATGGGTATCACAGCGAAAGGCGGTTGGGAATCAGTAAAACGTCATTTCCGTGAAATGGGAATCGATTGTCAATCCACTGACTTTACAGCAATTGGTGTTGGTGACATGGCAGGGGACGTGTTTGGTAATGGCATGCTGCTTTCTAAGCATATTCGTCTGCAAGCTGCATTTAACCACATGCACATCTTTATTGATCCAAATCCAGATTCAGCATCAAGCTGGGAAGAGCGTAACCGCCTGTTTAACCTGCCAAGATCAAGCTGGGAAGATTACAATAAAGAGTTGATCTCCGAAGGTGGCGGTATTTTCTCACGTCGTGCGAAATCGATCCATCTAACGCCTGAAATTCAGAAAATGTTGGGCACTAAGAAAACCTCTCTGGCGCCAAACGATCTCATTAAGATGATCCTGAAAATGAAAGTGGATCTTCTATGGAATGGTGGTATCGGTACTTACGTTAAAGCTTCTAACGAGACGCATACAGACGTTGGTGACCGTGCAAACGACATGCTGCGTATCGACGGCCGTGACTTGAGAGCGAAGGTTGTGGGTGAAGGCGGTAACTTGGGTATGACTCAACAGGGTCGTATCGAATATGCACTCAACGGTGGCCGCGTAAACACAGACTTTGTTGATAACGTAGGCGGTGTTGACTGTTCGGATAACGAAGTAAACATCAAGATCTTCCTGAATGGTTTGGTTTCAAACGGTGATCTTACTGTTAAACAACGTAACCAGATCCTAGAATCTATGGAAGATGAAGTCGGTGAAATTGTTCTTGATGACGCTTACTGTCAATCCGAGTCGATCTCTGTTACTGAACAGCAAGGTGTCGGTATAGTTAAAGAACAGATTCGATTCATCCATACTATGGAAAAAGCAGGGTACCTGGATCGTGCTCTTGAATACATCCCTGACGATGAAACACTGCTTGAGCGTGAAAAGCAGGGATTGGGTCTGACACGTCCAGAGCTTTCAGTTCTGGTTGCTTACGGCAAAATGGTACTGAAGCAACAGCTTGTTATCGATGAAATCGCGAACGACGAGTTCCATGCGAAGCAGTTAGTCGCTTACTTCCCAAGTGAGTTACGCCGTAACTATAAAGATCAAATGGTGAACCACCCGCTACGAGCTGAAATTATCGCGACAGCGTTGGCAAACCAGATGGTCAACGAGATGGGTTGTAACTTTGTCACTCGCTTGCAAGAAGAAACGGGTGCAAGTGTTGTTGATATTGCAAATGCGTACAGTGCAGCACGCGAAATATTCGAACTAGAAGAGATTCTAAAACAGACTCGTGAACTCGATAACGTAGCAACTGCGCAAGCACAATACGAAATCATGTTCTATGTTCGCCGCGCACTACGTCGTATTGCTCGTTGGCTACTGCGTAATCGCAGCGGCAAGTACACTGTGGGCGAACTGATCAATCTTTACAAACAAGATGTAAATGTTATTAGTGAAACACTGGATAGCATGCTCGTTGAATCAGAAGTTGAAGAACACAACGAACTTGCACAAGTTTGGATGGAAAGAGGGGTTGAAGAGAAACTTGCTCATCAAGTCGCGCGCTTATCAAGTCTGCAGTCTGCACTGGATATCTCTACAGTGGCGACGGAAACAGGTAAGACGGTTGAGCAAGCGTCTAAATTGTACTTCAACTTAGGGGATCGTCTATCGCTACATTGGTTCTTGAAGCAAATCAATAGCCAAGCCGTAGACAACAACTGGCAAGCTTTGGCTCGAGCAGCATTCCGTGAAGACTTGGATTGGCAGCAACGTCAGTTAACCGCTCAGGTTCTGAGTTGCGGGTGTAATACAGAAGAGTTTGATGTAATGGAAGCGCTTGATAACTGGATTGAATCCAACGAGCCTTCGCTACAGCGTTGGGAAAGTATCCTTAACGAGTTTAAAGTTGGCTCAGTTCATGAGTTTGCTAAATTCTCAGTTGCGTTACGCGAATTGGTATTGCTTAACTTAAACTGCTCACCAAGCGAGTAGGATAGCGTTAGCATTTTAGACAAAGCCCCATAGAGATACGGGGCTTTTTTGTACTAAATAACTGGATTACATTACGATTCGTGTTACGTTGTAATTATTGATTTAACTTTATAAGCACTGAAATCGATTGCTTTTTCATAAATAATTATTATTTTTGAGCTAAAATGCTTGTTTTAACTAGCTGTTTTTAATAAATATTTTATCATTAGAGATATGTTTTTACTTAATTCGTTCATTTTCATTGAATTACGATAAAAAACAGTAAATAATATTGTCCCGTTTACACGGGGCTTTTTTCTTTCGGAGGCACAATGCTTTACCGTCTAGCCAGAACTGGCTTTTTCCAACTTGATGCCGAAAAGGCACATGATCTTGCAATTAAGAATTTCCAACGCTTTAACGGCACACCTCTCGATCTTTTCTATCGTCAACAATTACCAAACCGTCCAGTAGAGTGCATGGGGCTCACTTTTCGTAACCCTGTAGGTCTAGCTGCTGGTTTAGACAAAAACGGCGAATGTATCGAAGCGTTTGATGCGATGGGTTTTGGTTTCGTTGAAGTCGGTACCGTAACGCCACGTCCGCAACCGGGTAATGATAAACCACGTCTGTTCCGACTTGTGGAAGCAGAGGGCATCATCAACCGTATGGGCTTTAACAACCTTGGTGTTGATCACTTGGTTGAGAATGTGAAGAAAGCTAAGTTCGACTGTGTACTTGGGATCAATATCGGTAAAAATAAAGACACGCCGATTGAGAACGGGGCAGAAGACTACCTGATTTGTATGGAAAAAGTATACGAATATGCAGGTTACATTGCGGTGAATATCTCTTCTCCAAACACACCGGGATTACGCTCTCTTCAATATGGTGAAGCACTAGATGAGCTACTTGCAGAGTTGAAGGCAAAACAAGCTGAACTCGCAGAAAAGCACGATAAATACGTACCACTAGCGCTAAAGATCGCTCCTGACTTGAGTGATGACGAAATCGTTCAGATTTGCGAGTCTCTGATTAAGAACAACATTGATGGCGTGATCGCAACCAACACCACGTTAGATCGAACGGTTGTTGAAGGAATGAAATACGCGAATGAAGCAGGTGGGTTAAGTGGTCGTCCGGTACAATCTCGGTCTACTGAAGTGGTTCGTAAACTTCACGAAGCACTTGGTGACAAACTTCCAATAATTGGTGTTGGTGGTATCGACTCTTATGTTGCGGCAAAAGAGAAAATGATGGCCGGAGCACAATTAGTTCAAGTTTACACTGGTTTTATTTATCACGGTCCAGGTTTGGTACGAGATATTGTTAAAAATCTTTAAAATATTTTAACAAGTCGCTGAGTTTACATTGGTTATTACAAAAAAGAGGATCTTGTTTCCTCTTTTTTTTTATCCGTTCGTTTGTAAAATTTAAACATCATGAGTAGGTAATTAAGCGTCTTACCTCTTTACCACTGATTTAACTAGTCAAGAGAGAACGGAACAATGCTTAAACCCAGCGACAAATGGAATTGGTATTATGACGAGCACAAAGCTTGCTTAATGCTGGATTTAGGGGAGGAAATGATTTTCCAAACCAATCTGTCCCGAAAGCTGTTAGTCAACTGCGCCTTCTCAAACAACGAATTTACTGTCGATGATGCCAGCGCGTTTCAGACTTTTAATGAACGTATCCGCTGTCTAGATATCAGTGAATACCGTCAGGCAGAGCTAACACTGTATTGCGTAGCTGCTAAACGCTTCCATAAGCCAGTACAACCTAAAAGTTGGTTTTTCGATGCTCAGTCTACCGGATATGAGCCAGAAGAAGGGGATATGGTCTTCCTGACTAACCAATATTCTGAAGGCGTATTCATTGTTTTAGAGCCTGGTGAAACCTCTAGCTTGTGCCTTTATGTAGGGCAAGATGAGTTTATTCTTGATGGAAACAAATCCCTACCATTCGGTCAACCGATTAAAGTAATGCACGACCGTATGGCGTGTGCTAGCCACTTGTTTGTTATGGCACCAATGGCCATGGTGGGCTAACCCGATTTAATTTCTTTATTTCGTTCCTTTGTTTGCCTTAATCGACCGTTTCAGGTCGATTTTTTTTATCCGCTCTCCTCACTTTTTCTAGGTTAACACCTCTGTAACTGTTTATTTATTGTGCACTCAATCATGAGGCAGGTCACTTTTCTTCCAATTTTTTTAACTTAGTCTCTGCTAATGTTAGGCAACTCGGCGCTTAATGTTCGCCCATTTATTCCCCTATATTAATCAAATGTAATTAAATGACGACACCAATGCTTATCTGGTGTATACCAAAATGCGCGTAAATAAGTATTCACTATCATCTCGTGGTCAAATTGGTTGGTTAAAAGTCATGCGGACAAAAGTTGAATGAAATGCAAAATGTAGGAAGTTTCAGATCACCAAACTGGTGAGTGTTTGTGCTAACGAAAGGGAAATTACCTTTAAAAACGAGGCATTGATCGTAAAGTCAGGTATAATTGAAGCCATTTTTTATCAGCGAAAGAACACTATGAATCAATATCTCGCGGTAACTTCAAATGGCATGGAAAATTTGCTTGTTGAAGAACTGACTAAACTAGGCATCGAAAATGCGAAACCAGTACAGGCAGGCGTAAAATTTAAAGCGACAAACGAACAAGTTTATCGCTGTTGTTTGTGGAGCCGCTTAGCGTCTCGATTTGTACGTGTTTTATCTGAATTCACCTGTAACGATGATATGGACTTGTATCTCTCTACAATGGCCATTAACTGGGTGAACCAATTCCATAGTTCAAAGCGTTTCGTTGTCGACTTTAACGGCACAAACCGTGAAATTCGCAATAGCCAATATGGTGCGATGAAAGTAAAAGATGGCATCGTCGATTGCTTCGAAAAGAAAGGGTTACCTCGTCCAAACATCAGTAAAGAACGTCCGGATATTCGAGTTCACGTTCGCTTGCACAAAGACAAAGCACTGCTGGGTGTGGATATGGTGGGTAGTGGGCTTCATCAGCGTGGTTACCGTCCGGAATCAGGTCGCGCACCTCTTCGTGAAACATTGGCTGCCGCGATTATCATGCGTTGTGGTTGGGACGGCCACCAGCCTTTACTCGATCCTATGTGTGGTTCAGGTACGCTGCTTATCGAAGCTGCGATGATGGCTGCGAATATGGCGCCTGGTGTTAAGCGTAAGCAATGGGGTTTTGAGTCATTAGAAGACTTCGAGCCTGAGACGTGGGCTGAGATTAAATCTGAGGCTAATGTTCAGGCTCGTCGCGGTGTCAAAAATGTTGACGCAAAGTTTTTCGGCTTTGATAACGACCCTAAAGTATTGAAAGTCGCTCAAGATAACGCTCGCAGAGCAGGTGTTGAAGAGCTTATTGAGTTTGCACAAGGTGATGCTGCAACGATTACTCGTCCAGCAGGATTTGAGCATGGCGTTATTGTTTCCAACCCTCCATATGGTGAGCGTTTGGGTACTGAGCCTGGTTTGATTGCTCTGTATACTGCATTTGGTGGCCAGCTTAAGTCTGAGTTCGGTGGTTGCAAAGCGTCGATTTTCTCTAGTTCTGACGAACTACTAAGCTGTCTGCGTATGCGTGCGGACAAACAGTTTAAACTGAATAATGGTGCGTTACAGTGTCACCAGAAAAATTACAGCATTGCAGAACGCAGTGTTGATGAAGTAAAAGGCGCGGATACCAATGTACAAATCGCACCAGACTTCTCTAACCGCCTGAAAAAGAACATCGGAAAAATTGGTAAGTGGGCTCGTAAAGAGGAGCTAGATTGCTACCGTATCTACGATGCTGATCTTCCTGAATACAATGTTGCAATTGACGTATATGGCGCTCAAATTGTTATTCAGGAGTACGCTGCACCTAAGAACATTCCAGAAGAAAAAGCCAAACGTCGTCTAACAGACATTATCCGTGCGACCATTCAGGTAACGGGTGTGGAAGCGAACAAAGTCGTACTCAAAGTTCGTGAGAAGCAAAAAGGCCGCAATCAATATCAGAAACTGGGACAGGTATCTGAAACGCTAGAAGTTAATGAGTATGGTGTGAAGCTGATCGTAAATCTTCACGATTATCTTGATACGGGTCTTTTCCTTGATCATAAAATCACACGTCGTCGTATTGGTGAAATGGCAAAAGGGAAAGATTTCTTAAACCTGTTTGCATACACAGGTAGTGCAACCGTCCACGCTGCTGTGGGTGGAGCTCGTTCAACCACAACGGTTGATATGTCCAACACATACCTGAACTGGGCGAAAGACAATATGCAGCTTAACGGCTGTGTAGGGCGCCAGCATCGCTACGAGCAAGCGGACTGTCTTCAGTGGTTAGAAAACGCAAAAGGTGAATACGATCTTATCTTTATTGATCCGCCGACGTTCTCGAACTCTAAGCGTATGGAAACGTCGTTCGATGTTCAGCGTGATCACATTAAATTGATGAAGAATCTGAAGCGTCTGTTAAGAAGTGAAGGCACTATCGTGTTCTCAAACAACAAGCGCCATTTCAAGATGGATGAAGAAGCTTTAGCTGAATTGGGTCTGAAGGCGCAAAACATCTCTTCTCAAACGCTCCCGTTGGATTTTGCACGCAACAAACAAATTCATAACTGCTGGTTAGTCACACACGTAGATTAAACAAAAGGATTTAGCTGTGCTGACATTGTATAGCACAGAGGGTTGCCATCTTTGCGAGATGGCATTCTCTCTAATAAGTCAGGTAGGTCTGGCTGAACAGACTGATATCGTCGACATTGCGTTTGATGATGAACTATTTTCTCGTTACGGTGTCACGATACCCGTACTAAAATATCAAGATTCTGAGCTGAACTGGCCGTTTGACTCAGAGCAACTTACAAATTGGTTGGAAAATAATGGCATTACTTACCATTCATAATGCACAGTTGGCATTTGGAGATCATCCGTTACTCGACCATGCAGAGTTTGCTTTGCAAGAAAACGAACGAGTATGTTTAGTAGGGCGAAATGGTGCCGGTAAGTCCACGCTGATGAAAGTGCTTGCTGGTGACATTTTACTGGATGACGGAAAAATCCAAGTTACACAAGACGTCGTTGTCTCTCGTTTGGAGCAAGATCCACCACGCAACCAGGAAGGTACCGTTTACGAGTACGTATCGGGTGGCTTGGCAGAAGTAGGCGAACAATTGAAGATCTATCACGATCTTCTTGATCTTGTCGCTCAAGACCCAAGTGAAAAGAACATTAATCGTTTATCAAAGGTTCAGGAGCAACTCGATCATTCCAACGCATGGCGCTTTGATGATCGCGTTAACAATGTATTAGGCGCACTTAAGCTGAACGCAGAAACAAAGCTAACGGATTTATCTGGCGGTTGGCAACGTAAAGCAGCGCTTGCACGTGCTCTTGTATGCGATCCTGATGTATTACTTTTGGATGAGCCAACTAACCACCTTGATGTAACGACAATCGAGTGGCTAGAGAACTTCCTGAAAGACTTTAAAGGTTCGATCATCTTTATTTCTCACGACCGTGCTTTCATTAAGTCGATGGCAACACGTATCGTGGATCTGGATCGTGGTCAGCTTGCTTCATTTCCTGGGGATTACGAAGGCTACCTGACAGAAAAAGAAGAGATGCTTCGTGTTGAAGACATGCAAAATGCGGAATTCGACAAGAAACTAGCTCAGGAAGAAGTGTGGATTCGTCAGGGCATCAAAGCGCGTCGTACTCGTAACGAAGGACGTGTACGCGCACTGAAAAAACTCCGTGAAGAGCGTCGTGATCGTCGTGATGTGCAGGGTAAAGTTAACCTGAACATCGATGATGCTTCTCGCTCCGGTAAAATCGTCTTTGAAGCTGAAAATGTGTCATTTGCCTATGAAGGTAAAAAAATCGTTGATAACTTTAGCTTCAATATTATGCGTGGCGACCGAATTGCCCTCATTGGGCCGAATGGCTGTGGTAAGAGTACGGTACTTAAGTTACTTTTAGGCCAGTTAGAAGCACAGTCTGGTCGTCTACATTGCGGTACTAAACTCGAAGTCGCGTACTTCGACCAATATCGTGAAATTCTCGATCCCGAGAAAACGGTCATTGATAACCTAGCAGACGGTAAGCAAGAAGTGATGGTTGGCGGTCGTCAACGTCACGCTCTAAGTTACCTGCAAGATTTCTTATTTGCGCCTAAGCGAGCAAGAACACCAGTCAAAGCGCTTTCTGGCGGTGAAAAAAACCGTCTATTATTAGCTCGTATCTTGCTGAAACCAAACAACTTACTTATTCTTGACGAACCAACCAACGATTTGGATATCGAAACGTTGGAACTTTTAGAAGAAATGCTTGCCAACTATCAGGGTACGCTACTGTTAGTTAGCCACGACCGTGAGTTTGTTGATAATACGGTGACAACAAGCTGGATCTTCGAAGGAAATGGAGTCATCGAAGAATTTGTTGGTGGTTATCACGATGCGAGACAGCAACGTGAGCAGGTACTGGTCGCTCGTCAGTCGGCTGAAAAAGCAGCGAGTAAAGAAAAAGTGGTTGAGGAAACTCCCAAAACACCTCAGCCTAAGAACAACTCAAAGAAATTATCATATAAGCTGCAAAGAGAACTAGAAGCTCTTCCAGCTAAACTAGAACAATTAGAGTCGGATATTGAGACGTTGCAAGAACAAGTGAATGATCCAGAATTTTTCACTAAATCTGTAGAGCAAACTCAACCGGTATTGGAACAGCTTACTGCTCTCGAGCAGGAGTTGGAAATCGCATTCGAGAGATGGGAAGAACTCGAAGCAATGCAACAGGATAGTTAAGAATTCAATGAATTGTAGTCACAAATTCAAACTAACTGCCATCGCGATGATGGTAGGTTCATCAATGAGTGCAAACGCTGCATTGTATCAAGTTGTCGAAGTTTCACCTGAGGTAAATGGTGACATCGTCGATTACGAAACGGCTTATGGTGTTGCGATTCAGCAGGGGGATGTTGAGGATGTCTCTACAGGCTCTCCATTCGCTCTAGGGTGTTTTGATTCAACAGCAAACTGTACGGAAGACCAATTTAAGCTGGCCGTTGAGACTCGCACAACGCCTTTGTCGGCAGGCCAGGCTGTAGACGGTATTAGCTATCGTGAAGAAGTGCCATTTGGAATGGACTCTCGATTTTCGTACGTAGACGATCGCGATGATTTTGAAATTTACTGTTATTCCAACCTTGGTTACAACACCTGTGAGACATGGTCTTCGGTACACATCGTGCCTTGGGAGAACGAACGCTACAAAGACTTTACCTCTAATGCACTGGCATTTGTGGAAGGTGACAGCTCTGCTTATGAAAACGAGTACAACAACGTTATCAATAGCTTAACGTCAGGTGGTCAAGCGGTTGGTAACCAAAGCGTAGTCAGTACAGATGATTCATCTACGTTAGAAACGCGTAACACGGTTGTTGCTCCCATTCTTCCTAACATCATTACGGAAGAAGATCAGGCCGCTGTTGTAGAAAGCCATGCGTGGAAAACAGATGGTGTATTCACTTCGGGTAGTGTATCGCGTACAGCAAGCAACAATAATGGTACGCACCATACCTCTAAAGCTGCTATCTGGGATCAGTCTGGTAAAGTCTCTGAGCTATCTTGGCCAAGTAATACTTCAAGCGACGGTAATCGACTGGCTCAAGGTAGCATGCGTGACTTTATCGTTGATGATACGACAGTATATGGTGTGGGTTACAACACGTATTCTGACAACAACTACATGAATGCGACGGTATTTGTTGGTACGTTAGAGTCTGCAACGTCGATAGAAAACGTCACATGGTCGAATAAAGTGGTCAGTGGCGCACGTCAGCGAGAAGATGGTGATACCATTCATTCGAACTCGCGTCTGACAGCGGTTAACTCAAACTTTGTTGGTATTGGTGAGGCAAAACGCAGCATCCCAACAGCCGGAGCATATCCAAATCGTTTGTTTATCGTTCCAGATGTTCGTTCTGACTCCCTGAGTGCTGTATATCTAACTTCTGGCATCTTCTTTAATGGTGCTGGCGGTAAAATGGGTGGCATCAACGCTTACAATGAAATTGTTGGTCAAATAGATGCTGACACTACACGTGAGGATGATGGTAAGCCACGCCGTAAGCGCGGATTTATTTACCCGTATCATGCAGACGGTACAGCAAGCGAGCGTGCTGAATCATTATTTGGTGGTCAGGCTTGGCTCTTGGATACGCTGACTAACGGTGGTGAATACTCTGACGCGAACAACGAGTTCCGTATCATTGACGCAACAGACATCAACGATGCTGGTGTGGTTTCAGGTACTGCATTGAAGTGTTCTGGTGGCTATAACTCTACAGCGCACAATGCATCTTGTGATGTTACAGAAGAGGTTGTCGCGGTTAAACTAATGCCTATTCCTGATCAAACGCAGGATGATATTGTTTCTCGAAACGTGGAAGAAGAAAGTGCGACACGTGAAGGTGCCGGCCTTGGTTGGTTAGCTTTGACCATGCTTGGCTTATTTGGGTTCCGTAGAAAATAGTTAAAAAATTTTAATACAAGCACAGACTCACAAATTTGAGTCTGTGCTTTTTTTATGTCTTGAGAAATTTTCAAAGTTGATCGATTCTTGTAGTTGGAGTCATAAAAACTCCATTAAAGTTTCACAAAAACAGAAGCAATTTTTCAAATGGATCTGTATGAGGAATTAACTATGAAGAGACAAAAGCGTGATCGCCTAGAACGAGCTCAATCTCAAGGCTATAAAGCTGGGTTGAATGGAAGGTCCCAAGAGGCTTGCCCATATCAACAAGTTGATGCTCGGTCGTATTGGTTAGGTGGTTGGCGTGATGCCAGAGACGAAAAAAACTCTGGTCTCTATAAATAACTCCCACATACAACTAGAAGGATTTGAAAGGGCTCTTTAAAGAGCCTTTTCTGCATTCTGAGCATGAGAGAATGACAGGAATTGGTATCGCGAAGTACAACAAATTTGAGATACAAAAAAGGCTCCAATCGGAGCCTTTAAGAAATTGCAGAAATTCTCTACTTAGAAGCTAGAAGTGTCCTGGAACAAACCAACTTTAAGATCTTTCGCTACGTAGATTTCTTTACCATCTACTAATACACGGCCATCCGCTAGACCCATAACAAGCTTACGGTTTACGACGCGTTTCATGTGGATTTCGTAGGTTACTTTTTTCGCTGTTGGCAGGATCTGACCTGTGAACTTCACTTCACCTACACCCAGAGCACGGCCTTTACCTTCACCGCCAATCCAGCCTAGGTAGAAGCCAACAAGCTGCCACATAGCATCTAGGCCAAGACAACCTGGCATTACCGGGTCACCAGGGAAGTGGCAATCAAAGAACCAAAGATCTGGAGTAATATCCAATTCCGCTAGAATTAAGCCTTTACCAAAGTCGCCTTCTGTTTCTGACATTTTGGTAATACGATCCATCATAAGCATGTTTGGCGCAGGTAGTTGTGGGCGACCTGGGCCGAAAAGCTCACCTTGGCTCGAAGCTAGAAGATCATCACGATTATAAGAATCACGTTTGTTTTGCATTATCAATCACTCCAATTTTTGACAGATGCATCTTAGTGAACACGTGTACGCTAAACAACTCCGATCAGTACTAAACAAACCAGTTTTTGATACGCTGCACAAATCCTTCTGTGTGTTCATGTCTTTCAAAGTTTTCAATACGTTCAGCAATTTTTCCAATAATGCTGTCATCTTCGCCACGAAATGGCTTACCCATCAAGATAGGAATGGCTTCATCAACAGTAGATACGGACCAAATGTTGAACTCTCCATTCTGAATGCTTTCTATGACGCTTTTATGTAAGGCCAAGTGCTTAAGGTTAGTCTTAGGTAGAATCACTCCCTGATGCCCGGTAAAGCCCTGATGCTTACAAACCTGATAGAAGCCTTCGATTTTCTCATTCAAACCACCAACGGCCTGAACTCGACCAAATTGGTCCACCGCACCCGTGACAGCAATCTGTTGATCCACTGGACATTCAGACAGGGCACTCACCAAACAGCATAATTCAGCGAGAGAGGCACTGTCACCATCGACTTCACTATAGGACTGTTCAAACACAATAGAAGCTGCATAGGGCAACGGCTCATCAAGGTTTAATGCAGAGCTCAAAAACGCTTGCATGATCATCATACCTTTAGCGTGTAAATTACCGCCAAGTTCTGCTTTACGCTCTACATCGGAAACATCACCATCACCAAAGTGAATCACACAGGAGATACGTGCAGGTTCACCGTAAGAGACTGGGTGACCCGCCATATCAATGACCGTTAAGCCATTAATTTGTCCGACTTGTTCACCAGTTGTTTCAATAATCACCTGACCATCAAGAATGTCGTATACTGCGCGTTGCGGTAGGTAAGATTCACGATAGTATTTGTCATCAATCGCTTGGTCTATCGCCTTGAAGTCGATAACCTCACCGTCACGGTGTTGGCTAGCAAGCGTTAAAAGCTGACAGTGCCACATTACACCAAGGGGAAGATAATGCTGGTCTTCCATTTCACGCATACCAGCCAGCATAAGTCTTCTATAGGCGTCTTTATCTAAACTTGGCAGGTTGTATTCCGTACACACCCAATTCACAAAACCTAAGTACGAAGACAAATTGTCATGAGATAAATGGATGTCTTCCTCAACCTCGGTATATATACAAAGGCCAGACGAGAAGTCCTCATCAACATATTCAAGTTCTGCTAACTGACTTCTGTCACCTGTAACAATAAGCTTAACGTCATAACTATTTGATGCAACGGCAGATGCAGCAATACGAGTAGGGCTCATGTTCATTGGTGTAAAAGGTTGTTTTTGAATCGCGGATTTAATGCTTGGCCAGTAACCAGGGTTTGCCAGAATCAAATTCGCGGGAACCATCAGGTAACCACCATGGGCTTGAGCTATGAGGCCCGACTCTAACGTCACATCGCCATTTTCAGAGATGCTGTATCGATCAAATAAGCGTTTTGCGTCGAGCGACTCGGTCGTAACCACTGGCGAAGAAGCGTTATGTTCGACCGCCTTACTGATAAACCCACGGTATATAGAATTATCAACGCAATTAATCAGCAGGATGCGGGTAAGGCCACCAATGTTTGTGAAGCGAGAGATTGTGGCTGACATTCGAGGTTGTAGATCAACAAATGTCTTCTTTGGTAATGTCGAAGCGGACTTCAATAATGCTTCGTATTGATCGAACGAAGGTGTAACGTCTTGCCAGTTAAGTTGGTTCATTAAAATTCATCATCATTTAATTTGGCGCCATTATAGCGAAACCGCTAATAACTCCATAGTCCGAATTTCTACAATCACGCCAAAGAGATGTTTAGCTTGTGTAAGACTTAGACAAATGAGTGATCAGCATCGATACTTCTTAGAGATTTGTTTGCTGATCTTAAATAACTGGGTTACGCTGTCACTAGGTGAGAATTATGGGTCGGAAAGGATGAAATATCAGCAACTTGAAAATTTGGAATGTGGGTGGAAGTGGAACTATCTGATCAAAAAGTGGAAGGATGGAGAAGCGATAACGCGTCACATTGACACCAGTGAAGCGGATGCCGCAGTCGCTGAGCTACGACGCTTTGAGCACGAACCAACGCAAGTACTGGCATGGATAGATAACCACATGTCAGAAGAGCTTGAGAATAAGCTTAAGCAAGCAATACGTGCAAAACGCAAACGCCATTTCAATGCTGAACAAGTTCATACTAAGAAGAAGTCCATCGATTTGGATTACCGGGTTTGGGAAAAACTGTCCAGCCGAGCGAATGAACTAGGTTGTACGTTATCTGATGCAATCGAATACCTACTTTCCGAAGCATCAAGAAGTGAAAAAGCAAGTCAGAAGGTAACTTCAATTAAAGAAGACTTGAGTAAGCTGCTATCCAGCTAAGGAGTATTAAATGTTATACGTAATATTGATTGCTGCTGTTGTTATCTTTTGGCTGATTGCGGTTGATCGACCGGTACTCAAAGTTTCGTTTGACGAAGGGCGTATCAGTAAAGTGAAAGGCCATATTCCACCGTCTTTCAAACACAACTTAGAAGACATCAGTGAACATAATCCATTCACTGGTGAGATGAAAGTTTATAACCAGCGTACAGGTATGCGATTGGTTTTTTCTAAAGACGTACCGAAGAAAACCCAGCAAAGAATTCGCAACGTCTTTCCTCACCAAGGCTTTAAAACCTCCAAAGGCAAAAAGCGCGCTTAGTCTACATATCAATTACTTATCCATGTTAAATGGGACGCAAAATCGCGTCCCATTATTGTATTTCAAACCTAGAAAACTAACATAACTCCATATTTGTCAGATGGTTATATGGGGTTACGCATGCGATACGTTGTCACTTTTTTAGCCTTGGTACTCTTTAGCGCTCCGACGTTTGCGGATGATTCGCAGGTCAACCCGGTTGCGAAAAAGATTAAAAATAAGCTTCAGCGAAAAGTTACTAAGAAGTTCGATGATTATCAGGGCTATTGCGATGTCATGATAGAAATGGAGCACAAGGGAAGTAAAGCTTCTATTAAGCGAGTGTCAGGGACTGGCGATCAAACCGTGTGTCGGTACGTGAAATCCAATTTAAAAGTCGGGAAGTGGTTCAGCTATAAGTTTCCCGAGAAGTATATCCGGCTCCATATCACGACGAATTAGCCTCAAATGAAATTACCTTAGATTGATATGTAAGTTTAGTAGCGCGGCAGTGTTTTCTAATCGTCCCAGTACAGTAGTCGGTTTCTATGCGGCAATGACTTTTTTAACTTCGTTTTAGTAAAAGGATTTAGAGAGTGTTTGAAATCATTATAGTTATTTTTTTATTCCTAGTGTTGATTGTTTACTCATCCAAGAAAGCAAGTAAGAACCAACGCAGAGAGCAGGTTAAGCCCTTTATTGGTTCAAATAGTCATCGAGCTATGAATCCTCCTCAAACCAAATGCTTGAGTGTTCCACACAAAAAGCATGTCTACTTAAGCTCTAAGACCGAGCGAAACTTCTACAACGTTCTACAAGAAATATTGCCTTCGGATTATGTCATACATTGTCAGGTTTCATTGATGGCTCTAGTACAGCCGGTAAACTTTAAGGACAACTCTCGAACTTGGGCTAAGCGCATGGATTACGTCATTACTGACAGAAACACCAAGATACTCGCTGTTATAGAGTTGGATGACTCATCTCACAGACAGAAAAGGCGTCAAGAACGAGACTTGTACGTTAATGCAGCACTAGAAGGACATCACAAGTTGCTCAGATTTGATGCTACAGGAAACTATGACCCAATATATGTCGCTACAGTGATAGAAAGAGAAACTGGAATCGCGTGTAACCCGTTCATGACCGTCCTTCAACCTAGTTAGGCTGCTATGTTCTGTTGATAAATAACACCGAATCATTTGGCCTTGGCTCTAAAGGTTCGCAGCAACAGTGAAAAAGAATGCGAAACCTTGCGACATACTTCGTAACCCTAAAAATGACGGTTTACACAATGTGCCAGTTGCTCATAACATAGTTTAGTCGATTGGCCTCGACTGGCTTACACATTTGAGTCGTATTTACTATCCAAATCTGAAGCCATCATAAAAGCCGAACCTTAGCGATGGGGTTCGGCTTTTAGTTATGGATCTAATCTCTGATTTTAGAGCAGGTCGCGTGGTTGTGTTAAACGGTCTATAAACTAGAAATTTGTGACGATTACTTGCAGACGGTATTATTCTACTAGTCGATTAACGATAACGCTTTGGACCTTCTGGGGAAGTATGAAGTTAACCGAGTTTAAACAATCTCATTTTAAACAGCTGGCGGAATGGATTAAGACTGACGAGTTGAATTACTTATGGGGCGGACCAGCATACACTTTTCCATTAACTCAAACACAGATCAAACGACACTGCGCTCAAGCTGAAGTTCATCCTTACCTCGCCACCCTGAATAGCGACAATGTTGGGTTTATCGAACTGTACAAAGTAACAGAAGATCATTACCGGATCTGTCGAGTTTTTATACGCGAAGAATTTCGCGGCCAAGGACTCGCGAAGGAAATGATGACACTAGCGATTGATAAAGCGCGAAGTGACTTGGCTGCCGAGACACTGAGTTTAGCGGTATTTGAACATAATAACGCGGCAAGGAAATGTTATGAATCTCTGGGTTTTAAGACGTTAACGGTTGAATCGGGCACCAGATACTTTAACGGTAAGTCGTGGAAATTGTTACGCATGGAAAAGCAATTTTAGTGTCTTCCGTGTGTAATGCACTTATCTCAAGCTTGTCTTGTCCATTGAGTATCACCATTAGCCATCAATTATCTAGTTTTACGTCAGATTCTGACCAATCACGGAGCGAGAAATGGAATTTGTTCCCGTAAACATCGAACAGCAATTAGATTTGTGTATAGCGTTTCGTAAAGATGCTCATGAAGTCAGTTATGGCAGTGTTGATGGTTTTAATACTGAAGAGGCAGCAGCGTGGTTTGATAGATTAGCGTCTTTGCCGGACGCTGGCTTTTATCATGCAATCAAGAACAATGAAACCATTGGTCAAATCGAGTTTAGAAAAGACTTGATTGATGATGCAGGCGTAAAATATGGCTACATAAACCTCTTTTACCTAAAACCGAAGTTTCGAGGCCAAGGTTTGGGTATCGAGTTGCAAGACTTCATATTTTCGCAATTAAAATCTGCCAAATGCCAGTATGTCCAGTTAAGGTATTTACCTGCCAATAGCCAAGGTGTTGCGTTCTATCGTAAACATGGCTGGAAAGACGTTGGTGAGATGGATACACGAGGGCAACTGGCTCAAAAACGCATACCTGAATAGGAGATAGTCATGATCGATTTTGAAAACTCATCGGTGTTTAAGCTAAAGCCGATTGAAGAATCGAAGGTGAGAGAAGATTTCTACAAGTTTCTGATTGATGGCGAAGAAATCATTGCCGCTTTCAAAAGTATCCGCGATCAAGTGGTTTTCACCAACAAACGAGTTATTGCTGCGAACGTTCAGGGGATTACTGGCTCAAAAGTGGACTATACATCTTTACCGTATAGCAAGGTAAACGCGTTCTCTGTTGAAACGTCAGGCACATTGGATCTGGATTGTGAGATCGAGCTTTACCTCAGCGAGGTTGGTAAAGTGTTGTTTGAGATTAAAGGCTCTTTTGATCTGGTGACTTTTAATAAACACATCAGTGAATGTGTGATGGGCTAATAAGCGAGATCGATAGATTCACTACGCATGGTATTTTTCAGCACATCAACAAGTTTGTTTGGTAGCTGGTGGCGTACAAGATGCTTTGCGATAAAGCTAGAAAAACCAAACAAAGTAGGGTACTTGGAACTTTTCTCTTCCATACATTTAGACAAAAACAAAGCCGAACCTTAGAGATGGGGTTCGGTTTTTTTGTTAATTGTTAGTATGCAACATATACAGAGCCTACAGCGAAAAGTGTTGAGGCATGTCCAAAGACAACACAATCAACTCCACAAAACATCCTGACAATCATAAGAATTAGTGACCACGTAACTTAATGTGAATGAGACTCCTATAAGCCTTAGGTAGGACTAAAATCTGCAAGCCCAGATGTTCAAAAGTGTCGTTATAGCGAGTATTCTCAGTATTGTTTTTTCAGCTATATTTATCTTGAATATCACATTTAACAAGATGGGGTAGACAATGAAACTAGCATATTACGTAAACGATATAGCTCAAGATAATGGCGACCACGAGGTCCATAATATTGGTGACCATGAAGTCCATAATTCGGGGTGTCCTCATTTTGATAAAATTCAATCTAAGTCTTATTTAGGCTTATTTGATAATTGTGCTGAAGCAGTAATTGAAGCAAAGAAAAAATATTACCAGTCAAATGGTTGTTATTGGTGCTGCAACGACTGTCACATGTCACACTAGTTAGGAACGGGGAACTTTCTACGAACAAATCGCGAACGCACATCCTGGTGGTAAGTTCCCAATAGAAATGAAGTTGACACTTCGCAGCAGGAACTTGGTGCAAGTTATGTCGTCAATAACTTCGGCTTAGAGTTAAAGCGCTTTGCGTTTATCAAAACCAGCAGAAACATTTCGCTGAGCGCCCAGCAAGTCAGTAATGTCGAGCTTACACAGTGATAACACTAGAAAACTAGAACGTAAGAAAGTACAGCTCGAAGCTGGCTCAATTGGAATGTCCAGAAGAGTTAGTATCAGAACTTCAAGAACGCCAGGTTGAACTGATAAGCCAACTGAACTGTATTTCAAGGATCTTGTTCGCTAAGAATGTTGGAGGCAAGTAATAGAATATCAATCCAGCTGTTCGGTTATTTGAATTATATACAATGTAAGAGCTTAATCAGCTGCATGGTTATAAAGTTGATGACTGACGCTGTTGTGGCACAGAAGCAAAATACGGTGTCATTAAGCTGACAATTCTAAATAGCTCGCACACCCTTTGGTGCGCATTATGTATATTATGTTAAATAGCGTGTGGCGCTACGCCAAATATTTGCTGGTTTAACCTCCTATCCCTCCTTTATTTCAATTTCATCCAAGGTTTTGAGACTTCTATTAAACATAATGGCTATTTACCATAAAATACTTAATATAGATCTTAATAATCTATCGATTGTTAAGATCTATATTAAGGCTAACTATTTCCTAAAAACATTTGAATGGCTTCGTAGATGTCTTGTCTACGGACTGGTTTAGAGATGAAACTGTCCATGCCAGCATCTAAGCATTTGTCACGGTCACTTTCTAAAGCGTGTGCTGTTAATGCAATGATTGGAATGGTGATGCCTTTTTCTCTAATCAAGCGCGTTGCGGTAATTCCATCCATTACTGGCATCGACACGTCCATGAGTATCATGTCTATTGAGTCACAATGCTCTTCTAGAAACGTCAGAGCTTCTTCACCATGGCTTGAGATGTGAACGTTATGACCTAACTTGTTTAAAATTAGTTTAATCACGAGTTGGTTTGAATGCGTATCTTCGACAACAAGCAAATTCAACGCTTTGACTGGACTGTTTGCTTCGATTTTTACGGGACGATTCTGATGAAGTCTGGTTAACACTGGAATCTTTATTGTAAATGACGAGCCCACATGTTCTTCGCTTTCTACTGAGATGGTTCCGCGCATCATCTCTACTAAATGTTTGGTGATCGCCAGACCTAATCCTGTTCCACCGAAACGTCTGGTTATCGATCTGTCACCTTGATGAAATGCAGTGAATAGACGTGATTGTTTGGCTTTTGATATACCAATGCCCGTATCAGAGACGGATATAATTAGCTCGTCTTTTTGTTCTAACACTGAGACGTTCACAGTACCGTTATCGGTGAATTTAATTGCGTTACCAATGAGGTTAAATAAAACTTGAGATAATCTCGTCGAGTCAATCCAATACTGTTTATCAGGCGGTATACTACAATTAAGGCTAAAATCTAGATTTTTGCTACTAGCTATTTGTTTTTGTTGGGAAATGACAAAAGTGACAGCGTCACCTAGATTAGTCCACTGCTCATGTAACTGAAAGCTGCCCGACTCTATTTTAGAGATATCTAGGATGTCACTTATGATTGCGAGAAGCAGTTCCGCAGAGCTCTCCATCTGACACAGTGCTTCGAACTGCTCGTTGGATAATGTTGATTGTCTCAGAATATCGAGCATACCAAGAACGGAGTTTAGCGGGGTTCGGATCTCATGGCTCATCATCGCTAAAAACTCGGACTTAGATTGGTTCGCGAGCTCCGCTTCTTCTCGTGCTTTAGCTAACTCTGTCGTCCTTACATCAACGATACGTTGTAACTTCTCTTTGGTCTCGATATCAATAACTGCTCGTTCTATTAGCGGGCGAAAGCGTCGAAGTGTCTCTTTGTTTTCAATACTGAAGTGCCCTTTTTGTGCACCAATCAATAGGATGATATTTTGAGTCACTTCTGAGCGAATACCCGTCATAATAACGGAGTTTACATGGTTCTTAACGAATATGTTTAAGTTGGAGAACTCGCCTAACCTTAATGGTTCGAACAGCAATATACATTCACCATTTAACGCTCGCTCCAGTGTGTTACCGTGTAACCAATTAACCTTATCGAATACTCTGTTTGTTGATATTAAAGTTTTGAAAGGCTGTCTGTTATCGTCACGGGTAATAACGATAAAATCTTCAAAGTTAATGTATTTTTTTAAGACCGTATTTAAACCAGAGAAGATTTCATTACGGTTTTTGGCTTCGCTCATAGCTGATATTGCTGAAAGAATGGCTTTGTTTTCATCAGCCAGCAATTTTTCTCTATGCTTCGCTTGTTGTAACTCAACCAATGCTTCCTGCAGCGCTTCTTGCTGGTAGGTCTCTAAATATTTATCTTTCATAAGGCTTATGGAATATCGCTGATGAGATCATTAGGTTCCCATGTCCATTTTCGCCACCAATAAATCGTCCTTGTTCACCAAAGGTGAATGGGCATATAAATGGCAGGTGTTCCAGTTCTTGGTTGATTTGTTCACAAACGCTGTCCATGTCTTGCTTCAAGTGCAGCATAGGCCCTGCGCAAAAGATGTTGATAACACCGATTTTACGAGACTCTTCTAATTTTTGGTTGAACGCGATATTCACAACTTTTGCCGCTCGAGCTATCAGGTGTTCGCGACTGCCTTTCATTAAAGTGATCTCTTCTCCTTCATTAATATTGGTAAAGAGTTCGATGCCTCCTTCTGCTGTTTCTCTTATGGGGTGAGAGAGTTTGTAATATGGTCTGTCGTACAAGTAGCCTGCAACTCTTCCTATTGGGTATGCACTGGAGTTCGTGAATAGTAGGTTGTCTTGGCCTGTTTGATTTTGCTGATGATTAGTCCATTGTCTATAGCGTTCCAGTGCAGGTTCACCATCAATCTCTAGTAGACAACGTCCTTTTGTTTTAGTGGCTATACCTTTCATGTTTGTAGAGGTATGCCCCGCACTAAAAGCGATATCAACATGTTGGGACGAATAGAATAAAGTGAGGCTCACCCCTGATTGCTGTTGTCCTTGTGCGGTAATGACGGACCACTTTCCTTTAATATTATTGTCGGCTGCTGAGCCACCAATAATTGGTACCAATGTGCCAAACCTATGATCGATAGATTCGATTATTGATTCTTCTCTTCCTGGAGTGGCATGGAGCAAGATTAAGTCTGGTATTTCCCCTACTCGGTTGGCATCTTCAAGCGCCATATCCAATGCGTGCATGACGCCTTCGTTTTGAGTGCAGTGAGAAATGCCAGTCCCGTAAGCATGTGGGCCGTTATCGTAAACCGCTAAGGCAGCAATGACTGGACCGGAATGAAAACCTTGGTCCGTCATTACCGCTTGGCATGAGCTCGCGCCGTGAAAAGGCGTACCGGGAAAGTTCTTGAGCAGAGCTGTGCGCATTAGTTCAAAGTCATAGTCTTCTGTGTAATAACATACGACGTATGCTGGGTTCTTTTTAGTCAATTCAGAACGAAGTTTTTTAACAGCTAAATGTTCATCGGTGATATGAGTATAAACTGATTGGCACTGCATACGCTTTTAAAATTGTTTATGACTTTGTTGTTATACCATTCCCACCCATTATCACTAAGTAAGAAGTTTCAATTTTCTTGAAGAAGTTCCAATTATCGCGGTTGATATCCACTTTATAATTGAACAGCGACAATATTTTGATTTATTCGAAGCTTAATAATTTTGCTTCTTGAAATAGACTTCCATTCAATATTTTTATTAATGTCTTTTGCATTAATAAACTGCCCTGATTGATCCAGATCAATTTCCATAGTGCTACTTTTCAGCGTTTCGATTGAAATTCCCTCCGAGTCTCGATTAATAGTGATTCTTTCCCCTGAAATTGTTACATCACATCGTTCTTTTTGTGAACAATCGACGTTTTTAGGCGTCTCGTGTGTAAAGGTTCGCCATAAAAATGCGCCAGCTAAAACACTGAGCATGATTAAGATTTGTGCGAGTCTCGCCTTTGTTAACTTTTGTGCAGGCATAAATACCAATATCCTTGTTACAAACTTCAAACTTTTTAAATAAAAAATGTGTTCCCGAGCCTCATTAAGGTTACTACCCTGTCATTGAATTGTTAATTCAAGTATAGTGTCGAGCTGAAAATGCCACTTTTTATTAAAGTCAGCAATGGAAATAAAGTGATGATAACACTTCAATTCTAGAGTTTACTTGGGTGGTGTTACGACGCAAGTCGTGTTGGAAGTAAAAGTGTAGTTAATTAGAAATTGGAAGCATGCATAATGAGCCAAGTAAAGCAGCTTGAACAAAACTACAACTATACAGTCGTTCGCCAATTTACCCTTGTGACCATTTTATGGGGCATAGTTGGTATGGCTGTTGGTGTTTTGATTGCCGCTCAATTAGTTTGGCCACAGCTAAACTTTGATACGCCGTGGTTGACGTACAGTCGCTTACGTCCTCTGCATACTAATGCGGTAATTTTTGCGTTTGGTACCAGTGCTCTGTTCGCAACATCTTATTATGTTGTTCAGCGTACTTGTCAAACACGTCTTTTTGGTGGCCCACTCGTTGCCTTCACCTTTTGGGGATGGCAAGCAATTATCTTAGCCGCGGCAATTACTCTACCTCAGGGGATGACCACCTCTAAAGAGTACGCTGAGCTAGAATGGCCTATTGATATCGCAATCGCGATTGTATGGGTTTCGTACGCAGTGGTGTTCTTTGGAACATTGGTAAAACGTAAGACCTCTCACATTTATGTGGCAAACTGGTTCTTCGGCGCGTTTATCATCACCGTAGCAGTACTTCACATCGTGAACAGCATGGCTGTCCCTGTTTCCTTGACTAAATCGTACTCGATTTATTCTGGAGCTGTGGATGCGATGGTTCAATGGTGGTATGGGCACAACGCGGTAGGTTTCCTACTGACCGCTGGTTTCCTAGGTATGATGTACTACTTTGTCCCTAAACAAGCTGAACGTCCTGTTTACTCTTACCGTTTATCTATCGTTCACTTCTGGGCTTTGATCTCCCTATACATCTGGGCTGGTCCGCACCACCTTCACTATACTGCTTTACCTGACTGGACTCAGTCTTTGGGTATGGTGATGTCTTTGGTTCTATTTGCTCCATCTTGGGGTGGTATGATCAACGGTATTATGACGTTGTCTGGTGCTTGGCATAAGCTTCGTTATGACCCTATCTTACGTTTCCTTATTGTGTCGTTGTCTTTCTACGGTATGTCTACCTTCGAAGGCCCAATGATGGCAATCAAGACAGTAAACGCGCTTTCTCACTACACCGACTGGACCATTGGTCACGTTCACTCTGGTGCTTTGGGTTGGGTTGCTATGGTTTCTATCGGTTCGGTTTACCACTTGGTACCTCGCCTGTTTGGCCAAGAGCGCATGTACTCTGTCGGTTTAGTTAACGTGCATTTCTGGTTAGCAACAATCGGTACGGTTCTATACATCGTAGCGATGTGGATTTCTGGTGTTATGCAAGGCCTAATGTGGCGTGCAGTTAACTCTGACGGCACACTAACTTACAGCTTTGTGGAGTCGGTACAAGCGTCATACCCATTCTATTTTGTACGTTTCCTAGGTGGTTTAATCTTCCTATCAGGTATGATTTTAATGGCATACAACACGTACAAAACAGTAACTGCACCTAAAGAGAGCCTTAAGGCTGTCCCACATCCGGCATAAGGAGATTTAAAGAATGAGTAATAATTCTAATAATCGCCATGAATTCCTAGAACGTAATGTCGGTTTGTTGGCTATTTTTATTGTTTTTGCTATCAGTTGGGGTGCGCTTGTTGAAATCACGCCTCTGCTTTTCCAAAAACAAACTACTGAGCCTGTAGAAAACCTACGCGCTTACACTCCTCTCGAAATGGAAGGTCGTGATCTATACATCCGTGAAGGTTGTAGCGTTTGTCACAGCCAGATGGTACGTCCTTTCCGTTCAGAAACTGAGCGTTACGGTCACTACTCTGTTGCGGGTGAAAGCGTTTGGGAACATCCATTCCTATGGGGTTCTAAACGTACTGGTCCAGATCTGGCTCGTGTAGGTGGTCGTTATTCTGACGAGTGGCACCGTGTTCACTTAATCGATCCACGTGAACTTGTTCCAGAATCAAACATGCCTGGTTTCCCATGGTTAGCTGAAAACGTCTTAGACGGCAGTTTGACACAGAAGAAACTTGAGTTGTTCCGTGATCAGTTCGGTGTTCCATATACAGATGAACAGATCGCGAATGCGGCTAAAGAAGTAGAAGGTAAAACAGAGATGGATGCAATCATCGCTTACCTTCAGTCTCTTGGTCATGCAATGAAGTAAGGGGGACTTATGGATTTCGGTACGATTCATAGTGTTTATACCGTTGTGCTCTTCGCCAGTTTTATTGGCATTGTATGGTGGGCATTTAGCAAGAAGCGTAAATCACGTTTCGAAGAAGATGCTTACTTGGTCTTTGCTGACGAAGAACAAACGACCCCACATAACCAAGGAGTGAAGAAGTAATGACTACATTCTGGAGTCTCTGGATTATCGTGATTACTATCGGTACGCTAGTGGGCTGTGCAATCCTCCTGACTTGGTGCGCCAAAGATAAAATGGGCGTCGAGGAAGGGGCTGACATGGGCCACGAGTACGATGGTATTCGCGAGCTAAACAACCCGCTACCTAAGTGGTGGACTTACCTTTTTGTGAGTACTTTCGTGTTTTCTGCGGTGTACCTTGCTCTGTTCCCGGGTTTAGGAAGCTTTAAAGGCTTCTTGAACTGGGAGAGCTCGGCTCAAGAAGTGCGCTCACTTGAAGAGTCAAAACAAGCCATCGCTGCGGCACAAGAGAACAAACAACTTAACCAATACGCTAAAGAGCTTGATGATGCGGATGCTTACTTTGGTGAAGCTTTCCGTAAACTAGCACACAACGAAAACGGCTTACGCCCTATTCCGGAAATTGCTAACGATCCTGAAGCGCTTAAAGTTGGTCAACGTTTGTTCTTGCAAAACTGTTCACAATGTCACGGCTCAGATGCTCGTGGTCAGCAAGGTTTCCCTAACCTGACTGATAATGCATGGCTGTATGGCGGTGAACCGCAAGCAATCGTAACAACCATCATGCATGGTCGTGTTGGTCAAATGCCAGCATGGAAAGATGCGCTTGGTGAAGAAGGCGTTCAAGAGGTGGTTAGCTACGCGCTTAGCCTTTCTGGACGTAAAGTGAATGCTCGTGAAGCAGCAGCAGGTAAAGCACGCTTTGTTGTATGTGCGGCGTGTCATGGTACAGATGGTAAAGGTAACCCAGCAGTGGGCGCGCCTGACCTGACTGACCAAGACTGGCTGTTTGGCGATTCACGTGCAGCGGTTACTGAAACGGTTATGAATGGCCGTTCTGGTGTCATGCCTGCCTGGAAAGATATTCTAGGTGAAGACAAGATCCAGTTGGTTGCATCATATGTCTGGAGCTTAAGCAACTCCGAGAATAAGTAACCGAGATATTAAGTAACATAGCAATAACAGCCCCTTTCATAGGGGCTGTCTTTCCTTTAAATTTAACGCCTCCTATTTTTTCATTTAGCTGTTGAGAACTTTTTTATGGTAAAGCCTTGGTATAAACAATTTTGGCCGTGGTTCCTGATTATCCTTCCTCTTATTGTTATCGGCTGGACAATCGTGACAGTGGTTATCTTCTCGAATAACTCTGTTTCTTTAGTGGCTGAGGATTACTATAAAAAAGGTAAAGGGATTAACATCGACATCAGTAAAATGAATGTCGCTCGTGACCTGAATCTTAACGCGCATATTTCGTCTGATAGCAACACGGTTGTTATTCATTTTGATAAAGGTGAGTTGGCGCACTACCCGGCGTTAACCGCTACTTTTACCCACCGCACACTTCCTGATCGTGATTTTTCGAAGTTAATCACCGCTGATGCTTCTGGAAATTACCGATTAACGCCAGATGAAGATATCCTAGGTCCTTGGTTCATTGAGCTTCAACCACACGACAAACATTGGATGATTCAAGGTAAAGTTGAGTTTCCTGCCGCTGACACCGTTTTGATGAAGTAATCCTATGTGTAAATCCTGTTATCACTGTGGTGAAGATGTACCAGCCAACACGGATTTTAAGGTAGAAATACTTGGTGAAGTCCGTGATATGTGCTGTCCTGGTTGTCAGACGGTGGCAGAAACGATCATTGATAGTGGTCTCGTCTCTTATTACCAATACCGTACTGCACCAGCTGAAAAAGCCGATTTGGTGCCAGAGCAGCTTCAAGCGCTGATTCACTACGATAATGAAGACGTCCAGTCTGAGTTTGTGCGTCATAACGACAATGTTTCTGAAGTGACACTATCCTTAGATGGTGTTTCTTGTGCGGCTTGCGCCTGGTTGATCGAAAAGCAGGTCTCCCATACCAAAGGATTGGTTTCTATTCGTGTTAATACCACGACGAACCGCGCTTTGCTCGCTTGGGACAAAACACAAGTTCGTTTAAGTGAGTTACTTTCGGTGATTCATAAACTGGGCTATAAAGCGGCACCGTTTGAGGCGGACATGCAAGAAGCTTCTTATCACCGTATGATGAAGCAATACCTCTACCGACTGGGGATTGCAGGCCTAGCAACCATGCAGGTCATGATGCTAGCCGTTGCTTTATACCTGGAAGTTTTTGGCGATCTGGAGCCTGAGTTTAAAAACTACTTTCGCTGGGTCAGTTTGATATTCGCCACGCCCGTTCTTCTTTACTCTGCACTTCCTTTCTATTTAAACGCCTGGCGAAGCATCAAAGGCCGCACATTGGGTATGGATGTACCTGTCTCGATCGCGCTCATTTTTGCTTATGTCGCCAGTCTCGTCGCCACGTTTACCGAGCAAGGAGAAGTCTTTTTTGAATCGATTTCGATGTTTACTTTCTTCCTGCTTGTCGGGCGTTTCCTGGAGATGCGCGCTCGTCGTAAAGCGGCAGCGGCAAGTGGTAACCTGCTTAAGTTGATTCCGGCCATTGCGACGACCTTAGATGGTGAGCAAATTCCAGTGAAGACGCTGAAAATTGGTGATCGCATTCGCGTACTGCCAGGAGAGCATATTCCTGCGGACGGAAAAGTGATTTCTGGTCGTATTCACATCGACGAATCCATGCTAACCGGAGAGTCGGTTCATGTTGTTAAGAAGGAAGGCGACGCTGTTTTTGCAGGAACACTTAACGGTGATGAATCGTTTGAACTTGAAGTGACGAGTTCTAAAGCGGATTCAGTCATTTCCAATATTGTACGACTGCAAGACGAAGCCCAGCATTCGAAGCCGAAAATTGCTGAAATTGCAGACGTTGTGGCGCGTTACTTTGTTGGTGCGATACTTATCATTTCTGCAGGTACTTGGTTTTATTGGCACCAAACTAAACCTGATGATGCATTCTGGATCATGCTGTCAGTTTTGGTTGCGACCTGCCCTTGTGCGCTTTCTTTGGCAACACCGACAGCGTTGACTTGTGCGACGTCAAGAATGGGCAACTTCGGTATTTTACTTCGTAAGGGCCACGTTTTTGAGACATTGTGCAAAGTGAATCACCTTGTTGTCGATAAAACTGGCACATTAACAAAAGGTGATATCGAAATCAGCCGTACAAGCGTTTTTGGTACGCTCTCCGAGGCTGAAAGTCTCGCACTAGCAGCTGCGCTTGAAGCCCACGCTAACCACCCTATTGCCCGTTCATTCCAGCGCTACATTAATGAAGATATTGTTGTTTCAGACGTAAAAAATATTATTGGCTCTGGTATCGAAGGCGTATGGAACGGAAAACGTGTGAAAATAGGCAGCGCCTCTTTTGTCGTGGGTGAAAGTTGCAATGAAAGTAACGCAGTGTATCTATCGGTAAACGAGGAGCATGTTGCAACGTTCTATTATCGTGACCCTATTCGCGAAGAAAGTCAGGTATTTATACAGCGTTTTGCAGAGGCTGGTATAAAGACAACATTACTTACTGGTGATTCAATACAAAATGCTCGGCCTGTTGCGGATGAAATCGGCATCGACCACGTGATCGCATCTGCAAAACCGGAAGATAAACTCGCGTATCTTAAGAGTCTGGATAGCGATAACATTACCATGATGGTCGGTGATGGTATCAATGATGCTCCTACTCTTGCTGGGGCTCACTTATCGGTAGCGATGGGCGGTGGTACAGACGTAGCAAAGGCATCGGCTGACATGACACTATTGGGCGACAATCTTGAAAAATTGTTAGAAGCGCGCCTGCTGGCACTTCGTACTAGAAAAATCATCAGAGAAAACTTGGCTTGGTCTTTAGGCTATAACCTGTTAATTTTGCCGTTGGCCGCTTCTGGTTTAGTGGCACCGTATATTGCGGTTGTTGGTATGTCAGCGAGCTCAATAATCGTGATATCCAATTCGCTGCGACTGCTTAAAGAGAAATAAATAGAGAAAGCTAACCATGGAAAGTATTTACATATTAATTCCCATCGCCATCGTTCTGGTTTGTGTTGCTGTCGCTATTTTTCTCTGGGCTGTTCGAAGTGATCAGTTTGAGGATCTTGAGCGTCAGGGTCACAATATACTGCTCGATGAAGAAGACCAGTCTGACAACAAAAAATCGTAGCTTTTCTATATGAATCCAGATTTTATCGGTGCGTTGATGATTGGGCTTGTAGGGTCTGGCCATTGTATGGGTATGTGCGGAGGCATTGCTTCTCTGCTTTCAATTGGCTCACCACAAGCCAAAAGTTCTCCTCTGATTCCACTCTTCTACAATCTGGGGCGGTTGACCAGCTATGCGTTATTTGGTGCCCTTATCGGTGGCGCAATTTCTGGACTGTCTGAATTAAGTGGATTAGCCCACTCTCTTGCATGGTTGCGCTTCGTGGCGGCAATATTTATGATTTTAGTTGCCCTTTATATTACTAAATGGTGGCAAGGTTTGCTCGTGATCGAAAAACTTGGTCAGACCCTTTGGAAGTTCATATCTCCAGCAGGGAAAAGTCTGTTACCGTTGAAAAGCTCGTTTCATGCACTGCCATTCGGTTTTGTTTGGGGGTGGCTGCCATGTGGCTTGGTCTATTCTGCCTTAACTTGGTCTGCCGTTTCAGGGAGCGCAGCAAACGGTGGTTTGATCATGCTAGCATTTGGCGTGGGAACCCTTCCTTCGATGCTTGCTATTAGTTACGGGGCAAGTTATTTCCAGAAACTACAGAAATCATTAATATTTAGAAACATCTCTGCATTAATTCTTATTAGTTATGGAACGTATACTGTTATGGGTGCCTTGCAAATGCTTGGTTTCATATAATTTGAAAGTCTATACCAACAATATTTTTACTATCCTTTAGGATTAAGCAGTGCTAAAATATTGATGTATATCAAATAGTGAAAGGTTGTTATGATTTCTGAAAAACCTGCAACAAAGCGTGTCCAATCAGGTGGTTGTGCAATTCACTGCCAAGATTGTAGCATCAGTCAGTTGTGTATCCCATTCACTCTGAATGAATCTGAGCTTGACCAGCTTGACCAAATCATTGAGCGTAAAAAACCGATTCAAAAAGGCCAAGAGTTGTTCAAAGCGGGCGACGAGCTAAAGTCTTTGTACGCTATCCGTTCTGGCACAATCAAGAGCTATACAATCACTGAGCAAGGTGACGAGCAAATCACGGCGTTTCACTTAGCGGGTGACCTCGTAGGCTTTGACGCTATTACTGGTGACTGCCACCCTAGTTTTGCCCAAGCTTTAGAAACGTCTATGGTATGTGAGATTCCATACGAAATTCTTGATGACTTATCAGGTAAAATGCCAAAACTGCGTCAGCAAATCATGCGTTTGATGAGTAACGAAATCAAAGGCGATCAGGAGATGATCCTGCTTCTTTCGAAGAAGAATGCTGAAGAGCGCCTGGCTGCGTTCCTGTACAACCTATCAACACGTTTCTCTCAACGTGGATTTAGTCCTAGAGAGTTCCGCCTAACCATGACTCGTGGCGATATTGGTAACTATCTTGGTCTGACAGTAGAAACGATCAGTCGTCTTCTGGGGCGTTTCCAAAAATCCGAGATATTAAGTGTAAAAGGTAAGTATATCACTATCCTAAATCACGATGCGCTAATGGAACTTGCAGGCGTAACGACAGAGTAACCTCTCCTGTTTATTGATGTGGCTTTTAGCTGAGCCACATCATGTTTCTCACAAAATCCCTTCGAAAGTCTTCTAAATCTCCTGCAAACTGAGCTACATTAAAAATATACGGTGAGTACTCCAATATACTGATTTACTTTATATTCAGTAATTGGTCTTGCAATATAAGTGGGCTTAGATATGAGTATATACAGTAAAATTCTAGTTGTTGCGAACATCAATAGTGATGATCAGCCGGCACTCGCAAGAGCAGTTCAATTAGCTCAAAAAAGTGTATCAAGAAGCCGAATTACCTTCTTTTTATCCATCTATGATTTTTCGTATGACATGACTTCAATGCTATCGGTGGATGAAAGAGACGCGATGCGACGTGGCGTCATCCATCAGCGTGAGCAGTGGATGCGTAAAATTGCTCAACCATACCTAGACGAGAGCTTTGACTTTGAGGTGTGTGTGGTTTGGCACAATCGCCCTTACGAAGCAATCATAGGCGAAGTGTTTGCAGGCAGCCACGATCTGTTAATTAAAGGGACTCGAAAACATGATGTTTTAGAGTCTGTTATTTTCACTCCTACAGACTGGCACTTGCTGCGTAAATGCCCTATTCCGGTACTTCTTGTTAAGAATGCGGATTGGCCAGAGCATGCAAATATTCTGGCATCTGTTCACACTGGTTCGGAAAATCCAACACACATTGATCTTAACGACTCTATGGTAGAACGTTTGAAAGAGATGTCAGGTCGTTTGAACGCGGATCCATTTCTTGTTAACGCCTATCCGGTGACTCCTGCAAATATTACCATCGAGCTACCTGAGTTTGATCCTACGACTTACACGGATGCAGTTCGCGGCCATCACCTCACAGCGATGAAAGCACTGCGCCAAAAACATGGATTGGATGATGAGCAAACCATTGTTGAGCAAGGATTACCAGAAGATGTTATCCCTGCTGCTGCGGAACGTTTAAACGCGGCGATGGTTATTCTGGGTACGACTGGCCGTACAGGGCTCTCCGCAGTATTTATTGGTAATACAGCAGAACATGTAATTGATAAGATTAACTGTGATGTTCTGGCATTAAAACCAAAAGGTTACATTAGCCCGCTTGATCCGAATACGGCGACTTAAATTCACGCTTTAGTCAGAAGTAAAAAAGGAAGGCGTTATGCCTTCCTTTTTTCAATTAGATGTTGGTGACATCAATAAACATAGACTCATCGATGTTAGTTGAAGAGACGACCGCTTCACTGAACTCGTACTCTTCACGGTTACCTTCGCGATCGAGTGGAAGGTTAACAAAATCAAACAACTCTTTGTCAGCCAGTTGGCTTGGACTTACGTTCTGGATTGATTTGAAAATCGCTTCGACGCGTCCCGGTGTCTTTTTATCCCATTCAATCAACATTGCTTTGATCGATTGGCGTTGCAAGTTCTCTTGAGAGCCACACAAGTTGCAAGGAATGATTGGGAAATCTTTATGCTCTGCGTATTTAATTAGATCTTTTTCACGGCAGTATGTCAGCGGACGGATAACAACATTTCGACCATCATCAGAACGTAGCTTTGGAGGCATCGCTTTTAGACGCGAACCATGAAACATGTTTAGGAACATGGTTTCAACAATGTCATCCATGTGGTGACCTAGAGCAAGCTTAGTTGCACCAATCTTCTCTGCAAACGAATAAAGTGTACCGCGGCGTAGACGTGAACACAGCCCACATGTTGTCTTACCTTCTGGCACTTTTTCTTTTACAACCGAGTAAGTATCCTTGTCTACGATGTAGTAAGGGATATCAAGCGTTTCGAAATAATCTGGAAGAATATGTTCTGGGAAGCCCGGTTGTTTCTGGTCGAGGTTTACTGCAACCACTTCGAATTTAATTGGTGCGGCTTTTTGAAGATTCAACAGGATATCGAGCATCGCAAATGAATCTTTACCACCACTTATACATGCCATGACAACATCACCTTCTTCAATCATGTTGTATTCGGTAATGGCATTTCCAACATTTCTTCTCAGGCGTTTCTGAAGCTTGTTGAATTCAAGGGTTTCTTTTCTTGTATCTTTCTGGTTCATTGCGAGCTCTCACATCGCCGATAAAATCGACGGTAGGACTTCCTAACGTGGTTTTCTATGGGGCGTGGATTATACGGTCTTTTTACTTAGGATTAAATATTTGTCTTAATTGAGAACGGATAAATCCAATGATTTCTTTACCGTAAAACGAAAAAAGCCGCTGTAGCGGCTCTTCGGTTAGCTCGATGTGGCTTATTTCGCTTTAGGTAGATACGGCAGAACTCGCATGGTTGGCTCTGGTAGCGTCATCGTGCCACCCTCACCAATCTCACTCAAAGCAACTTGTACTTTGCCATTTACAATTGGCTTTTCTGTTCCGTTCGAGAATGAAATCGTGCTATCCAGTCCATTGCTAAATTCCATCGTCACGCCCTGAACATCAGGAGTAAACCAGCCAGCAAACATGCCACCTAAGTCTTCTAGCATACTTTGCATCTGAGGCATTAATGGCACTAACTGTTCATAAGATACGTTACCCTGTAATGGCTCTTTCGTCATAACAACCAATGAGTAATCGCAACGAGTGTCTATAGGAGTCTGAACGAAGACTAAAGGGTTCGCCGATTTAAGGTTTTTATCGATTGGAAGCGGAAGTTCTTTGGATGCTGGAATAACGAATTCTTCGTAGTGCTCCTCTTTCTCCATCCAGGCTTTTTCAATGTCACACAGCTGCTTAGTATCTGCGTTAACGAAAAATACGCCGACTTTTACATCGTCGTGGCCTTCCTTATTGTTATTCTTCAGCTGAGTGTAAAGCTTCGAATAGGTAAACATGTATTCTTGAGCTTGTGTTGCAGGAGTCGCTAACATCAGCGCCGCGCTGCTCAGTATACTTAGGCTTAACTTTTTCATTTGAACCGTTGATTTCTTTTAGTTTGTGTCATTATGGTAATTCTGAGCATCCTTATAGCACCTTTACACTATTAAGTTACTTGATTAGTAACAAAACGAGAGGTTCTCCACGCAGAATCATATTCTAGTTGAATTGTGGCTTGTGCTTCTGATAGAGCATTTCACATGAATTTGTTGTCGATACAAAAATGGCGACTCTTCACAAGCCGCCATCAAATGTTATTGAAACGATACCTTAAGCATCAAAGATCTGAGACTTGCCGTCGTGGTCGTTATCATTACTTTTTTGTTTCGCTACAACCTTGAGTTTAATACCAAACATCTCTCGGTAAAGAATGCCCTTCAAGTGGAAGAAGAATGGCAACACCAAAATAAGCCCGATACCGTAGAACATTGCCGCGAAAATAAACATGAACATCACGCCGAGATATAGGGTTGCGACGACGAAAATCTTTTTGTTTACTGCACGCAAAGACAGTAATAGCGATTGCATTGGCGGCACCCGTTTCTCACAAATTAGTAAGATGGAGTGACTGAACGCCAGAGAAAGGTATAACGATAGCGGAGCTAGGAGCATACCAACCAGCCCTTGAAGTACCAGACTGACTAACGTTGCCAAGATAACCGGAACCGTGAATTGTAATCCTTTGCCTACGTGGCGAAGCTTTGTTTTTAGCCCTGCAACGTGACTCATTGCCATCAAACTGATGCCTGCATAAATCGGGGCGCTGATCACTTCATAGCTAAAGTTTGCTACATAAATAGCTGACACGATGTTGTTTGAAAAAGAATCTGGGTTTTGTATTGCATCCAAAATTACGCTTGGGTCACCCAGTTGTAGCTGTAATGCGATATAGAAAATGCCTACCTGAACTAAAAGCAAAACGATAATCGCAGGAGAAAATGACAAAAAGTGTCGAATAGTGACGCGCCATGCTTCACTAAAAACCGCCCCGGCTTTAAGCTCGTAGTTGCCAGACAAAGCTCGCTCTACACTCCCTCCAAGGTTAAAATCGTTCTCAAAGTCGTTGTTCATATATTATCCAAGATTCACTTGTGAAATTTTTACTGGGATACCAGTCTATTAGTGTTCTCGTCATTATAAAGAATTCTTGTCACGTCTAAAATCATAACTCGCTCTCATTCCTTGCAATATCCACTATTTGCTTGATAATTAGCCACTCACAAGGCCGTGAAATTGAAAACAATTGTTGCAGAGCGGTAAGCCTTAAAAAACGCTGTTTAAATTCTGACAAATCTTATAAAAACAGTATGGTAAGGAATGATTACTTTTGCCTGTAAAAATTTTTCTGATTAGAGGCTAAAAAATGCTTTGATTTCACAATATTGGTGATTATGATGCGCGCCTCAAAAGTGAATGGCTAAAGTCACATCAATTGGCGTAAACCCAAATTAGAACGTGGGAGAAATACAGACGTTGAACGCTAAACAGCAAGCAGGAAATCCAGTTATTCGTTTATCTGGTATTAGTAAGAGTTTTGATGGTAAAGAAATCATCAGCAATTTAAATCTGGATGTTAATCATGGTGAGTTTCTAACGATTCTTGGCCCATCTGGCTGTGGTAAGACAACAGTTTTACGTATGGTCGCGGGCTTTGAAGCGGTAGACAACGGTCAAATTATTTTGGATAACCAAGATGTTACTCAGGTTCCTGCAGAACAAAGACACGTCAACACCGTATTCCAAAGCTACGCACTATTTCCTCACATGACCGTTTTTGAAAACGTTGCATTTGGTCTTCGCATGCAGAAAACATCAGCAGCAGAGATTGAACCACGAGTGATGGAAGCGTTACGTATGGTTCGCCTAGAAAAAATGGCGCAGCGTAAACCACATCAACTTTCAGGTGGCCAGCAACAGCGTATTGCTATCGCTCGTGCGGTAGTGAATAAACCAAAAGTATTGCTACTTGATGAATCGCTTTCTGCACTGGATTACAAATTGCGTAAGCAAATGCAGATTGAGCTTAAACAGTTGCAGCGCCAACTAGGCATCACCTTTATCTTTGTGACGCACGATCAGGAAGAAGCGCTATCAATGTCTGACCGTATCATCGTAATGCGTGACGGCGTCATTGAGCAAGATGGCACCCCGCGTGAGATTTACGAAGAGCCTAAAAACCTGTTTGTTGCGCGCTTTATCGGCGAGATCAACGTATTCAATGCAACCATGTTAGAGCGCATCGATGAAAAACGCATTCGCGCTGACATTGAAGGCATTGAATCGGTGGTTTATTACGATGAAGAAGCTCAAGCTGGCGATAAGCTCCAAGTATTACTCCGCCCTGAAGACTTACGTATCGAAGAGATAAAAGAGTCGGAAGAAAAAGGCATTGTGGGTCACGTGACGGAACGTACCTATAAAGGTATGACGCTAGATTCTGTTATTGAACTGGATTCAGGAATGCGCGTCATGGTTAGCGAGTTCTTTAACGAAGATGACCCCGATGTGGACCACTCACTTGGCCAAAAAGTCACTATCACTTGGGTTGAGAGCTGGGAGGTTGTCCTCAATGATAACCAAGAAGATTAATCTTCAGAACGCGATCATTACCCTAATTGTTGGTTGGCTAACGCTGTTTGTGTTGGTTCCTAACTTGATGATTATTGGTACCAGTTTCTTAACGCGTGACGAAGCGAACCTAATCGATCTTACCTTTACATTAGACAACTACGTTCGTCTGTTCGATCCGCTGTACGCGAAAGTGCTCATGCACTCGTTCTACATGGCGATCATTGCAACGTTATTGTGTTTAGTGATTGGTTACCCATTTGCTTATATCGTCGCGAAAATGCCCGAGAAATGGCGTCCGTTTATGCTGTTTTTGGTGATTGTGCCTTTTTGGACAAACTCGTTGATCCGTACATACGGCTTGAAGATTGTTTTGGGTACTCAAGGCATTTTGAATAAGTCGCTGATGGCAATGGAAATCATCGATAAGCCTCTGCGACTCATGTATACCGAAACAGCAGTAATGATTGGTCTTGTGTACATCTTGCTTCCATTTATGATTCTGCCGCTGTACTCGGCAATCGAGAAGCTGGACAACACCTACATCGAAGCGGCGAAAGATTTGGGTGCGAACAAATTTCAGACCATTACAAAAGTTATCCTGCCTTTAACGATGCCAGGCATCATCGGCGGTTGTTTGTTGGTTCTCCTCCCTGCTCTTGGCATGTTCTATATCTCAGACCTTCTCGGCGGCGCGAAGAACTTGCTGATCGGGAACGTCATTAAGAGCCAGGTATTGAATGCACGTGATTGGCCATTTGGTGCAGCAACCAGTATTGCCCTCACCATTGCAATGGCAATTATGCTATACGCCTACTACAGAGCGGGTAAGTTATTGAATAAGAAAGTGGAGCTAGACTAATGGGACGCACAGTTAGATTTAGCTTTATGGCACTGGTCTATGCATTTTTGTATTTGCCAATTATCGTGCTTATTGTTAACTCATTTAATGCGAATAAATTTGGCATGAAATGGGGTGGATTTACCACTAAGTGGTACGAAACTTTAGTTAACAATGACAGCCTGATGCAGGCCGCGTGGCATTCGCTAAACGTTGCAGTATTTTCTGCAACAGCTGCTACTATTATTGGTAGTTTGACGGCAGTTGCCCTATTCCGTTACTCCTTTAAAGGGAAAGGCGCAGTAAATGGCATGCTGTTTGTTGTAATGATGTCACCAGACATCGTGATGGCAATTTCTTTGTTGGCCCTGTTTTTAGTATTGGGTGCACAGCTTGGTTTCTTTACATTGTTGATTGCACACATCACCTTTTGCTTACCCTTCGTTGTGGTAACGGTTTACAGCCGATTAAATGGCTTTGATGTGAAAATGTTGGAAGCAGCAAAAGACCTAGGAGCAAGTGAGTGGGTTATCTTGAAGAAGATTATCCTTCCCCTAGCGAAACCAGCGGTTGCTGCCGGCTGGCTATTGAGCTTTACCCTATCATTGGACGACGTGATTATCAGTTCGTTCGTGACGGGACCAACCTACGAAATCTTACCATTGAAGATTTATTCAATGGTGAAAGTGGGCATTTCACCGGAAGTGAATGCTTTAGCAACGGTTATGTTGATTGTTTCTTTGGTTCTTGTGATTATTTCTCAGTTGCTTGCAAGAGAAAAAGTAAAGTAAAATCCACATCCGTTAACATCACGAAACAGAATGGTTACATGCCATTCTGTTTTTCTATCTATCGTCCAAAATAGTTTGGGCAACGTTTGGTTTGGAGCTAACGTCAATGAAAAAATGGGCTACTTTATTAGCTGGTAGTGCATGTGCGCTTTCTCTGTTCTCTGGTTCAGTGGCAGCGGATGATAATGAATTGGTATTTATGAACTGGGGGCCTTACATCAACAGTAATCTCCTAGAACAATTTACTAAAGAAACTGGTATCAAAGTGATCTACTCAACTTACGAGTCGAACGAAACTTTGTATGCAAAGCTAAAAACTCATAACGAAGGTTATGATTTAGTCGTTCCTTCAACGTACTTTGTTGCGAAGATGCGTGATGAAGGCATGCTACAAAAGATCGATAAGTCTAAGCTGAAAAACTTAGGTAACCTTGACCAGAATTACCTAGATAAGCCTTTCGATCCAAATAATGACTACTCTATCCCTCACGTTGTTGCGATTACTGGACTAGCGGTCAACGCAGACATGTACGATCCAAACGACTTCCAAAGCTGGGCCGATCTATGGAAACCTGAGCTTGAAGGTCAAGTGATGCTAATGGACGACACGCGTGAAGTATTCCACATTGCATTGCGCAAGCTAGGTTATTCAGGTAACTCAACGGATCCAAAAGAAATTGATGAAGCGTATGCAGAACTACAAAAGTTAATGCCGAACGTTCTTCTATTTAACTCTGACAATCCAGGTGCACCATATATGTCTGGTGAAGTCGGTGTTGGTATGCTTTGGAACGGTAGCGCTGCAGCAGCTCAAAACGAAGGGCTTAACCTTAAGCTGGTCTTCCCTAAAGAAGGTGGAATCGGCTGGGTAGACAACTTTGCTATCTCTTCTGGCGCGAAAAACGTAGAAGCAGCGCATAAGATGATCGACTTCCTACTGCGACCAGAAATCGCAGAGCAAATTTCTCGTGACACTGGTTACCTGACTGCAGTTAAAGCGTCGAACGAGAAGTTTAAAGATGTAGCTCCACTGTTTCCTTCACAAGAAGACCTAGACCGTGTTGAGTGGCAAGATGCTGTTGGCGATCTGACCGTTAAGTATGAAGGTTACTTCCTTCAGCTTAAAGCAGGCCAGTAATCGAATTTGTCTAAGGCAAATCACCCTAAATGAAAATAGGCAGCAATGGCTGCCTATTTTTATAATTGACTGATATAATTATACCTTGCTAGGTTTATTTGGCTCGGCTCGTTTCATCTCAATGGAATGAGAAGCATCAGATTAAATAGACAGAATTGTACTTAATGCAATTTGGTTCAACTTAATAATTATCACTAGTATTGATTTGTCCAATCGCTAAACAAAACGGAAAACAAATGAAAAGTAAATTCTACGCAAGCGCTCTATGTGCAGCGACTCTGTTCGCTACTCCAGCAATAGCGGCTGATCAAGAACTGTACTTCTACAACTGGTCGGAATACATCCCAAACGAAGTTCTTGAAGACTTTACAAAAGAAACTGGAATCAAAGTGCTGTACTCGACTTACGAGTCTAATGAAAGCATGTACGCTAAACTAAAAACGCAAGGTTCTGGTTACGACTTGGTAGTACCGTCTACCTATTTCGTATCTAAAATGCGTAAAGAAGGCATGCTTCAAGAGATCGACAAGGAGAAGTTATCCCACTTTGCAGATATCGATCCTAATTTCTTAAACAAGCCTTTTGACCCGAACAACAACTTCTCAATTCCTTATATCTGGGGTGCAACAGGTATTGGTATTAATGCGGATATGCTGGATAAGTCATCAGTCACTAAATGGGACGATTTCTGGGACAGCAAGTGGGAAGGTCAGTTAATGCTGATGGATGATTCTCGAGAAGTTTTCCATATTGCATTAACAAAGCTGGGCTACTCTCCTAATACGACAAACCCTGATGAAATCAAAGCCGCATACGAAGAGTTACATAAGCTAATGCCAAATGTGCTGGTGTTTAACTCTGATTTTCCTGCAAACCCATACTTAGCAGGTGAGGTTTCTCTTGGCATGCTTTGGAATGGTTCTGCTTACATGGCACGCGAGGAAGGTGCGAGCATTGATATCATCTGGCCGGAAAAAGGCGCTATTTTCTGGATGGATAGCCTTGCGATTCCTGCAGGTGCGAAGAACATTGAAGCAGCGCATAAGATGATTGACTTCCTACTGCGACCAGAAAATGCGGCTAAGATTGCACTGGAGATTGGTTACCCTACTCCAGTAAAAACGGCGTACGACCTACTTCCTAAAGAATTTGTTAACGACCAAAGTATCTTCCCTCCGCAAGAAGTGATGGACAGCGGTACATGGCAAGACGAAGTTGGTGAAGCAAGTGTGTTGTACGACGAGTACTTCCAGAAGCTAAAAGTAAACAACTAATAGTCATATAAAACGACAAAGCGGCCAAATGAACTGGCCGCTTTTATTGTTTTTGTGGTGTTTTATTTTTCTTCTAAGGATAAAATTTCATCAACTAACTTCGGCACTTCCACACTCGCCTTTCCATAGCGCTTTTCTTCAAATTCACTTTCTATTGCACTAGGTTCCAGATTTATTTCGATCGTATGTGCACCGTGCATTTTTGCATCATGTACAAACCCAGCCGCTGGATACACGACCCCGGATGTACCAATAGAAATAAACAAGTCAGCTTGTTCTAGCGATTCGTAAATGTCTCCCATACGCAGCGGCATCTCACCAAACCAGACAATATGAGGGCGCATTTGGGAAGGAATTTGACAACAGTGGCAAAGCTCACCCGTTTCAATATCGTCAGTATGTTCTATAACCTGGTGCGATTCGCTACAGCGGGCTTTTAGCAACTCGCCATGCATATGGATGACATTGTGGCTTCCGCCTCTTTCGTGCAAGTTGTCGATGTTCTGTGTAATGACGGTCACTTTACCGTCTAGCTCTGCCTCAAGGCGGCCTAAAGCGAGATGAGCCGCGTTTGGCTGAATCGCCTCATCCTGGAGCTTTTTACGACGTTGATTATAAAATTCCTGAACAAGGTCGGGATCACGCTCAAATCCTTCGGGTGTTGCCACGTCTTCAATACGGTGGTTTTCCCAAAGGCCATCTTGGGCTCTAAATGTTTGAATGCCGGACTCCGCTGAGATACCTGCCCCAGTAAGTACTACAATGTTTCTATACGGGAAATTCATAACTGATCCTTGTTGTTCTTTTTCGCTAGCTTAACACTGAAACAATATCAGCTGTAGTAATATGGATTAGACAATGGTAGTAATGAACGATAATAAATAGTTATTTTGAGAGGAAAAGCAATGAGACACGTATCTCTAGCTCTTGTGTTGCTTACGACTTTAGCGGGTTGCCAACTGACCAATGTTGAAGGTGAAATTGATGATGTGAGAGTGAAAGTTAGTACGAATGATAATGACAGGCACCGAGGTAATGGCGATTTCTGTCCTCCGGGTCAAGCTAAGAAAGGTAATTGTTAAAAGAGCGGCTTAATGCCGCTCTTTTGCATTTTGTTAGTCTTCATTGGTTGAAGAGATTTTGTGGATAGCTAAATCGGCACCATTAAATTCATCTTCTTCAGACAGTCTAATGCCCGTTACCGCGTTAATTGCACCATAGACAGCCAATGCCCCTAATACGGCAATAGAAATGCCTAGTACGGTTCCCATAAGCTGAACAACTAAGCTAACGCCCCCCAAACCGCCCAATGCTGTTTGCCCAAAGATGCCTGCAGCAATACCACCCCATGCACCACAAATACCGTGTAGAGGCCAAACACCTAACACATCGTCAATCTTGGTTTTGTTTTGTAGATGTGTGAACAGGTAAACAAAGAGCACGCCCGCAATAGCACCAGTTACCAGCGCACCGATTGGATGCATAAGGTCAGAACCAGCACATACGGCAACCAATCCAGCTAGAGGACCGTTGTGAATAAAGCCCGGGTCATTTTTACCCGCGATAAGTGACGCAATAATGCCACCAACCATTGCCATCAATGAGTTCATTGCGACTAGACCGCTGATCCCAGAAATAGCTTGAGCCGACATCACGTTAAAACCGAACCAGCCCACACAAAGAATCCAGGCACCAAGCGCTAAGAATGGAATGTTTGATGGTGCAAAGTTGGTATGTTTACCTGCACGAATTCGGCCTTTACGCATGCCTAAGAAAATAACTGCAACGAGAGCAATCCAACCACCTACTCCGTGGACAACAACTGATCCTGCAAAGTCATGGAAGCCAAAGCCAAAACTTGCTTCAAACCAATCTTGGATACCAAAATTACCGTTCCAAATGATGCCTTCAAACAGTGGGTAAACGATCCCTACAGTAAAAAATGTCGCAATGAGGATAGGATAAAAACGCGCACGCTCGGCGATCCCGCCAGATACAATCGCTGGTATAGCAGCAGCGAACGTTAGCAAGAAAAAGAATTTAACAAGCTCATATCCATTACCTTGAGACAGTGTCTGCGCATCGGCAAAGAACGTGCCGCCATAAGCAACCCAATAGCCAATAAAGAAATAGGCGATGGCAGAAACACCAAAATCGGCCAAAATTTTAACCAACGCGTTCACTTGGTTCTTTTGGCGTACGGTCCCTACTTCAAGAAAAGCAAAACCGGAGTGCATCAAAAAAACCATGATGGCACCAAGCAGTAAGAATAGAGTATCGGAACTTTGTGTGAGAGTTTGTACAACGCCATGTACCTGATCGGCTGTTACACTCATTATGACTGTCTCCGTTAGTGTTGTGCGCACTTATCCTGTGCAATAAAAATCAACCATCACCAAAATGGTGAATCAAATTAGTAAAGCGTCTAACAAAGCAATTAGCGTTCCAATAGTTTTCTTGCTTAATGGGATTGTATTAATCCTTTGTTTTTATTGTGTAGTTGGTTTTCATGAATGTTTTTAGATACAGTCGATCGCACAGTGTTGTGCACCAAAAGAACCTGTTTGCACCAATTTAATGCGCACCATTTTGTTAACTAAATGTATATTTATATGCAACCAAGGCTCAATTTTGTCAATTGGGTGCATATTGACTGGTGATGAATTGTCCAACAAAAAACCGCCTGTTTAGGCGGTTTTGTTTAAAGACATCGATGTTTTACAAGTTAGGTCCAGTAGAAGGTCTGTGCGGCTTGTTATTGCGTAATTGGTGCATACCTTGGAGCATCCTCCACAGCCACACACCTATCGCTACGATGGCGAACACACTGCCTATGTAAGGAATAACGTAAGCGATGTTATCTATCAGTGTGCTGCGCACCCAATAGTCACTGACACCTTTTAACACACCATTTGTGGTCGCAACGGTAACGATTAAGACAACAAAGAAGGTGAGGTACAGGAAGAAAGTACGAATTAACCCATAGTAATGCGAGATAACCACATCGCTGTCTTCACCTTTGTCCAAACGATAGCCAGCATAGATAATAGCGACAACGCCTGAGATCAAAAACGTAAACGGGGTAAAGCAACTCAGGATATACGCAACCCAAATCCCGTTATGATGTTTGTTCATTCCCTTTCGCTCCTTTGTCCGTTGCTTTAACCTCGCCAGATTCTCCGATCGCCTCTTGAGATTTGACGTCCTCGTACCAAAGATCGTGGTGCTCTTTTGCCCATGTTTCGTCAACCTCTCCCGTCACCATGCCTTCTAGTGCTCCCTCCATACCGAACAGGCCGATATAGATGTGGAAAACAAAGCCACAAATAAGAATAAGCGCCGAAACGGCGTGAATAAGATTAGACAACTCCATATCACGACGGGTTTGATCAAAGATTGGAAAATCCAAAACCAGACCACTTACTGCGGCGATTGCACCGACAAAAATGAGCAACCAGTAAACCGCTTTTTCACCACCGTTTGAGAAGCCTGCCGATGGATGAGTGCCTTTGTGTTTACCAACCATGCCCCCCATTTTCATGAACCAACGTACGTCGGTCATGTTAGGGATCGATTTCCGCCACCATTTCAGCAGAATTAACATCAACAAGATAAAGAACAGTGGCCCCATGTAGTTGTGGTATTGCTTCGCCAGCATCACGATGAAACCCCAGAACTCGCTAGGCACATAGGGTTTGAGGAAGTGTTTCCCGTAAACGAGCATCAACCCACTGAATGCCAGGGTTAAAAAAGTAAACGCCATACTCCAGTGAAGTGCACGATCTAGTCGAGACCAGCGCTTAATCTTTTTGCCGGTGCGAGGCTTACTTAGCATCAGAGGCCCGACAAAGACATAAGCCAAGACCACAAGCGCAATACTACCGAAAATAGCGATAGCACCAGCTGGAGACATCCACTTTTCTTTCAGGATGTACCAGGTTTCACCGGGTTTACTGATTAGCACACCATGTTCTGGTGATTGGGAAGTGGTATAACCTGATTCACCCTGTCTCACCTGACGCCAATAGTCCGCCCCTGCTAGTTGTGTCATCTCCTGCTGCACGACTTTGGAAGATTGCTCTTCTGCTGACGTTGGCATTGAGAAAGTCAACAGTAATGCTGTCATGATCGACAGCATTACCAGAGACGCACGTTTTAAAGTGTTTAACATGTGTCTCTCCTTACTTAGCTTTTGGTTGCATCGTAAGAAAGATCATTTCCGTCTGTCCAACCTGCATTCTTAGCGCCGCGCTCTACAACACGCTGACGGAAAATATCAGATACTTTATCTGCATCACCTGCCAACAATGCTTTTGTTGAACACAGTGACGCACACATAGGCAGTTTGCCTTCTGCAATACGGTTTGCACCATACTTTTGACGTTCTTCAACCGAGCCGGGCTCAGTCTCAGGACCGCCTGCACAGAAGGTACACTTGTCCATTTTGCCACGCTCACCAAACGATTCTTGTTTAGGGAACTGAGGCGCACCAAACGGACACGCAAACAGACAGTAACCACAACCGATACACAGATCTTTGTTGTGCAGTACGATGCCATCTTCAGTGTGCTCAAAACAGTCTGCAGGACACACCGCCATACAAGGTGCGTCAGTACAGTGCATACAAGCGACAGAGATTGAGTTTTCACCCGCCTCACCGTCATTTAGTGTTACGACGCGGCGGCGCTGTATACCCCACTCAAGCGCATCGTCGTTTTCGTTCTTACATGCAGTAACACAACCGTTACACTCGATACAGCGTTTGGTGTCACATAGGAATTTCATTCGTGCCATTTTCAGACTCCTTACGCTTTACGAATGTTACATAGGGTTACTTTGGTTTCCTGCATCAGGGTAACCGGGTCGTAACCGTAGGTGGTTGCTGTGTTGGCAGACTCACCGCTTACATACGGTTGTGTACCTTCAGGGTATTTAGGGCGAAGATCTTCACCTTCAAACTCACCACCAAAGTGGAACGGAATAAATGCCAGTCCTGGTTTCACACGACGAGTGACCATCGCTTTCACCTTGATTCGGCCTTTCTCCGCGCCTTCAACCCAAACATCATCCCCATCTTTAAAACCAAGATCGTTAGCGTCTTTCGGGTTTACTTCTACAAACATCTCTTGTTGAAGCTCCGCCAACCAAGGGTTTGAACGAGTTTCATCACCGCCGCCTTCGTATTCAACTAAGCGACCAGAAGTCAGAACAATTGGGTACTCGCCAGATTTGTCTTGGTCCTGAATGGATTTGTATAACGTCGGAACACGGAAAATCGCCTCTTTGTCTTCCCAAGTTGGGTAGTCCGTTACAAGGTCACGCCTAGGTGTGTAGAGCGGTTCACGGTGTAGTGGAACACGATCTGGGAATGTCCAAACAATCGCACGAGCTTTCGCGTTACCAAATGGAATACAGCCATGTGCGATAGCGACACGCTGAATACCGCCAGACAAGTCGGTTTTCCAGTTTTTGCCTTCTGCCGCGACTTTCTCTTCGGCTGTCAGGTCATCCCACCATCCTAGTTGTTTTAACAGTTTATCGGTGAATTCAGGGTAACCATCTTTGATCTCACTGCCTTTCGAGTAGCTGTCTTCGGCTAGCAGGTTTTTACCTTCAAATTCCACACCAAAGCGTGTACGGAAGTTACCACCACCTTCAGCAACGGTTTTAGAAGTATCGTACAGGATGTGCGTGCCCGGATGTCCCATCTCTGGCGTACCCCAACATGGCCAAGGTAGACCGTAGGTTTCACCATTGATTGGTCCACCCTCTGCTTCAAGCGTGGTTTTATGGAATGTGTGCCAGTTTTGTTGGTGCGCTTTGAGACGCTCCGGACTCTGACCTGTGTAACCGATCGTCCACATACCTTTGTTGAATTCACGAGTCAGATCTTCAATCAGAGGCTGGTTGTTTTCTACACGAATGTTTTTGAAAAGTAGATCGTCGAAGCCAAGCTTTTTCGACAACAGGTACATGATCTCGTGGTCTGGTTTTGACTCAAACAAAGGTTCGACAACCTGATCGCGCCACTGCAAAGAACGGTTAGATGCTGTTACACTGCCGTAAGTCTCGAATTGGGTCGTAGCAGGAAGCAGGTATACACCATCCGTGCGATCGTTCATTACCGCTGCAACCGTTGGGTATGGGTCAACGATGACCATCATATCCAGTTTCTGCATCGCCTTTTTCATCTCAACACCACGTGTTTGAGAGTTCACGGCGTGTCCCCAATAGAACATGGCTCGAATGTTTTCACGCTGACGAATGTTGTCTTTGTCTTCTAACACACCGTCGATCCAACGCGATACCGGAATACCAGCGCTGTGCATTGGTTTTTGACCGCCATACTCGTTGTCATCAAAACGGGCTTTGATCCACTCGTAATCGATGTCCCAAACTTTTGACCAGTGACGCCAAGAACCTTCGGAAAGGCCATAATAGCCTGGTAATGTATCGGCAAGAACACCAAGGTCGGTTGCACCCTGTACGTTATCGTGACCACGGAAAATGTTAGCACCGCCGCCAGACTTACCGATGTTGCCTAGCGCAAGCTCTAGGACACAGTAAGCGCGAGTGTTGTTGTTACCTGTGGTATGTTGAGTACCTCCCATACACCATACAACACAGCCCGGACGGTTTTCAGAAAGTAGTTTCGCGGTTTGATAAACGTCTTCTTCGCTTACGCCTGATACGCGCTCAACTTCTGCTGGTGTCCACTTCGCCACTTCAGCACGGATTTCATCCATACCAAATACACGTTGACGGATAAACTCTTTGTCTTCCCATTGATTTTCAAACACGTGCCACAATACACCCCAAATGAAAGCGACATCTGAACCTGGACGAAGAGAGACATAGTGATCGGATTTTGCAGCAGTACGGGTACGACGAGGATCCGCCACCACGATCTTACAGTTGTTTTTCTCTTTTGCGATCAGAATGTGTTGCATCGCAACTGGGTGTGCTTCTGCAGGGTTAGAGCCAATGAAAAGCATAGACTTACAGTTATGCATGTCATTGAAAGAGTTCGTCATTGCACCATAGCCCCAGGTGTTTGCTACACCCGCTACCGTGGTTGAGTGACAGATACGCGCTTGGTGGTCAACGTTATTTGTGCCCCAAAGTGACGCCATTTTTCGGAATAGGTACGCCTGCTCGTTACTGTGCTTAGCACTGCCTAAGAAGTAAACAGAGTCAGGGCCGGATTCTTTACGGATATCCAATACCTTGGTACCAATTTCTTCAATTGCTTCGTCCCAAGACAGCTTTTTCCACTTACCGTTTTCAAGCTTCATTGGGTATTTTAGGCGACGTTCACCATGGCCATGTTCACGCAGCGCCGCGCCCTTAGCACAGTGTCCACCAGCGTTAAATGGGTGATCAAAAGCTGGTTCCTGACCGGTCCAAACTCCATTTTGAACTTCAGCGTAAATACCACAGCCTACCGAACAGTGAGAACAGATGGTGCGTTTCACTTCGGTTTTCGCTTCAGGGTCGACAGTTTTCGCTTGCGCTTTTTTCATCATGCCCGGAGCAAACAGACTTGCACCGACAACAGCGCCACCAGCAGCAAATGAGGTGTTTTTCATAAATGCGCGACGCGAAATGCCGAGTTGGTTCGTTTCTTTGCTCACACTGTCGGAGCGTTTGACAAGTTTCATCTCTTACCTCCTAAAGTGTGTCGTAGTAATCACGAATGTGTTGAGTTTCACGGTACCCTTTCTTCTTCACGTCTTTTTCAGAAGACTCAACGGTTTCCGACGCGTTTGCCACTTTCGTGGTTCCTGCGATGACGGCACCAGCAACGGCAGCGGTTGTGAAGCCTTTCAATAGCTCCCTGCGGCTTGAGTTTATTTCTTTATTATCTTTCATCATTGCTTCCTTACCTTCCGGTAGATCTTTGGAGGATCATGCCTCTCTATCGATATGACTTTGTACTGCTTGATTACTCGTAATCAGTGACGTTTTTCACATCAATTTTTAATTTGGCTTTACTGCTCTTTGTATTCTCGCTAAATCGAACCTGTTCAAGCGTTAGAAAGGCGTTGCAAAGCTGAGCGGCTGGTTTATAGAAGTTTGCACTTTCTGCATTTTCTAACTGACGAGTGAATGCGCTAAACCAAGGGGCGAGATGTTTGTTAAACACTGCTTGTTGCAAGCCCTCTTCTTCGTCAGTCAGCATGGCCATGACTTCACAAAGTGCTGAAATGTGATCTTCGGGTTCTTTCACGTTTTCAGCGCGCTCTATGCCCAGTAAATCTAAATCGTGACGAATATCCGCTAGCGGCTTTTCCATCATTGAGCCTGTGCGGTGCCATGATCCAAATGGAACGACTTCACCACGACCAATACCGATAAAGAGATCTTGATATTCATCTTCAAGTGTTTCTCGGTCCGCTTTTTCAGCCGCTAGCTGAAGCGCAATCCAAGCTTGTTGCATTGCACTTGCCGAAGGTTCCACTTCCAGAGACTTAAGAAACTCAAGCATCTCTTCTGTTGGCGCACTGCGAAAAAGCGCCGATAAAATCAGGTATATTTCTGTTCTCAGTGTTTGTTCTTGCTGTTTTTCCACTGTGAGCTCCTAATACTTGAGTTGTTTCATTGGATCAGAGGCCATCGACTCAAACATATCGACCACGCGGCAGTCTTCACACATGGCGATACGGTTGATAGCGGCTTCATCAGTAAAATGAGAATGTCCACGTAGCTTGTTTTGCAACATGTCGATCATGGATTGAGGTGCGAAAGGTTTGTGGCAACGAAGACACTCAGCCGCTTTCTCTTGGTGAATGACGACTGCTTTCTGACGTTCTTCTTTCACCCAGTTCATGCGAGGCGTTAGCGTAAGTACATTTTCTGGACACGCTTTTTCACATAAGCCACATTGAACACAATCTTGTTCAACAAATTTAAGAGACGGAGACTGACCATCAGTATGTAATGCGCGAGTCGGACACACAGCGACACAACTCATGCACAAGGTACAATCTTTGCTCTCACAAGAAACCGAGCCATAAGGTGCATTGCCCGGTAGTTCAACGGTTTTATCGACAGGAATACGCGAGGAAGATAATGCGTCTAGCGCGTTAAACAGGCGCTGACGTTTATTGCCTTGTAGTTCGCCTACCGCTAAATCGAAGGAATCTGTACACAGTGTCGGTGCACCCTCACGCAGAGATTCCAAATACAAGATATCGATGGTTTCTTTTGCAATGCCAAGTTGATCAAGCAATTCTTGTGCAATACCGACTTCACTATTAAGTACGCGCAAAATGGTTGGCGGCATAAAACGTGAAGCCGCAAACAGAACCTGAGTCGCTCCGTTCACAAGCGCAGCAAACCAAGTATCGATACCAACAGATGGCAACTCTTCAACCACAATAGGAATGACGTTATCTGGAAGCGCTTTTAAAGCCATTACGTTGTACGTTTCATGGCGTGAACTACAAATCAGCACGATAGGATCGACGCCACCTGCTTTTTCATAATTAGCTAACGTACGTTCGATGAACTTTTGTGTATCTTCTGGATTTGGGAGTGCGTAATGAATTGCTTCTGTAGGACATGCTGTTGCACAAGTTCCGACACCCTGACACAGGTATGGGTTAATCTCGATACGATGTCCTGTTTTAGGACTACCTTCACTGGATAGTGCACCCGCCGGACAGGCATCAACACAACGCTCACAACCTTTTACGCCTCGAGAACTGTGCGCACACAAGTCGGTATCTAAACGGAAAAACTTGGGTTTATCAAACGTCCCCATTAACGTCGGGATTTCTTCCAGTGCCTCTGCTAATTTTGGGTAACCACGTCCGACGGGGTAATAACCCGGCGCTGGAACTTCTTCAGGCATACAGCTGTTAAGGCAAAGATCGAGAACAACGTCAAAACAATCAGTATTAATAGCAATTTTAGCTAGATTGTTCGTTGAGCCATTATTTTCGATAAGTACTTCAAATGTACCCAGGAAGCCAGAAACCTGAACTGAGTTTGCATAGTAAAGCTCTCGATTGGTCCCCTTTTCTCCATCGGTAGAAAGTAACGTAAGGCTGTTCATTTGTGACAGCTGCGTTGCAGCACTTTCAATGATCGCCGTCGGGCCAACGATTAACGTATTACCGCCGCTTTCGTAGCTCACCGTCGGCGGGATCAGGTTTGTCAACTCGATGGTATTTTCAAAAGCGTATAGCCGTGCTTTGCCGTTACTGGAAGTCGTTTGTTCTAATAGTTGTTTCAACATTGCTCATTTCCATTTATCTATATGGATAATCTTCCATCTTTCATTGTAGTTAGCGCGGTAGATTCTGCTGATGGGCTTATAAAAAAGCTGATTTGTCTGGACCATCACGGCCCATAGCAAAATGCAAACAATCGATAAATCTACAAGAAAATTGGTAATAGCAGCCTATCAGCAAGCATCATGCCAATTTTAATATCCATTATATTCAATAAGTTAGAAATGATTAGGCGAGATTTATGTAGCAAAAAAGCCGGATGAGACAATATGTCCCACCCGGCTCGTTGAGTGCTTAGTCAAAATGTACCTATTTATTGTATGGTATATTTTGTCCTACTTGTTCAGATACCGATGATACCGATGATACCGATTCTTCTGAAGTGCCACTTTTATCAGTGACTGTACATTTATACAGCTCACCTTCATTTGGAGGAAATTCGGCGATTTCTCGCTCTGTTTCATCAACATCGGAAGCTTCTGTTTGAACAGCGGCTATCTCATCCTCTTCTATTGATATGTCTGATGTGCTGTCTTCTGTTTTATCTTTAACCCAGTCTCTCAATGTTTCCGCAACCCCCTCTGAAAGTGACTTCAAATTACTGTAATCGTCATCGTAATCGTCTAACCCATCACGGACATTAAACTCTTCTGATAAAAACAATTTACGCAAAGCGGCTTTTTTTACGCTTTCTGACGCCTCTGAAACCAATAGATTCGCAATAGACATCTCTTGCGGTTTTTGCTCGTCAGCGTCAGCAGTCGTTTCACTTTCTTCTGTCGTCAACTCATCTTCAGATAAGTATTTATCGGGGACAACACCAGCTTTAGGACTTTCTTCGACTTCGCTTTCTGTCTCGTCACTTAGCTTAGCGTCTTCTTGATTATTGTTAGATTCTTCTAACTTACGTTTTGACCAACGGCTTAAAAAATCATGACTAGTTGCCATTTGCTCTACCCGCTCCTTTGCGCTTCTTACCTTTCAACTCTAGCATTTCTCCATGGCGTCCGATAAAGGCCTCCATCCATGCTTGTACCGGTAATGGCATGTCATTAGATAAAACTAAATTGTCTCCATCCATATATCGAGCAGCTACGGCTTGAGAGGCAGTGAGAAGCTGTATCGCTGGCTTCTCATTGGAGTCTAGGTTGTCCATAACGAGAAAGAGTTTTGGGGTTTGAGAGCTAAGGTTAAATCGGTAATCAGTACGTTCATCTCTGTGTAATTGGAGAAGACAAATATCGGTGGTGTCTTCATTATTAGGCGTCAGTACAAATTGTGTTAGTTGCCATTGGGTGGTTACCCAGGCTCCTGTAATTATTTCATGCTCAACCAGTTCTACGCCGATAGGCCATGAATCTTCGGTTTTCTCATATATGTTTTCTAACTCTTTATTATTGTCCGACATAACTCACCCAACTTGCTTTATTTGATTTGATTGGCGAAAAGGACATTCTGACCTATGCTTTCAAACCACGTTAGGTTTACGAAGCAATAAACGCGCCAAATTAACCGCTGTACTACTAAGAGAAGCGATAGATATAAATACTAAATTAGTCGAAACTCAATGGGTTGCATGTGTCATTCCTGCGAACTCTCAATTTTTGTATTAAGCAGAGTGAATCACTCGCATTTTTTTCCTCAAACGCTATGTTGGAATGAGATTTGCTATTCAACCTCTTATTAAACAGAAGAACCCTTGTGAGCGAGTAGCTCCTTCCCTGAACAGGACAAGACTGTGGTAAAACCAAATATTATTAAAACCAGTGAAAATCCCCTGCAGACTATCGAAGTCGATGTATACGACGAATATGGTGAAAAGCTGACGAAACAGATTGCCTGCGAAAGACCTCTTACCGTAATGCTGAACTGGAAAGAAATTGTGACGCTGATGACGATAGGCTCCCGTCCAGACGCCTTAGTCTTGGGCTACTTAAAGAATCAAAGCTTCTTATCTGATCCGGAAGCGATAGAGTCAGTCATTATTGATTGGGAAACGCATGCGGCAGCAGTGATCACTAAAGAAAATACCGAGCATCTAGAAGGCGCATTGAAAAAGAAAACCGTCACCTCAGGTTGTGGCCAAGGCACCATGTACGGAAACGTGATGAAACAATTAGAGAACTATCAGGTTCCGCAAGTACCGCTTAAACAGTCAGAAATCTATGCAACGCTTGAAGCATTGACACATTACAACGATACATACCGAAAAGCAGGTGCGGTGCATGGATGTGCAATTTGTAAAGGGAACGAAGTGCTGTCGTTTGTGGAAGATGTTGGCCGTCACAACGCAGTTGATACGCTTGCCGGAGAGATGTGGTTAAATCAGGAAACGGGCGATGACAAAATATTCTATACAACAGGGCGCCTTACATCCGAGATGGTGATTAAAGTGGCTCAAATGGGCATCCCTGTTCTTCTTTCTCGCTCTGGTGTGACCCAGATGGGGTTAGATCTCGCCAGACAATACGGTATTACCACGATCGCGCGTGCAAAAGGGTTGCGTTTCCAAGTGTTCACTGGCGCGGAAAAAATTCAGTTTGATGTAAAAGGCAGTAATAACGAATAATTCGCAAACGCACAGTTTGGTGTAAACTTACCTTGATCGTAGCCAATATGTGAATGGGTATTTTTATTGCCAATATTTACTGCGATTAGTATCGCTAATACCGTTTATTCACAAAGGATGTGAACTATGAACAATGACCAGCTTTGGAACTTTTTGCTCACTCCGAGTGGCATCATGGTTTCGATGATTATTACATTCGCTGTGGTTGGGATTTATGCTTACCTAACCGGTCAATTTAAGGATTAGACATACAAACGTAAAAAAAGACCTCTTTGTGAGGTCTTTTTAGTTTTAAAAGGGTCGCTTTAGACGTTGTATTAGCCGTCAATACCACGCGACTTTAGGTACTCAGAGTAAGTGCCTTTGAAGTCTGTGATTTTACCGTCACGAATTTCAAGAATACGCGTAGCCAGCGAGTCAACAAATACACGGTCATGAGATACGAAGAACAAGGTGCCTTTGTACTGTTCTAGTGCCGTGTTTAGTGATTCGATGGATTCCATATCCATGTGGTTTGTTGGTTCGTCCATCAGCAGCATATTTGGTTTGTGCATCATGAGTTTGCCAAGCAACATACGGCCTTGCTCACCACCTGACAGTACTTTTACCGACTTCTTGATGTCATCCTGACCAAATAGCATGCGACCCAAGAAACTACGCACCACTTGCTCGTCATCGCCTTCCTGACGCCACTGACCCATCCAATCTGTTAAGTTCATGTCTTCTTCAAAGTCATGTGCGTGGTCTTGTGCGTAGTAACCGATGTTTGAGTTCTCAGACCATTTGTACATACCTGTGCGTGGTTCAAGAACACCCGCCAAAGTATTCAACAGTGTGGTTTTACCTACACCGTTTTCACCAATTATTGCTACGCGTTCACCCACTTCAAAAATCGCATTGAAGTTAGCGAACAAGTCGTTTTCAAAACCCTGGCTTAGGTTTTCAACTTCAAGCGCATTACGGAAAAGCTCTTTCGACTGTTCGAAGCGAATGAACGGGTTTTGACGGCTAGACGCTTTCACTTCATCCAGTTTGATCTTATCAATCTGTTTAGCACGTGATGTTGCCTGTTTTGCCTTTGATGCGTTTGCAGAGAAACGCGCTACGAACGTTTGAAGCTCAGCAATTTGAGCTTTCTTCTTCGCATTGTCCGCCAATAAACGTTCGCGAGCCTGAGATGCAGCCGTCATGTACTCATCGTAGTTACCTGGGTAAATACGGAGCTCACCGTAATCCAAGTCAGCCATGTGGGTACATACTGAGTTTAGGAAGTGACGGTCGTGCGAGATGATGATCATCGTGCAGTTACGCGCGTTGAGCGTATCTTCCAGCCAACGGATAGTATCGATGTCCAGGTTGTTGGTTGGTTCGTCAAGTAGCATGATGTCTGGGTCTGCAAACAGAACCTGAGCAAGAAGCACACGCAGTTTCCAACCAGGGGCGACTTCGCTCATAAGACCAAAGTGTTGCTCCATTGGAATACCAACAGCAAGAAGAAGCTCACCAGCTTTAGCTTCTGCCATGTAGCCGTCCATTTCTGCAAACTCAACTTCAAGGTCAGCGACTTTCATGCCGTCTTCTTCACTCATCTCAGCAAGAGAGTAGATGCGGTCACGCTCTTTCTTTACTTCCCATAACTCTTTGTGGCCCATAATTACCGTATCGATAACCGTGAACTCTTCGTATGCGAACTGATCCTGATTCAGTTTTGCAACACGCTCATTTGGGTCGTAGCTTACGTTACCACTGGTTTGCTCAAGCTCACCGCTGAGGATTTTCATAAAGGTTGATTTACCACAACCGTTAGCGCCAATTAAGCCGTAGCGGTTACCTTCGCCGAACTTAACTGAGATGTTTTCGAATAGCGGCTTAGCGCCGAATTGTTGAGTAATATTCGCTGTGGAGATCAAAACCTTTACCTTAGCAATTTGAGTGTATTTATAAAAACCGGGCAACGGTACTTGTTAAGGCTACACACTGCAAGTTTTGTTTTTATTAATTATTCAGAAAACCTTTGATTTATGCATATAACAGTAAGTAATCAGTACAGATTAAGCGATGTTGGTGACCTCTAGCATTAAATCAGCTTTTTGGGGCAGATAAATACTGAACACACTGCCTTTGCCCCACTCAGACTCCACTTTTAGCTCCCCACCCGTTTGGCTAAGAATACTTTGAGACACAGAAAGCCCCAAACCAGTGCCATCACGCTTGGTTGTGTAGAAAGGAGAGAAAATACGACTCACGTTTTCTGGCTTGATACCACAGCCTTCGTCTGCAACGTGGATAACCGCACCTCTGATCTCGTTACCTTCCATCCAGTCTTCGCTGGTAACGATTAACTTCCCTTTACCGTTCATGGCATGAATCGCATTCATCTGTAAGTTAACCAAAATCTGTAGTAGATGATGGCGATTAATCTCGACTGAAGTATGAGCATGGAGGTCGGTAACAAATTCAACGTCACGCTTCTTCGTTCCCGTTTTAACCAAGGTAATACTCTCATCAATGATCGGGTTGACATGCTGCCAGGTGATCTCATCTTGTACGCCACCCTGTCGGCTGTATTGCAACAAACTACGGGTAATGTTTCTGATGCGATCAATTTGCACGTGAATGGCGTCAATTTCTTCTTGAACCCGACTCGCGTCCTCACCAAGTTCAAAATGAATGAGTTCGATATTGCCGAGAATCACCGCCGTTGGGTTGTTTATTTCATGGGCAATGCCCGCAGTAAGTTCCCCAAGGGCAGACAGTTTTTCATGAACGACCAGTTTGTCTCGGGTTTGATTGAGTAGTTGAATGTGAAGTTCTAGCTCTTGAGTTTTTTCTCGCAGACTCGCCGTACGTTCTTGAACTTTACACTCTAACTGTGCCGCTGCATTCTTAAGCTCTATTTTCCGTTCTTGCAGTGCGTCCAGCATGTTATCGAATTGCTTCGCCAGTTGTGCCAGTTCATGATCGTCATCAAGCCCCAAAGGACCAATGCGCTTTTCTTTACCCAGTTGAACCAATTTCACGACCTTATGAATACGTTCTATCGGTCGGAATAAATCACGGGAACCTCGATATACCATCACTCCGGACACAAGCAGTAGCATTAGGGTCATCAGGCTGACTTCCGCAATATTAGTCACATATGCTTTGACAAATGGCCACATTAAATACCCGGTATATAACATGCCAATCACATTATCATATTGGTCTTTAATGGGTTGATAAGCAGTAATATACCAAGCGTCATAGACGTATGCCTCGCCTACCCAGATCTCACCTCGGGACAGTACTTGCTCAGAAACTTCGTTACTCACTTTGGTACCAATCGCCCTACCAAGGCGGTGATCACTATCTAATGGTACGTTAGTGCTGACACGTAGGTCAGAAAGAAACAGTGTCAGGGTACCTACTGGTCGTAGTCGGTCATTCACATTGGGATAAATCAGGTCACGGATCTGGTCTACCAACACGGTACTATTGTTGAGGAGTAATCCGCCGTCCAAGAAGCCGATTAAGTCGTTAGAGCGGCTATAAACAGGAATGACAGTGCGGCTTACTAGCCCGCGAGTTTCTGTTCCACTACCCTGGTTCAGAATCGGAACTTCTGCCCGTTTAGCCAATTCCGGGTCAAGTTGTTCTAGCTCTTCTTGATTCAATATATCGAAGAACGACTCTCGTTTGGTTAAATCCAGAAAGCGGAACTTGTTTTCCACGGAGTTCACATACTGGAAAGAGAGAAAATCTAATCCGTAACGATGCTTTTGCTCAGAGACCCAAGCCTGGAGTTCTTCCGGTAGCGTATTCTGATTGATACGGCTGCGAAAATCATAGGAATCTGCGAACGCCATAACGTAGTTGGCTTGCTTTTGTTGCAGTAACTCGACACTGTTTTCTGCGACACCTAAGCGTTCGGAGACATCAAGCAGCGTATTCTGCCACGTGTATTGGATAGACCAATAAACGGTGATGGCAATCAACGCGATAAGCGTCATAAAGATCGGGGCAGATGTCAGAATCAATAGCCGATAACGCACCATGGTTTTAAAACGGTGCGTCCATTTAGACAGTCCTTTGTATTTTTGCCACTCAGTTGGCATATTCCTCATCCTCTGCATCCCATTCCTTGTACTTACGTTCTAACGTTTTACGCGCCACACCTAAATCACGCGCCGCCGCCGATTTGTTGCCATCATGCAGAGTAACAACCTGTTGAATGTGCGCTTTTTCTACTTCTTTCAGAGTCCAGGTATTGGGATAACCATCGCCTAAAAACTCATTGCTTTCCTTCAGCGTCGGAAGCTCAGCAGTATGCGAAACAGTCATTGAAACATTCGGCAAGGTGTGAGTACCATTTATTTCGCGCCAATGATGAGCAGGAGGCTTTCCAAGTAAAATGCAGCGCTCTATCAGATTTTTTAACTCACGGATGTTACCTGGCCAATCGTATTCGCTCATCGCTTCCATATCTTCATGTGCCCATTTCGGGGCGGGCATTCCTAACTCACGGGTTAACATGTTGCTGAAAAAAGGTACGAGCTCAAATAGATCATTTTTACGCTCTCGAAGTGGACACACTTCAATCTTTAAGACGTTAAGGCGGTAATACAAGTCGCTACGGAAGTTACCCTGATTAACTTCTTCTTTAAGGTTTCGATTAGTCGCGGCGACAACGCGGACATCGATGCTTATTTCTTTCTCAGAGCCAACCGGCCTGATTGTACGCTGCTCTAATACGCGTAAAAGTGATGCTTGCATCGATAATGGCATTTCACCAATTTCATCAAGGAAAAGTGTTCCGCCATTTGCCACTCTAAATAAACCTTCACGTGATTTCTTAGCGCCAGTGAACGCACCGGAAGTATGGCCAAACAGTTCGCTCTCCAATAGCTCTGGCGCTATTGCTGCGCAGTTGACGGGAACAAATGGGCCACTTCTGCCGCAGGCCTTATGAATACCACGGGCAACCAACTCTTTCCCTGTTCCCGATTCTCCTTCAATTAATACCGACGCACGTGATGGTGCAAACTGCGTAATCAGTAATTTAAGCTGACGAGTTTTCTCTGAGCCACCTATGATTTCCGAGCTGTTGTAACGTTGATAATCACGTTTCATCGCATATTGCATACGCTCATTCAGTCGGCGATCCATACAGCGGATCACCGCTTTCAGCATTTGATCGAGATTGAAAGGTTTGAGAATAAAATCTGAAGCACCTAGCTGAAGCGCACGAATCGCAGTTTCAAGATCAGCATAGCCCGTCATGAAGATTACATCTGCTCTCTTGTCATCATCTGTAAACGCTTCTTCCCACTCAATTCCTGAACGGCCGGGCAGATTAATGTCGAGTAAAATCAGATCATAATGGCGCGAGCTTCTTAATTGCTCAGCTTCCTCAATGCAACCGGCCGTATCAACCTGAGAAAAGAGTTTCCCCAGCGCTTTTTTCAAAATGGCTTGCATGCCTGACTCGTCATCGACGACCAGAACAGAAAAGGCGTTGTATTGTTGCTGTGTACTAATATGGGATTGAGCAGACATATTTACCCCAGATGGTTTCAGGTGGGACAGAGTGTACCAACGCTACAGGAATACCCTGTGCAATAATTGGGACATTTTGTACCAATGGAAGAACTTATGCAAACAAGTCTATGAAATGGCGCATAAATAGCACAATTTTAGGTTGAATATTGTTGGCATCTTGTTTGCTATAAGGAGTATCCAAGTCGTCAATGCGTTGGGAACTTTGAGTCAGCCACTCAAGGAAGGCTTGTGATTTGAGCAATCAAGATCGTTCAGGAACTTCTAACGCCTTAAATGCGCCAGAAACCGAAACATCATTGGAAAGGAAACAAATAAAAAATGAAAAGAATTGCGCTAACATTGGCTGCAACGTCAATCACACTGGTAAGTTACTCCGCTTTTTCCGCGCAAGATGGAGAACACATTCGATTAGCAACCACCACTAGTACTTACCACTCAGGGCTGCTGAATTACCTGCTCCCAGAATTCGAAAAAGAGACGGGCTATAAAGTTGACATTGTTGCTGCTGGTACTGGCAAGGCACTGAAAATGGGTGAAAATGGCGATGTAGATTTGGTGATGACGCATGCGCCTAAAGCAGAAGGCCTATTCGTAGAGAAAGGATACGGAGTCCAGCCTCGTAAACTAATGTACAACGACTTTGTAATCGTTGGTCCAAAAGCCGATCCAGCTGAGATCAAAGATGATGAAACCGTCCTTGATGTGTTTAAAGAAATCGCAAACAAAGACGCGACTTTTGTTTCTCGTGGCGATGACTCAGGCACACACAAGAAAGAAATGGGCTTTTGGGCAAAAAGCAAAATTGAACCAAACTTTGGTGGCTACCGCAGCGTAGGCCAAGGCATGGGCCCTACTCTGAACATGGCATCTGAGATGCAAGGCTACACCATGACAGATCGTGGTACTTGGTTGGCATACCAAAACAAACTGGAGCTGGAAATCCTGTTCCAGGGAGATCAAATGCTGTTTAACCCTTATCAGGTGATCTTAGTAAACCCTGAACGCTACCCGACCATTAATCATAAAGGCGCTAAAGTATTCAGTGATTGGCTGGTTAACCAACATGGGCAGGAACTAATAAACAGCTTTCGTCTCAACGGAAAACAGCTGTTTGTAGCGAATGCGGACAGTAAATAACGCATTATGGATCTTGCGGAAACAACACTAGAAGCACTCAAGCTACTGGTTAATTTTGATGCTGAGCTTTGGGAAATCGTCGCGGTCTCCTTTAGTGTTTCTATTACGGCAATATCTTTGGTGGTATTGCCTGCAATTCTGATGTCCTTTGTGCTTGCTTACACCGATTTTCGTGGTAAATGGTTTTTATTATCGATCGTCAATACGCTTCAAGCGGTGCCAACCGTCGTCATCGGTTTGTTGTTATACATGCTTTTGTCGAGAGCTGGCCCTTGGGGTGGCTGGCAAATGCTGTTTACACAAAAGGCAATGATATTCGGTCAGATGTTGATCTGTTTTCCGGTGTTAGTCTCAATGATGCATGGTGCATTGCAATCGAGCGATCGCCGTATGATAGAAACATCGATAACTTTAGGTGTATCCCTTCCCCGAGTCGCAGCGACCATGATTTGGGAAACGCGTTTTCCGTTACTTGCCGCGATCATTGCAGGCTTTTCTAGGATCGTCACAGAAGTTGGTTGCTCAATGATGGTTGGTGGCAACATTATGGGTGTGACGCGTAATATTCCGACTGCAATCGCAATGGAAAGCAGTAAAGGTGCTTTTGCGCAAGGTGTTGCATTAGGAATTGTATTACTATCCTTAGCACTCGCACTAAACTTCTTCTTATCGAGTATGAGAGGCAAAGGCTACCTTAGAACATGAAGCTAATGAACGACTCGTTTTCAATTCTATGTAGAGGCGTATTATGACTATAAAAATTACCGCCGAGCAATTGTCCATGCGCTTTAAAGAGAGAGTGCTGTTTCACATTCCCGAGCTAACGATTGGACCAAACGATGCGATTTATCTAAAAGGCGATAACGGCGTCGGAAAAACAACACTGCTGAAAATCCTTGCAGGTCTGTTAAAAGCGTCAACCGGTACTGTAGAAGCGCCGAAAGATACTTGGCTGAAGAAACTGACCCGCCGAAATGGTCGTGTAGACGTCATTTATCTCCACCAATCTCCTTATCTATTTGATGGCACAGTTTATGAAAACGTTGTGTATGGCATGAAATATCAGCACGACACAGCAAAAGATAAGCGAGCTCAAGTTATCAACGCATTACGTATGGTAAGCTTAGAAACGTTAGCCGATGAACATATCTCTGTTCTGTCGGGTGGTGAAAAGCAACGCGTGGCTATGGCAAGGGCGTGGATCTTAAAACCATCCATTTTATTAATGGATGAGCCAAGTGCGTCACTAGACACAGAATCGATTGAAAGATTGGTCGTGATGGCCAAAGATCTGTTGGATCGAGGTTCTAGTATCGTTATCACAAGCCACCAAACCAACGCGCTAACCGATTTATGTAAAAAACAGTGGTGGATTAAAAATAAGACTTTGATAGAGTCACCACTGTTATATGTCATACCAAAAGAAAACTCCCAAGAGAATGCATATGCTTCAACCAACACAAACTAGTTGGGTCATTTTGGCTGGTGGTCAAGCTAGCCGTATGGGTGGAAAAGATAAAGGTCTGATAGAGCTGAATCAGAAACCACTCATCAAACACGTCATAGAACGTCTATCTCCACAAACACCAAGCATTTTGATCAATGCAAACCGAAACCAAGAGGCATACAGTCAGTTTGGTTTCGTCTTCAGTGATCAGTTCAAAGATTACCCAGGTCCGATGGGGGGCATTCATGCTGGATTGGTGAACGCCGAAACCGACTGGGTCGGATTTGTTCCATGTGACAGCCCACAAATTAATACCGACTTAGTTGAACGTTTTTGTCAGGCAGCCAAAGACGATACTGATATTTTGGTCGCTCATGACGGTGATCACCAGCAACCTGTTTTCACTATGTACCATAAGCGCGTATTGCCAAAATTGACGGCGTTTTTAGAGCGAGGCGATCGAAAGATCATTCTGCTTTATAAAGAGTGTCGCACCAATTATGTTGACTTCAGTGATTCACCAAACTGTTTCGTTAACTTAAACACTCCGGAAGAACTAGCGCAATTTGGACAATTAGAATCATGAAACACACGCTAAATATCCCTATTCTTGGTTTTGCCGCCTATTCAGGCACCGGTAAAACCACATTACTTGAAGCATTATTACCAAAACTGACCGAAGCAGGTTTGCGTATTGGTATGTTAAAACATGCTCACCACGATTTCGACGTCGATAAGCCGGGTAAAGACAGCTACCGCTTACGCAAAGCCGGTGCTTCGCAAATGTTGATCGCATCCCGTAATCGTTTTGCTTTGATGACCGAGACGCCGGCCGCTGAAGCAGAGTTCGAATATCTGTTAACTCGTTTTGATGAGGGCCAACTGGACGTCATACTGGTAGAAGGTTGTAAAAATATCGCCTTTCCAAAAATTGAACTTCATCGTGAGGAGGTTGGTAAGCCGTGGCTTTACCCTCATGACGAAAACATCATCGCGATTGCCTCCGACAGCAGTGAGCTGGACTCCGAATTGCCACAAATGTGCATAAACGATCTGGATGCTATCGCTGAGTTTGTTCTTCAGTATGTCAATGCAGCGAAACAACCGAAAGCGAAAGAAAAAGAAGCAGCGTGTTGTGACACTTTATCCCCGGCTTACCTTTCTGTAGAACAAGGTCAGGAGAAAATTCTGTCGTTAGTTCATCCTCTGACTGACGTTGAAGCCTGCAAAGTCGAGCGCAGCTACGGACGAGTATTAGCCGCTGATATCGTTTCTCCGGTTAATGTGCCTCAATACACAAACTCGGCAATGGACGGTTACGCTATTCGCAGTGACGATCTTGCACGAGATAGCTATCAGGTGATGGCTGAAGTGCTCGCAGGCTATGCCTATGAGAAGCCATTAGAACTTGGGCAAGCCGTGAAAATAATGACTGGCGCGCCTACCCCTATTAATGGCGATACAGTAGTGATGCGTGAGCAAGCCACACAGAACAGTGACAAGGTAACGTTTAGTGCATCAAGCATCAAGGCGGGTCAGAACGTTCGTCAAGCTGGTGAAGATCTGGAAATTGGCAGTAACGTTTTTAAATCTGGTACTCGGCTTGCCTCTCCGGAAATGGGGATGATCGCCTCTCTTGGTTTCGGGCACGCAAGTGTCTTTCGTAAACTCAAAGTCGCAGTCTTCTCAACCGGTGACGAAGTACAAGCGCCAGGAACCAAGCAGAAACCGAATTCAATCTTCGACTCAAACCGATATACCATTATGGGTATGCTTGAACAGCTCGGGTGTGAAATTTTGGATTTTGGTATTCTGGAAGACAATGAACAACAGATGATCGAAGCATTGGAGCAAGCATCCCAGCAAGCAGACATGGTGATGACATCTGGTGGCGTGTCTGTTGGTGATGCGGACTACATTAAGTTAGCTCTGGAAAAGTTGGGACAAATTGACTTTTGGCGCATCAACATGCGCCCTGGCCGCCCACTTGCGTTTGGCCAAATTAACAGTAAGCCGTTTTTTGGCTTGCCGGGAAACCCTGTTGCCGTGATGGTTTCATTTATCAACTTCGTTGAGCCAGCAATCCGTAAAATGCAGGGGGAGCAAGGCTGGCAACCATTAAAAGTGAATGCGGTTGCAACGGAAAACTTACGCTCTCGCCAAGGCAGAACTGAGTTTAGCCGTGGATTCTATCAACTAGACGAAACAGGCCGCCTCACCGTTCGCACGACGGGTAAGCAAGGCTCTGGTATTTTGCGATCGATGAGTGAAGCGAATTGTCTAATTGAAATATCCCCTGCTATCGACACAGTTAAAGTGGGAGAAAACGTGACAATCATCCCTCTTCAAGGCAGAATCTAGCCCCGATAGGTTACTAGCAACGACTTCATAAAGGTCAGCAGTGCTGACCTTTCGTTTTAAGTGAAGTTTGAAATCGAATGTGTAGATTGATGCTCAATCTCACTCCCCCCTCGTAGTAGATATGATTTAGTTTCACTAAAAACACTAACAAACAATTCGAGAGATTATTATGGCTCGCACCATTCTTTACACATACAAGAACGAAGACAAAGAACTGACGTTCTCTTACCAGCAACATCGCAATATTCACGAAGCTGTTGCTGAAGCTGAAGGTATTGATATTTCTGAATACCTTAAGATGGAACAGCAAATTGAAGCTATTTCTGATACCAAAGCCGTTCGAAACTACCGTGATAACCACTTTAAAAAGCTTGGTTTTACTAAAATCACTCTGGCTCAAAAGGAAAACTTGGGCGTCGGTAAAAAGAATAAATAAATTGCACCAAGTTGCAATAAACAATGTTCCGTCCTAAATAAGGTTGACACTTTCCAACCCCAAAATTGGAGAGTGTTATGAAATCAACAAATAAAAGAACTCAGCGCGATTATTCCCTCGCTTTTAAACTC
>JAAEZQ010000059.1 GCA_018222805.1 Vibrionaceae bacterium
GGCTGTCTGAGCGACCGAAGCCATCAGTACCAAGAACTTTGAAAGACTCAGCAGGGATGAATGCACGAACCTGCTCTGCATAGTTCTTCATGTAGTCAGTTGCTGCGATTGCTGGCTCCGTACCCATCACTTGTGCAATGTAAGGTACTTGCGCTTCAGCTTCAGGGTGAAGCATGTTGAAACGCTCTGCCGCTTGACCGTCACGAGTCACTTCGTTGAACGACGTTACAGAGTAAACGTCAGATGCAATACCGTAGTCGTCGCTTAGGATTTGAGCCGCTTTACGTACTTCGTTCATGATAGTACCAGAGCTCATTAGCTGAACTTTACCTTTAGAACCCGTGTAAGTTTCTAGCTTGTAGATCCCCTTACGAATGCCTTCTTCAGCGCCTTCTGGCATTGCTGGCATTGCGTAGTTCTCGTTCATTAGCGTTAGGTAGTAGAACACGTTCTCTTGCTCTGGACCGTACATGCGACGGATACCGTCTTGCATGATTACCGCTACTTCGTACGCGAATGTTGGGTCGTAAGAGATACAGTTAGGAACCGTACCCGCCATGATGTGCGAGTGACCGTCTTCGTGCTGCAGACCTTCACCGTTCAGCGTTGTACGACCAGCAGTAGCACCTAGTAGGAAACCACGAGCTTGTTGGTCACCAGCCATCCACGCCATGTCGCCAACACGTTGGAAGCCGAACATTGAGTAGTAGATGTAGAACGGGATCATTGGTAGGTCGTTTGTGCTGTATGAAGTTGCCGCTGCAACCCATGAAGACATAGCGCCTAGCTCGTTGATACCTTCTTGTAGAACCTGACCTGACGTTGCTTCTTTGTAGTAAGAAACGATGTCGCGGTCTTGTGGTGTGTAGTTCTGGCCGTGCGGGTTGTAAATACCGATTTGACGGAACAGACCTTCCATACCGAATGTACGTGCTTCGTCAGCAATGATAGGAACGATGTTCTTACCAATGTTCTTGTTCTTAAGTAGAACGTTTAGTGAACGTACGAATGCCATCGTAGAAGAGATGTCACGTTTCTGCTCTTCTAGTAGAGGTTTAAACTCTTCTAGTTCAGGAACAACAAGCTCTTGAGTGAAGTTTGGTAGACGCTGAGGTGTGTAACCGTGTAGCGCTTTACGACGAGCGTGTAGGTATTCGTACTCTTTTGAACCTTCTTCAAGTTTCAGGTACGGAAGTTCTTTCACTGCTTCGTCAGTTAGGATGTCTTGTAGACCTAGACGATCACGTAGGTGTAGTACGTGAGTCATATCCATCTTCTTAACTTGGTGCGCGATGTTCTTACCTTCAGCCGCTTCACCCATGCCGTAACCTTTAACAGTCTTAGCTAGGATAACCGTTGGACGGCCTTTAGTTTCTGCAGCGTTCTTGTAAGCAGCGTATAGCTTAGAAGACTCGTGACCACCACGCTTAAGTGCGAAGATTTCGTCATCAGTCATGTCAGCAACTAGTGCAGCTGTTTCTGGGTACTTACCGAAGAAGTGCTCACGTACGTATGCACCGTCTTTCGCTTTGAACGTTTGGTAATCGCCATCGATTGTTTCGTTCATAAGCTGTAGAAGCTTACCAGTGGTGTCTTTAGCTAGTAGAGAATCCCAGTTGTTACCCCAGATTACTTTCACTACGTTCCAGCCAGCACCTTTGAACAGACCTTCAAGTTCTTGAATGATCTTACCGTTACCCATTACAGGGCCGTCTAGACGCTGAAGGTTACAGTTGATTAGGAAACATAGGTTGTCTAGCTTCTCACGTGCAGCGAAAGAGATAGCACCACGTGATTCTGGCTCATCCATCTCACCGTCACCTAGGAACGCGTAAACGCGCTGCTCTGAAGTATCTTTAAGGCCACGGCCTTCTAGGTACTTAAGGAAACGAGCTTGGTAGATCGCAGAGATCGGACCTAGACCCATAGATACGGTTGGGAACTGCCAGAATTCAGGCATTAGTTTAGGGTGCGGGTATGAAGGGATACCTTTGCCGTCTACTTCTTGACGGAAGTTGTCTAGCTGCTCTTCAGTTAGACGACCTTCAACGAACGCACGAGCGTAGATACCCGGTGAGATGTGACCTTGGTAGTACACTAAGTCGCCACCGTCCTTCTCGTTTGGTGCACGGAAGAAGTGGTTGAAACATGTTTCGTAGAATGCAGCAGAAGACTGGAAAGACGCCATGTGGCCGCCTAGCTCTAAGTCTTTCTTCGATGCACGCAATACGATCATGACTGCGTTCCAACGAATGATTGCGCGAATACGACGCTCAAGTGTTGTGTCACCTGGGTAAGCTGGTTCTTGATCTGCTGGAATCGTGTTGATGTAGTTCGTGTTGATTCCAGTTGGCATGTCAACACCGTCTAGACGTGCTTTATCTAGAACTTGCTCAAGTAGGAACTGAGCACGCTCTACGCCTTCTTCACGTACAACTGACTCAAGTGCCTGTAGCCATTCTTGAGTTTCCAGTGCATCTACGTCATGCTTCATATCAGACATGGCGATCTATCCTTCTGTTGGTTGGATCTATAAAACAAGCAAATCGTCGTTACGAGTCATTGCCCTGTTGCATTCGACGTAAAGAGCGTTCACGACGAGACTCTTCTCTGGTCAAATCCAACAATGTTTCTTCAATATAAGCTAAGTGTGAGTGAGACATCTCGCGCGCCTTTTCTGGCTGACCAGATACAATCGCATCCACAATATTAGCTCGGTGTTTACTTACTTTCTCGACCGCTTCAGGGCGGCGATGCAATAATTTAAAATTCTGTAGAATATTTTGCTCAAGCAAAGGTGCCAGGCTGCGCACAATGTGCAGCAGTACCACGTTGTGAGCCGCTTCAGTTAACGCAATTAAGAACTGCATAACTTCTGCCGATTCAGCTGCGACATCGTTGTTTGATTGCGCTTGACTGATTCGTTCAAGACAGGCTTGAATTCGAGCAAAATCTTCTTCGGTACCACGAACAGCTGCAAAGTAAGCGGCAATACCTTCCATCGCGTGACGCGTTTCCAGTAAATCCAGCTGAGTTTCAGAGTGGCTAGACAATAAATTTAGCAAAGGATCTGAAAAGCTCGTCCAGATGTTCTCGCTAACAAATGTGCCACCGCCCTGACGGCGAGTAAGAAGACGCTTAGCTTCAAGGCGTTGAATTGCCTCACGGATCGACGGACGAGAAACATCAAACTGTTTTGCCAGTTCGCGCTCTGGTGGCAACTGCTGCCCCGGAGACAATGTTCCTTCCACAATCAACCTTTCTAACTCTTGTTCAATAACATCAGAGAGCTTTGGCTGACGAATCCTTTGATAAGCCATAATTTATTATTCTTCTACTCTTGCAGGTAATTGGTAATACCAATTTTAAGTTGGTGCAGAAATTAACATAATTAAAACGTCACTGTCCAGCCAAAAATTGACCTAAATCATAGAACAAGCCTAGCTAAAACACTCTGATAACAATTGACCATTAAAACAGCAATAAAAATGGTCTTACCAATTACAATAACAAAACAAGTGGGGAAATGACGTGCTAACCATTTTGAAAGTAAAAGCACAAAATGACAAAACAATCATGACAAATACTGGTCACTTCAGTCGCTGAACACACACAAATGTAGTCAATTTTCAACAAAAGTAATTATTTTTTGATTCTAGCTTTCATAATTTACATATTTATCACAACTTCATTTCAAATTAGTCGTCGATACTTGACCCAATCAAAGCTTAAGCCGGGATCACTTTTTCTCAACGGGGCGATGTATTGGTGGCCAGTAATTCGTTGGGGGGTAACGTTAGGGTATTGCAACATGATCGCGTGAGACAAATCCGCAAGTGACTGATATTGCTCGTCTGTGTATGCGACAAACTCAGTCCCTTCCAGTTCAACACCTATCGAGTAGTCATTGCATCCAGCTCGACCGGCAAAACTAGACTGCCCTGCATGCCATGCTCTATCCAGAAAGGACACAAACTGAACAACCTCGCCATTTCTCTTAATCAGGCAATGAGCCGAAACCCCCATTTTGTGAATTACTTCAAAAAATGGATGCGCAGCCGGGTCCAATTTCCCACAAAAAAAGTCCTCAATATAAGGACCGCCAAACTGGCCGGGCGGTAAGCTGATGTTATGCACCACTAGCAGAGAGATATCATTTACATCTGAACGGGCATCAAAAAAAGGCGACGGGACATGCTTTGCTTGCGTCAACCAGCCATTCTCGATTATTGGGGACATATCAACCTCTATAGTTGTAGGGTCTGTTGACCTTTTGCGGTTAAATTTTGTTCGAGATAAAAGCGTTTTAATCGCGGCGAGTGGCGGACGGCTAGTCGTTTGTAGCCTAGTCACTCTAAGCAAAACACCTATCAACAAAGAGTAAAACGCTTTTAGCCGAACCCTTCGGGCAGCGTTTGTGGCTCCTTTCTACTGCGTTATCGGCTTATCAGGTAGGTCAACTACATTTCAAAGCCTCTGCCTTGTATAAATAACCCACAAACTGCTGCAAAAATCAGCTCAAAAGATCAACAGACCCTAAATTAACTGCTGAAATTATTGACACCGGAGAGTATCATTCGTTGCCATCTCCCTTTCAAGACTAGATTTGCGATGAAGAACACACACAACAGCCAAGAACGCCTGGAATATCTGAAACAACAACTTCCTTTGGAGATCACTCGCTCCGTCGCCGATACCTTAAAAGAAGACCTCGGCGGCACAGTGGATATCAACAACGATATCACCGCATCTCTTATCCCTGCAGATGCCGTGAATACTGCGACGATCATCACTCGTGAGCACGGTGTGTTCTGCGGTCAAGCTTGGGCAGATGAAGTCTTTAAACAGTTGGGCGGTAAAGTGACTATCGAATGGCATGTACAAGACGGTGACAAGGTTGAGCCAAACCAGACACTTTGTACCTTATCTGGCCCTGCTCGTGACTTGCTCACTGGTGAGCGTAATGCGATGAACTTTATTCAGACGCTTTCTGGTTGCGCGACTACAACGTCAGTGTACGCGGAAAAGATCGCGCACACGGAATGCCGTTTATTGGATACGCGAAAAACTATCCCAGGTCTGCGCAGCGCTCTAAAATACGCCGTAGCTTGTGGCGGTGGCTTCAACCACCGTATCGGCGTATTTGATGCATACCTAATTAAAGAAAACCACATTATTGCCTGCGGCGGCATCACTCAAGCTATCACAACAGCAAAAGAGTTGAACCCTGGCAAACCAGTTGAAGTGGAAACAGAAAGTCTGGACGAGTTAAAAGAAGCGATTGAAGCGGGTGCGGATATCATCATGCTGGATAACTTTACCAAAGAGATGATGCGTGAAGCAGTAGAAATCAACGCGGGTCGTGCAGCACTGGAAAACTCAGGCAACATCACCTTAGAAACCATCGCAGAATATGCGGAAACAGGCGTAGATTACATCTCTGTCGGCGCGCTAACCAAACACCTGAGAGCGATGGATCTTTCGATGCGCTTTAAATAACTAACTGATCACAGCTCAAATAGAACGCTTAAATTCAGATAGTTACAAATAAAATATAGTAAATAAAGGGCCTTTGGGCCCTTTATTTTTTATAGATAAAAAGCCGAACCAATCGCAAATTGTTGCATATAAAGTGCAATTAAGTATTAAAGATGTCTATCTGACTCGATCACCCGCTGCCTACCGGTTTTAACCACTTCCGACTCTCCATAATCTTGTGCCAATGCAACAGCATTATCTATCTCATGAGAAGGAAGAAAAAATGAAGTCAAATAAACACAAGAAACAGCAAGGTTTTACGCTGATTGAATTGATGATTGTGGTGGCGATTATTGGGATTTTGGCAGCGTTTGCTGTTCCTGCGTATCAGAACTATACAAAAAAAGCGACACTGGCAGAGTTCCCTAAAGCAGCTGCCGCAATGAAATTAGCTGTAGAGCTTTGTGCTCACGAAAGCGCATCAGATGCAGCTACATTTAAAACAAACTGTAAATCCGGCAGTAACGGTGTACCACTGAAAATTGCCAATCTAAACAATATAGAAATTGAAGCAATTGAAGGGACGAATGGTATTGACGTTGTTGCTAGAGCAGTAGTAGCGAAAGGCCCTATTGCCGTAGATGAAAAATACATTATGGCAGCAAACTACACTCCAAGTGGTATCGAGTGGAAAGGTTCATGTCTAAATTCAAGTGGTGGAGCTCAAACTGATTACTGCCCAGATTAATCTATGCTAACCAACCTCTCAACGATTCTTCGCCAGTCAGGATTACTTAGCTTAGCCCAAGAAGAATCGTTAATAGAGCAAGTCAACGCTTCCGGTATTTCGATGCCGGAAGCGTTAATTAATTCTGGCGTATTTACCTCTAGCGAGCTCTCTACTCACCTAAGCTCGCTCTTTGGTTTACCCTGCGAATCATTATCACACTATGATTACACCGCTCTGTGCCAGAAAATGGGGCTACGTGAGCTGATCACCCGTCACCATGCCCTGCCACTTGGGCGAACACCATCGACGTTAACGCTGGCCATTGCCGACCCAACTAACCAGCAAGCAGAAGATGATTTTCGCTTTGCAACGGGCTTACAAGTTGATCTTGTCATCGCCGACTTTGCTGAACTTGATGCCGCGATTCGCCGTTTGTACGGTCGCGCGTTAGGTCAGGAGACATCGGGCTTAAAAGAGATCAATCAAGAAGAGCTCGCCAACCTTGTCGACGTTGGCGCAGATGAAGTCGACAACATCGAAGACTTAAGTCAGGACGAGTCACCGGTTAGTCGCTATATCAACCAGATCTTATTGGATGCTGTTCGCAAAGGCGCGTCTGATATCCACTTCGAGCCCTATGAAAAAATGTATCGGGTTCGTCTACGCTGCGACGGCATTTTGATTGAGACTCAACAGCCGCCAAGCCATTTAAGCCGGCGCTTATCAGCCCGGATAAAAATTCTGTCCAAACTCGATATTGCTGAAAGGCGTTTGCCGCAAGACGGGCGAATCAAGCTAAAACTCAATCAAGACACTGCGATTGATATGCGTGTGTCGACCTTGCCAACTCTGTTTGGTGAAAAAATCGTATTACGACTGCTCGACAGCAGTTCCGCCTCTCTGGACATCGATAAACTGGGCTATAGCGAACAGCAAAAGCAGTTGTACTTAGATGCTCTGCGGCGACCACAGGGGATGATTTTAATGACAGGCCCTACCGGCAGCGGCAAAACCGTCTCGTTGTACACAGGGCTAAGCATTCTTAATAAACCAGAGATTAATATTTCCACGGCTGAAGATCCGGTCGAAATCAACCTCTGCGGAATTAATCAGGTTCAGGTTCAGCCCAAGATTGGCTTTGGTTTCGCGGAGGCACTACGCTCTTTTCTGCGCCAAGATCCCGATGTAGTGATGGTAGGGGAAATTCGCGACCTAGACACGGCAGAAATCGCGATTAAAGCATCACAAACCGGACACTTAGTCCTTTCGACACTGCACACTAATTCAGCTGCTGAAACCGTTATCCGCTTGGCTAATATGGGAGTTGAAAGCTTTAATCTCGCCTCTTCACTCAGCCTCATTATTGCCCAACGCTTGGCTCGTAAACTTTGCCCCCACTGTAAACAGCCTCAAGAACTTACTGCACCATTACAACATATTGGCATCTGCGCGACAGACCAGGTTTATCAAGCCAATCCTAATGGCTGCAACCATTGCACACACGGCTATTCGGGAAGAACTGGCATCTATGAGGTGATGCGTTTCGATGAATCGCTGTCCGAAGCACTGATTAAGGGAGCCTCTGTACATGAACTCGAAAAGCTCGCTATCCGTAACGGTATGAGCACACTGCAAATGTCGGGTATCGAAAAGCTTCAGCAAGGCGTCACAAGCTTTAGCGAACTGCAGCGCGTGCTCTACTTTTAATTTCACTTTAAATTAGCAGCCATTTAGCCTATGAAAACGACAACCCCACAACTAAAGAACTTCCGCTGGAAAGGCATCAATAGCTCAGGAAAAAAGACCTCAGGGCAAACTCTGGCCATGAGCGAAATTGAAGTACGCGAACGCCTCAACGCACAGCATATAAAAATAAAAAAACTCAAAAAAGGCAGTATTTCCTTTCTAACCAAACTAAGCCATCGTGTAAAAGGCAAAGACATCACCGTTTTTACTCGCCAAATCTCTACCATGCTGGTCACGGGTGTCCCACTCGTTCAGGCTTTGAAATTGGTCTCTAACAACCATAAAAAAGCTGAAATGAAGTCTATATTGATGAGCGTGACTCGAGCGGTTGAAGCGGGCACGCCTATGTCTAAAGCGATGCGCACCGCCAGCACTCACTTTGACTCACTTTATACTGACCTTATCTCGACGGGAGAACTCTCTGGTAATTTGGCAGAAGTGTTTGAACGACTGGCTACTTATCGAGAAAAAAGCGAAGAGCTCAGAGCAAAAGTCATTAAAGCCCTAATCTATCCAGCCATGGTCATCCTGGTTGCGCTTGGTGTGTCTTATCTCATGCTCACACAAGTTATCCCCGAGTTTGAAAAAATGTTTTCCGGATTTGGTGCTGACTTACCTTGGTTCACTAGGCAAGTGTTGGACCTGTCCGCATGGATGCAAAACTGGGGAGCATTCATTGGCCTTGGGACCTTAGGCCTTGTTATTTCAGCACGAATGCTGGTCAAACGTTCTGATTCCTTTCGCTTGATGATGGATCGAGCCATATTGAAAATTCCCGTTCTTGGCGCTGTGTTGTCCAAAGCTGCGATTGCGAAATTTAGCCGAACCCTGGCCACCAGCTTTAGTGCAGGCATTCCCATCCTGACCAGTTTAAGAACCACCTCCAAGACGTCAGGAAACCTGCACTATCAATTAGCAGTTGAAGAGGTCTATCGTGATACCGCCGCAGGCATGCCAATGTACATCGCGATGCGCAACTGCGATGTTTTCCCTGAATTAGTGCTGCAAATGGTGATGATTGGAGAAGAATCAGGGAGGCTCGATGAGATGCTCAATAAAGTCGCGACTATTTATGAGTTTGAGGTCGACAATACTGTCGATAACTTAAGTAAGATTCTCGAGCCGCTGATTATCGTCTTTCTTGGTGTGGTCGTTGGCGGATTGGTGACAGCAATGTATCTTCCAATCTTTAACTTAATGAGTGTATTAGGCTAAAATGGTGGCTGTAAATTAATCGTCAAAACAGCACCTTGCCGTTTGATGCACCACTCAAGAGACAAATATGGAAGTATTTCAGTACTACCCATGGTTATTCGTTATATTCGCCGTGGTTTTTGGTTTGATCGTGGGCAGTTTTCTTAACGTCGTCATCTATCGACTGCCAAAAATCATGGAACTGGAATGGCGCCGTGAGTGTGCAGAGTCTTTTCCAGAATACAATATTGAGCCCCCCAAAGAAGTAGTCACATTAAGTGTCCCCCGCTCCTCTTGCCAACAGTGTGGTACGCCTATTCGCATTCGCGACAACATCCCTGTCATCAGTTGGCTGCTGCTGAAAGGTAAGTGCCACAACTGTAGCGCACCGATTAGCGCCAGATATCCACTTGTAGAAATACTGACCGCAGCCTGCTCTGGCTATGTTGCGTTCCATTTTGGATTCAACTATTTCACTATTGCACTAATATTCTTTACTTTCATTCTGATCACAGCGACGTTTATCGATCTCGACACCATGCTTCTGCCTGATCAATTAACATTGCCATTAACATGGGCTGGCATTGCCCTAGCATTGCTCGAAGTCAGTCCTGTTAATCTGCAAGATGCTGTGATCGGTGCAATCGCTGGCTATTTATGTCTTTGGTCTGTTTATTGGGGCTTCAAGCTGATTACTGGTAAAGAAGGCATGGGCTATGGCGACTTTAAGCTACTCGCCGCGCTAGGGGCATGGCTGGGTTGGCAAGCTTTACCAATGATCATTTTGCTTTCTTCCATCGTAGGCGTCATATTTGGAATAATTCAGCTACGATTGCAGAAGAAAGGGATCGAAAAGGCCTTCCCTTTTGGTCCTTATTTAGCGATTGCCGGATGGGTAAGTTTGCTCTGGGGTGATCAAATTCTAAATTGGTATTTCACATCAATTCTAGGAGTGTAAATGGCTTTGGTTATTGGCTTAACAGGCGGTATTGCCAGTGGTAAAACCACTGTAGCGAATCTGTTCAAACAACAATTTAAAATCGACATCGTTGATGCAGATATTGTTGCAAGAGAAGTCGTAGAGCCCGGAACGCCGGGACTGACAGCAATTATTGAGCACTTTGGTACAGATATTGTTCGTGACGACCAAATGCTGGATAGGGCTAAGTTAAGAGAGAAGATCTTTTCTAACCCAGACGAAAAAGAATGGCTTAATAAGCTGTTGCATCCAATCATTCGTGAAAAGATGGTAGAGGACTTACAGCAAGTCACCTCTGATTATGCACTTTTGGTTGTACCATTGCTGGTAGAAAACCAACTTGAAAGCCTATGTGACCGCGTTCTGGTGGTGGATGTCGATCCTGAAACGCAAATATCACGTACGATGAAGCGTGATAATGTTAGTGAAGAGCAAGCCCGTGCAATACTTGTCTCTCAGGCCTCAAGACAACAACGGCTCGACATGGCCGACGATGTGGTTAAAAATAACCCAGACGACCAAGATCTTTTGCTTCAAATCACAGATTTGCATGAAAAGTACCTAGCCATGTGTAAGAAAAATCTGCAAAATTAGAATGAAACTCACCAAGGCTTATGTCGATGACCACGCACAAATTTGAACATCCATTAAATGAGAAAACTCGTATCTATCTAAGAGTAGAGTCTCTACTGCGTCAGGCTCACTTGGCCTCTGGTTTTGCTGAAAATCACCAATACCAGTTATTTTTCCGTGCGTTGTTTGATATGGTCGAGATCTTCGAGCAGCTACAGCTAAAAAGTGAACTCGCCAAAGATATTGAAAAGCAACGTCTGACTTATCGACACTGGCTTAATGTGGAAGGCGTAGATCAAGATGCGCTGGCTTCATTGCTCAATGATATCGATGTGGTGCACAAACAACTGATGAAAGCCGAAAGGTTTGGTCAGGCACTTAAAGATGATCGCTTTTTAAGTTCGATCAGACAAAGATTCAACCTGCCAGGTGGTTCTTGTTGCTTTGATTTACCAGCTTTGCATTACTGGCTGCATTTACCACTTGAGCGTAAAAAGCAAGATGCGCAAAAATGGCTGGAAAGCTTGAAACCACTTTCTGATGCGTTGAACTTATGGCTAAAGTTAACCCGTGAAACAGGGCAATTTAAAGCACAAATCGGCCGTGCTGGCTTCTTCCAAAGCGATGCTGATGAAGCAAATATCCTGAGACTCCATATCCCTATGGAACACGGTGTTTACCCAATGATTTCAGGGCATAAAAACCGTTTTGCGATTAAGTTTATGTCGTTTGAAAGTGGTCAAGCCTGCACCCAAGATGTCGAGTTTGAATTAGCGGTTTGTAGCTAGCCGCAACTCACTCTACTACAATTTTTATACCCTTCTTATCATCCAGATATTTGTTAGTACAAGAATACAAAGGGACGAACCATCCATGTCTAAAATTACTATCGTTCAATGCCCTCAATGTGGAGCCGACGTAGAATGGGGAGAACAGAGCCCTAATCGACCATTCTGCAGCAAGAAATGCCAGATGATTGATTTTGGAGAATGGGCAGATGAAGAGAATACCATTCCAGGTGCACCGGATATGTCGGACAGTGACGGCTGGTCAGAAGATCCATACTAGGTTCTAGGTTCTAGGTTCTAGGTTCTAGGTTCTAGGTTCTAGGTTCTAGGTTCTA
>JAAEZQ010000060.1 GCA_018222805.1 Vibrionaceae bacterium
GAATTAGAAGTCGTAACGTAGACCTAGAGCTAGCTCGTCTTCTGCATCGATCTTAGTTGCGGTTGTTTTAGTACCAGTAGAACCAAACTTGTCGCCAGAGTCGATTAGGTTAAAGTTGTATGAAACGTAACCACGGAAGTTAGGCTTGAAGTAGTAAGAAGCGTCAATCGCGATGTTGTCTGCAGAAGTCTCGTCGTTTGTCTCTGCGTTGTTGTACGTTGTTGTGAATACAGTTTGACCTACAGTGTAAGCACCTGCTAGTTCGTAACCTGTGTAGTCAACAGTACCAGCAAAGTCATCAGTCATTTTTTCACCGTCAGTGAATACACCAGCGAAGTATAGATCGCCCATAGTGTAAGATGCTGCTAGCATGTATTCGTTAGCTTCGTCTTGATCTGCGTAGCCAGCACCTAGCTCAAGGCCAGTGTCTGCTAGAGCGTAGATTGCAGATAGAGAGTAACCGTCTTGGTCATTGTCTGAGTAATGACCGTTTTGCTCTACGCGGTCAGCGAAGCGGTAGCTTGCTTTCACGCTTAGGTTGTTGAATTGACCTTTGTAAGACATCATGTTGTCTGAACGGTCAGCCACTGCTAGTTTGTCAGCTGCTGAGTTACCGTGGTATGCCATGATATCAGTGAAATCTGTGATAACGCCTAGTGCACCTTCGTTCTTACCGTAAGTGAACTCACCCCATGCGCCGCCCAGACCAGCGTAAGCGTAACGGGTGTCTAGAGAGTCTTCGCCGCTGATGTCTTTGCCATCTTCGTCAAAGTCGGCTGTAGTGAACTCGCCTTCCCAGAAGCCAACGCCGTATAGGTTGTCGCTGATTTCTTGTTTACCAAGGAAGTTTAGACGGATGCGAGAGTTGTCTTGAGCGTCGCCATCTTTCATAGATAGACGTGCTTCTGCGCGGCCACCCATTTCTAGAGAAGTGCCATCTTGGTTGTAAAGTTCAGCTGCGTTTACGCCAGTTGCCATTGCTGCTGCAGATACAGAAAGAGCAATTAGAGTCTTTTTCATCTTATTTGTCCTAGTTAGCTGTCCATAATTCAGTATTGTATGGGGGAGAGGTTATCCTCTCAGAAGCTATTGGTCTCAAAGAAATGTCATGCACACGAATACATCGCGCCAGTAAGTCCTAGATCGAATAACTTGCTGGACACGTTTTACAGCTAAAGTTTCATTGTGAGTTAGTAAAATGATATAAATTTTGGTAGTGAACACCGTTCGATTGGGTTGTTTTTATTTCTATCTTTATGATAGTTAAAGATATTTCGTTTAATTTCAATTGTTGTAAGTTGAGTAGATTTTATATTTTTTGAGTTTTTTGTTGTAATGAACAGTGTTGTTTTTCAATAAATTACAATAATAATTAAACTAAATAGTGACACACATCATTATGCTCGAGTTGCATAGTAATACTCGATATCGAATTAGGGTGATTTCGCATCTGAGTTTGTTTAAACTAGATAAAACACATCTTCAAACGCACTACCCAGTCAACTGACAGGGTAGGGTTTTTTTGTCCAAAACATAATTGGGCATGAGGTTATATAATGGAAAAAGTTCCAATGACACTACGTGGCGAACAAATGCTACGTGAAGAATTAGATCGTCTACTTAAGCTACGTCCTCAAATTTCAGCGGCAATTGCAGAAGCTCGCGAGCTAGGTGATTTAAAAGAGAATGCTGAATACCACGCAGCGCGTGAAGAGCAGGGTATTTGTGAAGCGCAGATCCGCGATATCGAATACAAGCTGTCTGTCGCGCAGGTTATTGATGTCACTAAAATGGAAAATACTGGTAAAGTGATTTTTGGCACAACAGTGACTTTGATTGATATCGATACTGACGAAGAAAAAACGTACCAAATTGTTGGCGAAGATGAAGCAGACATTAAAGCTGGTCGTATTTCTGTTAGCTCTCCAATTGCTCGTGGCCTGATTGGTAAAATGGAAGGCGATGAGGTCGTTATCGAAACCCCGGGTGGTGCAAAAGATTTCGAGATTGACCGAGTTGAGTACCTATAATCAGAAAGCATTGCTCTGTTTATAAAACGTAAAAAGGTCGCCATTGGCGACCTTTTCTTCAGCAACGTAAGTAGTGATTACTTACGAGGGATTTCGATTTTACGCTCTTCAGATTGGCGGTACAGTACAAGTACTTTACCGATAGTCTGAACTTTTTCTGCGCCCGTCTCACGTACGATAGCGTCGATGATTAGCTGTTTTGTCTCACGATCTTCTGAAGCAACTTTTACTTTGATCAGTTCGTGATGGTTTAGAGCGATTTCAATTTCTGCTAGCACGGCTTCTGTAAGTCCATTTGCGCCCATTAGCACAACAGGTTTTAAACTGTGAGCCAGGCCTTTTAGGTGCTGCTTTTGTTTGGTGCTTAGGTTCATTACGCGGCCAATTTTCTTTAAAATAAGGGTTGAAAAAAGCTATTTTAACGCCATCTATTGCTGAAGACTATAATTTATTGAGTAATAGGTTGCGCCTATTAAAACAATAGCTCCTATTTGTGCCTTGTTAGGATTAAAATGAGTAAACAAAAACATTCGGCGAGTTCTGGTCGTTGGTTGAAAGAACACTTTGATGATAAATACGCGAACGAAGCTCGTAAAAAAGGTTACCGTTCACGTGCTTATTTCAAAATTGATGAAATCCAAACCAAAGATAAGCTGCTAAAACCAGGTATGACTGTGGTCGACTTGGGTGCAGCCCCAGGTGGTTGGTCCCAGTATGCTGCTAAAATAGTAGGAGATAGTGGGCAAATTATTGCGTGTGATTTGTTACCAATGGATCCGATTGCTGGTGTAAGCTTTTTACAAGGTGACTTTCGTGACGATGCAGTATTAGAAGCTTTGTTAGAAAGAATCCAGCCATCGATGGTGGACGTAGTAATGTCTGATATGGCACCTAACATTGCTGGCAATAACTCTGTCGATCAACCTAGAGCTATGTATTTAGTTGAATTAGCCTTAGATATGTGTCGACAAGTTCTAGCGCCTAATGGTAGCTTTGTTGTTAAAGTTTTCCAGGGTGAAGGCTTCGATCAGTATGTGAAAGAAGTCCGAGACATGTTTAAAGTCGTAAAAGTCAGAAAACCAGACTCATCGCGAGCTCGCTCTCGAGAGGTCTTTGTAGTAGCCACTGGTTACAAAGGTTAACCATTTTGCTCTATTAAGAGCGTGTTAACACTATGGCTACAGTGAATGAACTGTAGTACCCTACCTTTAATTACAATTAGTTATCGAGAGGCTTACACCTTGAGTGACATGGCAAAAAATTTAATTCTGTGGCTTGTTATCGCTGTCGTATTGATGTCGGTATTCCAGAGCTTTGGCCCTGGAGAAAGTAATGGCAGAACCGTGGATTACACCACGTTTGTACAGGAAGTTGGCCAAGGCCAGATTCAAGAAGCAACATTTAAAGACGGTGAGATTAGCTTCGTTCGTCGTGGCGGCGGTGCCAAAATGGTTACGTATATGCCCGTGTACGACCAAAAGCTTCTGGATGACCTAATTAATCAAAACGTGAAAGTGCAAGGTACGCCTCCTGAAGAGCAAAGCTTGCTAGGTACAATTTTCATTTCTTGGTTCCCAATGATCTTACTGATTGGTGTGTGGATTTTCTTCATGCGTCAAATGCAAGGCGGTGGCGGTAAAGGCGCCATGTCTTTCGGTAAGAGCAAAGCTCGAATGATGAGCGAAGATCAAATCAAAACTACATTTGCTGATGTTGCTGGCTGTGACGAAGCAAAAGAAGACGTAAAAGAGCTGGTCGATTACCTACGTGATCCAAGCCGTTTCCAGAAACTGGGCGGTAAAATTCCGACTGGTGTTCTAATGGTGGGGCCTCCAGGTACAGGTAAAACATTGCTTGCGAAGGCGATTGCCGGTGAAGCAAAAGTACCATTCTTTACGATTTCTGGTTCTGACTTCGTAGAAATGTTTGTGGGTGTGGGTGCATCTCGTGTGCGTGACATGTTTGAGCAAGCGAAGAAAGCGGCACCTTGTATCATTTTTATCGATGAGATTGATGCGGTTGGTCGCCAGCGTGGTGCTGGTGTAGGTGGTGGTCACGATGAGCGTGAGCAAACACTAAACCAAATGCTGGTTGAAATGGATGGTTTCGAAGGTAACGAAGGTATCATCGTTATTGCAGCGACTAACCGTCCGGATGTGCTTGACCCTGCATTGTTGCGTCCTGGTCGTTTTGACCGTCAAGTCGTGGTTGGTCTACCAGACGTCCGTGGTCGTGAGCAGATTCTTAAAGTCCACATGCGTAAAGTGCCTCTAGCGGGTGATGTAGAGCCTTCTCTAATTGCACGTGGTACGCCGGGTTTCTCAGGTGCTGACTTAGCAAACTTAGTAAACGAAGCTGCACTATTTGCTGCTCGTGGCAACAAACGCAACGTATCCATGGTTGAGTTTGAACTGGCTAAAGACAAAATTATGATGGGTGCAGAACGTCGCTCTATGGTTATGTCAGAAGAGACTAAAGCGTCAACAGCCTACCACGAAGCGGGACACGCGATTGTCGGTCGTTTAGTTCCTGAGCATGATCCTGTGTACAAGGTATCTATTATTCCTCGTGGACGTGCGTTAGGTGTGACGATGTACTTGCCAGAACAAGATCGCGTAAGTATGTCTCGTCAGCACTTAGAATCAATGATCTCTAGTCTGTACGGCGGGCGTCTTGCAGAAGAGTTGATTTACGGTGCGGACAAAGTCTCAACAGGTGCCTCTAACGATATCGAACGTGCAACAGAGATTGCTCGCAAGATGGTAACGCAATGGGGTTTCTCTGAAAAATTGGGTCCTTTATTGTATGCAGAAGATGAAGGTGAAGTATTCCTAGGTCGTAGTGTGACTCAGACGAAACATATGTCTGATGACACCGCCAAGCTAATTGATGACGAAGTTCGCCAAATCATCGACCGCAACTACGATCGAGCGAAGAAGATTTTGGAAGAAAACATGGATATCATGCATGCGATGAAAGATGCGCTAATGAAGTATGAAACCATTGATGCTCGCCAAATCGATGACCTAATGGAGCGCAAGGCTGAAATTCGTGAACCGGCTGGCTGGAGCGACAATCTGTCAAGCAAGCCTGAGGTTGATGATAAATCACAAGCTGCGCCTGAAGCGAAAGAAGAAGAGAAAAAGGCTGATGCTGATAAAGATGCAGAACAGTCTACTTCCCAAGACGCGGCTTCAACTGACGCACCAGAAAAGAAAGATTCTGAATAACAACTGTTGATATTGATAAACCCCGAGTTCGCTCGGGGTTTTTGTATTTATTATGATTATTAAAGCAAAAAACAAATCTCTGGACCTTTCTCGTCCACACGTAATGGCTATCCTCAACGTTACACCTGATTCTTTCTCTGATGGAGGCAAGCACAATTCACTAGATTTAGCTCTTGCCCGCGTTGATAAAATGATAAAAGCAGGGGTTAGCATTATTGATGTTGGCGGTGAATCGACACGACCTGGCGCGCCAGAAGTCACTCTGGAAGATGAACTGGAACGCGTCATCCCGGTCGTCAGAGCTATCAGGGCCCACTACCCAGATGTATGGATTTCAGTTGATACCAGCAAAGCTGAAGTGATTCGTCAGTCCGTGGAAGCAGGGGCAGACCTAATCAATGATGTTCGCTCTCTGAGCGAGCCGGGCGCGTTGGAAGTTGCAGCACAAGCGAATATACCGGTGTGCATCATGCACATGAAAGGTCAACCAAAAACCATGCAACAGAACCCTCAATATGATGATCTAATGCAGGAAGTGGAGCAGTTTCTGGTGGAGCGCATGGCGGTGTGCGAAGCGGCTGGTATTGCTCGTGAAAATATCATTCTTGATCCTGGTTTTGGCTTTGGCAAAACTATAGAACACAATTATCATATGCTTGCTCATCTCGAGAAGTTTCATGAATTTGGCTTGCCTATTTTGGCTGGCATGTCTCGCAAGTCGATGATTTTTAAGCTGTTGGATAAGCCTGCGGCAGAGTGTACAAATGCCAGCGTCGTTTGTGCCACTATCGCAGCGATGAAAGGTGCACAGATCATTCGAGTACACGACTTTGAAGAAACGCTTGAAGCGATGAAAGTTATTGAGATGACGAAGAACAATATTTAAAAAATAACAAAGGAAAGTTTATGTCTGATAAAAGACGTTACTTTGGTACAGACGGTGTGCGTGGCAAAGTTGGACAATATCCAATCACTCCCGATTTCGTACTGAAACTTGGCTGGGCGGCAGGTCGCGTATTAGCGAAACAAGGCACAAAAAAAGTAATTATCGGTAAAGATACTCGTATATCGGGCTACATGCTGGAATCTGCGCTAGAAGCGGGTTTGGCCGCGGCGGGTCTTAAAGCGACCTTTACTGGACCAATGCCAACACCAGCAGTTGCTTACTTAACACAAACGTTCCGAGCAGAAGCTGGGATTGTGATCTCGGCATCTCATAACCCTTATTACGACAACGGCATCAAGTTTTTCTCTTCTGAAGGCACTAAGTTGCCGGATGATATTGAACTTGCGATCGAAGCGGAATTGGATAAAGAGATTGAATGTGTCGAATCGGCTGAGTTGGGTAAAGCTACTCGTCTAAACGATGCGGCAGGTCGATACATTGAGTTTTGTAAAAGTACTTTTCCTTCAACACTGAGCTTAGCGAGCCTTAAAATTGTGGTTGACTGCGCGCACGGCGCAACTTACCACATTGCTCCTAACGTATTTAAAGAGCTGGGTGCGGAAGTTATTGCGATGGGCGTTGAGCCTAATGGCACCAATATCAACGATCAAGTCGGTGCGACTGACGTAAGAGCACTTCAAAAGCGCGTTGTTGAAGAGCAAGCGCACCTCGGTCTTGCGTTTGATGGTGACGGCGACCGTATCATCATGGTTGATCACTTGGGTAATAAAGTGGATGGCGACCAAATTGCCTACATCATCGCCAGAGATGCTCTACGTCGCGGTGAGCTAAAAGGTGGTGTAGTTGGTACTCTGATGACTAACTTGGGCATGGAAAATGGGCTGAAGCAGTTAGGTATTCCATTTGTTCGTGCTGCGGTAGGAGATCGCTACGTTATGGAACAATTGCTTGCTAAAGGTTGGAAGATCGGTGCTGAAAACTCGGGCCACGTTATCTTGTTAGATAAAGTCACAACGGGCGATGCTATTGTTGCTGCATTACAAGTACTTGCTTCGATTGTTGGTAGTGAAATGTCGCTAAACGATCTTTCTCAAGGAATGACGTTGTACCCGCAAGTGCTAGAAAACGTTCGTTTCTCTGGCGATGCAAATCCACTAGAAGCAAAAGCAGTATTGGATTCTGTTGCTGAAGTTGAAGCTGAATTAGGCGATAAAGGCCGAGTATTACTGCGTAAATCTGGTACTGAACCGCTCATTCGCGTAATGGTCGAAGGTGAAGATGCAGAACTTGTACAGAGCTCAGCGCTTAAAATTGCTGAAGCGGTAAAAGCAAGTTTTTAATCATTACTTTAACCCAGAGTATGAAAGAAAAGGGCGATTTTTGCCCTTTTTTTGAGCGTTCGGCTCAATGGCGTTGTTTTTTTACTAATTTCCCCTTGTCAGCGTTAATGGCTTTCGCTAGTATTGCACCGCCTCCCGTTAGGAGGTCGCTAGCCTTGTTCATTTAATAAGATTCATTATTTTTGGGCGGCGCTGGCTCAACAATTTGGAACATAGGTGGAAAAAATGTTTACAGTTCTACTTGTGATTTACCTGTTGGCAGCGCTTGGTGTGATTGGCCTTGTGTTGATTCAACAAGGTAAAGGCGCAGATATGGGAGCCTCGTTCGGTGCTGGTGCTTCAAACACAGTGTTTGGTGCTAGCGGCTCAGGTAATTTCTTAACCCGAACAACTGCTATTTTAGCAACCGTATTTTTTGTCATTAGCTTGCTACTTGGTCGTATGTCTACGCACAAGACTGAGTCACAATGGGTAGACCCAACGCTAGGTCAACCAGTTGTTGAACAAGTTAAGGACGCAGCGAGTGAATTGCCAGCACCTGCTGGTGATGAAATTCCTCAATAAGCTGCAAGGTTTTGATGCCGAGATGGTGAAATTGGTAGACACGCTAGCATGAGGTGCTAGTGCCTTTGGTGTGAGGGTTCGAGTCCCTCTCTCGGCACCATTATTTATAAACTTGTAATACAGTTTGGTGAGCGTATAATGCTCAGCAAGTCGGACGCGGGGTGGAGCAGCTTGGTAGCTCGTCGGGCTCATAACCCGAAGGTCGTCGGTTCAAATCCGGCCCCCGCAACCAATCTCTTTCTTTAAATAAGAAATCGAGAATTGGCAAGTTTGCGTAGTACTAACCACACTACGAGTTAAGAATGGTTTTTTATCTATTCTTAACGTATCAGGGTCCAGCAGCATAAAACCCCGACTATCGGGGTTTTTTGTTATCTGAGTTTTTTAAATATCTCAGGTTGCTGCTTGGTTTTTTGATTGGGCTCTGAGCCCTTTTTTTGTTTCTGGAGTGGTTTAAATGACTGGTTTAGAAAGACAACTTACTGAAATGCTTGAAGCTCCTGTTGAGGCGTCGGGCTATGAGTTGGTTGGATTAGAATTCATTCGAGCAGGCGCGCACTCAACGCTACGCATCTATATTGACCATGAAAATGGTATTAACGTGGACGACTGTGCAGAAGTTAGCCACCAAGTAAGTGCGGTACTAGACGTTGAAGATCCAATTTCGGTTGCTTACAGCCTAGAAGTGTCTTCCCCAGGTTTAGAAAGACCGCTTTTCAAAGCAGCACATTACGAGCAATTTATTGGTCACGAGGTCAGCATCGTTTTGAAAATGGCTGTAGCAAACCGTCGCAAATGGAAAGGTATTATCCACAGCGTTGATGGCGAAACAGTGACAGTTACTGTTGATGGCCAGCAAGAAGAGTTTGCTTTAAGTAATATTTCAAAAGCTAACCTGATCCCTAAATTTTAGTTCCCTAAAAAAGTTTAAGCTTAGAGGCTAAATACAATGAGTAAAGAAATTTTAGCGGTAGCAGAAGCGGTATCGAACGAAAAAGCGGTACCTCGTGAGCGTATCTTTGAAGCTCTTGAGATTGCTCTAGCAACTTCTACAAAGAAAAAATACGAAATCGAAATCGACGTACGTGTTGCTATTGATCGTAAAACAGGTGAATTCATTACTTACCGTCGCTGGTTGGTGGTAAACGATGTTGAAAACCCAACGAAAGAGATCTCTCTAGAAGCAGCACAATATGAAGATGATTCAGTTGAGCTAGGCGACTACGTAGAAGACGAAATCGAATCAGTAACGTTTGATCGTATTACGACTCAAACGGCTAAGCAAGTTATCGTACAAAAAGTTCGTGAAGCTGAGCGTGCACAAATCGTTGAGCAGTTCATTGACAACGAAGGTGACCTAATCACTGGTGTTGTTAAGAAAGTAAACCGCGACACTATCGTACTTGATCTAGGTAACAACGCAGAAGCGGTAATCCTACGTGATGACCAACTACCTCGTGAAAACTTCCGTCCAGGTGACCGTGTTCGTGGCCTTCTGTACAAGGTTGCTCCAGAAGCGCGTGGTTTCCAACTGTTTATCACACGTTCTAAACCTGAAATGCTTGCAGAACTGTTCCGTGTTGAAGTGCCTGAAATCGCTGAAGACATCATCGAACTTAAAGGCGCTGCGCGTGATCCAGGTTCACGTGCGAAGATCGCAGTGAAAACAAACGACAAACGTATTGACCCTGTTGGTGCGTGTGTTGGTATGCGTGGTGCACGTGTACAAGCGGTTTCTGGTGAGCTTGGCGGTGAGCGTATCGATATCGTGCTTTGGGACGATAATCCAGCTCAGTTCGTTATCAACGCAATGGCTCCAGCAGACGTTGCTTCTATCATCGTTGATGAAGATGCACACGCAATGGACATCGCAGTAGAAGCGGACAACCTAGCGCAAGCTATCGGTCGTAACGGTCAAAACGTACGTCTAGCATCTCAACTTACGGGTTGGGAACTGAACGTAATGACAGTGGCAGATCTACAGAAGAAACACGCTGAAGAGTCACAAGCGTCTATCGAAAACTTCATGAAGTACCTTGATATTGAAGAGGACTTCGCACAACTACTTGTTGAAGAAGGTTTCTCAACATTAGAAGAAGTTGCCTACGTACCAGTTAACGAGCTGCTTGAAGTCGATGGTCTGAATGAAGAACTAATCGAAGAGCTACGTGGTCGTGCGAAAGATGCACTAACAACAATTGCATTAGCGCAAGAAGAGTCTTTTGAAGGCCTGGAGCCTGCCGAAGACCTGCTAGGACTTGAAGGTCTTGAGCGTGAAATGGCATTCAAATTGGCAGCAAAAGGTGTAGCTACACTGGAAGATCTTGCTGACCAAGGCATAGACGATTTAGAAGGTATTGAAGGCCTGACCGAAGAGCGTGCAGGTGAGCTAATTATGGCCGCACGTAACATCTGTTGGTTCGGCGAAGAAGCATAATTCAGCAAGGAGGAAGCGGCATGACACAATTAACAGTTAAAGCACTGAGTGATGAGATTGGTACGCCAGTCGACCGCTTGATTGAACAACTTGCTGACGCTGGCATTAAAAAGGCGAGCTCTGACAATGTTACTGATGAAGAGAAGCAGCAGCTTCTCTCTCATCTGAAAAAAGAACACGGTGATAAGTCAGGTGATTCAGAGCCTACTCGTCTTACGCTACAGCGTAAAACTCGTAGTACACTTAGTGTGAACGCGGGTGGTGGTAAGAGTAAGAATGTTCAGGTTGAGGTGCGCAAGAAACGTACATACGTGAAGCGCAGCACAATTGAAGATGAAGCGAAACGTGAAGCTGAAGAAGCAGCAAAACGTGAAGCAGAAGAAGCAGCAAAACGCGCAGCTGAAGAAGCCGCAAAGCGTGAAGCTGAAGAAGCTGCAAAACGTGAAGCTGAAGAAGCTGCAAAACGTGACGCTGAAGAAAAAGCGAAACGTGAAGCTCAAGAAAAAGCGAAACGAGACGTTGATACGAATGCACAACGTGAAGCTGAAGAAAAAGCGAAACGTGATGCTGAAGAGAAAATTAAGCAAGAAGCAGCGCGAAAAGAGGCCGACGAGCTTAAACGTCGTCAGGAAGAAG
>JAAEZQ010000061.1 GCA_018222805.1 Vibrionaceae bacterium
AAAATGTAATTTGTCGTCATGTTTAACCTGAAATTGGTTGAATGAGGGAAATGGAGTGCTTCTGGACGGGTGATAAATATACCAGAAGCTCCTTACCGCCACAACGTGAAATCTATCACACTGCAATTTTTTATTTTTTGCTTCAAATCAAAGTGGACAAAGAGAAGACGGGTGCATACTTATCTTCTGAGTCAAACTTGTCTCAAAAACCGCTTCCCGTCAATTTACGCCCACTCTACTCGTCACTCGTCTCTTTTTACTTCATCCCAGAATTTATCAAGCTCAGTCAAAGAACAATCTTTAAGTCCCTTTCCAGATAGAGCTACCTTCACCTCTACCTGCTTAAAGCGTCGTGCAAACTTTAAATTCGCTTTACCCAAAGCCACCTCTGGATCCTTGCCAAGGTGACGAGCCAAATTAACCGTTGCAAAAAGCAAATCACCCAGTTCAAGCTCTACTTTCTCTTCATCTGGGTCAACTTGAATGGCTTCTTCCATTACCTCATCAATTTCTTCCTGAACCTTTTCCACAACAGGCCCAAGTGAGTCCCAATCAAATCCGTATTTCGCACATTTTTTCTGAATCTTTGTAGCACGAGAAAGCGCCGGCAAAGAGTTTGGTATTGAGTCTAGAATACTTTCTTCTTGTTTGCCTACTTGTGCTTTTTCTTTCGCCTTTTCCGCTTCCCAATTCGCATTAATTTCAGCATCAGATTCAAACTCAACGTCAGAAAAAACGTGGGGATGACGACGAGTCAATTTTTCATTCACGGTTTCAACTACCTCTGAAAAATCAAACATCCCCTGCTCTTTAGCCAATTGACTGTAAAAAATCACCTGGAACAGCAAGTCACCCAACTCTTCTTTGAGATTCGGCCAATCTCGATTTTGAATCGCATCAACAACTTCATAGGTTTCTTCTATAGTGTGCGGAACAATAGTGTCAAAGCTCTGCTTCAAATCCCAAGGGCACCCTCCTTCCGGATCGCGCAACTGCGCCATGATCGCTTCAAGCTGTTCAATTGGATGACTCATATACTTTTCCCTTAAACAAAGAGTTCCTTTAAACAAAAAGGCGAGCAGCATAACCACTCACCTTAAATTCATTTTCTTACAACACTGCGTAGCTTCTAGTAGTACTCGCCTTTCACTAAGTAATTGTTACTTTAACAAGGCAACAAGCTTCCGAGACTCCTGAGCATAGCTCGCCTATGTGATGGAGCGAGAAAGCGAAGTTAACGCGGTAAAAGTAACCAGTACGACGTGAAAGTTAGCCGAGACGTTTTACAGACATCACATCTCTGATCTGCTCAACACGCTTCGACACGCGAGAAAGCGCCTCAATATTAGTCACTTCGAGATCAAAGTCCATGATGGCAAGCTGACGACGGTAATCAACGCGGCTCTTCATGCTGGTAACTTTGATTTTCTCGTTCGCTAATAAAGTTGTGATGTCTTTCAGCAGCCCGCCACGCTCCATCGCTTCAACTCGCACAGTAAGAATATATGAGCCGACAAAACCACTGCCCCACACCGTATCAATGATTCGTTCTGGTGCGTGATGTCTTAGCTCTTCGAGCTGTTCACAGTCACTACGGTGCACTGAAATACCTCGGCCTTGCGTAATATAGCCACAGATATCGTCACCCGGGATTGGCTGACAACAACGCGCAAGGTGCGTCATCAGGTTATCGACCCCTTCAACAACAACCGCATCTTTCTTCGGTCGACTTTGAGCTGGCGATTTGTGCTCCGCTTCTTGCAGTTTTTCGAGGGCTTGTTGGTCTTCTTCTTCTGCGGTTGGCTTGTTTACCAGCGCGTTGATGTGGTTGATGATCTGGTTGATACGCAGATCACCACTACCCACACCGACATACAGCTCATCTGGCGTATTCACGTTGAATCGCTTCAGCGCGTAACGCTCAGCATCTTTCATGGTCGCGCCAATTTTCACCAGTTCGTGCTCTAGAATTTCACGACCTGCCTCTAGGTTTTTCTCGCGACTTTGCTTGCGGAACCAAGCATTGATCTTAGCGCGAGCTCGACCAGAATGTACGAACCCCAATGAAGGATTTAGCCAGTCACGTGATGGGTTTGGCTCTTTTGAGGTGATGATTTCAACCTGATCACCCATGTGCAGCTTATGGGTAAAAGGTACAATACGTCCGCCAACTTTGGCGCCAATACAGCGATGGCCTACTTCGGAGTGAATATGATAAGCAAAGTCGAGCGGAGTAGCGCCCATTGGTAAGTCGACAACATCACCACGAGGTGTAAAGGCATAGACACGGTCATCGAAGACCTGGCTTCGTAGCTCATCAAGCATTTCACCCGAATCGGACATCTCTTCTTGCCAATCCAGAAGCTTACGCAGCCAGGTGATCTTTTCATCGTACCCGCTACGTGCGCTCGCGCCTTCTTTGTACTTCCAGTGCGCGGCCACGCCGAGCTCCGATTCTTCATGCATTTGCTTGGTTCGGATCTGGATCTCGATGGTTTTCCCTTCAGGCCCCAGGATTACGGTATGGATGGACTGATACCCGTTTGGCTTTGGGTTCGCCACGTAATCATCGAACTCACTTGGCAAGTGCTTATATTTGGTGTGTACAACACCTAAAGCGGCGTAACAGTCTTGCAGTTTATCCGCGATAATACGCACAGCTCTGACGTCAAACAGTTCGTCAAACGCTAAGCTCTTCTTCTGCATTTTTCGCCAGATACTGTAGATGTGCTTTGGTCGGCCACTTACTTCAGCGTTAATACCGAAGGCTCTCATCTCTTGAGTGAGGTCTTCCACAAAATCTTTGATGTATTGCTCACGAACAATACGGCGCTCAGATAGCTGCTTAGCAATTTGTTTGTAGGTTTCTGGCTGCTGATAGCGGAATGCGTAGTCTTCGATTTCCCATTTGAGCTGACCGATACCCAGACGGTTCGCCAAAGGCGCATAAATGTTGGCACACTCTTTTGCCGCAGCGCGGCGCACTTCATCCGGCGCTTTCTTAACTTCAATCAGGTTACAGATACGTTCTGCCAGCTTAATAACCACGCATCGGAAATCATCAACCATGGCAAGTAGCATGCGACGCACGTTATCTACCTGAGACGATGCAGAGCCCCCTTCCATGGTGACATTGAGTTGACCGATGGCGGCCATCTCTTCAACGCCATCTATCAGCTTTATGATTTCTTTACTGTATTTTTCTTCCAGCAGTTCTCTGTTGAAAGCACCACTTGAAACCAATGGGAACAGTTGTGCTGCCACTAAGGTAGCTTTATCCATAGACAAGGTGATCAGAATTTCGATCATTTCTCGTCCACGCCACAGCAGCAATTCCGCTTGCTCGTGATCTGCCAAAATGTTTTGGCAGTCTCTGTAAACCTCGATTAAACGTGATGCTGTGTTTTTCTCTTGCCCTAGGCTAGCCACCCATTGCTCGAGTTCAAACTGTTCGTTTTGATTTAAATGCGCGCTTCTTACCGCAACCATCTCATCGTCCTAATTATTATATTCGTGTGGTTTGACTAACACTGTCCAGATTAGTTCTTTCGTCAGCATTAAACGCTGACTTCCTGGCCCCACCACAAGTAAAAAGGGCTAGGATCCTATGTACTAGGACTTTTCAAACAAAGCCATTGACTCTAAATGGCTAGTATGTGGGAACATATCCAGCATACCTAGCTTGGTTAATTTGTAGCCTTGTTCAATTAAGCTCTGACTGTCCCTTGCAAGGGTAGCAGGATTACAAGAAACATAAACCACGCGCTGAGCTCCAAGTGCGGAAACTTGATCGATGATCCCGCTCGCTCCGGCACGTGCTGGATCGAGAAGCACTTTATCAAACTTCTCTGCCGCCCAAACCTGACCTTCAAAGTCCAGCTCTAGGTTAGCGTGATAAAATTGTGCGTTGTTGATTTGGTTCAAGGATGCATTATTTGTGGCTTTTTCCACCATGTCAGCGACCCCTTCTATACCTACAACGTGTTTGGCTAACTTAGCGATTGGCAAGCTAAAGTTACCCAGCCCACAGAACAAATCTAACACTCGATCACTATCTTGCGGGTCTAACCAATGGATCGCCTGATCCACCATTTTTTGGTTTACCGCTTGATTGACCTGAATAAAGTTATTTGGTGCGAAAGGCACCTTCACGCCATTTTCCTGATAAAACGGCGTCTCACCTGCAATTAAATCAAGCTGATCAGTTTGCGGCATCAGGTACAACGTGGCGTTATGACGCTCTGCGAGCTTAACCAAAACCTCAACTTCCGGTTCGGTCAAATTACTCATGTGGCGCAGAGTAATACAAGGCCCGTTATCACCTAAGACCAGCTCAACATGACCAAGTTGCTCAGGCTTTTTAAATTGTTTTAGCTCCGCGTAAATTTCCGGAAGCAAAACGTTCAGCTGCGGCGCTAACACTGGACAATCGGTCACCTGAGCAATCTGTTTGCTTTGCTTTTTACGGAAGCCAAAATGCAGTTGGCGCGTTTTTTTATCTACAAACAGACTCACGCGAGCACGACGTCGGTATCGTCGCTGCTCGCCTAATACTGGCGCATCAAGCTCTATATCACTGCCTGCAAATTTTCGCATGAGCTGACGCAGAGTCTGCTGTTTGTGCGTCAATTGTTGGTCATATTCCAAGTGCTGTAAATCACAGCCACCACACTCATGGTAATGCGGACAGAATGGTTCAGCACGTGTGTCACTTGGCTGCAAAATTTTGATCAGCTTACCGCGGGCAAACTTACTTTTCTCTTCCACCAGCTGTGTCACCACTTCCTCACCGTGCAGCGCTCCATCAATAAATAGGGGCTTTTTCTTTAGGTAAGCGATACCCGCGCCATGATGATCCAAACGTTCAACGTGCACCTGCTGGTGACGAGTGTTGAGTTGGGTTTTCTTTTTCGGTTGAAAGATGCGTGCCATGCTCTGTGCCTGATTTGTGTCTAATTGCCCTACGGCTTCACTATTCTTGATTGCAGCCGTTGTGTGATTCGAGTGACTTGATTATGCTTACCGCTTATTCGGTGACGTCACTTTTTTACTCAAGGCTTTATCGTGCGCTTGAGAAATAATGCGTTATTTTCCCATATCCAGACTCCGATGTAATTAGATAACATGACCAGATATGGCTTACGAGCACGTGTAATTACACTGACTCTCGCTCCCACTCTCATTATTGGCTTATTGCTGAGCGGCTTTTTCTCATTTAACCGCTACCAGGATCTTGAGAAACAAGTTATCACCACAGGTAATAGCATCATCGAACCGCTAGCGATTGCCAGTGAATCTCACCTACTGACAGAAAGCCGTGAAGCTGTCCGACGCCTTATCAGCTACGCTCACCGCAAAAACTCGAAACTGGTTCGAAGCATTGCCGTCTTTGATGTTCACCATGAACTGTTTGTAACGTCAAACTTCCATCCCAACTTTGAAGCGTTGATGTTTCCAAAAGATAAACCTATCCCACAGCTGGGAAATTCGGAAATCTACGACAACTACCTGATTCTTCGTGTGCCAATATTATCTGAAGGGCATTACCTGACGGATCTGTCTAATAAAAGCCAAGCGACCAAAGCCATCGGCTACATTGCCGTGGAGCTGGATCTCTCCTCTCTGCGTCTTCAGCAATATCAGGAAGTCTTCTCTGCCTTTTTGGTGCTGATTTTAGGCCTCGGTCTTGCCAGTGTATTCGCCTCTCGTTTAATGCATGATGTGACTCAGCCGATCACACACATGAAAAACGTTGTAGACCGTATTCGACGTGGCCACCTTGATGTTCGTATCGAAGGAAAAATGCACGGTGAGCTTGATCAGCTTAAGAATGGTATCAACGCCATGGCCGTCTCACTTTCGGAATACCATGTCGAGATGCAACACAGTATCGATCAGGCAACTTCTGATCTGCGTGAAACCTTAGAACAGCTAGAAATCCAGAACGTTGAGTTAGACATCGCGAAGAAACGTGCACAAGAAGCCGCGCGTGTGAAGTCTGAGTTCTTGGCCAACATGTCTCACGAACTGCGTACTCCACTGAACGGCGTGATTGGCTTTACGCGCCAAATGCTCAAAACCCAACTTTCAAATAGTCAGACGGATTACCTGCAGACGATCGAAAAATCAGCAAATAACCTGCTCAATATTATTAACGATATCCTCGACTTTTCTAAACTGGAAGCGGGTAAACTGGCTCTGGAAAACATTCCGTTCGATTTCCGTGAAAGTTTGGAAGAAGTCGTCAATCTTCAAGCGACCAGTGCTCATGAAAAAGGACTGGAAATCACGCTCAAAGTGGATCCTAAAATCCCATCAGGTTTGATTGGCGATCCTCTACGTATCCAACAAGTCCTGACGAATCTGGTTGGTAACTCGATCAAATTTACTGAACGTGGCAACATCGACATTAGTGTTGAAATGCGCTCTCAGTCTGGTGATTCTGTCGAGTTGCAGTTTATGGTTCGTGATACTGGTATTGGTATTTCAGAACGTCAGCAAGCGCAGCTCTTCCAGGCATTTAGCCAAGCCGATGCCAGCATCTCACGCCGCTACGGTGGTACTGGTCTTGGTCTAGTTATCACCCAGAAACTGGTTAGCCAGATGGGGGGAGAAATCAGTCTGACCAGTCGATTGCATCAAGGCTCTACATTCTGGTTTACCCTGCGACTCAACTCGACAGAAATGCCAATGAGCGACCTTATCGAGATTGAACTGCTTACGGGTAAACAGCTGTTATTGGTAGAACCGAATATGCAGGCAGCATCAGTAACGCAACAGATCCTAAGCCAGGAAGGTATCTTAGTGACTTATCGTTCATCGTTACCTGAAGCAAATGAGCACTACGATTACGTGTTACTCAATTTGGCTGCAAACCAGACTTACGATGAGCAATCGGTTGAAGCCTGGATAGAACAAGCGAAGCAAATGGCACCAAGTGTGATCATGGGGACGCCAAGTACCGAACTTGCCCTGGCAGATCAGATCATGAAGGAACATCATATCCAGTGCCTGACCAAGCCTCTGTCACGACGCCGATTGCTACAAAGCCTGATCAGCGAACATGTTGAATCTCCTCAGCCTCTTCTGCGTGCACCAATTAAAACCGTAGAGGAAGAACGTTTACCGCTGCACGTTCTCGCTGTTGACGATAACCCGGCCAACTTGAAGCTTATCTCTGCTTTGCTGAAAGAGCGTGTTGAAACGGTAACCGCCTGCAGTAACGGTCAACAAGCCGTAAATCTGGCGACCGAGAAAAAGTACGACATGATATTCATGGACATCCAAATGCCACATATGGATGGGGTGACCGCGTGTAAACATATCAAGCAGATTGAGCTCAACAAAGATACACCAGTCATTGCGGTCACCGCACATGCTATGGCGGGCGAACGTGATCGTCTGCTCGCAGCAGGTATGGATGATTACCTCACCAAACCAATTGAAGAGCATGTGCTGCAACAGGTTTTGGTTCACTGGAACCCAAATGCCTGTGCGGAAAGTATTAGAAAAGTCACGCCTTCTTATATTGATGAACAAGAGACTGAAGCACTAAGTGCAACAGAAAAGGCTCACCAAGATGTCATTATTGATTGGCAAGCCGCGTTGAAACAGAGTGCGAATAAAGAAGATTTGGCCAAAGATATGCTGCGTATGTTAATCGACTTTATCCCAGAAGTGGATGATGTGGTTGCTCAAGCACTAGCAGAAGAAAACTTTGCCCGTGAAGAGCTCATTCATGTCATTCACAAGCTGCACGGCAGTAGCTCGTATTGCGGCGTGCCAAGGTTAAAGTCGTTGTGTGCGACGCTGGAGCAGGCGCTTCGATCAGGAGCAGACCTGGACGACATTGAGCCAGAAATGTTCGAGCTACAAGATGAAATGATTAAGGTCACGACCACCGCTAAGCTCTATCTAAAGCAGTAAAATGTCCGCTGACTAAAACGACAAAGCCAGAGCAGATGCTCTGGCTTTTTGCTATTTGGTTTCTTTACAAGAAATTCAGGCGATTTATGACTCTAAAATCACGGTCGCAACAGCATAGTGTCTCTCATCAGAGATCGAAAGGTGAACATGGTTTACCCCCAAGCTTTGAGCTATTTGCTCTGCCTTACCAGAAAGGGAAAGTATAGGCTTCCCCAGTTCATCGTTAGTCACGCAAAAGTCGTGAAAGGTCACCCCTTTTGCAATGCCGGTACCCAGCGCTTTCGATGCCGCTTCTTTCGCTGCAAAACGTTTGGCAAGATAACGCCCTTTTTGCTTTAGCTGTGAAAACTTCAGAATCTCTTCTTCACACAGAATGCGCTGAGCAAATGAGACTCCAGTGCGATCCAGCGCTTTTTCAATGCGCTCTATTTCCGCAATATCCGTACCTAAACCTAAAATAGCCATTACTGATGCCTGATTACTTACGAGCTTCGATCATCAAAGCTTTCATATCAGCCACAGCTTTGTCCAAGCCATCGAACACCGCACGACCAATGATAGAGTGACCAATGTTCAGTTCGTAGATTTCTGGTAACGCGGCAATAGGTGCAACGTTATGGTAAGTCAAACCATGACCCGCATTGACGATGATGCCTAGGTCGTCAGCATAGCTTGCGCCAGCGGCAATTTTTTTCAGTTCCGCTTGCTGTTCTTCCTCAGTTGTTGCATCAGCATAGTGGCCAGTGTGAAGTTCTATATAAGGAGCACCACATTGCTTTGCTGCATCAATCTGTTGACGATCGGCATCAATAAACAGAGAGACTTTAATACCAGCTTCGGTTAGTTTCTCAGTTGCCGCCTTCACTTTAGCAAGTTGGCCAACCACATCCAGGCCACCCTCTGTCGTCAGTTCTTCACGTTTTTCTGGCACTAAGCAAACGAACTCCGGCTTGGTTTTCAGAGCAATCTCCACCATTTCGTCTGTTACTGCCATCTCTAGGTTCATGCGCGTCTGGATAGTTTCACGCAGAATACGTACATCACGGTCCAAAATATGTCGGCGGTCTTCACGCAAGTGAATAGTGATACCATCAGCACCCGCTCGCTCTGCAATTTCAGCTGCATGAACAGGATCCGGATATTTTGTACCACGTGCATTACGTAAAGTAGCAATATGATCGATATTAACGCCTAAATAGATTGAGCTCATTTTCCATTACTCCGTGCTCTGGATGTCTGAATAAACAATTCACGACTTTTTAAAGGTTTGCCGCCAAGATACGGCTTTAAGGCTATACGTGTAAAGCGTTTTGCCGCTTTTAACTGCTCTTTAGTGACGAAGCGCCGCTCACTGATTGCAATCAATTCATTGCCTAAAAATGTCAGGTTGTCACGCCTAACTGAAGCAATGAATCCCTTCTGTTCACGATAACGGTAGGTCATGTCCGCTTCGACAGGTTCCCCCGTCCCTGCACAGTGCATAAAGTCGACGCCGTACCCCATAGAAGAAAGCAAGGCCAGCTCAAAACGTCGCAGAGCTGGCTCAGGATTATCACACTGAGCCAGCTCGGTTAATGCATGCAGATAATCGTGAAACAAGGCAGGCATTGGCACTTCTGCCATCAATACGCGGCCAATCAGTTCATTGACGTACATAGCAGAGTAAAGGTTGATACCTGTTAAAGGTAAACCAAGACTAATTGGTTCAGCCTGTCGTAAGGTCTTCATTGACCCTTTGCCTGACCATTTGAGTAACAGTGGTGTGAATGGCTGTAGCGCCCCTTTCAGGTTCGAACGTTTGCTACGCGCGCCTTTGGCCATCAATGTGATGCGGCCATACTCCTCACTGAACACATCAAGAATCAAGCTCGATTCACTGTAAGGTCTTCGGTGCAAAACAAAGCAGCGTTGTAAGCCTTCAGAGGACTGGTTACTCATCTATACCGGTGTGCCTATCTAAAATAAAAAATAAGGAGCCAAGTGGCTCCTTATTCTAATCGATGTTGGAGCGAAGTGCCTTCGCTTCAAGTTTATAGATCGTCGATGTAACCCAGCGAGCGCAGCGCACGTTCGTCGTCAGCCCAACCAGATTTCACTTTAACCCAAGTTTCGAGATAAACCTTACGACCAAACAGCTCTTCCATATCCAGGCGAGCTTCACGGCCGATGGTTTTGATCTTCTCGCCACCTTTACCGATCACCATTTTCTTCTGACCGCTACGTTCAACCAGAATCAGTGCATTGATATGGAAGCCATCGGTTTCCGGGTTGTAGTCAAAACGTTCAATCTCTACCGTCACTGAGTAAGGAAGCTCCTCACCCGTGAAACGCATCAGCTTCTCACGAACAATTTCAGATGCCATAAAGCGCTGTGAACGGTCTGTCACGTACTCTTCTGGGAAGTGATGCGTCGCTACTGGTAAATGGTCGCGTACATGTTTACGCAGTACATCGATGTTCTTGCCTTGCTTCGCTGAGATTGGCACAACGTCGACAAAGTCCATTTTCTTAGACATGTCCGCCATGTGCATCATCACTTCATTGCGATCTTGTACGTTGTCGACTTTGTTTACACACAGCACAACAGGGAAGTTCGATTTCTGCAACTTCGTCAGTACCATCTCGTCGTCTTTAGTCCAATGGGTACCATCGACTAAGAAGAATACCAAGTTCACATCACTCAACGAAGAGTTTGCCGCGCGGTTCATCAAACGGTTGATTGCACGCTTTTCTTCAATATGAAGTCCTGGTGTATCGACGTAAATCGCCTGATAGTCACCGTCAGTGTCCACACCCATAATACGGTGGCGTGTGGTTTGCGGCTTGCGAGAGGTAATCGAAATCTTCTGACCCAAGATTTTGTTTAAAAGGGTCGATTTACCTACATTTGGACGACCAACAATGGCGATAAAGCCGCAGTGCTGGTTTTCTGGTGAACTCGTTTCACCATGTGATGCAAAGTATGCATCGATATCGAATTCGTTATCAGCCATTAGTTAATTGCTCAAGTGCTGTTTCCGCTGCCGCCTGTTCTGCCTTGCGGCGGCTGGTGCCTTTACCGA